>NZ_JARGER010000024.1 GCF_029210375.1 Nocardioides sp. YIM 152315 | reverse complement strand
CCACCGACATTTAGCGTTGGTCCTGGGTCCGCGGGCGGTCATGACCACCGACCGGGACACGTGGTGATCCCTCAACGCTGAGAGGTCGTCCGCGGGCCCGGTGTCTGGTCGATGCGGTGTCCTTGTTCGGGAACTTGGAGCCAGCGAGCGAATGCCTTGGTGGACTCCTGCTTGCAGAATGTCTGGGCCGTGGCCGTGCCGGTCAGTCACCTCGATATCGGGATCGACGGATGGAAGAGGTACGTGCCTGTGGGCATGACGTTGGGGATCGATGTGGCCTGTCGGGCCGCTCATCAGGCCACCTTGGCGGTGGACGGCAAGCCGCTGTGGCGGGGCCGGAAGTTCTCGACCAGCACGGTCGATCTGGAGCGGCTGTGGGCCGATCTGGACCTTGCTGATCCGGGGGTCGACCCGGGCGGGTTGACGGTGGTCGTGGAGCCGACCCGCAATGCCTGGATCGTGCTCGCGCAGTGGTTCCGCCGGCGCGGGGCGCGGGTGGTGATGGTGCCGACCACCCAGTCCGCGGACCTGCGCGAGTACTACTCCAAGCACGCCAAGAACGACCGGCTCGATTCGGAGATCCTGGCCAAGCTGCCGTTGCTGCACCCCGAAGGGCTGCGGGAGTTCACCGGCCCCGGGTCGGCCGATGCGTTGCGCCGGCTGACCAAACAGCGCTCCTCGATGGTCAAGCGGCGTACCGCGGTCTACGCCCGGCTCGACGCGCTG
>NZ_JARGER010000023.1 GCF_029210375.1 Nocardioides sp. YIM 152315 | reverse complement strand
CTTCCTCAACCACCGTGAGGCTCGGGTGGTTTCGAGACAGGCGCCAGGGCGCCTTCCTCAACCACCGTCAGCTGACGACGGACGGTGTGAGGCGGGCCTGGTGCCGGCCTGCCCAGTCGTCGACCTCGTCGGCGATGACCGCGCCCCACAGGCCCCGGGCGGCCCGGCGGTCGGCGTACACGACGCTCTGGCCGCGCTCGGTGCCGAACCCCGCGACGGGCATCGTCAGGTAGGTGAGCCTGCTCGTGTGGAAGCTCCGCATCGACACGACGAGCTTGAGCATGTCGCGCGTCGACCACTCGTCGTCGATCGACAGGTGCCGCGTGACGGTGGCCAGGAAGTCGTAGAGCATGCGGGGGTCCTTGCGCATCTCCTGGTGCAGGCTCTCCTGCATGAGCGTGCGCAGCACCACCTGCTGCCGGGCCACCCGGTCCAGGTCGCCGTTCGGCAGGCCGTACCGCTGCCCGACGTAGTCGAGTGCGTCGGCGCCGTCGAGGTGGTGGACGCCGGCGGTCCACGTGACGTCCCGCGCGGAGTCGACGACGGTCTCGGGCACGGTCACGTCGATGCCCCCGACGGTGTCGATGAGCGCCTCGAAGCCGGCCCAGTCGATCACCGCCAGGTGGTCGATCCGGATGTCGGTGAGGTACTCGACCGTCTGGATCGCCAGGGACGGGCCGGAGAAGGAGAACGCCGCGTTGATCTTGTTCATGCCGTAGCCGGGCACGTTGACCCAGGTGTCGCGGGGGATCGACACGATGGACGCGGCCCGCCGGTCGGCGTCGATGTGCAGGATCATCAGCGCGTCGCTGCGTTGGGCGCCGGGGATCCAGGACGACGCCCTCGCGTCGCTGCCCGTCGTCGGCACGCCGGAACGGCGATCCGTGCCGATGACGAGGACGTTGACGGCGTCACCGGCAGGTCCCGACGGCCGCTCGGGCCGATCGGTGAGGCCGTCGAACACCCCCGGGATCCGGGCGACGTTGCCCGACAGCCGGTGCTCGAGGTAGAGGAACGCGCCGACGGGCACCATCGCCAGGACGGTCAGGCAGACGACCACGCCGATCAGCGCCCGCCTCAGTCGACGACGCCGACGGGGCGGGGCTTCCTCCTCCACCTCGCCGCCGAGGTCCTGCAGAAGACTCATGGACCCCATCGAGTCATCGTTCGCCGGCGGGATCGCCCGGGAGCGGGTGCATATCCCCAATCGTGGGTGCCGAACGCCGTCGGCTCGCCGGTCGGGTCGTCGGTCGCGCCTCGAGTCCTCCTCCGAGGCCTGCAGCAAGGGGCTCATCAATATTGGCGAAGGTCTCTCACGCCGCCGGGTGGCGTCCTGTCCGCTGGGTCAGGCTCCCTTCGCAGGACGAAGCGAAGTGGGGGCGATGAGGGGGCATGGTCGGCGTGACGAACGCAGATGGAGCGGCGCGGCGCGAGCTGCGTCGGGGGGACGAAGTACGCGTGCGATCGGCGAGCGAGATCCTGGCGTCGCTGGACGAGTCGGGTGACCTGGAGCATCTCCCGTTCATGCCGGAGATGCTGCCCCTGCTGGGCAGCTCGTTCACGGTCTCGGCGCGCGCCGACAAGACGTGCGACACCGTCAACATCACCGGTTGCAGCCGCGAGATGGACGACACGGTCCACCTCACCGAGGTCCGGTGCGACGGCTCGGCCCACGGTGGCTGCCAGGCCGGCTGCCTGCTCTTCTTCAAGGAAGAGTGGCTCAGCCGCGACGACGCGGCCCCTCAGCAGCCGGCCGCCGACGAGGCCGCCGCGCTGGCCGAGCTGACCGCCCGTGTCGAGGCGCGGACGACCGTGGCGCCGGGCGTCTACCGGTGCCAGGCCACCGCCCTCCCGGACGCCACGCGCCCGATGTCGGGCATGCGCCACTACCTGCGGGACGTGCAGACCCGCAATGTCTCACCGCGGTTGTTCCTGCGTGCGATGCGGATCGCGTTCGTCGACCGCTACCAGCGGTTCTCGAGGCGGCGGCTGCCGGGGTGGGCGCGCGTCCAGGGCGGCGCCGAGCTGCCCGACGTCCGCGGCACGCTCAAGCGCACGCCGGTGGAGTCGCTCGACCTCCAGCCGGGCGAGATCGTCGAGGTCCGGAGCCTGCCGGAGATCGTGGCGACGCTCGACACCAACCAGCGCAACCGGAACCTCTGGTTCGACCGCGAGATGATCCGCTACTGCGGACGTCGGTTCCGTGTCCTGCGTCGGGTCGACCGGCTCATCGACGAGAAGACCGGCGAGATGATCCAGACGCGCACACCGAGCCTCGTGCTCGACGGGGCCGTGTGCGTGGGCGACTACCACAAGCTCTGCCCCCGCCAGGACTACGCCTTCTTCCGGGAGATCTGGGTGAAGCGTCCCGAGGGCGCTGCGCCCGCCGTGGCGGCTGCCGCGGCCGGCGCCACAGACGACAAGACCGAGCACGCCGACAGCAATGGAGTCACGGCATGAAGATCCTGGTGACAGGGGACCGCGGATACATCGGGGCGGTCATGGTGCCCCACCTGATCGGGGCGGGGCACGAGGTCGTGGGCCTCGACGCCGGCTGGTACGACGGGTGCGACTTCGGTCGGGTCCCCGAGGGGTACGAGCAGCGCACCGGCGACTGCCGCGACGCGACGGTCGACGACCTCCGCGGGTTCGACGCGGTCGTCCACCTCGCCGCCATCTCCAACGACCCGATCGGTCATCTCAACCCCGCGGCGACGTACTCCGTCAACGCGGACGCCGCCGTCCACATGGGTCGGATGGCGAAGGAGGCCGGCGTCACCCGGTTCCTGTTCTCCTCCTCGTGCTCGCTCTACGGAGCAGCGGGCGACGCGCCGGTCACGGAGGATGCGCAGTTCAACCCGGTGACGCCCTACGGCGAGAGCAAGGTGCTTGCCGAACGCGGCCTCTCGATCCTCGCCGACGACGACTTCAGCCCGTGCTACCTCCGCAACGCCACGGCGTACGGCTCCTCGCCGCGACTGCGGGCGGACATCGTGGTCAACAACCTGACCGGCACGGCCTTCACCCGCGGCAAGGTCGAGCTGCAGAGCGACGGCAGCCCGTGGCGCCCGCTGGTGCACGTGGAGGACATCTCACTGGCCTTCCTCGCGGCGCTCCAGGCGCCACGTGAGCTCGTGCACGACGAGGCCTTCAACGTCGGGCGGGACGAGGACGTGGTGCAGATCCGTGAGATCGCCCTCGAGGTGTCGTCCCGGATGGACGCTCCCGTGACGTTCGCCGCGGACGCGGGTCCCGACAAGCGCGACTACCGGGTCGACTTCACCAAGATCCACCGGGTCCTCCCGGCGTACCAGCCGCAGTGGTCGGTCCCGCTGGGGGTCGAGGAGCTGGCCCGCGACATGGCGGTGAACTCGCTCTCCGCCGAGGACTTCGAGGGGCCCAGGTTCGTGCGGCTCGCGCGGATCCGGGAGCTGACCGATGCGGGACGGTTGGGCAACGACCTCCGGATGCTCCAGCCGCTGCACGCCGAGGGGGTGCGGGCATGAACGCACCCGAGTGCCGCCTGTGCCACGCCGAGCTCACCCACACCTTCGTCGACCTGGGGATGTCGCCGCCCTGCGAGAGCTACCTCGACGCCGACCGGCTCGACGCCGGCGAGACCTTCTACCCGCTGCACGTCCGGATCTGCCCGAGCTGCCTGCTGGTGCAGCTGCCGACGTACATCCCGGCCTCCGACATCTTCAGCTACTACGCCTACTTCTCGTCCTTCAGCGACTCCTGGGTCGAGCACGCGCGTCGCTTCGTCGACGGTGCCGTCGACCGGCTCGGGCTCGACTCGGACTCGTTCGTGGTCGAGGTCGCGAGCAACGACGGCTACCTGCTGCAGCACGTGAAGGACCGCGGCATCCGCTGCCACGGCGTCGAGCCGGCCGGCAACGTGGCCGAGGTCGCGCGGGCGAAGGGGATCCCCACCACGGTGGAGTTCCTCGGCGAGGAGACCGGCACGATGATCGCCAAGGAGCACGGGCGTGCCGACCTGGTGGTGGCCAACAACGTCTTCGCCCACGTGCCCGACATCGTCGACTTCTCCCGCGGCCTGCGGGCGCTGGTGGCCGACGGCGGCACGGTCAGCATCGAGATCCCGCACCTGCACCGGCTGATCGAGGACCGCCTGTACGACACGATCTACCACGAGCACTTCTCCTACCTCTCCCTCCTGACGACGCAGCGCGTGCTCGCGGAGGCCGGCCTCACGGTCGTCGACGTCGAGCAGCTCAGCACGCACGGCGGTTCGCTGCGGACCTGGTCGATGCCGACGGAGACCGCGCCGGCGCCCAGCGCGCGGGTGGCGGCCGTGCTTGAGGAGGAGCGGGCCGCGGGGCTCCACTCGCTGGAGGGCCACGCCGGCTTCGCCGCCGTGGTCGCCGAGGCCCGCAACGAGCTCGTCGAGTTCCTCGTCGCTCGTCAGCGGGAGGGCGCCAAGGTCGCCGGGTACGGCGCGCCGGGCAAGGGCAACACCCTGCTCAACCACGCCGGCATCCGCACCGACCTGCTGTCGTTCACCGTCGACCGCAGCACGTTCAAGCACGGCATGTTCCTGCCGGGCACGCACATCCCGATCCATCCGCCGGAGAGGCTCGCCGAGGAGAAGCCCGACTACATCCTCATCCTGCCGTGGAACCTCCGCGACGAGATCGCCGCACAGCTCGAGTACACGAAGAGCTGGGGTGCCCGCCTGGTCGTCCCCCTCCCGAAGCTCGAGGTGCTGCCATGAAGGTCGTGCTCTTCTGCGGCGGTCTCGGCCTGCGGATGCGAGTCGGCGACGACCCGCGACCGAAGCCGATGATGACGATCGGCGACCGTCCCGTGCTCTGGCACATCATGCGGTACTACGCGCACTTCGGGCACACCGAGTTCATCCTGTGCCTCGGCTACGGCGCGCAGGTCGTCAAGGACTACTTCCTGCACTACCAGGAGACCGCCTCCAACGACTTCGTGCTCTCCGACGGCGGGCGGACGATCGATCTCATCAGCAGCGACATCAGCGATTGGCGCATCACGTTCGTCGACACCGGTATCAACACCCAGATCGGCGAGCGGCTGCGTCGGGTGCGTCGCTACCTCGGCGACGACGAGATGTTCCTCGCCCACTACGGGGACGTCCTCACCGACGCGCCGATGAACGACGTCATCGACGAGTTCAAGGCGTCTGACGCCGCGGCGTCGCTGCTCGCCATCCGGCCGCCGGGCTCCTTCCACGTCGTGCACGTCGACGAGCAGTCCAACCGGATCCGCGGCTTCCAGCCCGCGACCGAGCTGGCGCTGCGGATCAACGGCGGCTTCTTCGTGCTCCGCCAGGACATCTTCGACTACATCGACGAGGGCGAGGACCTGGTGGCGGACGGGTGCGAGAAGGCGGCCCGCGACGGGCGCATGCTCGCCATCCCGTACGACGGCTTCTGGCAGCCGATGGACACGCTCAAGGAGCGGGCCGAGCTGGACGACCTCTACCGCAGCGGTGCCCCACCCTGGGCGGTCTGGCGTTCCTACGAGGAGCCGGTGCCGTCGGTCTCCGACCGGTGGTGGTGACGTGATCGGGTTGCACCTGCCGTCGGACGGGCTCGACGTCCTGTGCCTGGGAGCCCACCCGGACGACATCGAGATCGGGTGCGGGGGCACCTTGCTCGCTCTGGGCGCGCGTGAGCGCACGACGGTGCGCTCGGCCGTCCTGACCGGCTCGGAGCTGCGGGCCGAGGAGGCGCGGAACGCCGCGAGAGCGTTCGGCGTCACCGATCTCGCCCTCAGCTCCCTGCCGGACGGACGCCTTCCCGCGCACTGGGCCGAGGTCAAGCAGACCCTCGAGGACCTCGCCACGGGACCACGCCCCGACGTCGTCCTGGCGCCGCGTCCGGACGACAGCCACCAGGACCACCGCCTGATCGCCGAGCTCGTCTCGACCACCTGGCGGGACTCGCTCGTCCTGCACTACGAGATCCCGAAGTGGGACGGGGACCTCTCCCGCGCCACCCACTACGTCCCGCTGACCGCCGAGCAGGCACACCGCAAGGTGGAGCTGCTCCACGACAGCTTCGTGTCGCAGAAGGACCGCGACTGGTGGGACGACGAGACGTTCCTCGGCCTGATGCGCCTGCGCGGGATCGAGTGCCGAGCCCCCTACGCGGAAGCGTTCACGGCCCCGAAGGTGCTCCTTGACCTCCGCCGTCCCTGAGCCGTCGACCGGCACGCGCTGCCCGCTGTGCGCCGCACCCGGCGGGTTGTCGGTGCACCGCATCGGCTCGCTGCCGGTGCACAGCTGCCTGCTCATGGACAGCCGCGAGGACGCGCTCGCCGTGCCCGTCGGATCGCTCGACCTCACGCTGTGCGACTCCTGCGGCTACCTCGCGAACCGCGACTTCGACGAGCGCAGGACGGCGTACAGCGACCGCTACGAGGACTCCCAGGCCTTCTCCGGGACGTTCGTGTCCTACGCCACCGGGCTGGCCGACCACTGGGTCTCGAGGTGGGGGCTCGCCGATGGCGTCATCGTGGAGGTCGGCGCCGGCCGCGGCGACTTCAGCCGGATGCTGTCGGCGGCCGGGGCGGCGCGGGTGGTGGCCATGGACCCGACCATCGACCCCGTGCGGTTCGGCAGCGCCGACCCGCGGGTCGAGCCCCTGGTACGGCGATTCGACGTCGCCGCCGACCTGCCTGCCTGCGACGCCGTCGTGATGCGCCACGTCCTCGAGCACGTCGACGACCCGGTCGCGCTGCTCACCCAGCTACGCACGGCGCTGGCCGAGCGGCCCGAGGTGCCGGTGCTGGTGGAGGTGCCCGACGCCACCAGGATCCTCGACGAGGGCGCCTTCTGGGACGTCTACTACGAGCACTGCGCCTACCTGACCCCCGCGACCGTCACCGAGATGTTCGAGTCCTGCGGCTTCGAGGTCCGCGACCTGACCCTCGCCTACGCGGGCCAGTACCTCCTGGTCGAGGCGACGCCGACGGGCACCCGTCGTGAGCCGCGGCTCTCCTCCGACCGGCTCGAGACCCTTCGAGCCAGCGCGCTGGGCTTCCGCGACAGCGTCGGCGAGGAGCTCCAGGCGTGGCGGGAGAGGCTGGAGGAGGCTCGTCGAGCCGGACTCCGCGTCGTGATCTGGGGATCCGGGTCGAAGGGCACGGCGTTCCTCGTCGCCATGGGGGACCTGGCCGAGGTCGTCGATCGCGTGGTCGACATCAACCCGCACCTGCACGGCAGGTTCGTCGCCGGCACCGGTCACCGGATCGTCGCACCCGACGAGCTCGCTGCCGCCGGCTGCGACCTCGTCGTCGTGATGAATCCCGTGTACGTCGCGGAGATCAGTGCGCTTGTCGAGTCGCTGTCGCCGGGCGCCCAGGTCGTCGGGCTCGGAGCTGACGCAGTCGGATCCGGTACTCACCGAGGATGATGCGCCACTGACGGTTGGCGCCGAGCCACCTCGCGACCACCAGCAGGCAGCGCGCCCGCTCGACGCCCCCGATCGGGGCAGTCAGGACCGCCCGGAGATAGGCGACCAGCAGCTGGTGCTGGGGCATGGGGAAGGCGCGACCGCCGTCCGGGTCGAACCACGCGGAGATCTGCTCCGGGGTCTTGTCGATCGCCGAGGAGTCGGCGTGCCGCCGGTTGTAGAAGAGCCGCTGCTCGACGAGGGCCCAGTCCCCGCGGAGCGCGAGCTCGCACAGCAGGACGGTGTCGGCGCCGGGCATCGTGCCGAGCAGGTGGGTGCTGAGGAAGACATCGTGCCGGATCACCCCGTAGACCGGGTAGCACATGTGCAGGAGCGTCTCGTCGGTGCGCGCTCCGAGCAGGCTGCGCAGGCGGGCCGACGGCGAGCCGTTTCGGAAGGGGAGGTCGGCGCGGTACTGGGACGTGACCGCGCCGTCCGCGTCGATGACCGTCGTGAGCGGCCACGCCAGCACGACGGACCGGTCGGAGTCCAGCACTGCCGCGCACGCCTCGATGCAGCGGGGATCGAGGCGGTCGTCGTAGGAGTACCAGCGGAAGTAGGGACCGGACGCGCGCCGCACGACCTCACTGTGGTTCCAGGAGGCGCCGCGGTTGACCTCGTGGCGCAGGTAGACGATGCGGGAGTCCAGCGCGGCGTACCGCTCGCAGATCGCCTGGGTCCGGTCCGTCGACCCGTTGTCGCTGATCACGATCTCCAGGTCGGCGTGCGTCTGCGCCAGCAGGTCGTCGAGCGCCTGCTCGAGGTAGCGCTCTCCGTTGTAGACCGGCAGCCCGACCGACACGCGCGTCATCCGACTCTCCTCGTCCTGACGTTCACAGGTAGACCACCCGGTGCCGCAGGCTTCCCTCGATCCGTCCGGCCACGGTACCGGCGATGGAGAACCACAGCGCCCGGCGTTCCCTCCCGAGCAGCAGGTAGGGGCTCCGCGAGCCGATCCACCAGGCCCGCTCCAGCACCTCGAGTGCGGACTGGCGCTTCGCGCCGACGGCCCGGTACCGCACGAAGAGGAGGGCCTCGCTCGCCTTGTAGCGGCGCATCTGGTGGAAGAGCTCGGTCACCGTGCTTCGATAGCGATAGTGCATCGTCGCGCCCGGCGCGAAGACGAGGCTGGCTCCGGCGAGCTGCGCGCGCCAGCTGAAGTCGACGTCCTCGCAATGCGGGAGCGACTCGTCCCACCCCCCGAGCTTCTCGAACGTCGCGCCGTTGACGAGGACGTTGGCCGACGACGCGTAGGGCAGGTAGCCGCAGGGACCATCCGGCAGCGCCCTTCCGTAGTCGGGGCCGCCCCGGGCCTTGAGCAGGTCCGGGTCGTTGAGCAGGGTGACGTCGAAGGGGCCGCAGACGATGTCACCCGAGTGGCGCGCGGCCCACAGGTTGGCGAGCCAGTCGTGCGCGGCGACGTCGTCGCTGTCGCAGAAGACCAGCCACTGCCCGCGCGCCTCGGCCGCTCCCTTGTTGCGCGCGTACGACGCGCTGGGGTGATCGGACGCATCGACGATCCGGACGTCGAGCAGGTCGCGGAACTCCTCGACGACCGCGAGGGAGCCGTCGGTGCAGCCGTTGTCGGCGAGCACGACCTCCCACGGCTCCGAGAGGCGCTGGGCGGCAAGGGCGACCAGCTGCTCGCGGAGCAGCGGTCCGGGGTTGTAGACCGGCACGACCACGCTGACCGCGCACGCGGCGGGTTCCCTGGTCATGCGGACGGCCGCTCTCGGAGCGCGGACATCGCGTCCAGCAGGCCCTGCGGGCGCACCCGCCGGAGCAGGAGGACGTAGGCGAGCCCGCCCGCCAGCGTCCCGACGGCGAGCTCGAGCAGCTGGGACCCGCCGACGGCCCGGACTCCCTGCGAGGCTCCGAACGCGATCGCCGTCATGACGAGCGTGATCCAGACGTACGGCAGCATCTCTCGCGCGTAGTCCCTCAGCCTCAGGTCGATCTCGCGGAAGGCGAGCATCAGGCCGAAGGGCATGAGGAGGAGCACGCCGGCGGCGAACGCGGCGGCCACGCCCGGCAGGCCCCACGGGACGGCACAGAGCTCGCCGACGGTGAGCACGACGCAGTAGACGATCCCCCAGCGGTAGGAGATGTCGCTGC
This sequence comes from Nocardioides sp. YIM 152315, assembly GCF_029210375.1. Taxonomy (GTDB): domain Bacteria; phylum Actinomycetota; class Actinomycetes; order Propionibacteriales; family Nocardioidaceae; genus Nocardioides. The sequence goes on along the minus strand of NZ_JARGER010000023.1, from coordinate 147,401 downwards.
GGCCCTTGGCCAGCAGGATCTGGCCGGAGCTCGCCGTCACGGACTGGATCGCGGCGACGGGCGCCAGCAGCCAGATGATGGGCACCAGGTCGTTCCAGTCGGGGCCGAAGACCACGGCGACGGCCGGCGTGGCCAGGGCGGCCAGTCCACACATCGCCGGGAAGGTCACGAGGGCGACGACACGGGACGACTTCACGTAGCCGGCGCGCAGGGCGGCGTCGTCGTCCTGACGGCGGGAGAACGCCGGGAAGGTCACCTCGGCGACCACCGAGCCGACCGTCGCGATCGGTGAGGTCACGGTCCGCTGGGCGAGGGTGTAGGTGCCCAGCGCGCCGCCGCCGAGGAATCTGCTGACGATGACCTTGTCGACCTGGTTGAAGACCAGGAAGAGGAGGTTGGAGAGGAAGAGGTGGTAGCTGAAGCGCCAGATCGACTGCAGGCTGGAGAGCTCGACCCGGCCCCAGGTCGGCCGCCACCGGTCGTAGTGCCAGACCATCACGGTGCCCACGACCGCTCCGGCGGCCGTGCCCGCGACCAGCGCCCAGTAGTCGAGTCCCAGGACCGCCGCCGCGATCGAGACCGCCGCGGTCACCGCCGCCGTGGTGGTGGTGACGACGGCCAGCTCGAAGAAACGCAGCTGGCGACGCAGCAGCGCGTGGTGGATCTGGGCGAAGGAGGTGAGGAAGGTGATGGCGGCGAACGCCTGCAGGACCGGTTCGGCGTCCTGGTTGCCCAGCAGCGAGGCGACCGGCCCCGCGGTGAGGTACATGGTCGCCGCCAGGAGGGTGCCCAGCACCAGGTTGAGGTAGAAGACGGCGTTGATCAGCGCGTCGTCCACCATGTCCTTCTGGACGATCGCCGACCCCGTGCCCACGTCCTTGAGCTGGTCGATGAGCATGCTGACGACCATGGCGATCGCCACCACGCCGAAGTCGTCCGGAGTGAGCAGGCGGGCGAGGACGATCGTCGTCGCGAACCGCACCGCCTGGGTGAACCCCTGCGAGAGGGCGGTGTGACGGGTGGCCCGTGCGACGGACGCCGTCGTCACGTCCTCGGTGGTCCCCACTCCGGCCGAGGTCTTCGGCTCGCTCATCCGTGCTCCGCGGCTGACTGCGCCCGCGGACCATCCGCGGGCGAGCCGAACCTATGTCGCGCGGGACGACGGGCCCGGAAATGGTGGCGCCACATCCCCTACCTTGGGGTCAGCGGCGCTGCCCGCGCAGGTCAGCCCTGACCGCAGAGGCTCACGTGCCGCCGCGAGGGCAGCCGCAGGTTGTCCGAGCTCTCGAACCCGCCGCTCCCCGAGCTGTTGCCCAGGTAGCACGCGCGCCAGTGCGGGTCGCGGATGCGGTTCTTCGTGAAGCTGGCGCTCTCCGCGTCGACCATGACCGAGAACGCGAACCCGATCAGCCAGTTGTGGTGGACGGTCACGTTCGAGTCACCACCGTTGGCGTTCTCGAGGTAGACCGCGGCGTTGTAGTTGTCGCGGTAGGGGCCGGCCCGGTAGGTCGAGCACTCGATCACCATCCGGTCGACGCCGCGGACCTGGGTGCCGTCGTAGTGAGACCCGTCGGTGACGCGCGGGTCGTGGATGTAGTTGTAGCGCAGCCTGATCTTCCGGACGAGGCTGCCGGCGTCGGAGGTGACGTGGATCGCGTCGTCGGTGCTGTAGCCGATGTCGGATCGGATGACCGAGATCCTCGACGCGCTGGAGATGCCCACGCCCTGGCTGGTCGTCCGCACGATCCGGACGCGGCTGCTGCCCGGGGTGACGAAGATGTTCCCGCGCACGTGGACGTTCTTCACGGTGACGTCGGAGCCGCTGATCTCGAGGCTGTCGACGTTGGCGTCCTGGAGCGTCTGGCCGGACCCGAGCGTCGTCACCGACCGGTCGTTCCGGACTCCGTGCGCACCGGTGTTCTCCGGCCCCGGGCGGAACTTGCAGGGTCCGGGCGACGCCGACGCGGCGGCGGCCGAGGCGCTCGGCGCGCCGGTGGCGGTCGTCGCGGCCAGGAGCGGTGCGAGCAGGGCGCCGAGAGCGACGGCCCTGAGGACTGGGCTGGCGAGAGTGGACATGCGGGCCCTCCTTGGGGGTCGGGAGGAGTGGGGGGTGGCTCCGCGACCTGACCGGGAGCCGACCTCGGGCCCGGAGGACAGCTTCCCGGGACCGCGCCGGCCCACACCCAATTTCGGGGAGCCGAGGCGTCCTCCATCCGAGCACATGACGGCTCCTCGGACCAGCCCGTACCCCATTCTGAGTACGACGCCGTCTCCCCCACGATCCGGGCGACACCCCCCGCCTAGTCTGCCGACGAGGCAAGGACGACAGAGATGGGGAACCGTGGACGCGCTCGACGTCATGAAGGTGTGCTTGCGCCGGTGGTACGTGATGATGGCAGTCATCCTGATCGCCGCCGGCGCCGGTGCCGGCCTGGTGCGTGACCAGGCGCCCGTGTTCAGGGCGTCCGGCAACTACGCCCTGGTCTACACGCACGGAGAGGACGTCCTGCCCAACCAGGCCGATCCGCGCAGCGCCAACCCGCTCGGCGGCGACAACGCGGCGCTCCTGGCGGAGGCGCTCGCCGACGAGCTGAGGTCCCCGACCCAGCAACGCGCCCGCGCGTCGGCCGGGACCCAGGGCTACGCGCCGGGCGACCCGGCGGACGGCTCCTCGTTCGTCGCCGCTCGCCCCGAGTGGTCGAAGGCGTACGTCGTGCAGGCGTGGGGCCCGAGCCCGGACGCGGTCCGCGACGTCGTCTCCGACGTCCTCGAGTCGACGCCGATGATCGCCCAGCAGATCCAGGACCGGGCCGGGGCGCCGAGGTCGTCGCAGTGGACGACGTTCACGACGGCACCCGTGCAGGTGTCGGCGCTGCCGCCCTCGTCGAAGATGAAGCTCCTGATCGCGATCGCCGGCATCGGACTGCTCGCAGGCGCCGCGCTCTCCATCCTCTTCGACCGGCTGATGTCGCGGCGGCGTGCCCGGCTCGCGGCGCGTCAGCAGGCGGACGACGTCGACGACGCGGTCGCCACCCCCGACGCGGGCTCGCACGTCCCGAGCGTGGGCCCCGGTGCCGTGAACCGGCAGGGCCGCCCCCTCCACGAGGTGCATCCCGACGAGGACGAGCAGGACGCACGCCAGGATGCACGACGGAGCCGTGAGCTCCGGCGAGTCCGCTGAGGCAGGCGGTCGTGGAGTCCCGCACGGTACGCCGGCCGCGGCTGCTGCAGTGGACGCTGCGTGTCGCCACGCTCCTGGGCGCCGCTGCCCTCGCCATGGCGACGATGTCGAACGCCGCGGCGGTGTTCCTGGTGCTGGGGCTGCTGATCCTGTCGTTCCTCGTCGGCCTGATCGCGCTCTCGCGTCGCGACGCGCAGGCGGTGCTGACGTTGCTGTTGCTGCTGCTCTTCCTGGTCCCCGAGAACTACGTGCTGGTGGGACCGCTCAGGTCGGTCGGCCAGCCCGCGCTCCTGGTCGGCATGATGGCGCTCGCGCTCTGGGCGGCCGGACGGATCCTCGGCCTGCTCGAGGCCCGGCGCGGGCATCCGGTCCGCTGGATGCTCCTGGCCTACGCGATCACGACCCTGATCTCGTTCGCCGCGGGGATGTCGCGGACGCTGACGGGTGAGGAGAGCGCAGGTGCGGTCCGGGCGCTGTTCCCGGTCGTGGCGATGCTCGGCATCGGGTTGCTGGCGCTGGACGGGCTCGAGAGCCGCCAGCGTGTCGAGTCGCTCCTGGAGCGACTCGTGCTCATCGGGGGGGTCGCCGCGGCGATCGGCATCCTGGAGTTCTTCGACGGCGGGTTCGTCTACTCCCAGGTGATGCACCTGCCCGGGCTCACGTCGAACACCACGATCATCAACGACACGCGCTCCGGCTTCTCGCGCATCGACGGAGCGGCCGCGCACCCGATCGAGTACGCCGTCGTCATCGCCTGCCTCGCTCCTCTGGCCCTCCACCTGGCACTGAACGCCCCGACGCCCAAGCGCCGGCATCGGTGCGCGCTGGCGCTGACGTTGATGCTGGTGGTCAGCCCGATGAGCGTGTCGCGGTCGGGCATCCTGGCACTGGCGGTCGGGCTCGCCATCTACGTCGCGCACCTGTCCGGGCGCGCGCGTTTCAACGCCCTGGTCGTCGGCGTGATCGGGATCGGGGTCTTCCGCGCGATGGTCCCCGGCCTGCTCGGCACGCTCAAGAGCCTCTTCCTGGTCGGCGAGGACGATCCGAGCATCGCGGGACGGACCGAGGACTACGCCCAGATCCCCGGCCTCCTGGAGGGCCACGTGTGGTTCGGCCGTGGGCTCGGCACCTTCCAGCCGACGAAGTACTTCTTCCTCGACAACCAGTACCTCGGGTCGCTGCTGGAGGGAGGCGTGCTGGCGCTCGCCGTGCTGATCGGCGTCTACGTGACGGGCATGTGCGTCGCGCGCGGGGTCCGCCACCGGACCGGGGACCCGGCGCTGCGCGGCCTGGCGCAGGCGCTCGTCGGCGCCATCGCGGCGCTGGCGGTCTCGGCCGTGACCTTCGACGAGCTCGGCTTCCTGCAGACCGCGTTCGTGCTCTTCCTCCTGCTCGGCTGCGCAGGTGCGCTGTGGACGCTGGTGCGCGAGGCGCCGAGGCGGCACCCGTCGGGCGAGGTGCGCCAGCCGGAGGCACCACCGACCCCGGTGCCGGTCGGATGAGCATCGCCGGTCCCCGCCACGACTCTGTCGTGTTCGCCCTGGCGTACAACACGTGGGCGGACGGCGCCGGCCGGGGGATGTCCTGGTCGGCGGACCGGATGGCGGCGCAGCTCTGCGCGGACCCCCAGGTCTCGTCCCTGCTCGTCGCCGACCCGTTGCGCAGCCATGCCGCCCGGCTGAGGCGGCGGGCGCGTGCCTGGGACGCGGGCTTCCCGGACGACCCCACCCGGACGCTGGTCAGGCCCCGGCGGTGGCGCCGCTCCGACAGCGAAGCCCTGTCGACGACGACGCGTGACTACGTGCGACTCGCCCGCCGACTCGAGCAACACAGCCGCGACCGGAGCATGACCAGGCCCGTGCTCGTGTCCTGCCACCCGGTCCTCGCCGCCGTGGCCGACCGCGACGCCTGGGCCGACGTCGTCTACTACGGGTGGGACGACTGGCTGTCCTACCCGCCCTTCCGGCCGGCGCGGGACCTGATCTCCTGGAGCTACCAGCAGATGGCGGCCCGCGACGTGCACGTCATCGGCGTCACCGAGGCGATCGTGGAGCGGATCGGCGCCGAGCGCGGGACCGTCGTCCCGAATGGCGTGTCGGCCTCCGACTTCGACGAGATGGGCGAGCTGCCGGACTGGTTCCGCCGCCTGGACGGCCCCATCGCGTTCTACGCCGGATCGCTCGAGGAGCGCATCGACGTCCCGGCCCTGGAAGCCTGCGCCCGGGAGCTGCCCGACTGGACGTTCGTCCTCGTCGGCTACCTCGCGGCGCCCGACCTGTTCGCCGACCTGGCGCGCCTCCCGAACGTCGTGCTGCGCACTCTCGAGCCCAGGCCGGTGATCCTGGCGATGATGGCCGCGGCGGACGTGTGCCTCGTGCCGCACCGCCGGACGCCGATGACGATGGCGATGAGCCCGCTGAAGCTCTTCGAGTACCTGGGCGCCGGGTCGCCGGTCGTGGCCACGGACCTGCCGCCCATGCGCGGCCTCTCCGACCGGTGCCTGCTCGTCGAGCCGGGGGAGCCGTTGGCGCCGGCCGTCGTGGCGGCGGCGGCGCTTCCGAGTGACACCTCCGCGGAGCTGGCCGCGTTCCGTCAGCGGCACGACTGGTCGGGGCGCTACCGGGACTGGCGGGCGGCTGCCCTGGGTGCCTGACGGCGTCGACGGCTCGGCCGGTCAGGACGCCGTCGCCGTCGGCGAGCTGCTGCCGAGACCGCGGTAGAGCTCGAGCATGCGGGCGGCGGCCGCGTCCCAGGTCCACCCCGGTGCGCTGGACTCGCCGTTGGCGCGCAACCGGCTCCACTCCGCCGGGTCGGTGAGCACCCGCTCGAGGTGGCACACGAGCTCGGCCTCCGACCCGGTCGCGTGCACGAGCCCGTCGACGTCGTGGCGCACGGGCGACCCCGCGGCCGTCGACACCAGCGGGACGACGCCGGCGCCGAGGGCCTCGTAGGTGACGAGGGCGCTGCCCTCCGAGAAGCTGGGGTGGATCAGCACGTCGGTGCCGGCGAGGAAGGCGCCGATGTCGTCGACCGGTGGGCACTCCACGACGCTGGGGTCGTCGAGCTCGCCGGCGAGGAGCTGGCGTACGTCGGGCGGGATGGCGCCGCGGATGAGCAGGCGCGTGTCCCGGGGCCGGTGCGCGCGGGACCACGCGCGCAGCAGCACGTGGACCCCCTTGGCGGGCTCGGCCCGGCCGATGAAGACCGCGGTGCGCGCCCGATCGGACCGCTCGCGCCGGTGGAAGCCGGCCGCGTCGAACCCGTAGCGGTTGACGCAGACACGCACCGGGACCGGGGCCGCGTCGAACGACCTGGCGGCCTCGGGAGAGCCGACCAGCACGAGGTCGACCGCGCTGAACTCGCGGTCCTCGAGCGCGAGCACGGACTCGGGGATCCGGTGGAAGTGCCCGGCGGGCACGTCCAGCCCGACGGCGGTCCAGGCGGCGGCCGCCTCGGAGATCGCCGTACGCGTGTAGGGGCTGGGCGCCTCACGGACCGACGGCACGCCCAGCTCGGCCGCGCGGGCCGCGGTCCTGAGGACGGCCCGGGGCCAGGTGTGGACGACGTCCGGACGCGCGATCCGGAGCTGGCGCGCCGTCATCCGGTCGACCAGGTCGGCCGCTCGCGCGCGCCCGATCATGCGCGGCCGGATCGGGCCGAGCACCGGCACGACCCGGATCGGCAGGCGCGGGTCGAAGGAGCGGTGCAGTGCGGTGCAGACGACGGTCACCCGGGCGCCGGCTCGGGCGAGGCTGTCGACGTGGTGCCAGGCGACCGTGCCGATGCCGACACCGCCGACCGGGTGCGGGAAGCTGTAGAGGACGTGCGTCACCGGATCACTCTCCTGTCAGCGCGCGGCCGGATCACATGCGCGCATCGAGTCCTCGCGCACTGCCGCGGTGCTGGAGCTCGGGCACCAGCGTGCGGAGGAGGTCTGCGACGTCCTCCTCGTCCACCGGCGCCGTCGGGTCGTCGAGCCAACCGGCCAGTGCGCGCAGCGCCGACCCGATGAGCTCCGAGTGCGTCCGGGGGGCTCGCAGCGAGCGCAGCGCCGTGAAGCCGGCGTCGCCGACGACGTCCCCGGGCGCGGCGAACTCCTCGAACTCCTTCTCACCGGTGGTGTCGAGGTCGGTGAGGAGCACCGGCCAGGTCCCGGGCGCCGGATCGGCGGCCGAGCGTCGGGCCTCGTCCTCCTCCTCGCAGAAGTTCGGTCGGAGGCCCAGGCTCCCGAGCACGTCCTCGGCCACCTCGACGAGGTCGCGAAGCTCCGTCCGGGGATCCAGGTGCGGGATGACGACCTCGCCGGGGCGCCCCAGGACAGCCGCCAGCGTGCAGAGGTGACCCGACTCCTCGAGCGTCACGAAGTAGCGCCGGGTGTCGCGCGGCACCGCCCAGGCCTGGCCCTTGTCCATCCGTCGCAGCCAGCCGTCGAGGAGGGATCCTTGGGAGAAGGCGACATTGGCGAAGCGGGCGCTCGTGACCTCGGGGCCGAGCTGCTCGTCGAGGATGACGTGCTCCATCGCCCGCTTGGAGGCACCCATCAGGTTCACGGGGTTCGCCGCCTTGTCGGTCGACACCGCGAAGTAGCGACGGGTGCTGCCACCGACCCACTCGAGCAGCCGCCGCGGCAGCCGCACGTTGATCTCCAGCATCCGCAGCAGGGAGTAGACGTCCTTCTCCGAGCGCACGTGCTTGACCGCCGCGAAGTTCAGCACGCGGTCGTAGCCGCCGTTCTCCGTGATCAGGCGCAGCATGCTCGGGCAGCCCGCGTCCATCGGCGTGGTGCGCAGCTCGGTCTCCGCCCTCACCAGGTCGCGGTTGCGCAGGTCGCGCACCAGCTCCGTGAGCCCGTTCTCGTCCGTGTCGACGACGTGGAGCTGCCGCGGTCGGAGCCGGGCCAGCTCGGCGACCGTCGCCGACCCGATGCTCCCGGCCCCGCCGACGACCAGCACCCGCTCGCCGCGCACCTCGTCGGCCATCCTCTCGGCGTGGGAGTCGAGGTCGGGTCGGAGCAGCGAGTCCTGGCGACGGACGACCTCGCGGGCGAGGCGGGCCGTCCGACCGACCGGACGGCGTGCCGTGTGCACCGGGTTCACGTGAGCACGACCCCCGGTGCCTCCGGGGCGGGCAGCCCCGGCAGGAAGCGATGGGGGGCGTCGGCGAAGTCCGCGCTGGCCCGCTGGTAGTCGTCGAATCGTCCGATGTCCTGCCAGTAGGCGTCGGACTTCATGCAATGGACGTCCTCGCCGTTCTCGGCGAGTCGCGACATCAGGGACGGCATGTCGAACCGACCCTCCGGGATCGTCGCGACCGACCTCCTGGTGAGCCCGTAGATGCCGGTGCTGACGAAGTAGTCCAGGGTGGGCTTCTCCTCGTAGCGCTCCAGGGAGCCCGTCGGCGCGGCGTGGACCACGCCGTAGTCGATGTGGACCTGGCGCCGCGCGAGCACGATCGTCGCGGCACTCTCCCGGGACTCGAGGTCGCGGATCACGTCGCCGTAGTCGACCGTGGTCAGCAGGTCGCCGTTCATCACCAGGAACGTCTCGTCGAGGTCGTCGACCAGACGCAGCGGCCCGGCCGTGCCGAGCGGCTCGTCCTCGAACTGGTAGTCGATCTGGAGGCCGTAGCGCTCACCGTCGCCGAGCAGGGCGACGATCAGCTCGGGCAGGTGACCCAGGGTCAGCACGACTCTCGTGAAGCCCTGGTCGGCCAGCTGTCGCAGCACGATCTCCATCGTGGGCGTGTCGCCGAGCGGCAGCAGCGGCTTGGGGATGTTCATGGTGTACGGGCGCAGCCGCAGGCCCAGACCTCCGGCCAAGATCACTGCCATCATCTCGCTGTCTCCTTCGCGTCCCCGGTCGTGTCTTCTGGGTGGTTCCTGGATCTGGTCGGTGCCGTCACGAGTCGCCCGGAGCGGCGCTCGGTGACGCGGTGCACAGAGGGTCGGGATCGCCGGTCGCCTCGTCGACGTTGTCGCGGATCGTCAGCGCGTCGGGGGTGGTGCCCGGGCCGAGGTAGCAGGTGCCCCAGTGGGGATCACCGGCGACCCGGTTGCCGATCAGCCGGGTGCCGGGCGCGTCGAGCATCACGGAGAAGCCCGAGCCGAGCAGCCAGTTGTGCTCGATCGCGACGTTGGCGTCACCGCCGTTCGCGTCCTCGAGGTAGATGGCGGCGTTGTGGGTGCTCTCATAGGGGCCCGCGTCGTACGTCGAGCACGTCACGAGGAGCCCGTCGACGCCCCGCACCTGGGTGCCGTCGTAGTGTCCGCCTGGCGGGACCTCCGGTGAGTGCACGAAGTTGTAGCTCAGCGTGATGTCCGTCGCGAGCCGGCCCCGGTCGGAGGTGACGTGGATGCCGTCCTCGGCGCCCCCGCCGATGTTCGAGTACCGCACCTCGGCCTTCGAGGCGCTCGAGATCGCGATCCCGGTGGTGCTGACGTGGTCGATCGTGACGCCGTCCCCGGTGACGAGGATGTTCCCGTCGACCCGCACGTTGCGGAGCGTGACGTCGTCCGCGCGCACCTCGACGCTGCCGAGGTGGACGTCCTCCAGCGTCGCGCCGTCCTCCTCGACGACGGCCGTCGAGTCGCGCCGCAGGTCGCCGGTGGCACCGGTGTTGTCGGCCGACGGCCGGACGTCGCACGGTGCTTCCTTCGCCGTGCCGCCGTCCGCGTCGTCCGAGCAGCCGGTCAGGCAGCTCGCGGCCAGTGTCGCCGCGAGCGCTCCCGCGATGACGAGTTCGAGCGCGTCCACGGATGCATCGTCGTCGCGCAGGACCGGTCAGACCCCGGCCGCCCGACCGGCTCCCCCAACTCTGGGTATGAGCCGCGCTCGGCCGCACCGTGGCACGCCCGCCGAGCGCGCGCCCCGGCTACCCAATAGCCGGGAAGCCGACCGTCGTTCGACCGGGTCCGTGCGTAGCCGCTGCAGGATGGGTTGCCGGTGCGCGGCGTGGGTTCGCGGCGTACGACGTGACGATCGAGGGGGTGGATGGTGGACGTCCAGGGCAGCCGTTCGGGTCGACCGGTGATCGCGAGCGTCGTGATCCCCGCGCACGACGAGGCCCAGGTGATCGGGGCGACGCTGCGCTCGCTCCTGGACCGCGCCGGGGCCGGCCGCCTCGAGGTGGTCGTCGTCTGCAACGGGTGCACGGACGACACCGCCGAGGTCGCGCGGGGCTTCGACGGCGTACGAGTGATCGAGATCGCCGAGCCCTCGAAGGCGCAGGCGACGGCCGTCGGCAACCGCGCCGCCACCGTCTTCCCGCGGATCCACCTCGACGCCGACGTGATGATCTCCGGCGCCGACGCGATCGCCCTGGCGCGCGCCGTCCGCGGCGGCGTCCACGCCGCCGCGCCGGCCCGACTGGTGCCGCTGCGGGACTCGTCGTGGCCCGTGCGCAGCTACTACCGCGTCTGGGAGCAGCTGCCGCAGGTCCGCGACGGTCTCTTCGGCAGGGGAGTGGTCGCGCTGTCGGAGGAGGGCCAGAGCCGCGTCGACAGCCTGCCGCGGGTGATGAGTGACGACCTGGCGTTCTCGGACGCGTTCGCCGAGTCCGAACGTCGGGTCGTCGCGGACGCCACCGTCGTGGTGCACCCGCCACGCACCACGGCCGACCTGCTCCGACGGCGGGTGCGCGTCGTCACCGGCAACGCCCAGGCCAGCGACCTCGGGATCCGCCGTCGCTCGTCGGTCACGACGCCGTCGGTGCTGCTGCGGATGGCGCTGCGCGACCCGCGCATCGGCCTCCGGATGCCCGTCTTCCTCGGCATCGTCCTCGTGGCCCGCAGGAACTCACGCAGGGCCGTGCGATCGGGCGACTACACCACCTGGCTGCGCGACGAGAGCTCCCGGGCCCGACCCTGACCCAGCCGCCGGGTCAGGAACCCGGGGGCGTGGCGGCCGCGGGGAACCCCTGCCACCATTCGGAGCGTCGTCGCCAGGTCGCCAGCCACTTCGGGGCGCGGCCTGTGCACCGGGAGCCCAGCGCACGCACGGCCACGCCGGTGCGCAGCAGGGTGACGACCAGCGCGGCGGATCCCCGTGGGAAGTGCATGCGGGCGTAGACCACCCGCCCGGCCAGCATCAGGGGCGTGCTGCCCGCCTGGCTGGTGGACGACTTGCCGACCGCGTGCACCACCTCGGCGTCGGGGGTCACGACCGGTCGCATGCCGTGGGCGCGCGCCCGCGCGCTGAAGTCGGCGTCCTCGCCGCACACGAAGTAGCGCTCGTCCAGCCCCCCGAGCCGCTGCCAGTCGTCCCGGCGGACCAGGAACAGGCAGCCCGTGACCATCCCCACCTCGCGGACGGAGTCACGCTGCCACCGGCCGAGTGACTCGGGGTCGAAGACCGGCGAGTGCTTGAAGGCCGTGCTCAGTCCCACGGCGAAGCAGAAGGTGCTCCAGACCGTGGGCAGGCCCCAGCACGAGGACCGCTCGAGCTCGCCGTCGACGGTGAGGGTGCGGCCGCCGTACAGGCCGTTGTCGGGGTTCTTCTCGGCGAACTCCAGGAGGTTGCGCAGCGCTCTGGGCCGCGCCTCCATGTCGGGGTTGAGCAGGAGCACCCAGGGCGCCGTGGTCGCGGCGGCACCGCGGTTGACCGCCTTCGCGAAGCCGACGTTCTCCGCGTTGCGGATCAGCGTGACCCCCGGGTACCCCTGCTCGACCAGGGCGGCACTCTCGTCACTCGAGGCGTTGTCGACCACGACGATCTCCGCCTCGCGGCCGTCGAGCGCAGCGGGAATCGCGTCCAGGCACCGGTTGACCCAGTCGGCGCTGTTGAAGGTGACCAGGACGATGGCGACGTCGGGCTGGGTCATCTGCGCTGCATCTCCTTGGCGACGTAGGCGTCGGACTGCAGCCGGTAGAGCTCGGCGTACCGGCCGTCCTGGGCGATGAGGTCGTCGTGGCTGCCCTGCTCGACGACCTCGCCCTCGTGGAGGACGTAGATCCGGTCGGCTCCCCGGACCGTGGAGAAGCGGTGGGAGATGAAGAGCGCGGTCCGGCCGTGCAGTGCCTCGCGGAGCGTCGAGAAGAGCTCGTGCTCCGCGCGGGGGTCGAGGGCGGCGCTGGGCTCGTCGAGGATCACCAGCGGCGCGTCGCGGTAGAACGAGCGCGCGAGCGCGACCCGCTGCCACTGGCCCCCGGAGAGGTCGGTGCCGTCGGCGAACATGCGCGAGAGCACGGTGTCGTAGCCGTGGGGGAGGCTGTCCAGGGTGGCATCGGCGCCGGCGGCGGCCGCCGCCATCCGGACCCGGAGCGGGTCCGCCGGCTCGTCGACGCGCCCGACGGCGATGTTCTCCGTCGCCGGCAGGGCGTAGCGCACGAAGTCCTGGAAGACGACGCTGATCCGGCTGCGCAGGCTCGACGGCCGGAAGGCGGCGGCGTCCCGGTCGTCCCACAGGATGCGGCCGGCCTCCGGTTCGTAGAGTCCGGCGAGCAGCTTCGCGAGCGTGGTCTTGCCCGAGCCGTTCTCTCCGACCAGGGCGACGACCTCGCCCGCGCGCAGGTCGATGTCCACACCGCGCAGCGCGGGCGTCTCGGAGCCGGGATAGCGGAAGGTCAGACCCTCGGCGCGCAGCGCGTCGAACGACTCCGGTGCCTCTGCACCGGAGTCCTCCTCGCCCGCCGGGCGACCGTAGGCGAGGAACTCGTCGAGATCGTCGAGAAAGAGTCCCGACTCGAAGATCGTCTGCACCCCGCGGAAAAGGGTCTGGACCTGGGTGGCGAGCAACCGGATGGCGACGACCGCGGCGCCGGCGGTGGCCACGTCGATCCGGCCGCGGGCGATGAGCCCGGCGAGCACGATCAGCGTGCCGCCGAGGACGACGGCGGAGCCGACCTGCCCCACGAGGCTGAGGATGCTGCGGCGTCGTACGTGCCGCTTCAGATCGTGCAGGTAGGTGGCGTAGAGCCCGTCGAACCGGTTGCCCAGCCACCTGCCGAGGCCGAAGGCCCGGACCTCCTTCGCCTCGGGCCGGCCCGTCTGCAGCATCGCCAGGTAGCTCCGGAGCCGGACGGTGGGGGTCTGCTCGACTGCGAAGTCGAACTCCAGCCTCGACTCGCGTCGGCTGGTGATCAGCATGGGGATGCCGCCGATGACGACCAGCGGCAGGAGCACGGGGGCCACCCGCAGGAGGACGAGGCCGAGGCCGAGGCTGGCGGCGAGCGCGCCGGCCATGGTCAGCAGCCCCTGGGTCACCTGGTACGGGCGGACGAGGGCGCTCGTCTGGACCCGGTTGAGCCGGTTGAAGAACTCCGGGGACTCGAAGAAGCGGAGCCCCACGCCCGTCGCGACCGACAGCACCTTGCTCCACATCGTGCGGGTGACGCACTCGCCGAGCAGGCGCTGCAGCTGACCCTGGAGTGCCGTCGTCACGGCGGCGACCGCCGTCAGCGCAGCGAGCATGACGATCGGGGTGAGCACGATGCCGGTGTCGCCCTGGCTGTCCGCGGTCAGGACCGCGTCGAGGAGCTCGCGCACGGCCAGGACCTGCGCGGCCAGCGCGACGGCCGCGAGCAGCTGCAGCGCCACGAGGGCGAGGAACAGGAGGCGGGCAGCGGACCACACGAGCGAGACGCTGGCCCCCACCAGCTGCGACAGCCGTCCGAACGACTTGGGTGCTGAGCGCGCGGCCGCGCGAAGCGCGAGCGGGTCCGTCGGTGCGACGTCCGCAGCCATCTCAGGCGTCCTGTCGTGTCGGCCCGACGGCCGACATGAGCGGCTCGGCCCGTCGCAGGACGCGCGGCCGTGAGCGCGCGCCGCCCGGCCGGTGCGCGAGGTCCTCGACCGCGGCGAGGTAGTCCTCGACCGCGTGGGGGTCGACAGGGGTGCGCCGAGGCGGGGCACCGGGCGGCACCGGGGGCGGCGCCGAGGTGAGTGGCCGGACGCGGTCGACGATCCCCAGGAACCCGTTCCGGCCGATCGACGCGAGGCTGCGGAGCGCGCCGTCCCGGGCGCCGCGGGCGACCAGGCGCGGGACCGACGCGTCGTGCCGCAGACGATGGACCGGCCAGTGCCGATCGACCGTCGCGGTGAGCGCTTCGAACGCCGACGACAGTCCGAGCCGGCGGCGCAGGTCGTCGGGCACCGGCGTTCCGAGCAGACGGGACGCCCGGCCGAGGACGAGTGCGACCTGAGGCGTTGCCGACCACTCCCGCGCGCGCCGGGCGATCGCGTCCCAGTCCTCGGTCTGCCGCGCCAGCTGGTCGGCGTCGAGAAGGTGACCGAGCCGGTTGGCGCCCGCGAGCGCGGCGTGCATGCAGACGTGGACGAGCGCGTCGGCGTCGTCCAGCGTCCACGCCCGTGTCGGTCCCAGCGTCACCGGCACGCGCCGCGCGAGCAGGCTGCCGGTCGAGACCGTGAAGTGCGATCGCCTCCGGGCCGGGTTGATCATGGCCCAGTGCAGGTCCAGGACCGTGCCGTCGGAGCCGACGAGGGAGATCTCCCCGTTCACCGGTCGGAAGCGGAGCGCTGCCTCCGGGCCGGTGATCGTCCATCCGGCCTCGGCCAGGCGCTCGCAGCCGGCACGGAGGTCCTCGGGTGCCAGCAGCAGGTCGAGATCCGCGTAGGAACGCAGCCCCGGGAGCGGGTGAGCGAGCTCGGACAGCACCGGACCCTTGAAGGTGAGCCAGGGGATCCCGTCCAGGGCCTTCGCGATCCCGCCCAGCGCGGCCATCGTCCGCAGGTGGTGCAGCATGGCGTGGTCACGGTGCCCCCGCAGCCGCTTGGCGGCCTCCGGATACTGCTCGCGCAGGGCGACCTGGGTCAGCGGAGCGATCCGGTGGAACCTCGTGGCGCGGACGATCTCGTCGAAGACCTCGCCGGCGACCTCGTCTCCCGCGGGGAGCCGTGGGGGGCGGCCGGCGCAGACGTCGACCAACAGGTCGTCGATCGCGCGCTCCCGTCTCGCCCGGCGGGTCCCCACGCCGCGCTCCTTCTGCTCGCTGGTCACGCCTGGCTCCTCGTCATCCCGCCACGGCCGCCGGCACGAGCTCGTCGATGCCGACCGCCCTTCGGACGTCCGCCGCGAGGTCGTGGGCGAACGGCGGACCCCACGGCAGCCGCGCGACGTACAGCGGCACCCGCTCGACGACGTCGCCCAGCTGCTGGAACTGCTGTCCGAGCATCCTGGTGTCCTGCCACCCCAGCAGGCGAGGGAACCGCGAGAGCATGATGAAGGACTCCTTCGCCCCGAGCCGGTGCACGCTCGCGCGCGTCGACTGTCCCGAGTGATCGGGAGCCGGCACGACGAGCCCGACGAGCGGGAGGCCCTCGGTGTCGGCCACGGAGACGGCGAGGGCGTCGCGCTCGTCACCGGTGATGCGCTGTGTCGGCTGGCGCTCGAACCGCCCCGCGAGGTCGCCGGCCGCCTTGCGGAGGCGCAGCTCCGTCGCGCCCAGCGAGCAGGTCGGTGGCGACTGGGACAGGTCGAGGCGCAGCAGGTCGTCGGTGATGAGCCGCCCGCCGTCCGCGCACATGAGGGTGGCGGTCGTGGACTTGCCCATGCCCGAGGCGCCGACGAAGCCGAGGGCGACGTCCCCGACCTGGACGGCACTGGCGTGCAGCACGGTCTCGCCGCGCAGCGCGAGCACGAACGCGAGCAGCGTGCCTCCTGCGATCACCGAGAGGAGCGCCTCGTCGGTGTCGCCGACAGGATGGATCACGGCGTGGTCCATTTCGCGGTTGATCTCGATGTCGCACGCGTTGTAGAAGCGCAGGTGGTAGGCGTCGTCCGTCATGCTCCCGGTGTAGAGCTGCCGATCCATCCGGAGGTCCAGCAGGGTGCGGCCCGGGGGAGGCGCGTCGGTCGCGCCCCGTCGCGCGCCGAGGACGATGTCGAGGTCGACGGGCGCGGACGGCGCTGCCGGTCGGTCCTGGTGGAGCGGGACCTCCGACCGGACGGTCAGGCCGTACAGCCGAGTCAGTGTCGTCATGTCGCGAGTCCTGTCGAGATCGAGGTCAAGGGCTGGTAGGAGGCGGCGGCGAACAGCGGGTCCACGACCGTGCCGTTGACGAGCAGCCAGGAGTGCGCTCGGACCTCGCCGTCGATCTTCGCCACGCCGACCACGAGCGACGGGTCGAGACGGCGCAGCCGCCCGCCGCCGACGAGGGCCTGGCGCAGGCAGGTGTCACCGAACGGCCAGTGCCGCAGCACGCGACGGATGGCCTGGAGCTGCTTGACGGCGCGCGGCGGGAGCGGCGCCACCGGCCCACGGTCCATCGGCCTGTTGGTCGACCCGGCCCCGTCCACGACGAGGGTCGTGCCGAGCAGGCGCGCCAGCCGGGGGAGGGTGGTCACTCGCAGCCCGACCTCGACCACGACGGCCATGAGCAGGGTGGCGAGCAGGGTGGGGAGCTCCGCCGGGGTCACTCGCGGGATCCGCCGTCGAGGCAGGCTCATGGGAGCAGTCCTTCCGAGGCCAGCCATGCCTGCTGCAGGAGCAGCCCGCTGGCCATGGTCGGGCGGTCGGAGAGCCAGACCTCCCGCAGCCGCTCGGCGTCCACGAGGTCGTGGTCGACGCCGGAGCCGTCCCAGCCTCGCGCGAACTCGGTCGTCGCCTCGCCGCGATTGGCGAGGTTGAAGGCCGCCTTCGTCGGGCGCGCGATCAGCGCCGCCGGCAGGACGTCGGAGAAGAGTGCGCGCATGACCGACGTCCGCCCGTTGAATCCGGCGATGCCTCCCGCACGCGCCAGTGCGGCGAGGAAGCCCGCGTCGAGCAGCGGGTCGTGCGCGTCGATGTCGAACTCGGCCGCGGCGCGTGTGTGGTTGTGCCGGACCGTCGCGAAGGAGCGCCATCCCGCGATCGCCCAGGTCGCCTCGTCGTAGCGCAGCGGCTCGCGGGCCAGGTCGTCCACGACGAGGCGTGCGTGCCGCTCGAGGGCGGCCGGCGTCAGCCACCGGCTCTGGGCGGAGGTGCGTGCGCCGCGCACCGCCTGGCGTCGTCGCAGCGAGGCGGGGAGCGTGGTCGTGAGGGCAGCGGCCACGAGTGCGCGGCTCGGCTTCCCGTGACGGCGCAGCACGGTCAGCGGAGTGATCCGACGGGCGCCGAACACGGCGTCTCCGCCCTCACCCGTGAGGAGCGAGCCGCCCCGCAGTCGCTCGAAGACGAACCCGTGCGTCTGCAGGGGTGCCGGCCAGAGGAGGCCGCGGGCGCGCAGTCCGGCGCGCGCGGTGTCGCCCAGCAGATCGCTCTCGTCCTCGCGGAGCTCGAAGCGGATCCACTCGGTGAGGCCCAGGTGGTCGACGACCATGCGCTGCCACGCGGACTCGTCGGTGGCCGGGATGTCGGGGTAGCACCGGGTGACCGGGATCGGCAGCGGATGGCCCTCCCGGCGGGCGAGCGCGGTGGCGGCGGCCAGCACGGCCGAGGAGTCGCGACCGCCGGAGAACGTCACGTAGCACGGACCGTCGAGCAGCGCGGGCCGGATGGCGTCGTCGAGCGCCTCGCGCGGCGTGCGCCGCGTGGCCGACAGCGGCGGCGGCGTCGTACGTCCGTAGACCCAGCCGGATGCGGTCTCGAGCGGACTGCAGCGGACGTAGTCGTCCTGAGCCTTGGTCGTCATCCTCGCACCCCCCTCCTGCGTCGATGTTCGGTCGTGGGCTGACGAGTGTCAGGGGTCGCCCGGATCGGGCGACCCCTGACATCGCGGTCGTGTCGATCAGCTGTAGTCGACGCCGTAGTGGAAGAAGAAGAGGAACGTGTCGTCGTCGCCCTCCCAGCCTTCACCAAGGGTCAGGTCCTTCACCGATCCGAGCTGCTTCAGCCTCGGGGACTCGTACTGGGTGTCCATGATTCACCTCCCTCCTGGGAACTCATCCCGACGGAATTCGGAGTCTCCGTCGGCGTGGACTCTGCCCTCAGGCAGTCTCCAGCAGGTCGCTCCCCTCGAGGTCGTCGAGGAACGCCTGCACGTCGTGTTCGGCCTGCTGCTGCCTGATCCCGAAGGCGGTGACCAGGGAGTGGACGAGCTCGCCGGCCGACCGTTCCTCGATCAGCTGCTTCATGAGCAACGTGGCGCTCGCGTTCGCCGTCAGGTACGTCGACGACCGGAGATCCAGGATCACCAGGTCACCGTCGATCTCCCGCCAGGTGAGGTTGTCGCCCCGAAGCCTCATCTACGTCTCTTCTCCGTGGACACGCCGCCAGCGGCGCGATCGAATGATGCTGAAACCGTACGAATCGGCGGCGGCCGAAGTGGCAATCGCGCCCGGGATCCTCACAATGCGGTATCCGTCGCTGAAGCGGTGGCGCGACAGGGTGCTCACCGATTTCAGGGATGTTCGCCCCTACCGTCGCGCGGCTCCCAGCCCACCCCCACAAGGTGTGCCGCATGGCAGAGAACCCTCACGTGCTGGTGATCGTGCAGAACCTGCCGGTGCCGCTGGACCGGCGCGTCTGGCTGGAGTGCCAGGCGCTGACCGCTGCTGGGTACGAGGTCAGCGTGATCTGCCCCCGGGGACCGGGAGACCCCTCCCGATCCACCATCGAGGGCGTTCACCTCTACAAGTACCGGCCCGCGCCCGAGGCGCACGGTGTGCTCGGCTACCTGGTGGAGTTCGTGTACTCGTGGGTGCGCACCGCGCTCCTCTCCCGGCGGGTGTGGCGCCGGCGGCCGTTCGACGCGATCCAGGCGTGCAACCCGCCGGACACCTACTGGGCCCTCGCGCGCTGGTGGAAGCGGCGTGGTGTGGCCTTCGTCTTCGACCAGCACGACCTCAACCCCGAGCTCTTCCTGTCGCGCTTCGGGGAGCCCGAGGGCATGTCGGGGCGCCTCCAGCTGTGGGGGCTGCGCTGGCTCGAACGGCGCACCTACGCGACCGCCGACCACGTGATCTCGACGAACGAGTCCTACAAGCGCATCGCCATCGACCGTGGCGGGTTCGCTCCGGACGACGTCACCGTCGTCCGGAGCGGTCCGGACACGACGGTGATGCGGCCGGTGCACCGGCCCGAGAGCTCGCCGCCCCCGGGGCGGCACACGCTCGCCTACCTCGGCATCATGGGGCCGCAGGACGGGGTGGACACCGTGCTGCACGTCATGGACGAGCTCGTGCACCGGCGCGGCCGCACCGACGTACAGGCGACGCTGATGGGCTTCGGCGACTGCCTGCGCGATCTCCAGGAGCTCTCGCGCGACCTCGATCTCGACGACCTCGTGACCTTCACCGGTCGGGTCGGCCCCGCGGCGATCGCCCAGCACCTGAGCGCCGCCGCAGTGGGGCTGTGCCCGGACCAGAAGACGCCGCTCAACGACGTGTCGACGATGAACAAGACCATGGAGTACATGGCCTACGCCGTGCCGTCGGTCTCGTTCGACCTGGCGGAGACGCGGGTCTCGGGTGGCGACTCGTGCCTCTACGTCCCCTCCGGCGACATCCAGGCCTTCGCCGACGCGGTGGAGCGGCTGCTGGACGACCCGGACCTGCGGTTCGACCTGGCGCGGCGCGCGCGTCGCCGGGTGTCGCTCTCGCTCGACTGGAAGCCGCAGTCGGTGGCGTACGTGCGCGTCTACGACCAGCTGCTGCGCGCCGACCGCGCCGCGGCCGCCAGCGACGGCGCAGAGGCGTACGTCGACCTCGGCGACGAGCTCGAGTTCCGGGCCTTCGTGCTCGGCCGGGGGCCGGTGCCGGAGGTCGAGCCGGTGCCCGAGGACCGGGCCGTCGGGGCCTGACAGACCGAGCGAAGGGGAGACATCGTGCGGATTTCGGTGATCGGCTGCGGCTACCTGGGCGCGGTGCACGCCGCCGGGCTCGCGGCGATGGGTCACGACGTCGTCGGCGTCGACACCGACCCGGCCCGGATCGAGCTGCTGTCGCGCGGCGAGGCGCCGTTCTACGAGCCCGGCCTCCCCGAGCTGCTGGAGTCGGGCATGGCAAGCGGACGGCTGCGGTTCAGCGCCGACGTCGCCGACGTCGCCGACTGCGCCGTCCACTTCATCTGCGTGGGCACCCCTCAGAAGCGTGGCGGCGAGGACGCCGCCGACCTGACCTTCGTGGATGCGGCGATCGATGGGCTGCTACCCCACCTGTCGGCGCGCGACGTCGTGGCCGGCAAGTCGACGGTGCCGGTGGGCACCGCCGAGCGCCTCGCCCGCCGCATCCACGAAGTCCAGCCGCGCGCCGAGCTCGTGTGGAACCCCGAGTTCCTGCGCGAGGGGCATGCCGTCGAGGACACGCTCAGGCCCGACCGGCTGGTCTTCGGCGTCGCGCCGGGCGCCGCCGGAGAGGCCGCGGCGCAGTTGCTGACCGAGGTGTACGCCGAGGTCCTCGCCGGCGGGGCGCCCCTGGTGTGCACCGACTACGCGACCGCGCAGCTCGTCAAGGTGGCCGCGAACTCCTTCCTGGCCACGAAGATCTCCTTCATCAACGCGATGGCGGAGATGTGCGAGGCGACCGGCGGCGACGTCGTCCGGCTCGCCGAGGCGATCGGGCACGACGAGCGGATCGGGCGGCAGTTCCTCAGTGCGGGTCTCGGGTTCGGCGGAGGCTGCCTGCCCAAGGACATCCGTGCGTTCATGGCCCGCGCCGGCGAGCTCGGAGTCGACCAGGCGCTGACCTTCCTCCACGAGGTCGACTCGATCAACATGCGCCGGCGGGTGCGGATGGTCGATCTCGCCCGCGAGGAGTGCCACGGCTCGATCGTCGGCCGGCGGATCGCGATCCTCGGCGCCGCCTTCAAGCCGCACAGCGACGACGTACGCGACTCTCCGGCCCTCAACGTGGCCGCGCAGATGGCCCTGCAGGGTGCCGACGTGGTCGTCACCGATCCACGGGCCGTCGAGAACGCCCGGACGAGGTGGCCGGACCTGAAGTTCGCCTACAGCGCGGAGGAGGCGGTCACCGCCGCCGAGCTCGTGCTGCTGCTGACGGAGTGGCCCGAGTACGTCGCCCTCGACCCGGTCGAGCTCGGCGGTCTGGTGCAGACGCGGCGGATCATCGACGGCCGCAACGCTCTCGACCCGGACGCGTGGCGAGCGGCGGGCTGGCGGTACCGGGCACTGGGTCGGCCGTAATCCCGTTGAGCCCGGGCCGGTCGGCCGGAAGGCTGACCACATGGCTGCCTTCATCTCGCACACGACCGTCGACTGCACCAACGCCTACGAGCTCTCGGAGTGGTGGAAGGTCGTGCTCGGCTACGTCGACATCGACGGCGACCCCAACCTCCCCGACCACGAGGAGTGCATGATCCGCGACCCCGAGACCGGCCACATGGTGCTCTTCATCGAGGTCCCGGAGGCGAAGTCGACCAAGAACCGCCTGCACTTCGACCTGCGCCCCCGATCGGCCACCCGCGACGAGGAGCTCGAGATCCTCGTCGCCCACGGCGCCACGGTCGTCGACGACCTGCGAGGCAAGTACGGCCCCGGCACCGCCTGGGTCGTCCTGGCCGATCCGGAGGGCAACGAGTTCTGCATCCTGCGCTCCGAGGCCGAGGTCGCGGCACAACAGGGTTGAGTCGGGACTTCTGACGGTTGAATCCGGATTGATCTCCCGACTCAACCGTCGAAAGTCCCGATTCGACGTTCTCGTAGACTCGGGCGCGCACCCCCTGTCAGGCGTGACCGGGGGCTTCCGTGTTGCCCGAAAGGACCGTCGTGCACCTGTCCGGCCTCGCCGCTGCCGTCCTCGCCGACCCGACGCTCGACGAGTCGTTGGCCGACGCCCGCGGCGGCGTCGTGCCCGCCCTCGACCTCACCGGACCCGAGGCGCTGCGGCCGTACGTCGTCGCCGGGCTGGTCGGGGCCGGCCGCTCGGTGCTGGCGGTGACGGCCACCTCCCGCGAGGCCGAGGACCTGGTCGAGGCGCTCGGCGACCTCGTCGACCCGGCGCGGGTCGCCTACTACCCGAGCTGGGAGACCCTGCCTCACGAGCGGCTGAGCCCGCGCAGCGACACCGTCGGCCGGCGGCTCGCCGTCCTGCGCCGGCTCAAGCACCCCGGTGACGATCCGAGCAACGGGCCGCTCGACGTGGTCGTCGCACCGGTCCGGTCGGTGCTGCAGCCGCAGGTCGAGGGCCTGGCCGACCTCGAGCCGGTCGAGCTCGAGCCCGGTGGCACCGCGCCGCTCGACGACGTCGTGCGCCGTCTCGCGGGCGCGGCGTACTCCCGCGTGGACCTCGTGGAGAAGCGCGGCGAGTTCGCGGTGCGGGGTGGCATCGTCGACGTCTTCCCGCCGACCGAGGAGCACCCGCTGCGCGTGGAGTTCTGGGGTGACGACGTCGAGGAGATCCGCTCCTTCTCCGTCGCCGACCAGCGCACGCTGGAGAAGGTGGACCGGCTCTGGGCGCCGCCGTGCCGCGAGCTGCTGCTCACCGACGACGTGCGCGAGCGGGCCGCCGAGCTCGGGCGCCGGCACCCGCAGCTGCTCGAGCTGACCGACAAGATCGCGGCCGGCATCGCCGTGGACGGCATGGAGTCGCTCGCCCCGGTGCTCGTCGACGAGATGGAGCTGCTCGTCGACCTGATGCCCGACGACACCCACGTGCTGGTGCTCGACCCCGAGCGCGCGCGCCGGCGGGCGCACGACCTGGTGGCGACCAGCGAGGAGTTCCTCGGGGCGAGCTGGGCGGCCGCAGCCGGCGGCGGACAGGCGCCGATCGACCTCGGCGCCGCGTCGTACCGCGAGATCGCCGACGTCCGGGCCCACGCCCTCGCGCTGGGCAAGCCGTGGTGGACGGTGAGTCCCTTCGGCATCGAGACCGACACGGACCTCGAGCGGCAGGTCGACCCCGACGTGCTCACCGGCGCCGTGCCGACCCGGGCGCTGTCCGCCAGGCCCGCCGACGCCTACCGCGGGGAGATGGAGCGCGCGATCGCCGACATCGCGCGCTGGCGCGCCGACGGCCACCGCGTCGTCGTGCTGCACGCCGGCCACGGCCCGGCCGAGCGCATGCGCGAGGTGCTCGCCGAGCACGACGTACCTGCGCGGGTCGCCGAGGACGTCCAGGAGGCCGCCGACCTGTCCGCCGACGTCGTCACGATCAGCTGCGGTGCCGCCACCCACGGCTTCGTCGACGAGACCAACCGGCTCGTCGTGCTCACGGGCGAGGACCTGTCCGGGCAGAAGGCCTCCACGCGCGACATGCGCAGGATGCCGGCCCGGCGCAAGCGCCAGATCGACCCGCTCGAGCTGCGCGCCGGCGACTACGTCGTGCACGAGCAGCACGGCGTCGGCCGCTTCGTGGAGATGAAGCAGCGCGAGGTCGGTGGAGCGGTGCGCGAGTACCTCGTGCTCGAGTACGGCGCCTCCAAGCGGGGTGGGCCGCCCGACCGGCTCTACGTGCCGGCCGACGCGCTCGACCAGGTGACGCGGTACGTCGGAGGCGAGGCGCCCTCGCTCGACCGCCTCGGTGGCGCCGACTGGACCAAGCGCAAGAACAAGGCCCGCCGCGCGGTCCGCGAGATCGCGGCCGAGCTGATCAAGCTGTACGCCGCGCGCCAGGCCACGAAGGGCTACGCGTTCGGGGTGGACACCCCGTGGCAGCGCGAGCTCGAGGACGCCTTCCCCTTCCAGGAGACCCCCGACCAGCTGAGCACGGTCGACGAGGTCAAGGGCGACATGATGCGCACGGTCCCGATGGACCGGCTCGTGTGTGGCGACGTCGGCTACGGCAAGACCGAGATCGCGGTGCGGGCGGCGTTCAAGGCCGTGCAGGAGGGCAAGCAGGTTGCGGTGCTGGTGCCGACCACGCTGCTGGTCACCCAGCACCTGAGCACGTTCTCCGAGCGGATGAGCGGCTTCCCCGTCGTGCTCAAGGGCCTGAGCCGGTTCCAGACCGACGCCGAGGCGCGCGAGGTGATGGCCGGCATGGCCGACGGATCGGTGGACGTCGTCGTGGGCACCCACCGGCTGCTCAATCCCGACGTGCGGTTCAAGGACCTCGGGCTGATCATCGTCGACGAGGAGCAGCGGTTCGGCGTCGAGCACAAGGAGCAGATGAAGCGGCTGCGCACCTCGGTCGACGTGCTCTCCATGTCGGCGACGCCGATCCCGCGCACGCTCGAGATGGCGATCACCGGCATCCGGGAGATGTCGACGATCACCACGCCGCCCGAGGAGCGGCACCCCGTGCTGACCTACGTCGGCGGCTACGAGGACCGCCAGGTGATCGCCGCCGTACGCCGTGAGCTGCTTCGCGAGGGCCAGGTCTTCTACATCCACAACCGGGTCAACTCGATCGAGAAGGCGGCCGCCCGCATCCGGGAGCTGGTGCCGGAGGCCCGGGTCGCGACGGCCCACGGCCAGATGAACGAGCGGCAGCTCGAGCAGGTGATGCTGGACTTCTGGGAGAAGCGCTTCGACGTGCTCGTCTGCACGACGCTCGTCGAGTCGGGCCTCGACGTCTCCAACGCCAACACGATGATCATCGAGCGGTCCGACACCCTCGGCCTCTCGCAGCTGCACCAGCTGCGCGGGCGCGTGGGCCGGTCCCGCGAGCGCGCCTACGCCTACTTCCTCTATCCGTCGGAGAAGCCGCTCACCGAGACCGCCCACGAGCGGCTCGCGACGCTCGCGCAGCACTCCGACCTCGGCGGCGGCATGGCGATCGCGATGAAGGACCTCGAGATCCGCGGCGCGGGCAACCTGCTCGGCGGTGAGCAGTCGGGACACATCGCCGACGTCGGCTTCGACCTCTACGTCCGGCTGGTCGGCGAGGCGGTGCACGAGTTCCGCGGCGACAGGGAGCCCGAGCTCGACGAGGTGCGCATCGAGCTGCCGGTCGACGCCCACCTGCCGCACGGCTACATCCCGAGCGAGCGGCTCCGCCTGGAGATGTACAAGCGGCTCGCCGAGGTGCGCTCCGACGACGACGTCGACCTCATCAACGAGGAGCTCCTGGACCGGTACGGCGAGCCGCCGGTCGAGGTCGTGTCGCTGCTGCTGGTCGCCCGGTTCCGCGCCCGCGCCCGCCGGGCCGGCGTCGGCGAGGTCACGATCGCAGGCCGCAACGTGCGGTTCGCGCCGGTCGACCTCCCCGAGTCGCGGGTCGTCCGACTCAACCGGCTCTACCCGAAGTCGATCGTCAAGGCGCCGGTCAGCACGATCCTCGTGCCCCGTCCGATGACGGCGGGCATCGGGGGTCAGCCGCTGACCGGCATCGCCCTGCTTGAATGGGCCCGGCAGGTGATCGACTCCGTGATCGACCCAGTTATCGACCCCCAGGAGAACAAGTGACGCGTGTGTCCTCGCTGGTCGGCCTCGCCGTGGCCGCCACGCTCCTCACCGGATGCGGTGCGGTGCCCGACCTCAACCCGGGCACGGCGGTGCGCGTCGACGACACGACGTACTCCCTGGACGAGGTCGCCGATCTCGCGGGCGACTACTGCGACGCCGTCAGGACGCAGCTCCAGGAGGGGGAGATGGTCGCCAACGCCGTCATCAACTCGCAGGTCGCGGGGTCGCTGGCGCTGCGGGCGGCCGCCGAGCAGTTCGCCGGCGAGGAGGGCGTCAGCCCCGACGCGACGTACGAGCAGGCGCAGCAGCAGCTCGACGCGTCGATCGCGGAGCTGACGGCGGACCAGCAGGAGGCCGTGCGCGACGTCAACCTCGCGCGGCCGTACGCCGAGGCCGTGCAGGTCGCGGTCGGCAAGCAGGGTGGCGCCGGCGACGACGAGGCGCTGGGCGCCGGACAGCAGACCTTCGCCGACTGGCTCTCCGACCAGGACGTGCGGATCGACCCGCGCTTCTCGGTGTCGGTCGCCGACGGCGCGATCGCCTCGTCCGACACCAGCGTCTCCTACTCCGTCAGTTCGACCGCGCGCAGTGGCGCCTCGGCCGAGCCCG
This sequence comes from Nocardioides sp. YIM 152315, assembly GCF_029210375.1. Classification (GTDB taxonomy): domain Bacteria; phylum Actinomycetota; class Actinomycetes; order Propionibacteriales; family Nocardioidaceae; genus Nocardioides. The sequence goes on along the minus strand of NZ_JARGER010000023.1, from coordinate 121,436 downwards.
ACCCGACGTACGCCGCGGGCCTGCCGCAGACCCAGCGCTGCGGTTGACGTGTCGGACTCCGGCGAATCCTTCGAGACGCCGACCCCGTCGGCTCCTCAGGAACCACCCCTCCTCGAGTTCCTCGAGGTGATGCGCCGGCTGCGCGCCGAGTGCGCTTGGAAGGCCGGACAGACCCACCGCTCGCTCGCGCGGTACCTGCTCGAGGAGACCCACGAGACCCTCGAGGCGATCGACACCGGCGACGCCGCACTGCTGCGCGAGGAGCTCGGCGACCTGCTGCTGCAGGTCTACTTCCACGCCGTCATCGCCGAGGAGGCCGGCGAGTTCACGATCGACGACGTGGCCGGCGACATCATCGCGAAGATGCACCGCCGCAACCCGCACGTCTTCGGGTCGGAGCCCGGCGACACGCCGGCCCCGACGGACCCGGCACGGATCAACGAGGTCTGGGAGTCGATCAAGGCGTCGGAGAAGCAGCGGACGTCGGTGACCGAGGGACTGCCTCCGGGCCTGCCTGCGCTGCTCTACGCCGACAAGGTCCTCGACCGGCTCGAGCGGGCCGGCCGGCCGGCCGCGCCCGACCCGGCCGACCTCGGCGGCCGGCTGCTGGGCCTGGTCGCCGAGGCGCGGACGACCGGCGTCGACCCGGAGCAGGCCCTGCGCGACGCCGTACGCCGGCTCCTGCCGCCGGACTGAGTCTCCGGCTCAGCCGAAGAGCTGCTTGGCCTGGTCGATCAGCAGCACGACCGAGAAACCGCCGTAGAAGAGCACGGCCCAGATGAGGACGGCGAACCGGCCGCCCCGGAGCCCGATCTCGCGCGGCAGGACCCCGCGGTTGAGCTGGATCAGCAGCACCGAGTAGACGAACATCACGACGCCGTTGAGTGCCGAGGCGATCACGAGCAGGACCAGGGGCTGGTCGACGCCGGAGAGCAGGATGATCGAGCCGAAGAGGATCATCAGCCAGACGGTCGCGAAGTAGAGGCGGCTCTCGCTCCAGGTCGCGCTCTCGCGCAGGGCCCCGGTCTTGAGCACGTCGGCGGTCAGGCGGGCGACCATGTCGAGCACGGTCAGGTTGGTGGAGAAGAGCACGACGCTGCCGATGAGCCAGAACGCGGTGCCGAGCCAGTCGCCCTCGAGGGCCTTGAGCGCCTCGCCCTCCACCTTGATGAAGTCGAAGCTCTCCTCGCCGGTGAGGCCGATCGTCACGTAGGTCAGGGTCATGAACGTGAGGAGGGCGACCGCGCCGATCACGAAGAACGTCACGAACTGCTCGCGGTTGGCGACCTTCCACCACTCGTTCCAGCGCCGCATGTTCTCCTCGTCGCGGCGGAAGAAGTAGCCGGTGGTGGGCGCGGCCGACTCCTCCCCGGTGAACGGCGAGACCACGCGCGGCATCCGGGCGCCCATGCCGAGGCCCTTGTCGCGCACCCAGTTGGACTGCACCAGGTTCATCACGCCGCCCGCGCCGGCGAACGCGATCGCGCCCAGCAGCGGCGCCGCACCGATGTCCGAGATCGCGTCCGGGATCTTGTCGACCTCCACGAAGCCGCGGCCGAGCGCCTCGTACCCGTCGCCGCCGAGCAGGAAGAAGATCGCGTACAGGACGAAGAGCACGATGAGCGCGACCAGGAAGAACTGGATCTTCTCCACGGTCCGGTAGACCACGGGGGAGATGGTCAGGATCAGGCCGATCAGCACCAGCACCCCGATGGTGACGTAGGGGATCGCGTCCTCGGAGAAGCCGAGCGCGAAGCTCAGCGTCGTCGTGCCGCCCGAGGCCCAGCCCGGCCACATCCAGGCGCCGACCGCCATCACGATGAACAGCACGCCCCACGGCTTCCACAGCCGCGTGAACCCGGTGACGGCGGTCTCGCCGGTGGCGAGCGTGTATCGCTCGATCTCCATGTTGAGGAAGTACTGGGTGAGCACCCCCAGCACGGTGAGCCAGACCAGCGCGAGCCCGACCTGGGCGGTGATGTTCGGCCACAGCACGTACTCGCCGGACCCGATCGCCCCCGCGAGGAGCAGCACGCTCGGCCCGATGACCTTCTTCATCGGCAGGACCTCGGGGAGGTCGGCGTACTGCACCGGTGGCAGGTACTTCGCGGGGATCTCCGAGGCCTCGTCCGCGGTGTCGCCGCGGGCGCCCGTCGCGTCGGTCATGACAGTCCTCCTGGTTCGCGGCGCCCGCTCCGGTGCGGGGCCGGATCGTCCCGGTGCCATCGACCCATCCCGAGACCTTCCACGATGTGGAAATTTTCTTCTACGATCTGGAACGCTATGCCGATCGCGATCGAGGGGTCAACAGTGGTCGCGGGCCGGGGAGGGGAGGGTCGACGATGACGCGAGGCGTCCCCGATGCGGTGCACGCGGGTGCGGGCGGCGGGGTGCAGTCCGTGGTCCGGGCCTTCGAGGTGCTCGAGGTGATGGCCGAGCGCGGCCCGATGCGACTGTCGAGGCTGGCGCAGCAGTCCGGGCTCCCGCTCAGCACCGTGCACCGGCTGGTCGCGACGCTCTCCGACCTCGGCTACGTGCGCGCCGACGGCAAGACCTACTCCCTCGCCCCGCGGCTGATCCACCTCGGCGAGCGGGCCAGCCGGATGTTGTCGCGGTGGTCGCTGCCCCACCTGACGAGCCTGGTCGACGAGCTGGGCGAGACGGCCAACCTCGCGATGCTCGACGGCGACCGGATCGTGTACGTCGCGCAGGTCCCCTCGCGGCACGCCATGCGGATGTTCACGGAGGTGGGTCGGCGGGTGCTGCCGCACTGCACCGCGGTCGGCAAGGCGCTGCTCGCCGGGCTCCCCGAGAGCGAGTCGCTCGCCCTGGTCCGACGTACGGGCCTCCCGGCGGCCACCAGCCAGACGCTCACGACCGAGGAGGGGCTGGCTCACGCCCTGGCCGACGTCCGGGCGCGCGGGTACGCCGTCGACGACGGTGAGCAGGAGGTCGGCGTGCGCTGCGTCGCGGTCGCGCTGACCGACTCGAACCTCCCCCTCGCGCTGTCAGTCTCAGGACCGGGGCCGCGCATGACCGCGGAGCTCGAGGAGCGCGCGGTGCCGGCCCTCGGACGGGCGGCCGCCGCCCTCGCCGCCGACCTCGCGGGCGCGTGAGCAGCTCCCGATGTCCGCTGCGACGCCGCAGAGTCGACGGCGCGCTTCTTCGACGCCCGCGTCGTCTAGGGTCGACCACATGCCGCGGGTTCTGATCGTCGAGGACGACGCCGACGTCCGCGACTGGATCGCACACTGCATGCTCAGCGACGGCCACGAGATCCGTGGCGTGCCGTCCGGTGCCACGCTGCGCCGCCTGCACCAGGAGGAGCCGGGCTACCGGCCCGACCTGGTGCTCATGGACTACGCGCTGCCCGACACCGACGGCGTCGCGCTGCTCGCCGAGATCGTCGAGCGCTGGCCCGACCTGCCGGCCGTCTTCGTCACCGTGCAGTGGACCGGGGAGATCATCGACCGGATCGAGCGGACCGGTGCCGAGCGCGTCGCCAAGCCCTTCGACCCCGACGACCTGCGGGCCGCCGCACGTCGCGCCCTCACGAAGGGACCGAGCCGCGGGTGAGCCGCGCACGGCTGCCTGACCTCGTCGCCTTCGCCGCCTACTTCGTGCTGGCGGCGCTGCTCGGCAGACAGACGGTGCTCGACGGCTCCGAGGTGGCCCTGGTGTGGCCCGCGGCGGGCGTGGCGGCCGCCTGGTTCGCGGTCACCGGGTGGCGGCGCTGGCTGGTCGTGGACGCGGTCGTGCTGTTCGTCTGCTCGGCCGGGGTCAACGCCGCGACCGGTGCGGACCTCGGCCTGGCGGCCGGCTTCGCGATCGGCACCGTCGTCCAGGCGCTCGTCTTCGGTGCTCTCCTCGGCCACTGGTGTCCGGGCATGTGGGGCTTCGGCGACGAGCCGCCCCCGGGCGTGCAGAGCGTGCGCGACCTCGGCCTCCTGGCGAGTGCGGCGTTCCTCTCCGCCGTGGCCGCCTCGCTGGTCGGGCCGACCACGATCCTGTTCCTGACCGACGGCACCTGGGACTCCCTGGCGACCTGGGTCCTGCGCAACGGGCTCGGGATCCTCGCGATCTTCCCGCTCTCGATGCTGGCCCGCAACGCGGTACGCGCCCGGGCGCGCGCCCACTCGTGGCTGGGCCGGGGCGGCACCGTGGAGGCGGGCCTGCTCGCCGTCGTGACGGCGCTCGCCACGTGGCTGGTCTTCTGGGTCAACCACGACCTGCCGGTGCCCTTCCTGCTGGTCGCGACCTGCGTGTGGGCGGGCACCCGGTTCACGCCGTGGGTCTCCGACGTCCACGCGATCCTGGTCGGGGGAGCGGCGACGATCGCGACCGTCCTCAACGAGGGCCCGTTCACGGCCGTCACCGACGTCAGCGCCCGGGAGCTGGTGTTCCAGTCCTACCTGGCGGTGATCGTCGCCCTGAACCTCACTCTCTCGGTGGCGCGCCAGGAGCTCCTCCTCGCCAACCATCGCCTCGCGCAGTCGAGAGCCGAGTCGCAGGAGCAGGCGACGATGCTCCGCACGATCCTCGACACGATGGGCGACGGCGTCAGCGTGCTGGACGTCGACGGCCGCCTCGTGCTCCGCAACCGGGCCGCGGGACAGCTCGTCGGCGACCCGCAGCTCGATGCCGGCGGCCGGGTGCCCGACCGGAGCGCCGGCTTCTTCTACGCCGACGGCACTCCGACCTCGCGCGAGGAGGGGCTCTTCGCGAAGGCGCTGGCCGGAGAGAAGGTCGAGGCCGTCGACGTCTTCGTGCGCAACCCCGCCGCCCCGGACGGCCGGATGCTCGAGATGACGATGCGACCGCTCCCCGAGACCGACCCGCCCCTCGTCGTCCTGGTCTTCCACGACGTGACCGCCGACCGGCGCGAGCGCGACGAGCTCGCGTCGTTCGCCGGTGTCGTCGCCCACGACCTGCTCAACCCCCTCACGGTCGTGGAGGGCTGGTCGGAGGCGCTGCTCGAGGCCGCACACGCCGGCACCGTCGTCCCGCCCGACCAGCAGGTCGTGCAGCTCGACCGCATCCTGCGGGCCGCCCAGCGGATGCAGCACCTGATCAGCGACCTGCTCGCCTACACCACCGCGCGCGACCTCAAGATCAAGCCCGTGCGCGTCGACCTCGGATCCGTCGCCGCGGACATCGCCCGGGCTCGCGTCGACGCCGAGCGTGTCAAGGGGTCCGCGACGCCGGCCATCACGGTCGATCCCGACCTGCCCTCGGTGCTCGCCGAGCCGGTCCTGCTGCGCCAGGTCATCGACAACCTGGTCGGCAACGCGGTCAAGTACGTCGCTCCCGACGTCACGCCCCAGGTGCGGGTCACCGCCCGGCAGGTCGCCGACGACGGTGACCGGCCGATGGTGCTGATGGAGATCAGCGACAACGGGATCGGCATCCCCGAGGACGAGCAGTCCCGGGTGTTCGACACCTTCCACCGCGCCCACGCCGACGGCGGCTACCGCGGCACCGGGCTGGGCCTCTCGATCGTCAAGCGGATCGCCGAACGGCACGGCGGCACCGCCTGGGCGGGCACCAACCCGACCACGGGTGGGACCACGATGAGCGTGACCTTCCCGGCCGCTAGGGTGAACGGCGGTCCCTTCCCACCCCCTCAGGAGCAGTGACGTGGCATCCATCGAAGCTGTCGGCGCCCGCGAGATCCTCGACTCGCGCGGCAACCCCACCGTGGAGGTCGAGGTGCTCCTCGACGACGGGGCCTTCGCGCGGGCGATGGTGCCCAGCGGTGCGTCCACCGGCGCCTTCGAGGCCGTCGAGCTGCGCGACGGGGGCGACCGCTACGCGGGCAAGGGCGTGGAGAAGGCCGTGCGCGGCGTCATCGAGACGATCGCGCCGGCGGTCGAGGGCATCGACGCCGACGACCAGCGCCTCGTCGACCAGACCATGCTCGAGCTCGACGGCACCCCCAACAAGGCCGAGCTCGGTGCCAACGCGATCCTCGGGGTCTCCCTCGCCGTCGCCCGGGCCGCCGCGGACTCCGCGGGCCTGCCGCTCTACCGCTATGTCGGCGGACCCAACGCCCACCTGCTGCCCGTGCCGATGATGAACATCCTCAACGGCGGAGCCCACGCCGACTCCAACGTCGACGTCCAGGAGTTCATGATCGCGCCGATCGGCGCCCCGACGTTCCGCGAGGCGCTGCGCTCCGGCGCCGAGGTCTACCACGCGCTCAAGTCGGTGCTGAAGAAGCAGGGACTCTCGACCGGCCTCGGCGACGAGGGCGGATTCGCACCCGACCTGGCGAGCAACCGCGCGGCGCTCGACCTCATCGCGGAAGCGGTCTCGGCCGCCGGCCTGACCCTCGGCAAGGACATCGCGCTCGCGATGGACGTCGCGGCCTCGGAGTTCCACGAGGACGGCTCCTACGCCTTCGAGGGCGGCACGAAGTCGGCCGAGGAGATGACGGCCTACTACGCCGACCTGGTGTCGGCGTACCCCATCGTCTCGATCGAGGACCCCCTCGACGAGGACGACTGGGGGGGCTGGAAGGCGATCACCGACGCGCTCGGCTCGAGGACCCAGCTCGTCGGCGACGACCTCTTCGTCACCAACGTCGAGCGGCTCCAGCGCGGCATCACCGGCGGCCAGGCCAACGCGCTGCTGGTGAAGGTCAACCAGATCGGCACGCTGACCGAGACCCTCGACTCCGTGGAGCTCGCGCACCGCAACGGGTTCCGCTGCATGATGAGCCACCGCTCGGGCGAGACCGAGGACACCACGATCGCCGATCTCGCCGTCGCGGTGAACTGCGGCCAGATCAAGACGGGCGCCCCCGCCCGCTCCGACCGGGTCGCGAAGTACAACCAGCTGCTGCGGATCGAGGACGAGCTCGGAGATGCCGCGCGCTACTCCGGCGCGTCGGCGTTCCCGCGGTACCTCGGCTGAGCGACCCTAGGAGACATGCCGCCCGAGTCCCGCCGTACGTCGTCCTCACGCGGCGCGCGACCCCGTGGCCGAACCGGACCCGGACGGGCCCAGGCGACCGCGCGCCCCGGTGGGCGGCCGGCTGCAGACCAGCCCGGGTCCGTCGGCCTGCCCGGCCGGCGTCGCCCGCGGCTGACCGGCCGCGCCGCGGTCCTCGTACTGGTGCTGTCGCTGCTGACGATCTCCTACGCATCGTCGCTGCGCGCCTACCTCGACCAGCGAGAGCACATCGACGACCTCAAGGGCCAGATCGCGCTGCGTGAGGCCGAGATCGACGACCTCGAGCGCGAGAAGCGGCGCTGGGAGGACCCGGCGTACGTGCGCCAGCAGGCCCGCGACCTCAACTACGTGATGCCGGGCGAGACGGCGTACGTCGTGCTGGACGAGGACGGTGAGCCGCTCGACGGCGAGGCGACGCTGAGCGACCCCGACGCGGTGGCCCCCCGCCAGCCCCGAGCCTGGTGGTCGACCGCGTGGCGGTCGGTCGAGGTCGCCGGCCACCCCCCGAAGCCGGAGAAGGCGCCGGCGTCGAAGATCAACGGCAGTGGTGGTTGAGGAACGCCGCCCCGGTGGTTGAGGAAGGCGCACTGGGGACGTGTCGGTGGTTGAGGAAGGCGCGCTGGCGCCTGTCTCGAAACCACCGTTGGCGTCGGGGTTGCGGTGGCTTGGAGACGGTTGCCGGCGCAACCTCCTCGACCACCAAGGTGGCACCATTGTGCGGCTCCCACGACCGCCGGTGGTCGCTGTGCGTGGGAGGATCGGGCCGTGATCGATCCCGCCGACGTGTCCGCCGTCGAGGCCCAGCTCGGCCGCGAGCCCCGCTCGATCCACGCGATCGGCCACCGCTGTCCGTGCGGCCACCCCGACGTCGTGACGACCGAGCCGCGGCTGCCCAACGGCACGCCGTTCCCGACCACGTTCTACCTCACCTGCCCGCGCGCGGCGTCGCGGATCGGCACGCTCGAGGGCTCGGGGCTGATGAAGGAGATGCAGGAGCGGCTGGGTGAGGACCCGGACCTCGCGGCGGCGTACCGGCGCGCCCACGAGACCTACCTGGACTACCGCGCGACCCTCGGGGACGTCGAGGAGATCGAGGGCATCTCGGCCGGCGGCATGCCCGATCGGGTGAAGTGCCTGCATGTGCTCGCGGGGCAGGCCCTGGCGCAGGGGCGCGGCGTGAACCCTCTCGGCGACGAGGTGCTCGACCGGCTCGGCGAGTGGTGGGAGCCGGGACCGTGCGTGTAGCAGCGATCGACTGCGGCACCAACACCGTCAAGCTGCTCATCGGCGACCTCCCCGCCGTCGACGTCCGCGAGATGCGGATGGTGCGGCTCGGACAGGACCTCGACCGCACCGGCCGGATCGCCGACGCGGCACTGGAGCGGGCGTTCGCCGCCATCGAGGAGTACGCCGCGCTGATCCGGTCGTACGACGTGCCGCCGTCGCTGGTGCGGTTCGTGGCGACGTCGGCCAGCCGGGACGCGTCGAACGCCGACGCCTTCGTGGCCGGGGTCCGCGAGCGGCTCGGTGTCGAGCCGGAGGTGGTGAGCGGCGACGTCGAGGCCGCGCTCTCGTTCGACGGAGCGGTGCGCAACCTGCGCACGCCGCCCGCGACGCCGGTGCTCGTGGTCGACATCGGCGGCGGGTCGACCGAGCTGATCCTCGGCGCGACGGCCCCGGAGTCGTCGGAGTCGATGGACATCGGCTCCGTGCGGCTGACCGAGCGGCACCTGCACTCCGACCCGCCGACCGCCGCCGAGATCGCGGCGTGCGTCGCCGACGTCGACGAGCACCTCGACGCGTGCCGGGTCGACCCCGCCGACGCGGCGACGGTCGTCGGCGTCGCCGGCACCGTGACCCAGCTCGCGGCGGTGGCGCTCGGCCTCACGGCGTACGACCGTGCGGCCGTCGACCAGCACGAGCTCCCGGTGGCCGACGTCCACGGCGTCGTCGACCGGCTGCTGGCGATGACCGCCGCCGAGCGGCGCGCGATCCCGTCGATGCACCCCGGCCGGGCCGACGTGATCGGCGCGGGCGCGCTGATCCTCGACCGGGTGCTGCGCCGCGCGGGTGCCGACTCGCTGCTCGTCTCCGACTCCGACATCCTCGACGGGATCGCCTGGTCGGTGGCCGAACGGGAATAGTCCCTGACGTCTTCGGGGTCCCGAGCGTCCGGAGACCCCGAAAACGTCAGGGACTCTCCCATTTGCGGGTTTGTCCGACCGCCCCGCGGGCACGGGGCGCCCATGGAGAAGGTCCACCGGTGACGGCACACTGACCCGGTGAGCCACGTCCCGCCCGGCACCGGTTGGCCCGGGGATCCCGCGACCGCCGAGACCCCGGTGGCGCGTACACCGGCGCAGGTGCGCCGCCTCGCCCGGGCCGCGGCGCGCGAGGGCATCGAGGGCGTCGAGGAGCTCGACGCGCGGGTCTCGGTGTGTCGCGCCTGTCCGCGACTGGTCCGCTGGCGCGAGGAGGTCGCGGACGTCAAGCGCGCGTCGTTCGCCCACGAGACGTACTGGGGCCGGCCGGTGCCGGGCTGGGGACCGCCGACCGCCCGCATCCTGATCGTCGGACTCGCGCCGGCCGCGAACGGCGCCAACCGCACCGGACGGATCTTCACCGGCGACCGCAGCGGAGACTGGCTCTTCGCGAGCCTGCACCGGGTCGGGCTGGCGCGACTGCCGACCAGCGCGTACGCCGACGACGGCCAGGAGCTGATCGACACCCGGATGGTCGCGACCGTGCGGTGCGCGCCGCCGCAGAACAAGCCGACCGTCGCCGAGCGCGACACCTGCGCCCCGTGGATCGAGGCGGAGCTCGGGATGCTCGTCGACCACGTGCGGGTCGTCGTGGCGCTCGGCGGGTTCGGGTGGGACGCCGCGCTGCGCTCGTACGCCGGGCTCGGCTGGGGCGTGGCGCGGCCACGCCCGCGGTTCGGCCACGGAGCCGAGGCGCGCCTCGTCGGCCCCGGCGACGCGGACGGGCCGCGCGAGGTGACGCTGCTCGGCTGCTACCACCCGAGCCAGCAGAACACCTTCACCGGCCGACTCACCGAGCAGATGCTCGACGACGTCCTCGGGCGTGCCGCCACCCTGGCATCGCTACGCTGACACCCATGCGCGCGTCGTTCTCGGGGGTGCACGTGAGGATGTCCTCGGGGTGAGGATCCCCCGCCTCCCTGCCCAGGTCCGTGGCCAATGGGGGTCGACGGCCGACACCGCCATGGCCGTCGCCGCGACGGCATGCCTGGCGGCCACGACGTACTCGGTGCTGCGCTACCGCCAGGCGCGTCGCGCCGCCTCCACGCACCGCGCGGTCGACCGGGCGCTGGCCGAGACGACCGAGCGCTACCGGACCCTCTTCGAGTACCACCCGGACGGGGTCTTCTCGCTCAGCCTCGACGGTCGGTTCACCAGCGCCAACGAGGTCTCGGCGCGGCTGAGCGGCTACACCGAGGACGAGCTGTGCCGGATGAGCTTCACCGACCTGCTGCCGGACGACCAGGTCGAGGCGGTCGGCCGCAGCTGGGACGACGTCGTGGCGCGCCGGCCGCGGCACCTCGAGGCGACCATCCGGCACAAGGACGGGCACCGCGTCGACCTGAGCCTCACCGGGCTGCCGATCGTGGTCGACGACGAGATCGTCGGGGTCTACGGCATCGCCGAGGACATCACGCGGCGCAACCGGATGCAGCGGGAGGTCGAGCAGGCGCGGGCGGACGCCGAGGAGGCCAACCGGGCCAAGTCGCTCTTCCTCGCCACGATGAGCCACGAGGTGCGTACGCCGCTGACGAGCGTGATCGCCGCGTCAGAGATGCTCGACGACACCGAGCTCGACGACGTGCAGCGCCGGCTCACCGACACGCTGCACCGTTCCGGGGTGCGGCTGCTGCGGCTCGTCGACGACATCCTCGACTTCTCCCGGATCGAGGCCGGCCGCACCCAGCTCGAGGCGGTCCCCTTCGACGTCGCCGCCCTGCTCGAGGAGGCGCTCGCCCCGAGCCGCCGGGCGGCTGCCGAGCGCGGGCTCGCCTTCGAGACGGCGTACGCCGAGCTCCCGGCCCGCCTGGTCGGCGACCCGGTGCGCATCGCGCAGGTGGTCACGAACCTGCTCGACAACGCCGTGAAGTTCACCGAAGCCGGCAGCGTCCGGTTGGTCGCGCGCGCCAAGGACGCCGACCGTGGCCTCGACCTGCACCTCGAGGTCGCCGACACCGGCATCGGCATGACGCCGGAGCAGGTGCGCACGGTCTTCGAGCCGTTCCGTCAGGCCGACTCCTCGATCACCCGCCGCTACGGCGGCACCGGCCTCGGCCTCGCGATCTGCCGTCAGCTCATCGAGCAGATGGACGGGACGTTCGACGTCGACAGCACCCCCGGCTCCGGCACGACGTTCACGGTGCGGCTGCCGCTCGGGCTGGCAGACTAACGCCGCTCGGGGACGCCCCCGTATCCCAACCGGCAGAGGAAGCCGCCTTAAAAGCGGCGCAGTCTGGGTTCGAGTCCCAGCGGGGGCACCAGTCTGAACCGCTCCGGTGTAGCCATCTAGTCGGCCATCGTGCCACAGAACTACACCGGAGTCACCGTGCAGAGACCGTTCCGAAGCCGCCACAGCAGCTGTCGCCGTACCCCCTACCTCGTTCAGCTCCTTCCCGCCGCGGCGCTCGTCGCGACGTGTGGCGTCCTCGCCCACGCGACCGCCACCGCACCGGCACCCCAGCCCGCCAGTGCCGATGCCCACGCCGACCGCTACGTCCCCGGCGCCGACCGTCTCGCCGCGATGACGAAGGCCGGCGCGTGCTGGGGCAACGACGGGCACACGCACCCCTACCCGTCGCGCGTGTGGGTCGTTGCTCCCTATGGCGGCTCGGGCGACGTCAAGTACGTGCTGCGGGGTCAGGCGGCGGTCGACGCGATCCTGACGTCGGGCGACTACGGGAGGGCGGTGCGTTTCTGTGAGTGAGCAGATGGGCGAGGGCGAGCAGCACCCGACCCAGCGGCCGGCCACGCCCAGTGACCCGCCGTGCTCGTGCGGAATGCCGGCAGTGGTCGTATTCCTGACCCCGAAGTTCGGCCCCGTGTCGTGGTGCGGGGTGAACCGATGACCCTCCGCCACCGCCTCGCCCTGTGGCTGAACCGCATCACTCGGCGGTGGCTGCGATGAGTCAGCCCATCGGCTACACCCACCGCCACGACACCGGCCTGCGCGGGATGCTGGCGCGCTGGTGGCTGCGACGACGCACGCGGCGGGTACGGCGGACACTGGGGCGCGTCCGGAAATGACGAAACCGCCCCCACCACCTCGGCATGAGGCGGCGGGGGCGGTGCGCGTTGGAGCGAGCGTCAGACGACGCTGACCTTCTGGTTCGTGCAGGCGAGCAGGATGACCTCGGGCGAGTCGTCGACCTTGACCCACATCCAGTAGGTGCCGGCGGTCGTGTCGCTGTCGACGAGCAGCTTGACCGTCGCGGTGGAGCCGTCGATCGTCACGTCGTCCGGTGCTCCCCAGCTCTCGGGCGGCGTCTCGCGCGACGCTGACAGGCCGACCGTGAACGTGGCACCGGTCAGGTCGGCGCCGTTCTTCTCGGCGACCGTCGCCGTGAGGTACTCGGTCTCCCCGGCGGTGGCGCGGATGGTGATCATGGCGTCTCCAGTCGTGCGGTGAGTCGGGGCGGGTTGAGCGTGACGGCGTGACGTGCTCCGGCGAGTGTCGCTGCGAGGCGCGGGGGCTCGAGGGCGGCGGTCACGGTGAGGTCGCGCTGGTGCTCGGGGTTGCCGCCGCCTCCGGTTGCGGTCGCTGTGGCCGCAGCGGTCGACCCACCGCGCCGGAGGGTCGTGCCGTCTCCGGTGCCACTGGCGACGACGGTGATGGAGCCACCGCCGAACCGGACCGCGTAGCCTGCCCCGGTCGCTGTCGCAGTGGCGTGGGCTGTGGAGCCGCCTCGCCCGGGGATGACGGCGTGACCGGCACCGGTCGCCGTGGCGGTCGCCGTGGCAGGAGAGCCACCGTGCCCGACCTTGACTCCGGAGCCGGTGACGTCGGAGACAGCGAGGGCGGGTGCTCCGGCGGTGATGACCTTCCGGCCGCCGCCCGATGCTCCTGCAGTCGCGGTCGCCGTCGAGCCTCCGCGGCCCTGGGTGACCGCGTGCCCTCCGCCGCTCGTCGTGACGGTGGCCGCCGCGGCACTGCCGCCCGATGCGCGCTTGTGACCCGCGCCGGTCGAGCTCGCGGTGCCCGTGACCGCCGACCCGCCGATGTGGACCGGATGGCCGGCGCCCGCTGCGGTGGCTGTGGCGGTGACCGTGGACCCGTCGCCGTGGAGTGCGCGTCCACCGCCGGTCGCCGTAGCCGCTGCCGGGACGACCGAGCCACCGCCGACGACCTTGGAGCCGCCACCGCTCGCCGACGCCACGGCGGTGACGTCGCCGCCACCGCTGCTCTGCTTGCGCCCGTCGCCGGATGCGGTCGCGGTCGCGGTGACCGTGGAGCCGCCCGAGTGGGACTCCTCGCCGCCGCCGCTGGTGCCGGCGAGCAGCACGGTGGAGACCGACACCCTCGCACCCGAGGAGTTGGGCGCGGTCGCGGTCTGGGTGCCGAGCGCGACACCAGCCGCGACCGGCCTGTGGGCGTAGGCCATGGCGCCGTAGCCGCCGTTGCCGTGGTCGGCGTCCTCGGTCCACCCGGCGGGCATCGTGACGCCGGCGGTGCCCTCGGGTGCGTTGTCGAAGTAGGCCCACTCGCTCACGGCGAGGCCGCCGTTGGTGTCGGCGGCGGGGATGGACCCGGACACTAGGGACTGGGAGTAGGTCGCGGAGGCGTTGACGACTTGCGCGGTGACCCCGGAGCAGTCCTTGGCGCAGTAGGCGGCGAGGTTGCCGAAGTCGCCGTTCGTGGTGGTCGCGGTGATCGTCTTGTCGCCGGCCGCGGTCACCTGCGCCCAGAAGGTCCGGACGCCGCAGCCGGTCGAGGTGAAGTTCGGCGTCTTCGTGCCCTCGGTCCACGTCCCGACCCCGGTCACCGCGGCGGGCGCGGAGATGTTGTCGGGCTCGTAGTCCTCGGAGACGAAGACGACCAGCCAGTCGCCGACCTGACAGCCGGTGAGGGTGACCGACAGGGCTCCGGTGAGGGTGTCGAAGGACTGGAAGTCGCGGATCGACGGGTCGGTCACGACAGCCCCCTCGGGTGCGGTTCGGTCAGGTCTAGGGGCAGGGCGTGAAGGGCTTCCCGCCGAGGAGGTTCCCGTCCTGCGTGGGCGGGCGGGAGTTGGGCTCCTGGTGGTAGCAGGTGCCCCAGTGGATGTCGCCGTCGAACCGGTTGCCGGACAGGACCGTGTTGCCGTCGTTGGCGTGGCCCCACATCGTCGACCACGCGCCGCCGGTCAGCCAGTTCCGCGTGACCGAGACGCCCGAGTAGCCGCCGTTGGCGTCCTCGAAGTACACCGCCGCGTTGAGCTGCGACACGTAGGAGCCGAGGTCGAAGTGGTTGCAGTCCACGACCACGTTCGACGCGCCCCGGACCTGCAGCCCGTCGTAGTGCGCACCGCCGGACGGTCGCGGGTCGTGGATCCAGTTCCCTCGGATGGTCGCGCCCGTGATGTAGGTGCCGGAGTCGCTGGTGATCGTGAGCGAGTCGCCGTCGTCGACGCCGCCGAGGTCGCTGTACTCGACCGTCATGCCGGCGCCGGACGACGTCGCGACCCCGGGGCCGGTCAGGTGGCTGATCGTCGTGTTCTTCGCGCGCTGCACGAAGACGCCGCCGGTCGCTGCGACGTTGCGGATGGTCACGTTGTCGGCGCGGACCACGAGCGTGCCGTTGACCCGGACGCCCTTGACGACGGTGCCCGCCTTGGTGATCGGGTTCGGCCCGGAGTACGCCGCGAGCGTGCCCGTCGCGCCCGTGTTGGACGGGCCGGGCTTCACGCAGTCGCCGGGCACCTCGGTCGGCTCCTCGGTGGGCGGCGGGGTGCTGGTCGGCTCCTCGCTGGGCGTCGGACTCGGCTCCTCGCTGGGCGTCGACTCGGTGCTCGGCTCGGGCGTGACGGTGACCGTCTCGGCGGGTGGCCTCGGGACCGTGCACACGACCGTGATCCGCTGCCCGGCCTCGACGTCCTGGACCTTCGGGTGCTTCGTGCACGTGGCGGTCTGCTGCGGTTCGTCGTCTCCAGCCACGGCAGCGACGAACAGGCCGCCGACGGCGGTCGCGGCGAGGACGGAGAGGCCAGCGACGACGGTTGCCGGGGTCTTCATCAGTTCACGTCGTAGTTGGTCGAAGCGGCTTCGAGCACGTACTGGCCGGCGCCCGCGTAGGTCTCCGCCGTGAGCGCGGCACCGCCGTAGGACGTGCCGCCGGTGAGCGCGTCGTAGCCGACCCAGCCGTCGACGGTCGCGCCTGCGGGGACCTCGAAGGTCTCGTCGGCGGCGATGTTCTGGGCGCCTGCGGTGGCGGTGCCCCAGGTGACGGCCTGGCGGGCGTAGGAGCCGCCGGTCAGCTCGGTGCCGCCGTCGGTGAGCGCGATGTGGGTGACCTGGGTGGTGATGCCCTCGACTGCGGCGTTGAGGGCGGCGTTGGTGAGGGCCATGGTGGTGCTCCCTTGCTGGTGTCGGGTCAGTCGAAGTCGGCGAGGTGGTCGTCGCCGATGCGTGCGAGGTGGCTGCCGAGGTAGGCGCCGAGTGCGCAGAGGCCAACGCCGGTCGCGGCGGCGGCAGCGGTGAGGAGCCACCCGAGGAGGCCCTCGTCGAAGCGCAGGGCAGCCATGGCGCTAGTGCTTCGATCGGGCCGCGGCGCGGGCGGTGGCGTTGAGCTGCTTGGTGACCTGCTCTGCGATGCCAGCGTTGGTCCGGTTCAGCTCCTCGACCTGCTTGGTGAGCTTCTGCATGTCGGGCATGTCCGTGAGGACCGGGGCCGGGTCGGCGGTGTTGGCGGCGGCGACGAGGCCGAGGGCGGTGCCGAGGTAGCCGAAGACGCCGAACGCGACGAGGAGCCACGCGGGCTGGTCGACGTGAGCCGTGGCGAAGCCGACCTGAGTGGCGCCGAACGCGACGCCCAGGGTGGCGTATCCGGCGTAGATCGCGGTGCGGACCTTCTTGGGCAGCATGGTCAGCGGGTTCATCGGTGCTCCTTGCGCTTGCGGGGTCGGATGGTGCCGGTGATGCCGATCGGGCGGTGGTCGGAGGCGGCCGTCTTGGCGAGGATGCGGACCTTGACGCCACGGACACGTCGGGTCAGCGGCCAGTCGATGAGGCGCTTCCCGTGGGTGCCGCCGATCGGGGGCGGGCTGACCTGCTTCATCCCGGGCCATGCGGCGTGCGTGTGCTCGCGGACCCACGGCTTGTGCGCGTCGAGGTTCCAGTCGGCGACGAGCAGCTCGGCGTCAGGGCGATGGTCGCGTCGCCACTCGCGCACCAGTCGCCGCCACGTCTGCGAGGTGTCGCGGTACTGACGGGCGCGCGCGGACGACCATGCTGCCTCGACGCCTGACGGGGTGTGCGTCACCGAGACCAGGAGGGTCCGGCCGGTCGAGACGTGCTCGAGGAGCGCGAGGACCGCGACCTGGCCCTTGCGCATCCCGTCGAGGTCGCGGGCCAGCAGGTAGTAGCCCACGCGCCGGACCCGCCAGACGCCGTCGCGGAACAGGACCGCCGACTCGCCCCAGTCGCCACCGCCGCCGTGCCGCAGCGCGAGGAAGCCGGGGACGTCGCGGAGTGCCTTGCCGCGCTTGGGTCGGTCGACCTCGGTGACGGTGATGATGTCGGCCGACACCGCCGCATCACGGAGTTGGCGCCGCAGCAGCCACGCGGGTCGGTTGTAGCGGCCGGAGAGGTGGGCGAGGCGGACCGTCGCGCGGCGCTTGGGCACGTCAGCGCTTCTTGATCGAGAGCAGCGACTTGAGCGCGGTCCGGATCTTGCCGCGCCGGACCGGGTGGCCCTTCGCGTTGGCGAACGCCTTGCGGCCCACGCGGATCATGTTCCCGATGCGCCGCGGTCGCCGCTTCGGCTCCGGCTTGCGCTCCGGCTTCGGGGGCAGCGGGACCAGCACGCCGTCGCACGTCTCGGACCAGCCCGCGTAGGTGAGCCCCCACGCACGCTCGGGCCAATCGAGCGGCACCGTGGCGACACGGCCCCGCCCGCCCGCGTCGGTGGACCGGATCATTCCGTTGCCCAGGGACACGGCGCGGTGGCCGTTGTCAGCGGAGCCGCCGAGGTAGGACACCGGGACGCCGCGCGGAGGGTTGCGGTCGAAGTGACGGTGCCGGATGGGCTCGGACTTCCACCCGTCCTCGGCGTCCGCCGCGCCGTCGCCGTCGAGGTCACCAACTGACGCGACACCGAAGATTTCGCGTGTCCACTTCTGGCAGGTGTTCGGGACGTTGGAGGTGGCGGCCTCGGCTCGGCGGGCGGCCTCTTCGCGGTCGAACATGGGGGCTCCTTTGGGCAGGCGGGAAGGGGGTTGGCACGCCGCCGAGGGGTCGAACCTCGCTGGGCCGGTGTTGGAGACCGGCCCGCTCCCGGAGCGCGACGCAGGACAGCCGCTCCAAGCCGGGACGGTCGTCCCGATGTGGTCACTTGGTTACGGCTGGATCAGGGGTAGAGCCCCGGCACCGGGACGTCACGGCACCGGCACAGCACGCCCGGGATGACCTCGGCGTCGCAGCGCATCACGTGCTCGTCGTGCTGGCAGCGGTCACAGGGCATCAGGCGGCTGAGCGTCCCGGTGTGCTCGGCGGGACGCTCGTCGGCCATGGCTCAGGAGCGCCGAGGTGGACGGAGCCGGGTCACGAGCCAACCGAGGAACATCAGCCACGCACCCACGGCGATCAACGCGAGCACCGTCAGCGCCAGCCACGTCGGCACGAACCCCGGCCACCGGTAGCCCATCAGGCTCAGGTCCAGTAGCGCCGCCAGCGCGACCGAGGACACCATCAGCCCCCAGCCGACGAACGAGCGCCACCACTGGGCGGTGATGCCGTAGCAGATCGGGAACAGCGTCGCGGGAATCGCCGCGATGGTGACCAGCAGCACGGCCCAGGCGTTGGCGCTCATCGTGCCCCCCGATAGATGCTCTCGATGTTCTCGCGGAAGTGGTTCCGCTCGCGGTGGTAGTCCATGACGGCGACCGCACGATGCACGAGCGGCCACCTGGAGCGCGTCTCCTGCAACTCCCGCTCGGCGCGCTCCACGTTCTCCGCGTCCTCCCTGCTGTGTCCCCACGGCCACTTCACGACGGGTCCCGGGGTGCGGTCTCGGCGGCCTCGTGCAACGCACTGAGGACGGCGTTCACGGTCGGGACGGCGGAGTTGAGCAGTACGCCGTTCTGTTCGATGAGCGCCGCGATCCGCTCGTCCTTCTTGTCGAGCTGCTGCTGGAGCGCGTCGAGGCGCTTGTGCCAGACGAGGCGGTCGGTGAGCACGAGCAGCACCACGAACGCCAGCAGCGTGGACTGACCGACGCCGACGATCGGCAGACCCTCGATCATCGCGTCCCCTCCATCAGTCGTCCCCGCACAGATCGCCGACCGTGAGCCGGACCAGCGCGGTCATCTGCCTCGTCAGCGCCCTCACCTGCGCGAGCGTCTGTGCGGCGGTAGGCGCATCGAGGTCGAGGAAGACGCGGTTGCCGGCGACCGCATCCCGCGCCTGCTCGACCAGCGCCGCCCGGTCCGCCACGACCGCCGCCTCAGCAGCCCGGGCGTCGGCGGCGGCGTTCTCGTCGTCGGTGTACGGCCGCGACTCCCACGGTTCGGCGGTGAAGTCCCACACCAGCCGCGCCTCGTCATCGGCCCACGACGTGCGGTCACCAGCGGGCCATGCGTCGTCGGGAACCGTCGCCGGGGTCGTCACTCGACCGCCACCTTCAACACGTCGGCGAGGTTCCGCGGCGCCTGGTCGACGATCGACAGGCTGATCCGGTCCGACCCGTCCGTGTAGGTGCTGCGGCCGAGCACGACGTCCTGCGACATGCCGAGCGTGTACGCCCGCGACCCGTCCACCACGCCCGCGAGACGGACCATCTGCCCGGCCTGCACCTGGTTCAGTGGCGCTGGGACACCGCCGGGGGTGACGATCTGCCCGTAGGTCAGGTCGAGCCCCTCCGACCAGCCCATCCGCGCGCCGGAGCGCAGAAAGATGCCGGTGATGATGGAGATGGCCTTCGCGGCGGTGATGACGCCGAGGTCTTCGAGCTCGACCTGCACGCCGCGGCGACCGAAGTAGTCGGCGGCGTCGTCGGATCCCACGGTTCGCACGTCGTACACCGGGCCCGAGGTGCCGTAGGAGGTGATGAACCGGCCGGTGATGTGGGTGTAGAACTCGTCCTCGGCGGGCTGGAGTCCACGACCGGCGACCGCATGCGGGACGTGCCACATCGGGGCGGTCGGGTCGGCCTTGACCTCGACGCGGCCGTAGTTGTCGACCCCCCACCGCATCCCGGCCTCGGCGGTGTACCCGTCGAGCAACTGTTCGAGGGTGAGTTCTCCGTTGGCGGTGGTGATCCATCCGGTGCTGGAGATCGACGCCGGCCGGGTGAAGGTGACGTCGCCTCGGCTGATGGCGCCGTCGATGGCGGAGTTTGGGGTGGTGGTGAACCCGCCGGCCGCGGTCAGACAGGGGGAGTGTCGCGTCTGCTGCCACAGCCCGTTGACGACCATCTCGCCGTTCTCGCCGGGCTCCTGCAATCGCCCGAAGCCGATGGGGACACCGCCGTCGTAGATCGTCACCGGAGCGTTCGCGCGCAGCGACGGGTGGTGGAATCGCGGGTCCATCTCCCAGGTGGCGGAGTCGAAGCCGTGGGGCCACGTGTGGGTGACGGTGACCGGGGAGAATCCTCCGATGGCGCGCAGCCAGAGCCCGTCGACCTTCGGGTGGAACATCAGACGTTCCTCATCAGATGTTCCCAGCGTGGGTATGCCAGCGCGGATAGTGCTCCAGCGACACGGCCGCGTCGGTCACCCCCGACGTGACGGTGAAGATCATCGTGCCCTCTGGGTCGAACTCGTGGCTGACCTGGTCGCACAGCACGTTCCCGGAGGCGGGCGTGTGGGAGTCGGACCAGTCGGCGGAGTAGCCGCAGTCGAGGCTGCCGTAGGGCTCCTCCAGCGACGGCGCGGCGACACGGAGACGGTTCGCCGACCCACCGAGGCCCGCGGTGCCGGTGAAGTTGTCGACCACCGTCAGGGTCCCGCGCTCCATCGCGAACAGCCACGCCTCGTCGACCACCGCAGTCGAGTCGCCGCCGAGGCCGATGCGGAGGATGCCACCGACGCCCGTCTTCGTGGGCGGCGCCGTGAACCGGCCCAGCGGCACGAGGATCCACTGGTTGGCGGGGAACGTGACCGTGGTGATGCCGGAGTGCGCGTTGCCGAGGAAGCCCTCATGGCCGGGGAACGTCGAGGACGCCGCCCACGCGATGTTCACGACCGCCGCCGTGGAACGCTTCATCCGCGCCCACAGTTGGGTGTCGCCGAACGGGATCGCCGAGACGGGGACCTCGAACAGCGTGACCGGCGACATGATGTTGTAGGCCCCGGAGACCAGAGTCGTGTCGGTCGTCACGGTGTCGGAGGACGCGAGCCACTGCCGCAGCGGGGGCGTGTAGCCGCCCTCGATGGGGTGGGAGAACACGATGGTGTGCCCGAGGCCGTCGGTGTCGTGCTGCACGAGCACGGTGCCGTGCGCGGGGACCGAGCCGCCGGGGAAGATGGTCGCGACCTTCTGGCGAGTGGTGCCCGATGACGGGAGGGTCGCCGCCTTCTGCACCTTGTCGATCTGCAACGTCGCACTGCCGGTCGAGCGGACGTGGGTCACGAAGAACGAGAAGCTGCTGACGGTCGACGAGGCGGCCGGCACCTGATACCACGACCGCGTGAATCCAGCCGTGGTCCCCGGTTCGCGACGGACCTCGGGAAGCAGCGCGCCCTCTCCATCGACCGTGACGCCCATCAGCGGCGGATTGGGTGCCTTCGACGTGGCCCAGTCGTTGGAGAGGTAGGGCGTGTCCGACACGTCGATGTCGGCGGTGCGGCGCAGGTTCGCACCGCCGAGCCCCGACCCGACATCGATGTCCGGGTCGTAGGTGTTCGTCACCGCGCCGGAGGAGACCGACAGCGCGCCCGTCGCCGGGATCTCGACGGCCCAGTTGGTCGCCGAGGACCCGTTGTCCACCACCGTCGGCGCCGCGCCCACCACCGCGGGCGTGATGATCTTCGACACTGATCGGCCATGCGGAAGCGCCTGCAACGACACCAAGTACGACCGCTCGACCCACCGCTCCCGGAAGTCGTCCATCCGGTGGTCGAACTGCGACCACACGACCTCGAACACCGTCGGCGCCGCGTTCGGGATCGGCGGCTGCCAGATCAGCTCCGCGGGACGACCCGACACCAGTTGCAGCGCCTTCTCCGCCGCCGACAGCCCGTTCGGACCCGACGCACGCACTGTCAAAGCCACCGACGGCAGCCGGTTGTCGTCGCGCAGATGACGCACCCGCGCGCCGTTGGTCAGCATCGACGTCAGCACCTCGACCACCGGCACCGGGTTGCCCCACTGCGTATCCGGGGCCAGCACGTCGAACTCGTAGGTCTCACCCGACAGCGCATCCGTGTGCACCACCGTCACGCCGTCCTCGACGAACACCAACGGCGTACCACCGGGCACACCCAGCGACAGGCCGTGGACCGGGGTCGTCACGAACGTCATCGGTGGAACCCCCCGGGTCGCTTCGGCTTGCCACGTGCCGCGCTCTTCGCCGTCGAGTTCAGCTCCTCGCCGAGACCACGACCGGCCGCCTCACCCGCAGCCACCGCGCCGTCGAGGATCACCGTCTGGAAGCGGCTCAACTCCGCCGCCAACGTCTGGTTCTGCGCCACCAGCGCCGACACCTGCTCGGCCAGCCCGGACACCTGCACCGCGACGTCGCCGAACTGGTCCGCAGCCGAGGCACGGCCAGCGAACGCCAACTCGCGCGACTCGATCCCCGCCGCGTCGAGACCACCGAACGACTGGATCAGCGCGAGGTTCCCCGACTGCGCCAGCGCCGTCGCGAGCGGACCGTCGAGACCGTTCGCTGCCGCAGCCTGCAACGCTGCGGTGGCGGTGCCGTAGTTGGCGGTGTCCCTGCCGATGGTCCGGTCGAACGCGGCGAGGCTGCCACCGAAGGCGTCGCTCATGAACGACCCCGCCGCACCCTCACGGATGGAGTCGATCTGCGAGGTCAGGTCCGAGATCTTCTCGGCGTTCTCGGTGTACCGGTACGTCAGCAGCGACGACTTGAGCGCGAGGTCGTCGAAGTTCTTCCCGACGCTCCCGCCCGCGTCACGGATCTGGTCACGGAACGCCGCCAGCGACTCCCGCACCGACCCCGCCGCCTGCGCGCCGGCCGACAGCTCGATCGGCAGGCCGTCGGTCAGCGACAGACCAGCCTTCGCCTCGCCGATCGCCTGCTTTGCCTCGCGCGCCTCCTGACGGGCGGTGCGCTCGGCCTCCTTGCGCTCCCGCTTCTCACGGTTCTGCGCGTTCCGGAGCTCGACGTGCGCGGCCTTGAGCTGCAGCTCGAGGTACGCGCGCTCCATGCCGCGCACCTTCGGATCACCCTTGTGCTTGCCCTCCTTGACCGTCGCACGGAGTTGCTTCGCGAGGTCACGGATCGTCTGCAACGCGGAGGCGACTGCGAGGCGGTCGTCGAGGGTGCCCTGGGGTGCGATGCCCGCAGTGCCGCCGTCAGCCATTCGGCCCGCGTTGATCGCCTTGAGCAGCGAGCGGTGCCGGTCCGCCTGCCCGTACCGGTTGGAGATGACCTCCTCACCGTCCGCGAGGAGGTAAAGGTGGCGGTCGGCGTAGGGCAGACCCGTCTTCGGGACCGTGGCTCCGTCGGCACCGGCACCGTCGGGGTTACCGGGCAGCGCGTTCGGCCGGTTGGCGGTGTTGATCTGGTTGACGTAGTAGTCGGTGCGGATCGAACGCGGGATGGAGTCGAGCTCCGCCTTGATGCGGCGGATCGCAGCGAGCGCCTGAGCGTTGTCGACCTCGGCCTTCTTCTTCGGCACCGTCAGGTTGATGTAGTCGCGGATCGCCTGCCGCCCCGCACGCCACGCACGGTTCGCGCGGGCGAGCTCGGTGTCGGTGGCGTTCGCGAGCTGCTTCATCCGCAGCGCGCCAGCCGGACCCGCCTCCTTGAGCGACTTGATGAGGCCCTGGTCGAGACCACGCTTCGCCGCGCGCGCCGCGTTCTGCCCGAACGCCTCCAGCGCCGCAGCCTGATCCTCGAGCTGCTTGAGCCAGTCGCCCAGCGAGACCTTCGCGTCATCGAGGGAGTCGCCGAGGGAGATGAAGCCCTTCGCGGTCTCGCGTGCCGACCCGCGGGCCGCGCGCATCTTGAGCTGCTGCTGCTCGAACGCGACGCCCGTCCGGTTCGACGCCGCCGCCACGCGACGCTGAGCCGCGACCGTCGAGTCCGTGTCGGTGGCGAGATCCTTGAGCGTCTTGGAGAGCTCGGCGCCCTCCTTGCGCTGCTTGAACATCTCGACGTCGACACCGCTGGGGGTGTCGACGTTCGCGAACCGCTCCAACTCGGAGTTGACCTCGTTGAGCGCGTCCTTGTTGCCCAGCGCTGCCTGAGTGACGACGTTGAGGTTGAGCCCCAGTCCCTCGGCGGTCTTGAGGAGGCCCTCGTCTTCGAGGTACTTCGCCGCCGCCGCCTCACTGCTCGCGGTCAGCGCACCCGTCTGCTCGTTCAGCGAAGCGGTCAGCGCAGCCACGTACCCCGCCGAGTCCCGGTTCGCGTCGCCGAACGTCGTGACGAGACCGATCGCGCCACCAATCGCAGCGCCCCATGGGCCACCGACCGCGAGGCCGGTCAGCGCACCGCCCGCGATCGCCTCGAACTGCCGCAGCCCGTCGTTCGTCTCGTGCAGCGACGTGAGGAACAGGCCCATGCCCGCCGCGCCGCCCAGCGTGCGGGCGACGCCGCTGAATCGCTGCATCGCGGTCGCCGCGCGGTTCGGAGACGTGCGCAGATCGAGGAACGCCTGATTGAGCGAAGACAGGCCGGGACCGAGGACCGACACGGCCCGGTTCAGCGCGAGGAAGCCCGCGGCGGCGGTGAACAGCGGCGGGCCGATGGGCGAGGCGGAGATCGCCGCGATGATGTCGAGGAAGTCGGACAGGATCGGCAGCAGCGCCTGCCCGAACGGAGCCGCCGCCTGGACGATGCCGACCAGCGCCATGCTCAGCGAACCGAGGAAGTCCAGTGCCTCCGGACCCGCCTCGCGGAGATAGGCAACGAAGTCCTGGAATCCCTGCGTCTCGTCGACCGCGCGCGACCACTCCGCGAACCGCTCCGTCAGGTCGACGAGGCCGTTGGAGAACGACGTCGACAGCGGGTCGAATGCCACGACCAGGTTCGCCAGTCCCTCGACCACGTTCCCGGTCGCGACAGAGAAGGCGCGCAGGGTCGGGGCGGCGTCGGTCTCCAAGTAGTCGAGGAACTCGCTGAACCGGGGGCCGGCCAGCGCCTCGCCACCCGATGCGGCGAGGTCGCCGACCTCGCGGGAGATGTTCGCGATGATCCGCTGGACCTGTGGACCCTCCGTCAGGAGCGCGTCGATGCCCTCCTCGAAGCCGGGCAGCACACCCGCGCGGGCGGTGTTCTGCAACGCCTTGAGCTCCGGCTCGATGCGGTCGAGGTAGCGAACGAAGTGCTCACCGGACGGCCCGAGCTTGTCGAGCTCCTCGCGCAGCGCCTTGAGGTTGTCGGTCGTGGGCTCGAGCTGGAAGTCGTTGAGTGCTTCGAGCGCGTCGCCGACGCCGTTGACCGCCAGTAGGGTCGCACCGAGCGCGCCGCCAGCAGCGAGCAGGCCGGAGGTCAGCCCTGCCAGCGCCGTGATGGACGCACCACCGAGGGGGATCAGCGCCGGTCCGAGGACGGTCGCCGCCTCGGTGATGAGGCGGAGGCGGCCCGAGTAGCGGTCGATCGACTTGTCGGCGCGCGTGAAGACGGTCGCCTGACGGTCCACCGAGTCACTGACTCGGTCCGTGTTGCGCGCCGTCTTGACGGACGTGCCGGAGAGGTGGTCCAGCTCCTTCGCGAGGAGTCGGGTGATCGCCGCGTCCTTCGCCATCCCGGACGTGAAGCCGGAGTCCTCGAGCTCGAGGATGACCCTTTCGCGACGATCGGCCACCACGCCACCGCCTCTCGGGTCTACAGTCGATTCATGTCAGCGAAGGAAGAGGCGCGCGGAGCCGTGTCCGCGATGCTCTGGAGTGGCCTCGGGCTGCTGCTGGTCGGACTCGCTATCGCGACCGCCACATGGCCCCATGTCGACCTCTCGGGCGATCGAGGGAGTTGGGTCCTGTCCGCGTGCGGGCTGGGAACAGCCGCAGTCGGTCAGACCCTCGTTCTCGTCGCCGTGATCGCCTACGGCGTCCGCTACGGCCTCGCGATGGTCGGAAGCCGGGAGACCCCTACGCCCACCCGATCCACGCCGGTCCGCCAGCGGAAGTCCCTCTCGGACGTGGAGCCACTGGGCGACGCCTGAGTGCTACTTGCGTGGCTTGCGGTTCGCCTCATGTGCCATGACCTCCGCCGGCGTCAGCAGCCGCAGGTACGACGTGCGTCCGTCGCTCGGCAGGTGAGCCTCGGGTGCGGCCTTCGCAGCCGCGTCGCCCTCGGCCTTGTTCCGCGCCCGCATCGCCGGAGCCGTGTCCGCACAGATCGGGCAGCGACGGTCCTCGATCTTGAACAGCGGGTCCTCGTCGGCGATCGACGAGTGGAACCCGCAGCCGGAGCAGACGTCGGCGCGGTACCGGGCCAGTGCCAGCATTCGTCGCCGCTGCACGTCATCCCACTCGGTCTCGCGGGTGACGACCGTCCAGCCGGTCAGATTCCCGTCGGCGTCGAAGTGCTCGTGTCGCTCGGCGGGTTCCCATCCGAGGACTCGCTTCTCGCTGACTCCGACTCGCTCGGCGAGCTCGAGGACTGCACGCTCTCGAGGAAGGCGGACAAGTCGCTCAGCGATTTTCCCAGGTCATCACCGTTCTCGTACAGGTCGATGACGATCTTCGCGATGTCCTTCTTGACCGGGCGCGGGACGTTCAGCGCGTCGAAGTCGCCCTCGCCGAGCGGCTCGCTCTCCCAGGAGACGACGTACCGAGCGACGTCCGCGATCAGGTCGTCGGAGTTGCACCAGCCGCCGACGATGAAGGCGTCCTCGCGGAACCCGGGCTCACCCTGCGGACGGGCGGGGTGGGCAATGCGCCACTGTGCCCAGTCGCCGTCATCGCGGGTCGCCTCGACGATGACCTCGCCCTCGTACTCGCCGATGATCTGGAGGAGCTCGGCCATCCGGGCGCGGATCTCCGTCACGCGCTCCGGAACACCGTCCGAGCCCGTCTTGCGAGGGGTGGCCGCAGCGACCGCCAGGCGCTTGTCGTGCTCGGCGGTCAACCGGTCCAGCTCGATCTCGTACTTGCGGCCCTCGCCGACGATGATCTTGAGCGGCCGGCGCGGACGACCGGCCGACTTCTCGGCGCGCAGGTCGGCAACGCTCTTCGCCATGACTACTCCTGCCGTGGTGCCGTGGAGACCCCGCCGCCAGCCACGGCAACCGGCGGCGGGGCGTGTGGGGATCAGGCCGCAGCGATCTCGTGGTCCTCGGCGATCGGCTCGCCGCCCTTGACGATCAGCGACTGCGTGACCGACTTCTCGTCGAACTCGCCGTCACCCGTCTGACCCTTGCGACGCACGCCGCACTCCATGAGGTAGATGTCGGCGACGTCGTCGGCCACGACGGCGCTGATGTCGCCATCCACGCCGTCGAGGACCACGACGGTCACCGTCGAGCCCGGCACCAGCGCCTCGTAGACCTCGTTGCCGTCCGAGCCCGTGGTCGCGACGAGCTGCGGCATGTAGGAGTACTGCGCGTCCACGGCCGGGTAGGTCACCTGACCGAGCTGGGTCGGCGAGAAGATGCTGCCGAGCTTCCGCGGACCCTCGCCCGTGTTCTGGTTCGGGGTGACGTTGAAGTCGCCGTAGAAGTGCAGCGATCCGAAGACGCCTGCGTTGACCTCGGTGAGGACCGGGATGCCGGTCGTGGCGGCGGGCGCGGTCGTGAGGATCACGACCGACTTCTGGCCGAGGCTCTTGGCGGTCGGCGGGTTGGCGAGAGGCATCTCACTGCTCCTTCGAAGGCTGGTTGTTGTCGGACTGCTCGGCCGACTCGGCGGCCTTCTTCGCCGCGGGCGGGTTGCTCGCGTGCGTCTTCGGGGCGGCCTTCTTGCTGGCCGCGCGGCTCTCCTGCTGCTCCTTGAGAGCGCGGGCGAGGTAGGGGTTCATGGCTCCTCCTAGAGCGTCAGACAGTGAACGTGTACGTAGACGAAGCCGAGAACCACGCCCCGGTCGTCAACAGGTCGCCGTCGGGTGCCACGGCGTCACCGGACTCGAACTGGATCGGCGTCGACCTGTAGGCACCGACCGTGACCCGCACGCCACGCAGCGCCGCGTCGTGGAGCCGCTGCATCTCGCGCGCGTTGTCGGCCGTCTGCCCGAGAGCCTTGACGACGACCCGCACCGACCGTGTGCCGATCTGGCCCGTCATGCGCCGCACACCGCCGAACCGGTCCGCGACCGTGAACTGGTTGCAGTCGGTGGTCGGCGCCTGGTCGAGGTCGGTCGGGACAGCGTTCGCGGCGGTCAGCAGTGCCTCGACGGCATCGAAGTGCTCCTGGAGCGATGGGAATGTCATCGGAAGCCCGCGCTCCGGAACAGGCCCTCGGCCATGTCGCCGGTGTCGTCGGCGAAGTCGGGGCCGACGATGTCCGCGGAGTTCGGCAGGTCGAGGTTGGTGCCGCTGCGGAACCCGACGCCCACGAAGTCCGTCTTCGGGATGCCCTCGGGCCCGTACTCGGCGGTCAACGGGCCGGTCATCTCCGACGTGAGCCTCTTGTACCAGTCCTTGCCGTGCGGACCGGCCTTCTCGCGAGCGAACCGCCGCGCGATGGTGTTGCCGCGCTGGGCGTTCCACTCCACGACCTGCGGCGCGCGAGTGGCGAACGAGACCGGGATCTGGGCGAGGTCGTTGGCGAGGTCACCGATGCCGTGGGTCACCCTGACGCGCATCGCAGCCTCCAGATCAACCGTCGAATGAGACCTGCGTGTTGCGCGACAGGCTGCGAGCAGACGAGGCAGCGCCAATTCCAGTAGTCCGGGCCGGGTGCTGGGGCGTGGTCGATGATCACGGCGCTGGCACCTCCACCACGTCCAGTCGTCGCGCAGTCGCAAACGACTTCGCGGGCACGTCCACGACGCGCCATCGACGACCCAGCAGCGACGGATCCGACGACGCGCCCACCGCCGTGCAAGCGAACTCCCAGCCCACCGCCGGGACCGGCGCAGACAACGGGATGTGCAGACCGCCCTCGACCACCGGACGCTCGACACCGCCGACCGTCTCCGTGCGCGTGTTCGTGTCACCCTGACGCGACCGGCCAGCGACCTTGCCCGGCGTCGTGTACTGCGCCAACCAGACCTGCTTGTCGAGGTTGCCGACCTTCGTCCAGGTGTAGGCGTAGGCGGTGAAGGTGTCGAGCATCAGGGCCTCGGCGCGGGCACGCATCGCACCCAGCCGCGCGACCGCCCTCACGACGTCTCCACGACCGCCACGCCGCCGGAGAAGCGGGCGCGAAGCCAGTTGCGGGTCACCTCGGGGATGAACAGCGGCGACACCTGACCGGCAGCCTCGTCGGTGTAGGACTCGGCGGCGTCGTCGATCCGGACCGACTTGAGGCCGGCGGTCGACCCGCCGCCCGTCTCGCGGTGCTGCAACCACGCGATCGCGAGGTCGACGCACATCTCGGCGATGTCGTCGGGCACGGCGCCGAGGCCGAACGTCGCGGTCACGGTGACGTCGACAGGCTCGCAGGCCCAGCCGCAGCGCCGCCACAGGCCGTTGCCTACGTTGCGGTAGTCGGTCACGGCAGTCCCGTCGATGGTCACGGCCGTCACGTCGCGCACCGGACCGGGGAGGGCCAGCAGCCGACCCGACGGGGCCGGGACCGTGACGGTGCCGGTCGTCTCACCGATCGCGCAGCCCGCCGCATCACGGATCGCCGACGACGCCACCGCGAGAGCACGGTCCGCGTCGGCCGAGTCGACCCACGCATCGGGGAGATCGGCGACGGAAGCCAGCGGATCGAGCGCCATCGCGACCTCCTAGAAGCTGACGGGCGGGTAGTGCAGATGCACCGGCCGGATGTGCCACGGGATCGGGACCTCGGCGCGCACGTTGTCGTGGTGCCACTTCGAGAACCGCGTGTCGTTCGCCATCTCATGCGGCTCGGCTGCGGCATAGGCGCGCCAGACCTCGCGCGGGATGTACGTCACGCCGAACCCGAACAGGTGACAGTGGGCGTCCTGCTCGGTCACCCACGGCGCGTTCCGGACATCCTCGGGGTCCTCGGCGTTGAGCCGCCGCATCACCCAGTGAGGGCCGAGGTCGCGCTTCACGAGGTAGATCCGGTACGGCGCCGCGTGCACGGCATCCGGCTCGGACGCGATCAGGTCGCGCATGTCAGCCAGATGCTCGGCACCAACCGCCATGTCCCACTCGACGATGAGCACGTCATCGGCGACGTCCTCGAAGAACGCCCGGTAGTCGTAGTCGCCCATGACGTACCGGGGTAGACCGTCCACCACGTGGCCCCGGTTGGCCGGAACCTCGCGGGGCCACGTGCGGACGATCTTCACGATCAGGACTTGCTGGCGCGGGCACTGCCCTTCGATCGGGCCGACTCTTCGACCTCGACCTTGTAGCCGTGGCGCTTGAAGTAGGCGATCGCGTTGACGTCGTCGGTCTCGCCGACGCCGTCGATGAACGCGACGCCCGCGCGCTTGCCGATGTAGTCGGCGTCCGGGGCAGTGATCTTCGCCATCAGAGGTTCCCTCACTTGATCTTGATGTTGCGGAGCACGGCGGCGCCCGTGGTGCGCTTGAGCACCGGGGCAGCGACCATCTCGACCTCGCCCTTCTTCACCGCGCCGGCGGTGGAGAAGTCGGGCAGCCAGGTCTTGACCAGCGGGCCGGTCTTGGACACCGCGTGGAAGGCGTCGAGGCCGAACTTCACCGCGTAGAGATCGGTGAGGTTGGTGATCGAGCCGCCCGTGCCGGTGCCGTCGGTGTCGCGGGACTCGGTCGGGATCACCGAGGTCTCCGTGTCGTCACCCTCGGCGACCGTGGTCCCGGCGTCCACGAGCGGGATGCCCGCGAACCGGGTCAGCGGGCGACCGAAGGCGTCCTCGGACTCGCTGAGGTAGCCGGCGAGGCGACCGATCCGGGCGAGTGCGATCAGGCCGCTCTGGTTGCCGACGATCACGTCCGCGCCGCCGACGACCTTCGCGATGAACTCCTCGAGCGTGGTCACCGCGTTGATGGCCTTCGCCTGGGTGTCGACCGTGCCGACGGTGATGTCGAAGTAGCCGGCGCCCGTCGGGACGACCTCGGAAGTGGTGCCCGCGAGCATCGCGTCGAGGCCGTCGAACCCGTTCGTGGTCACGGCGGTGTCGCCGTTCACGAGCTGGTCGATGAAGCCGTTGACGGAGCCCTTGAGCAGCTCGTCCATCTGGAAGTTGACCTCGTTGGTCCGCGCCGAGCCGAGGTCGGCGATCACGCGGTCGACCTCGAACGCGCCACCGAGGGGCACGAGGTCGACGGTCTTCCGGGTGCGGCTCGCCTGGCTGGCGGTGTACTCGGAGTTGATCGACCGGAACGTGGCCTTGCGGGTGTTCACGAGCTGCGTGTAGCCGTAGGTGAGGGTCGCCCCACCGGTGCCGGGATTGACGCAGTCGTCGAACGTGAGCCGGTCGAGCAGGTAGCTGTACCGGCGGTACATGTCGATGACGTTGAAGTCGACGTCGTCCTGGGTGTTCTTCTGGGCGTCTGCCAGAGTGATGGGCATGAGAGCCTCCTAGCTCTTCTCGTAGTGGCGGGAGATGGCCTCTCCCAGAGACTTGGCGCGGACCGGCTTCTCCTTGCGAGTGCCGCCGTCCGCGTCGCCCTGGAACCTCTTGCCGCCTTGCGCGAGCAGGTGGGGCTTCTTCTCGCCGAGCTCCTTGAGAGCGTCGACGATGGAATCGACGTCGACCTTGCCGTCGTCGATGAAGTCTTCGATGTCACGGGACCGCAGTAGCACGGCCACCGCGTCCTCGGGGTCGGCGAACGCCGCAGCCTTCGCCTCGATCTTGTCCTCGACGCGCCCTTCGAGCGCCTCGCGTTCGGCCTCAGCCTTCGCGTCAGCCTTGATCTGGTCGATGTCGGGCGTGCCGTCGTCATCGCTGTCGCCAGCCTTGCCGCCAGCCTTGCCGCCAGCCTCGGGCTTCTTCCCAGTCAGGCGAGCGATGGTGGCGGCGTCCTTGCGGGTCTTCCGTTCGAGGTTCCGCTTGTGCCGCTGCTCCGCCTCGAACTTCGCCTTCCAGTCGGTCCCGGCGTCGTCGTCCTTGCCGTCGTCGTCGGAGTCGTCGCCATCGGCGTCGTCGTCCTTGTCGGAGTCGTCGCCATCGTCGTCCGAGCCGCTGTCGCTGGCGTCCATGGACCAGCCGCCGAACAGCGCGTGGTTCCGGGCGATCGTCTCGTCGAGCCACGCAGCCTGTTCGGGTGTGAGGGTGGTGCGCTTCATCGTCTCTCCTTGCGAGAGTTGGCCCGACGCCTTGCGCGTCAGGAAGTCAGGTAGCCGTACAGCCGCAGCAGCCGGATCGCGTCGTCGTGGTCCTCGGCGAACTCGTAGATCGACTCGGGGCGCAACCGCACGAGGCGGGTCGGGTTGGCCTTGCGCCACGCCGACCGCTTCGTCGCCGCGTCGTGCGTGGCCTTCACGCGCCGGCCGAAGACCTCGGTGCGGTAGGCGGTGGTGATTCCCGGGGTTGACGTGCCTCGGGTCGCGTTGACCACCCGCGCGGGGTCGGCACCGTCCGTGATCGCCTGCGCATCGGCCTTCGAGAGACCGCGGACGTCGCCACGCTCGAACGCCTGCTGGAACGAGGACACATACCCCGCGTCGTGCGCCGACTCCCAGTCCTGCACGGGGATCATCACGCAGTCACAGCCGGGATGACGGCGGAACGCTTCGAGGTCGCGGTAGATGCGGCCCGCAAGGATCGCGCACCGTGGGCACGACGGCGGGTTCAGCATCCGCACGTAGTTCTGCCAGGTCGGCCGGACCACGAACTCCACCTGTGAGGCGGTGCGGTAGGCGTCGGCGACCTCGGAGGCGATCAACTGCTCGACCTCGGCCACGAACGCCGCCGCGTCTTCCCACCACGTATCCGGCAGTGGCTCGACCGGCGCGGGCACGATCTGGTCGATGGCCGCGACGATCGGCTCCGAGATCGGGAAGCCCAGCGACGAGACGCCCATGAACGCGCGCGGGTTGGTCAGCGGCGCCCGGTCCTCGGCCATCGCTGCGACCGACCGGACCGCCGCCGTAGCCGACGCGAATTGGTACGCCGCGACCGTGTTGACGACCTCAGCCATCGGGCGCCGGCGGCGGAACAGGGACCGGACCGCGAGTACGGCGGCTCCGACGATCTTCCGCTGGCGGTCGTAGTGGCTACGCGCCTGCGACAGGCTCGGTGTCGCCACCGGCGGCGCCCTTGATCGCGGCCTGCGTCACCGGGTCGAGGATCGAGAACGGGTCGGCCTGCTCCTCGCGGATCCGCTCGAACTCGCGGTCGATCTCGGTCTTCGTCATGCCGTAGCGGCGCTCGAGCACCGTCCGCAGCGACATGCCCACCGCCCGGTCCTTCGTCGCGGCGTCGGCGACCTGAGAGAGCGAGTGGACGAACGGGTCCTTCCACTGGATCTCCGCCAGTCGCAGCGACTCTGCGAGACCGTCCTCACCACGGACCTTCGCCATCAGTCGCAGCGTGTCCTTCGCGGACGGGTCGTAGAACTCCGCCGCGTTCGCCGTCTTCTGGCCCAGCGGCACCTCGGCGGCGGTCAGGGCGTCGGCGTTCAGGTTGGCGAACTTCTCGTTCGTCAACATGTAGTGCGGCGGCGTCGAGGTCTGCGCGGCCACGTGGGCGATCGCACGCCCGATCTCGACACCGAACACGTCGAGCTTCGCCGCGTCCCACTGGTCGATCCGCGCGTTCGCGTCCTTGGCACCGGGGAGGAACAGGAGGCGACCCTGTGCGAGATCCTCGAGCCTCGCGGGCTGAGAGCCGATGATCTGGCCGTTCTCGTCGAGGATCGGGATCTTCGGCGGCTCCGCGCCCAGCACCACGCGCGCGGCCATCGAGGCATGGTCGGCGGCGGTGAACAGGTACGCCCACAGCATGTTGATCGCGTCCTGCATCGCCATCGTGCCCGCGATGTCGGAGATCGGGTCGCCGCCCAAGAGGGGCTGGTTCAGCCACTCGACCACCGGGACCTCGCCGAGCGGGTTCGGCAGCGGCCAGACCTCCGAGGCCACCTCACGCGGCTGCCACCCGGACACGCCGAGCGAGGTTGGGACGTAGATGCCGGAGTCGGTGCGGCCCTCGCGCTGGTCGATGCCGAACGTGCGACGCTGGAACTTCCAGATCTCGTCGGGTAGGTACAGGGTGGCGTACTCGGTGTCGTCCTCGACCCACGCCTTGAGGGCGGCGAGCCGACTGCGGCGGCCGTCCTGCGAGTACGCGACGACCACCTGCGACGGGTGCTCCCATGACACGACCGGCTCGTCGTTGTCGTTGCCCCACACGAGCGTCGCCGACCGCTTCGCGACCGTGGAGGACAGGAAGCCCTGCTTCGACTGGTTCGGCAGCTCGTTGCGCTTCCAGTCGTCCCACAGCGTGCGCTCCGCGGCCGTCACGTCGTCGTCGCCGATGCGGAAGCCGTCGATGCGGAGGCGGTCGACCGGCGCACGGCCGACGACCCCACACCAGTTGTCGGCGAACCCCTTGTAGCGGTCGGCGTGGAACTGCTTCCACTGCTCAGTCGCGTACACAAGCGGCTGCTCGCCCTGGAGGTACTTGAACGACTTCTTGATCTCGGGGCGGCGCGCGGCCAGTACGTCGTAGAGCTTGCTCACCCACGAGAGGGCCTGCTCGCGTGTCGCCACGTGCCCTCCCTAGATGAAGTAGGCGAAGTTCTCCGCCGTCTCCGGCCAGCCGGCCGCGGTCATGTCGCCGTGCGCCTCGTGCGCGAGGATCGAAGGGATGGCCATGTCGATCTTGCGGCCGTCGCCCGGCTTCGTGAGCCCGTAGCGCAGCCCAGCTCGGTCCATGCCCGGCTTGACGCTCGCGGCGTACTTCCTGCGGGCGGCGGCGATGTGCGCAGCCGTGGTCTCGCAGCCGTCATGTGCGAACGTCGACTCGACCTTCACGACGTCGGTCAGCAGCCGCTCGATCGCCTCGTGCATCTGGGTCGGGCGACGGGTGTACCAGCGGATGACGCGATCCTCGCCGAACTCCTCGGCCCAGGCGTCACACTCCGACTCCCAGTACGGCGGGTCGAGGTAGGCGCGAACCACGTTGTAGGTCG
This sequence comes from Nocardioides sp. YIM 152315, assembly GCF_029210375.1. GTDB lineage: Bacteria > Actinomycetota > Actinomycetes > Propionibacteriales > Nocardioidaceae > Nocardioides. The sequence continues at coordinate 86,978 of NZ_JARGER010000023.1, read as the reverse complement.
CGAAGATGTGCGCCATCCCGGCCCGGACCTCGAGTCTCGGCACCTGACCGCTGGTCGCTGCCGGGTTCCAGATCATCGGGCGACCGTCCGGCAGCCGCGGCGTGAACTGATAGCCCTCGCGCGTCTCGCAACGAAAACCCGTCCAGTCGTCCACGTCCGAGCCGTCGAAGCCGACTACGACGGCAGTGCCGGCGGGGACGTCCTGCGGTGCCTTTCGTGCGGCCCAGGCGTCCATCGGACACCACGAGCCGAGCGTCTGCACCACCCGGTTGCCGAAGAACCGCTCAGCCTGACCAGGGTCGGTCTCGACGAGCTCGTCGGCCTCCGGGTCGATCGCGTTCGGCGGGTCCACCCACGGCGAGTCCGCGTAGACGTGCAGGTGGATCTTCTGCCGGTCGCGCTTCTTGGCGTAGTCCAGATCCTCGGGCGGCTTGCGGTAGTACTTGAAGATGTCCGACTGCTTCGACGCGAACGCCTGCTGGGCCGCCGAGTTCTCCGTCGGATCCCACGGGTTCGTGAGTTCGATCGTCCGGCCCTGCATCGCCGCGATGCCGCGGCGCATGGTCTGCCACGTGTCGAGGACGCCGTTCGACTCGGTGTAGAGCCCGGACTCATCACCGAGGCCGCCCGTGAGGGGCTGGCCGAGCTTCGACCGGGCGGCGGCCGTCAACGGGACGATCTTCCCGCGGTTCGGCGTGCGGATGAAGCCTTCGAGCGGCTTCACGAACGCGGCGAGCGGACCCGAGTGGATCATCGTCTGCAACGGCTCGTAGACGTTCTGCGTCTGCGACTCCGCGTAGGCGAGGAGCCCAACTAGCGACTTGCGCCGCGGGACGCCCATCGCCTCGCCCGGTTGGTACTCGTACTCCCACCCGCAGCCACAGCCGTGGTCCGCGCAGCGGTAGACCTCGCCACCCTCGGCCCAACCGGCGAACAGCGACGGGCCGACCGCCTCTAGCAGAACCATTCCGGCGCCCCATGGCGACTTCCCGCACTTCTGCGGCCCGACGACCACCGAGCGGCGGTAGACGAACGGCGCCAGGAGCCGCCGAGGGTCGAGGATCGCGTCGGCGGTGATCCGGTAGTGGTTGACCGTGCAGAAGAGCTGCCAGCCGTTGAACGTCAGCGGCTCGCCGTCGTACACGCCGCCCGGGACCCGGCAGTGGACCTCGATCCAGTCGGTTCCTAAGAAGCCGAGCGTGTGGAGCGGGTCGAAGTCGAGCGCCAGGTCATCCGTCGCCACCGACGACCTTCATCCTGTCGCGGGACGACTTCGCCGGCGCCTTCTCGGCAGCCTTCTCCTGACGCTTCGTCGCGGTCTCGTCGACCGCCACCCTCCAGCCCATCTCAGCGAGGCCGGCGGTCGTCATGCCGATCTGGTCGGCAAACCGGTGGAGCTGACCGAGCAGTGCGGCGCCGACATCCGGGTCCTCGCAGCGAACCTTGACGCGCACCCACATCGCTACGGTCGCCGCGCGCCACGACTCAGAGGGCAGCGACCACGCGCACGCCTGCGGAGACCGCCACGCCTCCTCCCACACCTCGAGCTCGCGCGCTGACGGAGCCGGCAGTGGGAAGTCGGGGACCGGGCCGTCGTACCCCTCGGCGGGGAGCGCCGTCAGCACGTAGCCACGGCGGTCCGAACGGCCGGAGTCCTCACTGGCCTGCGGGCCGGAGCGATTGCGCGCGCCACCACGGGTCATGTCGGTCAACTCCTTCGGCAGCCTTGCGCCGCGTCGGGTCCCGCACAGCCCTTGCGACTATGCGCGTGGTGCTATAGGCCGGAAAGGTCTGAACCCTCCGAACATCCGAGACGCCTCCCCCGCGGTCCGTCCCGAACAGGTGTTCGACGGTCCCCCGCCACCCCCTATGCGGCTGGTGAGATATGGCTCGCGTGTGGGCAGCCGCCGCGGGTGTTCGCGAGGTTGCATCCATGCAGGTGCTCGGGGCCGTGGATGATGCTGCGGTCGTCGTCACAGTGTCCGAGGCTGTAGTCGTGCGGCATGACCACGCGCTCACAGCGCCAGCACGTCAGCACCTCGCCGCGCGCCATGGCTGCCACGTCAGCGGCCCTGAGGCGGTCGTACTCGGCGTCGTAGCCACGCTCCTGCCGCGTCCCTCGCGCCTGATCCTTGGCCCGCCTGTGCTCAAGGCACCGCGTCTTGTCGGTCAGCGTGCCGCAGCCCGACTCGATGCAGACCCTCACCGCAGCGCCTCATGTCGGCGAGCACAGTCCTCGGCCAACGAGGGCACCACGTACCGCAGCCCACACACCGAGCACACGTACCGATCACTCATCGGCAAGTAGCCACCTGTCGACCAGCGCGTCGATCTCGTCGCCCACCTGTGCACGTCGCTCGACCCAGTGCGCCGGCATGCGCTCCTGCTTGGCACGGAGCTGCATGATGCGCAGCTCGAGGCCAGCGCGTCCCATCGGCTCGGGCGTGTCCACGTGGTTGCCGTCGACGCGGTACGACCTCACGACGCTGCCTCGTCGGGAACCCAGTGCCACACGCCATGGCGGCGGTGCACCCAACGTCCGTCCGTCAGTGGGATGTCGGGATCGGTACGCATCTTCCGTCCCCAGTAGCCCATGCGCGACGGGAGCCCGAGCCGCTTGGCGGTGATGCTCACCGTCGGGACGCTGCATCCGTGCACCTCAGCCATCCGAGCGAGAGGTACGCCGTCGGCCCACTGCTGACGGAAGAGGGCGAGATCCTGAACCAGTGGCGCGCGTGCCATGCCGCTCACCTCGATCCGGGCCGGACATGCGAAGACGCCCGTCGCAGAGTGGCGGTCCGGGCGTCTGAGCGAATGCGGCAGCCGAGGTTCCGACGGTCGCGTCTGCGCACAGCGTAGCCGATGACGTGGCGGATGCGCAGGAGGCGGGCATGTCAGTGCGTCATGGTCGCGTCTTGCGCGTCGGCGTACACCCAGCGGCGGTAGTCGTCCTGCGACCACCAGTGGTCGCGGTTCCGAGGGCACACCCAGCGGTCTCCGGTGTCGTCGTCGTAGTGCTCGCGGCGGCAGTCGGGCTCGTCGCACCAGTGCCCGGGCTCGAGCCGCAGCCGTGGCGCCGGCGATGGGCACGACCGGCATGGCGCACCACGCTCGGGCCGGTTGTCGTTGTGCAGCACGGACTCCAGGTGTTGCCGGCACTTGCGCAACTCGCGGCCGAGTAGCGGGAAGTCCTGCTCGTCGTCGTTGGCGATGCGGTGCAGGTTGCGGTCGAGGTAGGACGCTGCGGTCGCGGTCGTCACCTCGCCGAGCGTGTGGCCGTAGTCCTCGGTGATCATCAGCGCCCACCGGCCGAGCACGGCGTAGGGGTGGTGCCAGTCGTCGTCGGGCATCACGCAGTACCCGGTCTCATCGATCCCCGCGGCGGCGGCGAACGGGCCGAGTGTCGCGAGGCGCTTGCGGAGGAGGACGCGGCGGCTGACGACGGTGCCCGGGTGCGGCGATGGTCCGGCAAGGTTGGCGGCCTCGGAGGTCACACCGTCGCTGATTGCGGCGGTCATCATCAGGGACGCGAGGTCGGCGATCCACCGAAGGTCGCGCCGGACGGCGCCGATGCACCGGGCGCAGGTGAGTTCACCCTCGCCCGTATGCCAGGCGCAGTTCTTGGCCGCCGTGCAGTGGTCCTCGGCGCACGGCACGCAGCCACGGCAGTCGACCTCGGCGCAGTCGTGGCGGTGTTCGTTGCGACCGAAGTAGACGCCGTTGTCGCGGTCGCGGTAGCAGGTGCGCTTGGTCTCCGTCACTCGTCCCCCTCAACCTCGACCCGGTAGACCACAGCGAACGCCGCAGCCTTGCTCTTCACCAGCTCGGGCACTGGGTCGCTTCATGTGGGTCATGACGACGCTCCGGGCCGCGTGACGCGCTCGATCATCACGTCGAGCCACGCCATGGCCCATCGAGCCCGCGTGTGACGACCCCGCTGCGGGAACCCGTCAAGCATTCGCGAGATCTCCTCGCGCGTGCCGGTCAGTGTCTCGCGCAGAGCGGCATCGGCCAGGATCAGGTACCGCTCGCGCACCCACCCGCCCGGGTCTTCGGCCTCCCAGTGGATGCCGTCGTCTGCGGTGTAGATCGCGATTGCGACGCGCTCGCGGAGCACGTCGCCCTCGACCTGGTGCTCAGCCCGCCCCTCACTCACGGCCCGCCTCCTGCCCTCGGTCGGTGGTCTGCGCCGGGACGACCTCGGTCGGATCGTCGTTGTCGACGACGAGGCACACGGTGTCGAGCCAGAGCACCTCGAGTCCTAGCGCCTTCGCCAGCGCCTCCCCGATGACCAGTCCGGCATTCGTCTGCACGTCCGTCGCCGCCGGGTCGAAGCGAACCCGGGCGGTCAACGTGTGCCACGCGGCGGTCATCGTCCAGCCTCGTCAGCCAGCAGGTTGCGGAGGGCGATGGCATAGGCGGCGAGCAACTCGGCGGACGCCATGTGGTCGCGGCCGACGTCATTCCGCGACGCCTTGGCGGACGTGTCGAGTCGATCGGCCACCCGGCCCACCGCCTCCCGCAGCCCGGCGTACTTGTCCTCGGCGGCGTCGAGCGCGTCGAGCAGGGCCAGGACGGTCGGCGGGTCGAAGGCAGCAATGTGGGCGGCGTCTGGCTCAGACGCTTCCCCGAGTCTGTCGAGGCTGCACCCCGGCTCGTGGCCGTAGCCCACATCGCAACCACCGCCACCGCAGTGCCCCGTGTCGTAGGCGATGGAGTTTCCCCACGCGACCCAAACGCCCGGTGTCGCAGCCTCAGCCACGCGCCGCAGTTCGGCGCGGTCGATGGCGGTCACCGGGGGTCCTCGGCGGCGCAGTCGTCTGCGTGCGTCTGGTTGATCTGACGACACTCGGGGCAGCGCGTCCGTTCGAAGTACGCCGCCATCTCCGACGGCAGTTGGACGACCGGGGTCTGATCCGGGTCGCCGATCGCCTCGGGGTTCACGACGTAAGGACGGTCGATCTCGCTCATGATTCCTCCTTCGCGGCCATCGCCGCGTGCTTGATGTCGCGCAGCTCGTCGACCGCTGAGCCGGCGGGCTGGATGTAGTCGGGGCGGAACTCGTGGGTGTCGTCGCCCCATCGCGCGGTGCGTTCGCAGACGTCGCGCGGCTTGTTGCACTCGCCGCACCGGTCGCTGCGGGTCGTCTTGGTCGGCGTCCACCGTTCGACCGGCCGCTCGATCCAGCACGGCGCGGCGGTGTTCCCGATGGCGGCGGGGGTCTCGAGCGTCCGGTCGCGTGCCGCCCTGCCGACCGCCATCATCACTTCGGCGAGGTCGAGGTGGCGGATGTTGGCGAGGGCGGCCATGACTCCGGGTGCGTCCCAGTGTCGTGCGCCGTGGGGTCGGGCTGCGACGGCGAGGGTGGCGAGCATCTCGGCCTGGGGCTTGGTCACGGGCATGTCTCCACCGCCTTCGCCTCGGCGACGACATCGGCGAACATGCGCGTGCCGACGTAGTCCTCCATCGGGAACAACTCGCCCTGACCTGGCGGCGTCGGCTCGGGCTCGGTAGGTGGCGGCGGTCCGTCACCCTCGTCGCGAAACTCGATGCAGTGGTACGCGTCACCAAGCGGCCGGAGTCCGGTCTCTGGGTCGCGCTGTTCTAGCCACTCGCCGGGAGTCTGCCCACAAAGCGCGAGCACGACGATCTGGCAAGCGTCCTCGTAGCGGTCTTGGCGGGCAGGCTTGTCGTGGATGCACCGGTCGCACCAGTTCGCCATCCACGCGTAGCCCTCGGTGCCATTGCTAAATGGCGAGCCGTCGCGGGGGGTCGCGGTCGGCAACTTGGCGCTCATGGCCGCCCACCCCCTCGTCGCGGCGCAGCCGCCATCCATGCGCAGCGGTCTGTCGTGGCTGCGGCGGTGGCGTTTTCCACAGGCGGCGAGTCGCGCCCTGTAGGGACGATGGATGGGTGACCAACCCTCCTACTCCTACTCCTACTCCTACTCAGGGGAACATTGCTCATGAGTAGGTTGTGAGGGTTGCGTGCACTGCTCATGAAAACAGCACCTCCTCGGACGGCGGCGGGATTGTGCTCGGCGTCGGGTGTGGCGGCTTCTGGTGGCGACCCCATCCCCGGAGCCAGCCGTAGGTGCCACCGTTGACGCGGTAGACGAGGACCATCCCTTCCGACTCGATCTCGGCCAGCCAGCGCTTGACGCGGGCGGGCGCTAGTTCGTCGTAGGGGAACAGCTCGCCGTTGATCGCGGCGGGCGTGGCGACGAACCGCCCCTCGTCATCGGCCATCTTGGTGATGAGTCCGGCCAGCACGAGTCGTGCGTCTCGGGACAGGTGGCAGACCTTGTCGTCGTCCCAGAACGAGGTCTTGAGTGGTCGAGCCTTTCGGGCCATCAGTCCTCCCCTGGTTGGTGACACGCGCACTCGCACGACGGGCTCATGCGGCACCGCTCGTGCTGTGGTCGCGCTCCTGGTGGCCCGCTGCACCAGCCGCTCAAGGTCGGCTTAGTCTCGGTGGTCATGACGCACCCACCGTCGGCCGCCACCCGAGGTCGAGCACCTGCCGCACCCAGCGCGCGGCGGTCGCGCCGTCGTCGTGCATCTGGCGCGCGTGTGCCCAGAGGTCAGTGATCTGTGGGGCGGGCGGCGGCTGATCGAGAGCCCTGGCGTACTCGATGAGGTGGTCGCGGATTGCGGCCTCGAAGTTGCACTGGGCTTCGGCGAGGATCTGGCCCTGGTGATCGCCGCCGCAATGGTGGAGTGTCATGCCGCTGCCCGCCTTGCCGCCCGCTGCTTCTCGGCCTCGACGTGCGCCTTCTTGCAGCGCGCACACGGCTCGGTCTTGGTGCGGCGGAGGTGTCGGTAGTAGCCGCCCTCGGTGCCGCATGCTGCCTTGCCCCAGGGCTGTCGCTTCTTCGGCGGTGGTGGTGTCGGCACCCAGACCTGCACCCCGCGCCGATTGACCCACTGACCGCCGTAGAGGCCGTGCTCGTAGGCGACGGGCTGTCGGGCGGCCATGAGGGTGGCGCACTCGCGGCAGGAGGTCGCACCGCCTGTCTTGCGCCGGCACCACTCGCAGCGGGCCGCCGGTCGTTCGGTGATCTTCTGCCCGTCGCTTCCCCAGCCTGACCGCATCATGCGGTTGCGCAGGCCGGAGACGGTCATGTGGTGCTCGGCGGCGAGGTCGGCGAGTGCGAGACCGCCGCGGAGACGTTCGGCGAGGTCGGCCATGGGTGGCAGGTCGGCCTTGCGTGCGTCGCCGCGCTTGCTGGGGTCGAGGCGTGCGGGCTCGGTGTAGAAGCGCTCGGCGGTGATGCGTGGGCGGCTCATGGCGTCTCCTGCGCTGGCTCGGGGGTGGTCGCGAGCAGTTCGTCCAGGCGGCGGCGGTACTCGTACTCGGCCCGGTGGGGCGGCAGGCACTCCACCTTGACGCCGAGTGGCTTCATGCCGTCCTGATGCCACGAAGCGGGCGGCGTGGTCAGCACCACGGCGCGCTCGTCCAGCAAGATGCGGTTGTCGGCGTCCTTGACCTCGGGCGGCATCTCCGGGACCACTCCGAACCGCTGCGAGATGGCAACCATGACGCCGTGCTCAATCGCTTGGTAATGCGGGATCTGTCGCTTGAGCGGGCGCACCATGTCGCCGACGTAGGCCTCGGTCGCATCGTGGAGCAGCGCCCACAGAGCGTGCTCAGGCGCGACGGCTCGGCTCATCAAGACGCAGTGCTCGGCCACCGAGTAGAACCGGCTCGCGTGCCCGCCGTAGCGGCAGATCATCGAGAGCGCGTGCGCAATGTCGCGGGTGTCGATCTCGTCCGGGCGCGGGTCGAGCGGGAAGAACTGGCGGCCCGTGAAGGTCTGCATCCAGTCGCCGCGCGTCCAGCCTCCGGCCTGCTCACTCATCACTCGCTCCTTCGTCTCCGCACGCCAGTCGGTCTGCCAGCGCGCGTCGTGTGGTCGTCAACGTCGGGTGCTTGGTCGCCGCGGTGTGGTCGGCGGCGCCCTTGTCGTTCTCGCCGCGTGCTGTGCAGGCGGTGGGTGGGATGGCGAAGCGGTGGGCGACGCAGATCCAGTAGGTGGTCATTCGCCCACCGCCAGCAGTTCGAGCAGGTCGTCAGGCTGGTGGGCGGCGGCGATCTGAGCGCCCGTCGGCATGGCGAGCAGGTAGCGCAGTGCTTCGGCGGCTTGCTGTGGCACGACGCCGTTGCCCGCCGCCTTCAATGCTTCGTTGCGCGTGATGCCGGGGACGGCAGTGATCCAGCCGAGCGGAACGCCCATCATCCACTCGGAGAACGTGGCGGCGAGCTGCCTGCGGACCTTGAGCGAGCCACGCATCCCGACTGGCCGCTTGTCCTGGCGCGCGAGTCGCTTGGCGCGTGTCTTGAGGTAGCCGGCGGTGATGGTGGTCGGCTCAGGCGCAGGGCGGGTGATGGCTTCCCAGTGCGCGATGGCGGCGGCGTACTTGCCCCAGCGGGAGGGCTGGCGGACGGTCGCGTCGGTCGGGGTTGTGCCGTGCGTGCCCGTGGTGTCGGGGTTGCCGCCGCTGCTGTGCGCATCCATGGTGGTGGTGGTGGGCAGGAGGTCGTACTTCGCCACACCAGGTAGCAGCCGCTCGCCAGAGCGTGCGCCGGAGCGCGTCTCGTGCCCGCCCTCGCCGTCCGCAACGGATGGCGTCGGCAGCATGTCGATCCGCTGCGCCTCGATGTTGAGGCTCGGCCCGTGCCCGTTGCCGTTGTTGTGCTCGGCCTTCATGCGGGCGGTCCACTCGTCCCAAGTCTCCGGGGTGTACGCCGCGCCCATGTCATTGACGGCGGGCGTGGGCAGGAGCGCCCCGTCGAGCTCGCCACGGATTGCCAGCGCTGGCAGGCTCCGGGACTGCTGCGAGTCGCCAACGAGCCTGTACTTCTCGGCCGACGAGTCGGGCGTGGGGAGCAGCGTCACAGGTGCTCCACCTGATCGCCCAGCGATGGCTGATGACCGCCCGCCAGACGCTTCGCCGGCGGCTGCGTGCCCCTCGGCTCCCCATCCCTCGCGTTCGGCGTCCTGAACAACGGTGCGGAGGTCACGCGCCCCGGTTCCATGCTGCCCCCCCCGTTCGTGTCCGAGGTCGTCGGCGTCGGGAGTGATGGCGATGAACAGCCGCTTGCGCTGGTGCGGGGCTCCCACTCCGGAAGCCGGTAGGACAACCCATCGGACATGCATCCCGTCTTCGGCCATGTCCCCGACCACTCGGTCGAAGCCGAGCGAGCGATGGCCGTCCACGTTCTCCAGGAACGTGAGTCGGGGTCGTAGGACGCGAATGGCCTCACGGATGAAAGGCCAGAGGTGTCGGGGGTCGTCAGTTCCACGTCGCCTCCCGGCGTGAGAGAAGGGCTGGCAGGGGTAGCCGGCGGTCAGTACGTCGACCGGAGCGACGGCGTGCCAGTCGATGCGGGTCAGGTCGCCGAGGTTGGGCACGCCCGGGAAGCGGTGGGCGAGGATGGTGCAGGGTGCGCGGCACGGGTCGTGATGGCCTGCGCCATCGGGTCCGAACTTGCACACGTCGGACACCCAGGCGTGCTCCACATCGAGCACGGACGCGACGGCCAGATCGAGACCGCCGTAGCCGGTGCAGACGGAGCCGAGCCTCAGCACGACACCACCGCCTCAAGCGCCCCCGTCACCCCGACGCCCAGCAGCTCCGGACGTCGCGCCAGCAACTCGGCCGCCGCGATGGGCCAGTCGCGCAACGTCGGCCGGTCCTTGCGGAAGGGGCGGGCGTAGACGTCGGGGCTGATGGCGGGTGGTGGGTTCATGACGCACCGCCCTCGGGGAACGCATCCTCGGCGGTCGGCTGCTGCAACTCGGCAACCTCGGTCTCGATCGTCTTGCGTCGGTCGGCGTCTGCTTCGTGCCACTCGGCGCGGAGGTCGGCGATGCGCGCGACGGTCTCCTCGTCGACGGGTGTGGCGGTACGCGCGTGGTCGGGGAGCGGCTCGACGGTGTACGCCGCCCGCTTGCCACGCGTGACGGTCAGCCAGATCGTCAGCGCCTTGCCGTCGGGCAGGTCGGACATGTGGCTCACGCGGATGCCGCCCGGCTTGTCCTTGCCGAACGTCACCTCGGGGTCGCGGTAGAGCGTCATGCGCTTCCCGACGTAGGTGCTCGCGTCCTTGCCCCACGCCTGCACCATCAGCCGCCGCACGGTCTTGGACGGCTTGAACGGGCGACCGTGCGGGAACTCGGCGAGGTGGAAGTTGAACGGCTGCTCGGCGTTCCCCTTCGTGACCTCGGCGATGGTGAAGGTGCGCGGACCGGAGAGCAGGTCTTCGGCGTTCATCTGGTCGGATCGCGGCGCAATCGACTCTGTCATGTCGAGCATGGGTCAGACCTCCATGTCGTCGAGCGCGCGCCACGCATCGGGCAGCACGTCGTCGTGTTCGAAGTAGTAGAAGGCGGGCAGCGGTGACGGCTCGGCGATGAGTTCCGGGTAGCCGCCCCATGTGCCAGACGCGACGCTCTCGGCGTAGATGCGGATGGCGCGGTCGTTGAGTTGACGCGCGAGCTCGATGGCTTCGGCGTCGGGCGTGTGGACCTGCACGAGGTAGGGCGCGGTGACCTCTTGGCAGATGAACCGCATTGGCTGCGCGGCTGCCGGGTGTCCGAGCGCAGTCAGCCCGCGCTGGTAGAACTCGGCCTGCTGGTGGTAGCCGAAGCGCGCCATGGCCTTGGAGAACCCGCGACGGCTCGCGTCCTGGCAGGTCTTGTAGTCGTGGGCGCGAGAGGTGTCGAGCGTGTCGTAGCGCGCCCGCATCCAGACGCCGCCCTCCTGCCAGAAGCCGGAGACCTCGGCGTCGGCGTCGTTGAGGACCGCGGCGACGTAGGGGTGTGCGCGCAGTGCCTCAGCCATGCCGATGATCTGGTCGCGCTCGTCCTCGCTGACTGCGACGACGACCTCGGCGGCGATCTGGTCGGCGTAGGCAGCGCGCTCGGCCTTGCCTGCCTTGGTGCGTCCGTCGTGCTGCCAGACGATCAGCTCGGGGCCGGCGCCGAGTGCGTGGCGGTGCGCCGCCTTGCCGAGGTTCATCGCCTTGGTCGGCTTGCGGTCACGCCGGAGTGCGAACGCCTTGGCCGGGACGTGCTCGGTCAACAGCCGCGCGAACGTGCTCGACAGCGAGCCGTCCGGAACAGGGTCACTGTGGTAGGTGTCGTCGGACACGTCGGGGTAGAGACCCGGCTTCGTGATCTTCATGACCACCCCTCCGCCACCCACTCCGCGAACTCGGCATCAGCCCGCCGCGCGCAGTCAGGGCAGCGTCGTCCGTCGGGGCCGGGCTCGAGGTCGGTGTCCACGACGCGCTTGCAGCCGATGCAGGTGTAGTCAGGCATCGTCGCCACCGCCCGTCTGTGCGGGAGGTGTGACCGGGTTGCGGAAGTCGCCGGGGTGCCCGTCGAGGCGGCTCGCTTCACTCCCGACGGTCCCCAGAACGCAGTAGCCCAGTTTGCGGATCGCCCCCTCGCAGGACTTCGCCCCGTAGTAGGCGTTCGACCGGGCCTCCTGCGCCGCCTTGACCTCGGCCATCGACTCGGCGTGCAGGCGAAGGAATTCCGCGTGCTTCTCGTGAACCTCGACCTGTCGGCGTTCGGCCTCAACGAGGGCTGACATGTGCTCGTCCAGCGCGGCGTCTAGCGGCGCGATGTGTGCTGGTCGGCTCACGACGCCTCCCGGTCGAGCTCGTCCCGGAACGCCGCCACCTCGCGCTCGATGGCCATGAAGCGACGGATGCTGTCCATGCGCATCGCGAGCCGTGTCCGCTGGTAGTCGGTGGCGACCTGCTCAGGCGTCAGGCTGACCGCCGCGAGCATGACTGCCCAGTCGGCGTCTGCTGCTGCGTCATTGAGCGGTCCCCACATCGCACGCGGGCCATCGAAACCGGCTTCGACCTCATCGCGGCTTGGCTCACCGAAGTCAGCGGCGGTCTGCGCGTCGGCCTCGTTGCGGGCGTGCATGACGCGGCAGTAGAGGACGGCGAGGAACGCGGAGACGAGGCACCACGCGGTGAGCGCGGCGATGACGATGACGGCGACGACCATGACGGCCCAGAGGTCGGCGGCGGTCAGCATGGCGCTTCCGCCGTCAGTTCGGCCACATACGTCACGCAGCCCACTCGCAGGTAGGCGCGGTCAGTGGTGGTCTCGATGGCGGCGCCGGGGTTGTCGAACGCGATCTGCTCGAGTTCGTCGGCGGTGACTTGGGCGAGGTGGCGGAGGGTCATGACGCGCTCCTCGTCCAGAAGTCGGGATCCGTGTCCGGCGTCGGTGCCTCGGGCTGGAACAGCGGGTACTCGGCGAGCGCCTCGTCCTGGCTGGCGAAGACCGGCACGTCGGGGTAGTTGCGCTGGACGTAGGACCAGAGCAGCGGGGTCATGGAGTCGACGGTCGACGGCGGGGTGCGGCCGAATGTTGGCGTGAAGGCCAAGACACTGAGGTAACTCTCCGAACTGCCCATCTCGGGCTGAATCAGCGCGAGCAGACGGGCCTTGGAGGTTCGGAAGCCGCGAGTGCCGAGCGTGTAGACGCCGAAGCCCTCGACCACGGCGGCGACCCGACCGGTCCTCAGGTAGTCGTTCATGCCGTCGAAGTAGGCGTAAAACCCGCACTTGCAGCCGAGCCCAGCGAGCGTGTGCTTCGGCTTGGTCGCCTCGCGGAGACCGACGGCGGCTGTGCTCAACTCGCCACGCTTCGCCTTCTTGCCCCGCTTGGCTTCGACTTGCTCCAGTCCGTAGAGGCGAGCCTCCACCTGCGCCAACTGGGCGGCGAGTGCTTTGGTGTACGGGTCGGTCTTGCACTCGGCCTCGTTCACGCCGGGCTTGAAGATGCCGCCCTGCGATGGACCATTCAGCCGCCCGAGTGAGTCGACCGAGAACGCACGCAGACCGACGAGACTCCCGACATGGAACTCGCGATCGGAGAAGTCAGACATGCTCCGGCTCCTTTGCAGGCTCGGGCGCGGGGACCGGAGTCGGCGCCGGGGTCGTCTCGGGGGCTGCTGGCAAGGTGAGCGGCTCGCACTCGCCTTCGCGAATGGGCTTTCCGATGTCTCCCATGTGGAACACTTCCTTCCGTTGGGGCCAGCGCTTGCCTTCGTCGGGTCGATGCGCTGGCCTCTCTTCATGTCTCAGGACGGTCCCGGCCTGACGTGACGCGCAGCCCCACGCGCCAACCGGGACCGCCCGGCTCTAGGGCGGCGGCAGTTGGAGCACCGCCGCGACGAGGCAGGCGGCGATCACGAGCCATGCGGTTGTCGCGAGCAGCAGGCGACCGATGCGGCGGTCGGCGAGGTCACTCATCGGAGGCTCCCGACGCACAGGTCGTGTGGATCCACTCGCCGCGCCGCAGCACGACCTGCGACGACAGCTGGTGGATCGGCCGGTCGCACACCCAGCACTGGCCGTCGAACCACGCGAGCCGACCGGCCATGTGGTCGGCGGTCTTGCCTCGGTAGGTGCGGCGCGTCATGACTGCGGGCCGGTCTGTGCGGAGCGGTCTCGCCAGTCGGGAACGAGCCGCTTGTTCTGTCCGCCATCGGAGACGACCACGAAGACCTGACCGCAGCCGCAGACCCACTCATGACCCGGGTCGTGCAAGGCGACACCGACCGATGCGAACAGCAACCCAATGTGTGGGCACTTGGGAGGCTGCTGGAGGATCGGCCGAGGCTGCTGCTGCCAGCCGAACTTCCGCCCCTGCTCGCCGCTCACGACGCACCCACCCAGCGGTAGAGCCGAATCGGCTTGCCCGCGTTCTTGCCGCGCGAGTCGTCAGACACGTCCCAGCCGTCGACCTCGAGGTAGCCCGCCAGCGTCATCGCGCGGTACGTCGGCCCCACGCGCGTCGGCTTCGGCTGCTTGAACACGGGGAGCGCGGCGAGGGCGTCGCGGACACGGTTCGGGTGGACCTGACCGCTGTGGAAGCGCGCGTCGTCACGGATGGCGGCGGCGATCGTGTTGCGGTCGGCCTCTGCGAACGGGCGCCAGTCTGCGTCGATGAGGTCGAGCAGGGAGGCGGTGGCTTCGTCGACGGCGGACCAGGTGGGCGCGCTCATCGGTCCGCCGCCTCAGCGTCTGCGTGGATCTCGGCCCAGGCTTCAGGGAGCCATGCGGCGAGTTGGGCGGCGATCTCGGGGCCATGTCCGTAGGTCATGACGTTGCCTTTCTTGGGCACTTCTCGCGGTGCTTCCGGGCGTACCTGCACGGGTCGATCAGCTCGGCGGCCTTGTACGGCACCAGGGCGGCGCACTCGTCGCAGACCGCCATGAGGGGCCAGTCGTGACCGCCGGGGGTGAAGCCGAGGTCGCGGAGCTCGGCGGCGTTCGCGTGGAGGAAGCCGACGATGGAGGCGCGGGCCGTGTTGCCGCGCTCGTAGTAGGCGTCCATGCTGCTCATGAGGCACTCGCCTCATCGAGCAGCCGGAGTCCGATCGGTCCGTGGCCCGGCTTGCCACCCCAAGGTCGCGAGTAGGCGTTGATCCCCATCCGGCGCAGGTCTGCCCGCGCACGCCGAAACGCCAGGCGCTCCTCGCGATACGTCACGTACTCGAGACCTGTGAGCTGCTCGAGGAAGGCCGGCGTGAGGTTGAACCACTCGCCTTCTGCGTGATGGCGAAGGAAGAGGCCATGAAGGCGGGACTCGTCCCGCATGATGCATCCAGGATCGAGTGCATCAGCCAGATCGTGTCGGCTCGGTCGAAGTCGGCTGGCACCTTGACTCGGCCCGGCAGTGAGGCGATGCGCTTCGCTGGTGGATGCGACGTGAAGCCGATCTTGACGTACTTGCCACAGGCTGCGAAGTACACGTGGCCGGAGTGACTGTGGGCGCTCATCACGCGTCCGCCAGCCCTTCGAGCCACGCCTCGAGAGCGGCGCGGGTATAGAGCTCCTTGCCGCCCTTGCGCTCCTCGTCCTCGGTCAGCCGCTTCGCCTTGAGCGCGCCCCTGTTCTTGGCGCGGCGGAGCGTGTCCTCGGAGACGCCGCACATCTCAGCGGCCTCCTTGCGGGTGTACGCCAGGCGCGGCAGCGCGGTGCTCATGCCGCGTTCTCCGATACGCGAGACACCTTGGGCGCGAACAACGACCCCGTGGGGGCGTCCAGCTCCCTTTCGATCGCCTTGGCCCACTCTGGGCGTGTGACCTTCACATGGCCACTGACGAGGTGGCCGATCGTGGCCTTGGAGCAGCCGACCTTGGCGGCCAGCTTGGCATAGGAGAGCCCGCGGAACTTGATGTAGTGCTCAAGGATCCTGCGGTCTACGACTCGCACCTCGAACCTCCAGGGACTGCGCTTCATTGGGACTCCTGAACCTTAGACACAGTGTCTCACGTTCTGCAAGACGTGAGACAAGATTAGCCGGTGCCGTCTAACGACACAAGTCGCAATCGGCTCAGATTCGCGCTCAGCGAGCGAATCACAGCCATGGAATCGTGAGACGGATCGTCTAACGTCGGGGTGGACGCGAGACGGAATGCGGCGGAAGGCTGTTAGACATGAGCAACGAACTTCCCGGACGGTGGGGAGAGCTGCTGGCACCGAAGGGCATCCACAGCTACCGCGATCTAGCGGCCAAGATCGGAGTCAGTCATGGCACCGCGCATCGGCTGGTGACCGGGGGGAAGACGAGCCCGGAGACCATCAACAGAGCAGGAGATGCGCTCTTTGGTGGCGACCGGAACCAGGTGTTGAGGCTTCGTGGTAGCGCACGACGCGACTACGGCGACTGGTCGCTGCCGCCTGAGGCTTCACAACTCACTGAGGAGCAGCGCCGCGCGATCCTCGCCGTCGTGCGGGCGATGCTGCCTGCCGAGACAGAGGAGGGAGGTGGTGGACATGACGACGAGCAGCAGCCCGGAGGTACCGCCCCCACCAGGCACGACGACGTGGACGTCAAGACGCGTCGCGCGCAGCATCCGCTAGCAGCAGATCGACGAGCCGATGTCGATCTCTCAGACTCAGATCTGCGTCGATGAACAGCAGCCGATCTTCGGGGAGCCAGACGCTCCCCTCGGCCAGGTTCTTCACTTCTCTCACGCGCACCCCCAACAGCATGAGGAGCCCGAACTCCTCCATGCGACGGGAGTGTGCGCCACAGAGACGCCGCCTGTCCGGAAAACGCTGAAGGTGGTAAACACGTGCGCCTAGTGTTCCCGGGACGAGAGTCGATCGACGAAGGCGGCTAGCCGAGCTCGAGCATGGCGGCGACCTTCTCCAGCGCGGCGCGCTTGGAGGCGGCGTCGACGGTCATGTAGCCCTCGCTGGTCGAGAGGCTGGTGTGGCCGAGTAGTGACGTGATGGTGAGCCCGTCGACGCCCGCTTCGCGGAGGCGGGTCGCGGTGACGTTGCGGCACTCGTGGACGTGGTAGTAGCGGCCGGCCGGGTGCCCGACGCCGGCGGCGCCCTGGAGGGCGTGCCACTCCTCCAGGTCGTCGATGTTGCTGGCGGGACGGCCGAGGGTGTTCGGCCAGACGAGGCCGTGCGGGTTGTCCGGTGCGTGCTCGCGCCACTCGCGCAGGCTGGCGGCGACGACGGGGAGCAGCGGGTAGACGCGGAACCCGGCCTTGCTCTTCGGCCGGACGAGGTGCCACGACTTGTGCACCTGGACGCTGTCGTACTCGGCCGGGACCCGGAACCCCTTTGATCGGTCGCGCTTGTCCCGGTAGGGGAGCCGCTGGAGCTGCCACTCGACGACGATCTCCTCGGCGTCGAAGTCGACGGCGTCCCAGGTGAGCCCGAGGCACTCGCCCTGCCGCATCCCAGTCAGCAGCGCGACGTGCCAGCGGGACCGGTGCGGTAGGTCGCGCGCGGCGGCGATCACCGCCAGCGCCTCGGGGATGGAGAGAGGCTTGCGGTCGCTGGGCGAGGTCTTCGGCATCTTGGCCATGAGGACTCGCGTCGGGACGGCATGTCCCTCGGCGATCGCGGCGCGGAGCATGTTGAACAGCGCTCGCTGGGTGGCGGCGCAGGTCGTGCCCTTCAGTCCAGCCTCGCGCTGCTTGGCCTCGACTGATCGGATGTCGGCGGGCGTGAGCTGAGTGAGGCGCTTGCTCCCGATCGTCGAGACGACCCACTTCCGGACCGGCCCGGCTAGCGCCTTGTAGCCCTTCGGCGAGAGCTCGGCCTCCTTGATGGGCAGCCAGGTGTCGGCCCACGCCTTGACGGTGGTATTGGGCGACATGACGACGATGCCCGATTTCACCTCCGCCACCTTGTCGCGGAGCCGGCGCCGGGCCTCGGCGTCAGTGCGGCCGGTGACGGTGACGCGGCGGCGGCCACCCGAGGCGGTGAACCCGGCGTCGATGGCCCCGATCCACTTCCCGTCCCTGCGCTGGTAGACGCTGCCGGAGCCGTACTCGCGCCGCTTGACCACGCCTCGATCCTCCCGTGTAGCCATGTAGACAGCCATGTGTAGCCATGGCCAGCGGCCGATTTCCATGGAATCCTTGCGTGAAACGACCGTCTAGGGTTACGCTGACGCTGTCAATGCTACGCCTTAAAAGCGGCGCAGTCTGGGTTCGAGTCCCAGCGGGGGCACCGGACCGAGCGCGGCTCAGCCCGGAGCCGGGCTCACGCGGCGCGCAGGTCCAGCTCGCGGCTGCGCCGGTAGGCGTAGACCGGCTGGTAGCGGTCGTGCAGCGTCGTGATCAGGCTGATCAGGCAGAGGAAGAAGAACGTGTCCCAGCCGTCGGCGTTCGGGCCGAGTTGGTCGACGAACGCGACCAGGAGCACGTTGAGCCCGATGCGCACGATGACCGCGAGGCCGGCGGACTCGATCGTCCAGCGCTGCCGGGAGAAGAGCAGCGTGATGCCGGCGTTGAGGGCGACCAGCACGCCGATCGAGACGAAGAGGTCCGGCGTCGAGGACGTCACGCCGGGCAGGAACTGGCCGTAGATCACCGACACCAGACCGACGAGCACGACCTTCTCCAGCGTCATCCACGACAACACCCAGCCACCGGCGAGGTGGATGGCCGCGAGCTTGGCGCCGGTGTCGACGGCGTCGGGCACCGGGTCGGCCACCAGCCGCAGCGCGTGGTCGGACTCCGGAAGCCGCGGACGCACGCCGAACCAGAGGATCACCGCGAGCAGGACGAGCAGGAAGATCAGCAGCGGCCACGCCCACCAGTAGTCGTGGAGGGTGTCGGTCACGTCGAGCTCCGCGACGTGCAGCCAGTACTCCTGTGGCAGCTTGACGAAGATCCAGATGAACGCCGCGGTGAGGATCCAGGTCCGCTCGGCCACCGGGCGCGTGCGCCAGCGGGTGCGCCAGAGCTCGTAGGCGATGAAGAAGTACTCGAACGTGTTCGGGAAGACGAGCAGCACCCAGCGTTCGTGGGTCACCTCGAAGAGGAATGCCCCGGCGAGCCGGTAGTAGAAGAGGAAGCGGGCGACCGCGAAGGCGGCGAGGTTGTCCCAGTTGCGCATCGCCGCCAGGTAGGCGATGGACAGGTAGAAGATGTCCATCGCCTTGTCGTAGTTCTGGTAGCCGGGTGGGTCGAAGCCGAACGCCTGGAAGATCGTCTGGTCCGCCGCGTCGAGCACCAGGCAGGCGACGATCGCGGGCAGTGGGCAGAAGGGGATGAGCAGGGGCAGCAGGAACCGTCCTGCGACCACGGCGACGAAGACCGCGTCTTCCATGGCGCTGATTCTGGCACCCCGACCGGGAACCAACGGGGAGCGACGTGCGTTGGAAGCGGTGAACCCTCCTAGGATGGGTTCAGCGGTGACCCGTCAGAGCGACGCCACCCCCGGCCTCGAGGAGAGACCAATGCAGAGCAACAACCCGGTGTTCCGTTCGCAGGCGTTCCAGTCCTACGCCGGCAACGGGAGCGCCCACCAGGGCTACGGCCAGACCGGACACTCGGACCCGTCCACGTGGGGCGTCGGCACGCCGGGCGGCCCGGCCGGCCCGAGCGCGCCGGTCGCCACCACGCCGATCACGATCGACTCGGTCGTCCAGAAGACCGCCATCTCGCTCGTCGCGGTGCTCGCGGCGGCCGCCGTCACGTGGCTCGCGACTCCCGACATCACCGACACCGACGCCGACCTCGGCCCGCTGATCGGCCTGATGACCATCGGCTCGCTCGTCGCGTTCGGTCTCTCGATGGTCAACTCGTTCAAGCGCGTGGTCAGCCCCGCGCTCGTGGTGCTCTTCGCCGTGGCGCAGGGTGTGGCCCTCGGCGGCCTGAGCAAGTTCTTCGACGCGATGATCGGCGACCACATCGTGGTGCAGGCCGTCATCGGCACGTTCGCGGCGTTCGCCGGCACGCTGGCGGCGTACAAGTTCTTCGACATCCAGGTCGGCAACAAGTTCCGCACGTTCGTGATCGCCGCCATGTTCGGCATGGTCGGGCTGAGCCTGCTCGAGCTGGTGCTCGGCCTGTTCGGCGCCCAGCTGGGGCTCTTCGGCATGGGTGGCCTCGGCCTGGTCTTCGCGATCGGCGGGCTCGTGCTCGGTGTCTTCATGCTGATCCTCGACTTCGACATCGCCGAGCAGCTGATCGCCCACGGCGCGCCGGACCGCGAGGCGTGGCGGGTCGCGTTCGGCCTGACCGTGAGCTTGGTCTGGATCTACACCAACCTGCTGCGCATCCTGGCGATCCTCAACCAGGACTGACCCGCCACCAACTGCGCGCCGACCCGTCAGAAAGTTTCTGGCGGGTCGGCGCTATTTCGGGTCAGCCCGCCCCGTCCAACCAGGCGAGGACCGCGAGCACCCGGCGGTTGTCGTCGGAGGCGGGCGGCAGGTCGAGCTTGGTGAAGATCGCGTTGGTGTGCTTGCCGACCGCCTTCTCGGTGACGAAGAGCCGGGCCGCGATGGCCGCGTTCGAGCGACCCTCGGCCATCAGCGTGAGCACCTCGCGCTCGCGGGGCGTGAGTCGTTCGAGGGGCTGCTCGCGGCCGGCGCCCGCGACCAGCCCGGCGACGACCTCGGGGTCGAGCACGGTGCCGCCGTCCGCGACCTGGCGCACCGAGGCCACGAAGCCGTCCACGTCGGCGACCCGGTCCTTGAGGAGGTAGCCGACGGACCCCTCGCCGCTTGCCAGCAGCTCACGGGCGTAGAGCGGCTCGACGTACTGGCTGAGCACCAGCACCGGGAACCCGGGTCGCGCGCGGCGCGCCTCGATGGCGGCGACGAGGCCCTCGGTGGAGTGCGTCGGCGGCATCCGCACGTCGACGACCGCGACGTCGACCTCGGGCGAGGCGAGCGCCCGGGTGAGTGACGGCGCGTTGTCGACGGCGTCGACGACCGTGAACCCGCTCGCCTCGAGGATCCGGGTCAGCCCGACCCGCAGCAGCGCCTGGTCCTCGGCGACCACTGCTCTCAGGGGTTCGGGCACGGCACCTCCATGGTCACGACGGTCGGTCCGCCCGGCGGGCTGGCGACGACCAGTGTGCCGTCGAACGCCGCCAGCCGCTTCGCGACCCCGGCCAGGCCGCTGCCCTCGGGGTCGGCGCCGCCGCGGCCGTCGTCGCCGACCACGAGGCGCAGCACCCCCTCGGTGTGGGCGCCGGTGACCCAGGCCCGCGTCGCCGACGCGTGCTTCGCGGTGTTGGCGAGGCACTCGGCGACGGCGAAGTACGCCGCGGACTCCACGGGCGCCGGCAGCCCCGGGGGTACGGCGAGCGACACGGTGACCGGCAGGGGGAGCGGGAGCGCCAGCGCCTCGATGCCGCCGGTCAGGCCGCGGTCGGCGAGCGCCGGCGGGTGGATGCCGCGCACCACCGACCGCAGGTCCTCCAGGGCGGTGATGGTGGTCTCGCGGGCCTCGCGCAGCAGCTCGGCAGCGGCGGTCGGGTCGGACTGGATGAGCTTCTCGGCGAGGCCGACGTTCATGCCGACCGCCGCGATCCGGGCCTGGGCGCCGTCGTGCAGGTCGCGCTCGATGCGGCGGACCTCGGCGGCACTGTGGTCGAGGGTCTCGGCCCGCGACTCGGTGACCTCCGAGACCCGCTGCTCGAGCCGCTCGACGCGGGAGTGGCCGAGGATGTTGCGCTCCGCGACCGCGCGACCGCGCACCAGGGCCGGGGTCGCGCACCACCAGGCGACCAGCAGCGGTCCGTCGAGCAGCACCAGGATCCACCACCAGACGCCGCCGTCGACGATCGCCCCACCGAGGTGGATGAACGGCGACACCAGCATCCCCACGACCAACACCGACATGACGAAGCCCCCCGTGGACGAGAACCACAGGAACGCCACGTCCCGCCAGCGGGCCTTGTCGGTGAGCCAGCGCACCGGCCGCGTCAGGAGGTTGGTGCCGCTGGCGTCGGCGTACGCCGCCGGGATCCGCTCGCCCAGCAACGCGCCGGAGACGCGGCGGTGGACGGCGGTCAGCGCGGCGGTCGCGGGCACGACGGCGAAGGCGAGCGCGAACCCGACCATGACCAGCCCCAGCGGGATGCACAGGATCGACAGGATCGCCAGCGCCAGCGCCGGCGCCATCGCGAGCGCGTAGCCGGCCGAGACGGCGGTCAGCCGGAGCCGGTCGACGAGGGCGTCCCCGTCGACCGGCGTAGGCCGGAGCGACCCGATCCTGCGCAACATCGTCGGTGGGGGCACGGTGACCAAGTCTGTCATCGGACCGCGCCGGTGAGCGGGCCCAGCCGGCGCACGGCCGAGCGGGCCGACAGCAGCGTCAGCGCGACGGTCGCCGCGACCAGCAGTGGCGGCAGCCAGAGCTGACCGTCGGGGACGACGCCCTCGTCGCGGGCGACCGCGAACGGCACGACCGTGGCGAGGGAGCCGACCAGGCCGAGCAGCACGCCGATCCCGCCGACGATGCCGGCCTCGGCGAGCACGGACCGCTCCACCTGCGCCGGCGTCGCGCCCAGCAGCCGGAGCCGCTGGAGCTCCTGGCGCCGACCGGCGACCACGGCGGCGAACGCGTTGAGCACCATCACCGCCGCGAAGAGCACGATCATCCCGGTCACCACGTTGTTGAGCAGGTTGATCGTGTCGCCCTCGTCGGTCGCCCGGGCGCCGATCGTGCGGTGGTCGATGCCGACCAGCATGAGCACGCCCACGGCACCGGCGGTCAGGACGATGACCGGCGCGAGGACGCCACCGAGCAGCTGCGAGCGGCGCGAGGTGTTGTACGCAGCCAGCCAGCCGACCGCGCCGGTGCGGCCGAGAGCCGGTGCGCAGAGACGCGACAGCCAGCGCAGCAGCACCGGCGAGAGCACCGCCAGGCCGATGCCGACGAGGATCGAGCTGGAGCCGCTGGTGGTCATCGCCGCGTACGGGTCGTCGTCGTGGCCGGTCACCGTGATCGTCACGACGGCCATGCCCACGCCGTACGCGACGAGCACCAGGCCGATCGCGGTGCGCCACCAGGGCATCCGACCGGACCCGCTGCGGGCATCGGCGATCGCGAGGGTGGCGGGTCCGTTGGTCGTCCGCCGGGCGGTGACCGCGGCGGCCACCAGGCTGGTCGTCACCACGAGCACGACGGTGGCGCCGAGCGCGGCCGCGCCGCCGCCGTACGAGACGTCGTCGGCGACCATGCCGCCGTTGCGGAGCAGCGCGAGCAGCACGAACCCCGCGGGCCAGGCCGCGAGCGCGCCCAGCGCCGCGCCGACGCCGGTGACCGCGGCGGCCTCGGCGAGCACCAGGCGGCGGGCCTGGCGCGGCGCGGCGCCGACCACGCGGAGCAGGCCGATCTCCTCGGCCCGCTGGCGGACCGTGATCGCGAGCGTCGAGGCGACGGAGAAGAGCACGATCAGGCTGCCCCAGCCGCCGACCACGATGCCCATGATCGTCAGGGTCTCCGCGTCGGCGTCGGAGACGCCGGCGCCGGTCGAGGTCTGCGCGAGCGTGGCGAACGCGCCGATCAGCGCGGCGCCGAGGAAGACCGACACGAACGTGGCGGTGAAGGCCGTCCGGCGGTGCCGGAGCGAGGCCATCGCGAGCGAGGTCATCGCGGTGCTCACTGCGGGGTCCCTGCGGAAGTGTGGGCTGGAGGAGCGAAGCGGGGGAAGCACGCAGTTCCGTGGGGTGCTCATGACGCCGCCCCCACCAGCTCGTCGAGGTGCGCCATCTGGCCGGCGACCGCGTCGGCGGTGGGCCGCTCCATCCGGCCCGCGACCCGGCCGTCGACGAGGAAGACCACCGCGTCGGCGTACGACGCCGCGACCGGGTCGTGGGTGACCATCACCACGGTCTGGCCCAGGGTGTCGACGCTGTCGCGGATCAGCGTGAGCACGTCGTGGGCGGTCGCCGAGTCGAGCGCCCCGGTCGGCTCGTCGGCCAGCACGACGGCCGGCTGGGTGACGAGCGCCCGGGCGATGGCGACGCGCTGCTGCTGACCACCGGAGAGCGCGCCCGGCAGGTGGCCGGCGCGCTCCCCGAGGCCCACCCGCGAGAGCAGCGACCGGATCCGGTCCCGGTCCTGCCGGCGACCCGCGAGACGGAGCGGGAGGCCGACGTTCTGCTCGGCGGTGAGATAGGGCAGCAGGTGGAAGCCCTGGAAGACGAAGCCGATCCGGTCCCGGCGCAGCCGGGTGCGGTCGTCCTCGTCGAGGTCGGTGACGTCGTGGCCGTCGATCGCGACGCGCCCGGCGGTGGGTCGGTCGAGGCCGGCGACGCAGTTGAGGAACGTGGACTTGCCGGAGCCGGACGGTCCCATGACCGCCGTGAAGGTGCCCCGGGCGAAGGACAGGTCGACATCCGCGAGGGCCTGGACGGCGCCGACGTCCTCGCCGTAGGTCATGGTCAGGTCGCGGACCTCGAGGGCCGCGCCGGTGCTGGTTGAGTTCATGCCTCCGACGCTAGGGAGCGGCGGCGGTCGTCTCGATGGGCCCAGACCGCCGATCGGGGTGGGGTTTTCCCTACCCCTGCGGCGCCTCGGCGGGCTCCGACTCCTGCTCGCCCGGGGCCTCGCCCTCGGTCTCCGGGTGCCGGCGACGGTGCCGCAGCTCGACCCACAGGCCGCGTACGCCGCGGCGTGCGCCGCCCACCTCGGTGCCGCCGAGCTCGGTGCCCGGGATGTTGACGGCCTGGATCGCGGCGGCGGTGATCGGCAGCACGCCCTCGCCGCGGAACGACTCCGGCTCGGCCTCGTCGTCGGGGATCAGGCCGAGCGCGGCGAGGGTCGAGGGCAGCAGCACCTGGGCGAGCGAGCGGTAGCCCTGCGCCGACGGATGGAACTGGTCGGGGCCGAAGAGCAGCGCCGGCGCGGCCGCGAACTCGGGCCCGAGGATCGACGCCAACGACACGGTCCGGCCGCCCTCCTCGACGACCGCGATCGTCTGGGCTGCGGCGATCCGGCGCGACCAGGCGCGCGCGACCTGCTTCAGCGGCGGCATGATCGGCTTGATCGTGCCGAGGTCGGGGCAGGTGCCGACCAGCACCGCGGTGCCGTCCTCGCGCAGGCGGCGTACCGACTCGACCAGGTGTCGCACCGAGGCGGCCGGGAGCACCGTGTGGGTGACGTCGTTGACGCCGACGAGGATCACCGCGACGTCCGGCCGGGTCGGGAGCGCGCGGTCGACCTGGACGGCGAGGTCCGACGACTTCGCCCCGACGACCGCGAAGTTGCGCAGGTGCACGCGCCGGTCGGCCCGCTCCGCGACCCCGCTGGCGAGCAGCGCGCCGGGGGTCTCCTCGACGCGGTCGACGCCGTACCCGGCGGCACTCGAGTCGCCCAGCAGCGCGACCTTGACCGCCGGGCCGGGGCGGCCGCGGCCGTACCAGCCGGTCGGGTCCGGAGGGGCACCCTTCGCGTTGCCGATCGTCCGGCGCGCGGCCTCCGCCTCGAGCCGGAGCAAGCCATAGAAGCTCGCGCCGAGCAACGAGACCCCGCCACCGCCGTACGCCGCGGCCGAGGCCAGCTTCCGAGCAGCGCCTGCCTTCCCCACATCCCTCACCCTACGGACACCTACCTATCGGTACGCACGCGGATTCCACGTACGTGAGGAGCGCCTCTAGATTGACCAGATGCAGTACGCGAACTCGCTCCTCGACCTGATCGGCAACACCCCGCTGCTCAGGCTGTCGAAGTCCACGGGCTCCCTGGAGGGCGCGAAGGGACCGATCGTCCTCGCCAAGGTGGAGTACCTCAACCCGGGCGGCTCGGTGAAGGACCGCATCGCCACCCGCATGATCGAGGCCGCCGAGGAGTCCGGCGAGCTCCAGCCGGGTGGCACGATCGTCGAGCCGACCTCGGGCAACACCGGTGTCGGGCTGGCGATGGTCGCTCAGCAGAAGGGCTACAGGTGCGTCTTCGTCTGCCCCGACAAGGTCAGCGAGGACAAGCGCAACGTGCTCAAGGCGTACGGCGCGGAGGTGGTCGTCTGCCCGACCGCGGTCGAGCCCGAGCACCCCGACTCCTACTACAACGTCTCCGACCGGCTCGCGTCGCAGCCGGGCGCGTGGAAGCCGGACCAGTACTCCAACCCGCACAACCCGCGGTCCCACTACGAGACCACCGGCCCCGAGATCTGGGCGCAGACCGACGGGCGGATCACCCACTTCGTGGCCGGCGTAGGCACCGGCGGCACGATCAGCGGCACCGGTCGCTACCTGAAGGAGCAGGCTGCCCGGTCCGGGGGCGACGTCGAGGTCGTCGGCGCGGACCCGGCCGGGTCGGTCTACTCCGGCGGCAGCGGCCGGCCCTACCTGGTCGAGGGCGTCGGCGAGGACTTCTGGCCCGACGCCTACGACCGGGACATCGCCGACCGGATCATCGAGGTCTCCGACGCCGACTCCTTCGCGATGACGCGCCGACTGGCCCGCGAGGAGGCGCTGCTGGTCGGCGGCTCCTCGGGCATGGCCGTGCACGCCGCGATCCAGCTGGCCCACGAGCTGGAGGGCACCCCGGAGGGCGAGGACGCCGTGATCGTCGTGCTGCTGCCCGACTCCGGCCGGGGCTACCTCACGAAGGTGTTCAACGACGACTGGCTGGGGCAGTACGGATTCCCGGTCGACGGTGCGGTCGACGTACCCGTGACGGTCGGCGAGGTGCTCCGGGGCAAGGACGGGCGGGTGCCCGACCTCGTGCACACGCACCCCAACGAGACGATCGCCGAGGCCGTGGCGATCCTGCAGGAGTACAACGTCTCCCAGATGCCCGTCGTCCGTGCCGAGCCTCCGGTGGTGGCCGCCGAGGTCGTCGGGGCGGTCTCCGAGCGGACCCTGCTCGACCAGCTCTTCACCGGCACCGCGCGGCTCACCGACAGCGTCAGCCAGCACATGTCCGACCCGCTGCCCACCATCGGCTCCACCGAGCCCGCCTCCGAGGCGGTCGGGGCACTCGAGGGCGCCGACGCGCTGCTCGTGCACGAGGACGGCAAGCCGGTCGGCGTCGTGACGCGGCACGACCTGCTCGCCTACCTCGCCCGGAGCTGAGACACGCCCCACACCCCTACCAAGCAATTGCTTGGTAGGCTGCGACGCATGACGGACACGGCGACGCCGGCGATCGACGGCTGGTTCACGACCGGGCCCGACCCGGCGCTGCTCGGATCGCGGTGCACGACCTGCGAGACGGTGTACTTCCCTCCGGCCTCCGGGTTCTGCCGCAACCCCGGCTGCGCGGGCGAGGAGTTCGCCCAGACGCCGCTCTCGCGCCGCGGGACGGTCTGGTCCTACACCGACGCGCAGTACCAGCCGCCCGCGCCGTACATCTCCGGCACCGACCCCTACCAGCCGTTCGCGCTCGCGGCGGTGGAGCTGCCGGAGGGGCTCGTCGTGCTCGGTCAGGTGGCCGACGGGTACGGCGTCGCCGACCTCCGCGTGGGGGCCGAGGCCGAGCTGGTCGTCGAGACGCTCTACACCGACGAGACCGGCGACCGCACCGTCTGGCGCTGGCGCCCCTTGATTTCAGGGCAGGTCGTCGAGGTGGGCGAGGAGGCCGACCAGTGAACGCACCCAGGAGTGGGCAGAGCGTCGCCGTCGCCGGTGTCGGCATGCACCCGTGGGGCAAGTGGGGCCGCAACTTCGTGGAGTACGGCGTGCACGCCGCGCGGGCCGCGCTGGCCGACTCGGGCGTCGACTGGCGCGACGTCGACCTCATCGTCGGCGGCGAGACCGTCCGCAACGGCTACGCCGGCTACGTCGCCGGCGCGACGTTCGCCCAGGCGCTCGGCTGGAACGGCGCCAAGGTCGCCACGTCGTACGCCGCCTGCGCGACGGGCGCCCAGGCGCTCGACACCGCCCGCGCCCGGATCCTCGCCGGGATGTCGGAGGTCGCGCTCGTCGTCGGCTCCGACACGACCCCGAAGGGCTTCCTCGCACCGAACGCCGGTGAGCGGTGGGACGACCCCGACTGGCTGCGCTTCCGGCTGCTGGGCATGACGAACCCGGCGTACTTCGCGCTCTACGCGCGCCGCCGGATGGATCTCTACGGCGCGACCGTCGAGGACTTCGCGCAGGTCAAGGTCAAGAACGCCCGGCACGGTCTCGCGAACCCGAACGCCCGCTACCGCAAGGAGGTCTCGGTCTCCGACGTGCTCTCGTCGGCCGTGGTCTCCGACCCGCTGCACCTGCTCGACATCTGCGCGACCTCCGACGGCGCGGCCGCGGTCGTGCTGACGTCGACGGAGTACGCGAAGCGGCACGGGCTCGGCGGCGGTGTCCGCATCGACGCGATCTCGACCGTGACCCCGACCTTCCCGCAGACGGTCATCGACATGCCGCTGCTCTCGACGGACGCGACCACGGCGGTCGCCGCACCGGCGCGGACCTTCAAGGAGTCGATCGGCCAGGCGGCGTACGACGAGGCGGGCATCGACCCGGCCGACGTCTCCCTCGCCGAGGTCTACGACCTCTCGACCGCGCTCGAGCTCGACTGGATCGAGGACCTCCAGCTCTGCAAGCGCGGCGAGGCCGAGGCCCTCCTGCGGGCCGGCGACACCACGATCGGCGGCCGGATCCCGGTCAACCCGTCGGGTGGGCTCGCGTGCTTCGGTGAGGCCGTGCCCGCGCAGGCGCTGGCCCAGGTCTGCGAGGTCGCCTGGCAGCTGCGCGGCCAGGCCACCGGCCGTCAGGTCGACGGCGCCCGCGTCGGCATCACCGCCAACCAGGGCCTCTTCGGCCACGGCTCCTCGGTGATCCTCAGCGTCTGACGCGCCCCGGGTTCGGTGGTTTCGAGACGGTTGCCAGCGCAACCTCCTCAACCACCGAGGGCGTCAGGTCACGGTGCCGTCGACGTAGACCCAGCGCTCGCCGCGACGCTGGAAGCGGCTGCGCTCCCGCAGCTCCCCGGGCACGCCGGCGCGGGTGAAGGACGCGACGAACTCCACCCAGTCGGGGCCGTTCCCGACCAGCTCGAGGCCGGTCCACGTCAGGCCGGGATCGGGGGAGAGGTCGTCGGGGCGGGTGCGCGGGTGCCACGTGCGGAAGACGTAGTCGAGGTCGCCGACGGCGTACGCCGCGTAGCGCGACCGCATCAGCTCCTCGGCGGTCGCCGCCGTCACCGCGCCGCGGTGCATCCGGCCGCAGCAGGCGTCGTACGTCGCGCCCGTGCCGCACGGACAGGTCTCCTGGAGAGCCATGACCTCCAGCCTAGATCTCGTCACGTGCCCGTAACCGGAGACGGGTCCCGCTTCTTGCCTCCGCGGCGTAGCGTGAAAGCCGTGACTGCGCCCTCCATCAGCACGGTCGGTGAGCTCCGCGCCTCCGGCCACGTCCAGAAGTCCCTCCGCGAGGAGCTCCGCGACAACCTGCTCTCCGCACTCCGCGAGGGGCGCGACCCGTGGCCCGGGCTGCACGGGCTCGACGACACCGTCATCCCGCAGCTCGAGCGAGCGCTGATCGCCGGTCACGACGTCGTGCTGCTCGGCGAGCGCGGCCAGGGCAAGACCCGACTCCTGCGCACGATGGTCGGCCTGCTCGACGAGTGGAGCCCGGTCATCTCCGGCAGCGAGCTCGGTGAGCACCCGTACGACCCGGTCACGGTCGCCTCGCTCCAGGCCGTCGCGACGTACGGCGACGACCTGCGCGTCTCGTGGCGGCACCGCAGCGAGCGGTACGCGGAGAAGCTGGCCACCCCGGACACCTCGGTCGCCGACCTGATCGGCGACGTCGATCCCATGAAGGTCGCCGAAGGCCGCTCGCTCGGCGACCCCGAGACCATCCACTTCGGGCTGATCCCGCGCAGCCACCGGGGCATCGTCGCCATCAACGAGCTGCCCGACCTCGCCGAGCGGATCCAGGTCGCGATGCTCAACGTGATGGAGGAGCGCGACATCCAGATCCGCGGCTACGTGCTCCGGCTGCCGCTCGACGTGCTCGTCGTCGCGACGGCGAACCCCGAGGACTACACCAACCGCGGCCGCATCATCACGCCGCTCAAGGACCGCTTCGGCGCCGAGATCCGCACGCACTACCCGACCGAGCTCGATGACGAGGTCGCGGTGATCCGGCAGGAGGCCGAGCTCGTCGCCGACGTGCCGGACCACCTGGTCGAGATCCTGGCCCGCTTCACCCGCGCGCTGCGCGAGTCGAGCTCGGTCGACCAGCGCTCGGGCGTCTCCGCGCGCTTCTCGATCGCGGGCGCCGAGACCATCGCCGCGGCCGCGCTGCACCGCGCGACCCGCCAGGGCGAGCCCGAGCCGGTCGCCCGGGTGGTCGACCTCGAGACCGCGGTCGACGTGCTCGGCGGCAAGATCGAGTTCGAGACCGGCGAGGAGGGCCGCGAGGCCGAGGTCCTCCTCCACCTGCTGCGCACGGCCACCGCCGAGACCGTGCGCCACCGCTTCCGAGGCATCGACCTCGGCCTGCTGGTGCAGGCGATCGAGAACGGCGCGATGGTCACCACCGGCGAGCAGGTCACCGCCCGCGACTTCCTCACCGGGCTGCCGGTGCTCGGCGAGTCCGAGCTGTACGACGAGGTCTGCGATCGCGTCGGTGCCACCAACGACGGCCAGCGCGCCGGCGCCATCGAGCTCGCGCTCGAGGGTCTCTACCTGGCCCGCAAGATCGGGAAGGACACCGACGGTGCGGAGACGGTCTATGGCTAGAGTCCTCGGCGTCTCCGCGCCCCGGGGGGCGGTGGATGCGGCTCGGTTCGGTCGGACCAGATCGAGCCTCGCCCACCGCTGGGCGGCCCCGCGCCCCGCGCGCGGTGGATGCGGCTCGGTTCGGTCGGACCAGATCGAGCCTTGCCCACCGCTGGGCGGCGGCGCGGGCGAGGGTTGCCGCGCTACAGCTGGAGCGAGGTGACGGATGAAGGACCGCACCCGCTTCAAGCGCTACGAGGGCGGCGACCCGCTCGCGCCGCCCGTCGACCTGGCCGAGGCGCTGGACGCCATCGGCGAGGACGTGATGGCGGGCTACTCGCCCGAGCGGGCGATGCGCGAGTTCCTGCGCCGCGGCGGTCGTGACCAGAGCGGGCTCGACGACCTGGCCCGCCGGGTCGCCGAGCGCCGGTGCGAGCTGACCCAGCGGCACAACCTCGACGGCACGCTGCAGGAGATCAAGGAGCTGCTCGACCGCGCGGTGCTCGAGGAGCGCAAGCAGCTCGCGCGCGACGCGATGATGGACGACGGCGACCGCGCCCTGCGGGAGATGCAGTTGGAGAACCTGCCGCCGAACACCGCCGCCGCGGTCAGTGAGCTCTCGTCGTACGACTGGCAGAGCCGCGAGGCCCGCGAGGACTACGAGAAGATCAAGGACCTGCTCGGCCGGGAGATGCTCGACCAGCGGTTCGCCGGCATGAAGCAGGCGCTCGAGAACGCCAGCGACGAGGACCGGGCCGCCGTCAACGAGATGCTCGGCGACCTCAACGAGCTGCTCGAGAAGCATCGACTGGGCGAGGACACGCAGGAGGACTTCGACGAGTTCATGGCGAAGCACGGGGACTTCTTCCCCGAGAACCCGCAGAACATCGACGAGCTCCTCGCGTCGCTCGCCGAGCGGTCGGCTGCTGCCCAGCGGATGCTCAACTCGATGTCGCCCGAGCAGCGCCAGGAGCTGATGGAGCTCTCCGCGCAGGCGTTCGGGTCGCCGCAGCTGATGGACCAGCTCGGCCGGCTCGACGACAACCTCCAGGCGCTGCGGCCCGACCTCGACTGGGGCGGCTCGGAGCAGATGTCGGGCGAGGAGGGCCTCGGCCTGGGCGACGGCACCGGTGTCTTCCAGGACCTCGCCGACCTCGACCGACTCACCGAGCAGCTGTCGCAGTCGTACGGCGGGGCGCGGATGGACGACCTCGACCTCGACACGCTCGCGCGTCAGCTCGGCGACGACGCCGCCGTCGACGCCCGCACCCTGCGGGAGCTCGAGAAGGCACTGCGCGACTCCGGCTACCTCCAGCGCGGCTCCGACGGGCAGTACCGACTCTCACCGAAGGCGATGCGCCGCCTCGGCAAGGCCCTGCTCCGCGACGTCGCCGAGCGGATGTCCGGCCGCCAGGGCGACCGCGAGCTCCAGCGAGCGGGTGCCGCGGGGGACCTCTCCGGGGCGACGCGGGCCTGGGAGTTCGGAGACACCGAGCCCTGGCACGTGCCGCGCACGATGCTCAACGGGGTGCTCCGCCGAGCGGCTGCCCTTCGAGACGCCTCGTCCCTCGGCTCCTCAGGAACCGCCCCTGTGCCGATGCTCAGTGTTGAAGACATCGAGGTGCAGGAGACTGAGGCGCGCACCCAGGCGGCGGTGGCGCTGCTCGTCGACACGTCGTTCTCGATGGCGATGGACGGCCGGTGGGTGCCGATGAAGCGCACCGCGCTGGCGTTGCACACGCTGATCCGCTCGCGCTTCCGGGGCGACGACCTGCAGCTGATCGGCTTCGGCCGGCACGCCGAGGTCATGGAGATCGAGCAGCTCACCGCGCTGGACGCGATGTGGGACAAGGGCACCAACCTCCACCACGCCCTGCTGCTCGCCAACCGACACTTCCGCAAGCACCCGAACGCCCAGCCGGTGCTGCTGATCGTCACCGACGGTGAGCCCACCTCACACCTCGAGCCCGACGGCCAGGTCTACTTCTCCTACCCGCCGCACCCGTTGACGGTGGCTTACGCCGTCCGCGAGCTCGACAACGCCGGACGACTCGGCGCGCAGACGACCTTCTTCCGGCTCGGCGAGGACCCGGGGCTGGCGCGGTTCGTCGACCAGATGGCGCAGCGGGTCGACGGCCGGGTGGTCGCTCCCGAGCTCGACGACCTCGGCGCGGCCGTGGTCGGCTCCTACCTCGGCGCGCGTGGCCGGGGTGGACCGTGGGGCGGCGGTGGCTACGGCGACTGGTTCGGCGGCCGCGGCTTCTGGGTCGGCGACTGAGCACTCGGCCGAGCTGCGGTCGTGCCGTGGCCACCGGGGTGGCGGTTCATCAAGGGATGCTGGCGAAACCGCGCCTCCCGCGGCGACTTCGCCGCGGGAGGCGCGGTTCGACCTTCATCCCGTGATGAAGCTGCGGTCGATGACCCCTCCAGATCGTCGCCGGTCGGGAGGTGCCCATCGGTCACTGGGGTCGCCGCCTCTCCCAGTTGGCGCACGGCCGCGTCGAGGTGCGGCCGACGCCGGCGCAGTCGGGCAGCTCGGTGGGCGGCTCGAGGTCGTCGGTGTGGACGTCACGCACCATCAGCTCGCGCACCAGGGCGTAGCCGTTGAGGAGGATCTCGCAGTCGCAGAAGCCGCCCACGCTCCCGAGTCGCCGCTCGAGCCCGGTCGCGGTCGGCGAGCGGAGCTCGCGGAAGCGCTGCGCCCACCTCAGGCTGGTGTCGCAGCCGTGGCTCTCGACCATGCGGGCGACGTAGCACGCCACGCACTCGTGCGCGGAGGGCTCGCTGCGCGGGTCGGCGATCACTCGCAGGTAGAGCTCGGCCTCGTCGGCGACGGACATGTCGGTCATGGGTCCTGTCTAGCCGCCGCCACCGACATCCAGCCCTGGCCGTAAGTGCGCGCGGCACGTTCCCGCGCCGCGCGCACCCACCGTCCGCACGCACGGACGGCCCCGGACCGATGGGTCCGGGGCCGTCGACGACGTGAGCTGACGGTGGGGTGGGTCAGCTCACGGTCCTGAGGGCGAGCCGGGTGAACTCGACCGACTTGGGGATCGACGGCGCGGTCGCGTCCATCGACATGGCGTTCGCGAAGACGACGTACTTGCCGTCGCGGACGAAGAGGGTGTTCATGACCGACGTGGAGGGCTGGCCGGAGATGGTGCAGGTGGACCGGAACTGGTAGCCGTACCGCTCGTCGCCCAGCTTGAAGGCGATCTTCTTCATCGACGACTTGCAGTCGGGCAGCTGCCCGCCGCCGTTGCCGCCGCCACCACCGGGGTTCGTGACGGGGCACTTCTTGGTGTACTTGTCATAGCCGTGCACGTAGGCGATCGCCGCCTTGGCGTTCGGGAACTTCATCGCGGTGGCGGAGACGCTCGGCCGCTCGCCGGTCATCTCGAAGGCCGACGGGTCGGCCACCACGGCGGGATCGCTGTAGTCGGGGGAGTACGACGCGGACGTCTGGCTCGCGCCCTTGACGACCTTCTGCTGACCGCACTTCTTGCCCGGGCCGTAGACCTTGCTGGAGGACTCCGAGCTGGTGCCGACGTGGGGGTAGATCTTGGCAGTCGCGTCGACCGAGGGCACCTTCGCGGCGCCGGCCGCGGTGGCGGACGTCGCGAGGGCGGGAACGGTGACGGCGGTGACGACGAGCGCGATCAGCGCCCGGTTCATCCAGCGACGGGACATGGTTTCTCTCTCTCGTAGGTCCGGGTCTGCTCCGGAAGTGAGGGGGCCGGGATCTCCCGACGCGGAGCACTCTGCCGACCTCGACTTGAGGATCACTGGGACCTGACTGGGAGGCCCGCCGACCGGTCGTCGGAGAATGGCGGTGATGGATGACCTCTCCACGACCGTGCTCGCCCTGCTCGCGCTGGCCGCGCTCACGGCGGGCTTCGTCGACGCGGTCGTCGGCGGTGGCGGGCTGATCCAGCTGCCCGCGCTGCTCGTCGGGATGCCCAACGCCGCCCCGGTGCAGGTGCTCGCGACCAACAAGGTGGCGTCGATCTCGGGGACGACCGTGAGCGCGGTGACCTACTACCGCCGGGTCCGCCCCGATCCGCGCACGTTCCTGCCGCTGATGGCGCTGGCGTTCGTCGGCTCCGCCCTCGGCGCGCTGGTGGCGAGCCAGATCCCGCGCTCGGCGTTCGAGCCGATCGTCCTGGTGGCGCTCGTCGTGGTCGGCGCGTACGTCCTCGTCAACCCGCGGCTCGGCGCGCAGACCCTGCTGCGGTTCCACGGCCGTCGGCACCTGGCGGCGGCGATGGGCACGGGGCTCGCGATCGGCTTCTACGACGGTGCGCTCGGCCCCGGCACCGGCAGCTTCTTCGTCATCGCGCTCGTCGGCCTGATGGGCTACAGCTTCCTCGAGGCGTCGGCGAAGGCGCGGCTCGCGAACTGGGCGACCAACCTGGCCTCGATCCTGGTCTTCGCGCCGCAGGGCGCGATCGTCTGGAAGGTCGCGATCGTCATGGGGGCATGCAACATCGTGGGCGGGTACGTCGGCGCGCGCACCGCCGTCGCCCGCGGCACCCGCTTCGTCCGGGTCCTCTTCATCGTCGTGGTGTCGGCGTTCATCGTGCGCATCGGCGGCGACGTGCTCGGGCTGTGGGGATGACGAGGGGCGGCGACATCCCGTTCGAAACCCGGGTGGCACGCGAGCGCTGGATCGATAGCCTCTCGGCATGAGTGTTGTCGTCGACCTCGCCGACCTGCCGGAGCGGCTGCAGGAGTTCGACCGCGGCTACCTGCTCTCCTCCCGCGACGGCCTGGTCAAGGCGGTCTCGGTGCGGGCGGCGCGGGACGACGGCACGCTGCGGATCTCCACGCCCGGCCGCGGCTCGGTCGCCAACGTCGGCGCCAATCCGAAGGTGACGCTGCTCTTCCCGCCGCTGGACAACCCGGGCATGACGCTCCTCGTCGACGGCATCTCCGCAGCCGACGGCGACGACGTCGTTGTGACGCCCACCGGCGCCGTCCTGCACAAGCCCGTCCCGTGAGCACGACTCCCTTCTGGGTCAGTGCCTTCCTCGACGTCGCTCCGGGCGCGTTCGACCGCGGCGTGGAGTTCTGGCGTGGCGTGACCGGCTACGCCGTCTCCGACCCGCGCGGCGAGCGCGACCACTTCGTGACGCTGGCGCCGCCCGACGGCGACGACTACCTGCGCCTCCAGCACCTGGCCGACGGGCCGGGCGGGCTCCACCTCGACCTGCACGTCGAGAACCCGACCATCGCGGCCGAGGCGGCCGTCGAGCTCGGGGCGCACGTGCTGATGAGGCACGAGGACGGGTACGTCGTGGTGCGGTCGCCCGGCGGCTTCGTGTTCTGCTTCGTCCGGGCCCAGGCGTCCCGCGGTCCGGCCGCCGCGACCTGGCCGGACGGCCACCGGTCACGGGTCGACCAGGTGTGCCTCGACATCGCGCCGTCGGCGTACGACGTCGAGGTGGCGTTCTGGCCGTCCCTGACCGGCTGGGACCACGACCCCGACGTCTCGCGGGAGTTCGCCCGGCTCCATCCGCCGGGCTCCATGCCGCTGCTCTGGCTGGTCCAGCGGCTCGACGACGAGCGGTCGCCGGTGAGCGCCCACCTCGACCTGTCGACGGACGACCACGAGGCGGAGATCGCGCGGCACGTCGAGCTCGGCGCGACCGTCGTCTCCACCCACGACCACTGGACCGTGCTGACCGACCCGGTCGGCACGACGTACTGCATCACGAGGAGGACTCCCGTTGACTGACCCCACGACCCGTGTCGACCCGCCGACCCGGGGCGACGAGCGCACGCTGTTGCTCGCCTTCCTCGACTATCACCGCCGGACGCTGCGGATGAAGGCCGGCGGGCTCGACGCGACGCAGCTGGCCACGGCGCTGCCGCCCTCGGAGATGACGCTCGGCGGCATGGTCAAGCACCTGGGGCTGGTCGAGGACAACTGGCTCCGCGAGGTGTTCCTCGGTGAGGAGCCGAGCGAGCCGTGGCGGTCGATCGACTGGGGCGCCGACTACGACTGGGACTGGCACAGCGCCCGCGACGACAGTCCGGAGCAGATCTGGGCGCTGTACGACGAGATGGTCTCGGGCGCCGACGCGATCATCGCGGACGCGGCCCTCGACGACCTGTCGGCGAAGTCGTCGCGGGGCACCGGCGAGCCGTTCAGCCTGCGCTGGATCCTGCTGCACCTCATCGAGGAGTACGCCCGGCACAACGGCCACGCGGACCTGATCCGCGAGTCCATCGACGGCGAGACGGGGGAGTGACGGCCCCGTGATCCGGGCGATGACCGAGGCCGACTGGCCGCAGGTCTGGGAGTTCTTCGACGAGATCGTGCGGGCCGGCGAGACCTACGCCTACCCGGCGGACCTCACCTCCGAGCAGGCGCGCGCGCTGTGGACGATGTCGCCGCCCGGGCAGACCGTCGTCCTCGAGGGCGCCGACCGGATCCTCGGCAGCGCCACCATGGGGCCGAACCGCCCCGGCCGGGGCAGCCACGTCGGCACCGCCTCGTTCATGGTCTCGCCGGACGCGCGCGGCCGCGGCGTGGGTCGGGCGTTGGGGGAGTACGTCGTGCAGTGGCACCGCGACCAGGGTTTCCGCGCGATCCAGTTCAACGCCGTCGTGGAGACCAACACCGCCGCCGTACGCCTCTGGCAGGCGCTGGGCTTCGAGATCGTGGGCACGGTGCCCGAGGCGTTCGACTCCCGCACGCACGGCCCGGTCGGCCTGCACGTGATGCACCTGCGGCTCAGCTGAGCGAGCGCACCAGGGCCAACGCGTCCTCGACGCTGCCGGTCACGTCCCGGATCGGGAAGAGCGTCCCGCGGACGATCCGGTCGGCGTCGACGACGAGGGTCAGCCGCTTGAGCCGGGTGGCGCCGGAATGCCGGAACGTCGGCAGCCGCAGCGCGGTCGCGAGCTCGAGGTCGGCGTCGGAGACCAGGGGGAACTGGATCCCGTTCGCCTCTGCGAACGTCGCCTGTTCC
Organism: Nocardioides sp. YIM 152315; assembly: GCF_029210375.1. Classification (GTDB taxonomy): domain Bacteria; phylum Actinomycetota; class Actinomycetes; order Propionibacteriales; family Nocardioidaceae; genus Nocardioides. The sequence continues at coordinate 50,074 of NZ_JARGER010000023.1, read as the reverse complement.
TCCGGCCGCTGGGTGCTGACGCCGACGACGGCCGCGCCGACCGCCGCGAACTCGTCGATCCGGTCGCGGTAGGTGCACGACTCCAAGGAACACCCCGGGCCGCCCGGCACGGCTTCGATCGCCGGCAGCGCGGTCCCCGGGTAGCAGTAGACGACCGTGCACGCCTGGGACGCGGGGTACGCCGCGGCCGCGATCGGGTCGGCGCGCAGCGACGGGACGCGCGTGCCGACGAGGGCCGCGACCCGGTGCGTCTCTGCGCCGTCGGCATCCGCGATCGCGGTCGTCGTGCCGTCGCCGAGCACCCAGGTGTCGCCCCACTCCTGCAGGGCGGCGAGCACCGGGAGGGCGGCGTGGCCGCGCGCGGCGAGCCGGTACTCGTAGCGGTCCGGGCGGTCCTGGTAGCGCACCTTCTCCAGCACCTCGGCCTCGACGAGCGAGGCCAGCCGCTGGGCGAGCACCTTGCGCGAGATGCCGCTGTCGGCGAGCAGCCGCTCGAACCGGCCGTGTCCGCGCGCGACGTCGCGGAGCACCAGCACCGACCACGCGTCCCCGAGGACGCCGAGGGCGTGGGCGACCCCGCAGTCGTCATCGGGGATGCGCGGGGGCATGCCGACATCCTAGGGTGAGTTTCCAAAAGAAACTGACTTGGACGGGAGGGCGGCGTGCGAGACCTGCCCCGGGTGGTGTGGGCGCTGGCGGCAGCGCGGTTCGTGAGCTCGATGAGCTCCTTCGTGATGCTGTTCCTGACGCTCTACCTGACCGGCCCGCGCGACCTGCCGATCGCGGGCGCCGGCCTGGTCGCCGGCGCCTCGGGTCTCGGGTACCTGGTCGGCAACTTCACGGGCGGTCGCTGGGGCGACCGGCACGGCCACCGCCGGGTGCTGCTCGTCGCGTCGACGGCGGCCGGCCTCGGCTTGGTGACCGTGCCGTGGCTGCCCGTGTGGGTGCTGGTGCTCGGCCTGCCAACGCTGTCCTACCTGTCCGCGACCGCCGGCGTCTCGACCGGGGCGCTGGTGGCGCTGGCGATGCCGCGCGGCGACCGGCGGACCGCGGTCGCGATCGGTCGGGCGGCGTCGAACGCCGGCTTCGTGATCGGCCCGCCGCTCGGCGCGCTGGTCGTGGCGCACAGCTATGCCGCGCTGTTCTGGATCGACGGCACGCTCACGGTGCTCGTGGCCTGGGCGGTCTGCGCAGGCCTGCCGCGCGACGAGCCGCTCGCGGTCGACCGGAGCGGGCCCGGCCTGTGGCGCGCACTGCGGGCGGACCGGGCCCTGGTGACGCTGCTGACCGCGGTCGTGCTGGTCGACCTCGTCTACCGACAGCTCTACACGACGCTGCCGGTGCACCTGCGCGACGAGGGTCAGCCGGTCGGGCTCTACACGGCGCTGATCGCGGTCGGGTCCGGGCTGATCCTGCTGCTGGAGGTCCCGGTCGCGATGGCGCTGCGCCGATGCTCGTCGTACCCGATCATCGCCGTGGGCTACACGCTGGTCGGCATCGGGACGGCGATGTTCGGGCTGCCCGTCACCGCCGTCGGCGCGGTGCTCGCGATGGTCGTGCTCACCGCCGGCGAGATCCTCTACAAGACGACCGCGACCGCGCACGTGCTGGACGCGGCGCCGGACCACCTCGTCGGGCAGTACCAGGGTCTCTACGCCGGCGCCTCGACGAGCGGCACGCTGCTCGCCGGTCCGGTGGGCGGCGTCGTGTACGCCGTGGCGCCGGGCGCGCTGTGGCCGCTGTGCGGCGCGCTCTGCGTAGCCGCGGCGGTCCTCGTCCTGGGGTCCGCGCGGCGTCAGTCGCCGGTCGACGCCGCGGTCTGACTCAGCTCGGCTGGTGCAGGCAGAGGACGTTCCCGTCGGGGTCGAGGAACCACGCCGCCTTCATCTGGCCGTCGTCGAAGACGTGCTTGACGGTCTTCAGGTCCGGCAGGTCGTAGTCCTCGAACGCCACTCCGCGGGACTCGAGGTCGGCGATCTCCGACTCGATGTCGCGCACCTCGAAGCTCATGGCGGTGTTCGGCGACGGGTGCACCTCCGGGAACGGTCGGAGGACGACGTGCGAGCCGCCGGCGAGGCCGAACATCAGCTCACCGCCGGGGCTCTCGCCGTCGTAGGGAAGCCCGAGACGCTTCTCGTAGAAGTCCTGCGCACGCGCGGCGTCCCCGGTGGGGAGCATCACCGCGACCACACTGTCGGTCAGTGACATGGCAACCTCCTGGGCCACCTTCCAGCGTGCTCCCGGGCGTCGTCCGGTGACAATCGTCAGATCGGGTCAGCCCGCGTCGTCGGTGAAGCCCGGGAGCGCGTCGGTGAGGATCTGCCGGAACGGCGCCTCGCACTCCAGCTGGCAGAGCACGCCGACACCGGCGAGCCACGTGCGGTGGATGAGCAGGTACGACGGCGGCAGGTTGAGCTTCATGCCGACCGTGTACGCCGGGCTCCGGGGGTCGTTGATGCGGGCGAACTGCCGGCGCATCCAGGCCCGGCTGAAGCGGAACCGGTCGACGCGGGTCGGCTCCACGAACGGCGCGAGGTAGTCGAGCACCTGGCCGGCGTCGACCGAGATCCGCTCCTTGACGAAGCCTTCCTGGCGCAGCCCGTCGAGGAGCCGCTCCTCGTCCTCGTCGGCGGCGATGCGCAGCAGGCGGCCCATCGCCGCGGGCAGCCCGCGGCCGGGCAGGCGGGCGACCGCGCCGAAGTCGAGGACGCCGAGCCCGCCTGGCTCGCCGCCCGGCCCGGGCAGGATCCGGTAGTTGCCCGGGTGCGGGTCGGCGTGCAGCATGCCGGTGCGCGTGGGGCCGGAGAAGAGGAACCGCACGAAGAGCTCGCCGTAGTGGTCCCGCTCGGCCTGGGACCCGTCGGCGATCACCGCTGCCAGGGAGGCAGGGCTCTCGAGCCACTCGGTCACGAGCGTCGTCGAGCCGACGTCGACCACGTCGGGCACCACGATCTCCGGGTCGTCGCGGAACGCCGCCGCGAACGTGCGCTGCGCCTCGGCCTCGAGCTGGTAGTCGAGCTCGTCGTCGGCGCGGGCCTGGAGCTCCTCGATCAGCGGCTTCAGGTCGAGGCCGGGCACGAGCGGTGCCGCCGTCCGCGCCACCCGCGAGATCGCGCGCAGGTCGGACCGCAGCGCCTCGCCGGCGCCGGGGTACTGCACCTTGACCGCCACGTCGCGGCCGTCGACCCAGCGTCCGCGGTGCACCTGGCCGATCGACGCCGCCGCGGTCGGGCCTCCGTCGAGCCAGACCAACCGCTCCTTCCAGTCCGAGCCGAGGTCACGGGCCAGGATCTCGCGCACGGTCGCCGTCGGCATCGGGGGAGCGGCGTCCTGGAGCCGGGTGAGCTGGTCGCGGTAGGGGCCGGCCAGCTCCTCGGGGAACGCCGACTCCAGCACCGACAGCATCTGGCCGAACTTCATCGCCCCGCCCTTGAGCTCGCCCAGGGTCCGGAACAGCTGCTCCGCGGTGCGCTGCTGGATCTCGGTCATCACCGCCTCGGCGGGCCGCCCGCCGATCCGCTTGCCGAGCCCGATCGCGCTGCGGCCGGCGTACCCGATGGGCAGCGCGGCGAGCCTCGCCGTGCGCGCCACGGCCTTGCGGGGCAGCTCGCTCATGCGCCGATTGTCCCAAACGGCTCCCAGCGCGCGGCACTCACGTCAGGCGGGGAACCTCACCCCGGTGTTGGCGTGGCAGCGGTAGCCGTGCGGGTTCTTCGCGAGGTACTGCTGGTGGTGGTCCTCGGCGTAGTAGTAGGGCGTGTCGGCCGCGGGCCGGATCTCGGTGGTGATGTCGCCGAGACGGCGGCGCTTCAGCTCGTCCCCGTAGGTCTGCGTGAGCTCGCGGGCGACCTGCTCCTGCCCGGGGGTCGTGTAGTAGATGGCCGAGCGGTACTGGGTGCCGACGTCGTTGCCCTGGCGGTAGCCCTGGGTCGGGTCGTGCACCTCGAAGAAGGTCTTCACCAGGTCGGCGTACGAGACCTGCGCGGGGTCGAAGACGATCCGCACGGCCTCGGTGTGGTTGGTCCTGCCGGAGCAGACCTCCTCGTACGACGGGTGGGGCGTGGTGCCCCCGGCGTACCCGACCGACGTCGACCAGACGCCCGGGACCTGCCAGTAGATCTCCTCGGCGCCCCAGAAGCAGCCGAGGCCGAAGAGGGCCACCTCGTAGCCCTCGGGGACCTCGTCGGTGATCACCGGGGCGTCGAGCACGCGGTGCCGGTCGGACAGGGGGAAGTCGCGCTGGCTGCGGCCGGGCAGGGTCTGCTCGGGGGCGACCATCTCGGCCTTGCGGGTGAGGAACACGGGGTCTCCTTCTCTCGGAGGGATCTTGCACAGTCTGTAACACCGGCGGTGGCCGTGGCGTTCCCGCAGCTGGCGGCGGTCGAGGAGGGACGGAGCCCGTCTCGAAACGCCGCCGCGCGAACGACGGCTAGCCTCGACGACATGAGCGAGCAGCAGCACCGTCACAAGTCGGGCTTCGAGACGCGTGCGATCCACGCCGGCTACGAGCCCGACCCGACCACCGGCGCGGTGATCCCGCCGATCTACGCGACCAGCACCTACAAGCAGGACGGCGTCGGCGGCCTGCGCGGCGGCTACGAGTACAGCCGCTCGGCGAACCCGACCCGCACCGCGCTCGAGGGCAACATCGCGGCGCTCGAGGACGGGGAGCGGGGGTTCGCGTTCGCGTCCGGTCTGGCCGCCGAGGACACGCTGGTGCGCAGCGTGTGCCGGCCCGGCGACCACGTGGTGATCCCGGACGACGCGTACGGCGGCACCTTCCGGCTCTTCGACAAGGTCGAGAAGGTCTGGGGGCTGGAGCACAGCCCGGCGGCGGTCTCCGACGTCGACGAGGTCGCCGCGGCGATCCGCCCGGGAGAGACCACGCTGGTCTGGGTCGAGACGCCGACCAACCCGTTGCTCAACGTCGGCGACATCGCCGCCCTCGCCGGGGTCGCCCACGACGCCGGGGCGCTGCTGGTCGTCGACAACACCTTCGCGTCGCCGTACCTCCAGCAGCCGCTCACCCTCGGGGCCGACGTCGTCGTGCACTCGACCACGAAGTACTGCGGCGGCCACTCCGACGTCGTCGGTGGCGCCCTGGTGGTCCGCGACCTCGAGCTCGCCGAGAAGGTCGGCTTCCACCAGAACGCCATGGGTGCCGTCGCCGGACCGTTCGACTCCTGGCTCACCCTGCGTGGGCTGAAGACGCTCGCGGTGCGGATGGACCGGCACTGCGACAACGCCGAGCGGGTGGTGGACTTCCTGACGAGCCACCCGAAGGTCGGTGAGGTCATCTACCCGGGGCTCGAGACGCATCCCGGCCACGAGGTCGCGCAGCGCCAGATGAAGAGGTACGGCGGCATGGTGTCGTTCCGCGTCACCGGTGGCGAGAAGCACGCCCTCCAGGTGTGCGAGCGCACCGAGGTCTTCACGCTCGGCGAGTCGCTGGGCGGGGTCGAGTCGCTCATCGAGCACCCCGGCCGGATGACGCACGCCAGCGTGGCGGGCACCGACCTCGAGGTGCCGGCCGATCTGGTGCGGATCAGCGTCGGCATCGAGACCGCCGACGACCTCGTCGCCGACCTCGAGCGTGCCCTGGGCTGACGATCCTGCGGGATAGGTTGTCGCCGTGAGCAACGACGCTGACGAGCCCGACGACGCCGGCCGCCGCCGACTCCCGCTGATCCATCTGCGGCACCGTGCCGACGAGGAGCAGCAGGAGGGCGAGGAGGGCATCGCCGCGCGGCTGGCTCACCAGTGGGCGCTGCGGCGCGACGAGCGCCAGGCCCAGCTGGAGCTGCCCGTCGCGGTGGCGCCGCGGGCGGCGTTCGACGGGCCGCAGGTCCCGAAGGGCGTCGACCTCGCCGCGGCGTGGTCGTGGCGCTTCCTGGTGATCGTCGCGGCCGCGGCGGTGCTCTTCCTCGCGATCGGCTTCCTCTCGGTCGTGGTCCTGCCGGTCGTGATCGCCCTGCTGATCACCGCACTGGTGATCCCGATCGTCGACGGGATGGTCCGACTCGGGCTGCCCCGCGGGCTGTCGGCGTTGGCGGTGGTCATCGCCGGCATCGGACTGGTGGGCCTGCTGCTCACCCTCGCGGGCCAGCAGATCGCGAACGGCGCCAACGACCTCGCCGACCAGACGGTCGCCGGGCTCGACGAGATCAGGACGTGGCTCAAGGACGGTCCGCTCAACGCCAGCGACTCCCAGATCAACGACTACATCGCCCGGGCGCAGGACGCGATCACCGAACGGTCGCGTGAGGGCGAGATCGTCGGGCGGATCAGCGAGGTGGGCAGCGCGGTCGGGCACGTGTTCGCGGGCTTCTTCATCGTGCTGTTCTCGACGTACTTCTTCCTCGCCGACGGCGAGCGGATCTGGGCCTGGCTGGTGCGGATCGCCCCGCGGTCGGCGCGCGGGCGGGTCGACAGCTCGGGCCGGGTGGCCTGGATCTCGCTGACCCAGTTCGTCCGGGCGACGGTGATCGTCGCCCTCGTCGACGCGATCGGCATCGCCGTCGGCGCCGCGATCATCGGGGTGCCCTTCGTGCTGGCGATCGGCGTGCTGGTGTTCCTCGGCGCGTTCGTCCCGCTGGTCGGTGCGACGGTGGCCGGTGCGGTCGCGGTCCTGGTCGCCCTGGTCGCCAACGGGCCGATCACGGCCCTCGTGATGCTCGCCATCATCATCGGCGTGCAGCAGCTCGAGGCGCACGTGCTCCAGCCGTTCCTGATGGGCCGGTGGGTCTCGGTGCACCCGCTCGCGGTGATCCTCGCGATCGCGACGGGCGTGCTCGTCGCCGGTGTCGCCGGGGCCCTGGTCGCCGTACCGATCGCCGCCGCGCTCAACGCGGTCGTCCAGCACCTCGCCGCCAACACCGCCCCCGGCGACGATCCGGTCGAGGAGCTCGACGAGGACTACGAGGAGACCGGAGAGACCGTGGACGTCCCGGAGGAGGCGCGCGATGAGTGAGGTCCCGACCGTCGACCTGGCCGACATCCGCGCCGCCAGGGAGGTGCTCGCCGGGGTCGCCATCGAGACGCCGATGGAGGAGTCGCGGTGGCTCTCCGCGCTCGCCGGCGGCCCGGTCTCGCTGAAGTGCGAGAACCTCCAGCGCACCGGCTCGTTCAAGGCCCGCGGCGCCTACGTGCGCATCTCGCGCCTCTCGGCGGAGGAGCGCGCACACGGCGTCGTCGCGGCCTCGGCCGGCAACCACGCCCAGGGCGTCGCGCTCGCCGCCCAGCTGCTCGGCATCAAGGCGACGGTCTTCATGCCGGAGGGCGCGCCGATCCCGAAGGAGAAGGCGACGCGCGGGTACGGCGCCGAGGTGGTCTTCCACGGGCGCTACCTCGAGGACGCGCTGCGGGAGGCGCAGGCCTTCGCCGAGCGCACCGGGGCGGTGCTCATCCACCCCTTCGACCACGTGGACATCGTCGCCGGACAGGGCACGGCCGGCCTGGAGATCCTCGAGCAATGCCCGGACGTCGAGACCGTGCTCGTGCCGACCGGCGGCGGGGGACTCCTCGCCGGCATCGCGTTGGCGGTCAAGGCGCTCAGGCCCGGCGTCCGGGTGGTGGGGGTGCAGGCGGCGGGCGCCGCGGCGTACCCCGGCTCGCTCGAGCACGGCGCCCCGGTGCCGCTGGAGTCGATGAGCACGATGGCCGACGGCATCGCCGTCGGGCGGCCGGGCGACATCACGTTCGCGGCCGTGCGCGACCACGTCGACGAGATCCTCACCGTCAGCGAGGACGCCCTGGCCCGCGCCGTGCTGGCCACGCTCGAGCGCGCCAAGCTCGTCGTCGAGCCGGCCGGCGCCGCCGCGGTGGCCGCGCTGCTCGAGCAGCCCGATGCGTTCCGTACGCCGGCCGTGGCGGTGCTCTCGGGCGGCAACATCGACCCGCTGCTGCTGGGCAAGGTGATCCGGCACGGCATGGCCGCCGCCGAGCGCTATCTCAACCTGCGGGTACTGATCCCCGACGTGCCCGGCGGGCTGGCGCAGCTGCTCGGGGAGGTCAGCGGGGTCAGTGCCAACGTGCTCGAGGTCGCCCACGAGCGGATCTCGCCCACCCTCCACGTCGACGAGGTGGAGGTGCACCTGCAGCTCGAGACCCGCGGCGCGCCGCACACCGAGCAGCTGCTCACGCGGCTGCGCGAGCGCGGCTACCGCGTCTACGAATAGTGCTGACCCGCCAGAAACTTTCCGGCGGGTCAGCGTGGAGGTGGTGGCGGGTCAGCCGGTGAAGGGCACCGCGTCGACGATCACGACCTCGAGGGTCTTGCCGTTGGGCGCCTCGTAGGAGACCGTGTCGCCCTTGTTGGCGCCGATGATGGCCGCGCCCAGGGGCGACTGCGGGGAGTAGACCTTGAGACCGCCGGCGGCGTCCTCCATCTCGCGGGCGCCGAGGAGGAAGGTCTCGGCCTCGTCGTCGTCATCGCCGACGAACTTGTAGGTGACCTTCATGCCCGGCTCGACGACGCCGTCGTCGGGCGGGGTCTCGCCGACCTCTGCGCGGCGGAGCATGTCCTCGAGCTGGCGGATCCGGCCCTCGAGCTTGCCCTGCTCCTCGCGCGCGGCGTGGTAGCCGCCGTTCTCCTTGAGGTCGCCCTCGTCTCGGGCGGCACTGATCCGGGCGATGACCTCCTGGCGGCGGGGACCCTTGAGGTCCTCCAGCTCCTGCGTGAGCTTGTCGTAGGCGTCCTGGGTCAGCCAGACCTTGCCCTGCTCTGCTGCCTGCGTCATCGGATAACTCCTGCTTGCTTCGAGGTACGACGGATCGGGTCCGCCATTCGTCGGTGGTGCCACGCTCCGGGTGACGTCAAACGACACTGCGCGACTGCGCCGGACCGTACGACGACGGCCCTGCGGGGAGCGTCAGACCGTCGAGTCTAACAACCGACCGGTCGCCGCGCAGGTCGACCGGTGACGTGGGTCACCGCGGCCTCTTCTGGTCCGGAGTAGTGCAGCCGAGCAGCTCCACGGAGGTCGCGCGGCGCTCGGTGCGCACGTCCTGCTCGCTCGTGCCGTCCGTCGGAGTGAACACCAGCTCGCCGACCACGCTGTGGTCCTCGGCGAACGCGCGCAGCGTGCACGACGCCTCGACGTCGTCGTCGGCGAGGCGCACCTCGACGGTCGCGATCGCGTGGTGCTCGTCGACCACGTCGTAGCCGACCAGGTCCGAGCGCGCGTCCGGTGTCGACTGGTCCCAGATCGTCCAGCCCAGCCAGCCCAGGAACGCGGCGGCGACCACCACGCTGAGCCCGATGAGGGCCTGCCGCCGGCGCGGCGACGGCGCGCCGTACCGGTCGGCGAGGTCGGTCGGCGCGGGCACGCGCAAATGCTGCCATTGAGGGGGTGACACTCGCCCACCGGCCTGCTGCGCGCCGCCCATCACGCACGCTGGCCGCGTTGTCGTCGGTCAACGGGACTCCGTCCCGCCTCCCTCCTCCGCCTTGCCAGCGCGCGCGCTGGACGACGCTCGCGACGGCCGGTGTGCGCGCGGCACCCCCTACGATTGCCCGGTGACTCAGCACCCCCGCGCCGGCTTCCGGCTGATGCACGTCCACGCGCACCCCGACGACGAGTCGAGCAAGGGTGCGGCGAGCACGGCGATGTACGTCGCGCAGGGCGTCGACGTCCACGTGGCCACGTGCACCGGCGGCGAGCGCGGCTCGATCCTCAACCCGAAGATGGACCGGCCCGAGATCCTCGAGAACATCAGCGAGATCCGTCGGCAGGAGATGGAGCGGGCCCGCGACATCCTCGGCGTCCGGCAGGACTGGCTGGGCTTCGTCGACTCCGGCTGGCCGGAGGGCGACCCCAAGCCGCCGCTGCCCGAGGGCTGCTTCGCGCTCGTGCCGCTGGAGGAGGCGGCCGCGCCGCTGGTGAAGCTGATCCGCGAGTTCCGCCCACACGTGATGACGACGTACGACGAGCGCGGGGGCTACCCGCACCCCGACCACATCATGTGCCACCGGGTCAGCGTCGAGGCCTTCCACGCGGCCGCCGACCCCGACCGCTACCCCGAGCTCGGCGAGCCGTGGGAGGTGCTCAAGCTCTACTACCACCACTCCTTCAACCGTCCGCGGATGATGGCGATCGACGAGGCGATGCGTGCGCACGGGCTCGAGTCGCCGTACGCCGAGCGCCTCAAGGAGTGGAAGCCCGAGCCCGAGTGGGACGCGCGCATCACGACCCGGGTGCCGTGCTCGGACTACTTCGGGGTGCGCGACCAGGCGCTGCTGGCGCACGCGACGCAGATCGACCCCGACGGCTTCTGGTTCGCGATCCCGCGAGAGGTGCAGGCCGAGGTCTGGCCGACCGAGGACTTCGAGCTGGTCGAGAGCCGCGTCACGACCCACAACCCCGAGGCCGACCTCTTCGCGGGCATCACCGCACCCTCCTGAGACACTGTCCCCATGCAGGTGCTGACCGCAGTCCCCCAGGTCCTCTTGTTCGTCGTGGCGCTCGCCGACGAGGCGCCGGAGGCCGAGGACGTCAAGGCGGGCTGGCTCGCGTTCGCGATCTTCATCGGCCTGATCCTCGCGGTCGCGTTCCTCGGCTTCAGCCTGGTCAAGCAGCTGCGCAAGGTCGACGCCGCCGAGGACGCCGGGCTCTACGACCCGTCCGACCGGAAGCCCGTCCCGCAGCCGACCGTCGAGCAGCCCTCCGCCGAGCCGGAGCGCACCGACGACACCGCCCAGAACGGATCCTGAGCCTGGACTCAGCCCGGGTCGGCGCGGCTCTCGGCAGGGCCTCGAGCTCCGTCGCCAGCCGCTGTTGGTGTCGACGCTCACCGATCGTGTCAGGCTTCGCGCCAGAAGCGCTGCCGGGCCCGCGACGTTGATGACGGCGCTCCGGCCATTGCCGTCGAGGGATCCGACGGCCATCGGGGACTGGTCGATGGCGGCCGCTTCAAGGCCGACCGCACGTGGTGCCGGGTGCTTGTCGTGGGGCGGGATGACACTGCGCCGGCTGGTCGGTCGCAGGGCGAGTCCTGATCCGCGGTGAGCAGGCAACCGTTCGCCACACGGGAAAGGTTGCTGGCGCACCGCCGGGCGGAGCGGTGCCCCGGGCGCGGTGAGCACGCAACCATTGGCCATACGGGAAGGGTGGCTGGCGCACCGCTGGGCGGAGCGGTGCCCCGGGCGCGGTGAGCACGCAACCATTGGCCGCACGAAAAGGGTGGCTCACGCACCGCCGGTCATCGTCGACACCCGCAGGCAGGACGCGTAAACGCTCCTCGCACCTCTCACTCAGCGGACCGATGGGCCTGCTTCATGTGACAGTCAGGCCCGTCAACGCCGGGCTAGCGTGGGATCGTGGCCAACCGACTTGCGTCCGCGACCAGCCCCTACCTGCTCCAGCACGCCGGGAATCCGGTGGCGTGGTGGGAGTGGGAGCCGGCCGCGTTCGAGGAGGCGAGGCGCCGCAACGTCCCGATCCTGCTGAGCGTCGGGTACGCCGCCTGCCACTGGTGCCACGTCATGGCGCACGAGTCGTTCGAGGACGACGCGACCGCGGCCTACCTCAACGAGCACTTCGTGAGCATCAAGGTCGACCGCGAGGAGCGGCCCGACGTCGACGCGGTCTACATGCAGGCGACGACGTCGATGACCGGCCACGGAGGGTGGCCGATGACGGTCGTGCTCGACCACGACGCCAACCCGTTCTTCGCCGGCACCTACTTCCCCGACCAGCCTCGGCACGGGCAGCCGTCGTTCCGGCAGGTGCTGGAGGCGCTCCACGACGCGTGGACCGACCGCGGCGACGAGGTGTCCCGGGTCGCGGAGACGCTGCGCGAGCACCTGTCCTCCCAGACCCTCGCCACGGGTGCGTCGGACCAGGAGTGGCCCGAGCTGCTCGAGCGCGGAGTGCTCGTGCTGGCGCGCGAGTTCGACCAGCAGTCGGCGGGCTTCGGGGGCGCGCCGAAGTTCCCGCCGTCGATGGTGCTCGAGTACCTGCTGCGGATCTCGGGCGGCTCCGGCGCCCGGACCGAGGCCCGGCGGATGCTCGACGCGACGCTCGAGGCGATGGCGCGCGGGGGCATCTACGACCAGCTCGGCGGCGGCTTCGCGCGCTACTCCGTCGACCGCGACTGGGTGGTGCCGCACTTCGAGAAGATGCTCTACGACAACGCGCTGCTGCTGCGCGTCTACGCCGAGTGGGGGACCGAGCTGGGCGAACGCGTAGCTCGCGGCGTCGCCGACTTCCTGCTCGCCGAGCTGCGCACCGCGGAGGGTGGCTTCGCCTCCGCGCTGGACGCCGACTCCGAGGGGGAGGAGGGCGTCTACTACGTCTGGACGCCGGCGCAGCTGACCGAGGCGCTCGGGAGCGACGACGGCGCCTGGGCCGCGGCGCTGCTGTCGGTGACCGACGCCGGGACCTTCGAGCGCGGCACGTCGACGCTCCAGCTTCGCGCCGATCCCGACGACGCGGAGCGCTGGGACGACGTACGACGGCGCCTGCTGGAGGCGCGCGCGCAGCGGGTGCGCCCGGCCCGCGACGACAAGGTGGTCGCCGCCTGGAACGGGCTGGTGATGAGCGGCCTGTGCCGCGCCGGTTACGTCGACGCCGCGCGTGCGGCGGGCGAGCTCGTCTGGCGTGTGCACGTGGTCGACGGCCGTCTGCGCCGCGTCTCTCGCGACGGCGTCGTCGGCGCCCCGGCCGGCGTCCTCGAGGACCACGGCTGCGTCGCTGCGGGCTTCCTCGACCTGCTGCAGGTCACCGGCGACCCCGTCTGGCTCGAGCGCGCGCGGCACCTCCTCGACACGGCCCTCGACCACTTCGCCGCGCCGGACGGCGGCTTCTTCGACACCGCCGACGACGCCGAGGAGCTGGTCGCCCGCCCGCGCGACCCGTCCGACAACGCATCGCCCTCGGGGCTGTCGTCGATGGTCGACGCGCTGTCGACGTACGCCGCGATCACCGGCTCGGGTCGGCATCGCGATGCCGCGGAGGCGGCGCTGGCGACGGTGGCGGCGATCGCGGAGAAGGCGCCGCGCTTCGCCGGCTGGTCGATGGCCGCCGCCGTCGCGATGGCAGGCGGGCCGGTCGAGGTGGCGATCGTCGGTGCGCAGTCGCAGGAGCGCACCGCCCTCGAGCTGCGCGCGCGACAGCACCCCGGAGCGGTCGTAGTGGTCGCCGACGAGGAGACCGGCCGGATCCCGCTGCTGGCGGGCCGGACGCCCGTCGACGGCGCGCCCGCGGCGTACGTGTGCCGCGACTTCGCCTGCGAGCGCCCCGTGACCACGGTGGACCAGCTGGACGAGGCCCTGTCGCGCCGACGGTGACAGCACTACTGTGCGCGTCATGACGCAGGCGCCTCCACGACCGAAGTCCGGCTCGACGTTCGAGTCGCTGAACCCCGCGACCAGGGAGGTCGTCGGCACCCACCCGATCCAGACCGAGGACGAGGTGCGCGCCGCGGTCGCCCGCGCGCGGGACGAGGCCGGGTGGTGGGGTGCGCTGACCTTCGACCAGCGCAAGCAGCACCTCAACGCCTGGAAGACGGCGATGACCCAGCGGCTCCCGGAGCTCGCCGACCTCGTGCACCGCGAGATGGGCAAGCCCGAGCCCGACGCCGTACTCGAGGCGGGCCTCGCGATCGAGCACATCGCCTGGGCCGCGGGTCACGCGAAGAAGGTGCTCGGCCGGCGCCGCATCTCCTCCGGGATGCTGATGGTCAACCAGTCGGCCACCGTGGAGTTCAAGCCGCTCGGGGTCGTCGGGGTGATCGGCCCGTGGAACTACCCGGTCTTCACGCCACTCGGCTCGATCGCCTACGCGCTGGCCGCCGGAAACGCCGTGGTCTTCAAGCCGAGCGAGTTCACGCCGGGTGTGGGCGCGTGGATGGTGCAGGTCTTCCAGGACGTCGTCGGTCGGCCGGTCCTGCAGCTGGTCACCGGCCTCGGCGAGACCGGCGCGGCGCTGTGCGGGGCGGGTGTCGACAAGGTGGCGTTCACCGGGTCGACGGCGACCGGGAAGAAGGTGATGGCCGCCTGCGCCGAGACGCTGACGCCCGTCGTCATCGAGGCCGGTGGCAAGGACTCGGTCATCGTCGACGCGGACGCCGACGTCGAGGCGGCCGCCGATGCCGCGCTGTGGGGAGCGTGCGCCAACGCCGGGCAGACCTGCATCGGCGTCGAGCGCGTCTACGTGCACGAGAGGGTCTACGACGAGTTCGTCGCGACGATCACCGCCAAGGCACGTGGCATCGACGCATCGGCCGACGGGAAGGTCGGCCCGATCACGATGCCCAGCCAGGTCGACGTGATCCGCAGCCACGTCGAGGACGCGCTGGCGCGCGGCGGACGCGCGGTCGTCGGGGGCGCCGACGCCGTGGGCGAGCGCTTCGTGCAGCCGACGATCCTGGTCGACGTCCCCGAGGACTCGCTGGCGGTGCAGGAGGAGACCTTCGGCCCGACCGTGACGATCGCCAGGGTGCGCGACATGGACGAGGCCGTCGAGCTGACCAACGCGACCCGCTACGGCCTCGGCAACACCGTCTTCAGCAGGTCGAACGGCGTCGCGATCGCGTCGCGGGTGCGCTCGGGGATGTCCGCGATCAACGGCGTGATCAGCTTCGCCGGCATCCCGAGCCTGCCCTTCGGCGGCGTCGGCGACTCCGGGTTCGGCCGGATCCACGGCGCCGAGGGGCTGAAGGAGTTCACGTACGCCAAGGCGATCGCGCGCCAGCGGTTCAAGCCGATGATCGAGCTGACCTCCTTCGAGCGGACGGCCAAGGCCGAGAGGCAGTTCGCCCGCGTCGTCGGCCTGCTGCACGGGCGCGGCAGGAGGAGCTGAGGCCCCGCGTCAGGTGGCGGCACGCACCAGCTCGTCGCCGAGGTCGGAGCGCAGGTAGAGCACCGACCTGCCGTGGCGGGCCGAGCTGAGCAGCCCGGCGTCGCGCATGGCGCGCAGGTGCTGGTTGGCCGCGCTCGTAGTGACGCCGAGACGGATCGCGAGCTCGGTCGACGAGGCGGGCGAGTCGAGCACGGCGAGGAGACGTGCGCGGACCTCGCCGACCAGGCCAGCGAGGGCCCGCGGCGCCGTGGGACGGTCGCTCTCCCAGAGCGTGCCGGCGCCGCGCGCGCCGTACATGATCAGCGGCGGCTCGTCCGGTGAGATCGGCACCGTGGCATTGCGGGTGAAGAGCGACGGCACGAGCGTCAGGCCCTCGCCCGCGGTGCTGCGACGGAAGCCGACCTTCGTGGACATGTGGACGTGCACGACGTCGTCGAAGAGGCGGACCCGGGGCGACAGATCGGCGAACATCGCGGCCAGCCCCTCGCGGGCGATCGTGCGGCCGCGGAAGACGATGTCGGCCTCCAGCACGGCCCGCATCCGCGGCCACCACGGCTCGAAGCACGCCGTCCAGTACGCCGCGAGCGCGGTCGTCATGCGTCGCAGCACCCGGTCGCGGCGGCCCGCGAGCACGGGCGGCCGGGTCGCGGCGTCGGGGTGCACCTCGGCGAGGTCGTCGCGCAGGACGTCGAGCGGCGTCCCGGCCAGCGCCGCGAGCTCGTCGTCGAAGCGGGTGAGCGGCGACCACGGCCTGGGGGTGAGGAAGTCCGGCGTCCACAGGTTGTCGTTGGTGAGGGCCAGCAGCATCTCGCCGTCGAGGTCGGCGCGGACCGACTCGGTGAGCTGGAGCCAGGGGAGCTGGAGCGGGTACCGGCCGGGCTCGCGCCAGGTGCGCAGCGAGAGCGCGAGCTCGGTCATCGGGGAGAGTGCGAACCGCACCTCGCCGAGGTCGGCCCCGGCCAGCTCGTACTCGATCATCCCGACCATGAAGCAGGACGCTACATCGTTGGTGGTGCCCGGCACTGCCGTGGGAGAACTCTCCCGTGCTCGATCGTCTCCGCCGCCTGCTCGCCCCGTCCGATCCCGTCGAACGCGCCCTGACGGCCGCCACCATGGCGGCGTCTCTCGCCACCGGTCTCTTCTACAGCGTCAGCGCCCTCTACTTCACGCGCGTGATCGGGCTCGAGGCGACGACCGTGGGCGTCGGCCTGACGATCGCCGGTGCCGTGGGCGTGCTGATGTCGTTCGCGGGTGGGTACGCCGCGGATCGGGTCGGCGCCGACCGGCTCCAGCTGTGGGCGAACGTCGTGCAGGGCCTGGCGTTCTTGGCCTACGTCGCAGCCGACGGCGTGGTCGGCTTCGTGCTCGTCGCCTGCGTGGCCGTGGGCAGCCGCAGCCTGCAGGGGACGGCGAAGGCGACCGTCCAGGCGCGCTGGTTCACCGGAGCCGAGCGGGTCGCGATCCGCGCCCGACTGCGGGTGATCACCAACGTGTTCATCGGCCTCGGCACCGTGCTCGCGGGAGCCGCGCTCCTGGTGGACACCGCGACGGCCTACCAGGTGACGATGCTCGCCGTGGGCGCCTTCTCCCTGCTCGCGACGGTCCCGCTGGCGGGGCTGCGTCGCCGAGCCGTTGGGTTCGGTCAGCGGATGGACGCGCACCTCGAGGTCGACCGCGTCGTCGGCCCGTCGCCACTGCGCGACCGCACCTACCTGGGCGTCGTCGGCCTGAACTCGGTCATCGCCATGCAGTTCGGCATGACCTCGGTCGGCGTGCCACTGTGGATCGTCACCCGCACCGAGGCCCCAGAGGTCGTCGTGTCGGTGCTCCTGGTGCTCAACACGGTCATCGTCGCGCTCTTCCAGGTGCGTGCCGCGCGGGGCACCCACGACGTGCTGGTCGCCGGTCGCGCGGTTCGCCGCGGGAGCCTCCTCCTCGCCGCCGGGTGCCTTCTCTACGGTGCGGCCGGCAGCGCCGGAGCCGTGCTGGCCGTCGTGGTGCTCGTCGCCGCGGAGGTCCTCGGCTCGTGGGCGGAGGTCTGGTGCGAGGCCGGCGCCTGGGGGCTCGCCTTCGAGCTTGCGGACCCGGTCAGCGCCGGGCGCTACCAGGGGCTCTCGCAGACCGGCTACTCCGTGGCCAGCATGGTGGCCCCCGCGCTCGTCACGGCGACGGCGGTCGACCACGGCCTGCCGGGCTGGCTCTTCCTGGCCGCGCTGTTCGCGGCCGCCGGGGCCGGGGTCGCGGCGATCTCGCGCGCGGCGGCGGCCCGTCGTACGTCGGAGGTCGCGCTGGTCGCCTGATCGCTCAGGCCGCCGGACGGCCGCCGGGCTGCCACCGGTGGACCTCGATCCCGACGTAGCGGTCGGCCGGCAGGACCTCGC
Source organism: Nocardioides sp. YIM 152315 (assembly GCF_029210375.1). Classification (GTDB taxonomy): domain Bacteria; phylum Actinomycetota; class Actinomycetes; order Propionibacteriales; family Nocardioidaceae; genus Nocardioides. Next base: position 32,892 of record NZ_JARGER010000023.1, on the reverse strand, counting down.
GCGCGGTGTCGGCGTCGGGTGCCTCGATCAGCGCCGCCGCGCCGAGCACCCGCGTCGCGTCGTCGGAGAGCAGCGGTCCGAAGAGGATCAGGTCGTCCCGGCGAGGGGGCGCGCTGCTGGTCGGCTCCGGTGCCGGGGTGAAGCCGAGGACCAGGAAGCGGCTCGCCTCGCGGTGCAGGTCGGGGAAGTCCCACATGGTCCGGCCCAGCTCGTTGTGCCAGCGGCGGATCATCACGTCCCGGTAGGCGCCCGCCTGGTAGCCCGGCTCGTCGAACGCGAAGTCGCGTGCGGCCGCCGTCGTCGGCAGCCCCAGTACGTGCACGCTCCCCGTGAGCGTCTCGTCATCGCAGAACGTCGGTCCCCGCGCGATCATCGTCTCCGCGAAGCCGTCCATGTAGGTCCAGTGCTCCTCGACCATGGCCGTCCGCAGACCGGTCGATCCCGGCCGGTCCCGGTGGTAGCAGAAGAACTCCATGCCCCGAACCTCTCGCCGACGTGGTGGGCTCAGCCGCGCGAGGGCAGCAGGCAGAACTCGTTGCCGGACGGGTCCGCGAAGTGACGCCACGGCAGGTCGCCCCAGTCGAAGTGCAGCTCGCGGCCGCCGCGACCCGCGATCTCGAGGGCCAGGGCGTCGGCGTCGTCGTCGGGCTCCAGGCGGAGGTCGAGGTGCATCCGGTTCTTCGCCGGCCCCTTCGGCACCACCTCGGCGCACAGCTCGAGCAGCGGACCGCGGCGCGACGGGTGCTGGAGGCTACGGGGGCCGGACCCCTCGACGGACACCCACCCCGTGAGCCACTGCCAGAAGTCGTGCTCCCGGTCGGGGTCTGCGACGTCGAGCGGCAGCGTCGCGATCGGCCCGGTCTCGGCGTACGCCGCGCGATCCTGCACCACGCAGAACGGGTTTCCCTCGGGATCTGCGAGCACCTCCCACGCCACCTGCCCCTGACCGATGTCGGCGCGGCGGGCGCCCAGCGCGAGCAGGCGCTCCACGGTCGACTCGACCGCCGCACCGCCCCGGAGGTCGAGGTGGAGACGCTGTGGCTCGAGGGGTGGCTCGGGCACACGCTGGAAGCACAGGTCGAGCACGGGCCCGTCCGGGACCGCGAGGCGGGTCTCGAAGCCGGCGAGCTCGTCGGTCAGCGTCTCGGAGCCGAGCGCGGCCTCCCAGAACCGGCCGAGTGCCTGCGGGTCCGTGGCGTCGACGACGACGTTCTCGAGGTACACGACGTCAGCGTAGACCGCGCCGGATCGACGATCTTCCGCGATCGGGTGAACCCCCCGAGGGTCTCGCGGAGTATGAACGGCATGCAGCGGGCGCATCGGGACGCGGAGTTCACCGAGTTCTACGTCGCCCGCGTGCGGGCGCTGCGCCGCGTGGCGTACGTCGTGACGCGAGACTGGCACGCGGCAGAGGACGTGACCCAGCGGGCGCTGGTGAAGGTCTACCGGGCCTGGTCGCGGATCGACGGAACGGGGCTGGAGGCCTACGCGCGCCGGGCGGTGGTGAACGAGTCGCTGACCTGGGTGCGACGGCGCCCGCGGGACGTCGTGGTCGGGTCGCTGCCCGACGTCCCGGCTGCCGAGCCGGTGGCGCCCCTGGACCTCGACGCGGCGCTGGCCACGCTGCCCGCCCAGCAGCGCGCGGTGATCGCGCTGCGCTTCGTCGACGACCGATCGGTCGCGGAGACCGCGGCCGCCCTCGGCCTCGCCGAGGGCACCGTCAAGAGCCACACCGCCAAGGCCATCGCCACGCTGCGCCGGCACGTGCCGTCACTCACCGACACGAAGAGGACCCCATGACCGAGCACGACCTGTCCACGATGCTGCGCGACCACCTCGCCGACGAGCCGCCGCTTCGGCAGTCCGGCGCCGACGTCATCCGCACCGCCCGTCGGGAGTCCCGCCGGCGCCGCGCCCTCGAAGCCGGCGCCGGCGTGCTCGCGGTCGCCGCCCTCGCCGCGACCGGCCTCGGCGTCGGCGAGCAGCTCAGGGGCGAGGACTCCTCGACGCCGGTCGCCCAGGAGGCGACGCCACCGCTCGCCCGGACCATGGAGAGATCCGCGAGCGCAGCGTTCACGCCGTACGTCGGACCGCTCGGCGACCCGACCTGGACGGTCAAGAGCCTGCTCGGGGACACCGTCGACCCGGGCGACCCGGCGGCCCAGCACTACCTGCTGAGCTATCGCCCCTCGGGGGGACCGTCGGTCCAGGTCAACCTCACGGTCGGTGGCTACGCGCCGGCGGACTTCGACACCTACGACTTCGCGTCCAGCTGTGACCACCAGCTGGCCCAGGGGCTGGCCGCGACCTGCGAGATGTCCGCGCTCGACGACGGCTCGCTGCTCATGACGACCGTCGCGCCGCGCGCCCGCATCGGCTCCGACGCGCCGCGGATGCTCACCCTCGACGAGGCCGCGTCGCGTCCGCCCGGCTCCGTGCTGTGGGTCCGGGTCGTCGGGCTCAGCACCCGCGACGGCATCGCCGTCGACGCGTCCGAGTACGTCCGCGCGGCCGACGCCGACAGCGCGGACTGGCAGGTCCCGCTCGACGTGCTCGAGGGTCTCGCCCTCGACCAGACCCTTCGCGACGCCGACCTCGCCCACGAGCCGATGCCCGCGGTCACGGGGGAGTGACCGGGCCGACCGCTACCGGGTCGCCACGAAGTAGACGACCAGCGCAACCAGCAGCAGCAACGTCGTACCACCGAGGATCCAGACCCACAGCGGCGTCCTCGTCGGCTCGGGCTCGGGCGGGGGAGGGGGCGGCGGGGTGACGACCACCGGCTCGGGCGCGGGCGGGTGCATCAGCCCGCCGCAGCGCACGCAGAGCTCGGCGGAGAGCAGGTTGCTCTCGGCGCAGTGCGGGCAGGCGAGCGAGCCGACGGTCACGCGACCGGACGTGCCCGGCAGGCGGCGCAGCGAGTCGACAGCCGTGGCGCCGACGTCGAGGACGACCTTGTTCGGCGTCCAGAAGAGCGGGTAGTCGCACTGGGCGCAGAAGTCCGCGGCGTCGCGTCGGGTCAGCGCCACCGTCGCGGCCGTGCCGCACTCCGGGCAGGTGACGTGCTCCGTGCTGGCCGGTCCGGGCGGCGGTACGGCGAGGGGCGGTTCGAGCGCCTCCTGGAGCGGGGCGTCGGGATCGGTCAGGGGCATGCCGGGATCCGGCCGCTCCGGCTCACCACCGGAGAGCGCGTGCCTGCCGGTCAACGTCTCGCTCACGCCGGCCACTCCTCCTCGCTCGTCCACACCCGGTCGGGTCCGACGTACAGCTCCGCGCGCACGTGGGCGGGCACCTCGTCCCGGACCACGTCGACGAAGTCGTCGAGCTCCAGCTGCCCGGTCGACCGCACCCGCATCACCACCCAGGAGGTGTCGTCGGGAGCCTCGCCCGCGCGCCAGATGCCGCCGCCCTCCTCGACCTCGACCGGACCCTCGCTGATCAGCTCCAGGTAGGACCTGAGACCACGAGCAGTGCCACGCCACGTCAGCGTCTTCGCCGCGCTGGACACGATACGACGTTGCAGCTCCTCCGGCTGGGAATCGTCGATGGTCTCGACGCCGATCCACGACGCCAGGTAGGGCAGCATCGGCTGCGGCGCGACGCTCGCGTCGGCAGCGTGCTCGACGTTGTCGGCGTCCTCGAGCAGCGAGGCGCCGAGCTCCTGGAAGATCGACACGAAGCGCCGGAAGAAGTCCTGGTCGAGCATCGCGACCGGCAGCTGGTCGAGCATCCACGTGGGCGACCGCTGCGGCCGCAGCTGCCCGGCCGGCGCGACGGCGGCGCTGACCCGTTCGACGGTCATCGGACCACCACCTGGTGGCCGGCGGAGAGGAAGAGCGACTGCTTGTCGAGCCGGATCACGTCCTTGCCCCCGCCGAGGCGACGGCCGGTGCGCAGGTCGTACTCGAAGAGGAGCACCTCCTCGACCCGCTCGACGCCGTCGATCCCCTCCAGCAGCTGCGTCACCACCGCGAGGTTGACGTCCGCGTCGAACGGCCAGCCGGTGCCGTCGGAGCCGCCGACCAGCGGGTTGAGGAATCGGGACAGCCCGTCCATCGCGCGCTGCCGCACCAGGGCCGCCGGTCGACCGGGAGCGCCGTGCAGCAGCGCGACCACCGAGACCCCTTGGTAGTACGGCGTGCTCACCTCGACCGACGTGCCGACCAGCCGGTGCTCGTCGAGCGTCTCGGAGATCGTCGACATCAGGTAGGGCGAGATCGCGAAGTCGTCCAGCCGCTGGGTCGTCGGGTCCGTGCGCACCTGCGGGACCACGAGGAGCTGGACGGCGCCGTTGCCGCGACCGGCGGGCCGACAGCGGACCCGCGCGACCTCGATCGAGGACTCGATGGTCAGCCGCTCGAAGTCGCGGGCGGTGACCGCGCGCTGGCCGGTCCGGAGCGTGAGTGGGCCGCGGACCTTCGCCTCGGCGACGGTCTCCGCGTCGACTCCGCCCGAGGCGGCCGCGAGGTTGACGACGCCGTTCACGAACGGCACCGCCGAGCGCAGCATCGTCAGCGTGCGGGCCCCGACGTTGCCGCGGGAGCCGCCGCCGTGGCGGTAGCCCGCGGTCTCGACGAACGCGCCGTCGCGGGGGATCGCGCCGTGCTGCCGCACGGAGCCGTCGGGGTAGCGGATGCGGGGTCCGAAGTGCACGACGCCGGTGCCGCTGTCCCAGACGAAGTGCTGGTCCGTGGGGCCGGAGGCCGAGAAGTCGTCGACCTCCTGCCACTCGTCGACCCGCTCGCCGTCGACGACGCGGACGGTCTCGTCCGAGCGGCGCGGGAGCACCGGGAAGCGGCTGGTCTGGAAACGCTGTCCGGGTGCGCCGCTGCTGCGGCCCAGGGTCTCGCCGCCCATCGTCTCCGCGTGCTCGGCCGGCACCGTGCCGCCCAGGGCGGAGACCTCGATGCCCCGGACCCGGGGGGAGTTGCGGTACGTCGGCTGCCCGCTGCCCGGCGTCAGCAGCCGGGCCCGCAGCCAGTAGGCGGACTCGTTGGCCACCGTCAGCGGGACGTGCTCGACCGGGACGAGCAGCACGACCTCCCCGGGCCGGTTGAGGCCACCCGTGGAGTCCTCGTGGATGCGGGTCGGCAGCCAGCCCTCGCCGTTCCACACCTCCCAGACCAGCGGCGGGCGCCGCGGGTCGACGCCGATCCCCTCGGCGCGGGCCTCGACCTGCAGGCGCAGCACCATGCCGGCGAGGCTCTGCCGGAAGCCGAGGTAGAAGGCGTCCCCGGGCGTCAGCACGTCCGAGGGGAAGCACTGCGCGCCGTCGCTGCCGAAGCGCAGGTCCTCCCAGACGTCGACGATCTGCTCGCTCGCGGCGGCCGACGACTTCGCGGCGACCAGGTCGGGGGGCGCGATGACGAGGTCGCCGGCCGTGCTGAAGACGACGGAGTCGGTCTCGGTTGCGCTCGTCGCGGTCATCACCTGGGTGTTCGCCGGGACGAGCACCGGCTGGTCGAGCACGGCCGAGAGCCAGAACGTCAGGTCCGTGCGCGCCACCGACGGCGGGAACGGCTCGATGCCGACGAGGTTGAGGAAGTGGACGTAGAGGCGGTCCGGCACCTGGTTGACGCGGTAGAGCACCATCTCGCTCATCCACGCGAACAGCTCGATCAGCGCCACGCCCGGATCGGAGACGTTGTGGTTGGTCCACTCGGGGCAGTAGCGCGGGATCAGTCGCTTGGCCTCGTCGACGATGTCCTGGAACGTCCGGTCGTCGAGGGCGGGGGTGGGCAGCGGCATCGGTGCGTCCTACTCGGCGTCGTGGGGGATCACGTAGAAGGGATAGACGAGGTTGCGGCGGTCGTTGGTGGCGCGCACCCGGTAGCCGATGAGGATGCGGATCAGGGCGTGGTTGTCCGGGTCCGGCTCGGGTCGGACCTCGTCGACCACGATCCGGGGCTCCCACTGGGCCAGGGCGTCACGGACCGCCTCCGCGATCAGTCCGAGCAGGTTGCCGGTCACCGGCTCGAAGAGCAGGTCCCAGATCCGGCAGCCGAACTGCGGCCGCATCAGGCGCTCTCCGGGCGCGGTCATCAGCACGATCTGGATCGAGCGGTCCAGGTCGGGCGTGCCGTCGGAGAGCGCGATCGCCCCGGTGTGGTCGACGCCCACCGGCCAGAGCAGGCCGCGGCCGATGAAGGACGAGTCCGGCTGCTCCGGTTCGTCGTACCTGCGGATGGGTGCCTCGGCCATCAGTTGATCGCCACCAGTGCGCCCTTGAGCGCCAGCGGTCCGCTGGCCTCGACGGTGGCCGACCCCTGGGCCTTGACCCCCACGATCGCGCCCTCGGCCTTGAGGTTGACGCTGGCCTTGAGCTGTACGTCGGTCGCGCCGTCCACCTTGACCGCGCCGCTGGTCGCCTTGATCGACACGTTGGCCCCCTCGATCGTGACGTCGCCGTTGGCGGCGAGCTCGATCGTCGCGCCGGCGCCGTTGTCGAGCTTGATCGGCTTGCCGTCCATCGAGACGTCCAGCCTGTCCTCGCCGAGCCGGATCAGGTTCCCGGTCACCTTGTTGCGGATGAGGATGTGGCTCTCCGAGGGGGACTGACCGTCGGCGAGCTCGACCAGGTGGCCCAGGCGCGAGGTGATGCGGCGGTACTTGATCGCGCCGTTGTCCACGAACGGCTGGACGCCGGTGGTCGGCAGCGTCTTCTGGCTGCTGAAGAGCCCGCCGAGGATCAGTGGTCGGCGGGTGTCGCCCTGCTCGAACCCGACGAGGACCTCGTCGCCCACCTCCGGCTGGAAGACCAGCCCCCGCTGGTCGCCGCCGCCCAGCGTGACGATCCGCGCCCACCACGACTCGACGTCGCCGCCCATCGAGGTGAACTTCACCTTCGCCCGGCCCAGGGTGTCGGGGTCGGACACGTTGGTGACCTGGGCGGAGACCAGCGCGCCCATCACCGGCCCCGGTGACGTCGCGGGCGCGCCGAGCAGGTCGACGAGGTCGCTCGGGCGGATCGGACCGGCCGTGAAGTGGGTGTGGAACCCGGTCGAGTCGTAGACGTGCTCGACCCGGGTCACGACGTACCCGCCCGCGGTGGCGCCGGTGTTGGCGACCTCGACCGTGCTGCACGGGACGATCCGGTGGTCGACGAAGCAGGTGCCCCGGGCCACCACGGCCGCCGACGCCGACTGCGCCAGGAGCGACTCGCCGAGGTCCGTGGCCTCGGCCTGGGTGTGCGGGGTGAGCGCGGCGACGGCGACGCTCCCGGTCGCGGAGCGTGAGCGTCCGGGGTACTTCGACACGAAGGTCGACTCGGGCTCGTTCGGCGTGGCCGCCTCGCCCGTCACGGCCGCCTGCTGGGACTCGTCCCACCCGGTCACGCTCACCCTGGCCGGGTTGAGCGCCGATGCGCGCGCCGAGAACCGCACGAGGTTGGTCCCGAGCGTGAGCGAGACGGTGCCGCTGCTCGTGCCGGCCTTGACGACGTGCAGGTCGTTGCCGTCGACGTACCACACCATGCCGCAGCGCGCGGTCATCCAGTCGAGGTAGGCGAGGCTCGTCCCCGCCTGCAGCAGGTAGGGGTGCACCTCGCCCGTCTCCGTGACGCGACTGGACGTCAGGCCCGCCTCGGACGCCAGCGTGGTGATCACGTCGGAGTACTTCTGCTGCAGGAACGAGCGGTTCTTGGTCGCCTGGCCGAGCCGGTACGCCTTGTCGTCGACCGTCACGCTGAGCTCGGTCGTCGGGCCCGCCGAGGTCAGCTCCTGGTCGACGCTCACGCCCGTCACCTCGCCGGAGAAGAGCGCGGGCCCGCTCGGCGGCTTGATCGTGACGGCGGTGCCGACGTCGAAGCTCGGCAGCGAGGTCAGGGTGAAGCCCGCCTCGAGGAAGCGCAGCGTGGCCCGGCCGACGAGGTTCACTCCACGGTCGACGGACACCGAGACCAGGCCGTCCAGCATCGCCGCAGACGCGGGCTGCCCGTTGATCTCGATCTTCGGAGCGACGGAGATCGTGCTCATGGAGCTCATGGGATCAACCCTCCAGCCGCGGGATCGTCAGCATCGTCCCCGGCCGGACCGCGAGCGGATCCTCCAGGCTGTTGGCCGACGCGAGCAGCCGCCATCGCGTGGAGTCGCCGTAGTAGCGCGCGCTGATCCGGTCGAGGGTCTCGCCGGGCTGGACCCGGTGCACGCGGTGCGGCCTCGGGGTGCCGGACGTCGGGTTCTGCGGACCGAAGGCCTGGGACGGCTCGTACTGGCGCAGCTCCAGCTCCATGCCGGCCCGCAGCGGGACACCGGTCGAGGAGAAGTAGGTGAAGTTGAGCCGCAGTCCCTGCACGACCGCCTTGAACGAGTGCAGGTCGCCCCAGTGCATCGTGACCGTCGGCGGCCGCACGTTGCTGGTCGTCTCGTCGGAACCCGGCAACGACGGGTCGACGTCCATCAGACCCACGATCTTGCCGGTGTGTGTGGTGACCGGTGTGCCGTCGGAGGTGGTGTCGAAGACCAGGTCGACCCGGAGCCACGCGGAGTTGGCGCCGACGTACCGCAGCGTGGGCACGCCCTGGCCGGGCATCGGGTTCGAGGCCCAGTTGTTGCGCCGTCCGACCGTGATCGTCTCGGGGTTGTAGAGGCACGGCACCCGTTCGCCGCCCTCGATCTCCAGGAACGCCTTCTCGAGCTCGGGCATCAGAAGGCCCCCCAGCTCTGTCGGCGGCCCCGTCGTTCGAGCTCCTCGACGACACGACGCTCGATCCGCTCGACCACGGCGTCGACGACGGCGTCGAGGGAGACGCCCGGCGGCATCGGGGTCGGCGGTCCGGCGACGTCGTCCATGTCGGGGTCCACGCGGTTGTCGGCGACCCGGACGATCGGGGCCTGGTAGGGCGAGGGGACGTGGCTGAGGTCCGGAGATCCCGGCCCGCCCGATGCTCCCGATGGCGGAGGGGGTGGCGCGGGCAGGGACGAGTACGTCGACATGGCTCCTCCTGGTGCGAGCGAACGCCGGATGACCGAGGTGTCCGAGGTGTCCGAGGCGGCGAAGAGGTGCGCCGTCGCGTCCAGCAACGAGCCCGCCCACGGACTGCGGCCCGCGATCGGCTCGTCGGGCACCCGCGGCCGGATCCGATCTCCCTCCGACGACCCGGCGGCGGGTCCGACCGCCGTCGGGGGGCTCGGTGGCGGTCGGTGCTGGGCGACGCTGACCCGCGGCGGCGCCACGGTGAAACGGCGCAGGTCGATCGACGTCGGTGTGCGACCGAGGCCCACGCGGGGTCTGCCCGCTGGCACGGCGGCGGGACTCGGGGCCGGAACGGGGGCGCTGCCGGGGGCGCTGCCGGAGGCGGTGCCGGGGGAGGAGGGGCCGATCGGCCCGGTGCCCTGCCCGGCCCGTGTCGGTCCGCCACGTCCTCGGGACCCGGCCGATCTCCATGCTCCGCGTGCACCAGGTGTGGACGCGGGGCCGGCTGTCGTGGGATCGGCTGTCGTGGGAGTGGGGCTGGGATCGACGCCGGTGCTGCGGCGCAGCCCGCCCGTGGCGTGACCTGTCGGGGCCGCAGGTCCCGCACTCCCCGCGGTCCGCCGCGCCGGCGCCCCCAGCGTGCTCCCGAGCGCGCTCGCCACGGCGCTGGCCACCGTGCCGGCCACGCCAGAGGAGGCGCCGGTCACCGGGGCGGGCGCGGGGCTGCCGGCGGGACGGATCGGCTCGGGCACGCCGAAGCCGCTGGCGAGCGCGCGGCCGCGGCGGGAGCCGTGCGCACTCGTGCGCCGGATGGCGAGCAGCTCCGGCATGGCGAGATCGTGACCGGCGACTCCGGGAGCGGCGACGTGCGCGCCGATCCGGCTGACCGGGTAGGCGCCGCCTGTCGTCACCCCTGACACCGAGGACGACGTGGAGACCGACGGCACCGGCCCGGGCTCGACACCGACCCGCCCGAAAGTTTCCGACGGGTCAGCGTCGCCCTCGTGTCGCCGGGGTGCGGAGACCGACGGGGTCTGCGTCCGACCGGATGCCGCAGCAGCGAGCGGCGCCGCGCGCCGCGCCTCCTCCGGTCGGACGGGCGTGGCCGGGCGCCACAGCCTGCGGAGGCCCGGCGTCGATCCCGACCTTGGGGTCGGCTGGGAAGTCGGCTGGGAAGTCGGCTCGGAAGTCGGCAGGGAAGTCGGCTGGGAAGTCGGCTGCGGGGTCGGACTCGACGGTGCGGCGGCGACGGCACGGAGCACGGTCGGCGTGGGAGCTGCGGGAGTGGCGGCGACCGGTGGGGGCGTGCTCGTCGCGGGGGCCGTCGCACCGGTGGGGGCGCCGGCGGAAGCGGCGCGGGTCGCGCCGATCGTGGGCGAGGACGCGGCCGGTCGTGGTGCTGCGGCGGGCCGGACGTGCGAACGGCCGGCCTGCCGCAGGAGGAGGCTGCCGGCCGACCAGGCGTGGCGACGCACGGCCGCCGGGGCGTCGACGCTGCCGGCGATCAGGCTCGGCGCGCTCGGCGCGACGACAGCCGGACCGCGCAGGCCGGTCTCCAGCCGGGTCACGCCGGCGTTCGTCGGACGGGCCCGTTCGGCAGTCGACAGGGGCGCGAGCACGGGCGCGGTGGCAGCAGCCATGGGGACGGCGGCGGCCCGCGTGGGTGTTGCCGCGGAGCCCGTCGGGCGGTCGCCGGGGCCGGCCGCCGGGGTGCGGCGCACCACCGCGCCGAACCGGGAGCGCGCCGCGCCCAGCTGCCAGGTCGCGCGCGAGGCGCGCCGCAGCGCCGGCGGGCCGGCCGGTGCCGGTCGGGGGTCGTCCGTCGGTGCGGTCGGTGCGGTCGGTGCGGTGGGTGCGGTCGGTGCCGTTGGTGCGGTGCCGTCCGCCGACGGGGGCGCGACGACGGGGCCTGGGCCGGGGCCGGGTGCCTGCCGAGGTGCTGCGCCGGTGGGGACCGTCGGAGGGTCGGCGGCCGCCGGCGCGGAGGCCGCGTCGGGTGTCACCTGCCGGGTGGAGCGGGAGGCCCGCCGCGCGACCGGCATCGGCGCGGTCGCCGACGCGTGGGGTGGCGCGCCCTCGGCCCGACCGGCCGCCGGAGCCGACGGCGGTCCTGACGACGGAGTCGACGGCGGGGTTGCCGAGGCGGCCCGGCGAGCGGCCGTGCTGGCGCTCAGCTTGGCCCGGTCCGCCTGGGTGAGCATCGGGCCGACGGCGGCGACCTCCGCGAGCCGGCGCACCCGGGCGACCTCGCCGCGCAGCCCGCCGACGATGCCGCCGGGCGTCCAGGTCGACTCCTCGGGGATCGACCGCGCGGCCCGCGGGAGCCCGCGTTCGGGCAGCCGGCGGATCTCGACGGCGCGCGCCGGCGCCAGCCATGCCGGCGGAGTCGCCGCAGGCGCCGTTGACGGACCAGGGGCCGCGGACGACGCAGGGGACGGATCAGCCGCGGCAGGCGGCACGACGGCCGGAGCCGGGCCCGCAGGCACCACGGCGTCCGACCGACGCACGCGAGCGGGCGCGTCGGCGGTCGCGCCGCGGACGGCGGGATCGTCCGGCCGGGTGACGGGGGTCCACCAGCGCGGCGGAGCGGAGCTCGCGGCGATGCCGCGCGGGTCCGGCCCGACCAGGGCCCGGCGGATGTCGACGGGTCGAGAGGTCGCGGCCGCGAACCGTTCGACCGACGACGCCAGGCTGCCGATCCGGGTCGGCAGCCCTCGACCGAACGGCGGACCCGGCAGCCGAAGTCGGCGCGCGACGTCGCGTCCCAGCCGCGCCTCGTGGGCACCGCCGGCGGTGTCGGGAGAGAGAAGATCGGTCATGACGTCTGGGTGACCGCCCGGAACCCGTGGTGCGCGATCTCGAGCTCCTCCTCGAGGGGGTCGAGCCGGCCGACCGAGAAGTCCGGGCCCTGCCACCGCACCGGGAACACGTCGATGAACTCCCAGGCACGCAGGCGGTTGCCGAGGGCGTCGACGACCGTGACGGCTCCGGTCGACTTGGTCAGCTTGTTCTGGTTGCCGGCGAAGCCCTCGCCCGAGGACTTGCTGAACCACTCGAACAAGGCGTCACTGTCGGTCACACCGCGCCGGAAGACCAGGTGCGGCCAGCTCATCCGGCCCGGCACCTTGTGGACGAAGCCGTTCTGGCCACCCTCCGCGATGTGGTCCAGCTGCACCGAGACGTTGAGGCCGGTGACCTCCTTGAAGACGCCGAGCTCGACGCCGTCGAGCTCGAAGAGGAACCGGGTCGCGACGGGCAGGTCACCACCGAGCGGGGTGGTCTCACTGCTGGCCATACTCACGCACCGCCTGCCATGCTCGATCGTTCAACGAGACCACGGCCCGCACCATCCGCACCCGGTCCATGTGCTCGAGGTCCAGCAGGTCGTCGAGCCGCCAGTGCAGGTGGTAGGCCAGGAACGCGATCTCCTGCCAGAGCGCCTCGGCGGGGTAACGCATCATCGCGGCCTCACCCCGCCTCGCTGGCGCCCAGTCGTGCGCTCATCAGTTCGCCTTGCGCGGGATCTCCTCGACCGCTCGCCGCAGGGTCGGTCGCGGCTCCGGCTCCCGGTCGGGGCCGGCGTCGGCCGGCTCCGCTGCCGCGTCGGACTCCGGCTCCGCCGCGGCGGACGGATCCGGGTCCGACGGCGAGGCGACCCCCAGGAGGGCCGAGGAGGTCTGCGCGCTCACCAGCGCGTCGTACTCCTCCTGGCTGCCGAAGTTGATGACCCCGTAGAAGTCCTGGAGGAATGCCAGGTCGACGGCGAAGAGGCCCTCGATCTCGTGAGGGGTCACCATCGGCAGGTCGCCGAGCCGCTCCACGACCCGCGTCAGCACCAGGATGGTGAGCCGCGGGTCGTCCGGACCCTCGACGCGCGGGTCACGGAGCGGCTCGAGCTCGTCGCGCGCCGTCGCGAGGCGCATCGTGCCCGTGCGGTGCACCTGACCCGCGCTGTCGACGTACCCGCGCGGCAGCGTGAACTCGTAGGACGTCTGGAGTGAGTTCACTTGACTCGGGCGAGGCTCTCGACGGTCAGCGTGATGGTCTCCTTGACCGGCTCGTTCGACTCGACGCTGAGCTGGTCGGTCGCGATCTTGCTCGGCCACCCGTTGGTGAAGTTGAACCGAGCGATCTCCGCGTTGGTCGAGTCGTACATGACGATCGACCCGTTCTTGCGGTTGTTGGACCGGTCGCTGAGCAGGATGCCCTTGTCGCGGATGTCGTTGAACCAGCCCCACATCTTGTCCTGGGTCATGTCGGGGGGTGCCATCCGGGTCAGGCTGAGGTCCGGCGGCTTGTTGGCCTTGCCGAGGGTCTTGACGATCTGCACCTTGCCGCTCGCGCCGGCCTGCTCCATCGTCACCACCTCCATCTCGATGTCGAGGCCGGAGACGCTGGACAGGACGCTGACGACACCGCCGTCGATCTCGAGGAAGAAGTTCTGGGAGACGATCGGGTCGTTGTTGATGAGGTCTGCATTGGGCATGGTTGGCTCCGTTCAGTGCGAGGGTCGCAGGGGGTGGCGAGCGTCGGCGCTAGTTCGCCGACTGCTTCTTCTGGCTGATCCGGAAGACCACGAACTCCGCGGGCTTCACCGGTGCGATGCCGACCTCGACCACGAGCAGGCCGGCGTCGATCGACTCGGGCGGGTTGGTCTCCGCGTCGCACTTGACGTAGAACGCCTCGTCCACGCTGGCGCCGAAGAGGGCGCCGGCCGACCAGAGGCCGCGGAGGAAGGCGTTCAGCGTGCGCTTGACGCCCTCCCAGAGCGTCACGTCGTTGGGCTCGAAGACGGCCCACTGGGTGCCGGTGAGGATCGTCGCCTCGACCATGTTGAACAGGCGCCGGACGTTGATGTACTGCCAGTCGGTGTCCGAGGCGAGGGTGCGCGCGCCCCAGATCCGGATGCCGCGGGTGCCGAACGGACGGATGCAGTTGATGCCGATCGGGTTGAGCAGCGACTGCTCGTTCTGGGTGACGCTGCGCTCGATGTCGAGCACTCCACGCATGGTGTCGTTGGCCGGCGCCTTCCACACGCCGCGGGTGTCGTCGGTGCGCGCCCACACGCCGGCGACGTGTCCGGACGGCGGGATCAGGATCTCGCTGTTGCCGTTGACCCCGATCGGGTTCTCGACCTTGATCCAGGGGTAGTAGAGCGCGGCGTACGCCGAGTCGTACATCGCGACGTCGCTGCGCCACTCCTTGATCTGCTGCGGCGACATCCCCGGAGGTGCGTCCAGCACCGCCATCCGGTTGCCGTTCTGCTCGCAGTGCGAGATCAGCGCGGTCTGCACGGCCTTCCAGAGCCCGAGGTCGACGGTGCCGTCCTCGCCGGTGGCCGCGGTGACCAGGTCGGGGACGACGACCACGGTGACGTCCTCGGCGACCGCCAGCCCGTTGATGCCGTTGCGCGCCGACTCGGAGCCGGCGAACTTGCGGCCGTTGACCGGCACCGGGACCGGCGCGGCCTTCTCGAGGGAGTAGCTGCCGGGCCGGACCAGCTCGAGCTGGGAGCCGAGGTCGACGTCGTCGTCGAGCTGCAGGTCGATCTTGATCTTCGTCGAGGTGGCGTTGACGGCCGTCGCGACGTTCGAGTCGCCGGCGCCGAAGCCGAGGCCCGAGAAGGTCTCGACGGCCTCGCCGCCCTCGAGGACGGTGATCGTGAAGGTGGAGGGACCGTCGGCCGCGTCGTCCCCGCCGTCGTCGGTGGTCACCTGGAGCGTGATGTCGGCGTCGGCCTCGAGGCTCTCGACCGCCACCGGCAGACCGAGCGCCCGGTCGGCGGCCGGCAGCGCGAGGCGAGCGGGCTGCCCGGCCGGCTCGGTGTTCGGGACCCGGCAGATGTAGGCGACGCTGCCGCCGTTGGCGAAGTAGCCGTACACGGACAGCGGGAGCACGCAGCCCTCGGCGAAGCCGCCGTAGAGACTCTCGAACTGCGACCAGCTCGTCACCAGACGGGGGGCCAGACCCTGCGGGTCATTGGGGTCGTCGGTCGGGGCGGTCGCCGTGAACCCGACGAAGGCGGTCACCGCGGTCGGGGCGGCGGACAGGACCTTCTGGGAGGTGGGCACCTCTTCGACGTAGACGCCAGGTGCGGTGTATGTGGGCATCGTCTTCATCCGCTCTCGCGACAGGTGGCAGGACGTTCGCACACTGCTCCCAACCACCCGGGTCCGCAATGAGAACGGTGACACATAGTCCGAAATGACTATGCCAGTGGCAGGTTGGTAGGTTGACGCTTTGCCCGCCGGCTCGCGACCATGGGTCCATGGCCAACCGCCCCGCACGGCGGCTCGAGCTCCGGGACGGCGACCGGGCCCGGCTGCTGGTGATGACGCGCAGCCCGACGGTGCGCGCCGGCCTCGCGCGGCGCGCCCGCATCGTGCTGCTCGCCGCCGACGGGCTCTCCAACACCGACATCGCCGACAAGGTCGGGGTGTCGCGCCCGACCGTGCTGGAGTGGCGCCATCGGTACGCCGAGCGCGGGCTCGACGGGCTCGCGGACCTGGCGCGTCCGGGCCGTCGGCCGCATGCCTCGGCCACCGACGTGCTGCGGGCGACGCTGGTGCCGCCGCCGCGCAGGCTGGGGGTCACGCACTGGTCGTCGCGTCTCCTCGGGCGCGAGCTCGGGGTCGGACGCAGCACCGTCGTCCGCGGCTGGCACACCTACGGGTTGCAGCCGATACGTGGCGGCTACCGGTTCGCCACCTCTCCGCCGCTCGTCGGGCGGGTGACGTCGATCCTCGCGCTGCGCCTCGGTGCGCGGGAGCGGTTCGCCGTGCTGGACGTGCGTGACAACGCGTGGACGAGGGATCGTGCCGACGCCGGGGTCGCCGCCGCTGCGCTGGCCGACCTCGAGCACGCCCTGCTGCGCGGGCCCGCTCCGGTGCGCGACGATCCGGCCGGGGACCTCGCCACCTTCCTCGACCACGTCAACTCCTCGCGCGCGCACTGGCCCACCGGCGCCCAGCTGCACCTGGTCACCGAGGGGTACGGCCAGGTGGCGGCCACCGGTCTGCGTGAGGCGTTGGGCGCACGGTCGCGGATCGCGGGCCTGCACGCCGTACGTGAACCCACGCGGTGGGCCGACCTGGTCGCCGCGTGGCTGTGGATGATCTCGCCCGTCGATCCGGACCCAGGGCCCCTGCTGGCGCTCGAGCGAGGCTGCCGGCGGATGGACCCCGGCTCGGCGTTCGCGTGGTGCTACGCCCCTGGGCGCGCCGTGAAGGCAGCATCGACCCGCCCAACCGTCAACTGAGATTCCGGCCAGCTGGGCGAGGCTGGGGTGTCGGTCAGGTCGCCATGGTCTTCGTGGCGCCGGGCATGGTGAGCTGGATGACGCCGCCGTACGCACACGCGCAGGTCGAGCCGGAGACCAGTGCCGGCATCCCGCCGACGACCGTCCGCGGCGCCCCCGGGAGCCACGGAGCGGGCGTGACGGGCACGCACGGCATCGGCGTGAGCACACCGAGCGCGGCCGAGGTCGCCGCCGCGACCGTCGGGTTCGCGACGCTGGTGCACATCCCGAAGGGTGGGATGTTGGCGATCGGCGCCATGTCGGTGATCACCGCGGCGGGGCGCCCTTCGACCGTGACCCGGGACGTGCCGGTCGCGACCAGCGTCGCCGGAGCCATCCCGAACGTGCAGGTCATCATCGCTCCCGTGACTGCAGATTGACCCATCGCATCCTCCTCAGCGGCGCCCGTTCACCGCTTCGATCCCTTGGCCGATCCTTGCAGCGGCTCGCCCGCTCCCGTCACGAAGCAGATGACGCTGCGGTCGTCGTCGTCCCAACTGCGGGCCGACGGCACCAGGTAGGTGTAGAAGAGCTTCGAGTCGAGGTAGTCGATGCCGACGTAGTCGCGGTAGGCGCCGGCGCAGGCGCCGTCCGCGAACTTGTTGAGCGCGTCGTCGCCCGGATAGGTGTCCGGAGCCGCTTCGTCGAGGGGCTGGTACTCGACGACCGCGTAGGCCTCCTGGGTGTGCTCGTCGGAGCAGTCGAGCTCGGCGAGCTCGCTCAGCTGGGCCTTGACCTTGGTCTGTCCCTCGAAGCACTGACCCGGCTCGATCGAGAACACCGAGACCCCGTCGCTGTCGTCGCCGTCGAAGAAGCTGCAGCCTGCGAGCAGCGGCGCCGCCAGCGTCGCGGCGGCGAGCGCGACCGTCGTACGGCGTCGAGTGGACTCAGGCTCAGGCATGCACGTCGTCCATCCGCGCGACCATCGCGCTGACCCGCTCGACCGGAGGAGCCTCGAGCTCCCAGTCGTAGCTGTCCGCGGCCACCGTGGCCAACAGGCAGAACGAGGCCTTGAGCGAACCGCCGCACGCGCTCCAGATCTCGCGCACCCGGTTGGCCGGATCGCCCAGGGACAGGCGGACCGACGAGTTCACGCCGGCGGGCAGGAGGTCGGGGGACAGCAGGTCGACGCCGGCGAGGATGCTGGCGACGTCGCCGAGGAGCTGGTGCTCGTCGCGTGGGCTGCCCGCCCACGCGCTGACCAGGTAGCCGAGCTGCATCATCGGCAGGGGACGCCGCCGCTGCGACCGGCCGTCCTCGGGGACGCGCGTGGTCGGCCCCGACGGCTGGGTGCTGCGCTCGACGTCGTAGAGGAAGAGGTTCACGGTGATCCGCGAGAGCTGTGCGGACCACGTCGAGCTCGGCGGCTCGAAGGTGACGTCGCCCATCTCGTCGGGCAGGGGGAGCCGGGTGCGCAGCAGCCGCTCCAAGCCCGAGTCCACATGGCTGATGAACACCCGATCGAGTCTGGCACGCGGCGGGCCACCGCACAGGAAATCGGGGACATCCAAGCAAATGCCACGACTTTTGTCGTTTCGCCACGGAGAACGTCCCCCATTCTTAGGATCGATTGGATCGAATGGTCAGGGATGCCGGGAGGCCGTCGTGCGGGTTGCCACCGAGCACCGACTGGTCACCGCCCACCCGGGCGAGACCGTCGAGGTTCGGATCGACGTCGTCAACACCGGCGAGCTCATCGAGGGCGTGACCGCCCACCTCATCGGGCTGCCCGACGGCCAGATCGGCGTGGAGCCGCAGCTCCTGCCGCTCTTCCCCGACGCGCAGGGTCAGATCACGCTCTCGATCGGCGTGCCGACCCACCAGCCCGCCGGCATGCACCCGCTCTCGATCGCGGTCGTCTCGCACGGCGCCGGGGCACCGACCCAGCACGTCGACGTCGACCTCTCGGTGTCCGCGCGCCCCGACGTCCGTCTCGGTGCGGAGCCGCAGGCGATCCGCTCGAAGCGCGCCGGGCGCTTCGTGCTCACCGTCGAGAACACCGGCAACGTCGCCCTCGACGCCGACCTGTCGGCGGTCCAGGAGGACCGGCGGACCCGCACCCGCTTCACCCCCGACAAGGTGTCCGTCGAGCCCGGCATGGCGACGCCGGTGATCCTCAACGTCAAGGGCCCCCGGATGTTCACCGGCTCCGAGGTCGACCGGATGGTGGCGGTCGGGCTCGTCGCCCGGCGCGCGCACACCATCCCGGCGATGGACGAGGCGGAGGAGGGTCCCGCCCTCGAGCGGCAGACCGTGGTGCGGCTGCGGCAGAAGCCGCTGATCAGCAGGGGCCTGCTCACCGCCTTGATCCTGCTGGCGATCGTGTCCCTGTGGGCCGCGATCTTCCTGCTCGGGCTCACCCAGGTGCTCGGCGGCGACCCGATGACGAAGGCCGCGCCGACGTCGTTCTTCCCGCCGTCCATCGTCAACGAGTCCGACGGCGGCACCGGCACCGGCACTGACACAGGCACGGGTACTGGCACTGGCACTGGCACGGGCTCCGACAGTGCCAAGCCGGTGGGGGCGATGCCGAAGACCGGGCTGCTCCCGGCCGGGGTCGGCGGCGAGATCACCGGCGTGGTCACCGCGGCCAGCAGCCACCTGCCTGCCGGCCGGATCACGGTGCAGGCCTTCCGGCAGGGGCCCGAGAAGCTGAAGAAGGTGAGCTCGGCGGCCACCCAGGCCGACGGCACCTACCGGCTCGCCGGGCTCTTCCCGACCGGCTACCGCCTGAAGTTCAGCGCCAGCGGCTACGACGCGGTCTGGTACTCCTCCGAGGCCCCGACCAACGCGGTGTCGTCGAAGGCGGCGGCGACTCCGGTCGAGGTCGACGCGCAGGGCGAGGTCTCCGACATCGGCGTGGAGATCGTCGGACACGATGCGAGCATCTCGGGCTCGATCGATCCGGGGGACTCGCTCGCCACGGTGCAGACGACCGTGGTGGTGCGGATGACCGGCGCCTTCGGCGACGCCGACGAGGTCGCGCGCACCGTGGCGAACGGCACCGCCTACAAGCTGACCGGCCTGCCGGCGCCCGCGACCTACGAGCTGAGCTTCACGGCGCCCGGCTACCAGGCCACGAAGGTGGTGACCTCGGTCGGCGGCGGCGAGACGCGGCTCCAGCCGACGGTCGTGCTCGATGCCGGTGTCGGCCAGATCAGCGGCGTCGTGACCGATGACGGTGAGCGGTTGGGCAACGTCACGGTCAGCACGAGCGTCGCCGGCCAGGAGATCTCGGTCATGACCCCGACCTCCGGGCAGGTGGGCGCCTACACCCTCACCGACCTGCCGACCCCCGGCACCTACGTGCTCACCTTCTCCGCCCCCGACCACGGTTCGAAGGCCGTGATCGTGGGTCTCGAGGCCGGCAAGAGCGAGACCCGCGACATCAGCCTGCGCGCCGGGACGGGCAGCGTCGTCGGCGTCGTGCGGGACGGCGACGGCAATCGCCTGGGCGGCGTCTCCGTGGTGGTGGGCGGCGCCACGTCCGCGGGCGGGAGCGTCGATGTCGACTCGCTCCCGTCGACCACCACCCTCACCGACGACCCGGTCGGCAGCTTCTCGATCAGCGGCCTGCAGGCGCCCGGCGACTACACGCTGACCTTCGTCCGCGAGGGGTACGCGTCGGAGACGCTGCCCCTCAACCTGACGAAGAACGGCCCACCACAGCAGGTCAAGGCGTTCCTCGGCACCCGCTTCGGCGGCGCACGCGGCACCGTCACCGGACCCGACGGCACGGCGTACGTCGGCGCGACGGTGACGGCGACCAACGGCACCCGGTCGTGGACGACCACCACCAGCTCTCCTGGGCCGACGTTGCCGGACGGCGGCTACCTCTTCAGTGACCTCCCGCCCGGCACCTACAGCCTGACGGTGACCAACGACGGCGTCCGTCAGCTCACCGGGATGGTGACCGTCCGCGCCGGGCACGTCGAGCCGCTGGACTTCACGCTGCAGGCGGCCGGCTGATGTACGTCGAGATCAGTCCGCGGCGCCTCACGGCCGTGCCCGGTCTCGCCCAGGCACTCACGATCACGATCAGCAACACCAGCGACGTGATCGCCGGCTTCACCGTGCGGATCCTGGGCGCCGACCCGAGCTGGGTGGAGCTCGAGGAGACCGAGCTCTCGCTCTTCCCCGACGAGACCCGCGCCGTCGTCGCCCAGCTCCGGGTGCCGGAGGGCATGGTCGCCGGCGAGCGCCGGATCGCGGTGCAGGTCCGCGAGCTCACGCCGCCGGAGTCGACCAGCATCGAGGACGTCGTCCTGGTCGTGCCGGAGGCGCGCTCCGTGCAGGTGCGCGTCGACCCGATGACGCAGACCGCCGGCAAGAGGGCGCGGTACGGCCTGCTGATCGACAACACGGGCAACACGCCCATCACGAGCAGGCTCACCGGCACCGATGCGGAGGGCCAGGTCCGCTTCGAGTTCGAGCCGCCGAGCCTGGACCTCCCGCCGGGCGAGCACGCGGTCGTCGAGCTCAGGGCCAGGGCCAAGCGCCCGCTCGTCGGAGGGCCGCTGGTGCGGGTGCTCGACATCGGGCTCGAGGACCCGCCGGCGACGTCGGGGACCGCAGCGGCGCCCCCGTCGGTCGACCAGAAGCTGTCGGTCGGCCGCTCGACCAAGCACCCCGCCGCCCCGTCGGTCCGGTCCGACGACCCGCCGCTGGTGAGCGCGACGTTCCTGCAGAAGGCGGTCGTCACCCGCGGTCCCCTGTCGCTGCTCGGGCTGCTGTTCGCGCTCTCGGTCTTCGCCGTCGTGATCACGCTCGCGCTGTCCCGGATCGTCGGCCAGTCCGTCGCCGACCGCAACCTCGCCCTCGAGATCGCCCAAGCGCGCAACGCCGCCGCGACATCCGGTGGCAGCGGCCTCTCGGGCACCGTCCGGCTGCTCACCTCGGGCGACGCCGTCCGTGGCGTCGCCGTCGACGTCTACCCCGCGGGTGACACCTCGAAGCCGATCGCGACCACGTCCACCGACAAGGCCGGGGCCTGGGAGGTCGCCGACCTGCCCGCCGGGGACTACAAGGTCACCTTCCTCGGCGCCGGTTTCGTGCAGCTCTGGTACCCGCAGGCGCTGTCCGCGGACAACGCCGAGACGGTGACGCTCGACACCAACACCAGGCGGACCGGGCTCGACGTCTCCCTCGGCGGCGTGCCGGCATCGGTCGCCGGAAGCGTCGTCGGCGCCGACGTCGCCGGCGCCACGCTCGCCCTCACGCTGCCGCTCGCGGGTGCCGGCGACGACGGCGCGGTGGTCCAGACGGTGCCGATTGGCTCGGATGGCACCTTCGAGCTCACCGACGTCCCGTCCCCGAACGTCTACGACCTCGTGGTGAGCAAGACCGGGTTCGCCACCTCGACCCAGCAGATCGACGTCGCAGCCGGCGAGGAGCGCACCGGGATCGAGGTGACCCTGCGCAAGGGCGACGGGTTGATCGACGGCGTCGTCGGCTCGTCGGCCGGACCGCTGGGCGGGGTCACCATCGTCGCGACGTCCGGCCAGTCGGAGGTGACCACCCTGTCGCTCACCGGCGCGGACGAGGGCAGCTTCACGATCCGGAGCCTGCCCACGCCGGGCAGCTACACGATCGCGGCGAGCAAGGCGGGCTACGCCTCGCAGACGATCACCGTCTCTCTCGCGCGCGGTCAGCACCTGACCGGGATGGCACTGACCCTCGGCAAGTCGTCGGGATCGCTGTCCGGAAGCGTCTCCCTGATGCCCGACGGCAATCCGCTCCCGGGGGTGGCGGTCACCGTGACCGACGGCGAGAACACGACCGTCACCGCGACCCAGGGCTCCGACGACATCGGGGCCTGGACCGTCGGCGGCCTCGCGATCCCGGGCACCTACACCGTCTCCTTCTCGCGCTCGGACCTCGAGACGCAGACCCTCGGGGTCTCCCTCGACGCCGCCGGCAACATCTCGAGCGGCAACCAGGGCGCGACCGTCACCAGAGCCGGGATCACCGTGGCGATGCAGCCGTCGACCGCGGTGCTCCACGGCACCATCCGCCAGCCGGTCTCCGCCGGCTCCGCGGACCGGCCGCCGGTGGGCGAGGTCACCGTCCAGCTGACGTCGGGCACCACGTCGTACTCCGTGATCACCGCGTCGGTGCCCAGCGCCAAGGCCGGCCAGTACCGCATCGAGGGCATCCCACCGGGGACCTACACCGTCAGCGTCAGCCGCAACGGCGTGAGCCCCACCTCCGAGATCATCGAGCTCGTGGCCGGCCAGGACCGGCCGTACAGCCCACTGCTCGCTGCCGCCGCGTCGATCTCCGGCACCGTCGTCCTGAACGGCCAGCGGGTGCCCGCCGGATGGTACGTCGACCTCTTCCGTGCCTCGACCTATCCGGAGGATCCCTACCGCACGGTCCGGACCGCCGCCGACGGCACGTTCTCGTTCCCCGACGTCGACGCGCCCGAGGTCTACATCGTGGAGGTGCGGCCGACCAGGGGCAGCAGCCCGTCGGGCTCGCGCACCGTCCAGCTCGCCGCCAGCGACCAGCGCACGATCACCGTGCGGGCCGAGCCATGAGCCAGGCTTCCCGCGGCCCGGAGCCGGCACCCGGACTGACCGTCTCGCCGGGTCTGCGCACGGCCGCCGGCTCGCCGCTACCGGTCGAGGTCACGGTGACCAACACGGCCGCGGCCCCGCGGGTGCTCGCCGTCGGTGCCATCGGCGTCGACGGCGGCTGGCTGCCCCCGCTGACCCGCACCGAACCGCTGGCGCCCGGGCAGAGCGCCCTGCTCACCGTGCTCCTCTCGCCGCCGATCGGCACCGTGCCCGGGCAGTACCCCTTCGCGTTCACGGCGCAGGCGCTGGACCCGGACACCGGTCGCCCGAGCGGGGCGCCGGCGACCATGCTCGACAGCTCGCTGGTCGTCAACCCACGCAACCAGCTCACGCTCGAGCTCGACCCGCGCACCGTGTCGATGATCGCCTCCCGACGAGTGCGGCTGACGCTGCGCAACAGCGGCGACTCGACGGCCCGGGTGCGGCTGGAGACGCGGGCCTCACCGCGCTTGGGGGTGCGCCTGCGCGCCCAGGACCTTGCCGTCGAACCCGGAGCAACCCGCGTCGTCAAGGGCCGCGTCTCGGTGTCACGGGGTCGGCTGTTCGGCGGAGTCGAGCACCACACCTACACGGTGAGCGCGCGCGGCACCGAGACCGTGCGCCACGTCGAGGGCTCGGTCACCCAGCGTCCGGCGATCGGCCTGGGCTGGCTCAAGCTCGTCGCCCTGCTCGCCGTGCTCTCGATCTGGATCGCGGCCGCCGTCGTCTTCATCCCGCGGCTGGCCGACCGGATCGGCAGTCCGGAGCAGGACACCACGGCGGTCAACAAGCCGGACAAGCCGGCCGACGAGCAGGAGGGGGCCGGCGACCAGGGCGACGGCGACGGCGGCGACGGCGGCTCCGGCGGAGATGCCGGTGGGGGCGACAGCGGAGACGGCGGCGGAGGGGGCTCGGGCACCACGGCCGCGCCCGCCGGCGCCGAGGACGACGGCGACATCTCGCTGTCCGGCACGGTCGCGGGTGACCGGCCCGGCGGGGTGGTCGTCAGCCTGTCACCGACCTCGCTGGTCGAGGAGGCCGCCCAGGAGGGAGGCGGCGTCGGCGTACCGAGCTCCGAGCTCGGCAGCACCGGGATGTCCCTCGCCTCGTCGTTCCTCAACCAGGCGCTCCCGGAGACCCCACCCGACCGGACGGCGAGGACGACCGGCGACGGGTCGTGGGCGTTCACCGACGTCCCGGCACTGGGCTACTACCTGCTCACGTTCCGCAAACCCGGCTTCCAGACCCGCTCCTTCGTCATCGACGCGTCGAGCGAGGCGGCGGGCGAGCCGCTCGAGGTCGAGATGGCCGCCGGCGAGGGGCGCATGTCCGGGACGGTCCGAGGCCCCCGCGGCGCGGTCGGCGCCGCGACCGTCACCATCACCGACGGCACCACCACGATGACCACGAGCACGAACTCCAAGGGGGGCGTGGGGCACTGGTCGGTCCGCGGGCTCTCCACCCCGGGGACGTACGTCGTCTCCGCCTCCCTGCCGGGGCTGTCGAGCGAGTCCGAGCTCGTCGAACTCGCCGCGGGCGGCAGCGCCGTCGCCGACCTGGAGCTGCGGCACGGTGTCGGCACCCTGGCCGGCAAGGTCCGCGCGACGAACCAGCAGGGCAAGCTCGCCGGTGCCGGCGGCGTCCAGGTCACCGTCACCGGCGCGGACGGGAAGGTGCGCACCGCGACCACCCTGACCCGGGGGGAGAAGCCCGAGGAGGGCAGCAGCGCCCGGGTCAGCGCGGGGCTCGTCGGCACCTACAAGGTCCCCGGGCTCACCGTTCCCGGGACGTACGTCGTGACGTTCAGCGGAGCCGGGCTGCAGCCTTACACCAGCGAGGTGACCTTCAAGCGCGGCCAGCCCGCGGCCTCGATCGACACCGACCTGGTGTCGTCGACCGGATCGATCGCCGGGAAGATCAGCGGCGCGGACGGCAAGGGCATCGTCGGCGCGGGCCTCACCCTCGTCGGCGGCGACAACACCTACAAGACGATGTCGACCTCGGACCCCGAGGGCAGCTACCTGCTCAACGGCATCACGCCGGGCACCTACACGCTCGGGATCCAGTACTTCGGGTTCCTCACCGACTACGTGACGGTCAAGGTGCGGGCGGGGCACACCACCCCGCTGAACCGCGCCATCCAGGAGCTGAAGAACGGTGTCCTCGCCGGACGCGCGAAGATCCAGGGCCGGGTCGTCGACGCGACGACCGGGACCGCGGTCAGCTGTGCCGGATCCGCCGACAACTGCGTCGTGGCGAGCACGGTCGAGAGCGCGGTCGTCACCGATGACGACGACAACGACCCCGGCACGACGTACTCCACCAAGTTCCTGCCCGGTGACATGTTCACGCTGCCGGACGACACCCGCGGCCTGCTGCCCGGACTGCACACGGTGCGGGTGGCGGCGCCGCACTACGAGTCGGCCACCACCCGGGTGCAGGTGCCGAGCGAGGGCACCGTCAACGTCGGGACGCTCGGGCTCTACCCGGCGCCCAAGATCGTCGGCACGATCACGACGGTGATCGGGGTGCCCAGCGGCCCGACCTGCGTCTGGGCCGTGCCCGCCGGTCAGCCGGCGCCCGACACGCCGTGTGCCACCGCGGCGAACACGACCTGCCAGCACACGACGGCCACCTTCGACCTCGCGAGCACCGGCCCCGAGCCCGTCTGCGCGTTCGTCAACGGCCGCGGCGACTACTCGCTCGAGCTCTTCGAGCACGGCTCCTACACCGTCTACGTGCAGCCGTCCGACCCGGAGTACCTCCAGGCCGGCGCCAACACCCTGGTCCTCGGCGTCGGGGACACCAAGAGCTACAGCGTCCAGATCCACCGCCTCGGCCGGATCACCGTGACCACCAAGGAGCCCGGCACCTCCGGGAGC
This sequence comes from Nocardioides sp. YIM 152315, assembly GCF_029210375.1. Classification (GTDB taxonomy): domain Bacteria; phylum Actinomycetota; class Actinomycetes; order Propionibacteriales; family Nocardioidaceae; genus Nocardioides. The sequence continues at coordinate 7,243 of NZ_JARGER010000023.1, read as the reverse complement.
CTGGTCCCGGCTGCGGACGTCGCCGTCGAGGTCTCCCCGGATCCGGGCACCACCTGGCCGCTGACCAACGGTGCCGGCCAGACCACGATCACCGGGCTGACCGACCGGACCTACACGTTCTCGGCGAGCCACGGCGACCGCTCGGACCAGCGCACCCAACGGGTCGGGCTCGACCAGGAGCTGACACTCGACCTCATCCTCACCCATCCGATCGGCAACGTGGTCGGGCAGGTGACCGCCAACATCGACGGGGCGCCCCTCGACATCGACGACGCGGCCGTCAAGGTCACCGCACCCGCCGACTACTCCGGGGGCTCCACGGTGCTCGGCACGGCCTCGATGACCACCGACGCGGACGGCTGCTTCGCCATCCAGCCGGCGCCGGAGGACATCACGGGTACGCCGACCACACCGGCCGCGGGCGACTGCGACGGCCCCTGGACCTCGGCGTCGCTGTCGCGCACGACCTTCCTCTCCGACGCGGCGTCGTCGATCGAGATCACCCGCGACGGATACGAGCGGCTGCTCGTGACGAACCGGCAGCTGGCCTCCCCGGGGCTGAACTCCTTCAGCATGGATCCGGTGCCGATCGACGGCAACCAGCTGGTCGTCCACACCGACCCGGCCGCGAGCGCGATCGCCTGGGGCAGCGTCCGCTTCACTGTGGCCATCACCGGTGGCGGCAACCAGGTGTCGGTGACCGCGACGCAGGTCGGTGAACCCGAAGCGGGCACCGCCGTCCTGACCTGGAGCGACACCCGGCTGCCCGTGGGTCGGGCCCGACCCGGCACCTACACGATCACCGCCTCGGCCGACGGCTACCAGACCGCGTCGCAGGGGGTCGTCTGCGCGGTCGGCGCCGCCGCCTGCGTGTGGGACGACGAGCCCCTGACGCTGGTCAAGCAGGGCGGGCTGACCATCTCGGCAGTCGACAGCGTCGGACCCGTCAACGGCGCCGAGTTCACCCTGATCAAGGACGGCACGACCATCCGGTCGCAGACCGCCTCCGCCGGCACCAACTCGGTCACGTTCCTCGGGCTGGAGCCCTATGCGACCGACTACCAGGTGCGCATCCGCGCCGCCGGCCACGAGTTCGGTCTCGCCGGCGACGGCGGTGACCTGCCGACGACGTGCGGTACGACGTACACGATCCCGGCCGGCGACACCATCGCCTGCGCCGCCACCCTCACGAGGCTGGCCACCATCAGCGGCACGGTGCGCGGCATCGGCGCCAAGCCTCCCGCGACCGCGCCCTTCCGTGGCCTGGCGTCGGCGCAGGTCACCATCACGCGCTGCACCGACACGACCACGGTGCCCGGCTACTGCAGCGACGTCGACGAGGACGAGCGGTTCGTCGGGACGGCGGATGCGAACGGCGTCTTCGCCGTCACCGGCACCGCGAGCGACGCGGGCCTGCGCAACGGAGACTGGCTGGTCGAGGCCGCCGCACCCGGGTTCCACGCCACGACCAACCCCGGGGGCGCCCTGCCCGGCGTGCTCGTGGCCGGTCTGGCCGGCGATCGCAGCGTCGCGATCTCGCTCTACGTCGACCTGGTCACCGTCAACGTCAACCTCACCGACCAGTCCAACCGCGCGGTGTCGGACGCCTCGGTCCGGCTGCTGACGCCCAACGGGATCACCGAGGTCGCCGTCGCCACGGACCCCGAGGACGACGGCATCTACACGCTGGCGAACATCGTGCCCACGTCGTACCTGATCAGCGTCGCGAAGGACGGCTACATCGGCGGCACCACCGAGGTCACCTTCGCCGAGGGCGTCAGCCCCACGACCCGCTACGTCTCGATCGTCCGCGGCGCGAGCGCGATCGACGGCATCGTGGGAGGGGACGACGTCACCGGCGGTGTCAACGGCGTCCGGGTCCGGGTGTGCGCGGACGAGACCTGCAGCGCCGGCCCGGTCGACGGCACCGACGCCGCCGCGCTCGTCGGCACCACGCCGATGACAGCGGGGACCGCGGGATCGTTCGGGTTCGCCACCGTCCCGAACGGGACCTTCTGGCTGGTGCTCGACAAGCACGGCTACGACACCCAGGCGATCGGCCCGCTGCAGTTCCGCTACGACCAGGCCGGGTTCCGGGGGCAGGCACCGACGCTCGTGGCGGTCACCCGCGACGTCTCGATCACCCTGCTGCCCAACGCCGCCGACAACGACCTGACCGGCGCCACCGTCACGTTGACCGGCGGCGACGGGACCGTGCACACCGTCACTCCGCTCGCCGAGGACGACGACGGCGGGTACGTCGCGTCGTTCTTGGATGTCCGGCGTGGTTGCTGGACGGTCGGGGTCACCCTGCCCACCGGCCACCACGGCGATGTCGGGGCGCTCGAGGACGTCGCGCCCACCGACGACGAGATCACCTGCGCCGCGGACCGGCTGGTCGTCTCCGGTGACGAAGCCGACGACACCGGCACCACGGCGAGCGTGGACGTCGACGAGGCGAAGCTGACCTTCGCGGTGGCCGCCACGACGAAGTTCGGGCACGTGGCGCCGAGCTTCGACGTCACCGTGTCCCGCGCCGGCGTCGCCTCGCCGTACTTCCACAGCGCCAGCTTCGCGGTCGGCTCCGCCGAGATGTGGGTGCCGACCGGCATCGGCTACCAGGTCGACGTGACGCGAGTCCCCGCCGACCCGTTCTGGCCGGCGACCGGATCGGGCCCCTTCCCGGTCACCGTCGCCGGCGTCAGCCAGACGGTGACCATGAACGAGCAGGCCGCCACCCTCGCCATCACGGTGACCGGTGCGTCGGCGACCAGTGTCGCGACGCTGCTGATCGAGCCGCTGGCCGGCAACACCGAGGCGCTGCCCGCCGACGCGCCGACGAGCACGACCGGCACGACGGCGGCCTTCGAGCTCCCGGCCGGTGGGTGGCAGGTCACCGCGACCCTCGAGGGGGAGACCGACGTCAAGACCGTCACCGTCGACGACCCGCACGCCTACACCCTCGCGCTCGAGCCGCCGCCGCCCGACCCGCCGGACGAGCCCGCGGACCCCGAGGCCGGCGGCTGAGCGTCAGCGCAAGGAGTACGTCGCGAGCGAGACGCCCACGTAGTGGGAGACGAACGCGAGGATCGTGAAGGTGTGGAACACCTCGTGGAAGCCGAACCAGCGCGGCCACGGGTTGGGCCGCTTGAAGCCGTAGACGACGCCACCGAAGGTGTAGAGCGCGCCGCCGACGAGGATCATCACGAACGTCGCGACGCCGATGCCCAGGCCGAGCCGGGTGGCGCCGTCGAGGAACGACGGGATGAAGAAGACCGCGGCCCAGCCGAGCGCGATGTAGATCGGCACGTAGAGCCAGCGCGGGGCGTCGGTCCAGAAGATCCGGAAGCCGACGCCGAGCACGGCTCCTCCCCACACGGTCGCCAGCAGCACCACGCGCGGGGTGCCGTCGAGGAGCAGGAGGCTGAACGGGGTGTAGGAGCCCGCGATCAGCAGGAAGATGTTGGAGTGGTCGAAGCGGCGCAGGAAGGCCCAGACCCGCGGCGACCAGGAGCCGGTGTGGTAGACGGCCGACACGGTGAACAGCACCAGCGCCGACCCCGTGAAGAGTGCGGAGCCGACGCGGGTCATCGCGGTCGGCGAGAGGCAGATCAGCACGATGCCGGCCGCCAGCGTCAGCGGCGCGATCGCGAGGTGGAGCCAGCCGCGCAGCCGCGGCTTGATCTCGGCGGTGAGGTCGGCCCTGAAGTCGGCGACGGCCTCGCGAGCGTGGTCGAGCCCCACCCGCATCGCCTGGTTCATGGCCTGGTTCATGGCCTGGTTCATGGAACAGACCGTACCCGGGGTACGGGCGCGGAAACCGCGGACGCGGTGCACGTCACCACCACGGCGGGTTCGCCCTTCCGCCCGCGGATCACCGTCGGCGCTCGCTACCATCGACAGGTGGACTGGAAGCGGGGCGTGCGACGGGTGCTCTACCCGGCGTACGAGGCCCGCATGCTGCGCCGGATGCCCGTCAGCATCCCGCAGCACGTCGGGGTGATGCTCGACGGCAACCGCCGCTGGGCGAAGGCCGTGGGCCGCGACACCGCACACGGGCACCGTGCCGGGGCCGCCAACATCGAGCCCCTGCTGGGCTGGTGCGACGAGGTCGGCATCGAGGTGGTCACGCTGTGGCTGCTCTCGACCGACAACCTCAACCGACCCGAGCGTGAGCTGCTGCCGCTGCTGGAGATCATCGGCGAGGCGGTCGCGTCGCTCGCCGACCAGCAGAAGTGGCGGATCCACCCCGTGGGCGCGCTCGACCTGCTGCCGGCCGAGATCGCGGAGAAGCTCAAGGCGGCCGAGGAGGCGACGCGCGACGTCGACGGGATGCTCGTCAACGTCGCCGTCGGGTACGGCGGCCGCCGGGAGATCGCGGACGCCGTCCGCTCGCTCCTCCACGAGTCCGCCGCGAAGGGGATGTCGCTGGAGGAGCTCGCCACCGTGATCGATGTCGAGCACATCGCGGAGCACCTCTACACCAAGGGCCAGCCGGACCCCGACCTGGTGATCCGCACCTCGGGCGAGCAGCGACTCGGTGGCTTCCTGCTGTGGCAGTCGGCGAAGTCGGAGTTCTACTTCTGCGAGGCCTACTGGCCCGAGTTCCGGCGGGTCGACTTCCTGCGGGCGATCCGGGCGTACGCCCTGCGCGACCGGCGCTTCGGGGCGTAGCCCCGGGGTCACCCAGCCTTCACCCTTCGTTCGGGCGTGTCGGCCCGGATCGCGTGGAGGCGCGGCGTACTTTCGCAGGTATCGGGGAGTGGGGAAGCTCCCCGTATCGGGAGGCCCGTTCGTGAGCATTCACGACTGCACAGCGCATCAGCCGGGGGGAGCTCCTCAGCGGTGCGTGACCGGGAGCCGGCACTCCGGCGCTCGGGTCCGTTCCGGTCCGCACACGTGAGCCGACGGCCGGTGCGGAGTGCCCGCCGGCCTGCTGAAGGGGTGTCATCAGTGCCCACCCAGGCCCAGAAGTCACAGCGCTCCGCCTCCACCCGGCCCCGCCCGACCCAGTCCGGCACCACGCGGTCAAGCACGACATCGCCCACCGTCCGCACCTACGTCCTGGACACGAGCGTGCTGCTGGCCGACCCGGGCGCACTGAGACGCTTCGCGGAGCACGAGGTCGTGCTCCCCGTCGTGGTGATCACCGAGCTGGAGGGCAAGCGCCACCACCCCGAGCTGGGCTTCTTCGCCCGTACGGCGCTGCGGATGCTCGACGAGCTGCGGATCACCCACGGCCGGCTCGACGAGCCGGTGCCGGTCGGCGAGGAGGGCGGCACGATCCGCGTCGAGCTCAACCACACCGACCCGGAGTCGCTCCCGTCGGGCTTCCGCCTCGGCGACAACGACACGCGCATCCTGGCGGTGGCGCGCAACCTCGCCGACGAGGGTCACGCGGTCACGCTCGTGTCCAAGGACCTCCCGCTGCGGATCAAGGCCTCCGCGGTCGGTCTCGACGCCGAGGAGTACCGCGCGGAGGCCATCAGCGACTCCGACACCGGCTACTCCGGCATGGCCGAGCTGGAGGTCGCCGCCGCCGACCTCGACGAGCTGTACGACGACGGCGTGCTCGACCTCGAGGCGGCGCGGGAGCTGCCGTGCCACCACGGGCTGGTGCTGCTCTCCGAGCGCGGCACGGCCCTGGGCCGGGTCGGGCCCGACAAGCACGTGCACCTCGTGCGCGGCGACCGTGAGGCGTTCGGCATCCACGGCCGGTCCGCCGAGCAGCGGATCGCCCTCGAGATGCTGCTCGACCCCGAGGTCGGCATCGTCTCCCTGGGTGGACGCGCCGGCACCGGCAAGTCCGCGCTCGCCCTGTGCGCCGGGCTGGAGGCGGTCATGGAGCGTCGCCAGCACCAGCGCGTCGTCGTCTTCCGGCCGCTGTTCGCGGTCGGCGGCCAGGAGCTCGGCTACCTGCCGGGCTCGGAGTCGGAGAAGATGTCGCCGTGGGCGCAGGCGGTCTTCGACACGCTCGGCGCGATCACGACGCGCGACGTCATCGACGAGGTCCTCGACCGCGGCATGCTCGAGGTGCTGCCGCTCACGCACATCCGCGGTCGCTCGCTGCACGACGCGTTCGTCATCGTCGACGAGGCCCAGTCGCTGGAACGCAACGTGCTGCTGACCGTGCTGTCGCGGATCGGTGCGAACTCCAAGGTCGTGCTCACCCACGACGTCGCCCAGCGCGACAACCTCCGGGTCGGCCGGCACGACGGCGTGGTGGCGGTGGTCGAGAAGCTCAAGGGCCACCCGCTCTTCGCCCACGTCACGCTGACGCGCTCGGAGCGCTCGCCGATCGCGGCGCTCGTGACCGAGATGCTGGAGAACGTCACGCTGTGACCGTCCCGGGACTCCTGGAGCCCCTGTGACTGCTGTGGCGGGGAGGGTGCCGGACGGGCCACTTCCCCGGGCGGATTGCGTCGTTCGGTTTGCCACGACCTTCTCCGTCAGGCAGGGTGACGCGAGTCGTCCCGCCGTTGAGTGGGCCCGCCCCCGAGTCGCCAACCCGAGCAGACGAGCCCTTGTCGAAGCGCGCCAAGTACGTCCCGAAGCACCGGAACGTCCCCGAACCGACCCTGCGTGACGCGCCCCGGAGGGCGCTGCGCACCGGCCTGGTGATGACCTCGGTCGCGGCTGCGGTCACCGGCGTCTCCGTCGCCGGCGGCGTACTCGGATCGTCGGCGCCGGTGCCGACGGTCGCGCAGGACCTGGGCGGCAGCATCACCGGTGGCGCATCCGACGGCGACGGCGCAGCGGCGGCCGCCGCCGACGTCGACCGCGACGTCGTCTCCCGCTCGGCCGACCGGGACCGCCGGCCCGACCCCGCCAAGGTCAGCGCCCTCTCGGTCGACAGCGGCCCGGCGCGCACGGCGTCGGTCGACGTCACCGACGGCGACCCCCACGACATCGCCCGGGCCCTGCTCCCGCAGTTCGGCTTCTCGAGCGACCAGTTCGGCTGCCTCGACTCGCTGTGGACCCGCGAGAGCAACTGGAACCCCGCGGCCCACAACCCCTCCTCCGGCGCGCACGGCATCCCCCAGGCGCTGCCCGGCTCCAAGATGGCCACCGCCGGCCCGGACTGGGAGTCCAACCCGGTGACCCAGATCAGGTGGGGGCTCGGCTACATCCAGGACCGCTACGGCAGCCCCTGCGGTGCCTGGGGCCACTCGGAGTCGCACGGCTGGTACTGACGCCGGCCCGCGCCCGACGCGGGTCGCTGACGCGGGGGGACGCGCCGTGG
>NZ_JARGER010000022.1 GCF_029210375.1 Nocardioides sp. YIM 152315 | reverse complement strand
CGGTGTGCGTCTGATGTTTGAGAACTCAACAGTGTGTCATAGTCGACGAATTAGTTTGTTTGTGTCCCGTTGACGCAGGCTTTTGGTTTGTGTCGCGGATTTCTTTGACAATGATTCTGACAACTTTTGTCAGTGTTGTCTTGTCGGGGATAACTTTTTGTTTTCAATGGAGAGTTTGATCCTGGCTCAGGACGAACGCTGGCGGCGTGCTTAACACATGCAAGTCGAGCGGAAAGGCCCTTTCGGGGGTACTCGAGCGGCGAACGGGTGAGTAACACGTGAGTAATCTGCCTCTGGCTCTGGGATAGCTTCGGGAAACCGAGATTAATACCGGATATGACATTCTCCTGCATGGGATGGGTGTGGAAAGTTTTTTCGGCCAGGGATGTGCTCGCGGCCTATCAGCTTGTTGGTGGGGTAATGGCCTACCAAGGCTTCGACGGGTAGCCGGCCTGAGAGGGTGACCGGCCACACTGGGACTGAGACACGGCCCAGACTCCTACGGGAGGCAGCAGTGGGGAATATTGGACAATGGGCGGAAGCCTGATCCAGCAACGCCGCGTGAGGGATGACGGCCTTCGGGTTGTAAACCTCTTTCAGTACCGACGAAGCGCCGATGATGGTGGTGACGGTAGGTACAGAAGAAGCACCGGCCAACTACGTGCCAGCAGCCGCGGTAATACGTAGGGTGCGAGCGTTGTCCGGAATTATTGGGCGTAAAGGGCTCGTAGGCGGTTTGTCGCGTCGGGAGTGAAAACACTGGGCTTAACTCAGTGCTTGCTTTCGATACGGGCAGACTAGAGGCATGCAGGGGAGAACGGAATTCCTGGTGTAGCGGTGAAATGCGCAGATATCAGGAGGAACACCGGTGGCGAAGGCGGTTCTCTGGGCATGTCCTGACGCTGAGGAGCGAAAGTGTGGGGAGCGAACAGGATTAGATACCCTGGTAGTCCACACCGTAAACGTTGGGCGCTAGGTGTGGGATCCATTCCACGGGTTCCGTGCCGCAGCTAACGCATTAAGCGCCCCGCCTGGGGAGTACGGCCGCAAGGCTAAAACTCAAAGGAATTGACGGGGGCCCGCACAAGCGGCGGAGCATGCGGATTAATTCGATGCAACGCGAAGAACCTTACCTGGGTTTGACATACGCCGGAAAGCGCCAGAGATGGTGCCCCTTTTTGTCGGTGTACAGGTGGTGCATGGCTGTCGTCAGCTCGTGTCGTGAGATGTTGGGTTAAGTCCCGCAACGAGCGCAACCCTCGTCCTATGTTGCCAGCGGGTGATGCCGGGGACTCATAGGAGACTGCCGGGGTCAACTCGGAGGAAGGTGGGGATGACGTCAAGTCATCATGCCCCTTATGTCCAGGGCTTCACGCATGCTACAATGGCCGGTACAAAGGGCTGCGATGCTGTAAGGCGGAGCGAATCCCAAAAAGCCGGTCTCAGTTCGGATTGGGGTCTGCAACTCGACCCCATGAAGTCGGAGTCGCTAGTAATCGCAGATCAGCAACGCTGCGGTGAATACGTTCCCGGGCCTTGTACACACCGCCCGTCACGTCACGAAAGTCGGCAACACCCGAAGCCGGTGGCCCAACCCTTGTGGGGGGAGCCGTCGAAGGTGGGGCTGGCGATTGGGACGAAGTCGTAACAAGGTAGCCGTACCGGAAGGTGCGGCTGGATCACCTCCTTTCTAAGGAGCACACACCCCGCACGGTCAGCTGGCCAATTCCTGGTCACGAAGCGTCTGGTCGGCACTGGTGGTGTCTCGCTAGTGGAATCGTCGACGAACGACCGACCTGCAGTCCGGGTCGGCCTCAGTACTACCCAGCCCCTTCGGGGCAGCCCCTTCGGGGCAGCCCGTTCGGGGTGTGGGTGTGGAACCTGGCCGGCATCGGGGTGGGGGTGTGGTCTTGGCACGCTGTTGAGTCCTGAGGCATCAGCCGCAGGACGTTGTCTGGGGCGGTTTGTCTCTTGCCTCCTTGGGGGTCTGGGGTCTTCGGGTCCTGGGGTTTCTTGGTGGGCTGGTTTCTTGTGAATTGGATAGTGGACGCGAGCATCTTCACGACTCGGCCGTTTGTGGTCGGGTTGTGGAAGCAATTGTCTGGCAGCCCTTGTAGGCCCCTGTTTTTTTGTGGGGTGGGTTGTTGGATGTCTTGTCTTTGTAGTTTTTGTTGAGTGTTTGTGCGACAAGCTATGAAGGGCACATGGTGGATGCCTTGGCATCAAGAGCCGATGAAGGACGTAGGAGCCTGCGATAAGCCCTGGGGAGTTGGCAACCGAGCTGTGATCCGGGGGTGTCCGAATGGGGGAACCCAGCACGAGTCATGTCGTGTTACCCGCGCCTGAATATATAGGGTGTGTGGAGGGAACGCCGGGAAGTGAAACATCTCAGTACCGGTAGGAAGAGAAAACAATTGTGATTCCGAGAGTAGTGGCGAGCGAAATCGGAGGAGGCTAAACCTCATGCATGTGATACCCGGCAGGGGTTGTGTGTGGGGGGTTGTGGGACCATTCTGATCCATCTGCCGGTGGGTCGGACAGTGAGAAAATGTGCGTGAAGTTGAAGTCCATTGGAAAGTGGCGCCGTAGAGGGTGATAGCCCCGTAGTTGTAAGCGTGCATCTGTTGAGTGGGATCCCAAGTAACACGGAACCCCTGAAATTCCGTGTGAATCTGGCGGGACCACCCGTTAAGCCTAAATACTCCTTGATGACCGATAGCGGACAAGTACCGTGAGGGAAAGGTGAAAAGTACCCCTGGCGGGGAGTGAAATAGTACCTGAAACCGTGTGCCTACAATCCGTCAGAGCCCGGCTGCCCATCCTCTTGACAATGGTGGGTGTGGGGGTGATGGCGTGCCTTTTGAAGAATGAGCCTGCGAGTTTGCGTTGTGTTGCGAGGTTAACCCGTGTGGGGGAGCCGTAGCGAAAGCGAGTCCGAAGAGGGCGTATCCCAGTGATGGGTGGAGTAGCGCGATCAAGACCCGAAGCGAAGTGATCTATCCATGGGCAGGTTGAAGCGCGGGTAAGACCGCGTGGAGGACCGAACCCACTTAGGTTGAAAACTGAGGGGATGACCTGTGGATAGGGGTGAAAGGCCAATCAAACTTCGTGATAGCTGGTTCTCCCCGAAATGCATTTAGGTGCAGCGTTGTGTGTTTCTTGCCGGAGGTAGAGCACTGGATAGCCGATGGGCCCTACCAGGTTACTGACGTTAGCCAAACTCCGAATGCCGGTAAGTGAGAGCGCAGCAGTGAGACTGCGGGGGATAAGCTCCGTAGTCGAGAGGGAAACAGCCCAGACCATCAGCTAAGGCCCCTAAGCGGTGACTAAGTGGAAAAGGATGTGGAGTCGCAGTGACAACCAGGAGGTTGGCTTGGAAGCAGCCACCCTTGAAAGAGTGCGTAATAGCTCACTGGTCAAGTGATTCCGCGCCGACAATGTAGCGGGGCTCAAGTCATCCGCCGAAGCTATGGCATTCACGCGTGTACCCAGCCCCGGGTTTCGGGGTTCAGGTGTGTGGATGGGTAGGGGAGCGTCGTGTCACCAGTGAAGTCCCGGGGTGACCCAGGGGTGGAGGTGACACGAGTGAGAATGCAGGCATGAGTAGCGAATCAGGAGTGAGAAACTCCTGCGCCGAATGATCAAGGGTTCCAGGGTCAAGCTAATCTGCCCTGGGTAAGTCGGGACCTAAGGCGAGGCCGACAGGCGTAGTCGATGGACAACGGGTTGATATTCCCGTACCGGCAAAGTAGCGCCCATGACGAACCCGGTGATGCTAACCGCCCGAAGCCCACGTGACCGTTCCCTTTCGGGGGGATGGCGTGTGGGGGGAGCGCGGGATCCGATCCGGTAGTAGTCAAGCGATGGGGTGACGCAGGAAGGCAGCCCAACCACGCCGATGGTTGTGCGTGGGTAAGTGCGTAGGGTGGGTGATAGGCAAATCCGTCACCCGGTGTTAGGTCACCAACCTGAGACACGATGCCGAGCCCGTATGGGTGAAGTGGGTGATCCTATGCTGTCGAGAAAAACCTCTAGCGAGCTACGCGCCGCCCGTACCCCAAACCGACTCAGGTGATCAGGTAGAGAATACCAAGGCGATCGAGCGAACCATGGTTAAGGAACTCGGCAAAATGCCCCCGTAACTTCGGGAGAAGGGGGGCCGGATCCGTGAAGCACCTTGCGTGCGGCAGCGGTGATGGCCGCAGAGACCAGGCCCAAGCGACTGTTTACTAAAAACACAGGTCCGTGCGAAGTTGTAAGACGATGTATACGGACTGACTCCTGCCCGGTGCTGGAAGGTTAAGGGGACGAGTCAGCCACCCTCAACAGGTATGGTGGTGAAGCTCAGAACTTAAGCCCCAGTAAACGGCGGTGGTAACTATAACCATCCTAAGGTAGCGAAATTCCTTGTCGGGTAAGTTCCGACCTGCACGAATGGAGTAACGACTTGGGCGCTGTCTCAACCGTGGACTCGGCGAAATTGCACTACGAGTAAAGATGCTCGTTACGCGCGGCAGGACGGAAAGACCCCGGGACCTTTACTATAGTTTGGTATTGGTGTTTGGTTCGGCTTGTGTAGGATAGGTGGGAGACCGTGAAGCAGCCACGCCAGTGGTTGTGGAGTCAACGTTGAAATACCACTCTGGTCGTACTAGATGTCTAACCTAGGACCATGATCTGGTTCAGGGACAGTGCCTGATGGGTAGTTTAACTGGGGCGGTTGCCTCCTAAAATGTAACGGAGGCGCTCAAAGGTTCCCTCAGCCTGGTTGGCAATCAGGTGGCGAGTGTAAGTGCACAAGGGAGCTTGACTGTGAGACAGACATGTCGAGCAGGGACGAAAGTCGGAACTAGTGATCCGGCCACGGCATGTGGAAGCGTGGTCGCTCAACGGATAAAAGGTACCCCGGGGATAACAGGCTGATCTTCCCCAAGAGTCCATATCGACGGGATGGTTTGGCACCTCGATGTCGGCTCGTCGCATCCTGGGGCTGGAGTAGGTCCCAAGGGTTGGGCTGTTCGCCCATTAAAGCGGCACGCGAGCTGGGTTTAGAACGTCGTGAGACAGTTCGGTCCCTATCCGCCGCGCGCGCAGGAAACTTGAGAAAGGCTGTCCCTAGTACGAGAGGACCGGGATGGACGAACCTCTGGTGTGCCAGTTGTCCCGCCAGGGGCACGGCTGGTTGGCTACGTTCGGAAGTGATAACCGCTGAACGCATCTAAGCGGGAAGCACGTTTCAAGATGAGGTTTCCCACCGGAACAACCGGGTAAGGCCCCCAGCAGAACACTGGGTTGATAGGCCAGAAGTGTACAACCGCAAGGTAGAGCTGACTGGTACTAATAGGCCGAGGGCTTGTCACACAAACCCTCAACAAAACCCACAAAGACCCGCGCAACACAGACACTCGCGTCCACATTCATTCACAAGCGAAGTGAATAACGAAGACATGGCCACACACCGTGAACACGCCGGTGATGTGACGCCACCAGAGTTACGGCGGCCACAGCGAAAGGGAAACACCCGGTCCCATCCCGAACCCGGAAGTTAAGCCTTTCAGCGCCGATGGTACTGCAACCGAGAGGCTGTGGGAGAGTAGGACGCCGCCGGACATAC
>NZ_JARGER010000021.1 GCF_029210375.1 Nocardioides sp. YIM 152315 | reverse complement strand
GTGGTTGAGGAAGGCGCCCCGGCGCCGGTGTCACGGTGGTTGAGGAAGGCGCCCTGGCGCCTGGCTCGAAACCACCACCGGCTGGCCCACTCGCCGCCGCCTCCCGGCTCACCGGGTTTCGACGCGCCTTTCGCGACTTCGTTCCTCAGTCGCGAGGCTTGCTCAACCTGGCCGGCCCCACGCCGGGGCTCGTACCTCGCGCCCGGCTGGCCGTCTCACATCTTCCGGTTGTAGCTGCGGACCGAGAGCGGGAGGAAGACCGCGACCACGAGCGCGCAGCCGAGCAGGGCCCAGCCGACGTCCGCGGTGAGCGCGCCCTCGTTCATCAGGTCGCGCACGGCGGAGATCACCAGCGAGACAGGGTTGACGTTGACGAACGCCTCCAGCCAGCCCGGCAGCGTGCTGGCCGGCACGAAGGCGTTGGAGAGGAAGGTGAGCGGGAACATCACCATCATCGAGATCCCCTGCACCGCCTGGGCGCTGCGGGCGACCGTGCCGAAGTAGGTGAAGATCCACGCGAGGGACCAGCCGGCCACGATCGTGAGCGCCCAGCCGCCGAGCACGCCGAAGAACCCGCCGTCGGGGCGGTAGCCCATCAGGAGGCCGGTGAGGATCGTCAGGGTCGCGGCCGTCGAGTAGCGCAGCAGGTCGGCGATGGCCGGCCCGACGAGGGGAGCGATCCGGGCGATCGGCAGCGACTTGAACCGGTCGAAGACGCCCTTGTCCATGTCCTCGCGCAGCTGGATGCCGGTCGCCATGCAGGCGGTGAGGGCGGTCTGGGCGAGGATGCCGGTGATCACGATCGGCAGGTAGTCCTGGACGCTGCCGGAGATCGCGCCGCCGAAGATGTAGGCGAACATGGCGGTGAAGAGCAGCGGCTGGAGCGTGACGTCGAACCACTGCTCGGGGTTGCGGCGCATCTTCTTCACCGCGCGCCACGCCATCGCGAGGCTCTGGTCGATCGTGTCGCGCAGCGACGGGCGGGTGACGACGGCGCGGTCGAGCACCTCGGTCGTCTCGCGTTCGGGCAGCAGGGTGGTGCTCATCGCGCCACCTCCATCTGGGGCTCGTCGTGGGTGAGGGTCTCGTCCTCGGCTCCGTGGCCGGTGATGGCCATGAACACCTCGTCGAGGGTGGGCTTCTGGACGGTCGCGGACGCGATCGAGAGGCCGGACTGGCGCAGTGCGATCAGCACGTCGGCGGCGCGGTTGGCGTCCGGCAGCGCGGCGTTCAGCCCGCCGGCCTCGGGCGTGAGCACCGGCTCCTCGTCGAGGACCCGGCGTACGACGGCGACGGCGTCCGCCGTCTCGGACGGGTCGGACATGCGCAGCTGCAGGGTGGAGCTGCCGACCGAGGTCTTCAGCTCGTCCGGGGTGCCCTCGGCGACCTTGATGCCGCGGTCGATGACCGCGATCCGGTCGGCCAGCTGGTCGGCCTCGTCGAGGTACTGGGTCGTCAGCAGCACCGTGCTGCCCTCGCGGATCAGGTCGCGGATCGTGTCCCACATCTGCCCGCGGGTGCGTGGGTCGAGGCCGGTGGTCGGCTCGTCGAGGAAGATCAGCGGCGGCTGCGAGATCAGGCTCGCGGCCAGGTCGAGCCGCCGGCGCATGCCGCCGGAGAAGGCACTGATCTGCTTGTCGCGGGCGTCGGTGAGGCCGAACCGCTCGAGGAGGTCGGCGGCCGTCGTCCTCGCCTGCGCGGACGAGAGGCCCTGCAGGCGGCCGAAGAGCCAGAGGTTCTCCGCGCCGGTGAGGTTCTCGTCGACCGACGCGTACTGCCCGGTCACGCCGACGAGCTGCCGGATCATGTGGGGGTGCCGACGTACGTCGACACCGAAGATGCTGGCCTCGCCGCCGTCCATCGGCAGCAGCGTGGCGAGCATCTTGAGCGTGGTGGTCTTGCCGGCGCCGTTGGGCCCGAGCACGCCGAAGACCTCGCCGCGCCGCACCTCGAGGTCGATGCCGTCGACCGCGCGGAACTCGCCGAAGGTCTTGACCAGCCCGGAGGCCGCAACGGCCAGGTCGGTGTCAGGAACTCGTGTCATGCCGAGAACTCTGGGCCCGGCCGGTTTCAGCCCACCTTCACGCCGGTTTCACCGATTTCACGGGGCCGGGAGGCCTCAGTCGATCGGTTGGTCCACGCACGCCCGGAAGTGCGCGTACACGGTCTCGTCGCCCGTCACCGTGATCGCCGCGTCGTCGCCGCGCCGCCACAGCCAGGTGTCCAGGTCGGCCGCCGGCCCGCTCACGACCGCGTCGGGCTCGGCGCCCCGGGGCTCCACCTTCGAGATGTCGCCCTCGTCGTGGGTCGTGCCGTCGTCCGGGTCGGTCCCGGTGAACCGGCCGGTCTCGACCCAGATGGATGCGTCGCGGTCCGTGAGGTCGACGCGGACGTACCGGCCGCCGCCGGTGAAGGTCCCCCACGCGGGGGTGCCGCCGAACATCACGTCGAGGGCCTCGTCGACACCGTCGGCCGCGAGCGCGCCGTCGAGCGGCGTCGGGGTGCCGGCGGCCTGCTCGGCGTCGAGGCGGTGGATGAGCGCCTCGTGTGCCTGCCGGCGGAACGTGAAGCCCGCCGTCTGCTCGGCCGACCACGACCACGCCTGCTCCGCGGGGTCCGCGTCGTCCAGGGCGGCGACGAGCCGCGCCGCCTGGCTCTCATGCAGGGCGAGCAGGTCGTCGTACGCCGTGGGGAGCTCCGGCTCGACCAGGTCCTCCGGCCCGATCGGTCGCTGCTCGATGATCGTGGCCCAGAAGTGCAGCACGCCCGCGTGATGACCGAGCAGGTCGGTGGCCGTCCACTCCGGGCAGCCCGGGACCGGAGCACTCGGGTCACAGGTGGCCAGCGCGGCGCGCAGCCGCCCCGACTCCGTCTCGATGTGCCGCAGGTAGTCGTCGAAGGTCAGTCGCGTCATGATGTCGGACAACCTAGGTGCCGGCGCCGACACACCGCACCCGAGGTACATGATCATGCGCTAATGTGTATAGTCATGCACATGCCGACCAGGATCGCCGTCGCCGGAGCCAGCGGGTACGCCGGAGGTGAGCTGCTGCGCCTGCTCCTCGGGCATCCCGAGGTCGAGATCGGTGCGCTCACCGGGGCTTCCAACGCGGGGCAGCCACTGGGCGCGCTGCAGCCGCACCTGGTGCCCCTCGCCGACAGGGTGCTCGACGAGACCGGGCTCGAAACCCTGCGCGGCCACGATGTGGTCTTCCTCGCGCTCCCGCACGGCCAGTCCGGAGAGCTCGCGGCCCGGCTCGGCGACGACACCGTGGTCGTCGACTGCGGCGCCGACTTCCGGCTCGCCGACGCCGCCGCGTGGGAGAGGTTCTACGGCGGGACCCACGCCGGCACCTGGCCCTACGGGCTCCCGGAGCTGCCCGGCCAGCGCGACCTGCTGCGCGGCGCGACCCGGATCGCCGTCCCGGGCTGCTACCCGACGATCTCCACCCTGACGCTCGCCCCCGCCGTCGCAGGCGGCGTGGTCGAGCCCGACGTCACCGTCGTCGCCGTCTCCGGCACCTCCGGTGCAGGCAAGGCCGCCAAGCCGCACCTGCTCGGCAGCGAGGTCATGGGCAACGCCAGCGCGTACGGCGTGGGCGGGGCCCACCGCCACACGCCCGAGATCACCCAGAACCTCTCGGCGCTGGTCGACCGCACCGTGAAGGTGAGCTTCACGCCGCTGCTGGTGCCGATGCCCCGCGGCATCCTCGCCACCTGCACCGCGAACGTGAGGGGCGACGTCTCCGCCGACGACGTCTACGAGGTCTACGCCGAGGCGTACGCCGACGAGCCCTTCGTCCACCTGCTCCCGCAGGGCCAGTGGCCGCAGACCAAGTCGGTCACCGGCTCCAACTCGGTGCACCTCCAGGTGACGGTCGACGAGGACGCCGGCCGTGTGGTCGCCGTCGGTGCCGTGGACAACCTGTCCAAGGGCACCGCCGGTGCCGCCGTCCAGTGCATGAACCTCGCGCTCGGTCTCGACGAAGGACTGGGTCTCTCGACCGTAGGAGTAGCCCCGTGAGCATCACCCACCCCCAGGGCTTCCGGGCCGCGGGCGTCGCCGCGGGGCTGAAGTCCACCGGCGCGAAGGACGTCGCGCTCGTCGTCAACGACGGCCCGCACTTCGACTCGGCCAGCGTCTTCACCGCCAACCGCTGCAAGGCCAACCCGGTCCTCTGGAGCCAGGAGGCCGTCAAGGACGGCACGGTCAAGGCCGTCTTCCTCAACTCCGGTGGCGCCAACTGCTACACCGGCCCCGAGGGCTTCCAGACCACCCACGCGGTCGCCGAGGTCGTCGCCGGCAGCCTCGGCATCGGCGCGGTCGACGTCGTCGTGTGCTCGACCGGCCTGATCGGCCTCACCAACGATCGCGACCAGGTGCTGGCCGGTGCGGCGGCGGCGTACGACGGCCTGGCCGCCGACGGGGGAGCCGACGCCGCCCACGCGATCATGACCACCGACTCGGTCAGCAAGCAGGTCGTCGTCGAGGGCGCCGGCTGGTCGATCGGCGGCATGGCGAAGGGCGCCGGCATGCTCGCGCCGCAGCTCGCCACGATGCTCGTCGTCCTCACCACCGACGCCGTCGTCCCTGCGGCCGACCTCGACACCGCGCTGCGCGCGGCGACGCGGGTCAGCTTCGACCGGCTCGACTCCGACGGCTGCATGTCCACCAACGACACGGTGACCGTGCTGGCCAGCGGGGCCAGCGGCATCACGCCGAGCGCCGACGACTTCACGGCCGCGCTGACCCAGGCGTGCACCGACCTCGCGATGCAGCTGCTCGGCGACGCCGAGGG
This sequence comes from Nocardioides sp. YIM 152315, assembly GCF_029210375.1. Lineage (GTDB taxonomy): Bacteria > Actinomycetota > Actinomycetes > Propionibacteriales > Nocardioidaceae > Nocardioides. The sequence goes on along the minus strand of NZ_JARGER010000021.1, from coordinate 7,671 downwards.
CGCCGACCACGAGATCGCGATCACCGTGCTCAACGCGGCCACCGAGGACGAGGCGGTCGAGGTCGGCCGCAGCGTCGCGCGGTCCAACCTCTTCAAGGCCGCCGTCTTCGGCAACGACCCCAACTGGGGCCGCGTCCTCGCCAGCATCGGGACGACGGACGCGCAGTTCGACCCCGCCGACCTCGACGTCGCCATGAACGGGGTGTGGGTCTGCAGGCAGTCGACCCCGCACGCCGATCCGGCGACCGTCGACCTGAAGCCACGCGAGGTGAGCGTGACCGTCGACCTCAAGATCGGGTCCGAGCGGGCCACCGTCTGGACCAACGACCTCACCCACGCCTACGTCCACGAGAACAGCGCCTACTCCTCATGAATGATCCCGTGATCGAGCACACCCACCACGACCCCAGCAAGCCCGACCCGGCCAAGGCCCGCACTCTCGCGGCCGCCCTGCCCTGGCTGAAGCGCTACCACGGCAAGATCGTGGTGGTGAAGTACGGCGGCAACGCCATGACCGACGACACCCTCAAGCGCGCCTTCGCCGAGGACATCGCGTTCCTGCGGTTCGCCGGGTTCAAGCCGGTCGTCGTGCACGGTGGCGGCCCGCAGATCTCCACCATGCTCGGCAAGCTTGGCATCGAGTCGGAGTTCCGCGGCGGACTGCGCGTCACGACGCCGGAGGCGATGGACGTCGTCCGCATGGTCCTCGTCGGCCAGGTCCAGCGCGAGCTGGTGGGCCTGATCAACGAGCACGGCCCGCTCGCGGTCGGCTGCTCGGGCGAGGACGCCGCCCTGTTCACGGCCGAGCCGGCCAGCACGGTCGTCGACGGCGAGGAGGTCGACCTCGGACTGGTCGGCGACGTCGCCCAGGTCCGGCCCGAGTCGGTCCTCGACCTGATCGAGGCCGGGCGCATCCCGGTCGTCTCCAGCGTGGCGCCCGACGTCAACGGCGTCGTCTACAACGTCAACGCCGACTCCGCCGCGGCCGCGCTCGCGGTCGCGCTGAAGGCGGAGAAGCTGCTCGTGCTGACCGACGTCGAGGGCCTCTACCTGGACTGGCCCGACTCCGACGACGTCATCGGCGAGATCGGCCCCGAGGCGCTGGCCGAGATCCTCCCGACGCTCGCCTCGGGGATGATCCCGAAGATGGACGCCTGCCTGCAGGCGGTGCGCCGCGGGGTTCCCCGCGCCACCGTTGTCGACGGCCGCGAGCCGCACGCCGTCCTGCTCGAGCTGTTCACCAGCGAGGGCGTCGGCACCCAGGTGCTGCCGGGCGTCGAGACCAAGACCCGGAAGGCGAGGGACACCCAGTGAACGACACCGCGAGCACCTACCAGGAGCGGTACGCCGCCTCCCTGATGAACACCTTCGGCCCGCCCAAGCTCGTGCTGGCCAAGGGTGTGGGCGCGCACGTCTGGGACGCCGACGGCAAGGAGTACGTCGACTTCCTCGGCGGCATCGCCGTCAACGCGCTCGGCCACGCACACCCGGCGCTGGTCGAGGCGGTGACGACGCAGCTGCAGACCCTCGGGCACGTCTCGAACTTCTTCACGACCGCGCCCCAGGTCGAGCTGGCCGAGAAGCTCCTCGACCTCCTCGGCGTGGGCGCCGGCGGCGGCAAGGTCTTCTTCACCAACTCCGGCACCGAGGCCAACGAGGCGGCGTTCAAGCTGACCCGGCGCACCGGACGCACGCACGTCGTCGTCGCGGAGGGCTCGTTCCACGGTCGCACGATGGGTGCGCTGGCGCTGACGTCGAAGGAGGCCTACCGCGCGCCCTTCGAGCCGCTGCCGGGCGACGTCACGTTCGTCCCCTTCGGCGACACCGACGCCCTCGCGGCCGCGGTGACCGACCGGACCGCCGCGATCCTGCTCGAGCCGATCCAGGGCGAGGCCGGCGTCAACGTCGCGCCCGACGGCTACCTCGCCGCCGCCCGCGCGACCGCGGACGCCCACGGCGCGCTGCTGTGGCTCGACGAGGTGCAGTCCGGCATGGGCCGCACGGGCCGGTGGTTCGCGCACGCCGACGTCACGCCCGACATCGTCACGCTCGCCAAGGGTCTCGGCGGCGGGTTCCCGATCGGCGCCTGCCTCGGCATCGGCGCCGCGGGCGAGCTGCTCCAGCCGGGCAACCACGGCACGACGTTCGGCGGCAACCCGGTCGCGTGCGCGGCCGGGCTGGCCGTGATCCGGACCATCGAGGACGACGACCTGCTCGAGCACGTCGCCGTGCTCGGCCAGAGGCTGCGCGACGGGCTCGGCGCCGACCCGCGGGTCGCGGAGGTGCGTGGAGAGGGACTGATCATCGGCCTCGACCTCGCCGGCGACACCTCGGCCGACGTGGTCGCGGCCGCCCAGGCCGCCGGGTTCATCCTCAACAACCCCACGCCGAAGCGGATCCGGCTCGTCCCGCCGCTGGTGATCACCGGTGACGACGTCGACGCCCTCCTCGCCGCCTGGCCGGGCATCCTGGACGAGGCGACCCGGTGACCCGCCACTTCCTCGCCGACGACGACGTCACGCCCGCCGAGCAGGCGCGGGTGCTCGACCTCGCCCTCGAGCTCAAGCACGCGCCGTACGACGCGAAGCCGCTCGCCGGCCCGAGGACGGTCGCGATGATCTTCGACAAGCAGACCCTACGCACCCAGTCGTCGTTCGCGGCGGGCATCGCCGAGCTGGGCGGGTTCCCGATGCTCGTCGACGGCGCGCTCGCCGGCATCGGGGTGCGCGAGTCGGTCCACGACGTCGCCCGGGTCCTGGGTCGTCAGGCCGCGATGATCGTCTGGCGCACCTACGAGCAGCGCCGCCTCGACGAGATGGCCGAGCACGCCGGAGTGCCGGTCGTCAACGCCCTGACCGACGACTTCCACCCCTGCCAGCTGCTCGCCGACCTGCTCACGATCCGGGAGCACAAGGAGAGGCTGGCGGGCCTCACCGCGGCCTTCGTCGGCGACGGCGCCTCCAACATGGGCAACTCCTGGCTGCTGGCCGGCGCGACCGCCGGCATGCACGTCCGGATCAGCTCGCCCGAGGGCTTCACACCGGAGCCCGCGATGGTCGAGCGGGCGTCGAAGGTCGCCGCCGGCACCGGCGGATCAGCCGCGCTCGAGCCCGACCCGGTGATGGCCGTCACCGGCGCCGACGTGGTCGTCACCGACACCTGGATCTCGATGGGCAAGGAGGACGAGGCCGCCTCCCGTGCGGAGGTGCTGGCGCCGTACTCGCTGACGACCGAGCTCTTCGAGAAGGCCAAGCCCGACGCGATCGCCATGCACTGCCTGCCCGCCTACCGAGGCAAGGAGATCGACGCCGAGGTCCTCGACGGCCCGCAGAGCGTCGTCTGGGACGAGGCCGAGAACCGCCGCCACGCGCAGAAGGCGATCCTGACCTTCCTCCTGGAGGCGTCGGGATGAGCACCCTCCGTCCCACGACCAAGAACGCGCGGCACCAGCGCATCGTCGAGATCGTGACCCAGCACGAGGTGCGCTCCCAGGGCGACCTCGCCGACCTGCTCGCCGAGAGCGGCCTGCGGGTCACGCAGGCGACCCTGTCGCGCGACCTCGTCGAGCTCGACGCGGTCAAGGTCCGGACTGCTGACGGGGCACTCGTCTACGCCGTACCCGCCGAGGGCGGCGACCGACGACCCGCGGCGCCGGGGGAGACGCAGGCAGCGGCCGCCCGGCTGGCCCGGCTGTGCGGCGAGCTGCTCGTCAGCGCCGAGGCCAGCGCCAACCTGGTCGTGCTGCGCACGCCTCCGGGCGCCGCCCAGTTCCTCGCCTCCGCCTTCGACAAGGCGGAGTTCCCCGACATCCTCGGCACCATCGCGGGGGACGACACTGTCCTCGTGATCGGCCGCGAGCCGACGGGCGGCGACGACCTCGCCCGGCGCTTCCTCGCCCTGGCCGACTCCCACTCCCAGACCTCCCAGTAGCCCAACGCAGAAGGAACACCAACGTGAGCAAGGTCCTGACGTCCCTCCCGGTCGGCGAGCGCGTCGGCATCGCGTTCTCCGGAGGGCTGGACACCTCGGTGGCCGTCGCCTGGATGCGCGCCAAGGGCGCCGTGCCCTGCACCTACACCGCCGACATCGGTCAGTACGACGAGCCCGACATCAGCGGCGTACCCGGCCGCGCGCTCCAGTACGGCGCCGAGATCGCCCGTGCCGTCGACTGCCGCCCCCAGCTCGTCGAGGAGGGCCTGGCCGCCATCGCCTGCGGCGCCTTCCACATCCGCTCCGGCGGCCGCGCCTACTTCAACACCACTCCGCTCGGCCGCGCGGTCACCGGCACGATGCTTGTGCGCGCGATGCACGAGGACGGCGTCGACATCTGGGGCGACGGCTCGACGTTCAAGGGCAATGACATCGAGCGGTTCTACCGCTACGGCCTGCTCGCCAACCCCGACCTGCGCATCTACAAGCCCTGGCTCGACCACGACTTCGTCACCGAGCTCGGCGGGCGCGCCGAGATGAGCCAGTGGCTCACCGAGCGCGAGCTGCCCTACCGCGACTCCCAGGAGAAGGCCTACTCCACCGACGCCAACATCTGGGGCGCCACCCACGAGGCCAAGACCCTCGAGCACCTCGACGTCTCGCTCGAGACCGTCGAGCCGATCATGGGCGTGAAGTTCTGGGACCCGGCGGTCGAGATCGCGCCCGAGGACGTCACGGTCGGCTTCGAGGAGGGGCGCCCGGTCTCCGTCAACGGCAAGCGGTACGACGACCCGGTCGCGCTCGTCCACGAGGCCAACGTCATCGGCGGCCGCCACGGCCTCGGCATGTCCGACCAGATCGAGAACCGGATCATCGAGGCCAAGTCCCGCGGCATCTACGAGGCGCCCGGCATGGCGCTGCTCTGGATCAGCTACGAGCGCCTGATCAACGCGATCCACAACGAGGACACCATCGCCAACTACCACCTCGAGGGTCGCCGCCTCGGCCGACTGCTCTACGAGGGCCGCTGGCTCGACCCCCAGGCGCTGATGCTGCGCGAGTCGATCCAGCGCTGGATCGCGTCGCTGGTCACCGGCGAGGTGACGCTGCGGCTGCGCCGCGGTGAGGACTACACGATCCTGCGCAGCGACGGCCCGACGTTCTCCTACCACCCCGACAAGCTCTCCATGGAGCGCACCGAGAACGCCGCGTTCGGCCCGATCGACCGGATCGGCCAGCTCACGATGCGCAACCTCGACATTGCCGACTCCCGCGCCAAGCTGGAGCTGTACGCAGCGCAGCCCCTCGACCAGGGCCAGGTGCTCGTCGAGCACGGCACGCTCTTCGGCGAGCTTCCGGCGGGCGGCGCCGAGCGGATCGAGGCCAACCCGGCGGTCGACGCCGAGCCCGACGAGGTGGCGCTCGACGCCGCCGCGATGGAGTTCGGCTCCGACTGATGACCGACCCGACGATGACTGACAAGGACTCCGGCACCAACACCGGCAAGCTCTGGGGCGGTCGGTTCGCGGGCGGACCGTCGCCCGAGCTCGACGCGCTGTCCCGCTCGACGCACTTCGACTGGCGGCTCACGCCGTACGACCTCGCCGGCTCGCGCGCCCACGCCAACGCGCTGCACCGCGCAGGGCTGCTCACCGACGCCGACCGCGCCGAGCTCCTGCGCGGCCTCGACGTCCTGGGCGAGCGGTACGCCGCCGGCACGCTGCTGCCCGACCCGGCCGACGAGGACGTGCACGGCGCCCTCGAGCGCCTGCTCGTCGACGAGGTCGGGGCCGAGGTCGGTGGCCGCCTCCGTGCGGGCCGCAGCCGCAACGACCAGATCGCCACGCTGTTCAAGGTCTTCCTGCGCGACCACGCGGCCGTCGTCGCCGGTCAGGTGCTCGACCTCGTCGACGCCCTCACCGCCCAGGCGCGCGACCACCTCGCACCCGGCCGGGAGAGCGTGATGCCCGGCCGCACCCACCTCCAGCATGCGCAGCCGGTGCTGCTCGGGCACCACCTGCTCGCCCACGCGTGGGCCCTGCTCCGCGACGTCGACCGACTGCGCGACTGGGACGCCCGGGTGGCCGCCGACTCGCCGTACGGCTCCGGCGCCCTCGCCGGGTCGAGCCTCGGCCTCGACCCCGTGGGTGTCGCCGCGGAGCTGGGCTTCACCGGCTCCAGTGCCAACTCCATCGACGGCACCGCGGCCCGTGACTTCGTCGCCGAGCTCGCCTTCGTGGCCGCCCAGGTCGGCGTCGACGTCAGCCGGATCGCGGAGGAGGTCGTCCTCTGGTCGACGCGGGAGTTCGGTTTCGTGACGCTGCACGACTCCTGGTCGACGGGATCGAGCATCATGCCGCAGAAGAAGAACCCCGACATCGCCGAACTCGCCCGCGGCAAGGCGGGTCGCCTGATCGGCAACCTCTCCGGGCTGCTCGCGACGCTCAAGGCCCTGCCGCTCGCCTACAACCGTGACCTGCAGGAGGACAAGGAGCCCGGCTTCGACTCCGTCGACACCCTCGAGGTGCTGCTGCCGGCGTTCACCGGCATGGTCGCGACCCTGACGTTCGATGTCGGCCGGATGGCCGAGCTCGCCCCGCAGGGGTTCTCGCTCGCCACCGACGTCGCCGAGTGGCTCGTCCGCGAAGGCGTGCCGTTCCGCACCGCTCACGAGGTCGCCGGCGCGTGCGTGCGCCGGTGCGAGGAGCTCGGCGTCGAGCTCGACCAGCTCACCGACGCCCAGTTCGCCGAGATCTCGCCCGCGCTGACGCCCGCAGTCCGGGAGGTGCTGACCGTCGAGGGGTCGATCGCCTCGCGCGACGGCCGAGGCGGCACCGCGCCGGCGCGCGTCCGGGAGCAGCTGGCCGAGCTGGGCGCCCTCGTTGACGGTCACCGTGCCCGGCTTGGCTGAGCTCGCGGGGCCGGTCGTCGACCAGGCGCCGCGGCTGCTGAACGCCGTGCTCCGGCACGGCGAGGTGGCCGTGCGCCTGACGGAGGTCGAGGCCTACGACGGGGCGAACGACCCGGGCTCGCACGCCTACCGCGGGATGACCCGCCGCAACGCCGTCATGTTCGGCGAGGCCGGCCACCTGTACTGCTACTTCACCTACGGCATGCACGTGTGCTGCAACGTCGTCTGCGGACCCGCCGGCCGGGCGAGCGCCGTGCTCGTGCGGGCCGGCGAGGTGATCGAGGGGGTCGAGGTCGCCCGCGAGCGCCGGCCCGGTGCCTCCGACCGCGACCTCGCCCGCGGCCCGGCGCGCCTGTGCAACGCCCTCGGGATCACGCTCGACCACGACGGCACCGACCTGTCCCGCGGGCCGGTGACCCTCACCCTGGGCACCCCCGCGGACGACGTGTCGTCGGGTCCTCGCGTCGGTCTGCGCGCCGCGGCCGACCGGCAGTGGCGGTTCTGGATCACGGGGGAGCGGAGCGTCTCCGCGTACCGACCGGCCGCACCTCTTCGGCGGTCGCGCAGACCCGATTTGGGGCCCCCGGAGAAGCCCTGCTAACGTTCTTCTCGTCGCGGTGAGCGGCGCCCTTCGGGCCGAGAGGCCAACTCGAGGGCGTTGTCGCGCGCCCGGCGCCAGGGAGGGTCGGCCCCGAGTTGACGGGGTGGATCCGAACCGGTAAGTTTTTGCAGGTTGCCCCGGCGGCGGGCCCCGAGTGGGTCTGCCTCGGTGTGCGTCTGATGTTTGAGAACTCAACAGTGTGTCATAGTCGACGAATTAGTTTGTTTGT
>NZ_JARGER010000020.1 GCF_029210375.1 Nocardioides sp. YIM 152315 | reverse complement strand
GGGGTGGTTATCGTGGTGTTGGCGGGCCGGGATGTTGGAGCGCTCTGCGACTCCTGTGACTCCCGGTCCGTCGCCTGTTGGCGGCGGACTCGCATCCGCTGGTGGCGGAGGTTGTCGCGGCGCCGCGGCTCGACCTTGTAGCGCTCCTGGACGATGGCGCGGCCCTCGGCCTCGGTGATCTCGCTACCGTCGACGTCGCGGAGGATGTAGGGCTGGCCGGTGCGCATGCAGGCGGCGATCCGGGTCAGCAGCTGGGTGGCGATGTGGCACAGCGCGGAGTCACGGTGCCGGTCGCCAGACATCAGCCGGGCGTACTTGGCGCCGAGCTGGGGGTCGACCCGGCGGGCCCGGTCGGCGGCGTTGAACAGGGCCTCGCGCAGCAGCGGGTCCCCGGCCTTGGTGATCCCGGGCTTGGACTCCCCGACGCCGGACTGGTTGACCTTGGGCACCAGGCCGGAGTAGGCGCGGACCGCGGCCAGGCTGGTGAACCGGTGCGGGTCGCCGAGCCGGCCGGCGACGATCGCGCTGGTCACCGGGCCGACACCGGGTGCCGAGGCGACGATCCGGTCGGGGTCGGCGTCGGCGTAGAGGTTCGCGATCCGCTCGTCGAGGTCCTCGATCTGGTCGGTGAGGAACTGGGCCTGCTCGGCCTCGGCGGCGATGTCCGCGGCGAGGTCGGCGAAGTCCATGCCCTGCTCGGCCGGGTCGGGGCCCCACAGGGCCAGCGACTCCCGCGCGGCGGCGATCAGTGCCTGGGCGTGGTCCTCGCGCCAGAACCCGCGGGAGTGGCGGACCAGGAACCGGGCCAACCGCGCCGGGCCGAGCCGGATGATCGCGTTGGGGTCGGCGTAGCGGGTCAGCAGCATCAGCGCGGCCTTGCCGTAGTTCGAGCCCAGCACCGCGTACCAGGCCGGGCCGAGCAGCTCGACCAGCGCGTCGAGCCGGGCGTAGACCGCGGTACGCCGCTTGACCATCGAGGAGCGCTGTTTGGTCAGCCGGCGCAACGCATCGGCCGACCC
>NZ_JARGER010000002.1 GCF_029210375.1 Nocardioides sp. YIM 152315 | reverse complement strand
TGAATCGCCCCGGGTCTGATGGAGGCTCTCAATCCTGGGAAGGATGATGAGAGTCATGGCAGCACCGAGGAAGTACAGCGTTGAGCTCCAGCAGCGGGCGACGCGGATGGCGATCGACGCCAGGAAGGACCCCGAGTCCGCTCGTGGGGCGATCAAGCGGGTCGCTGACCAGCTGGGTGTCCACCCCGAGGCCCTGCGGACGTGGGTCCGTCAGGCAGAGATCGACGGCGGCGTCCGGCCTGGCACCACGACCGATGACGCGCAGCGGCTGGCCGAGCTCGAGCGCGAGGTCCGTGAGCTGCGCCGAGCCAACGAGATCCTGAAGACCAGCGCTGCTTTTTTCGCGGCCGCGGAGCTCGACCGCAAGATCAAGTAGAAGTGCCCACCGCGGTGCTGGTCGACTACATCGACCAGCACCGCGACCGGTTCGGGGTCGAGCCGATCTGCATGGTGTTGAAGGACGCCGGCGTGCAGATCGCCCCGAGCACCTACTACGCCGCGAAGAAGCGCCCGCCCTCGACACGCGCGGTGCGCGACGCCGAGCTGGTCGTCGACATCAAGACTGCGCACAAGGCCAACCTCGGTGTCTACGGCGCCCGCAAGATCCATGCCGAGCTCAACCGTGAAGGCGTCAGCGTGGCCCGCTGCACCGTCGAGCGGTTGATGCGCGCCGAGGGGCTGCGTGGGATCCCGCGGGAGAAGACCCGCAAGACCACCATCGGCGACGGGGCCGAGACCGAGCGTCCCGAGGACAAGGTCAAGCGGAAGTTCGTCGCGACCGCACCAAACCAGCTCTGGGTAGCGGATCTGACCTACGTCCGCACGCACGCGGGCTGGACCTACGTGGCGTTCGTCCTCGACGTGTTCAGCCGGATGATCGTGGGCTGGCAGGCGTCGACCTCGCTGCGCACCGATCTGGCGTTGGACGCCCTCGACATGGGCCTGTGGGCCCGGCAGAGGTCCGGGCAGGACGTCACCGGCCTGATCCACCACTCCGATAGGGGCGTGCAGTATCGAGCGATTCGCTACACCGAGCGGCTCGCCGAAGCGGAAGCCGTCGCGTCCGTCGGGTCGAAGGGCGACAGCTATGACAACGCGATGGCCGAGGCGCTCAACTCGCTGTTCAAGGCCGAGTGCATCCGCAACCCCGTGATGCGGCCCAAGGGCGGCTGGAAGAACGTCGGCGACGTAGAGATCGCCGTCGCCGAATACGTCGACTGGTACAACCATCGACGCCTGCACGGCGAGATCGGGCTCATCCCGCCAGCCGAGTTCGAGACCAACCACTGGGCATCCCAGCCCGCAGAGCACTACCGTCAAGACCCGGTCCTCACCGAGGCCGGAACCAACTAACCGAGCCTCCACGAAACCCGGGGCGAGTCACGACCTCGCCGACACCGTGGCCGATGCGTCGGTGTGGTCGATGGATGCCGCCGAGACCGGGGCGACGCTGGTCGAGCTCACCCG
>NZ_JARGER010000019.1 GCF_029210375.1 Nocardioides sp. YIM 152315 | reverse complement strand
ATTCGAACTACGACACGACCTACCTGCCCACCGGGAAGGTCCAGTTCCACCGCAGAACGTGACAGGCAGCGGCCGCCACATCGACCACTGAGCAGGAGAGTCCCTGGCGGGAGTGTGGCCTCTCGCTGCGCAGGTCCCGGCCGGGAGGACCGCTCGCGCCTGCGGGCCAACTCTCACCGCTGGTGGACCTCGCTCTGCGAGGACTTCGCGCCTCGACCGCTCACTCACCCCAGCGCCGCGCCCACGACCTCTCGCGCCTGCTCCTGCACCTCGGCGAGGTGGTCCGGGCCGCGGAACGACTCGGCGTAGATCTTGTAGACGTCCTCGGTGCCCGAGGGGCGGGCGGCGAACCACGCCGACTCGGTGGTCACCTTCAGGCCGCCGATCTTCGCGCCGTTGCCGGGCGCCTCGGTGAGCTTCGCGGTGATCTCCTCGCCGGCCAGCTCGGTCGCGGTGACGTCGTCGGGCGAGAGGGCGGCCAGGGCCGCCTTCTGCTCGCGGGAGGCGGGCGCGTCGATGCGGGCGTACGCCGGCTCGCCGTGCTGCTCGACGAGAGCGGCGTAGTGGTCGGAGGGCGACCGACCGGTGGTCGCGAGGATCTCGGAGGCGAGCAGGGCGAGGATGATGCCGTCCTTGTCGGTGGTCCAGACCGACCCGTCGCGGCGCAGGAACGACGCGCCGGCGGACTCCTCGCCGCCGAAGCCGAACGAGCCGTCGATCAGTCCGGGCACGAACCACTTGAAGCCGACCGGCACCTCGACGAGCTCCCGCCCGATCGATCGTGCGACGAGGTCGATCATCGAGGACGACACCAGCGTCTTGCCGATCCGGGCGGCGTCCGGCCAGTCCGGGCGCGCACCACCGAAGAGGTAGCCGATCGCCACGGCGAGGTAGTGGTTCGGGTTCATCAGCCCGGCGTCCGGGGTGACGATGCCGTGCCGGTCGGAGTCGGCGTCGTTGCCGGTCGCGAGGTCGAAGCGGTCCCGCTGCGCGATGAGCGAGGCCATGGCGGACGGCGACGAGCAGTCCATCCGGATCTTGCCGTCCCAGTCGAGCGTCATGAACCGCCAGGTCGGGTCGACGAGCGGGTTCACCACGGTCAGGTCGAGGCGGTGCCGCTCGGCGATCTCGCCCCAGTAGGCGACCGACGCGCCGCCCAGCGGGTCCGCGCCGATCCGGACGCCGGCCGTCCGGATCGCGTCGAGGTCGACGACGCTCGGCAGGTCGTCGACGTACGTCCCCAGGAAGTCGTACGCCGTGGCCGCGGCCCGCGCCCGGGCGAACGGCACCCGCCGCACCTCGGCCAGCCCGCCCCGGATCAGCTGGTTCGCCCGGTCGGCGATCGCCGACGTCGCATCGGAGTCCGCCGGCCCGCCGTGGGGTGGGTTGTACTTGAAGCCGCCGTCGGACGGCGGGTTGTGCGACGGGGTCACGACGATGCCGTCGGCCGTCCCGCCGCCGCGGTTGGCGCGGAGGATCGCGTGCGAGACCGCCGGGGTGGGGGTGTAGCCGTCGCGGTCGTCGACCAGCACGGTGACGTCGTTCGCCGCGAGCACCTCGAGCGCTGACGCCCAGGCCGGCTCCGAGAGCCCGTGGGTGTCCCGGCCGAGGAAGAGCGGCCCGTCGTACCCCTGCGACCTCCGGTGGTCCACGATCGCCTGGGTCGTCGCGAGGATGTGTGTCTCGTTGAAGGCCGTCCGCAGCGACGAGCCCCGGTGGCCGCTCGTGCCGAAGGCGACCTGCTGCGCGGGGTCGTCGGGATCGGGGACGCCCGTGTAGTACGCCGTCACCAGGTGGGCGACGTCGACGAGGTCGGAGGGCTCCGCGGGCTGGCCGGCTCGGGCGTCGTACATGCAGGCCATCATGCCGTGCCGAGACCCACCTCACTCCGGTCTGGAGGTGTGGGCCGGGCGGCCGGGGGACACCTCTCAGGTCATCGGGCACCTTCGCCGATGAATCCCCTGTCAACGTCGCCAGCCCAGGGCCGCCATGTCTCTTCTTGCCGCAGCACCCGCTCCGATCCCGCCGATCGCGGCGTCGATCCACCTGCCCGCGCCGCCCCGGCTCGGGGCCGTCGCCCGGCGCGCCGGGCTCAACCTGACGATCGGGTGCGTGGTGCCGGCGACGGTGTTCTACGCCGTCTTCCACGTGGCCGGCGTCTGGACCGCGATCGTCGCCACCCTCGGCTGGTCCTACGGCACGCTCGCGTGGCGGGCCCTGAGCGGACGGCGTACGCCGGGCCTGCTCGTGCTGACCACGGCGGTGCTGACCGGACGCACGGCCCTCGCCCTGCTCACCGACAGCGCGTTCCTCTACTTCCTGCAGCCGATCATCGTCGACGCCGTGATCGGCTCGGTCTTCCTGCTCTCGCTGCGCACCGGTCGGCCGCTGGTCGCCAGGCTCGCCGGCGACTTCTACCCCGTCGACGACGAACTCGCCGCGCGGCCGCGGATCCGGGCCCTCTTCCGCGGGCTCACGCTGCTGTGGGCGGCCCTGTGGCTGACCAAGGGCACCTTCGGCATCTGGCTGCTGCTCACCCAGCCGCTGGACGTGTTCATCCCGGTGAAGGCGGTGGTCGTCCTCGCCGTCAACGCCGGCGCCATGGTCACGACCATCGCGGCCGCGGCGTACGTCGGGCGGCGCGAGGGCCTGGTCCCGGCGCGGACGCGGCAGTAGCCGCCTCGAGGGGCTTCCCCGTCCCTGGAGGCAGCTACCGCGTGCCGGCCCCGCGTGTGTGACCCGATACAACGAGAGTTGCGTGCGGCACCCGGGGCCGACGCCCGCCCCGCACCTCCTGTGCCCGGACGACCGTCGACGGTGATGCTAGCGACTGCCGGCGCGCGGGATCAGCGCGACTCGCCGGGGTCGTCCTGTCGCCGCTGATCGTCCTGCCGGCGTCGGCGCCGGATCTCGGCGCGGGCGAGCACGTAGGCGAGCACCACGGGCCACACGTAGTGCGCCACGTCGAGCACCCGCTCGACCCATCCGGGCGGCGACCAGTCCGGCAGGTCGGGGAGATCGGGCAGGGGGAGCGAGGGCAGGTCGGGCCGCGGCAGCGAGGGCAGGTCGGGGGTCGGGATCGAGGGCAGCGGCAGCGAGAACGCGACCCGCGCGAGCAGCACGGTCAGCAGGATCGGGACGACGACCTTGGCGACCCCGCCGGCGGCCTGGACCAGGGCATACCGCTCCGGATGGTCCCGTACGGCCTGCTCGTGCCGGGCCGCCTTCGAGTCCGGCTCGGGCGTCAGGTCGATGCCGTCGTCGAGCGGCCCGTCGCCGCAGAGCAGCGTCGCGCGCCGCGGCGCGCCGAGCGTGGTGAACCGGACGAGGAGCCGCCCCGCGGGCGCCTCGAGCCGGATCTTCTCGTCGGCCGACCTCTTCTCGGCCGCGAGCTCGTCGTCGACGTACCAGCGGACCCGGCGGCGGAAGCCCTCCTCGGCCTCCACGCGGTGGGTGCGACCGTCGACGGTCGACGTCCAGGTCTGCGTGCTCACCGGTCCACGTTCGCCCACGGGCGGCGTCGCCCACATCGGTCGCGGGTCCACACCCGCATGACTTTGGTCGGAGCCGGGGCCGTCAGGGGTAGGTGATGCCGACGGTCTGCTCGCTGAGCTGCCAGAGCCGGCGCTGGGTGGTCTCGTCGTACGAGAGCCGGTTGCTGCTCGTGACCCGCGGGCGGCCGCCCCACTCCATGAAGCCGTCCGGTCCGACGTACGACGCGCCGGGCAGGTCGGCCGTCGCCGCCATCAGCGTCGGCCAGGCACCGCGCGCGGCGGTGTTGGGCGAGACCACCTTGATCGCGCCGTCGAGCACCGAGGCGATGCCGCCCGTCGAGCGGCCGTACTGACCGTTCGCGGCCAGGTGGGTCGACGCGAAGCCGGGGTGCGCCGCCAGCGCCTTGACCGGCAGCTCCGCGCGCCGCAGCCGCCGCTCGAGCTCGTAGGTGAAGAGGAGGTTGGAGAGCTTCGACTGGCCGTAGGCCGGCCAGCGCCGGTAGCGGCCGTGCGACGTGCGCGGGTCGTCGAGCGGCGCGGAGCGCGCGACGCGGTGCATCTGCGACGACACCGTCACGACCCGCGCGTGCTCCGACGCGATGAGCTGGGGCAGCAGCAGCCCGGTCAGCAGGAAGGGGCCGAAGTGGTTGGTCGCCATCTGCAGCTCGAGGCCGTCGGGGGTGCGGGAGTACGGCGTGCCCATCACGCCCGCGTTGTTGACCAGCACGTCGATCGGGCCCAGGCCGGCGACGGCCGCGGCCGCACGGCGCACCGAGGACAGGTCGGCCAGGTCGAGCTCGACCTGCTCCAGCGCCGCCCCGGGCGCCTCGTCGAGGATCGCCTGTCGGGTCTCCGCGACCCGGGCCGGGTTGCGGCCGGTGAGCACGACCCGCGCGCCGCGGCGGGCCAGCTCGAGGGACGTGAAGTGTCCGAGGCCGCCGACCGTCGTGCCGGTGACCAGGACCGTGCGATCGGTCAGCTCGGGGAGGTCGGCAGTGGTCCAGCGGTCGGCGCGGCTCACGGCGTGGTGGCCATCGCGTCGAGGATGCGCCGCGCGAGCTCCTCGTCGCCGACGACCTCCACCGTCCCGGGGTCGGGCAGGCAGCGCCCACCGGCCAGCCGGATGAAGGCCTCGCGCTCCATGCGCAGCAGGACGGCCGGCTCGGCGGGTAGGTCGGGCAGCCGCTCGCCCCGGCCCGACTCGTCGACCCCGAAGGCGAACGGCGAGCTGCCGTCGAGCTCGAGCACGACCGTCGTGCCCGCGGGCGCGCCGACGCGCTTCGCGACGACGTACCCGAGTGCCTCGGCGAGGTAGTCGGCCGTGTGCCGCGCGGCCGCCGAGTCCATGCCGCCCGGTCGGTCGACCGCGCGGCGGATGTCCTGCTCGTGCATCCAGACGTCGAGCGGGCGGTTGCGCAGGAGCGTCCGCCAGTCCCACGGCACCCCGCCGAAGATGGGCTCCGGCTTGGCAGCCGGGTCGGTCGGCGGGTCGGCCAGCAGCGCGGTGTGGCGAGCGGTCGCGGCCGAGCGGATCTCGTTGATGATCGCGTCGGGGCTCGCCTCGCGGCGGTTGACCACGCCGATCTCGGTGTAGAGCCCCATCATGCCGGTGACGTGCGGCGGCTCGCCGACGTCGGCGGACTCCTCGGGCTGCCCGGCGAGCCTGCTCTCGAGGTGGGCGATGTGCGACGCGACCGCCTTCACGTCCCAGCCGGGGAGGTCGGTGGGCGTCGCCCAGTCCGACTCGTCGAGCTCCTCCAGCAGCTCGGTGAAGTCGTTGATCGCCTGCCACCACACCTCGACGTACTCGCTCAGGAGCTGCTGGTCCGACATGCCCTGCACCCTAGTGGTCGTGCCCGACTCCGCCTCAGCCGATCGCGAGCGAGACGGCGATCGCCAGCATCGTGACCCCGATCAGCACGTCGAGGACCTGCCACGCGCGTGGCCGCGACAGCAGCCCGCTCGCCCGACGGGCGCCGAAGCCGAGCCCGCAGAACCACAGGGTGCTCCCGGCGCAAGCGCCGACCGCGAACCACCAGCGCCCGACCGAGCCCTCGTGGTTGGCGATCGAGCCGAGCAGCAGCACGGTGTCGAGGTAGACGTGCGGGTTGAGCCAGGTGAGCGCGAGCGCCCTGAGCGCCGCGCCCCGTCGCGACGTGCCGGCGCCGCCGTTGCCGTTCGCGTGCAGCGACTCGGACCCGCGCGCCCGCAGCAGCGAGCTCACGCCGTACCAGGTCAGGAAGGCGACGCCGAGCCATCGGATCAGGTCGATCGCCCATGGCGCTCGCTCGACGATCGTGCCGATGCCCGCGACGCCGGCGGTGATCAGCACCACGTCCGAGAGGGTGCAGATCGCGACGACCGGGCCGACGTGCTCGCGTGCGAGTCCCTGGCGCAGCACGAAGGCGTTCTGCGCGCCGATCGCCACGATGAGCGACAGGCCGGTCACCAGTCCGGCGAAGAGGGAGTCGAGCACGCGGCCACGCTAGGACGCGGTCACGATGAAGGCCAGCGAATGATTTTCAACAACCATTAGCATGGCTTCATGGACCTCGCGCCGTCCCAGCTCGCTGCCCTCGTCGCGATCGCCGACCACGGCACGTTCGAGGCCGCTGCCCGGGCGCTGCACGTGACGCCGTCCGCGATCAGCCAGCGCATCCGTGCCCTCGAGTCGCAGGTCGGCCGCGTGGTCGTGCAGCGCACCACGCCGTGCCGACCGACCGCCGAGGGCGAGGTGCTGCTCCGGCTGGCCCGGCAGACGCACCTCCTCCACGACGAGGTCCGTGACGCGCTCGCGCACGGGCACGCCTCCGTCGTCGACGTGCCGGTCGCCGTGAACGCCGACTCGCTCGCCACCTGGTTTCGCGGGACCCTCGCCGAGGTCGCCGGCTGGGGCGACGTCGCGCTGCGGTTGCACGTCGAGGACCAGGCGTTCTCCGCCGACCTGCTGCGCAGCGGCGGCGTCCTGGCCGCGGTCACCTCCGAGCCGGTCGCGGTGCAGGGCTGCTCGGTCGAGCACCTCGGGCGGCTGCGCTACGTGCCCGCGGCGACCCCCGAGGTCGCCGACCGATGGCGGCGCGGCCGCGGCCCCGACTGGGCGGCGATGCCGATGGTGGTGTTCAACGAGAAGGACGGCCTGCAGCACGACCTCCTCGCCGCGCGCGGGATCGCCGAGCCGCCCGTGGTCCATCGCGTGCCGACGTCGGCCGACTTCCTCGAGGCCGTGCGCCTCGGCCTCGGCTGGGGGATGATCCCGGTCCCCCAGCTGGACGACCGGCTGGTGCCGCTCGGCAGCCGCCTGCACGTCGACGTGCCCCTGCACTGGCAGCGCTGGCGTCTGGACTCGCCGGTGCTCGACCGGCTCACGGACGCCGTACGTCGCGCCGCCGGCGCCTCCCTGCGTCGAGCCTGACCCGCACGGCCGTGCCCGCACACGCGATCACGGCCGTGCCGCCCACGACGGTGGTCCAGGTGACCTGCTCGCCGAGAAGCAGGGCCGCCCAGCCGATCGTCAGCACCGGCTGCACCAGCTGCACCTGGCTCACCTGCGTCATCGGGCCGATCGCGAGCCCGTGGTACCAGGCGAAGAAGCCGAGGTACATGCTCACGACGGCGAGGTAGGCGAAGGCCGCCCACTCCCCCGCCCCGGCGTCCGGCGGCTGGTGGGCGGCGGCGACGGCGGTGCCCACCGCCATCGCCGGAGCCGCCAGCACGAGCGCCCACGACACCGTCTGCCACGGCCCCAGCTCGCGGGAGAGCAACCCGCCCTCGGCGTACCCGATGGCCGCGGCGAGCACCGCGCCGAAGAGCAGCAGGTCCGACCGGTGCAGGCCGCCGAGGCCGCCGCCCTGGAGCGCGGCGAAGACGACGGCGGCGACCGCGCCGCAGGCGGCGAGCACCCAGAACGCCGTCGGCGGCCGCTCGTGCCCGCGCAGCACGGCCATGACTGCCGTGGCCGCGGGCAGCAGCGCGATCACCACGGCGCCGTGCGTGGCCGACGCCGTGGTCAGCGCGAACGACGTCAGCACCGGGAAGCCGACCACCACGCCGGCGCCGACCACGGCCAGCCGCACCCACTGCCGGCCGCGCGGCCGGCCCTGGCGGGTCGCCGCGAGGGCGACGCCCGCGAGCGCGGCGGCGACCACCGCCCTGCCGCACCCGACGAAGAGCGGGTGCATCCCGTTGTCGACGGCGATGCGCGTGAAGGGCACCGTGAACGAGAAGGCCAGGACGCCGAGCAGGCCCCATCCGGGACCGCTCCGGGACGTCGGTAGCGGCGCCAGCCGGGGAAGAGTAGCGCTATCGTGCTGCTTCATGAACGACGATAGCAGTTCGCGGATCGTTGCGAGCCTGCACGCCTGGATCGCCGAGGCGCCGCCCGGGGCGCGGCTGCCCTCGACCCGCGCGCTCGTCGCCGAGCACGGCGTCAGCCCCGTCACCGTCCAGAAGGCGCTGCGCGCGCTCGCCACCCGGGGAGCCGTCGAGACCCGGCCCGGGGTGGGGACGTTCGTCCGCGAGATGAGCGCCCTGCGCCCGCACGACCACGGGTGGCAGACCGCGGCGCTGGGCGCCCAGCCGCGGCGCGGCCTGCGCCGCTCCGTCGCGCTGCGCACCGCCCCGAGCGACGCCGTCGCGCTGCACTCCGGCTACCCGGACCGCGAGCTGCTCCCGCACCGGCTGGTCCGCTCCGCCTACGCCAGGGCGGCGCGCCGCGACGCCGCGGTCACCCGCCCGCCGTCGGCGGGCCTGCCCGAGCTGCAGGCGTGGTTCGCGGCCGAGGTGGGCGCGGCCGCCAACGACGTGGTCGTCGTCCCGGGCAGCCAGAGCGGCCTCGCCACCGCGTTCCGGTCACTGGTCGGCGCGGGACGGCCGCTGGTGGTCGAGTCGCCGACCTACTGGGGTGCCATCCTCGCCGCCGCCCAGGTCGGGGTCGAGGTGGTGCCGGTGCCCAGCGGTCGCCACGGCCCGGACCCGGACGAGCTCGCCCGTGCCTTCGCACGCACCGGTGCGCGTGCGTTCTACGCCCAGCCCAGCTTCGCGAACCCGACCGGCGCCCGGTGGTCGCCGGACGTCGCGGAGCGGGTGCTCGACCTGGTCCGCGACCACGGCGCGTTCCTGATCGAGGACGACTGGGCGCACGACTTCGGGATCGACGCCGAGCCGGTCCCGCTCGCGGCACGGGACGGCAGCGGGCACGTCGTCCACCTGCGGTCGCTCACCAAGAGCGTGTCGCCGTCGGTGCGGGTCGCCGGCGTCGTCGTTCGCGGGCCCGCCCGCGAGCGGATCCTGGCCGACGTCGAGGCCGAGTCGATGTACGTCAGCGGACTGCTCCAGGCCGTCGCCCTCGACGTGGTGACACAGCCGTCGTGGCGCACGCACCTGCGGGCCCTGCGCCGCCAGCTCGGCGCCCGCCGCGACCTGCTCGCCGCCGCCGTGCGTGAGCACGTGCCGCAGGCGACCTTCGAGCTGCCCGCGGGCGGGCTCAACCTCTGGCTGCGGCTGCCCGACGGCACCGACGTACGCCGACTCGCGGGCGACTGCGAGGCCGAGGGCGTCGTGATCGCGCCCGGCGACGAGTGGTTCCCGGCCGAGCCCGCCGGCTGCTTCGTGCGCCTCAACTTCTCCGGCCCCGACCCCGGCTCGTTCGAGCGCGGCACCCAGGTCATCGGAGAGTCGCTGAGATGACGCCGACCCGCCCGAAATGAGCGAGCTCGCGAGCTCACCGTCCAACTACGTCGGGCGGGTCGGCGTCGGTCGCTCAGAAGGCGGACTCGTCGAGGTCCATGATCGAGAGGTCGGTCGACTCGACCAGGACTCGCTCGGCGGAGATCTTCGGCAGCACGTTCTGGGCGAAGAACTGCGCTGCGGCGACCTTGCCCTCGTAGAACGCCATGTCCTTGCCAGGGTCGCCACCGAGCTTCGCCAGCGCGACCTCGGCCTGGCGCAGCAGCAGCCACGAGCAGACGACGTCGCCGAGGACCATCAGCAGGCGGCTGGTGTTGAGGCCGACCTTGTAGATGTTGCGGACCTCGTCCTGGGCGGACATCAGGTCGTTGATCAGGTGGCCGACGATCCCCTGCGCGTCGTCGAGGGCCGTGGCCAGCAGCTCGCGCTCGAGCTTGAGGCGACCGTTGCCGGCCTCGCTGTCGACGAACTGCTTGATCTCGCCGGCCAGGTGACCGAGCGCGGCGCCCTGGTCCTTGACGATCTTGCGGAAGAAGAAGTCCTGACCCTGGATCGCGGTGGTGCCCTCGTAGAGCGTGTCGATCTTGGCGTCGCGGACGTACTGCTCGATCGGGTACTCCTGCAGGAAGCCGGAGCCGCCGAATGTCTGCAGCGACTCGGTGCCCAGCAGCACCCACGAGCGCTCCGAGCCGTAGCCCTTCACGATCGGCAGCAGCAGGTCGTTGACCTTCTCGGCCAGCTCGTCGCGCTCACCGCCCTCGGTCTTCACGCGGTGCTCGGCGAGCATCACCCGGTCCTGCCAGGTGGCGGTGTAGAGCACGAGCGCACGCATCGCCTCGGCGTACGACTTCTGCGTCATCAGCGAGCGGCGCACGTCGGGGTGGTGCGTGATCGTCACGCGCGGTGCGGTCTTGTCGGAGGACTGCGTGAGGTCGGCGCCCTGGACCCGCTCACTGGCGAACTCGAGCGCGTTGAGGTAGCCGGTCGAGAGCGTGGCGATGGCCTTGGTGCCGACCATCATGCGGGCGTTCTCGATCACCTGGAACATCTGCGCGATGCCGTTGTGCACCTCGCCGAGCAGGTAGCCGACCGCCGGCTCGCCGCCGCCGACGCCCGGGTCGCCGAAGGTCAGCTCGCAGGTGTTGGACACCTTGATGCCCATCTTGTGCTCGACGTTGGTGACGTAGGCGCCGTTGCGCTCGCCGAGCTCGCCGGTCTCCACGTCGAAGTGGTACTTCGGCACGATGAAGAGGGAGAGGCCCTTGGTGCCGGGGCCGCCCGCGCCCTCGACGCCGACCGGCCGGGCCAGCACCATGTGGATGATCTGGTCGGAGAGGTCGCCCTCGGCGGAGGTGATGAACCGCTTGACGCCCTCGATGTTCCAGGTGCCGTCGTCGTTCGGGGTCGCCCTGGTGCGGCCGGCGCCGACGTCGGAGCCGGCGTCGGGCTCGGTGAGCACCATCGTGGTGTTCCACCCCTTGTCGACGACCAGCTGGGCGATCCTGCGGTCGCGCTCGTTGCCGTTGCGCCACAGCACGCCCGCGAACATCGGGCCCGCGCCGTACATCCAGATGGCGGGGTTGGCGCCGAGCACCAGCTCGCCCATCGCCCAGCAGACGCTGGACGGCGCGGGCGTGCCGCCGAGCTCGGCGAACGTCGTGAGGCGCCAGTACTCGGCGTCCATCCAGGCCTGGTAGCTCTTCTTGAACGACTCGGGCAGGGGAGCGGTGTGGGTCTGCGGGTCGAAGACCGGTGGGTTGCGGTCGGCGTCCACGAACGACTCGGCGAGGTCCTCGCGGGCGAGCCGGTCGACCTCCGCGAGGATCGCGCGGGCGGTCTCGGTGTCGACCTCGGCGAACGGACCGGTGCCCAGCACCTGGTCGCGTCCGAGGACCTCGAACAGGTTGAACTCGATGTCGCGGATGTTGCTCTTGTAGTGGCTCACAGCCCCACCTTCAGCCTGGGATCTCCGAGAAAGCCTCGGACGGTACTCGTCGGTAACATCCATCCTACGTACCCGTCAGTAACCCGGCAACACCCCCTCCCGAACCTCGGTCCGACCGCGCCGGTGCGGGGCCGGTGGCCGCCCGGCGTACCGTCCAAGGTCGAGTGAACAAGTCGACACATCTGACACACTTGACCCATGCGAGTTTCCGCCAAGTCCGACTACGCCCTGCGCGCGCTGATCGAGATGGCCTCGCGTGTGGACGGGCGGGCCGTGAGCGCGGAGGAGCTCGGTCGGCGCCAGGAGATCCCGCACGGCTTCCTCCAGGCGATCCTCGCCGACCTGCGCCGGGCCGGCGTCGTGATGTCGCAGCGCGGCCAGTCGGGGGGGTGGCGCATGGGGCGGCCGGCGGCCGAGGTCTCGGTCGCCGACGTGATCCGTGCCGTCGACGGGCCGCTGGTGTCGGTCTACGGCCTGCGCCCCGAGGCGGTCACCTACAACGAGACCGCCGACGTCCTGCAGCACGTGTGGATCGCGGCGCGCGACTCGCTCCGCGACGTCTTCGAGCAGGTGTCGATCCAGCAGCTCGCCGACCGGCAGCTGCCCGACGCGGTCACCGCGCGCACCGCCCGCGAAGAGGCGTGGCAGCCACACTAGAACACGTTTCAATTCGGGCCTAGGATGCCGTCATGATCTCCTCCGACGCCATCACCTGGAACGCGCCGAACGACGACCACCCGGCGCGCGCCGCCTCGCAGCGCTCCTACTCCGCCGTGGCGAGGGGCGACCTCGCCGAGTGGCTCACGGTGTACGCCGAGGACGCGGTCATCGAGGACCCCGTCGGGCCGTCGATGTTCGACCCGGACGGCGCGGGCCATCGCGGGCACGAGGGCATCTCGGCGTTCTGGCAGAAGGCGATCGCGCCGATCGCGACGTTCGAGTTCGAGATCAACGACTCCTTCGCCAACCCGGGGAGCAACACCTGCGCCAACATCGGCCGGATCAGGACGTCGTTCCCCGACGGCAGTCACACGACCACCGACCTGATCATGGTCTACGTCGTGCACGACGACGGCCGGGTCGCGTCGATGAGGGCCTACTGGGAGCCCGACCGCACGATCGCGAGCTTCACCCAGGGTTGAATCGGGACTTCTCGACAGTCGAGTCCGGACTTTCGACACTCGAGTCGGGACCTGGTGACCGAAAGTCCCGACTCAACCGTCAGAACTCCCGACTCGACTCTCAGGCGCTCGCGTGGCGGGCGCACCACTCGACGAGCGGGCGCAGCGCGCGCCAGTCGGCGCGGACGAGGTCGAGCACTTCGGGAGTGTGGATGACGGGCTCGAAGCCGAGCGGGTGGCCGGCGGTCAGCGACCGGTGCCGGAGGAGCTCGATGCGCGGGTGGTCGGCGTCGTACCCGCGCGGGCTGGTCTTGAGGCGGTCGCCGCCGATCTCGAAGCCCTTCCTCCCCAGCGACCGGAGGATCTTCTCGAGCTCGGGGCCGAAGCGGTCGTGGGCGACGGCGTCCCGGAACGCCGCCAGTCGCGGGCCACTCGCCTCGTAGAAGCCGCCGCCGGTGCGCACACCGCGCGGGGAGAGCTCGACGTACCAGCCCGTCGACTCGCCGACCCGCACGAACGCGCCCTGGTGGGTCTTGTACGGCGTCTTGTCCTTGGCGAACCGCACGTCCCGGTACGGGCGGAACACCTTCGCGCCGCCGAACTCGGGCGCGAGCGCCTCGCAGAGCGCCTCCATCGGCCGGCGCACCGAGTCGGTGTAGACCGCCTTGTGCTTCTCCCAGAACGACTTGGTGTTGTCGACCTCGAGGTCGTCGTAGAAGTCGAGTCCCGCCACGGGGAAGCCGGTGAACGTCACCCTCCCAGCCTAGAGATCGGCGGTGACCTGCTCGTCGCCGGACGAGGCGCGTGCGGTGACGGTGATCGCGTCGCCGCCGCAGCGCGGCGGCTCGAGGAACGCCTGGCCCGCCGGCGACTCGTAGACGGCGGTGAGACCGTCGGAGACCGTCCAGCGCATCAGGGTCGCGGGATCGCCCTGCTGCTGCGGGTCGCGCACGAAGTACGCCGCGCCGGCGCACTCGACCAGGCTGCCGGCAACCCCGGGGCCGAGGTCGACGGACTCGTCGCCGGCGCGGGCATGGAGCTCGGCCCGCTCGATCTGCCGCTCGCGCGGGATCTCGGACCAGACGGCGCCGCCGTCGACCAGGACCCCCTCCCAGCCCTTGCACTCCGCGGCTCCGGGGAACGGCTCGGTGGCGCCGCCGTCGACCGTCACGACCGTGCGGCACGACGGCCGTCCGTCGTCGAACGTCAGCAGCGTGTCTCCCTCATCGGTCGCGTGCGCGGCGTTGAAGCCCTGACGGTCGGGCGCGCACCACGCGACCTCCGACTCCCGGGAGGCGAGGTCGACGTCGGCGAGGCAGTAGGCCCCGTCCCGGACGGTCGCGTGCAGGAGGCGGTCGTCGCCGAGCGCCCAGGTGCCGCCGTTGGTCGTGGGTACGTCGGACCGTCCGTCGAGCCGGAACGTCTCCCCGGACTCGAGGTCGGTGACCGTGGCCCGACCGGGCCGTTGCTCGGTCTCGTCCTGGAGCACGACGACCGCCCAGTCCTCGTCGAGCAGCGCGTCGCTCACCCGCCAGCCGGGGCCGGCGCCCTCGCCCGTCCCCGAGTCGGAGCCGGACAGCTCCCACGACCCGCCGTCGGCGGTCACGGTGAGCGTCCACTCGCCGTTGCGGGTGACCGGGTCGTCGACCGTGCCCGCGACGGGGCGCCAGTCGAGCGGTTCCGTGTCGCCGGTGGTCGCCGCCGGAGGCGGGGACGCCGCGTCGGGCTCGTCCGGAGGGGCGGGCTCGTCGTCCGACGCACACGCCGCGACGGAGACCAGCAGCGCGGCGGCCGCGGCGTACCGGACCCGCATCAGACCCCCACGTTGTGGAACGGATGGTCCTGGTTGGCGCGGTAGCTCTTGTAGGCCTGGCGCCACTGGACCCGGGCGATGTAGGGCTCGGAGGGGTCGAAGCGCTGCTGGTTCCAGGGCTCGAAGTAGCCGAGCAGCAGCGGGCGACGCCCGTGCTTGTCGTAGCCGCGGCCGACCTGGAAGTGCCCGGAGGCGTCGCCGGCGAGGTAGGGGTAGTACTCCCGGCGCAGCACGGGGTGCAGGACCACGGGTGCACGGTAGTCGTGGATGTGCCGCATCATCAGCAGCCGCCACTGCCGGAAGGACCAGTCGCTCACGTCGAGCGCGATGTACGGTCCGGCGCGTCGGCGGCGGTCGTAGCCGGTGTCGCGGTTGACCACCCGCACGATGTCGGTGATGGACGTGCCGTCGCGGGTGGTGCCGAGCCGGCGCGCCCAGTGGCGCTGGGTGCGCACCCGGTCCTGCCAGCCCCAGGCGATCGCCTGCATCGTGGCCGGGCCGCACCAGTACGTGCGGTTCTGCTCCCGGGCATGGCGCCAGCGCAGGATCTTCGACCGGCGCGGGTAGTCGGCGGCGGTCCTGCGGACCGTGGCCCGGGCGGTGTCGGTGGCGCGTGCCTCCGGGTGGCGGGCGCGGAACCCGCGGGGGAGCGGCGTGCCCTGGAGCTCGTGGCGGAGCAGCCAGACCTTCGCGACCGCCCGAGCGGCGGCGGTCAGCTCCGCGCGCTCGGCGGCGGCGCGCTCGGCGGGCGCCATCCGGGCGACGCGTGCGAGCGCGGCGGCCGCGTCGAGGTCGCCGGTCGTGGTCCTCGTCGCGCGGGCGCGGGCCGCCTCGCCGGCCGCTGCGGCGACGCGGGCGCGTACGTCGGCCTCGGTGTCGTCGGTCCACCCGACGCCCAGGCAGTAGCGCTGCCCGTCGAGGTCGGCGCAGCGCACCGCATCGGCCGCGGCGGCACCGGCCTTGGTGCCGGGGCGGCCGATCCTGCGCCCGGCCGCCACGACCCGATCGATCTCGGCGCGCATGGCGGGGGTGACCCGGGACGGACCTGCGGCGTTCGCGGGTCGCAGCCCGCGGTCCGGCGTACCGCGCTCCTCGCCCGACGGGCGCAGCGCGCCCTCGTCGTCGTCACCCCGGGGGATGAACGGGGTGAGCGCGAGCAGCACGGCCAGCGCGCCGATGCCGACGGCGATCCAGCGGGGGCGGGACATCGGGGACCTCGAGACCGGACGGGGAAGCGGGCGGTCGCTCCACTGTCACCGTGCGTCACTGGTCTGGTCAAGTTTCACATCAGTCACGGCAGCCCCGCGCGCAACCGGGGGCCAGGCGGGCGGCGGTGGATCCGGCTCGGTTCGCGGGCACCGAAACGGTGCCTATCCCACCGCCGCCCGGCCTGGTCGGCCGCGAGGCTCGAGCTCGCGACATCGATGTCGAACAGAGTGTCGCGCTCGTGGGCGCGACCTTGTCGGTGAGTGGAGCGGATGACGAGGCTCGAACTCGCGACATCGACCTTGGGAAGGTCGCGCTCTACCAACTGAGCTACATCCGCAGTGACCCCGAAGGGTCGGCCAGATACTAGTCGATGGGCGCGAGCGTGGGGCGCTTCGGGTCCAGCCCGTCACCGGAGGATCGGCCGGTCAGCCGCCGGTGGACCCAGGGCAGCGCCATCCCGCGCACCCAGGCGATGTTCTCGCGGCGCTGTTCGGACCTGCTAAGCGGCGGGCGGTCGGTGAGCGGCAGCGGCTCGAGGTCATGGGGTACGCCGAGGGTGTCGAGCACCTCGATCGCCATCCGCTGGTGGCCGGCCGGGCCGAGGTGCATCCGGTCGGGGTCCCAGTAGCGCCAGTCGCGGTACTCCCGCATGGTCCAGAAGTCGACGACGGTGGCGCCGTGCGCGCGGGCGCTGGTGCGCACCAGCTCGTTGTAGAGCGCGAACCGTCCGCGCAGCGGGCGGTAGATCGCCGAGCCGCCCGGGTCGAAGGCCGTGAAGACGACCAGCCGCGCGTCGGTGGCGGCGAGCCGGCCGAGCGCCGCGTCGTACCGCTCGACGATGCCGTCGAGGTCGACCTTCGGCCGCAGGATGTCGTTGGCGCCGGCGTAGATCGTGACCAGATCGGGCGCCAGCGCGATGGCCTGCTCGAGCTGCTCGTCGAGGATCGCGGGCAGCTTGCGGCCGCGGATCGCGAGGTTGGCGTAGCCGAACGCTCCCCCGGACGATGCAGCGTCGCGGCCGAGCACCTCGGCCGTCCGGTCCGCCCAGCCGCGCAGGCCGTTGGGGCGCGTGGGGTCGGGGTCGCCGACGCCCTCGGTGAAGGAGTCGCCGATCGCGACGTACCGCTGGAAGCTCACGGTCTCATTGTCCGGGTGGCCGCCGGGCGCCCACCGGTAGGGTGCCAGCGTGCTGCTGTCAGACCGCGACATCACGACCGAGATCGACGCGGGCCGGATCGCCCTCGACCCGTACGACGCCGGCATGCTGCAACCGTCGTCGATCGACGTGCGGCTGGACCGGTTCTTCCGGGTGTTCGAGAACCACAAGTACCCGCACATCGACCCCGCGGCCGACCAGTCCGACCTGACCCGGGTGGTGGAGCCGGAGGGTGACGAGCCGTTCATCCTCCACCCGGGCGAGTTCGTGCTCGGCTCGACGTACGAGGTCGTCACGCTGCCCGACGACATCGCCGCCCGGGTCGAGGGCAAGTCGTCGCTGGGGCGGCTCGGACTGCTGACGCACGCGACCGCCGGGTTCGTCGACCCGGGCTTCTCCGGCCACGTGACGCTGGAGCTCGCGAACGTCGCGACGCTCCCCATCAAGCTCTACCCGGGCATGAAGATCGGCCAGTTCTGCTTCTTCCGACTCTCGTCGCCGTCGGAGCACCCGTACGGTTCGGCGAAGTACGGCTCGCGCTACCAGGGCCAGCGGGGCCCGACGCCGTCGCGGTCGTTCCAGAACTTCCACCGGACCTCGATCTAGGATCCGTCGAGGTTAGGCTAACCTAACTTCGTGACCACCACTCAGAGCCCGCTGCCCATGATCCTCGACGAGATCGAGGTCGTCGGGGTGGATCGGCTCTCGCCGTCCTTCGTCCGGGTGGAGTTCGGCGGTCCCTGCCTCGAGCACTTCGGGGTCGACGACCAGCCCCTCTACGACCAGCGGATCAAGCTGGTCTTCCCCGGCGTGCCCGGGGGCCCGCCTCCGTCGTTCGCCGGGATGGACGAGTCCTGGTGGGACACCTGGCTCGCGCGGCCCGAGGAGGAGCGCGGCCACATGCGCACCTACACGGTGCGCGACATCGTGGGCACGGGCCCCGAGGCCCGGCTGGTCGTCGACATCGTGCTGCACGCCGACGACCACGGCGAGCCGGGTCCCGGCTGCGCCTGGGCGACCAGCGCGGCCGTCGGCGACCGGGTCGTGGTGCTGGGCCCGCGGCGCGGGGAGCAGTACGGCGGCATCGAGTTCGTCCCGGGTACGGCGGGCCGGCTGCTGCTGGTCGGCGACGAGACCGCGGTGCCGGCCGTCTGTGCGATCCTCTCCCAGCTGAGCTGGGACGCCGTCGGTGCGGCCTTCCTCGAGGTGCCGACCGCCGCCGACGTGCTGACCGTCCAGCATCCGGAGGGCGTTCGGGTCGTCTGGCTGCCGCGCGACGGTGCCGCCCACGGCGACCTGCTCCACCGGGCGGTGCTCGACCACCTGGGCGCCGCCACCGACGCCGCACCGGCCGTCGACGAGGTCGACCCCGATCTCTGGGAGACCCCGACGTACTCCTCCTCGGGTGAGGACGTCGACACCGCAACGGCGGTGGGCGGAAGTGACCTCGACGACCTCTACGCGTGGATCGCGGGCGAGTCGGGCGTGGTCACCGGACTGCGCCGGGCCCTGGTCAAGGACCTCGGGGTCGACCGCCGCCAGGTCGCCTTCATGGGTTACTGGCGCCGCGGCGTCGCGATGAGGTCCTGAGCCTCAGTTGTCGACGCGATCGGCCAGGCGACGCAGCCGCTGCGCGAGCAGGTGCCGGTGGGCGGTGGCGGGGATCTTCGGGGTGCTGGCGCGGGCGATGCGCTCGGCGAGCTGCTGGCGGTTGATCTCGGCGTCGAGCGTGCTGATGCCGTACTCCATGACGGTGCTCCTCTGCTGATCTGACTGCTGCTCGGTGGGGTTGGTGCGGGTCCTCACACCTCGGCGAGGACGATGTCGCCGCTGACCGTGCGGGCGCGGACCTCGACGTGGTCGGCACCGGCCTCGGGCTTGCCGGCGCCGGTGAGGTTGGAGCGGATGTCGCCGGTGACCGTCGAGATGTCGGTCCAGACCGGGACGCCTGCGGGCACGCCGATGCGGACGTCGCCGGAGGCGCCCTTGGCGCTGACCCGGCCGCGGTGGGCGCGGGAGACGACCATGTCCCCGGAACCCGTGGTGAGCGTGACGTCGTGGGACGCGTCGGCGACCTCGAGGTCGCCGGAACCGGTCTTGACGACGGTCTGCCCGCCGGCGCTGCCGACGCGCACGTCGCCGGATCCGGTCGAGATCGTGGTGACGTCGGCGGCGTCGTTGATGACGACGTCACCAGAGCCGCTCTTGACCTTGAGGGCCGCCTCCGCGGCGCCGACGCGGATGTCGCCGGAGCCGGTCTCGGCGAGCAGCGGTCCGGTCACGGTGTCGACCTGCATGTCGCCGGAGCCGCTCTTGACCTGGCCGGTGTCGATGGTCCCGTGCACGGCGATGTCGGCGCTGCCGGTGCGGATGACGGCGTTGCTGCCGGCGGGGATGGTGATGCGTACGTCGAGGCGCGAGTCGCCGCCGAAGAGGCCGCCGCGCTGCCGCGGGCCGACGACGCTGATCTGCCGGCCGTCCTGGCGCACCGCCACCTGGTCGGCGTCGCGTCCGGTGATCTCGACGTGCGTCTGCGTGGTCTCGGTCGCCGTGACGTCGACGCTGCCCTTGCCGATCTCGGTGAACAGCTCGACGGGCTCGGGGGTGTCGAAGTGGTGCTCGGTCATCGTGGTCTCCTGCACGAGGGTGTGGTCGTCCGCGGGGCCGGCGGCGCCGGTCCCGGGGTGGGGGTGATGGGTTGGTGTTCTCGGGCTACTGACTGGGCTTCGACACGCCGGTCGCGACTTCGTTCCTCGGTCGCGCGGCTCGCTCGACCACCATCAGCGGATCCGCTGGCGCGTCTCCGCTAGACCCAGCCGGACATGCGCTTGCCGGGTCGCTTGCCGCCGAACGGGTCGTTGCCGCCGACGAAGGGGATGCTCGAGAGGTCGATGTCGACGTTGATGGCGCCCTCGCCGCGGGTCGCGGTGCGGACGACGTTGACCAGCCAGGTGTTGAGGGAGTGGCCCGAGCGGGCGGCCAGCTCCTCGGCCTTGGTCTTGACCGACTCGGGGATGCGGAGCGTGATGCGGGCGACGCCGCCCTCCTCCTCGACCTCGTCCGCGCCCGGCGGGGCCGGCGGCGCGGGGGCTGCCGGCGGTGCCGGGGGCGCGTGCACCGCGAACTCGAGCTCCCGGCCGTTGAGGCGGACGTCGACGCCGCCCTCGGGGAGCTCGGCGGTGATCTCGGCGGCCGCCTGGGAGATCGCCTCCATCAGCGCGAGCCGGGCGGCCGGGTCGAGCGCGAACGCGAGTCGGTCGGTGACCTCCCGGGCCTCGGGACCGGCCGCGTCGGCGGCCGCGAGCAGGTCGCGCCGCAGGCTCTCGACGTACGGGGTGATGTCCATGTGCACCACCATGACACCACTCTGACGTCATGTCAAGGCAAGCGAGACGTCACATGGCGTCACGCGGCGTCATCCCGGCGTCATCCCGGCGTCAGCCCGGCGTCAGCCCGGCATCACCCGGTGCAGGTGAGGCGGATGTGGGGTTTGTCGCGGGAGGGTGCTGGGCACGGGTCCCGGTGGTCCATCCGGGTGCAAGCCGCCGGATCGGTGTAGGAAGGCACGCCGCATGTCGAGTCCGATCGTGATGGCCAGCACCATCATCGACGCGAAGTTCGTCGACTACCTGACGATCTTCATCTACTTCGCCGTGGTGCTCGGGATCGGACTGCTGGCTCGCCGGCAGATCTCCGACTCGCTGGACTTCTTCCTGTCGGGCCGGTCACTGCCCGCGTGGGTGACCGGGCTGGCCTTCATCTCGGCGAACCTCGGCGCGGTCGAGATCATGGGCATGTCCGCCAACGGCGCCCAGTTCGGCATCCCGACGGTCCACTACTTCTGGATCGGCGCGATCCCGGCGATGCTCTTCCTGGGCGTCGTGATGATGCCGTTCTACTACGGCTCGAAGGTCCGCTCGGTGCCGGAGTTCATGTTCCGCCGGTTCGGCACCGGTGCGCACCTCGTCAACGCGATCTCGTTCGCCGTCGCCCAGCTGCTGATCGCGGGCATCAACCTCTTCCTGCTCGGCAGCATCATCCACGCGCTCCTCGGGTGGCCGTTGTGGATCGCGCTGATCGTTGCCGCCGCCATCGTGCTCTCCTACATCACACTGGGCGGTCTCAGCGCGGCGATCTACAACGAGGTGTTGCAGTTCTTCGTGATCGTCGCCGGCCTGCTGCCCCTCACGCTGATCGGGCTGCACCGGGTCGGCGGCTGGGACGGCCTCAAGGACGGCATCACCGACGCCGCCGACGCCCACCCCGACACGATCGCCCCGACCGCCGACCAGCTGAACTCCTGGCCCGGCGCCGCGCTCACCGGCTTCTCCTCGGACTTCTGGTCGGTCGTCGGCATCGTCTTCGGTCTCGGCTTCGTGCTCTCGTTCGGCTACTGGACCACCAACTTCGTCGAGGTCCAGCGCGCGATGGCGTCGAACTCGATCTCGTCGGCGCGCAAGACGCCGATCATCGGCTCGTTCCCGAAGATGTTCGTCCCGTTCATCACGATCCTCCCCGGCATGATCGCCGCGGTGCTCGTCACCGAGATCGCCGACGTCAAGGCAGGGGAGAGCGTGGCGGGCGGTGCGTCCGGCGAGGGCGTGACCTACAACGACTCGCTGCTCTACCTGATGCGCGACGTGCTGCCCAACGGCCTGCTCGGCGTCGCGATCACCGGTCTGCTCGCCGCGTTCATGGCCGGCATGGCCGCGAACGTCTCGGCGTTCAACACCGTCTGGAGCTACGACCTGTGGCAGCGGTACGTCGTGAAGGAGCGCGACGACCAGTACTACCTGGTCGTCGGGCGGATCGCGACGGTCGCCGCGGTCATCATCGCGATCTTCACCGCCGGCCTGGCGTCGAACTACTCGAACGTCATGAACTACCTGCAGACGCTCTTCGGGTTCTTCAACGCGCCGCTCTTCGCCACGTTCATCGTCGGCATGTTCTGGAAGCGGATGACGCCGACCGCCGGCTGGGTCGGGCTGGTCTCCGGCACGCTCGCCGCCGTCTTCGTGGGAGTCGCCAGCGAGGACGCGCTCGGCTCGCTCAGCCAGGGCTGGATCGGCATCAGCGGGCAGGGCGCGTCGTTCGTGGCCGCGGGCGCGGCGTTCGTCGTCGACGTGGTGCTCAGCGTCGTGGTCTCCGCGGTCACCAGGCCGAAGCCGGTCGAGGAGCTGCGGGGGCTGGTCTACTCGGAGACGCCACGGGAGGACCTCGTGGATCCCGAGGAGGCGTCGCGCCCGTGGTACCAGCGCACGCTGCCGCTCGCCGGCATCGCCCTGGTCCTGGTCATCATCCTGAACGTGATCTTCTGAGGAGCCCGACATGCCTCGCACCCAGCACACCGCCGGCGCCTTCGACATCCGCAACATCATCGGTGGCCTGATCGGCCTCTACGGGATCATCCTCGTGCTCATGGGGCTCTTCGGCGACCAGGAGCTCGCCAAGACCGGCGACGTCAACGCCAACCTCTGGGCGGGCCTCGCGATGGTCGTCATCGCCGCGATCTTCCTCGGGTGGGCGTGGCTGCGGCCGGTCCGCGTGCCCGAGGAGCCGACCGAACAACGCGCCGAGCAGCCCGAGCGGCCGCCCGCTCAGGACGGCGGATAGACGGCGACGCCCTCGACCCGACCGGCACGGTCGCGGTAGAGCTCGACCCGCAGCGGACACCCTTCGCGGTCGGCCGACCGGATGAGCACGGCGATCGCGTCCGACGTGCCCGCCACCGCCGGCTCGGGTACGCCGCACCGGCCCAGCCCGTCGGTCGCGTCGACGACCCGGATCGCCGGCACGGCGTACGACAGCGGGTGCAGCCTGACGAGGGAGACGTCCTCGGCGGCGCGGGCGATCTCCTCGAGCACCCCGGTGCCGTCCCAGGTCTCGCGTACGGCGGCCTCGGCCGCGGTGAGCACCACTCGCCGGGTGTCGCCGGGGTAGACGAAGACGCGGCCGGCGTACGGCGGGGCGTCGCCGCGACCGAGCGCGAAGTCCAGCCACTGCCAGGCGAGCACCCGGTCGACGTAGTTGGCCAGGCAGGTGACATCCGCGGGGATCGCGGTGAAGACCGTGACCCGGTCGCCGCCCTCGTAGACCGTCCCGGGTGGTGGGTCGACGGCCACCACCCGGCCCTGCACCTCGCAGGACCGGAACGGCCGCAGCTCGACCTCGAGCCCGCGCTCGCTCAGGTAGCGCTCGGCGTCTGGACCGTCGAACCCGAACAGCGACGGCATCTGGTCGGTGCGCAGGCGGTCCTCCGGCGGCGCGTCGGGCCGGGTCAGTGCGACCGCGGCGCCGACCGCGACCAGGGCGGCGAGTACGGCCGCGGCGGCCGCCCAGCGCCGGCCCGCCGGCCGTGGCGATGGGCCGAGGACGGCGTCGCGGAGGGCCGCGCGCACCCAGGGGTCGGGGTCCTTCGCGCGCCGGATCCGCCGCTCCTGACCGACGAGGACGTCGTCCACCACGGTCGCGGCGCGCTCGGGAGGCACGCCGAGATCCTCGGCCTCACGCAGCAGCGAGTGCCAGCGCGCGTCGCGGTAGTCGCCGGCGTCCATGGCAGCTCCTGTTCGGAGCCGACGCTACGCCCTCCGGACGACCGGCGGTCTCGACCGGCAGCTGGTCAGAGGTCGAAGAGCGAGCCCGACTCGGGGATGTCCACGTCGGTCTTCGGCCGGTGCGCCTCGTTGCTGGGCTCCGGCTTCTCCGGCTTCTGCTGCGGCTCGTCCTCGGCGGCCTCGGTCGCGGCCTCGCTGAGCGCGACCGGGTCGGGACTGTCGCTGTCGATGGGTTCGGACT
The DNA here is from genome assembly GCF_029210375.1 of Nocardioides sp. YIM 152315. Classification (GTDB taxonomy): domain Bacteria; phylum Actinomycetota; class Actinomycetes; order Propionibacteriales; family Nocardioidaceae; genus Nocardioides. The sequence continues at coordinate 31,081 of NZ_JARGER010000019.1, read as the reverse complement.
CGGCCGTCGGGGCCGTGTCGTCCGGCTCGACCTCGGGGGCCGGCGCGGGTGTCGGCTCGGGCGTCGCCTCGGGCGCGATGTCGAACAGGGAGCCGCCGGAGCCGAGGTCGGTCGCGGGCTCTGCGGCGGGCTTCTCCTCGGCCTGCGGTGCCGGCTCGGGCCTGGTCTTCGGCTCGGGCTCGGGCTCGGGCGCCGGCTCGGGCTCGGGCGCCGGCTCGGGCTCGGGCTCGAGGTCGAACAGCGAGCCGCCGGAGCCGAGGTCGGTCGCGGGCTCTGCGGCCGGCTTCTCCTCGGACTGCGGCTCCGGTTCCGGCTCAGGCTCGTCGCCCGCGAGGTCGAAGAGCGAGCCGCCGGTCGCGGGCTTCTCCTCGGCGGCGGGCTCCGCTGCCGGCTCCGCTGCCGGGGGAGGCTCGTCGCCGCCGAGGTCGAAGAGGGAGCCGCCGGACGCGGCCGGACTCGCCTCCTCGACGTCCTCGACGGGTGGCGTGTCCTCCGCCGCGGGCTCGGCCGCGGGGGCCGGCTCGTCGAACATCGAGCCGGCGTCGTCGAAGAGCGACGAGCCGCCGCTGGCCTTGGCGGCCGGCCCGGCGTCCGCGGTCTCGACGACCGTGTCGTCGGTGATCGTGGCGTCGCCCGCCTCCGGCTCCGCCTTGGTCTCGACGGCGGGGGCGGGGGCGGGGGCGGGGGGCGCAGCGGCGGTCGCGCCGGGCGCCGTCTTGGTCGCCATCTCGCCCTTGACCGACGCGAGCAGCATCTGCGCGACGTCGAGGACCTCGACCTCCTCGCGGGCCTCGCCCGCCGCCTGCTGGGCGGTGAGGCCGTCGGAGAGCATCACCCGGCAGAAGGGGCAGCCGACCGCGATCTGGTCGGCGCCGGTGCCGACGGCCTCCTTGGTGCGGTTGACGTTGATCCGCTCGCCGAGCCGTTCCTCCATCCACATCCGCGCGCCGCCCGCGCCGCAGCAGAAGGACCGCTCCGAGTTGCGCTCCATCTCGACGTACTCCGCCCCGGGCAGCACCTGGAGCAGCTCGCGCGGAGGTGAGTACACGCCGTTGTGGCGGCCGATGTAGCACGGGTCGTGGTAGGTGATCGACCGCTTGTGCGCGCCCGCGCCGTCGCTCACCGGGGTGAGCCTGCCCTCGCGCACCAGCCGGTTGAGCAGCTGGGTGTGGTGCACGACCTCGAGCTCGACGCCGAACTCCTGGTACTCGTTCTTGAGCGTGTTGAAGCAGTGGGCACAGGTCGAGACGACCTTCTTGACCCGGTGCTCCTTGAAGGTCTCGGCGTTCTGCTGCGCGAGGCCTTGGAAGACGAACTCGTTGCCCGCGCGCCGGGCGGGATCGCCGGTGCAGGTCTCGCCGTTGCCGAGCACGCCGAAGGAGACGCCGGCCAGGTCGAGCAGCTCGGCGACGGCGCGGGTGGTCTTCTTCGCGCGGTCCTCGTAGGCGCCGGCGCAGCCGACCCAGAAGAGCCAGTCGACCTCGTCGAGCGACTCGATGCCCCCCTGGTCGGCCGGGGCCCCGACCACCTTGACCTCGAACGGCAGGCCCTTGGCCCAGTCCATGCGCGCGGTCGCGGACATGTTCCACGGGTTGCCCTTGTTCTCCAGGCCCTTGAAGAGGCCGTTGAGCTCCGCGGGGAAGTTGGACTCGACCAGGATCTGGTAGCGGCGCATGTCGACGATGTGGTCGACGTGCTCGATGTCGACCGGGCACTGCTGCACGCAGGCGCCGCACGACGTGCACGACCACAGCACGTCCTCGTCGATCACGAAGTCGCCCTCGGTGGGGTTGTAGAACCAGTCGAGGACCTCGGGGCCCGCGCCCGCGGCCGCGTCGGCGTCGGTCTTGCCGACGAGTGCGCGCGGCTCGGCGTCGGCCGGCGCGCCGGCGTGGGCGTACGCCGCCTCGCGCATGCCCATCACGAGCAGCTTGGGCGACAGCGGCTTCTCGGTGTTCCAGGCGGGGCACTGCGACTGGCAGCGGCCGCACTCGGTGCAGGTCGTGAAGTCGAGGATGCCCTTCCAGCTGAAGTCGCCGATCGAGCCGGCGCCCAGCATCGCGTCCTCGTCGAGGTCGTCGATGTCGTCGAGCGAGACCGCCTTGCCGTTGGACGTTAGCGGCTTGAGGGCGCCCAGCGCCGGCCTGCCGGAGGACTCGCGCTTGAACCAGATGTTGAACCACGCAGTGAAGCGGTGCCAGGCGATGCCCATCGTCAGGTTGCGGGCGATGACGATGAGCCACACCATCGCGAGCGCGATCTTGAAGAGCGCGACGCCGTAGATGATGTTCTCGAGGCTGCCGGGGGCCGACGGGTAGAGCACGTCGCCGACCCAGGAGGCGATCGGATAGTGGTCGCGCCCGGCCTCCTCGTCGAGGCGCCACTCCGCCCCGCGCACGAAGAGGATCGCGCTGCCCTCGAGGAGGGCGGCGTACTCGACGAAGTAGGCCTGCCACTGCGTCGAGCCGAAGAAGCGGCTGTCGCGCCCGAGCCGCCGGGGGTGCCGCACCTGCCGGTAGACGATCAGCACGATGACGCCGACGGTGCTCAGCAGGCCGATGAGCTCGCTGAACCACTCGTAGGGGTACCAGTGGCCGACGATCGGCCAGGCGAAGTCCGGCCGGAAGAGCTGGACGTACGCCGCCGCGACCGCCGTGCTCAGGAAGAGGAACGCCGCGAAGACGAACCAGTGCATGACGCCGATCCACGTCCACTGGAGCATCCGCGTGTGACCGACGGTCTCCTTCAGCATCGTGAGCGTCCGCGCGAGCGGCTGGTCTGCGCGTCCGGTCGTCGGCTGGCCGATCCGGATCACGCCCAGCATCTTGCGGACCGCGGGCACCAGGACCGCGAGCGTGACCGCGGTGAGCCCAAGGCTGACGACGATGGCGAAGATCTGCATGGAGGCGGGACTCCCTCGGTGGCGGCAGTCGGGCGAGCGCCGTACCGGCGCCCGGTGGAGCCTATGCCCAGCGCTCCGCGGCGTCAGTCCCGGGCGGACGTGAGAAGGATCCTACCGGGAGGTAACTTCTGCGTCAGGTGCGGACCCCGGTGAGCTTCCCGCGCTTCGAGAACGAGACCGTCACCCTCACCTTCGGGTCGGTGCGGGTGCGGGCGCAGAAGGTGTACGACGAGCCGAGCCGCTCGTAGGGCTGCCCGACCGCGCGCATGACGGCCTTCGTCGACATCCCGCGGCGCAGGAGCGTCTCGACCCGGCCCACCTTCGTGCGCAGGCCGGGGTTGCGGCACGAGTCGGGCGCGATCCCCTCCGCCCGCTCCCAGGTCTGCAGGTAGGCCTCGGCGCCGCGAGCCATGTCGTCGCGGATCCGTTCGCCGTCGCCCGCCTGCTGCGACTCGGCGACCTTGGTGAGGTCCTCGATCCAGTCGGGGTAGAGGCCGTACTGCGCGACCCCGTCGACGTTGACGTCGTAGACCCGCTCGCCGGCCCGCTGCCGGTGCACGGTGACTCCGCCGAGGCCCTCGAAGGGATAGGTGACCGGGTTGGGCACGTCGGCGCCGCGCGGGTCGCCCTGCGCGCCGAGGCCGTTCATGTCCGCGCCGTACCCGATGCCCCAGTAGTAGCGGGGATCGGCCCACCCGACGTGCCGGCGCCACTTCTCGACGAACCCGGTCGAGTCGCCAGCGTACGGCGTGATGAAGCCGCCCTCCTCGTAGATCCGCGGGTACGCGTCGGGGGTCGCCCAGGAGTGGCTCGAGATGACGCCGTGGTAGCCGAGGTCGTCGATCTGGTCGAGCGCGGCCGCGCGGGCCTTGACGCTCATGTGGTCGGGGTCGAAGAGCATGTGCCGCTTCGCGAGCCCCTCGATCGTGTACTCGCCCAGCGTGGTCAGCCCCCGGGCGTTGCAGTGGTGCGGCCGGCCGTAGAGCGGGAGGGCGACGTGCAGCGACCCGAAGAGCTTGCCGATGGCGCCGAAGAGGGCGTCCTGCTGCTGGGCCGAGAAGTCCGGCAGCGCGACCTGGTCGCGGTCGTGGGACTCCCCGTCCGCGGGCTCGCAGTGCCGCATGTCCCAGAAAGACCCGGTCTCGAGGAAGTTCGCGACGTTCACGACGGTGCCGACCGCGCCGTTGTCGCCGGCGACGCCGGCCAGCGCGTTGTCGAACTTGTTGACCAGCTCCATCTGCCGCACGCCCATCGCCCGCACGGAGTCGAGCTGCTCGTCGATGTCGCCGATGTCGCACTGCGGGACGTCGAGCTTCATCGTGCAGCCGAAGGGCACGCTGGTCTCGATGCCCATCACCACCGCCATCTTCCCGGCGTTGATCACCCGCCGGGCCTGGAAGGGGTTGGTGACGATCCGGTAGAAGCCGCGGCCGGGCCCGCCGAACTGCGCGTCGATGTAGTCCTGCATCCGATACATGTCGTTCGCCTGCCGCCGGACCGACGCCATGTCGTCGCAGGCGGCGTACTCCGGGCTCTTCTTCAGCGGGTAGATCCGGCACAGCTGGTCGTTCTCGACGAGCAGGTTGACGAAGATGCGCTGGCCGCCGCGCCACGCGCGCTCGAGCCAGCGGTAGTAGGTGCCCTCGTGGGTCAGCGACTCCGGCGCGGGCCAGTCCTCGAACGTGGGCCAGCCGACCGGGTCGTGGTGCGGCTCGCCCGACAGCACCGACTCGAGCACGCCGCCGTACCCACCGGTGGTCGTGTGGTCCGGGCAGTCGACGAGCGCGTACGGCGCGCCGTACGCGTCCCATGGCTTGCCGCAGTGGGCCGCCCCGCCGAGGAACTCGAAGGCCATCCCGTGCGTGTGTGCGTCGACGTAGCCGCGCACCTCCTGGTACGGCGTGACGCCCGCGTGGGGACGACCGGAGACGTCGATCTGCGACTCCGGGTAGGCCGTGCAGCCGGTCGTGCGGGTGAGCCGGAAGCGGGCGACGCCGTCGATCGTCAGCGGCGAGCCGTCGTTGCTGAAGGTGTAGGCCGGGCCCGAGCGCCGTGCGGTCCACACCGTCGACGCGCCGGGCTTCGCGGCGCGGGCCCCGCCCGCCGTGACCAGCGCGCCGTCGGCGTCGTGGAGGAGGTAGTCGCCGAGGTCGGTGGGCTTGAAGTAGATCGGTTCGCCGGCCAGGTCGTAGCAGCCGTTGGCCATCGCGTAGCGATCCTGGGGGTGGCGGGCGCGTGCCCGCGTGACCGGCACGGACGTGAGCTCGGGGTCGGGGAGGGCGCGCTCCCGGTCGACGTACGACGCGCTCGCGAGCCGCTCGGCGGCGGTCGTGGGGTCCAGGGTGTCCTTACCGGTCTCGCCGGCGCGGGAGACGGCGTTCTTGTCCTGGTCGCGGACCGCGAGCGCGGACTGCGCGGCGCCGTACCGTGCCGACAGGCTCCCCTCGCGCAGGCCCGCGCCGCCGCCGAGGGAGACCGCGACGGCGAGCGCCGACACTCCCGCCACCGTCGCCCAGGCCAGCCGCCGGGCCGCACTCGTCTCGCGCACGCCGTCTCCTTCGCCTCGTCTGGAGAGCCCAACGAGCCGGGCGGGAGGGGGTGACGCGCGTGGTGGTCGCCGACCGTTGTTTCATCAAGGGATGAAGGCCGGACCCCGCTTCCCGCGACGAGCTCGGCGAGGGAAGCGCGGCTACGCCTGCATCCCTTGATGAGACGCCGCGGCCGCCCGGAAGGCCTCGACCAGCCCCCACGACGCCATCGAGCGCACGTAGTGGTGACCGCACTCGACCTCGTCGAACGGGTTGCGCCGGCGTCCGTCGTGGCGAGCCCGGACGTCGGCGACGATGCGCAGGGCCTCGTCGACCCGCCCGTCGAGGAGCAGGCCGATCGCCGCGGTGTACTCGACGCCGGTCCACACCTCGTCGCAGTAGGGGAAGGGGCGCGCCGGCCGGTCGCCGCGCGGGAACGTGCAGTTGAGCACGCCCGCCTCGTCGCCCAGCGCGTACGAGCGCCGCGGGTTGAGGTGCCCGTGCAAGGTGGCGCGGTGGTTGTGCTCGACGATGCTGTCGAGGGCCCGGCTCACGTGCTCGGGTCTCAGCCCGGTCGCGAGCCCGCCGAGCGCGGCCATCGTGTGTCCGACCAGCTGGTCGGCGGTGCAGCCCGCGCCGATCTGCAGGTCGGGGTCGACGAGGTCGTCGGACCCGACAGCCGGGTCGTCGCCCTCGTAGCGGATGCGCAGGCCCGCCGCGATCCGGTCCTCCGAGCCCGGCGGCACGACCTGCTGCTGGTAGTAGTCGCCGTTGAAGACGACCTCGTCGGTGCGCGCCGCACCGGACGCGAGCACGTCGGCGCAGGTGGCGGCGAACCCGTCGTCGCCGACGACACCGGCCAGCTCGACGCAGGCCGCGAGCGCGGCGAGGTACCACGACTGGTTCACCCCGCTCGGGCCGTAGTACTCGACGTCCATCGTGTTGTGCTGGCAGCCCTCCATCAGGCCGTCGCGGTCGGCGTCCCAGCCCAGCGGGATCCAGGCGAACTCCAGGGCGCGTCGCACGCCCGGCCACAGGCGAGCCAGCCGGTCGCCGTCCGGGTCGGCCCGCCAGGTGCGGTGCAGCCGGACGATCGCCCCCATCTGCCCGTCCGCGGCGGCCGTCGGCCACCGGGTGCCGCGCTCGGCCAGCGGCAGGTCGGCGCGGAAGCTCATCCGCCCGCGGGCGTCGAGGGAGTGGACGAACTCGACCTCGCGCATCGTCCACGCGAGCTCGGGGAAGAGCGACTCCAGCGCGTACTGGTAGTTCCAGACGTGCGTGCAGCTGCCGTGACAGCTGCCGGAGTCGTCGTCGGACCCCTCCCAGGCGAGGAACGTGCCGTCTGCGATCCGGAAGCAGACGGGAGACTTCAGGACGGCGAGGTTGGACAGCGCGGCGTCCTGGACGACGGTCGGCAGGTCGGACAGCGACTCGACGAACGCGACCGTCGCCGCCTCGAGGTCCGCGAGCCGGGGCAGGGCCTGCGCGGCGACGTCGGCCGCGTCGGCGTACCGCCCCGTGTAGTGGTTGGCGACCGGCACGTCGGGGTCGCCCCAGCCGTGGCGGTTCGGGAAGTGCCACGTGAGGAGGAAGCGGAACGACGCGCGCTCGGCGGGGGCGAGGGTGCGGGTGAGCACCAGCGAGCCGGTCGGCACCCGTCCCGGGTCGTGGGGCTCGTCGACCTGGCCGTCGGCGGCGAAGTCCTCCCAGAGGTCCAGCAGGTCGTCGCCCCACGACCGGCGCGCCCAGGCCGTGCGCAGGCTGGAGACGTCGCCGATCGCGGTGAGGGCGATGGTGCCGGTCGACTCGCCCACCGGGTCGAGCCCGCTGCCGCTGCCGAGGAGGGTGGTGGCCCCGTCGAGGCGGCGTACGTCGTAGCGGTTGCCGGCCGCGAGCTCCCACCGGCGATCCGGGCGCTGGGTGGCGCCGACGACGTGCTGGAGACTGCCGCACACCGAGACGGTCAGCGCCTGCTCGCCGGTGTTGGTCACGGTGGCGACGTACGACGCGAGCGGCAGCCCGCTCGCCCCGGCGTCGCCCGGCACCAGCGGGTTGAAGACCTGCAGGTCGGCCGTGACCGGCAGGTCGGGGTCGCTCAGCCGGACGGTGCCGAGCGGGTACGCCGCGTCGAACGTGCCGTGCCGGAACCGCGGCAGCCCCGCGAGCGGGACCGGGCTGCCGTGGGCGCCGTCCAGCTCGGTGTCGCCGAGCCCGGCCTCGAGGACCCGGGTCTCGCGCATCCCGTCGCCGGCCACGTGGACGGCGAAGAAGCTGGCCGGGTCGAAGCCCTTCGAGGGACGGTTGAAGAGCTCCCAGTCCACGAGCTGGCCGCGGCCGCCGAGGCCGACGCACCCGGTGCCGATCCCGCCGACGGGCATCCGGATGCGCGCGAGCGCCTCCTGCGGGTAGGTGCGGACCGCGGGCCAGGCCCGGATCGTGCTCACGTCAGCGGGTCCATCGGCTCCCCGGCGACCTCCAGGTCGTCGACGTGCGGGAACGCCGGGCGGGCCGCCGCCGGCCGGTCGAGGTAGAACAGCGCGACCGACGAGATGTCGTCGTGCAGCGGCCGGTAGCGGTGTGCCGACTTCCAGCCGAGCGCCTGGATGTCGACGGTCAGGTCGCGCTCGAAGTGGATCGGGTCGACGACGTGCCAGCGGTAGAGGCCGAACCGCTGCTGGGAGCGGTAGAGCCCGTCGGGGCGCAGCACCTGGGGCATGCCGAGGTAGGGCGTGTGGTACGCCGTGTAGCCCTGGCCGGGGACGTCGAAGTTCCACGCGCCGCCGAAGTAGTCCTCGGTGCCGGTGCCGCAGATGGTGGGGAAGCCCTCCTCGGCGTCGCCGTCGAGGTAGAACTTGATCTCGCCCTCGCCCCACCAGCCGGGGCTGTTCACGCCCCACGTCATGTAGGTGCCGACGTACTGACCCCTGCCCTCGACGGCGGTGAGAAGCGGGTGGGTCTCCTTGTCGGGCAGGGGGTTGGACCGGCGGTACTGCGCGTGCAGGTATCCCGACCCGGCGGCCTCCTCGGCGACGGTCGGACCGGTCTCGTAGGTCACCTGGTAGTAGACGGTGGCGACGCGGTCGACGAGGTTCTCGATCGTGAGCCGCGCGCCCTCGCGGAACGGCATCGGCCAGTAGGAGTTGAAGCCGCCGTTCGGGTTCGCCGCGATCATGTGCGAGGAGACCTGGGCGAACGTGCCCCACCCGTTGCAGAAGAAGTCGCCCAGCGGCACCTCGATCGCGGGCTCGTCCGACCCGTCCCAGTAGGCACGCAGCACCAGCGTGCGCCAGTTGTCGCGGTGGGTGGTCAGCCAGATGTGGGTGATCCGGCCGGGCTCGTCGATGCTCGCCATCTCGAACGTCGACAGTCCGGCGACGTCGACCGACGGCGAGATCTTCCAGCCGGGGCCGAGGTCGGCGGCGCACGCGGCGCCGGTGCCCTCGGTCGCGCGACCGCCACCGGCCTTGGCGCCGTCGAAGTTCTCCGGGCTGATCGACCGCGTCGAGACCGAGCGCAGGCGGGCGATGTCGGGGAGGTTCACAGGGATTCCTTCAGGTAGGCGGGGAGGCTCAGCCGAGGGTGACGTCGCCGCAGAGGTGGACGTGGACGCCGAGGGCGTCGAAGAGCGCGGCCTTGGCCGTGAGCGCCCTGTCGGCGGTCTCGGCGTCGGGCGCGTAGACGACGTTGGCGTGGTTGGCCTTGTGGCGCGCCATCAGCTGGTCGCGGCCGACCCCGTGCAGCACTGCGTGCATGATCGGCCACTCCGGGTTGGTGGCGTCGAGCCGGCGCCGGGTCTCCTCCTCCGGCAGCTCGACCACGGTGCCGCGACCCAGGTCCACGTGCAGCTCGCCGTCCATGATGAAGACGCGGGACCACACGATCTCGCCCGGCCTCGACACACCCGACAGGGTGCCGCCGCCGAGCGGGAAGAACATCGGCGGCTGCCGCATGCTCCACGACCGGTCGTAGCCACCGTTGTGGGAGGCGGGCACCGAGCCGGAGATCTCGAACACCCAGACGTACCGGCCGTCGTACTCGCCGCCCCAGCGGATGTCATGCAGGGTCGTGGAGGGGTCCATGCCCATCGCGGTCCACAGCCGGTGGGTGACCAGGGAGTCGACCGCGACGCCCTCGTCGACCTCGTTGAAGTGCGGCAGCGCGACCCCTGCGTACAGCTCGCGTGCGCCGTCGCGCGAGGTGACCGGCGGGCGGTGCGGATCGTTGAGCAGACCCTCGGCCAGGTCGGAGGCGGGTACGACGTCCTTGAGCCCCTGCTGGTACTGGATGCCTACCGCGTCGAGGCCGAAGTCGTCGGCGATCCGCAGCGCCGCGACGTACATCTTGAACTGGCTGTGGAGCTGGGCGTCGGTGAGCTCGCTGGCCTCGTCGGTGCCGGTGCGGAAGTCCAGCCCGGCCTCGTCCAGCCAGCGGCGTACGGCGTGCGCCTCCTCGTCGGAGACCCGGCCCATCTCCGCGACCAGCGCGCTCTGCGAGAGACGCTCCTTGTAGATGCCGAGCGGGTTGATCAGCTCGTCGTCGAAGATCGCGTTGTACATGCCCATGCAGCCCTCGTCGAAGACGCCGATGATCGCCTTCTCGTCCTGGAGCTGCGCGGCCAGCGCGCGGCCCAGGTCGGCCTCGGCGCCGGCTGGCAGTTCGGCGAGGTCGCGGACGTGGCCGAGGTCGTGTTCGATGCGGCCGGTCTCGAGCCACGTCGCCAGGCGTGCGGTCGCCCACTCGTCGGTGAAGTCCTCGCTCCACAGCGTCGAGTGCCCGACGCCCGCCTTGGTGAGGCTCGCGGTCAGGTTGAGCAGCCCGACGAGGCCCGGGAACTCGCCCGCCCAGTTCGCCACCACCAGGATCGGCCCGCGGTGGCCGCGCAGGCCCGCGAGCACGTGGTGGCTGTACTGCCAGACCGCCTCGACCACGATCAGCGGCGCGTCGGACGGCAGCGTCTTGAAGACCTCGAGACCGGCGCGCTGGCTGTCGATGAAGCCGTGGCCCTTCACCTCGTCGAAGGCGTGCCCACGCTGCACCTTCCAGCCCAGCCCGGCCAGCGCCGCCTCGAGGTCGGACTCGAGCCGATGCTGCGTCGGCCAGCAGGTGGTGTTCGCGCTCGGCCGCAGGTCCCCGCTGGCGATCGTGTAGACGGTGTCGGGCGCGGCGTCCGGCCGGACGATCGGTGCCGGCATGGCGTACTGGGTCATCGGTGCTCCTTCTGAAGGTCCGCGAGCGCGTGGGCGAGGTCGCGGGTCGAGGTGTAGAGGTCGCGGTAGCGGCCGTAGAGGTCGTCGTAGACCACGCGGTGGGCGGGGTCGGGCTCGACGGTCGCGCGGGGCGGGTTCCAGTCCCGGATGGAGACGTCGGAGACGGACTGGGCGGCGAGCAGCGCCCCGCCGTAGCTGGCGCCGACCGTCTGCTCCGGGACGACCTGGGTCAGCCCGGTGACGTCGCTGACCACCTGAGTCCACAGGCCGCCCTGGGTGCCGCCGCCGACGGCGACGACGCGGCGTACGTCGCCGCCCGCGGCCCGGATCGTCTCCACGTTGTGGCGGACGCCGAACGCGGTCGCCTCGAGCGCGGCCCGGTAGAGGTCGCCGCGGCCGTGGGACAGGGTCAGCCCCACCACCGCCCCGCGCGCGTCGGGATCCATGATCGGGGTCCGCTCGCCCGCGAAGTAGGGGAGCATCAGCAGCCCGTTGCTCCCCGGCGGGGACGCCTCGGCGAGGCGGACCAGCTCGGCGTAGCCGGTGCCGCCGAAGAGGTCGCGCAGCCAGCCGGTGATCGCGCCGGAGGTCGCCATGCCGCCGGCCAGCGAGCGGGTGCCGGGCAGCGCGCCGGTCGTGCCCCACAGCGACGGATGGGTGACCTTGTCGCGCACCGTGTTGATGAGGAAGAGCGTGGTGCCGTACATCAGCATCAGGTCGCCGACGTGGTGCGCGTCGACGCTGAGCGCCTCCGCCCACGCGTCGATCGTGCCCGTGATGACGGGGGTGCCCACCCGGAGCCCGGTCTGCTCGGCCGCGCGGGCGTGCACGACGCCGGCGACGTCGCCCGGCCAGCGCAGCTCGGGCAGCTCGAGATCGGGGCAGATGTCGTCGACCCACGGCTCGTACCAGCCGACCGCGTCGACGTCGTAGAGCGGCGTGCACTGGCTGGCGGAGTGCTGGTCGAGCACGTAGGCGCCGGTCAGCCGCTGCGCCAGCCACGAGCTCGGCATGTAGAGCCGACTGGCCCGGGCGAACACGTCGGGCTCCTCGTCGGCGACCCAGGCGACCTTGGCGCCGGCGGCCTGCGAGGACAGCGAGGAACCGCAGCGCTCGCGGATCTCGGCATCGCCGTACCGGTCCGTCAGCCCCGCGACCTGCGCGCCGGAGCGGGTGTCGACGCCGTACAGGATCGCCGGGCGCAGCGGTACGTCGTCGGCGTCGGTCAGCAGCACGCAGGGGCCCATCCCGCTGACGCCGACCGCCCGCACCTCCACGGCCCGGTCTGACAGCAGCTCGCGACTGATCGCGACGAACTCGTCCCACCAGACCTCGGCGTCCATCTCGACGTGGCCGGGCGCCGGACGGGACACCGTGTGCTCACGAGAGGCGGAGCCGAGGATCCGTCCGGACAGGTCGACCAGGACGCCCTTGCTGCTGGAGGTCCCGATGTCGACGCCGAGCACTGCGTCGGTCATGGCGAGGAGGGTGCCAGAAATCGTTTTCACGATCAAGGGCCCCGGTGGTGGGACTGCTCCGGAGCGAGGGACGAGGGCGCTCCTCGACCACCGAGGTGGCTCAGAGCCGCGAGGAGGACTCGCCGATCTTGAGCTCGGCGGGAAGCACGACGTCCCGGGCGGGGCCGTCGTCCCCGCCGACACGGGCGAGCAGGAGCTCGGCCGCACGCCGGCCGATCTCGTAGGTCGGCTGCTCGATCACGGTCAGGGTCGGGCGCAGCGTGCGGGCCCAGCTGATGCCGTCGAAGCTCGCGAACGCCAGGTCGCGGGGGATGTCGACCCCCTTCTCCTGGAGGGCCTGGAGCGCGCCGAGGGCCATCAGGTTGTTCGAGACCAGCAGCCCGTCGGGCCGCTTGCGGGAGGACAGCAGCTCGACGGTCGCCTCGTAGCCACCGTCGACGCGGAAGTCGGCGCGCTTGACGAGGTCGTCGTCGCTGCGCAGACCCGAGGCGCGCAGCGCGGCCCGGTAGCCGGCCAGGCGGCGCTGGCCGGTGCTGGTGACCGAGGGACCGGACACGAACGCGATCCGGCGGCAGCCCTGCGCCGCGAGGTGCTCGGTCGCCTGCCGGGCCGCGAGATGGTTGTTGATCGAGACGCTGTCCACGGCCCCGCCGGGGAGCTGCCGGTCGACGGTGACGAGCGGGATGCCGTGTCGAGCCAGCACCGACACGTCGGTGCGCCGCGACGACGCGGGGGAGAGCACCACGCCGGCCATCTGCTCCGCGGCCGCGACCTCGAGGTAGCGACGCTCCTTGGCGAGGTCCTCGTCGGCGTTGGCCAGGACGACGGAGTAGTTGACCGCCTGGGCGACGTCCTCGATGCCACGGACCATCGCCGTGAAGAAGGGGTTCGTGACGTCGGCGATGACCACGCCGAGCACCATCGTGGCGCGGGTCCGCAGGCTGCGGGCCAGCCCGTTAGGGCGGTAGCCGAGCTGGTCCACCGCGGCCTCGACGCGGATCCTCAGGTCCTCCGCGACCTCGACCTTGCCGTTGAGCACCCGGGAGACGGTGGCCGGTGAGACGCTGGCGGCGGCTGCGACGTCACGGATCGTGACAGCCACGTCGGACCTCCTTCTGCCGGGATGTTTGCGCCACCCTAGCCCCTCGAATGCCCCGAGGATCCCGGGAATCCACACCCGGCGGATCCATCGACGGCCGGTCCGCGCGGTTTCCGAGAAATCGGTTGCCCAACCCCCGGGACACCCACCGCCGAGCTCCGCGGGTCGGCGGTGGAACCGCGCGACCGAGTCCCCACGAGCATCGCGAGAAATCGATTCCTGGCCCCTCCTTGACAGCGTGTGACCGCTGCCACATACTCGCGCCAGTAATCGTTTTCTCGCGGTGGACGGAGTGTCGGCCCGATGCGGATCTCCATCGCCCGTGTGCGAACGGTGACCCTGGGCACCGGCGCCGCCGTCGTCATCGCCGCGATCGCCGGTTGCGCAGCAGACTCCGCAGCAGACTCCGGAGGGACAGCAATGACGGCACAGGCCACGCCGACGCGGACGCTGAGCGGCGTCTCCGACGTGACCGAGGTGTCGCGGCTGACCGGACCCGACTCACCGAACCACACCGACGCCTACGAGATCGCCGGCACCGACCTCGGCTCGATGTTCGAGGCGGGAGGCAAGACCTGGTTCGTCTTCGGTGACACCTTCGGCCAGCGCGAGCCGGGCCTGACCGGAGGCGGCGGCACCGAGTGGCGCTCCAACGCGCTGGCCTGGACCACCGACGAGGACCCGACCGACGGCATCACGCTCGAGGGCTTCGTCCTCGACGAGGCCGGACGGGCGGCCGAGCTCATCCCGTCGCAGAAGGTCGACCACGTCGAGATGACCGCGATCCCGACGTACGGGTTCGAGGCCAACGGCGCGATGTACCTCCAGTTCATGTCCGTCAACCACTGGGGCGACCCGGGCGTGTGGGACGCCAACCACGCCGGCCTCGCGAAGTCGACCGACGCCGGTCGCACCTGGACGGTCCTCGACGAGCCCCGCTGGCCCGGCGAGACCAACTTCGTCCAGGTCAGCGTCGCCGAGATCGACGATGAGCTGTTCTTCTGGTCGGTGCCCGCCGGCCGCTTCGGCGGCGTGCAGCTGATGAAGGTGCCCACGCGGGACGTCGAGGACCTCGACGCCTATCGCTACTTCGTCGGCACGGATGACGACGAGCCGCGATGGAGCGAGCGGATGGAGGACGCCGCGACGATCGTCGACGACACGGTCGGTGAGCTGTCGGTCGTCTGGAACGACTACCTCGACAGCTGGCTGATGAGCTACAGCGACGGCGCCGACGCCGGCACCGCGCTGCGGCAGGCGCCGACCCCGTGGGGTCCGTGGGGAGATCCCGTCACCCTTCTCTCGCAGAGCGACGTGCCCGGGCTCTACGCGCCCTACCTGAAGCAGGGCTACACCGCAGACCACGGCAGGACGATCTACTTCAGCCTGTCCAAGTGGGATCCGTACAACGTGTATTGGTACCGGGCCGACCTGGTCGCGAAGTGACCTGGGCACTTCTGACGAGCAACGCCGCACACCCCGACAAAGGAGATTCGATGTCCCTGCGTAGACGAAAGCTGTGGTCCGCCGCGGGCGCAGTCGTGGCTGCCTCCCTGGTCCTGAGCAGCTGTGGCGGGTCCGGTGGCGACAACGAGGAGTCCGACGGCAAGGCCCACGTGATCTTCTGGCAGCAGAAGTTCGAGGACTACCAGCAGGAGTGGTTCAAGCAGCACGTCGACGACTTCAACGCCTCACAGGACGAGGTCGAGGTCGAGTACGTCGTCGTACCCGCCGAGGCGTGGCAGCAGAAGCTGAAGGCCGCCCAGGCCGCCGGCAACCAGCCCGACGTGGCGACCACGAACTACGGTGGCATCCGTCCCGGCGCGGCGTCCGGACAGTTCATGCCGCTCGACGGCCTGCTCCCGGAGGACCGGTTCGCCGACATCAAGGACAACGTCAAGGAGTTCGTCACGGTCGACGACAAGCACTACGCGTACCCGATGCTCGTCGAGCCGTCGACCGTGCTCTACTACCGCACCGACCTCGCCAAGGCCGCCGGCCTGGACCCGGACAGCCCACCCACGACCTGGGACGAGCTCGTGAGCTGGGCGGAGGCGCTCACCGACGGCAAGACCAAGGGCATGACGATCGCCTCGACGCAGGGCGACCTCGCATGGTCGAGCTGGGGCCTCCAGCTCAACGCCTGCGGTGACTTCCCGCTCCGTGGCGACTGGTCCTCCGCCGACGCCACCGACCCGTGCTACGCCGATCTCATCGACCTCTACACCCGGCTCTACCAGGGCGGCTTCATGCCGGAGACGCCCAAGGTCGCCTACCCCGACGCCCTGCCGTACGGCGAGGGCGAGGTCGCGATGATGGCCAACGGCTCCTGGGCCATCGGCCAGCTCAAGAACGACTTCCCGGATCTGGTCGACAAGACCGCCGTGGCACCGTTCCCGAGCATCGACGGCGACGAGACCAAGCCGACCGCCACGCTCGGCGGGTGGACCCTGACGGTCGACGGCAAGGCCGACGACCCCGAGGCCGCCGCGGCGTTCATCGACTACCTGGTCGCGGGCGACCCGGAGATCATGGCCGACTTCTTCAAGATGAGCGGGCTGTCGAAGTACACCGTGCGCACCTCGGTCGACGAGGTCCTGGCCAACGACCCGAAGGCCAAGGAGGACCCGTTCATGCAGACCATCTCCGACCAGGTCGTGCCGTACGGCATGCCCGAGCCCGCCTACCCGATCGACATCTCCAACGCGATGGCCACCGCCATCGAGTCGGTCATGAAGGGCAGTGCCTCCGCGGAGGACGCCCTGGCGACGGCCAACGACGCCATGGACGAGATCATCGAGAAGCAGGGCCTCGCCGGCGCCGGCGAAGGCTGACAGGATCCCGGCCGGCGCCCGCTCGACCCGGGCGCCGGCCGGCCCCCACCATCCGACCACGAGGAGGCGAAGGCGATGACCACAGCGGACACGAGGGTGGCCGTCGAGGCAACGCCGCAGGCCCCGGGACCACGGGGTCGGGCGCGCCGACGTACGCCGCGTCCGAGCGCGACGCCCCGGCACCTCCAGTCCGACCTGACGGCCTACCTCATGATCGCGCCGATGGTGGTGCTGCTCGGGATCTTCGTGTTCTGGCCGCTGGTCTACTCGTTCTGGCTGAGCCTCCACTCGATCAACTTCTACCTGGGCAACGAGTGGGTCGGCACCCAGTTCTACCGCTACGTGCTCACCGACGAGCGCTTCTGGGACTCGATCAAGGTCGGCGTGACCTACGCGGTGATGGTCGTGCCGACCGGCATGGTGATCTCGCTGATCCTCGCGATGTTCATCAAGACGTTGCGGGGCCGGACGGCGTCGGTCATGAAGACGGTCGTCTACCTGCCCGCCGTGCTCTCCAGCGTGATCGCGGCGATCCTCTTCGCCTTCATGGGGCAGGACGCCGGCCTGATCAACGCGGCCATCGGGGTGGTCGGCATCGAGCCGATCGCGTGGCTGAACAGCCCGACCTTCGCGCTGCCCGCGGTCGCGCTCGCCGGCGTCTGGCTCGGCCTCGGCGTCAGCACGCTGATCCTGCTCTCGGCGTTGAACGAGATCCCCGAGAGCTACTACGAGTCGGCCGCGCTCGACGGGGCCAGCTTCCTCCAGCAGACCTGGTACATCACGATCCCGCTGCTGCGCAACGTCTTCCTCTTCCTGCTGGTCACCGGATTCACGCTGACCATCCAGGAGTTCCAGCTGCCCCTGATCATGACCAACGGCGGCCCCGTGGGAGCCACGAAGACGCCCAACCTCTTCATCTTCGACAGCTTCCGGGAGAACACGCCGTACTCGACGAGCTTCTCCCTCGCGGCGGCCCTCCTGCTGTTCCTCGTCCTCGGTGCGATCTCGCTGGTGATCTTCCGGCTGCTCCGCTCCGAGAAGGCCATCGACGCATGAGCTCCGACCAGCGCAGCGGCGCGGCACCGGGAAGGGTGAGCCAGATGCACGGCACGGTCGCGCAGCGGACGATCAAGGGCCTCTTCACCCTGCTGATCGCGATCGCGATCCTCTTCCCCGTCGCGTGGATGGCGATCGCCGCGTTCAAGAGCAAGACCGAAGTGCTGCGGTCGCCGTTCCAGTTCTTCCCCGACACGTGGGACCCCCAGAACTACGTCGACATGCTCCAGGACGACGAGTTCATGCGCGCGATGACCGTGACGTTCATCGGTGCGCTCGTCTTCACCGCGCTGAGCCTGCTGGTGAACTCGCTCGCCGCCTACGCCTTCGCCCGGCTGGACTTCAGGTTCAAGCGGTTCTGGTGGGTCTACTGCATCACGCCGATGTTCGTGCCGATGATGGCGATCCTGCTGACGTCGTTCATGGTCGTCACCAAGCTCGGCATGCTGAACACGATGGCGGTGCTGATCATCCCGGGCGTCGCGTCGTCGCTGCAGATGTTCTTCCTGCGCCAGTTCTACCTGGGCCACCCCGCTGCGATCGAGGAGGCGGCGCTGATCGACGGCGCCAACCGCTGGCAGATCTTCTGGACGATCTTCCTGCCGCAGTCGAAGGCGCCGTTCGTCGTCGTCGGGTGCGCGTCGTTCCTGGCCTACTGGAACGCCTACGTCTGGCCGGTGCTCACCATCACCGACCCGAACCTGACCCAGATCATGCAGGTCCTCGGCAACTTCCGGTCCGAGCGCGGCGTCGAGTGGGGCCTGCTCATGGCCGGCTCGGCCATCGCCACCCTGCCCACGATCATCCTGCTGCTGATCTTCCAGCGCTACATCGTCTCCGGCGTCCGGATGGCCGGCATCAAGTAGGTGGCCCGGTGGCCGGGCGGCCGCCGATCCGGCGCGTGAGGGCAGCGGCGGTGGCGCCCACGGCCTCGCTGAGCCCAGGAGGGTCCTCGGGGTCGGGGTAGGTCACCGCGACCGCTGCGACCGGATGCTGGTTGTGGTCGAGCACCGCCGCCGCGACGCTGGCGAGCCCCGGCGTCACCTCGCCGTGCTCGGTGGCGTGGCCGCGCTGCCGGGTGTCGCTGAGCACCCGGCGCAGCCCGCTCAAGGTGCGCGGTCCGACTCCGTGCCGATCCACGAAGTCGGAGGGCTGCGAGTAGAGCGCCCGCACCTGCGGTGCGGACAGGTCGGCGAGGATCGCCCGGCCGCTGGCCGTCAGGTGCGCGGGGAGCCGGACTCCGACATCGGTCACCAGCGGCGGCCGCCCCGGCGCGCGCTCCTCCACGACGTACAGCACCTCCCGGCCGTGCAGCACCGCGAGGTGCGCGGAGTGGCCGGTCCGGTCGACCAGGGCGGCGAGCGGGCGGCGGGCCAGGCGCTGGAGCGGCTCCTGCCGGGCGTAGCCGCTGCCGAGCTCGAACGCCGCGAGTCCCAGCCCGTAGCGGTGCTCGTCGGCGACGTGGACGACGAAACCCTCGTCGATCATCGCGTTCAGCAGGTGGTACGTCGTGCTGCGGGGCAGCTCGCAGGCGCGCATGATCCGGTCGAGCGGGACCGGGTCGGGCTGGCCGGCCAGGAAGCGCAGCACCCGCATCGCGCGGGTCGCGGCCGGCACCTGGCTCATGGCCGCAGGGTACGGCCTGGGCCGGGCCGGGCCGGGTCAGCCCTTGCGGTGCGTGCCCGTGCCGGGCTCGTAGTCGTCGGCCCGGTGGTCGACGTCGGGGTCGATGGCGTCCGCCTCGCGGATGGCGTCCTCCTGGCGCGCCTGCTCCATCTGCAGGCCGCGACGGGCCTCGGCCGCCTCCTGCTCCGCGCGCTCCGCCTCCGCCCGGGCGACCGCCGCCCGGCTCTCGGACGCGGCGGCATCCCGCTGCGAGTCCCGGATCGGCTCGACGTGGTCGGCGGCGCGGGAGCGCGCCTGGGTCGCGCGGTGGCGCTGGTGGCTGCGGCGGCGACGCGTGGTCAGGACCGCCGCGGCCGCGATCAGCAGCACGAGCACGACGGCGATGACGATGATGGTGGTGGTCATGACCCCTCCTCGGTGGTGTCCCCCGACCCAGGAACGCCGTACCCGCCCTGCCGTCCCGTACTCCTGCCCGGTCCGCGTCACGGCGCACGGGCCTCACGAGAGCGGTCGCTCCGCGCGCGTCGGCACCAGCGGTGCGGCGACGACGGGGAAGAGGGCGGCGACGGCGAAGGCCGCGGCGTACCCGAGGTGGCCGATCGCCAGCCCGGCCAGTGGCGGCACGGCGGAGGCGGCGAGGAACTGCGCGGTGTTCTGCATGCCGAGCGCCCGGCCGGACCAGTGCGGCCCGGCGCGTTCGGCGACCGCGGTGAACGCGAGGCCGTTGTCGGCGACCGTGACGAGCGTGGCGACGACGACCAGCAGCACGGCGACCGCCAGGTCGAGAGCAGCCGTGAGGCCGAGCAGCGCCATGCTGAGCGCCGCTGCGAGCGCCACCCAGCGCAGGGGGCGCATCCGGCTGCCGACGACGTCGGAGAGGTGGCCCACCGCGATCCTGCCGAGCGCGCCGGCCACCTGCGCGACCGCGACCAGCGCGCCCGCGGCGGCGGGGGACCAGCCCCGGTCCTGCACGAGCCAGACCAGCGCGAAGGACCACACCAGGAACTGCGGCACGACCAGCAGCACCGAGACGCCGTGGATGCGGGCGAGGTAGGAGTCGTCGCGGTAGGGGTTGCCGACCGCCGCGCCCTCGCGGCGTCCCGGCCGGGGCGGGTCGACCACGACCGCGGCGACGAGGAGCCCGGCCAGCGCGCAGGCGATGGTCGGCACCCACAGCGCTGCGTGCACGCCGTACGCGTCGGCGGTGACCGCGATCGAGAGTGCGGCGACACCGACTCCGACCGGCTGGGACATCTGGCGGATGCCCATCGCCAGCCCGCGCCGCTCGGGCGGGAACCAACCCACGACCACCCGCCCGCTCGCGGCGTTCGTGCTCGCCGCCGCGCCACCGGCGAGGAAGAGCGTGACGACGAGCAGCGCGAGTCCGCCGGACAGCGCGCTCGCGAGGCCGGCCAGCGCCGTGGCGCCGAGGCCGATCAGGAGCACGAAGCGCTCGCCGCGCCGGTCCGTCACCCATCCCCAGGCGACCAGCGTCAGCACCACGCCGACCGTCGGTGCGGCCGCGACCAGCCCGGCCTCCGCGAGCGTCATCCCCTCCCGCGAGTGCAGGGCCGGGATCAGGAACGCCGGACCGTGGATCATCACCGCGGCCGCGGCCTGCGCCAGGGTGCTCGCCGCGAGCATCAGCCACCGGCGCGCGGTGCCGACGGTGCGGACGGAACGGTCCGGTGCGGCCTGGCCCGGTCGTTGGCGCAGAGACACGCCCCCAGTCAACGCCGCGCCGGCCCGTGCGTCCGCCGCTGTCTTGCAGTGTGGCCCGGCTAGTTGCCGCTCCGGCCGATCCGTAGCCGCGCGGTCGCCAGGTCGAGCACGGCGCCGGTGCCGTCGAGCAGGGAGACCCGGAGCCCGACCACCTTCATCCCGGTCTTGAGCCTCTCGACGACCAGCGGCTCGAGCTTGGCGACTCCCGGGATCTCGAGCGGGCCCGTGTCGGGGAAGGTCATCCGCTCGCCGTTGACCGTCACCGCACCGAGCGACGAGCCGTCCCAGCTGCGCTTGATCTTCCTGCCCTTCCGCTCGACGGTCGCCTGGGCGACGATGCCCTCGATCTTCAGCGCCCCGCCGAGGTCGATGTCGGCGACCTTCGCCCGGGCGAAGCCCCAGGTCCCGTCGGTCTGGGTGCCCATGCCCTCGCTGGTCATCGCGCCGATCTTCACCTGGCCGGCGAGGTCGATGCCGGCCAGCGACGACTTCCGGACCTCGCCGCCGGTGCCCTGGCAGGGGACCCGCTGCACGGGGTTGCGGCCGAGGCTGACCAGGTCGCCGCCGAGCGAGCCGCTCACGCCGTACGCCGAGCCCGCGAAGACGCCCTTGCGGATGCCGCTGAAGATCTCGGTGCCCGCGTGCGCGACGCGCACCCGCGTATCGGTCGGGATGAGGTGCACCAGGAGGCCGTTGGCGTACGCCCGGGCCTTGTCCTTCTTCTCCCGCGTCCAGGTCGAGCCCAGCGAGATGGTCGCGACGTTCGGGATCGTGATCGGCTGCCCCGGCACAGGGAGCTTCAGCTCCTGCGGCTGTCCCTCGGGCGGTGTGAAGGTCAGGCCGCCGAGGTCGGTGTTGGTGTAGGCGTGGAAGCCGCTGGCGTCGTGCGACGCCTTCGCGGTGGTGGTGATCGCGGACAGGCTCAGCGTGCCGAGGGGCGAGTCGCTGAGCACGACCTCGCCGACGCTGTGCCGGGTGGTGACCGCCACCTCGTCGCCGGTCTGGCTGGTCCAGGTGCGCGTCTTCGTCGCGGAGACCGTGCCGAGGCCGGGGATCTCGACCGATGCCAGGTCGTTGCTGCGGTCGATGCCCGCCTTGTTGGTGCACCCGATGACCGCCAGGGCAGTGGCGCCGGCAGCGGCGGGGATCTGACCGCCCTTGACGTCGGTCGCGAAGCCGGAGCTGCGGAGCGCGAACTCGGTGGGAGTGCGACCGCGCCTGCGCTCGGTCGCGCTCACGTCGGTCGACCTGTCCGAGCCCGGGGCGGCACTCCGGCCGTCCTGGGCGGGACTCTCCTGCGCCGGTCGTCCCGCGTCGGCTGGACCGGCCAGCGCCATGGGGGCGACGAGGCCGAACGTCGCGGCGACGGCGGCGGTCAGGGCGGCACGGGGTCTGGGTCGTGGCATGAACATCCCTCCGGGTCAGCTCGTCCGGGATGCTCCCTCCCGGCCCGAGGTCGAGCGTCGACGTGTGATTGCCCCCGCTTCGCGGGGTACAACCCCGATAGGTAGAACGCGTTACTGTGAGCCGGGTCACGCCGGCCTGCGCCCGACGGTCTCGGATCCCAGACGCGCGCGTGCGCCGGCGCGCTGGTGACGCCCGGCACCGGCGGGGAGGATGGCGACCATGACCACCGGTGCGCCCCCTGCCCGCCCGCCCGTCGAGGTCGAGGTCGGCGTCGGCGCCGTCACGGTCGACGACCTGATCCGCGTCGCCCGGGAGGGCGCGTCGGTCCGGCTCGACGACGAGGCCCTGATCGCCGTCGATCACGCCCGGGCGGTGGTCGACGAGCTCGCCGAGGCGCCGATCCCGGCGTACGGCGTCTCGACCGGGTTCGGCGCGCTCGCGACCCGCCACATCCCGACGGAGATGCGCGCCCAGCTGCAGCGCTCCCTCGTGCGGTCGCACGCTGCCGGTTCCGGGGCCGAGGTCGAGCGCGAGGTGGTGCGGGCCCTCATGCTGCTGCGCCTCTCCACGCTGGCGACCGGCCACACCGGCGTACGCCGCGAGACCGCAGAGCTGCTCGCGGCGCTGCTGACCCACGGGATCACGCCGGTGGTGCGGGAGCACGGCTCGCTCGGCTGCTCGGGCGACCTGGCGCCGCTGTCGCACTGCGCGCTGGCGCTGATGGGCGAGGGCGAGGTGCGCGACAACTCCGGCACGCTCCTCCCCGCCGCGGAGGCGCTGGCCGCCGCCGGCCTCACGCCGGTCGAGCTGGCGGCCAAGGAGGGCCTGGCGCTGATCAACGGCACCGACGGCATGCTCGGGATGCTGGTGCTGGCGATCACCGACCTGCGCCGGCTGTTGCGCACCGCCGACGTGGCCGCGGCGATGTCGGTCGAGGCGCAGCTCGGCACCGACCGCGTGTTCGCCCCCGAGCTGCAGGCGCTTCGCCCGCACCCGGGCCAGGCCGACTCGGCCGCCAACCTGGTCGCGCTGCTCGCGGACTCCGGTGTCGTCGCGTCACACCGGGGTCCGGACTGCAACCGGGTGCAGGACGCGTACTCGCTGCGATGCTCGCCGCAGGTGCACGGCGCCGCGCGCGACACCGTCGAGCACGCGACGCTCGTGGCCGGGCGCGAGCTCGCCTCGGCCGTCGACAACCCGGTGGTGCTCGCGGCGGAGGGACGGGTGGAGAGCAACGGCAACTTCCACGGCGCTCCCATCGCCTACGTGCTCGACTTCCTCGCGATCGCCGCCGCAGACGTGGCGTCGATCAGCGAACGGCGTACCGACCGCTTCCTCGACAAGGCCCGCAACCACGGGCTGCCGCCGTTCCTCGCCGACGACCCCGGGGTCGACAGCGGACACATGATCGCGCAGTACACGCAGGCGGCCATCGTCTCCGAGATGAAGCGGCTCGCGGTGCCCGCGTCGGTCGACTCGATCCCCTCCAGCGCCATGCAGGAGGACCACGTGTCGATGGGCTGGTCGGCCGGCCGCAAGCTGCGTCGGGCGGTCGACGGCCTGACCCGGGTGGTCGCGATCGAGGTGCTCACGGCCGCGCGGGCGCTCGACCTGCGTGCGCCGCTCGAGCCGTCGCCGGCGACGGGCGCCGTGGTCGCGCTGCTGCGCTCCTCGGGCATCGCGGGACCCGGTCCCGACCGGCACCTCTCGCCGGAGATCGAGGCCGCGGTCGGCCTGGTCGACTCGGGCGACGTGCTGCGCGCCGCGGAGGGCGTGGTGGGCGAGCTCCGCTGAGCGCGTCTGGGCGGCACCGGGGAAGGCCACCCCTCAGGTCCGGACCGATCCGGTCGATGGACCGTTCTGTCCCGGGTCGAGAGGCGACCCGACCAGGAGGTATACCCGTGTCCAACCCCTCGCCCGTCTCCCTGGGCGCGCGCCTCGGCGGACTGTCGCTGCGGACTCGCCTGCTCGCCGGCTTCCTCGTGGTCTCGCTGGCCAGTGTCGTGATCGCCGGCTTCGCCCTGACCCGCATGAACAACATCAGCGACCGTGCCGAGGCCGTCTACGAGCGCGGCACCGTCCAGCTCGACGGGACCCGCAGCCTCGAGGTGCTGTGGTGGGAGTACGCCGCCCACGACGCCCGCACCGCGATCGAGAGCATCCCGGCGGACACGCTGGCCAAGGAGCAGAAGGCCGTCGCCGCGACCTCGCAGGAGCTGGTGGACCGGATCGCCGAGGTCCAGGGCATGGACCTCCCCGACGACGTCGCGGCCAACGTCGCGGCCTTCGCCTCCGCCGTCGACGGCAACAACGCCGTGCTCGACGAGCTGAAGAGCGGCCAGATCGCCCCCGCCGACGTGCCGGCCGCGATCGCCGAGATGGACGAGTACGCCGCCCAGGCCGAGGAGTCGATCACCGCCGCCAACGCCGCCGAGCAGGAGCAGGCCGCCGCCCAGGCGGCGTCGGCCCGCGACGCCTTCGAGTCGGCCCGGACCCTGACCATCGTCATCATCGTCGCCGGCCTGCTCCTCAGCGTCGGTCTTGGTGTCGTCACCGCCCGCGCCGTGGTCGGCCCGATCGACGCGACCCGAGCCGTGCTCGCCCGGGTCGCCGAGGGCGACCTGACCGTCCGGGTCGAGGACGCCGGCTCCCGCGAGATCACCGAGATGAACCGCTCCCTCAACGCGACCCTGGACGCCCTCAGCGCCGTCATGGTGCTGGTGCGCGACTTCGCCCAGCGCCTCGCGGGCTCGTCCTCCGAGCTGCGCGGCACCGCCGGTGCCATCGCCACGAACGTCGAGGGCGTCACCCGGCAGGCCGAGGTCGCCTCGACCTCCGCCGGCGACGTCTCGCGCAACGTCGGCACCGTCGCCTCCGGCTCGGAGCAGATGCAGTCGGCGATCCGCGAGATCGCGCAGAGCGCGAACGCCGCTGCCCAGGTGGCCGGCAATGCGGTCGGCATCGCCGCGACCACGACCGAGACGGTCGGCAAGCTCGGCACCTCGTCGCAGGAGATCGCGTCGGTCGTCAAGACGATCACCTCGATCGCCGAGCAGACCAACCTGCTGGCGCTGAACGCGACCATCGAGGCCGCTCGTGCCGGTGAGGCCGGCAAGGGCTTCGCGGTCGTGGCCGGCGAGGTCAAGGAGCTCGCGCAGGAGACCGCGCGGGCGACGGAGGACATCGCCCGCCGGGTCGAGGCCATCCAGGCCGACACCACCGGCGCCGTCGACGCCATCGGCCAGATCAGCACCGTCATCGCGGAGATCAACGACTTCCAGATGACGATCGCCTCCGCGGTCGAGGAGCAGACCGCCACCACCAACGAGATGAACCGCAACGTGCTCGAGGCGGCCAACGGCTCCGAGGGCATCGCGAGCAACGTCGCAGGCATCGCCGACGCCGCCGCCCAGACGCTCTCGGGCGTCACCGACGCGCAGCGGTCGGCGGGCGAGCTCGCCGACATGGGGGCGCAGCTGGAGGAGGCCGTCGGACGCTTCCGCGTCTGACGCAGACCCGGCTGCACGAGGCGCGGCCCCGTCCTCGGCGAGGACGGGGCCCGTCTCGTATGTGAGACGGCGTCGAGGGCGGGAGGGCTGGCGACGGCGCGGAGTACCTCGTTCACTGGTGGCATGCCGACGCCGAACCCACGCCTCCCCATCCACGCGCCCCACGGGTCCCAGCTCACCGCCCGGTCGTGGCAGACCGAGGCGCCCCTGCGGATGCTGATGAACAACCTCGACCCCGAGGTCGCCGAGCGTCCCGAGGACCTCGTCGTCTACGGCGGCACCGGCAAGGCGGCCCGCAGTTGGGAGGCGTACGACGCGCTCGTGCGCACGCTCACGACCCTCGCGGACGACGAGACGATGCTCGTGCAGTCCGGCAAGCCGGTCGGCGTGATGAAGACCCACGAGTGGGCGCCGCGGGTGCTGATCGCGAACTCCAACCTGGTCGGCGACTGGGCCAACTGGGAGGAGTTCCGCCGGCTCGAGGACCTCGGCCTGACGATGTACGGCCAGATGACCGCCGGGTCGTGGATCTACATCGGCACCCAGGGCATCCTCCAGGGCACGTTCGAGACGTTCGCGGCCGTCGCGGACAAGCGCTTCGAGGGGACGCTCGCCGGAACGATCACCGTCACCGCCGGCCTCGGCGGCATGGGCGGCGCGCAGCCGCTGGCCGTCACGATGAACGACGGCGTCGCGATCTGCATCGAGTGCGACCAGTCGCGCATCCAGCGCCGCATCGACCACCGCTACCTCGACGTCCAGGCGCCGTCCCTCGAGGAGGCCGTGGCGATGGCCGTCGAGGCCCGCGACGAGCGGCGGCCGCTCTCGATCGGCGTCCTCGGCAACGCCGCCGAGCTGTTGCCGCGTCTGCTCGAGCTCGACGCCCCGATCGACATCGTCACCGACCAGACCTCGGCGCACGACCCGCTCTTCTACCTGCCGGCCGGGGTGCCCTTCGAGGAGTGGGAGGCGCGTCGCACGGCCGACCCGGAGGGGTTCACCAAGGAGGCGCAGGCGTCCATGGCCGCGCACGTGCGCGCGATGGTCGAGCTCCAGGACAAGGGTGCCGAGGTCTTCGACTACGGCAACTCGATCCGCGACGAGGCGCGCAAGGGCGGCTACGACCGCGCGTTCGAGTTCCCGGGCTTCGTGCCGGCGTACATCCGGCCGCTCTTCTGCGAGGGCAAGGGCCCGTTCCGCTGGGCGGCGCTCTCGGGCGACCCCGCCGACATCGCCGCGACCGACCGGGCGATCCTCGAGCTCTTCCCTCCCGAGAAATCCAGGGAGTACGAGCGGCTGCGGAAGTGGATCACGATGGCCGGCGAGCGCGTGCACTTCCAGGGCCTGCCGGCGCGCATCTGCTGGCTCGGGTACGGCGAGCGCCACCGCGCGGGGCTCAGGTTCAACGAGATGGTCGCATCGGGCGAGCTGAAGGCGCCGATCGTCATCGGGCGCGACCACCTCGACTGCGGCTCGGTCGCGTCGCCCTACCGCGAGACCGAGGCGATGCTCGACGGCTCCGACGCCATCGCCGACTGGGCGCTGCTCAACGCGCTCGTCAACACCGCCTCCGGCGCGACCTGGGTCTCGATCCACCACGGTGGGGGGGTCGGCATGGGTCGTTCGATCCATGCCGGCCAGGTCTGCGTCGCCGACGGCACCGACCTCGCGGCGCAGAAGATCGAGCGCGTGCTCACCAACGACCCGGGCACGGGGGTGATCCGGCACGTCGACGCCGGCTACGACCGCGCCGTCGAGGTCGCGGCCGAGCGCGGCGTACGGGTCCCGGTCAGTCGGCCCGGACGGTGACCGGCGTCGGCTCGGGGATGGGCGCCGGGGCGACCCGCGCGGTCCGCGCGTGCCAGAACGCCTTCCGGACGCATCCGGCCGCGAGGCCGGACTTCTGCATCCCGGCGAGGTCGCCGGCGCTGTAGCGCGCCCGGAAGTAGCCGTCGGGGTCCGGGAGCCCGTTGGACGGGTACATGAGCTGGTCGGCGTGGTTGACGTGCCGGAGGCCGAAGGCGTGGCCGATCTCGTGGAGCAGCACCTGGCCGGCGGTGAAGGTGGGCCCGTCCCAGCCCTGGTACTGAGTGCCGTTGACCCACTGGTCGGTGTTGAGGGTGACGCCGGACGACTGGATCCGCCAGACCTTCTTGTGACCCTTCCGGGCGATGCCGGAGCGGCCCAGGAGCGGGCCGCCGAGCCCGCCGACCGTCGTGCCCTGGAACTCCTTGATCGCGGTGCTCGGAGCCCAGGCGATGACGAGGTCGATGCCGCGCTTGGGCTTGCCGCGCTTCTTGCGGAACGGCACGAAGTTGGTGGTGCCGGCGTACCGCACCTTGAGTCCGGTCGCCCAGGCCACCTGGTCCATCGCCAGCTTGGCGAGGTCGATGCCGGGCTGGCCGATGTCGGACGCGTTCACCTGGTAGCGGATCTTCTGGCAGGGGTCGAGCAGGTAGCGGTAGCCGCGGCTCTTGGTGAACCCGTGGGACGACGCCGCACCTCGCGGCGCCCACGACGGGCTGACATGGACCTTGGTCGACCGCTTGAACGGCTTCCGGCCGCCGGCGCGGACGCGGACCTTGTGCGTGCCGTACCACTTGAGCTTGCCGTCGACGTGGAACTTGCCGGACTTCTTGCTGTGCCCCCGGGCGAAGGTGCGCCAGCCGCCGGGGAACTTCGCCTGGAGCTGCAGCTTGCGCTTGCCGCCACGCAGCTTCCCCGACGCGGTGATCTTGACGGCGTCGGCGTCGGTGTAGCTGGTGTTGTGCCAGGTCACCTTCCTGCCGCGCTCGAGGGGGTCGGAGGCGGCCGCAGCGCCGGCGAGGGGCAGCGTCGTCAGGGTCGTGGCAATGAGGATCAGGCACGCGAGGCGGGCCACCCGGAGTCGGTTCACGCGCCGTGGATGCCCCGTCTCGCGCTCCCGGAAACCTGTGCGCTCAGAAGACCCGACGCCGGGTGCCGCCGATCGGCACGAGGTTGATCACCAGACCGACGATCGCGAGGATCGCGCCGATCGTGGTCAGGATCGGGATGCCGGCCAGCAGGCCGATGAGCAGCAGGATGACGCCGAGGACGATCATGTTCCCTCCCTTGTCGTGGTCCGGGCTGGACCACGACGGGCTGTACCCGTGGCCCTCGGGGGCCAAACCCGGCCGCCGGCGGGGGCTCAGCTCCGACCGGGACTCTCGAGGATCATCGTGATCGGCCCGTCGTTGACCGAGGCGATGCGCATGTCGGCGCCGAACACGCCGCGCTCGACGTGCGCGCCGAGCCCGGCGAGGGTGTCGCAGACCGCGTCGTAGAGCGGTGCGGACACGGGCCCGGGCGCCGCCGCCTGCCACGTGGGGCGGCGACCCTTCCGCGCGTCGCCGTACAGGGTGAACTGGCTGACGACGAGCACGGAAGCGCCGAGATCGGAAGCCGACTGCTCCTCGCGCATGATCCGCAGCTCCCAGACCTTGCGGGCCATCCAGGTGACGTCGGCGGGTCCGTCGTCGTGGGTGACGCCGAGGTAGACCAGCAGGCCCGGGCCGTCGATCGCGCCGACGGTCTCGCCGTCGACCGTGACGCTCGCCGCGAGGACGCGCTGGACGACCGCCCTCACCGGGTGCTCAGGGCCCGGATCGCGTCGTGGATGCTGAGGGTGCGGCGGGCGGACTCGACGTGGAGTTGCTCGACCATCTTGCCGTGGTGGGTGACGACGCCCGTGCCGGCGCCGTCCTCCCAGGCCCGGATCAGCCCGCGGGCGTCCTCGACGGCCCGCTCGGAGGGCGCGAACGCGCTGTTGGCGCCCTCGACCTGACCCGGGTGGATGAGCGTCTTGCCGTCGAAGCCGAGCTGTCGTCCCTGCTCGCACTCGTCGAGGAAGCCCTCGACGTCCTTCACGTCGTTGTAGACGCCGTCGAGGATCGCGATGCCCGCCGCGCGGGCGGCGAGCAGGGCTGTGTGCAGGCTGGGCAGGATCGGCGCGCGGCCGGGCACGTGCTCGGCGTACAGCTCCTTGACCAGGTCGTTGGTGCCGATCACGAAGCAGGTCAGCCGTTCGCTCGCGCGGGCGATCGCGAGCGCGTCGAGGATCGCCACCGGCGTCTCGATCATCGCCCAGAGCTTCGTGTGGTCGGGGGCGCCGGCCTTGTCCAGGGCGTCGACGAGCTGGTGCACCTCGGCGGCGCTGTTGACCTTCGGGACCACGACGGCGTCGGGACCGGCCTGGGCGATGGCGGCGAGGTCGGCGTCGTGCCACTCGGTGCCGAGGGCGTTGGCGCGGATGGTGACGGTACGACGGCCGTAGTCGCCGCTCGCTGCGGCCGTGCAGGCCGCCTCGCGGGCGCCCTCCTTGGCGTCGGGCGCGACGGCGTCCTCGAGGTCGAGGATGAGGCCGTCGCAGGCGATCGACCTGGCCTTCTCCAGTGCGCGCTCGTTGGAGCCGGGCATGTAGAGCACGCTGCGCAGGGGAGTGAACTCGCTCATGCCTCGATCCCTTCGTACGCCGCCTTCAGCTCGGGGTCGATCGCCGCCAGCTGCTCGGCGAGCTCGACCATCACCAGGCACTGCTTGAGGGAGGCATCGTCCTCCATCTTCCCGTCGAGCATCACCGCGCCGGTGCCGTCGCCCATGGCGGCGACCACGCGACGCGCGTGCACGACGTCCTCGACGCTGGGGGAGAAGACCTCGTGGGCGATGGCGATCTGCTTCGGGTGCAGGCTCCAGGCGCCGACGCAGCCGAGGAGGAAGGCGTTGCGGAACTGGTCCTCGCACGCGGTCGTGTCCGCGATGTCGCCGAACGGGCCGTAGTACGGGTAGATGCCGTGCATCGCGCAGGCGTCGACCATGCGGGCGATCGTGTAGTGCCAGAGGTCCTGCTGGTAGGTCGCCCGGCTCGCCGCCGCCCGGTCGGGGTCGGGGTCCTCGCGCACCAGGTAGCCGGGGTGTCCACCACCGACGCGGGTGGTCTTCATGCGGCGGTCGGCCGCGAGGTCGGCGGGGCCGAGGGAGAGGCCCTGCATGCGCGGGCTGGCGCCGCAGATCTCCTCGACGTTGGCGACGCCGCGTGCCGTCTCGAGGATCGCGTGCACGAGGATCGGTCGCTCCAGGCCGGCCTTCGCCTCGAGCTGGGCCAGCAGTCGGTCGACGTAGTGGATGTCCTCGGCGCCCTGCACCTTCGGCACCATGACCACGTCGAGCCGGTCGCCGATGGCGGGGACGAGGGTGGTGAGGTCATCGAGCACCCAGGGGCTGTCGAGCGCGTTGATCCGGGTCCACAGCTGCGTGGGCCCGAAGTCCGTGGTCTTCGCGATCTCGACCAGGCCCTCGCGGGCGGCGAGCTTGTTGTCGGCCTTGACGGCGTCCTCGAGGTTGCCGAGCAGCACGTCCACGGTGCCGACCATGTCCGGGATCTTCGCCGCCATCTTCGGGTTGCTCGGATCGAAGAAGTGGATCGCCCGGCTCGGTCGCGCGGGGATCTCGGTCAGCGGCGTCGGCGCCCCGACGGCGAGGGGCCGGAAGAAGTCCTTGGCGCTGCGGGATCCGCTCATCGCCGGAACGTAGCAGCGCAGCGTTACCGGCCGGTATGACGGATCTGACACGCGCCGGTCGGACGCCTCGAGGCACGGTGGTTGAGGAAGGCACGCAGAGTCACGGTGGTTGAGGAAGGCGCCCTGGCGCCTGTCTCGAAACCACCCCGAGGTCGTCGGGTACGTCGAGCCGCGCG
>NZ_JARGER010000018.1 GCF_029210375.1 Nocardioides sp. YIM 152315 | reverse complement strand
ACCACCCGGCCCGACCACCCGGCCCGACCACCCGGCCCGACCACCCGGCCCGACCACCTGGCCCGACCACCTGGCCCGACCACCCGGCCCGACCACCCGGCCCGATCAGCGGCTTCCGCGGCCGTGTCACCACTCCCACCCGGCCGCGGAAGCCGGGGTCCCCGGCTAGGCGACATCCCGGTTCGAGTGAGCCGGCGCTGCCACAGGGTGGGCGCATGCACGCCGGCGGTACCGAGCCCATCCGAGATCGGTGTCGGGCGATCGTTGAGGAGGTGGCGGCCGTGTCAGTCGCACAGCAGGAGTTTCGGAATGTGCACGGAGCGGGTCGGGGGTCCGTCGGAATGCGGAGCGGTCAGGAGTCGGTTCCGGAGCCG
Organism: Nocardioides sp. YIM 152315; assembly: GCF_029210375.1. Classification (GTDB taxonomy): domain Bacteria; phylum Actinomycetota; class Actinomycetes; order Propionibacteriales; family Nocardioidaceae; genus Nocardioides. Next base: position 225,202 of record NZ_JARGER010000018.1, on the reverse strand, counting down.
GACGTCGCCGACCACGTGAATGGGGACAACGCCGAGTGGGTGCGCGCGTTGACGTCACGAGGCGACCAGTACGAGCGGGCGACCACAGAGCTGTACCTGTGGCTGGTGAAGATCGCCTTCGTGGAGCTGCGACGCCGAGCGTCGTACGTCCAGCTCAGCGGCCCGGAGCTGGACGACGTCGCCCACCAGGCGGCCGGCGACGCCGCCCTGTCCATCTGCCGCAAGGTGCGGACGTTCCGCGGTGAGTGCAGGTTCACGACGTGGGCCTACCGGTTCGTGGCCTTCGAGGTGTCGTCCAAGGTCAACCGTCATGTCTGGAACCGACCCCGAGTCTCCCTCGATGACGAGGAGTGGGGCGCGCTCGCAACCGATCCCGATGACTCGCCGGAGACGCACGCCGAGGCCCACGACATGCTGGACGCCGTCACCCAGATCGTTCGTGAGGACCTCAGCGCCCGCCAGCAGCATGCGTTCGAGGCGATCACGGTGCGCGGGCGCTCGGTCAGGCAGGTCGCCAACGACCTCGGGTCGAATCCCAACGCCGTGTACAAGGTGATGTTCGACGCCCGCCGGAAGCTTCGGGACGGCTTGACCGCGGGCGGATTCGTAACCCACGCGGCCGGCGAGGTCCGTGCGCCGGCGTGACTCGTGCACACCCTGCCGACGCAGGTGTCCGGGTGCACCCGTGGACGGGCGGGCGCGGACCGGCTCAGGGAGTCTGAACAGACGAAGCGACAGAAGGGAGACCGCGATGCCTCGCCGCCACCCCGGTGGGTGCTACGTCAGCGAGCACGTCGTCTGGTCTCGGGCCGCGACCCTCGACCTCGGGCTTGGCCTTGGGCCGCGATGAGACGCCGAGCCTCGATGCGGTCCGCTGTCGGGAGACTCCAGCTCCTGCGGGGTCGTCTGCTCCGTGCCTACTGGCTCGCGTGCGCCCGCGACACCTGCCACCAGCTCGGGCTGCGTCCACCCACGGGCATCTGGTTCTGTGCCCGGTGCGAGCTGGTGCTCTGCGACTTCGACACCTTCCTGGCACATACGCGCAGGCACGTCGGCTGACGCGCTGGGACGACCGCGTCCAACCGCGATGGAAGGAACGCCGCGACGCAGACACCAACTTACGTGGCTACTCGCCGCTTGTCCGCACGGACCCGACGGAGCGCCGACGCGACCCGGATCAGCACCAGCTCGTGATGCCCCCGAATTCGCCAGGAGGACCGATGACCCGTTCGCTGCCTTGGAGCGAGGTGCGTGATGCCGATGTGCACCGTGCGCTGGCCGAATACGACCGCCTCGGCCCCGAGCGATTCTTCGCCGTACACGGCTTCGCGCCGACCACGACGTACGAGTTGCTCTGGGCGGAGCGGAGCTACCCGCCCAAAGGCATCCTGGGCAGGGCCTACGAGCTAGCGACGGGCGAGCGCCTCGCCTCGGCGGACTTCGAGGGTGGCAAGGCTGGCGCCGTCAAGGTGCTCCGGAGCCTGGGGTTCACGGTCGAGGCGAAGAGGCACGCGAGCGGCGGGCCCGACCCTTCCACGCGCTAGTGGAGTGCTCATTGCGCACGTCGACCTGGTGCCGCCCGACGTCGCGAATCGGACGTGCGGGCCAGTCCGCGGACGGTCAGCGACCGCGGAGCTGACGCCGTGACGTGATGCCGAGCTTGCTGAACGCCTTCCTCAGATGCCACTCGACGGTACGCGGGCTGACGAACAGCCGGGCGGCCACGTGTTGGACAGTCCGCTCTGGACCAGCCGAACGATCTGCTCCTCCTGCGCAGTGAGCTGGACGCTCGCGGGACGGCCAGCATCGCGGATGGTCCCTCCCACCGTGAGCAGCTCGGTGGAGGCGCGGCGCGCGAAGGCCCGCATGCCCATCGCGCGGAACATCTCATGCGCGCTGCGCAGATGATGCCGAGCCTCGGCCCGCTGGCCCGCGCGTCGCAGCCACTCTCCGTAGAGCAGGTGGGCACGTGCGAGCGCGCCACGGATGCGCGTGCGGTCGAGGAACTCGATCGCCTCGAGGTAGCCGCAGCGGGCGTCGTTCCCGTTGCTGAGCAGGGCACGGCTCTGCGCCTCCACACCCAGTGCCCAGTCGGTGCCGGCGGCATCGGTGGTCGCGCGGAGTCGTTCGAACGCATCCGCGGCGAGGTCGCGGTGCCGGCTCCGGGTCCCGGCCTCGACCATCTCGACCAGGGCCTGCCAGGGCTCGACGCCCATGACCGGCGGCTGCGCCGTGGCTCGTACGGCGGCGACCAGGGCGTCGGCGTACCGGCCGGCGCTGTTGTGGAGCAGGGCGCTTTCCTCGATCCGACTAGGCAGGTTCGCGACGGACGACGTCCCGAACCGCTGGCGAGCTCAGCGGCCGGCAGGCAAACGGATCGGAGCCGGTCACGAGGCGCCGATGCGCCGTCACCTCGGCACCTCAGCGGCGCAACTGACGCCTGGACGTGACGCCCAGCTTCCCGAAGACCTTGCCGAGGTGCCACTCGACCGTCCGGGGACTGATGAACAACCGATCGGCGATCTCGGCGTTCGACAGGCCTTCGCGCACCAACCGCACGATCTGTGTCTCCTGGGGCGTCAGCGTGCTGGACGGGGCAATCGGGCCTTCGCGAACCTTCTCGCCGGTCGCGCGCAGCTCCCGTGCGGCGAGCGCAGCGAAGCTGGCCATCCCCATATCGGTGAGCATGGAGTGCGCGGTGCGCAACTCCCGGCGCGCGTCCTTGCTTCTGCCGCGCCGCCGCAACCACTCCCCGTAGTGGAGGTGGGTGCGGGCCAGCTCAGCGCGGATCCGCGTGCGACCGAGTCGCGTGAGCGCTTCGTGGAAGTCGAGCTCGGCGGAGTCGTGGTCCGCGACCATCGCGCGACAGCGGGCCGTCACACCGTGTGCCCAGTCAGTGCCGCTCGCCTCCGTCATGGTGGTCAGCCGTGCCAGCGCCCGCGCGGCCGTACCGGACTGGCCCGTGTGGGCGGCTGCCGTGACCAACTCGACCAGGGCGTACAGCGTGGTGAAGCCCATCTCACGCTCGGACTCGGTCGCCCGGAGCCCGGCGGTTGCCGCCTCTCGGTAGCGACCGAGGCTGTTGAGCAGTGTGGCGCGCAACCACTCCGCGGCGATCAGCGTGACACCCTCACCGCGCTCGACGGCATCGTTGGTCATGGCATCGAGCATCTCGGTCGCCTGCTTGTCGCGCCCGCGCCAGACCGCCCACAGCAGGCCTGCGTAGGGGGCATCGTAGATGCCGGTCGCTTGACGAACGGCGTCGAAGTCCTCCAGCAATGACTCTGCCGCGGCCAGGGCACCCTGCATCACGAGATTGACGATCTGCATGGTCAGCGCGATCGGGAGCGATGCACGTTCCTCGTCCCGCGCGCGCTGCTCGTAGCGGCGGCTGATCAGGTCCCAGGATTCGTCGTCGAGCAGGTCCACGGCGATGGAGCCGGCGAACCACTCCAGGAGCACGCCGATCTCACCGGTGGGCGCCGTGACGCAGAACTCGGCCACGGCCTTCTTCAGGACCGCGGCACCCGCCTCGTAGCCGTCCCGATATCGGATCGCAAGCCCGTGAATGAGGACGTCTGAAGTCGATTCCGGACCCGGCCGAGGCGACCTGTGCGCCGCCTCGGCCATCTCGCGCAGGGTGAGCCCTGGCGCGTGGTCGGCGAGGAACCAGCTCGCCCGGATGGCCTCCAGATGTGTGTTTCGGGCGGTCCGTGCGTCAATCGCCTGGAGTCGCGTCGCCGCTTGGAAGAGCGATTCTGTCGCATCGCGGCCGCGTCCGAGGGCGAAGGCGCTCCGGGCGTACAGAACGTCGGCCTGCGCCTCTTCGAGGGCGCTCAGCGGGCTGGCCTCGGCCAGCGCGATCAGGCGAGGTGCCGCAGCTGGCATGCCACCCTCGTAGGTCGCGTGCGCTGCCGCCAGGAACCGCTGGCCGCGCCGCTTGGCGGTCGGGGTCAACTCGGCAGCCCGCTCGAGAAACGCCGCTGCCGCCGCCGCTGCGCCACGGGCGAACGCTCCCCGGGCGCACTCATCCAACTCTGCGGCGACTTCCTCGTCGGGCGCCTCGGTGGCCTGTGCACGATGCCAGGCCCGACGATCGGGGTCCGCGACGGGATCGGTCACCTGACCCAGGGCCCAGTGCGCGCGGCGTCGCTCCTCGGCCGTGGCCGCGCGATAGATCGCCGACCGGAGCAGCGGATGCCGGAATCGCACCCGGGCCCCGAAGTCCACGAAGCGTCCCGCCGCCTCGCGCGATGCCAGTTCGACGTCCACCGTGACCCCGAGGCGATCGACAGCTCGCCACACGAGTACGGGGTCGCCGACGGGTTCGGCCGCCGCGACCAGGAGCACCTGCCGCGTGACGGGCGATAGGGTGCCGATCTGGCGTAGGAAGCTCTCCTCGATCCGCCCCGGCAGCACGACCTGGCTGAACGATCCGAACCAGCCCTCCAGCTCAGCCCGGGTAAAGCCACGCGGCAGCTCGAGCAGAGCCAGCGGGTTCCCGCGGCTCTCGGCCACGACGCGATCCAGCACGCCTCGGTCGGCGGGCCCTGGGTAGGCCGACGCCAGCAACATCCGTGCGTGCTCGTCGGAGAGTCCGCCGACCCAGACATCGGGGAGACCGCTCAGCTCGGTGACCTCGCCGCCGGCTGTCGGCTCTCGCACCGCGAAGATCATGGCCACGGACTCGGCGCGCAACCGCCGGGCTACGAAGCCGAGGACCTGTGCGGACGCCCGGTCCAGCCACTGCGCATCGTCGATCAGGCACAGCAACGGGCGGTCGCGCGCTCTCTCGCCCAGCAGGCCCAGGACGGCGAGACCGACGACGAACCGGTCGGGTGGCGTGCCGGGGGCCAGGCCGAAGGCGGTCCGCAGAGCCTGCTGCTGAGGCGCGGGCAGCGCGCCAAGTGAGTCGAGTGCCGGCGCGCAGACCTGGTGCAAGCCCGCGAACGCCAGCTCCCTCTCGGACTCTACGCCGCTGGCGCGCACCGAACGCCACTCCGCGGCACGCTCGAACGCATACTCCAGCAGCACGGTCTTCCCGATCCCGGCTTCGCCTCGGAGGACCAGGGCACGGCTCTCTCCCGATCCCACGTCATCGAGGAGGCGGTCGAGGAGGTCACACTCGCCGCGCCGGAACCGCAGCACCGACCTACCGTCCCCGACGGGGCGGCGCAGTCGGCTCGCCAGCCAGCACGGCGCCCGGCCGTGGCAACGAGTCCGCCGCCAGCCCCCCGGCGTTGCCTCGGCAGTCCACGCGGCCATCCTACGGGGACGAAGGCAGATGCCGGACGCCTGGTACGTCGCAACGGCAGAGCTCGGCGGCGACCAACCGCGCTGCTGGGCCACGGTCCAGGAGCACCTCGCGACAGCCCCGCCACCACGAGGCTGGGGATTCGCCTGGGCTGACCCCGGGGGCGATCGCGACCAGGAAGCGGCACCGTGGCGGTCCGAGCGGGGACCGGCGAGGTGATGATGCAACCTGCAGCACAGGTGGGCGCGGAGGCCGACGTGATCGCCGCGCGCGGAGCCACCGCAGGTGTCCAGTCCGCACTCCGCCGGGCCGCGACCGGTCTGCGCACCTCGCCGCCGACCCTCCGTGCAGCCCCCTCGGCTCCGGGCAAGGGACCCGATTCGGCGCGGACGCGGCCGGGGACGCTGGTCGTCCAGCGCTATCGACTGCTCGAACCTCTCGGGGCGGGAGGCACCGGATCGGTGTGGCTCGCACAGGACACCGTCCTGGGCCGCCGGGTCGCGGTCAAACGCCTCGATGCCTCTGGCACGTCCGGCGCTCGGAGAGCGCTGCAGGAGGCGCGTGCCACTGTTCGCGTCGCACACCCGAACATCGTGGTCGTCCACGACGTCGTCGTCGATCGAGACGAGCAGGCCTGGATCGTCATGCAGGCGTTGCAGGGCAGCACGCTGGCCGACCAGGTCAGTCGCCACGGCGGGCTGCCCGTCAGTCTGGTGCATCAGGTCGCCGAGACCATGGTTGCCGCACTCGATTCGCTGCACGCCGGCGGCCTGGTGCATCGCGACGTCAAGCCGAGCAACATCCACCTGGGAACGGACGGGCGGGTCGTGCTCACGGATCTCGGGATCGCCGCCCCGCTGGGCCGCAGCGGGTCGCGGGACGACCTCCTCACGGGAACGCTGGGCTACATCGCACCAGAGAGCGTGGTGAGCGGCGACTACTCGGCTCGCAGCGACATGTACGGGCTCGGCGCCGCACTCTGGTTTGCGATCGAAGGCGCGCCGGCATTCGCGGTGCGTTCGGTCGAGGATCTGATCGAGCACGCCATGACCGCCCCGGCTCCGCCGCTTGCTCGACGGGCCGGGTGGCTGGAGCCGGTGATCACGGGACTTCTCCAGTCCGACCCGGACGACAGGTGGACGGCGGCTAGGGCCCGGACCCATCTTCGGGCGCACCGCCCGGCCGACCGGCCGCTCGTGTCCGGCGACGGGCCGCCCCCGGAAGGGGGAGTCGCCCTCGATCCGGCGCCCTCAGCGCCCGCCGTTGGTGAGCGCCATGAACTCCGCCCGTGAGGCCGGGTCACGCCGCATCAAGCCTCGGAGCACTGAGGTCACCATCACAGCCCCCGGCTTCCGGACCCCACGCAGCCCCATGCAGGCATGCGAGGACCGGACCACACAACCGGCACCTTGCGGGTCGAGATGGTCCACCAGGGCCTGGACGATCTGCGTCGTCAATCGCTCCTGCACCTGTGGGCGGCGGGCGTAGTGGTCAACAAGCCGGGCCAGCTTGGACAAGCCCACCACTCCGGCCCCGCCGGGCACGTATCCGACCCACGCCTGACCCGTGAACGGGAGGAGATGGTGCTCGCAGATCGACACGAAGTCGATGGGGCCGACGGCGATCATCTCGTCGCTGGGATACTCCACATCGTCGAAGACCGTCCCCAGGAGCACCGCGGGATCACCAGGTTGTTCGGCGAGCTCGAGATACGCCTGCACGACACGCGCCGGGGTTTCGGTCACGCCGGGCCGGTCGGGGTCGTCGCCCATGAGCCGGATGAGCGCGCGGAGGCCGGCCTCAGCCTGACCACGCAGGTGCGCCTCCCCCTCCTCCCCCGCGCACCCCATGCGGACGGCGGGCTCGCCCGCCACCGCGAGATCCGTCTGTTCACCCAGAAGTCGCATCGTTCCCTCTCTCGTCTGCCACCCCGTCCGGCGCGCCTCTCCCGAGGTTTGGAAGAGGCCACGCTCGGCGACGGTGCGTCGCTCGGGCCCGATCGTCAGCCACGCCTCGGCGCCGTCGCGTCCGTGGACTGCCGAGGTAGACGACCTCCGCGGGTGCCGGTCGTGGCCGGTCGGACCGGAGCACCCCCGGGCACCCCGGGGTCCACGGGCCCGAACCCCGGGGGTCCACCAGTGTCCGACCCGGGTCCCAGATCGGATGGACCACGCCACCGTTGTCGGTGTGACGGCCTCCCTCTGCGATCCCGACCAGACAACAGAAGTCCGTGGCGCCCGGCCGCGACTGCACGGACGTTCCGCGCAATGCGCCCGGGTGGAGCGACTCCTCGAGGACTCGACGAGCGGACGGGCCGCTGGGGCGCTACGAGTGATCGGGGGCCGAGGGATCGGCAAGAGCACCCTGCTCGACCACGTGGCTGCGCGAGCTGAGGGGAGCCAGGTGCTCCGGGTGCGAGGCGTTTCGGAAGAGCGCGAGCTGCCGTACGCCGGCCTGCAGCTGTTGTGTGCGCCGCTCGTCGACGACCTGGTGGGTCTCGAACCGGCTCAGCGCGAAGCGCTCTCCGCAGCGATCGGGCTCAGCGGGAGTGCGCCGCCGGACCGCTTCCTCGTGAGTGTCGCCGCCTTGAACCTGCTCACCGGCGTTGCCCAGCGCAAGCCATTGTGCTGCGTTGTGGATGATGCGCACCTGGTCGACCACGCGTCGCTGCTGGTCCTGGCGTTCGTGGCCCGTCGCGCCGAGCGCAGCCCGCTGGTGATCGTCTTCGGCGAGCTCGAGCAGGCGAGCCGGGCCGAGCTGGACGGCCTTCCCGCGACGCGCCTGGAAGCCCTGGACCGCGACGAGGCGCTCGCGGTCCTGTCTGCCGCCGCGCCGGCGGACATCGACACTGCGGTGACCGAGCGGATGCTGCTCGAGGCACGTGGCAATCCGCGGGCCCTCCTCCAGGCGGTCGACGGCACCACGGCTGCCGAGCTCGCCGGCGGCTACGCCGTTCCGGTGCCACGTCCCGACGCCCGGGACCGTGATCACGACTGCGAGCGACGTGCCGGGCGGATGACAGTCGAGGCACGTCGACTGCTGCTGCTGGTCGCCGCCGAACCCACGGGAGACCCTGCCCTGGTGTGGCGAGCGGCCGGACGTCTCGGGATCGGCCCGCACGCCGCAGAGGTGCTCGAGACCGAGGATCTACTGACCTTCGGTCCGCGAGTCGTGCTCGGCTGCACCCGGCTCCGAGCGGCTTTGTACTCCGGCGCGACGCGTGCGGAGGTGCGCCAGGTCCACCGGGCACTTGCCGGGGCGGTCGCCGGCGATGCTCACGCCGATCGCAGGGCGTGGCACCTGGCACTGTCGACGAGCGGGCTCGACGATCGGATCGCTGACGACCTGGAGACGAGCGCGACCACGGCTCAGAGGCGCGGAGGCGTTGCAGCACGCGCGGCCTTCATGGAACGCGCCGCCCTCCTGACCTCCGACCCGGCGATACGCGCGCGAAGGGCGCTCGTCGCAGCAGGTGCCAAGCACACGACGGGTGACGTCGACGCTGCGCAGCGGTTGCTCACCATCGCGGAGAGTGGTCCGCCGAACGCCGAGATCGAGGCCCGGATCGAGCTGCAGCGAGCGCGCATCGCCTTCGGCACCCGCCGCGACGACACACCGACGCGACTGTTGCTGCGGGCGGCGCGACGCATCCGCCCTCACTCCTCCGCCCTGGCCCGGACCGCGCACCTCGAGGCCCTCGTGGCGGGCATGCTGTCGTGTCCGACGCTGGCTGCGGCCAATCTGCGGGAGGCCGCCCGGGCGGCACGTGAGAGCGTGGAACCGGCATCGGTCGAGCCGATCGACCTGCTGCTCGACGCGCTGGCCACCAGGGTCCTCGACGGACGCGACAGGGCCGCCGACGAGCTGGGCCGCGTGGTCGCCCGGTTCGCCGGCGACGGCGTGGACTCCGCCACCCGCGGATGGTCCTGGCTGGCCGGCTGGGTCGCTGCCGACGCGTGGAACGAGCCGGCATGGGCAGCGCTCACGTCACCGGACCCGCACCCAACGGGCAACAACGACGGCGACGGCCACGACTTCTTGGCCTCCGGATGGGCGGCCGTGCAGTCGACGCTCCTGGAGGTTCATCGTGGCCGCTTCGACGCCGCCGCAGCGGGTGCGGCGCCCGCGACCTCCGCGTCTCTGCTGCTGGCGGCCTGGCAAGGACGGCTCGAGGTCCTGCACGGAGCACTGCCGCGAGTGCGGCAGGAGGCTCGGGAGCACGGCGACCCGCTGACAGTGGCTGCGACCCACCTGGCCGAGGCGGTCCTGCACAACGGTATGGGTCACTACGAGCAGGCGATGGCCGCCGCCCGCCGCGCCACCGAGTCCGATCAGCTTGCACTCTCCAGGTGGGCGGCCGCGGAGCTCATCGAGGCTGCGGTGCGCTGCGGACGCCTCGACCTCGCGGCCGCGAGCCTTGCGCGGCTCGGCGACGACGCCGATCACGCGGCCACCCCCTGGGCACGTGGTGTGCGGGCAACGGCACAGGCCCTGCTCGCCGACGGACCGGCCGCCGCGGCGCTTTACCAGGACGCGATCGACTGGTTGTCCCAGACCGGCATCCGGGTTCACCTCGCAAGGGCCCAGCTCCTCTACGGCGAGTGGCTCCGGAGACAGAACCGACGCATCGACGCTCGCGTCCCGTTGCGTGCGGCCCAGCAGACGTTCTCGACGATCGGCGCCGCTGGCTTTGCGGCGCGAGCGCGTGCCGAGCTGCTGGCCACCGGCGAGCGCGCCCGCAGTCGGACCGTCGGGACCGACCGCCAGCTCACCCCGCAGGAGTCCCGGATCGGCTACCTGGCCAAGGACGGGTTGACCAACTCCCAGATCGGAGCTCGCCTCTTCGTGAGCCCGCGAACTGTCGAGTACCACCTTCACAAGGTCTTCGCCAAGCTCGGGATCACCTCGAGGACAGAGCTGCACCTCGTGCTCAGGCCTGGGGGCGATGCTCTCGGCAAGGTCGGGCCCGGTCACGGATCACCGGGTCACTGATTGCTGGGCCGTCGGGCGATGGAGCGGACTTACCTCTCATGCGGAGAGTCCCGACCGACCGAAGCGCTCGGCGCGGATTCGCGCCCGGTCGTGATGTGCCACGACCAGCAGCTCCTCCGCAGATTCGACGAAGGCCGACGGACCGCACAGGTAGACGAGCGGCCGCTCACCGGACGGCCAACCCACCTCCGCGAGCATCGCCGAGTCGATCCGCCCGCGGTAGCCGTGCCATCCCGGCGGTTGATCGTCCGTGAGGGTGATACTCACGTCGAACTGGTCGAAGGTGGCGAACCGCATGAGCTCGTCGCGGTAGACGAGGTCGTCGAGGTCGCGGGCGGCATACAGCAGCCGCACCGGCACAGCGCTGCGGACCGACCGGTGGTACCGCAGGATCGAGCGCAGCGGGGCGATCCCGGGTCCTCCTGCTATCACGAGCAGCGGCCCCCCGAAGGACTCCTGCCAGACGAAGTAGCCGCCGACCGGGCCGCGCACCTCCAGACGGTCTCCCTCGCGCAGCTTGTCGACCAGGTACCGTGACACCCCAGCACCCGGCAGCCGCTCGACCGTCACCTCGACCAGCTCGTCCGCGGGACCCGAGGCGATCGAGTAGGGCCGTTCCGACTGGTGGCCGTCGACCGCTGTGAGTCGCAGATCGAGATGCTGGCCTGCTCGGTGCCCATCCCAGTCGGGCACGTCCAAGGCGATCGTCTGCGTCCGAGGTGTCTCGAGCTCGAGTCCGACGACGGTGGCGACCTGCCAGTCCGGGCGTCGAGGTGATGTTGTTAGACCCATCGCCGACTCGACCCGCTCACCTTCGCGGTCCCCAGGGTGCAGCTCGACTCACCCGTCACCCAGTTCCTCGCACCTGCACCCGCAGCAGCCACTGCTGCTTCTCGAGCTCACGTACCACGTCGATCAGGACCTCCTGGGACACTGGATCGAGCTCCCCGATCGGGCGCAGCCGTCCCCTGATCCGCTCCGCCGTCGACGCGACCCGTCGCGTCATCTCATGGATGACCAGATGGTCCTCGATCGCCGCGGGCGCGACCGATGTCAGCTCGGAGCCGGCCGCGACCGCGTCCGCCTGACCGTTCACCATGTGGCCGAGCGCCACGGCGCGCTCGGCAACCGTGTCGGCAAGCGTGCGCCACGACTCGACGAGCTCATCGAGCTGCAGGTGCAAGGAATGGGCCAGGCGTCCCACACACATCCAGTGCAGCTGCTTGCCCGTCAGGGCCAGTGACACCAGGTCCTGCAGCACGTTCGCCAGCTCCTGGCCCACGCCGTCACGCTCGTGCGGCTCGCTGAGGGCGGGCAGGTAGCTGGTTGTGGCCATGGACTCCATCACGTTGATCTCCTCGCTGGTGAGCGTTCGCGCCGGCCTGTCGCCGGGCAGTTGTGCAGGACCCACCCTCCGATCCTCGCCGGCGTCTCGCATCAGGGTGACCCCCGGTTCCCAACCAGTCCCCGGGCGGCCCACCCCACCGCGAGGGCGTCACCTACGTCTCGTGCCGGCGCTTCTGCAGCTGCCTCGGCGAGGTGATCTGGAGCTTGACGAAGATGTTGCCCAGGTGCCATTCGACCGCCCGGGGGCTGATGAACAGCCGGCCCGCGATCACTCGACAATCGCCCTCGGACCAACGCCACCATCTAGCCCTTCCGGAGATCCGGAGCGGGAAGGCCCATCAGTGTCAGCCGGGCGGCGTTCCACAGCTCGCGCATTGCGTGGCGTGCTGTCGCCGACGTCCGCGCCAGGACTCGCACGGCCACGCCGCACCCGTTGGGCAGCTCGGTGAAGCCGACCATGACATCGGGACGCTCCACGTCACGTGCCCGCAGCTCGGAGACCAGTGCCGCCGGGTCGACAACGGCCGTGACCAGGTACAGCGACGCGATGACGTCATAGCCGCCGAGCGATCCGACACCTTCCAGCAAGGGACGGAGCCGGAGTCGATCGGTGAAGAGCAGGGTCTCGTCCGGACGAAGGACCGCGGTCTCCGCCCAGTACGTGTCGTAGACATGCGACTCGCCGTGGGCGACCCTTCCGGGCATCAACGTCTCCCCGAAGATGATCGTGGCCGTGGACTCAGCGGTGATGCGCAGGCGCTGGAAGAGTCGCGAGCCTCGGCAGGGAATCATCGGATCCGGCAGGTACTCCAGGAACGCTCCGGCGCCGGCGTGCAGGTTCACCATCTGCGTCACGAGGTCGCTCCTCGCAGCGAAGACCTTGGTGGGCGCCTGCGTCGTGATGTGCGCTGCCGCGCCCGATGCACACGTGATGTCGATGCGGTACCGGTCGCCCTGCACGAGGCCGTCACCGGACTGCTGCACGTAGACGAACGGCATGTCCGGCCTCGCCGGGTCGACGTAGATCGGCCGGTACAGGTAGAGGGGCGCCCGCTGGTACTGCGCCACCACCCGCGTCGCGGGACCGGAGCGCGCCAGGCTCAGCTCGAGCAGCCCGACCTTTCCCGCCGCGCCGACGTCCAGGCCGCACCTCAGACCTCCCGCCATCGCGCTGACCTCGGCCGGGAGGTTGTCCGGCGTGTAGTGGCCAGGGGCGAACCGGCCGGCGCTCTCGACGCCTGCGATCACGTCGCCTCCGCACCCGCGTGCGACTCGGCGAGGACGGCTCGGATCCGCGCGACCACGTCGTCGAGCCCGTCGCCGGTGAAGCAGTTGGTGAACACGAAGGGCCGACCGTCACGCACCGCCCGCGCGTCCCGGTCCATGACCGAGAGGTCGGCTCGCACGTGCGGCGCGAGGTCGATCTTGTTGATGACGAGCAGGTCGGAACCCGTCACCCCGGGACCACGCTTGCGCGGGATCTTGTCGCCCTCGGCGACGTCGATCACGAAGATGAAGTAGTCCGCGAGCGCGCTGCTGAACGTCAGTGTCAGGTTGTCGCCGCCCGACTCGACCAGCACGACGTCACCGTCCGGATGCCTTGCCGCGAGCTCGTCGATCGCCTCCAGGTTCATGGTCGGGTCGTCGCGTACGGCGGTGTGGGGGCACGAGCCGGTCTCCACTCCGACGACACGGTCCCCCGGCAGCATGCCGTCGAGCGTGGCGCGCACGTGCTTGGCGTCCTCGGAGGTGAAGATGTCGTTCGTGACGACGAGCGGCCGGTGTCCGGCCGACAACAGCCTCGGGACGAGCGCCTCGATCAGCGCCGTCTTCCCCGAACCGACGGGCCCTCCGATGCCGATGCGCGGGACTCCCGGAGCCCGACCGTCATCCTCGCGGTGGCGATCGTGCGAGTGGTCATGGTGATGCGGAGCGGGGCTTCGGGTCATGGATCGTCTCTCCTTGTCAGCTGGCGAACAGGCGCAGCTCGGCTTCCTCGTGCTGCATGGACATCACGTCCAGGTGCGGGGTGCAGCCGCCGATCTCGGTGACGGATCGCTCGGCCACGTCGCGACTTGCCCGAGCGATGGCCGGGTGAACCTCGTGAAGCAACGCCTGCGCGGCCCGGTGGTCGATCAGGGCGAGCCTGGTGGCGGCCGAGACCCAGCCCGCGGCGAGGGCGTGCAGCTCGCTCGCGACCGCGAACAGGCGCGGGACCGACAACGAGGCGGTGAGGACGCCTAGGACCACGGCGTGGTTGCCGGGGGTTCGCCCGGCAAGCACGCGATCGGCGTACTCCGCGAGGTGCGGGTTCGGGAACGCCGACTCGGCAGTGCGCAGGAGCGCCCGTCCGGTGCGAGTCGAAGCCTCGCGCGCTTCGCGGGAGAGCTTGGCGGCGTGGAGCCGACGATCGGCTTCTACGATCGACGAGACATCCGGCCCCCGTCCCGTAGCCCTGTGCGCGCAGGCCAGTGCCACGCCGTCCGACGTGGCGACTCCGAAACGGAGGTAGCCCTCGAGGACATCCAGCAGCTTCGTCCAGAGGTCCGGCCCATCCAGCCAACCACTCTGCGCGAGCGCCTCGAGGCCGTGCGACAGGGTGTAACGACCGCTGGGAAAGGCGCTGTCGGCCAGCTGCAGCGCGGCGAGCTGGCCGGCGAGCCCGTCGTACTCGTCTCGACCACTGTCCTGCGTGCCCCGTGCTCCCCGGACCGGAATCATGCGCACCTCAGACGATGTAGTACAGCTGGGCCATCGACACCTCGTCGACTGCTCGGACGGTCGCGGGCACCCCGTCGAGGTGAACCTGATAGGTCTCGGTATCGACGGTGATCGACGGCATGGCACTGTTGCGGACCATCTGCTCCTTGCCGACGGTGCGACAGTTGCGGACCGGCTCGACCCAGCGGTCCAGGCCGACGCGCTCGGGCACCCCGGCCGCGACCGCCGCCTTCGACATGAAGGTCATCGAGGTACGGGCTACCGCCGAGCCCAGTGCACCGAACATGGGGCCCAGCAACACGGGCTCGGGCGTCGGGATCGAGGCGTTCCCGTCACCCATGACCGCCCACGCGACGAACCCCGACTTGATGACGTACTTGGGCTTGACGCCGAACGTGGACGTCGGCCACAGGACGATGTCGGCGACCTTGCCCGGCTCGAGCGATCCGACCAGGTGGCCGATCCCGTGCGCGAGGGCGGGGTTGATGGTGAGCTTGGCGAGGTATCGCAGGATCCGCTGGTTGTCGTTGGCCGGCGGGTCCGCGGCCAGTGCGCCGGTCAGCTTCTTCATCTTGTCCGCAGTCCGCCAGCACGTGGCCACGGTGTCACCGACGCGACCCATCGCCTGCGAGTCCGACGAGTACATGCTCAGGACGCCGAGATCGTGAAGCACGTCCTCGGCCGCCTCGGTCTCCGCGCGGATCCGCGACTGCGCGAACGCGACGTCCTCCGGGTTGTTCGGGTTGAGGTGGTGCGTCACCACGATCATGTCGAAGAGGTTGTCGGTGGTGTCGGTGGTGTACGGCCGCGTGGGGTTGGTCGACGACGGCAGCACGTTCGGCAGCTCTGCGATCGCCATGACATCCGGGGCATGCCCGCCTCCGGCACCCTCGGTGTGATAGCTGTGGATCGCGCGGCCGTCGATCGCCGCCACCGTGTCCGCGAGGTGCCCGCCCTCATTGAGGGTGTCCGCGTGGAGGGCGACCTGCACGTCGTGCTCGTCGGCGACCGACAGCGCGCAGTCGATCGTGGCCGGCGTCGCTCCCCAGTCCTCGTGGACCTTGAGTCCGCAGGCACCGGCGGCCAGCTGCTCGATCAGGACCTCGGGGCGACTGCTGTTGCCCTTCCCGAAGAAGCCGACGTTGACGGGCAGTCCCGCACTCGCCTCGAGCATCCGCGCCAGGTTCCACGGGCCGGGCGTGCAGGTGGTGCCCTTCGACCCGTCCGCCGGGCCGGTGCCTCCACCGAGCAACGTCGTCACCCCGCTCGACAGCGCGTGTGGCACCTGGGCAGGAGTGATGAAGTGGGCATGGCTGTCGACCGCACCGGCCGTTGCGACCAGGCCCTCTCCTGAGATGACCTCCGTGCCGGCCCCCACGATCAGGTCCGGATGCACACCGTCCTGCACCAGCGGGTTGCCCGCCTGACCGATGCCGACGACCCGACCGTCCCTGATGCCGATGTCCGCCTTCACGATGCCGATCAGGGCATCCATGACGATCACCGAGGTGATCACCAGGTCGAGCGCGCCGTCGGCGTTCCTGATCCCTGGCATCTGTCCCATACCGTCGCGCAGGGACTTGCCACCGCCGTACACCGCCTCCTCGCCGGGCGTGATCAGGCTTCGCTCGACCTGGGCGATCAGGGCGGTGTCCGCGAGCCGGAACCGGTCTCCGACCGTGGGCCCGTAGAGGGAGGCGTACTGCGTCCGCGGCACCCAGCTCATGCGTCATCGCCAGTGCTCGAGAATCCACGAGCACTCGCCAGCGCCAGTGCCCTGTCCACCATCGCGGGGGCGCGCAGCGACCCGTCGAGCAGTCCGCTGAACCCGATCACCCGCCCCATGCCGCCGAACTCCACCAGCTCGACCTCGCGCTCGTCACCTGCTTCGAACCGGACCGACTGCCCCGACGGAAGATCCAGTCGCATCCCGATCGCCTTCGAGCGATCGAAGCCGAGCGCACGGTTCACTTCGAAGAAGTGGAAGTGCGAGCCCACCTGGACGGGACGGTCCCCCGTGTTCCGCACGGACAGAGCGATCGTGCGCCTGCCGGTGTTGATCTCGACCGGATCGTCGCACAGGATCCATTCACCGGGGATCATGCGTTCCGCCTCCTCTGTCGGGTCGGCATGTGTTGGCGCTCATGCGATCGGATTGCTGACCGAGATCAACTGCGTCCCGGTACGGAACGTCGCCTCGACCTGAACGAGGGTCACGATCTCCGGCACACCGTCCATGACGTCCCGCCGTGTCAGCACGTGACGCCCGAGCTCGATGACCTCCGCGAGGGACTTGCCGTCACGTGCGGCCTCGAGCAGGGCCTCGCTGATCAGGGAGATCGACTCGGGGAAGTTCAGCAGCAGTCCGCGGTTTTTGCGGCGTCGAGCCAGCTCAGCCACCTGATAGATGACCAGCTTCTCGGTCTCGCGAGGCGTGAGCATCAGCGACGAGATCGAGGTCTCGATCCGTGGAGCCGCAGTGGCGTCGTCGGCCATGGATCCTCCGCTCGCAGTGGTTGATCGGTGCCGTGGCTCAGAACCCGACCACGCCCTGGGGGCTGTTGTAGGGGATATCGGCGCTGGTCACTTCCTCCAGCGAGCCGTCAGCCTGCGTGGAGTAGCCGACGAGCTTCGAGGCGTTCCCGTAGATCTGGTACAGGTACGCGCCGTCCGGGGACAGCCAGCTGTCGCTCGGACCGCTGCTCACGGTGCCGTTGAGGGCGCGGAACGTGCCATCGCCGGGCACCCTCGCGCACGCGGGGTCCTGCGCCAACGTCACCACGTTGCCGTCGATGCGGAAGCTGCAGATGTTGCTGTAACCGAAGTTCGTCGCATACACGTACCGGTCATCTGGCGAGACCGACAGCCAGCACAGCTCCGAGGGCTGCCCGGCACTGGTGTCGATCTTCACGAGCGGACCAGTGGTTACCTGTCCGTCCGCATCGATGCTCGCCAGCACGACCCCGTCGCCGACCGCCGCTCCGATGACGAAGTGGTCGGGACGATCGTGCAGGAACGCCACGTAGAACGGCGAACCACAGCCAGCGTCCTGGAAGCACGCCTCACCCAGCGCACCGTCGTGGTGCACCGCGAACACCACCAGACCATCGGGGTCCGGTGCATTCGACGCGATCGACTTGGGCGCACCATCGGGGCCGGGGACCCACAGGATGGGCGAGCCGTCCGGGTTGGCGGTAGCCACCTGGTCGAACGTGGTGCCCACGATCAGGTACTTGCTGTCGGGAGTCAGCACCGCCATCGTCGGCACGCGGCCGACCTTGTCGAGCGTGTCAGCCGTGTGTCGATCCGGCCGCGGCGTGAGCCTGCCGTCGGCGTCCACCGACATGATCCGCAGGTGATCCGGTCCGAACGAGTGCAGCACGTACAAGGTGTTGTACGTCGGAGCGTAGGCCAGTGACTTCGCAGTGCCGCTGGCACCGTCGACCACGTTGCCGGTCCGCTTGACGTCGACCACTTCGAGCTCTCCCGCGTCACCGACCCGGAAGCTCGACACCGAGTTGTCCCCGCCGTTGGTGGCGAACAACAGACGTCGGTCAGGAGACAGGATCACGCTCGCCGCGCCCTCGAAGGCGTTGGGAGCACTCGCCTGGCCACTGATCGGCTTGTACACCCCGGACCCGGCTCCCCCGGTCAACACCCGCTCGACCTCGGTCAGGGACCCGTCCGCTCCACACACATAATGGATGACCGCGTTGCGGATCTCGTTGGTCTGCACGTACAAGTGGCCCCCCGCCGACGTCGCACCGGCTGGCTCCCCAGCCGTGGACATCCCAGTTGACGTCACCGCGTCCATCGACATCGATTCCTCGCTCAGCATGCGTCGTCTCTCTTCCAATACAGGTGGCAGCAAAAACGTCGATCCGGGCAAGCACCGCAGATCCGAGCCCCGCGATCGCGTCGCCCGCCGACCACACCGATACTCCGACCTCGCGCGGATCGTCGGACCCGGCAATCCCCCAGCCCGACCACCCGGTCAGCACCTGTGTGACGCCGGGGCCGCGACCCGCAGCAAGCGAGGCCTCAGGCGGGCGCGGCCGCCGGACCTCGCGAGTGCAGGCGGACCTGGAATCGGGTGTCTCCCGGGACGGAGGTCACCGAGAACACACCGTGGTGCCTGTTGACGATGATCCGCCAGGAGATGTCGAGGCCCAGCCCCGTGCCCTGTCCGACCGGCTTGGTCGTGAAGAAGGGTTCGAAGATCCGGCCGATTACGTCGGGCGGGATGCCTGGTCCGGTGTCGGCGACCTCGATCTGCACGAACTCGCCGAAGCGGCTGGTGCGAAGTGTGAGGGTGCCTGACCCGCGCATCGCTTGGACCGCGTTGTCGACCAGGTTCGTCCAGACCTGGTTGAGCTCCGCTCCGTACACCGGGATGGGGGCCAGGGAACGGTCGTACTCCCGCACCACCCGGACGCCGGCCAGCTTGCCGCCCAACATCGTCAACGTGCTGTCCAGCAGCTCGTGCACGTCCAGCACCTGCTGGGGCGCACGGTCCATCTGGCTGTAGTGCCTGACGGCCGACACGAGGGCCGAGAGCCGAGTGGTGGAATCCTCGATCTCGCGGGTGAGGAGCTCGGCTTCGAGGGTGTGGGTCAACCAGCGCATCGCCGGATCGAGAAGATCCTGGCCGACCACGGAGTGCACCTCGCCGAGCCAGTGCCGGTCCAGGCCGGCCTGGACGAGGGTCGGGGCGAGGTCGTAGGCATCGTCGACTGCGTGATCGTCCAGCCAGCCGACCACGTCGTCCTCGCGGTCCGATGCCTCCAACGGGGTGTGGTCGTCAGTGGTCCCGAGTCGTTCGACCGTCCGGTCCAGCAGGTTGACCAGTGTCTCCAGGTGCTCCCGACCTCCTGCGCGGGCGGCAAGGAGCCCGAGCGCCTGCCTGGCATCGGCGGCGTGTGCACGCAGCGTGGCCGACGCGCGCCCAGCCGCGGACGCCGGGTTGTTCAGCTCGTGGGCGAGCCCGGCAGACAGGGACCCCAGAGCCAACAGGTGTTCGCGTTCGCCGACGAGACGCTGGGCGGTGCGGTTGCCCCGGAAGACGCCGTCCAGCAGGTGCAGGGCCATGGGGAACCAATCGGCAATCAGCCCGGCGAAGTCCCGCGCGTCGACCGTGAAGAACCGTGCGGCGGTGACGGCTCGAAGTGTGACCTGATGACGCTCGCTTGCATCGTCGGGACGCGCCGCCGACCAAGCGCCCGCGTAGCACCCGCGCTCGTCCGTGCGAGTGATTTCGACCTCGTCGGCGCCTACCCGACGGGACAGGGAGATCGTCCCCTCCAGCAGCACGTAGAACCGGTCGGCTTCCTGACCTTCGCTGAAGACGACTCCCGGCTCGTACCCCTCCACCCAGCCGCACTCGTTCAGTGAATCGAGCTGTGCGTCGGACAGCTGCTGGAACAAGAACAGAGACCGCAGCTCCTCGACGCCGATGGGTTTCGGCGGCATCAGTGTCCCCCGAGATACCGATGCACGAGCATCACGGCGAGTGCTCCCTCGCCGACCGCGGACGCCACGCGCTTGGCCGACTCTGCACGTACATCACCGGCGGCGAACACGCCTGCGACGTTCGTCTCGAGGTGGAACGGCGGGCGATCGAGCTTCCAGCCGGAGAGCCGCTCACCGTCGGGCGACAGGTCGAGGCCGGTGAGGATGAATCCGCGCTCGTCCCGGGTGATGACACCGTCGAGCCACTCGGTCCGTGGTTGCGCGCCGATGAACACGAAGAGGTGGTCGGCGACGAAGGTCCGTGATCGACCGGTCGAGGTGTCCCTCAGAGTGAGTCGCTCCAGGTGCTGGTCGCCGCCGACCTCGACGACCTCGGTGGAGACTCTCACGCGGATGCGGTCCAGCCCGGCGATCTGCTGGATCAGGTAGTGGGACATCGACCGCTGCAGGGAATCGCCGCGCACCAGCAGGGTCACGGATCGCGCACCACTCTGGGCGAGATACACGGCCGCCTGGCCCGCAGAGTTGGCGCCGCCGACGATGTAGACGTCCTGGCCGGCGCAGCTGGCCGCCTCCGTCAGCGCGGATCCGTAGTAGACACCCCGTCCCGTCAGCCGATCGATCCCGGGTACATCGAGCTCTCGGTACGCGACACCGGTCGCCAGGATGACGGCCTGCGCAGCCACCGACCCGCCGTCGGCGAAACGCACCAGGCGAGCGGCGCCTCTTACGTCGAGGCGGACGGCCTCCCGAGTGGTGATCAGCTCCGCGCCGAACTTGGTCGCCTGCCGGCGAGCGCGGTCTGTCAGCTGGGCACCCGACACCCCGTCCGGGAAGCCGAGGTAGTTCTCGATCAGGGAGCTCTGTCCGGCCTGACCGCCGGTGGCGGTGCGTTCGGCGAGGACCGTGCGCAGGCCTTCGGAGGCGCCGTACACGGCCGCGCCCAAGCCTGCTGGGCCGCCGCCGACCACGATCAGGTCGTAGAACTCCTCGGCCGGAATCGTCGCCAGGCCCACCTTGGCGGCGAGGTCCTGGTCGTTCGGGGCGAGCATCGTCGCCCCATCCGGACTGACGACGAGCGGTAGGTCCCGGTCACCGGTGCCGGCTGCGTCCAGGAGCCTTCGACCCTCCGGCGACTCTGCCGTGTACCAGCGATAGGGCACCTGGTTGCGCGCCAGGAACTCCCGCACCTGCGACGAGCGAGCCGACCAACGGTGCCCGACGACCTTCGTCTCCCGGACGGAGCGGTGATCAGCACGGGCCCAGGCCTCGAGCTGCGCGTCGATGACCGGGTACAGCTTCTCCTCGGGGGGCCCCCACGGCTTGAGGAGGTAGTAGTCGAGATCCACCACATTGATGGCGTCGATGGCCGCTGCCGTGTCGGCGTAGGCGGTGAGCAGGACGCGACGCGCCGACGGGTACAGATCGAGTGCGGCTTCGAGGAACTCCAGACCGCTCATGCCTGGCATCCGGTGATCGACCAGCAGGACGGCCACCTCGTGGCCGCGTAGCTTCAGTTCTCGCAGTGCCTCGAGGGCTCGCTCACCCGACGGTGCGCGCACGATCTGGTGTACATCGCCATACCGTCGACGCAGATCACGGGCCACCGCGCGCAGCACCGCGGGATCGTCGTCGACGGTCAGGATGGCGCTCCGCGGCGTGGACGCCCGGTGTGGCTCGGTCACTGCTCCGCCTCACATCGGTAACCGGCCGCGGAGGGAGCCGAGCTCGACGATCTCCCTGCGCCATGCCTCGGGTTGCCGCTGAGACAGGTTCCCACGCCGCGGGGTCCAGGTGCCGCCATGACATCGACTCCTCTTGCTTCGTTCTGCTTGTCCGGCCCCGGGTCCGGCCCCGGGGCTGCTGAGACGGCTTCGGACAGTCATGCGTCGTCGGTCGACGGGGCGTGGCCACCTCGGAGGCGCGAGACGCGCGACCCTCCCGCACCTCCAGACCCGCCAGGCGACTTGGCCGGTTCGCTGCGAGCCACTGCCAGTGCGTGCTCTCGAGCCTCGGAGATCTTCGACATCAGGGAGGCGAAGTCGGGTGGCCCGTCGTGCCGCCGTCCCTGGATGAAGAAGGTCGGCGTCCCCGCCACGCCGCTGGCCTCCGCCGACTCGATGTCGCGGGCCACGCGCATGGCGTGCCGGCGTTGCCGGAGATCGTCAAGGAACACTTCCAGATCGAGCCCCAGGTCGACCGCGTGCCCCGCCAGGTCCTCGACCTCGAGTGCCCCATCCCGAGTCAGCAACGCCCGGTGCATCGGCCAGAAGGCACCCTGGGCGCCAGCGGCCTCCGCCGCCTGCGCAGCCAGGTCGGCGTGGGGATGCACGTCGGTCAACGGCAGGTGTCGCCACACGTACCGCAGGTCGCAGTTCGCGGCGATCAGGTCACGACCGGTCGCGAAGCTCTCGGCGGTCCAGGGGCACTCGAAGTCCCCGTACTCGACCACGGTCAACGTCGCGCTCCCGCGCCCCAGGACATGGTCGAGCTCCTCGTCCACCGGGTCGACCAGGTCCACCTGCTCGCGGCTGGTGCCGTGTATCGCCGATGACCTGCGAGCCTCTGGCATGCCTTCTATGGCGGTGAACACCAGTCCACTGATCAGCGCGGCCACCGCGGCCGACGTCAGCACCGCCACCTTCGCGTCCTGAAGCTCCACCCCGGTGAAGGCGAGGTTCGAGACCAGGAGCGACACGGTCAGGCCGATCGCGGCTGTCACGCCGCTACCGAGCAGCGCGCCGTATCCGACCTGAGGTGCGAGTGCACCGCGTGTGAGACGTGCGGCCAGCCACGATCCACCGACCAAGGCAGTCGGCTTGCCGAGCAGATAGCCGAGGGCGATCCCCATGCCGACCGGCGACGTCGCCGCGTGCGCCAGGCTCGTTGAGTTGAGCGGGACACCGGAGTTCGCCAGCACGAACAGCGGGACGACAACGCGGCTGGCCCAGGGATGCAACGCGTACTGGAGACGGGTGTTGGCTGAGAGCGCCGCCCGCAAGCCAGTGCGGGCCGCGCTGGCAAGCTCGGGGACCGGTTGCTCCCGGAACAGGCGCACACGCGTGGTTGCTTCCTCCAGCACGTCACGGCCCGGGGTGTGAGCCGGTGTCGCGAGACCGACCACGAGGCCGGCGACGACCGGATCGACGCCACCTGCCGCCAATCCGCCCCAGATGCACAACGCCAGGCCCCCGCCGATCCCGGGCCTCCACGACAGCCGGACTCGGCGGATCGCGACCAGTCCCGCGACGCCCACGGCGGCGCCAGCCAGAGGCAGTAGGCGCAGGCCGCTGTTGTAGACGACTGCGACGACGATCAGTGCTGCGATGTCGTCGACGACCAGCACGGTCAGCAGGAAGGTCCGCACCCTGACCGGCATCGAGCGTCCCAGGACCGTCACGGCCCCCAAGGCGAGAGCGGTGTCGGTCGACATAGCGGCCGCCCAGCCGTGGCTGGCATCGGAGCCGTGGGTCAGCACCACGTAGATCGCAGCCGGCAGCGCCATGCCGCCCACGCCGAGCACGAGGGGCAGGACGGTGTTCCGGCGCTCCCGCAGCTCACCCAGGTCGAACTCCCGACGGGCCTCGAGGCCAACCACCAGGAAGAACACGCTCATCAGCCCCTCGTTGATGGCCTCACGGGCGCTCACGGATCCGGCCCAGGGCCCCAGGCGGAACGCCACCGGGAAGTTCCAGAACGCCTCGTAGCCGGTCAGGGTCAGGTTCGCCCACAGTGCCGCAACCGCGACGGCTGCGAGGAGGATGGCCGCGCCCGCCGCCTCCGTTCGCACGTACCGCCGAAGGGGATTGCCCCGGTCTCGTCCAGGGCTGATGCCGGTCATGAAGGGACGGCCCGAGCAGGGGAGGCCGACCGAAGCATCGGACAGGAGCCGGACCTCCGTTCCCCTAGGTGCTCCAATGGCAGGCCTGTCGGCCCGCCTCGTCGCCGAGGCGGACGCCGCGTGCATGTAGGCGAGATCGATCAGTGGATCCGACATTGCCCTTGCCCAAGCTCGACAGGGTCAGACGACCATGTCGAAGACCTCGTTCATGGCCTCGGTCGAGCTCGGGTGCGTGTAGATCGCATTCCTCAGTTCGGTCGCCGTGACGTTGTGCCGGATGGCCAACGCCACGGTGTTGACGATCTCCTGGGAGTCCACGCTGTGGAGGGCAGCACCGAGGATCAGGTCGCTGTCGGCGTCCACGATGAACTTCATGAGCCCTCGAGTCTCCTCGACCGCGTAGGCGCGTGGCATCGCAATGATGTCGGCCACCTTCTCGCGAGCGACCGTCACGGCGAAGCCTCGGGCCCTGGCCTCGCTCTCGCTCAGTCCGACGGTCGCCAGAGGTGGCGACACGAACAAGGTGCGCGGTACGGCAACGCGGTCAGTCGTGGTCCGCTTTCCGTCCCCGAACAGCTGGTCGATCACGATCCGCGCATCATCCAGCGCGACGTAGGTGAACTGCGGACCGCCATTCACGTCACCGAGTGCGAAAATGTGATGTTGGCTAGTGCGCAAGTACTCGTCGACCTCGATCGCGCCGGTCGTCGTGGTCTGTACGCCAGCAGCGTCCAGCCGTAGGTCGGCCGTCACAGCCCGTCGACCAGTGGCCGGCAGAAGCGCGCTCCCCTCGACCGTTCGGGTCTCCCCGTCCTTGACATAGGTGACCGCCGAGACCGCACCCTTGTCGTGAACCTCGGTGATCCTCGCGCCCGTGATGACCTGCACACCCTCGCCTACGAGGGTGTGCGTGACGGACGCTGCCACATCCTCGTCCTCGCCTTGGAGCAATCGCTCGTTCACCTCGATGACGGTGACCTCTGTTCCGAAGTTCTGGTACATCGATGCGAATTCCAGACCCAGGTAGCCGCCACCCAGGACGATCAGCCGCTCGGGCAGGGCGTTGGTGCGCGTCAGTTCCGTGCTGCTGACGAGGTGAGAGCTGGACTTCAGCCCGGGGATGGGAGGGATCACCGGCTCCGAACCCGTGTTGACCAGGATCGTCGGCGCGGTGAGATCGACTGCCTCCGCACCTTCGCCGACCCTGACGGTGTGGGGGTCCATGAAGACCGCCCGCCCGGTGACCACCGTGGCGGTCTCCTTGCTGTCGAGGCCTTCATAGTTGCCCGCGCGGAAGGCGCTGGTCAGCTTTCTGACCGACTCGATGGAGTTCTCGAAGTAGTCCTGGGCGTCGTCGGATGCGCGCTTGTTGCCCGAGAAGTGGACGAGCATCTTCGTCGGGACACAGCCGACGTTGGGGCAAGTGCCGCCGTACATGTCGGCCGACTGTTCGATCATGATCACGCGGTGGCCCGCGTCCGCCGCCGCGTGCGCGACGGTCTTGCCGCCCTTCCCAAAGCCAACGATCAGGACGTCGGCGCTCATCGAATACGTGTCTGACATGGCGGCTGCCTTCCTTCTTCATGTTCCACCGGGCACCCAGCCCTTCCTCGGCGGGAGTGCACGGAATTCTTCGAACTCGCGCGCTACGGCCTGTTTGGCCTGATTGCTTCGCGCGGGTCCGTCGTTCTTTCGTGCTGCGCTCACGAGGCTGCTGCTGGCCGTAGCCCGACAGGAACACCGGCGACAGTGCGAAGCCAGTCGCTGGTCGTGGGTCTTCCGGGTGACAGTCGCCGGACGCAGCGTGACTGGTGCGGATCCGGGAACTGGCTGATTTCGAAGTGTCGACGTGCGCAGGCAGGTCGACCGCGCTGCGTTCTTGAGACGCCCCGCAGGGCTCTCGCGGATCCGCCTTTCGCGTCGGCTTTGTCAGCCGACGAAGAACAGATCGCGGGCGGTGCGCGACGTCGGTTCGATGGTGGGGCGCGCCCTGGCCTTAGGTTGAGCAATCGGGTGGTCACACCTCAGCAGGGGATCCCGTGAGGTCGCCTTCCGTCATGCGTGTGGGCCGGACGTAGGGCTTCGGCGACGGCAGTCTCGGGACCGGTGGCGGGTAGCGCCTGCGTGTGGTGGTGCGCTCTTCGGTCGCCGACGCGAACGAGTCGAACTGAAGCATCGGCGCCGGTCGGTGGTGGCCGTTCATGACGCGCTCCCTCGTGGTTCGGGGTCCTGGATGTGGATCGAAGGCCCAGTCTGCGAAGCGAGCGGAGCGCAGGCATCCGTCGAACCACCGGTCTCGCCACCGGTCGGTCCGGCCAACTGCGATCTGGGGCGTGTGTAGCGTTCCACCGGGTTCGACAGTCACGCGGTGTGTCAGCGGTGCTCGCTCAACGGTGGGAGATGAAGGGAGCGGCCCGGCGCCGCTTCGCAGAGTCCGGAAGACTGCGGAGCTATGCGGACGGGAAGAATTTCGCGACGTCTTCCGGATGTCGATGCGGTGGTACGGGTCCGCCGCGTCTCCGAGGATCCGCTCGTCCTCCTCGAAGAACGCATCCATCGCGCGCCAGGCGAACGCCACCCGGCCCTCGAGGTCCCAGGCGCGCTCCAGCAGGATCACGTCTTCGCGGTCGGCGATCCACTCCTTCCAGACGAACGCGCATCCGTCGCGACAGTCGCTCCGCGAACAGCAGTCGCTCGGGGAGCGACCCGGGCACCAGGGACCTGCCGGCTCGGAGACGAGGGTGGGACTGTCTTGGCAGTGAGGACCCCTGGGCAAGGGGTCGGCGTCAGGACGACGGACTTTTCGTCAGCTCGTCGGCGACATCCCAGACCCGACCGGTCTCATTGCTGGTGAGCCGAACTACGAGTGATCGGGCAGACGCGCGCGGTGTGATCAGGGCTCCGGACTCGTGGAACGACCGGAACCGCTCCACCAGGCCACCGCCGACGAGCCGCGGGACTTGGCCGCGGATCCATTCCTGCATGGAGGTGTCCACCCGGCCGGGCCGGTAGATGTTGGCAGTGACCCCCGAGCCTTCGAGCTCGGCGGCCAGGTTGACCGTGTGCGACTCGAGCGCCGCCTTCGAGAAGGTGTACGTGTTGGCACCGATCATGCCGCTGGGGCTGGCAACGACTCCGCTGGAGACATTCACGATGCGACCCCAGCCGCGCTGGCGCATGCCCGGGATGGCACTCGTACCCAGCACCACCGGCGAGATGAGATTGAGGCGCAGCGAGTGTTCGATCTCGGCCGGCTCGACCGATTGCGTGGGCCCCAGGGGTGCCACCGTGGCGGCGTTGTTGATCAGGATGTCGACCGGTCCGAGCTCTCGTTCAACGTTCTGAAGAACGGACGCTGCCGCCTTGACGTCGGCGAGGTCGCGGACGAATGCCGCGGCAGCGCCCTTCTCCGCCTCGATCTCCACGAGGGTCTCGGCGAGCTGACGTGAACTGCGTGCGACGAGTGCGACGACGGCGCCGGCCACCACCAGGTCGACTGCAACGGCGCGCCCGATGCCTCGACTCGCTCCGGTGACGAGTGCGGTTCGACCGGTCAGGTCAGGGAGCGGTGATAGCTCAACTGAGGACACATCGACTCTGTGTCCCGCGGCCACGTATCCCTTACCCGGGCCCCTCGTCCGAACTGGGAGCGGCAGCAAGGCGGCCCATGCGAGCGCCGGCACCTCGCCCGGATCTTCTCTGCTAAGACCTTGGCTCCCGGCTGACACGAAGGTGCAGGACCACGTGGCGTGCGGCATCGACCCGAATGAGTCGATGGATGTCCGGTACGACTCCGTGGCGGCGCACGGATGTGCGTGACCGGGTGGTGCGGTTCGGCGAAGGCTCGGCAGGGCGAAAGGATGTGAAATGGCTTCGGTCACTTATCAGCACACGGAGCACCTCTATCCGGGGGCAGACGCACCCGCTGTCAACGACTTCAGCCTTGAGGTCGCGGATGGCGAGTTCATCGTCCTGGTCGGCCCGTCAGGGTCCGGCAAGTCCACCTGCCTGCGCATGCTTGCGGGGCTGGAGGAGGTCACGAGCGGCAAGATCTTCATCGGCAAGAGCGACGTCACGCACGCGCCTCCCAAGGACCGGGACATCGCGATGGTCTTTCAGAACTACGCGCTCTATCCCCATATGAGCGTCGGCGAGAACATGGAGTTCGCACTGAAGATGGCCGGGGTGCGGTCGACCGAACGCAACAGGCGCGTCCACGAGGCGGCCAAGCTCCTCGACCTGACCGAGTACCTGGACCGCAAGCCCAGGGCACTTTCCGGGGGGCAGCGTCAGCGCGTCGCGATGGGACGTGCCATCGTCCGCCAACCACAGGTGTTCTGCATGGACGAACCGCTCTCCAACCTGGACGCCAAGCTGCGGGTGTCCACGCGCACGCAGATCGCCGCACTACAACATCGCCTCGGCATCACGACGGTCTACGTCACTCACGATCAGGTCGAGGCGATGACGATGGGCGACCGGGTCGTCGTACTCGACGACGGGGTGCTCCAGCAGGCCGACACGCCGCTCGCTCTCTACGACAGGCCCGCCAACGTCTTCGTCGCAGGTTTCATCGGCTCGCCGGCGATGAACCTGATGTCGGCGACGTTGACCGAGGCTGGCGTTCGGATCGGCAGGTCCACCATGCCGGTCGAACGCTCCTTGGCGGCCTCCGCGCGAGGACCGATCACCGTGGGCGTGCGGCCCGAGGCGTGGCGGGTCGTCGGTCCCGGCGAGGGGCTCCCCGTGACGGTGAACGTGGTCGAGGAGCTGGGTTCGGACGCGTTCATCTACGGCTCGTCCGACGTCGAGGGAACTCCTGAGCACATCACGATCCGCGTCGACGGACGCCGCAAGCAGGTACCTGGCGACGTCGTGCACGTCCAGACGGATCCCACCAGTGTGCACCTGTTCGACGCGACGTCCGGTGCGGCACTGCACTGACTGGGTTCACCCGTCCTCGGCCCGCGAATACTGGGCCCTTCGCTCAGTCAGCGATCAGGTCGAACTGGTTCCCCTCGATGTCGACGAACGTGACCGATTCGGTGGAGTGCCACTGGTTGCGCCGGACCTCGGTGGCGCCGAGCCCACGAAGACGAGCTGCTTCGGCGTCGAGGTCCTCGGTGCTGAGGTCGAGGTGGACGCCGCCGGCGTTCGTCGATCCCGCCTCCGCCCGGCGGAAGAACAGGGGGATCTGCGCCAGGACCGCGGCGGACTCTTCGCCTGCCGTTGCCGCAACGTCGCGCCCCAGGACGTGCGCCCAGAACTCGGCGACCCTTCGGGGTTCCCGGCAACTGAAGACGATTGCCGCGATGTCTGCCGTCATCTCTTCTTCTCCTGACTCGTGTTTCGCCGTGCTGAGCCGGTTCCACTGCAGCACCTTCGTGCGTCGGGAGTGGCTCACTGGTCCGCCCGACCCGCGAACCAGTCCTGTCGCGGTCGGCGTCATCCAGCCGCGGACCAGGTCGATCGCCTGTGCAGGCCGGGCGCCCCGAGCGTTCGTGACAGGCGAGCCGGCGCTTCTTCCCTCATCTTCGTAGCGGTCACCCTCCCCCAGCTCGTGGGAACGACGATGTCCGACCGACACTCCCAGTGGATCGAGGAGCGCTGTCATTGGTTTCACCGGGCCGCCTCACCCGGCTTCATCGCGATCAGCCGGGCCGTGACGCCCCACGGGTTCGCCTTTCGAGACAGGGTGCTGACCGTGTCGTCGACGTTGGCCGTTCGACGGCACCAGACAGCCGAGGAGGGGGATCCCAGGGTGGGGCGACCGTCCGGAGGCGACGGCCGTCGGCTCCCGGGACCAGGTGGTTGGACAGCCGGACCAGAACGGGAGGGCCGCCACCGCCTCGGCGTGGCTCGAGAGCAGCCCGGGTAAGACGCCGTGGCTTCGTGCCACCAACTCGCAGACAGGCCTATGACCGAGGACCCCTTCGGCGACAACGAGGAGACTGTGGTGACACTACTGAACGCGGGAGATGCATTCCCCAAGCTGACTCTCACCCAGCCAGGTGGCAAGTCCATGGTCCTCCCAGACGCGTTCGCTGGAAGCTTCGCCGTGGTGCTGTTCTTCCGCGGCTCCTGGTGCCCCTACTGCAACACGCAGCTGCGCGCATTCCAGCGGAGCAGCGACCGCCTCGCGGAGGCCGGCGTCAAGGTCGCGGCGCTCTCGAGCGACGACGAGACGGCGACCGCAACACTGATCACGGACCTCGGACTGACCTTCCCTGTCGGACACAGCGCCGACCCGACGGCCGTGTCGGCAGCAACCGGTGCCTTCGTCAACTCCGATCCGGCCTACCTCCAGTCAACGGGCTTTCTCCTCGACCCATCCGGGAACGTCGTGGTGAGCGTCTACTCCAGCGGAGCCATCGGACGGCTCATGCCCGACGACGTGACGGGTATGGTCCGCTACGTCAGCGGCTCCGCAGGTCACTGACGACGTTGCGCCAATCGCGCAACGCGTTTGACGGGGACTGGGCCCGACCGCCGCGGTTAGCGGAGAGCTTCTCAGCAGGTGCATGGAAACGTGGCTCCAGTGCTCGTCGGTATGTACTGCATGCGGCGACGCATGCCTGGCGGAGACTGACGCGTCGCGTCGTCGACTGCGCCGAGGACGAACCGGTGACGCCGGTTCGTCGCCTGCGGTCATCGACATTGCGCAGCGATGGTGAAGGGTTGAGTGCTGTGACACAAAGTGCGCCCTCAGGCGGACTCGAGGACGTCTGGAAGCTCGCTGCCAAATCACGTCACCGCAGGTCAGAGCGGCTCTTCTCGAGCAGCGCCACGCACTCCACATGATGTGTCATCGGGAAGAGGTCGAAGGCGCGCAGCTCACGCAGCTCGTAGCCCAGCTCGGCGAACGTCGCCAGGTCGCGCGCCAGTGCGGCGGGGTCGCACGCGACGTAGGCGACCGCCCTCGGCGCGCGGGCCGCGACCGCCTCGACGACCGGGCGTCGGGCGCCCTCGCGGGGCGGGTCGAGCACCACGAGGTCGAACGACTCGTCGTACGCACTGGCGAGCACCTCGGCCACGCCGCCGGCGCGCACCTCCACGCCCGGGCAGTTGGCAGCCGACAGCGCGGACGCCGCCGGGTCGCCCTCGATCGCGACGACGCGGCCCGACTCCCCCACGGCGTCGAGCAGGAACGCGGCGAAGAGCCCCACGCCGGCGTAGAGGTCGAGGCACCGCTCGCCCGACCGGGGCCGCAGCATCTCGAGGACCGCGGTGACCAGCGCGTCGGGTGCCCCGGGGTGCACCTGCCAGAAGCCACCGTCGGCGACCTCGAACGAGCGGCCGAGCGCGCGGTGGCCGGCCGGTTCGGGCGCCTCGATCAGGCAGGTCTCGACCCGGACCACGTCGTGCGACCGGTGCTTGCGCATCCCTCGGCCGCCGCCGGGCAGGTCGACGTAGCGCTGCCGGGTGCGCCAGCCCAGGCCGTGGTCGTCGCCCGGGACCGCCTCGACGACCACGTCGCGGTCGAGGCCGGCCAGCCGGGCGAGCTGCTCGCGGACGACGTCGGCCTTGAGCGTGCGCTGGCGTGCGAGGTCGACGTGCTGAAGGTCGCAGCCGCCGCAGCGCCCGGGCCCGGCGTACGGGCACGGCGGCGTGACCCGGTCGGGTGAGGGCTGGAGCACCTCGACGGCGTCGCCGCGCCAGAAGCGGTCGCCGTCTGTGCCCTCGGTGATCTCGACGACCACTCGCTCGCCGGGGATCGCGTGCCGGACGAAGACGACGCGGCCGCCGTCGAGCCGGGCCACGCAGTGTCCGCCGTGCGCGACGGGGCCGACGACGACTTCGAACCGCTCGCCGACCCGGGAGGCACCGCGGGCCCGACGCGCCCGCGGCCGGCGACCTCGCTGGCCGGTCACTTCTGGATCTGGCGGTCGTTGGGCCGGCGGGTGCGCACGTTGCCCAGCCGCAGCTCCGTCGGTCGCACCCACACGCCCTCGCGCTCCTCCCGCTCCCGGACGAGCTCGGACGAGCGCAGCTGGTAGGGCACCGAGGTCACCATGACGCCGGGCGCGAACAGCAGCCGCCCCTTGAGGCGGAGCGCGGTCTGGTTGTGCAGCACCTGCTCCCACCAGCGGCCCACGACGTACTCCGGGATGTAGACCGAGACGACGCCTCGCGGGTTGGCCTTCTTGATCTCCATCGCGTACTCGACGATCGGGCGCACCAGCTCGCGGTAGGGCGAGTGCAGCACCTTGAGCGGGATGTCGATGTTGCGCTCGTCCCACTCCTCGAGGAGTCGGTTGGTGGCCGCGGCGTCGACGGAGACGTAGACCCCCTCGAGCACGTTCGGACGGGTCGCCTTCGCGAACGCGAGCGCCCGCAGCGTCGGCTTGTGCAGCTTCGAGACCAGCACGATCGCGTGGACCCGGGTCGGCATGACCTTGTCCTCCTCGTCGGCGGCGAGCTCGTCGTTGACGTTGTCGTAGTGGCGGTGGATGCCGCGCATGAGCATGAAGAAGGCCAGCATCGCCAGGATCGTGATCCACGCACCGGCGAAGAACTTGGTGATCAGCACGACGACGAGGACGACCGCCGTGAGCGCGAGACCGATGGTGTTGATGATCCGCGAGCGGAACATGCGGCGGCGTACCGCCGGATCCCTCTCGGTCTTCAGGTGCCGGGTCCAGTGGCGGATCATGCCGAGCTGGCTGAGGTTGAACGACACGAAGACGCCGACGATGTAGAGCTGGATCAGCCGGGTCGGCTCGGCGCCGAAGGCGACGATCAGGACGATCGCCATCGCGGCGAGGAAGACGATGCCGTTGCTGTAGGCGAGGCGGTCGCCGCGCGAGCCGAGTGCCCGGGGCGCGAACCCGTCGCGCGCGAGGATCGAGCCGAGTACCGGGAACCCGTTGAACGCGGTGTTCGCCGCGAGCACGAGGATGACGCCGGTGACCGTCACGATGAGGTAGAAGCCCGGGCGGAAGTCCTGGAAGAGCGCGTCGGCGATCTGGGAGATCGCGGTGTGCTGGTCGTAGCCCGCGGGCAACGGCTCGCCGTTGCGCGTCAGCCGGTCGAGGTCGTCGGGGTCGACGAGCTGCATGCCCATCTGCTTGGCCAGCACGATGACGCTCATCATCATCGTGATCGCGATCAGCGCCAGCAGCAGCAGCGTGGTGGCGGCGTTCCGGCTCTTGGGACGCCGGAAGGCGGGCACCCCGTTCGAGATCGCCTCGACGCCGGTGAGCGCCGCGCAGCCGGACGAGAACGCGCGTGCGAGCAGGAACATCAGCGCGAGGGTCGTCATGGAGTCGCCGTAGCCGGGCTCGGGGACGAGGTCGAGGCTCGCGCTGGTGACCTTCGGCAGGTCGCCGGTGGCCAGGCGGAAGAGCCCGAACGCGGCCATGCCCAGGATCGCGACCATGAAGGCGTACGTCGGGACCGCGAAGACCGTCCCGGACTCCCGGATGCCGCGCAGGTTCATGGCCATCAGGAGCAGGACCGCGACGCTCGCCACGGTCACCTCGTGCTCCGACAGGGCGGGGATCGCGGACGCGGCGTACTGCGCTCCCGAGGAGATCGACACCGCGACGGTCAGCACGTAGTCGACGAGCAGGGCGCTCGCGACCGTGGTCCCGGCCGTCGCCCCGAGGTTGACCGTCGCGACCTCGTAGTCGCCGCCGCCGCTCGGGTAGGCGTGCACGGTCTGTCGATAGGACGCCACGACCGCGGTCATCACGACCGCGACCGCGATGCCGATCTGCCAGGACCAGACGTACGCCGAGGCGCCCGCGAGCGACAGCATGATGAAGATCTCGTCCGGCGCGTAGGCGACCGACGACAGCGCGTCGCTGGCGAAGACCGGCAGCGCGATGCGCTTCCGCAGCAGCGTCTCCCCCAGCTGGGAGCTGCGCAGCTTGCGCCCGAGGAGCACGCGTTTCGACACGTCGCCGATACCCACGACGGGAAAGGCTAGACCTTGCTCGTGACAGGCGGTGCATCCACGCGGGTGCGGCGTACCACCTGTTGTAGCGTCTGCCTCGTGCACGTCGTGATCATGGGGTGTGGCCGGGTCGGCTCGACGCTCGCCCGCAGCCTCGAGGACCGCAACCACACCGTGTCGGTCATCGACGCCGACCCGGACGCGTTCCGCCGTCTGGGCCCGGGCTTCAACGGCGACAAGGTCACCGGCCAGGGCTTCGACCAGGAGGTGCTCGAGAAGGCCGGGGTACGGCGCGCCGACGCGTTCGCGGCTGTCTCCAGCGGCGACAACTCCAACATCATCGCGGCGCGGGTGGCTCGCGAGACCTTCGGGATCCAGCAGGTCGTGGCGCGCATCTACGACCCCGGCCGCGCCGAGGTCTACCAGCGGCTCGGCATCACCACGGTCGCGACGGTGAAGTGGACCTCCGACCAGATCCTCCGCCGGCTGCTGCCCGCGGGCGCCGAGCCGGACTTCCGCGACCCCTCCGGCACCATCCGGGTCGACCACATCCCGGCGCCCGAGTCGTGGATCGGCCACCGGACCGTCGACTTCCAGATGCAGTCGAAGAGCCGGATCGCCTGGATCGACCGCCTCGGCGAGGGCATGCTTCCCAGCCGCGACAGCGTGATCCAGGAGGGCGACATCCTCCACGTCGCCATGCGCGAGGAGCACGCCGCCCACGCCTACCAGGTCATCGAGGCCGGACCGGACGAGAGCTGAGGACGCCATGCGAGTTGCCATCGCCGGTGCCGGCGCCGTGGGGCGCTCCATCGCCCGGGAGCTGATCCACAACGGCCACGAGGTGCTGCTGATCGACAAGAACCCCGACTCGATCAAGCCCGAGCGGGTGCCGGACGCCGAGTGGCTGCTGGCCGACTCGTGCGAGCTCTCCTCTCTCGAGGAGGCGCGGATGGAGCGCTGCGACGTCGTGATCGCGGCGACCGGCGACGACAAGGTCAACCTGGTCACCTCGCTGCTGGCCAAGACCGAGTTCGGCGTGCCCCGGACCGTCGGGCGGGTCAACCACCCCAACAACGAGTGGCTCTTCACCGAGGCGTGGGGCGTCGACGTCAACGTCTCGACCCCGCGGATCATGTCGGCGCTGGTCGAGGAGGCCGTCACCGTCGGCGACCTGGTCCGGCTGTTCACGTTCCGCCAGGGCAACGCCAACCTCGTCGAGATGACGCTGCCCGCCGACTCGCCGTACGTCGGCAAGCCCGCCGGGCTCATCCCGTTCCCCGAGAACTGCGCGCTGGTCACGATCCTGCGGGACGGCCAGGTCTACGTGCCCGACGACGACCAGCCGGTCGAGGCGGGCGACGAGCTGCTGTTCGTCGTGCCCGCCGACGTCGAGGAGAACCTCGAGCGGCTGCTCGCCCCCTCCGCCCACGGAGGCTGAGTCGGGGGCTCCGGACGCTACGACTCAACCGTTGGCGGCGACGGGCGTGTGGTTGCGCGACAGCACCCAGACCATCGCGAACAGCGCGAGCAGCTGCAGCGGCCAGCCCATCGCGATCTTGAGGATCCCGAGCGCGGCGACCGCCGAGTCGGGCTCGATCGTGGCCGACTTGCCGGCCAGCCAGATCGGACCCTGCACGATCACCCGCAGCACGCACGGGATGGCGAGCAGCCACGTCAGCAGGGCGCACAGCCGCACGATCTGCCGGTCCTGGTGCCAGGCCGTCGGATCGCCGGTGACGCTGCCGACCATGAAGCCGACGAGCGGCCAGCCGACCAGGCAGGTCACGGCCAGCACGACGGAGTAGCCGGCGTTGTAGATGATGCCCGGCAGGAAGTAGGCGAGGGCCTGGTCGTCCGCGGTGCCGCCCCGGCTCGCGGAGATCGTGACGAAGAGCCAGCCGATGCCGATGCCGAAGAGCGCGTTGAGCGCGAACTGCACCGTCGAGCGCTGCACGAGACGGATCGCCAGCAGCACCACCGCGGCGGCCACGCTCACCGACAGCGCGAGCCGCATCTCGCGGGTCGTCAGCCACAGCACCGTGAAGGCGATCGTCGGCACGGCCGCCTCCACCATGCCCCGTCGGCCGCCGAGCGCCTTGGACATCTGCGCCCGGACGACGGCCTCGACGGTCTCGACGCCGGCGGTGGGCTCCCGGACCTCGGGCTGGGGGGCCTCCGGCTGGCTCATGGGATGAGCTCGTAGCGGGGGTTGAAGAGGATGCGCTGCCCGCCCTGCGGCCCGATCCGGCCCTCGACCGACATCGAGCGACCCGGCGCGATGCCGGTGATCCGGCGCCGGCCCAGCCACACGATCGTGAGCATGCCGGTGCCGTCGGTGATTTCCGCCTCCAGCGCCGGCACCCCACCGCGCGGGCGCAGCGTCACGGTCTGCAGCGTGCCGCGCAGCCGCACGCGCTCACGGTCGGGGGCCTCGCCGATCTGCTGGTAGCCCTGCTCGGCATGGGTCTTGCGCAGGTCGCGCACCTCCTGGTCGGTGGAGTCGGCCCACCGGCTGATGGTGCGTCGCAGCCTGCTCTTCTCCGTCATCGGATCCCCACCAGGCACTAGGAGCCGCGACGGACGAGGCGGTCGCGCGGGGGCATGGTGAGCGGCAGCTCGGCGCCGACGGGCATGGCCTGCGCGCCACGGCGTACGACGGTCGCCTCGACCGCGGTGTCCCACGGGCCCACCGTCTCCGGCTCGACGGCGGGGCGGCCCAGGAACGTGGCGCGCAGCATCCAGCGCGGGCCGTTGATGCCGATCACGCGCGAGGGCTGGGTCGCGGTGCGGCCGTCCTCGGTGCGCACGGTGATCTGGCAGTCCAGCTCGGTGCCGTAGCGGCCCTCCCGCTCGGTGGCGGTGCCGCCGCGCTGGGCGTACTCGGCCGCGATCCGGGGCCTGACCTCGTCCCACAGGTCGCCGTTGCGGGGCGCCGCGAAGGCGCGCAGCTCGACCGCACCCTCGGGGCCGGCATGGAGCACGGACTGCACGCGGTCGCTGGACTCGTCGACCTGGAGGCGGACCTCCAGCCCGTCGATCGGGGTCAGCACGAGCGAGCCGAGGTCGACGCGCTCGACGGCGTCGAGGTCGTCGACGTCGTCGATGTCCCACGGCCCGGTCGCCGCGTCGACCGGGGCCACCTCGTCCGTGGCCAGGTCGTCCGAGCCGTCGTCGGGGGTCACCTCGACCGGCGCCTCGGCGGACTTGCGGCGGAACTTCACGCGGACCTACTCACTCTCGCTGACGGTCGACCTCACGGACGACTGGAAACCTCCAGTAGAACCGTAGCCCCCGACGCCACGCACCGACGCCGGGAGTGCCGCCACCTCCAGGAAGGCGGCCCGCTCACACCTCTGGAGCACCAGCTGGGCGATCCGGTCCCCGCGGCGCAGCTCGATCGGCTCCCGCGGATCGTGGTTGATCAGCATCACCTTGATCTCGCCGCGGTAACCGGCGTCAATGGTGCCCGGGGTGTTGACGATCGAGAGCCCGTGCCTGGCGGCGAGCCCCGAGCGCGGGTGCACGAGCGCGACGTACCCTTCGGGCAGCGCGAGCGCGATGCCGGTCGGCACCATCGCCCGCTCCCCCGGTGCCAGCGTCACGTCGACGGCGGTCAGGAGGTCGGCGCCGGCGTCGCCGGGATGCGCGTAGGCGGGCAGCGGCAGGTCGGGGTCGAGGCGCTGCACCAGCACCTCGAGCGGGCTGTCGATCACGTCGCCGGACCCTACCGCCAGTCCCGGCGCTGACCAATGACAGGATTCAGCCGTGACCGCGAAGCCCGCCTACGCCGAGCGCCTCGGCGTTCCGCTGCGCTGGTGGGTCCAGGGCACGATGCTCGTCGCGACCCTCTGGCTGGCCGTCGTCGTGGCGGTCCCGGGACCGGTCGCCTGGGTGGTCACGGCGGTCGCGCTCGCGGCCCTCTTCGCGGGGCTGTGGTCCTACGGCAACACCCGCGTCTGCGTCGACGGCGAGGTGTTCCGCGCCGGTCGGGCCCACATCGAGGCGACGTACGTCGGCGCGGCGACCGCCCTCGACGCCGACCAGACGCGGCGGGTCGCCGGCGTCCACGCCGACGCCCGTGCCCACCTGGTGCTCCGGCCCTACCTCAAGCGCGCCGTGCGGGTCGAGATCACCGACCCGGCCGACCCGGCGCCTTACTGGCTGGTCTCCACCCGGCGGCCCGAGGAGCTCGCGAAGGCGCTGACGGAGCTGGGGCAGTCGGTTCGCCCCTGACCGCGCTGGTCTCGCGGGGCGCTGGGTACTGTTCGGCCATGGCTGAAGGTGGATCGAAGATCTGGACGGCCTTCTCGCTGGCCTCCGCGCTGACCGCGGCGGCGGTGGCGAAGAAGACCCTCGACAAGTCGTGGACCCTGGCGACCGGCAAGAAGCCGCCGGAGAATCCCGCCGACCCCGACGTCGAGATCTGGGAGGCGGTCAGCTGGGCCGTCGCGAGCGGCGTCGCGGTCGGGCTGGCCAAGATGCTGGCCCAGCGTCGCGCCGCGTCGTACTACGCCCGCTCGACCGGGCACCTGCCGCCGGAGCTCCAGAAGGACGCGCAGCACGCCTGAGCTGTCCTGGGGCGCCTGGGACACCTGTGACATGCAGAAGGGCCGCAACCCCCCGGGTTGCGGCCCTTCGTCGTCTGCGGAGCGTGCTCAGGCACAGTCCTTGCAGATCATCCTCTTCGTGTCAGCCAGCTGGCTGCGGTGGTGGACCAGGAAGCAGCTCATGCAGGTGAACTCGTCCTCCTGCTTCGGCTTCACCTCGACGGCCAGCTCCTCGTGGGAGAGGTCGGCGCCGGGGAGCTCGAAGGACTCTGCCGCCTCGGTCTCGTCCTCGTCGACCTTCCCCGAGTTCTTGTCGTGGCGACGGGCCTTGAGCTCCTCGATGCTCTCTTCGGACTGGTCCTCTTCGGTCTTGCGCGGTGCGTCGTAGTCGGTCGCCATTGATCACTCCACTCTCAGAGGCGCGCTGGGCCCGCGCCTCGTGAATCTTCGTCTCGTCTCGTCGTCGGCCCGTCGGGGTCGGCGCCAGATTGTGCACCATGAAGGGACCAAAAGGCACACCCGAACACCGCCGGTGCAGGTGAACATCAGGTGTCCAGCCGCTATTCCCCTGAAACGGGTGAGAATCCGGCGGTCCGCACCGCCTCCAGGAACTCCTCGAATCCGTGGTCCGGCGCGCACACCAGCAGGTCGAGACCACCGGCTCCGCGGGTGACCTTCGTCCGGGCTCCCGCCAGGCGGGCGATCAGCCCGGCGGCCGCGTGGTCCCAGTAGTTGACGCCCTCCTCGACGTAGCCGTCGAGCCGGCCGTCCGCTACCAGGCAGAGGTCCAGCGCGCACGATCCGAGGCGGCGTACGTCGCGCACATGCGGCAGCAGCCGGGTCACCGCCTCGGCCTGGATCACCCGCACCCGCCGGTCGTAGGAGAAGCCGGTGGCCACCAGCCGCTCGGCCAGGGGTGCCGGCCCGCGCACCGCGATCGGCGCGCCGTCGCGGGTCACCGAGGCCGGGCGGGTGTCGTCGGCGGCGTGGCCGACGTACTCGGTGCGTCCCTGGACGTCGATCACCACGCCGGCGACCACCTCGCCCGCGTGCTCGGCCGCGACCGACACGGCGTACTGCGGGATGCCGTAGAGGAAGTTCACGGTCCCGTCGATCGGGTCGACGATCCACCGCACCCCGCTCGTGCCGGCGACGTCGTCACCCTCCTCGCCGAGGAAGGCGTCGTCGGGCCGGGCGGCCGTCAGGCGCGCCCGGATCAACGCCTCGCTGTCCCGGTCGGCCTCGGTCACGACGTCGACGTCGCTGGACTTCACCGCCGCGACGGTGACGTTGCCCCGGGCCCGCTCGCGGACCAGGCCCGCAGCTTCGCGGGCGGCCGACAGCGCCAGCCCCGCCAACGCCCCCGGGGAGGTGCTCACGAGTCCGCGCCCGCCAGTGCCGGCCGGTCGCCGCGCGGGTTGGGGCAGCAGCCGACCGGGCACCGGTCCCAGCACGCGGGGTAGGACCCGACGCTCGCGCGCACGACCTCCTCGCCGCGCTCGACGGCGGCCCGCTCCAGCAGCAGGTCGCGCACCGTCGCCACGAACCGCGGGTCGATCCCCGCCGTCGCCGCGCGGACCGCGCGCAGGCCGAGCTTCTCGGCCGTCGCGAGCGCCTCGGTGTCGAGGTCGTAGACGACCTCCATGTGGTCGGAGACGAAGCCGATCGGCACCATCACCACGGCGGGCACCCCGTCGGCGTGCAGCTGCTCGAGGTGGTCGTTGACGTCGGGCTCGAGCCACGGGACCTGCGGCGCGCCCGAGCGGGAGCAGTAGACGAGCGCGTGTGAGTGCCGTCGCCCGGTCTCCTGCCGCACCCGCTCCACGACCTCCGAGACCACGCTCTGGTGCTGGTCGACGTACGCCTCGCCATCCGGGCCGCTCCCGTCGTTCATGGCGTCCGGGATCGAGTGGGTCACGAACGCCAGGTGCGCGCTCTCCCGGACGTCCTCGGGCAGCTCTGCGAGGGCGGCGAGCGTCGCGTCCACGGCGGGCTCGACGAAGCCGGGGTGGTTGAAGTAGACCCGCAGCTTGTCGAGCACCGGCGCTCCCTCCACCCCTCCCTGCCCGGCCCCGGCCAGCGCGTCGAAGAGGTTCTCGCGGTACTGCCGGCAGGAGGAGTACGACGAGTACGCGCTCGTCACGAAGCACGCGGCGCGCGTCACCCCGTCGGCCGCCATCTGCCGGACCGTGTCGGTCAGGTAGGGGTCCCAGTTGCGGTTGCCCCAGTAGACCGGGAGGTCGATGCCGGCACCGGAGAGGTCCTCGCGCAGGGCGTCGAGGAAGGCCCGGTTGAGGTCGTTGATCGGCGACCTCCCACCGAAGCCGTAGTAGTGCTGTCCGACCTCCTCGAGCCGCTCCCGGGGGACGCCGCGGCCGCGCGTGACGTTCTCGAGGAACGGCACGACGTCCGCGGGCTTCTCGGGACCTCCGAACGACACCAGCAGGACCGCGTCGTACGGGCTCGGGTCAGGCCTCATGGCACCAATCCTAGGAAGGCGGTGATGATGATTGGTGGGCGGCCGCAGACCGCCGATAGGTTCGCGGCTGATGCTCACGTCGTACCGCCGGATCCTCGCGGAGCCCGGGGCCCTCCAGATGTCGCTGGCCGCCCTGGTCGCGCGCCTGCCCATCTCCATGGTCGGGCTCGGCATCGTGCTGCTGGTCTCGGCGGCGACCGGACGGTACGGCGTCGCGGGCGCGATCTCGGCGGCGTACATGATCGCCAACGCGGGCTTCGCGATCCTCCAGGGCCGGCTGCTCGACCGGCTGGGTCAGGGCAGGGTGCTGACCGTCGCCGGCCTCGGATTCGGTGTCGCGGTCGCGCTGCTCGTCGTGTCGGTGCAGGCCGACTGGCCGATCGCGACGACGTACGCCTGCGCGGCGGTCGGCGGGGCGCTCCTGCCCCAGGTCGGCTCGGCGGTGCGCGCCCGGTGGTCGCACGTGCTGGAGCGCCCGGCCGACGTGCAGACGGCGTTCGCGCTCGAGGCCGTGCTCGACGAGGCGGTCTTCATCCTCGGCCCGATCCTGGTCGCGGTGCTCGCCACGGCGTGGCACCCGGCCGCCGGTCTCGCGATCGCCGTCGTCGCCTGCGTGCTCGGCACGCTGGCGTTCACGGCCCAGACCGGGACCGCGCCGCCGGCGCACCCGCGCGACGACGCGTCCGGGCCGCGAGCGTCGATGCCGTGGCGTGCGGTCGTCCCGCTGGCCGTCGTGTGCGCGGCGCTCGGCGTCCTCTTCGGTGGCGCCGAGGTCACGACGGTGGCCTTCGCCGAGGAGGAGGGCCACAAGGCGGTCTCGGGCGCGCTGCTCGCGCTGTGGGCGGCCGGCAGCCTCTCCGCGGGCGTGATCACCGGCGCGATCCACTGGCGCCGCGGCCCGGCGACCCGGGTCCGGTGGGGCTCGCTCGCGATGGCCTGCGCGATGCTGCCGCTCTCGTTCGTCGGCTCGCTGCCGGTGATGGGCGCGGTGCTGTTCGTCGCCGGCTTCGCGATCGCGCCCACGATGATCGCCTCGATGTCGCTGACCGAGTCCGTGGTCCCGCCCGGGCGGCTGACCGAGGGCATGGCGATCATGCAGACCGGACTGGTCGCCGGCGTCGCACCCGGCGCGACGCTCAGCGGTCTCGTCGTGGACCACCAGGGCGCGTCGGCGGCGTACCTCGTCTCGGCGGCCGCCGGCCTCGTCGCCGCCCTCGCCGCGCAGGCGCTCCCCCGCGCACCGAAGGTCGGCGCCGGGTCTACCATCGCGCCGTGATCGAGCGGAGCGCGTGGCGCAACTGGTCCGGCCTGGAGTCGGCGCGTCCGACGCGCGTGGAGGAGCCGGCGGACACCGCCGCCGTCGTCGCCGCGGTCGCGCGCGCCCGGTCGGACGGCACCACGCTGAAGATGGTCGGCACCGGGCACAGCTTCACCTCGATCTCCGCGCCGGAGCACACCATGCTGCGGCCCGGCAGGATGACCGGCATCGTCTCGGTCGACCGCGAGGCGATGACGGTGACCGCCCTGGCCGGTACCCGGCTCGGGGACCTCAACGCCGGGCTCGAGACCCTCGGGCTCAGCCTCCACAACATGGGCGACATCGACGAGCAGACCCTCGCCGGCGCCACCTCGACCGGCACCCACGGCACCGGCGGCACCTGGGCCTCGCTCTCCGCCCAGGTCGCGGGCTTCGAGCTCGTCACCGGCACGGGAGAGGTCCTGCGGGCGAACGCCGAGGAGAACCCCGACGTCCTCGACCTCGGGCGGGTCGGCCTCGGCGCCCTCGGCGTGCTCACCACGATCACCTTCCGCGTCGAGCCGGCCTTCGTGCTCGAGGCGAACGAGACCCCGATGGGGTGGGACGAGGCCCTCGGGGGCTTCGACGAGCGGGTGGCGCGCCACCACCACGTCGACACCTACTGGTTCCCGCACACCGACCGGTTGATGGTGAAGACCAACGACCGGCTCGACGTGTCCGTCGAGGAGGCCGAGCCGCTGTCGCGACTGCGCGGCTGGTGGGACGACGAGTTCCTCTCCAACACGGTCTTCGGCGCCGCCAACCACGTCACGAACCGCTTCCCCGGCACCATCCGGAGGTTCAACCAGCTGTCGAGCCGGCTGCTCTCGGCCCGTTCCTACAGCGACCTCGCGCACAGGGTCTTCGTCTCGCCCCGGACCGTCGTCTTCCGGGAGATGGAGTACGCCGTGCCGCGCGAGGCCGGACTCGCCGCGCTCACCGAGGCGCGAGCGGCGATCGAGGCGTCGCACCTGAACATCACCTTCCCCGTCGAGATCCGGGTGACGCCCGCCGACGACGTCCCGCTGTCGACCTCCACCGGTCGCGCGTCGACGTACCTCGCCTTCCACACCCATCGCGACGCCGACCACCTGGAGTACTTCGCGCTGCTCGAGCCGATCATGCGGGCCCACGACGGCCGCCCCCACTGGGGCAAGGTGCACACCCGCACGGCGGGCGACCTCGCGCCGGCGTACCCCCGCTTCGAGGAGTTCGTCGCCCTGCGCGACCGGCTCGACCCCGACCGGGTCTTCACCAACGCCTACCTCCGGCGCGTGCTCGGGGACTAGACGGAGGCGGGACCGGTCGGGACCGGCGCCTGCCAGTGCCTCCAGAGCGCCAGCAGCCGCCAGGTGGTGCACAGGCCGCCGCCGAGCAGCGCCACCACCCAATAGCTCAGCTCGGTGTGCGCGAGTGCGACGACGACGATGGCGCCGGCCAGCGCCGGCGTCGCGTAGAGCTCACCCCGGAAGACCGCCGGCACACGTGAGGCCAGCAGGTCGCGCAGCATCCCGCCGCCGATGCCCGTGACCATCCCCATCAGCGCGGCGGGCGCGACCCCGAGGCCGAAGTCGAGCGCCTTGAGCGCGCCCGTCACGCAGAACAGGCCGAGCCCGAAGGCGTCCAGGACGTTGATCGATCGCTCCATGCGGCCGATCGCCGGGTGGTAGACGAAGGCCAGCACGCCCGCGGCGACCGGAACCACCAGGTAGCGCCAGTCCTGAAGCGCCGCCGGCGGCGTCGCGTCGATGAGCACGTCGCGGATGAACCCGCCGCCGAGGCCGGTCGTGCCCGCCAGCACGAGCACGCCGAAGACGTCGAGTCCCTTGCGCACGGCGACGAGCGCGCCGGAGATCGCGAACACGAAGATGCCCAGGAGATCGAGCACGATCTGGGTGGTCGAGGGATCGGTGGTGGCCACGACCGGACGGTAGTCCCTCGGGCCGGTGCCGGTGTGACGGGAGTGACGGCGAGTGACGGGGAGGCGCGCCCGTCGTGGTCCCCGACTCGCGCCCGCGGCTGGCGTAGGCTCGGCGCCACCGATGACTGCACCCATCCAGCACCAGACGCACGATCCCGTCCCCGGGCACGACGCAGCGCCGGCCCCGGGGACGGGAGCCCCCGTCATGTCCTTCCTCCGGTTCGCCGGCCTGAGCGAGGACGGCGACCGGCTGCGCCTGGTCGACGAGGAGGGCGCCGAGCACGTGCTCGCGGTCGACGACCGACTGCGCGCGGCGGTGGTGCCGACCCCCGCACCCCCGGCCCGAGGAATGGAGAAGACGATGGAGAGCATGCTCCGGCCTCGAGACATCCAGGCCCGGATCCGTGCCGGCGAGACCCCGGAGGCCGTCGCCCAGGCCGCGCAGACCTCGGTGGAGAAGATCATGGCGTTCGCGGCCCCCGTGCTCGCCGAGCGCGAGCACGTCGCGCAGCGCGCCCAGCGGTCGTCGGTACGCCGCAGCGACGGCGCCGCCCCGGCCGGGGCCCGCACCCTCGGCGACGCCGTCGCCGCCCACCTGCGCGGCCTCAACGTCGCCCCCGAGAACGTGTCGTGGGACGCGTGGCGTCGCGAGGACGGCCGCTGGACGCTGACCGGGGACTACGCGAGCGCCGAGCGCTCCGGCGCGGCGTCCTTCACTTACGACGTCCCGGGCAACTACGTCACCCTCGACAACGAGGACGCCCGTTGGCTGGTCGGCGAGGCGATCACCCCCGCGGCGCCCGCTCGTCCCGACGACCTGCAGGCCGCGCGCGAGCGCCGGCTCACCGCGGTCGAGGACCAGCTCCCGCTCGAGGACCAGCTGC
Organism: Nocardioides sp. YIM 152315; assembly: GCF_029210375.1. GTDB lineage: Bacteria > Actinomycetota > Actinomycetes > Propionibacteriales > Nocardioidaceae > Nocardioides. Next base: position 180,549 of record NZ_JARGER010000018.1, on the reverse strand, counting down.
CGCTCGGGGACCAGCTCGGGGACGACGCGCTCGACCTGGTCGCCGAGCAGCCGGTCGAGGCGTTCCTCGACGACACGCCGCCGACCGACCCGGAGGTCGTCGAGGAGGAGGCCGAGCTGCGCGAGGAGGCGGCCGAGGCGGCCGCCGCCGAGCCCCGGCCCGAGGAGCCGCCGGCCCGGCGCCCGGTCAAGAAGAGCCGCGGCCGCGCCTCGGTCCCCAGCTGGGACGAGATCATGTTCGGCGGCTCGGGCGGCTCGGACGGCTAGGCGATCGGCCGGTCCGGGTCGGTGATCCACCCCGACCAGCTGTCCGGGTAGAGCGCGGCCGCGATCCCGGCCACCTCGAGCGCGAGGATGTCGTGCACGGCGGTGACGCCCGACCCGCAGTAGACCGCCACCGCCTCGTCGCCCGCCACCCCGGCGGCGGCGTACAGCGCCCGGAGCTCCTCGGCGCTGCGGAACCGCCCGTCGGCGCGCAGGTTGGTCGTGGTCGGCACGTTGACCGCACCCGGGATGTGGCCGGCCACGGGGTCGATCGGCTCCGTCCGGCCGCGGTAGCGCTCGGGGGCGCGAGCGTCCACGAGCACCGGTACGCCGAGCACGTCGTCGGCCTCGACGACGGGCAAGTGGCCGGGCCGCGCGGTGAAGTCACCCCGGCCCGGCAGCAGCGCACCGGAGTGCACCTGCCCGCCCGCCTCGACCCACGCCGGCCATGCGCCGTCGAGCACCCGCACGTCGCGGTGACCGTGGTAGCGCAGCAGCCACCACGCCCGGCCCGCGGCCAGCCCGCTCCAGTCGTCGTACACGACGACGGCCCGGTCGTCGCGGACCCCGGCCCGGCGCATCGCCGCCTCGAAGTCCGCCGTCGCCGGCAGCGGGTGGCGGCCCCCGGCGCCGGGCGGTGCGGCGAGATCGGCGTCCAGGTCGACGTACGCCGCGCCCGGGACGTGCCCCTTCTCGTGCTCGGCGCGACCCCCCGGCCCGCCCGTCCGGTAGCGCACGTCGAGCACGGTCACCTCGGGGAGTCTCTCGTGGAGCTCGGTGACGGAGATCAGCGGCGAGGTCATGAGAGGATTCTGCCCCGTGGCTGAACTGCACTTCTTCACCGGCACCATGGACTCGGGCAAGAGCACGCTGGCGCTCCAGACCAACCACAACCATGCGGCGCGCGGGCGGGTCGGGAAGCTGTTCACCACCCACGACCGCGCCGGCGAGGCCACCCTCTCGAGCCGGCTCGGTCTGACCCACGAGGCGCTCGAGGTCGACGCGGCCTTCGACTTCTGGCGCTACGTCGTCAGCACGCTCACCCAGGGCGGCCGGGTCGACTACCTGATCTGCGACGAGGCGCAGTTCTACACCCGCGACCAGATCGACCAGCTCGCGAAGATCGTCGACGAGCTCCAGATCGACGTGTTCGCGTTCGGCATCCTCACCGACTTCCGCACGCAGCTCTTCGAGGGCAGCGCGCGACTCGTCGAGCTGGCCGACCGGATGAACGTCCTCCAGGTCGAGGCGCTGTGCTGGTGCGGCAAACGGGCCACCCACAACGCCCGCACCGAGAACGGCGCGATGGTCGTCGAGGGCGAGGTCATCGTCGTCGGCGACGTCGACAAGGTCGACCAGCCGCCCGCCGACGTGGCCTACGAGGTGCTGTGCCGCCAGCACCACCGCCGCCGGCTCACCGCCGCGCGCGCCAAGGCCGTCTCGCTGGCGCCGGAGCCCCTCCCCTTCGGCTGATCGCGACGGCGAGGGTTTCCCCGCTACCCACCAGCGGCCGCGCTGCCTAGCGTCGAGGCGTGCTGCGATCACGTCTCTCGGGTGCCCTGACCGCCGTCGCCGCCGCGGCCGGACTGCTGGTGGCGCTGCCGCCGCCGGCGCAGGCGGACGGGCCGGGTTCGGGGACGCCGTGGGTCGTGACGCTCGGCGACTCCTACATCAGCGGCGAGGCCGGGCGCTGGGCCGGCAGCAGCAACGACGACAGCGCCCGGGCAGACGCGCTCGGCCCCTCGGCGTACCACGACGCCGGCGACCACGAGGCGATCGAGCGCTGCCACCGGAGCCGCTCCGCCGAGGCCTACATCGGGGGTGGCGTGAGCGGGCTCAACCTGGCGTGCTCGGGCGCGCAGACCGCTACCACGAGCGGCGACCACTTCAAGCCCGGCCTCGACTTCCACGACGACGGCGCGGGCCACCTGGGGCAGGCGGCGATGCTGCAGCGGTTCGCCGGCGGACACAACGTCGGGATGGTGGTCGTCAGCATCGGGGGCAACGACTTCGGGTTCGCCGACACCGTCCAGTCGTGCGTCGTCGACTTCCTGACGTCTCCGACCTGGGCGAAGAACTTCTGCCACGACGACGTCTCGGTCACGGCGCGGTTCGCGCCCGCGAACGTCGCCGCCGTGCGCGCCCGCATCGCCGGCGCGCTGCAGAACGTCGCGACCGCGATGCGCGACGCCGGCTACGCCGACGCTCAGTGGACGCTGCTCGTGCAGAGCTACCCGAGCCCGATCCCGCGCGGCGACGGGTTCCGCTACTCCCAGAGCGGCTACTCGCGGCAGTTCACCGGCGGCTGCGGCTTCTGGAACGCCGACGCGGACTGGGCCAACGACACCGCACTGCCGACCATCAACGGCGCCGTCCTCGGTGCGGTCATCGACAGCGGACTGACCAACACCCGCACGCTGGACCTCGCCTCGGCGTTCGACGGCCGGCGGCTGTGCGAGAGCTCCGTCGGCCTCTACGAGGAGCGCGGCATCGAGGACTGGACCTCGCCCGGCGCCGTCGACCAGACCGAGTGGGTCAACCAGATCCGGACGATCAGCACGTGCTGCGCCGACAGCCCCTACTACATCCAGGAGTCGATCCACCCCAACTACTGGGGTCAGCTCGCCACCCGGTCCTGCGTCCGGCAGGCGTGGAACGACGGCGACCCCCGCGGTGGCACCTGCACCATCGCCGGCACCGGGCTGCAGAACGGCGAGCCGGTGATGTCGCTGCACTGAGCGGTCGTGCCCGGCGTCGCGCGTCGTGGTGGTCGGCGTGGGTGGTCGTCGACGGGCGCAGGCGTGCTCAGGCGGCGGTGTAGTCGAGGATGAAGTCGACGAGGTAGAGCTCTCCGTGGCTGAGGGGCACGGCCCGGGCGGGGGCGGGCGCGCGTGGTGCGGTGGCCCTGATCACGTGTCCGGTCGGGAGCCGGGTTTCGACGACGTGAGGCTGGCCGGGTGGACCGGTGGTGGGGCGGGATCGCCAGCCGGGGGCCTGCTTGAGGTGGTTGCACTGCTCGCAGAGGCCCTGGCCGTTGGCCGCGGACGTGGGTCCACCTGTCGCGTGGTCCTCGATGTGGTCGTGGTGGCGGATGGGGGCGTCGCACCAGGGGTTGCGACAGGTGCGGTCGCGCAGGTCGAGGAACAGGGCCAGGTTCTTCGGGAACGCCCGCGCGTGGGAGTCCATCGCGACCAGTGTCCCGGTGTCGGGGCGGGCATAGAGGCGGCGCAGGGTCGCGGTGGCCTCGGCCACGGCGCGGGCGGTGAGGTCGCGGGCGGCCTCTGCGGGGATGGGTCCGTAGCCGTGGAGCCAGGCGGGCTCGTGGCCGCCGGCGAGGAGGGTCTGGTCGGAGACGATGAGGTTGACCGCGACCGCGACCGGGACCGGGACCGGGACCGGCTCGGCGGTGGTCTGGCCGGCGACGCGGGCGAGGAGGGTGTCGGCCATCACCTGGCCGCGGGAGCGGGGGTCTGCGGCGGCACGGGCCTGATCGGCGGCCCGGGTCAGGGTGGCGTAGACCGCGACGCCCTGGGCGGCGGGCAGCAGCACCGAGAGCCGGGCCATGGTGTCCGGGGCGGGACGGAGGGTGACGTGGCGGTCGCCCTCGGCCCGGGCGCGGCGGTTGACCACCGCGGCGGCGTCGATGGTGGCGACCAGCCGCTGGGCCTGCGCGGCCAGGCGTCGGTCGCCCCACCCCTCGAACGGGTAGACGTCGTCGTGGTCGGGGGCGCAGAGCTCGGCGTCCACGACCGCCCGGTCCGCCGCGCTGGCGTCGTTCTGTGGGGTGCCGATCTTCGATCAGAACTGGCATCCCGAGCCGGCATCGGGGTCGGTGGTTTCGAGACAGGCGCTAGCGCGCCTTCCTCAACCACCGTGAGCCCGCAAGCCGGCAGCGGACCTGAACCCCAAGGTCCGCGTCCCCGTCGTTGCTGCCTGTCGGCGCGCAAGCCCGGCGTGCCGCCGGTTCCCGACACCAACGCCCCGTGACCTTCAGCCGCGCTCGCCGATCCGGCGGTAGAGCGCGAGCTCGTCGCGGATCCGGTAGGGCAACGGCAGCCCGCCGGCGGCGAGCGCGTCGGCGTACTTCTCCAGCGCGGTGACGAGGTCGGCGCGCAGCTGCTGCTCCTCCCAGCGCGACACCCGTGCATGACGGCCGGCGCTGAGCCTGCTCCGCGCGAGATTGAGGTCGTGCGTGCACTGCTCGAGCAGCCGGAGCTCGCTCCCCCTCGTGCTGCTCGGCGGTTCGGGCATCTCGTCTCCGACCCTGCGCGTGACCGGCGCCGGATGCGCTGGCGTCACTCGCAGGCATCGACAGTAGCCGGTCAGCGCCTCGGTTGTCGCCCGCCGCGTGCAACGGTGCCCCGGCCGAGGGATCGGCCGGGGCACCGTCGAGCATGCCGTGGTGACGTCGCTCAGATGGCGCGAACGCTCTCCGCCTGCGGGCCCTTCGGGCCCTGCGTCACGTCGAACTCGACCTTCTGGTTCTCGTCCAGGCTCTTGTAGCCCTGTCCCTGGATCGCGGAGAAGTGCACGAACACGTCGGCGCCACCCTCGTCCTGGGAGATGAAGCCGAAGCCCTTCTCGGAGTTGAACCACTTGACGGTCCCAGTAGCCATGATCTGATCCTCGATCTCTGCGGCGCGGACACCGTGCCCGCTGCCAACCGGAGGCATCCAGTGAAGTTGGTGCCCAGCTGACGCGAAGACCAAGAACGACAAGAGATGTGCCGCCAAGACGAGGCGGCCAGGAGCAGGGGCTCCCTCCAGCAGCGATGACGCTATCACCGGCGTCGGCCGGCACCGGCATCTTCGCGGCCTGCCGCCTACGATCGGGCGCATGGACGATCCCGACCTGGCGCGGCTGCTCCGGTGGGAGAACGCCGGCGGCGCGTGGCGCGTCCTGCACCGCGCCGACGACGAGATCATCGTCGCGCTGCTGACCTGCGACGGAGGCACCGAGATGGAGCGGCTCACCAGCAGCGCCGCCGCCGTGCTGGAGCACGTCGGCGACCGCGACGTCAGCTGACGAGGAGCGGGATCAGCATCTCGTCGGGCGTCAGCGACCCGTGCAGGCCCACGAGCGTCGCCTCGTAGGGGAAGTCCGTGGTCGACAGGATCGCCGTGTCGCCGTGGCAGGCCACCACGACGTCGCCGAGCCGTGGCAGCACGCCCGGCAGCACCGGCCCGAACCAGCCGCGGGCGATGGCGTCCCCGCGCGCGAGCACGGTCGCACGCTCGGCGAGCACCTCCCGCCAGGTCGCGACGACGTCGCCGACCGCGCCCCGGTGGCAGTAGAGGTGGCGGAAGCGCGCCTCGCCGCCGAGGAGCGCCACGCCGTCGCGCAGCTCGGTGCGGTCGTCGACGTCGACGCGGCTCCCGGGCGCGGAGTCGATCATCCCGTGGTCGGCGATCACGAGCAGGCGTACGTCGCCCGGTAGCGCCTCGCGCAGCTGCTCGGCCTCCGCGTCGACCATCGACAGCTGCTGGAGCCACGGGCTCGAGGCGACGCCGTACCGGTGCCCGGTCCAGTCGAGGTCGCCGTCATAGAGGTAGGTGAGCGACGAGCGCTCCGCCGAGGCCGCGACCGCGGCCGCGATCCGCTCGCCGACCCGGTCGGCGCCGACGTACTCCGCCCCGCGGTGAGCGGCGACGGTGAGCCCGCTACCGCGGAACTCGCGCTTGTTGACGACCGTGACGGCCGCGCCGAGGCCGCGCAGCCGCGCGAACGCCGTGTCGTGCGGCTGCCACTCGACCGGGTCGACGTCCTTGTCCCACAGCAGCGCGTTGAGCAGCCGGTCGGTGCCGGGCACCCGGGAGGTGAACCCGACCAGCCCGTGCGCTCCGGGGGTGAGGCCGGTGCCGAGCGAGGTCAGGCTCGTCGCGGTCGTCGACGGCACGCCGGCGGTCGCCGGGGTGTCGGTCAGTCCGGCGAGGAACGGGGCGGCGTGCGCGTAGCGCTGCAGCAGCCGGGAGCCGAGGCCGTCGACGAGGAAGACGACGTACGCCGCGGCCTCGGGCAGCACCAGGCGGGTCGGCGCGTCGGGCATGAACAGGCCGAGCGCACCCGCGACCGCGGGGACGACGTCGCCCAGCGAGCGCTCGCCGTACGCCGGCTCGAGGAACTCCCCCACACGCGAGAGGCTAGCGGGCGTGGGTGCGCGCTGAGAGCGACTCCGCGAAGGCGAGCAGCCCGTCCACGGCGCCGGTGCCGTCGGCCGCGGCCGAGACGCGCAGCGAGAAGTCGTCGGAGGCGAGCACGCCGGTGTAGCCGTGGTCGGCGTCGCACTGCGGGTCGCTGCATCCGGCGGGCTCGAGGTCGACCCGGCTGACGCCACCCCACCCGATGGTCATCACGGCCTCGGCCGGCGGCCGGGGGCCGGCGGTCGGGTTGGCGACCATCCGGGTGACGACGACGGACCGGACCGAGGTCAGCCGGATCGCCTCGGTGGAGGTGGAGGTGTAGGGCTCCGGGAGCAGGTCGTCGCCCTCGTGCTCGTCGGTGTGCGCCAGGATCAGCCGGCTCGGCGTGAGCACGACGACGGAGAGGTGCCGGCGCACCTCGTCGCGGTCGAACGTCGGCTCGTGGTGGACGTAGAAGGAGACGATCTCCTCACCGGCGACGGCGCTCTCCACTCCCTCGGTGACCACGTCGGGGTAGTAGCCCGTGCGGTCGATGGCGTCCCTCAGCTCGACGGAGCGGTCGCGACCTTCGGTCCTGGTGCTGCGCATACGTGCAGTCTGTCACGCAGCCGAGATCACGACGGCAGAGTGTCCCCAGCCGGCTGGGAGAGCCGCCGCACGAACCAGTCCGAGCGGGGGTCGACGACCGGCTCGACGCGTGCCGACGCGGTCAGGACCGTCGCCCCGTCGGCGCCGGCGAGCACCAGCGACAACTCCAGCGCGCTCACCTGGGGCAGGTCGTTCTGCAGCTGGGCGAGCCGCTGGATCAGCCGCTCGATCTCCGCCACGTCGACGACCTCGCTGCCCCGGTAGCCGAAGAGCATCGGCGACGACTTGATCTCGCGGACCATCGCCGCCGCGTCCCGGGCGCCCAGCGGCGGGATCCGGTAGGAGCGGTCGGCCAGCAGCTCGGTGAGCGGTCCGGCGATCCCGAACGACACCACGGGGCCGAAGAGCGGGTCCTCGATGCTGCGGATCGCGACGGGGACGCCGGGCCGCGAGTTCTTCTGCACCACGAATCCCGCCCGCTCCGGCTCGGAGATCACGCTGCCGAGCGTGTCCCAGGCGTCGGCCATCTCCTCGGCGTCGTCGATGTTGCGCCACACGTGGGCCTGGTCCGGACGCTCGCGCAGGTGCTCGGCGGTCGCCTTGAGCACGACGTCCCACTCGAGGTCCTCCCCGGCGCGGACCGCCTCGTCGCGGGAGTCGACCGCCCGGGTCTGCCACAGCTCGATGTCGTAGGCGGCCAGCAGCTCGGTGAGGTCCGCGAGCCCGAGCTCGGTGCCCTGCGGGTGCTCGGCGAGGATCCGGGTCACCAGCCGCTTGGCGGCGGCCTCGTCGACCTTTTCGCGGCCGACGGCCTCGCCCTCGGGCGTGCGCAGCCACACGGCGTACTCCACCACGTGGGCGAGCGCGCGGACCGCGGCCTCCACGCCGGGGTACGACGGCACCGAGCCGCGCCCGGCCGTCGAGCCGGCGACGTCGGGGACGCGCAGCAGCTCTGGCACGCCCTCGGCCCCGAGGAAGGAGGAGACCAGGGGCTTGTCCGACTGCTCGCCCACCGCGGCGAGCACGTTGGCGACGTCCTCGCCCGAGACGTTGATCGGCGGCACGTAGACGGCGATCACCGAGTCGATCTCGGGGTCGTCGATGGCGTCGTCGAGGGCGTCCTCGAAGTCCTCCCCGCTCGCCTCCGCGCCCAGGGCCGTCGACTTGTTCACGACGAGGCCGACGGCCGCGGCGGCGTCGGCGGCGAGCAGGCCGAGCGCGTCGGAGTTGCCGACGATCGCGACCCGACGGCCGCGCGGCAGCGGCTGGTGGGCGACCAGCTGGGCGACGTCGAACATCTCGTCGAGCGTGTCGACCTGGATCACGCCGGCCTGCCGGAACATCGCGTCGACCGCGGCCGGCGGTGCCGCGATGCGGCGTACGGCGTGGCCCATCGGCACGCCCTGGGTCGTGCGACCCGAGCGGACCGCGATGATCGGCTTGCGCAGCGAGACCCGCCGCGCGATCCGGGAGAACTTGCGCGGGTTGCCGATCGACTCGAGGTAGAGCAGCACGACCTCGGTGGAGTCGTCCTCCTCCCAGTACTGCAGGAGGTCGTTGCCGGAGACGTCGGCGCGGTTGCCGGCGCTCACGAACGTCGAGAGGCCGAGTCCGCGGTTGTAGACCTTCTCGAGGATCGCGGTGCCGAGCGCACCGGACTGGCAGAAGAAGCCGGCGCGGCCGCGCGGCGGCATCAGCGGCGACAGCGAGGCGTTGAGCGACACCCGGCCGTCGGTGTTGATGATGCCCAGGCAGTTGGGGCCGATCAGGCGCAGCCCGTAGGACCGCGAGAGCCCGACCAGCTTGCGCTGCCGGACGCGACCGTCGTCGCCGGTCTCCGCGAAGCCGGCCGACACGACCACCAGGCCGTGGACGCCCTTGGCCGCGCAGTCGAGGACGACGTCCTGCACCGACTCGGCCGGCACCGCGACGACCGCCACGTCGACGTCGTCGGGGATGTCGGTGACGGACTTGTACGTCGGGAGCCCCGACACGGCGTTGGACGTCGGGTTCACGGCGTAGACGCGGCCGGTGAAGTCGCCGGTCACGAGGTTGCGCACCAGCGCCTGGCCGATGGTCTCCTGACGGCGGCTGGCGCCGATGACCGCGACCGAGCGCGGGTTGAAGAACCGCTCGATCGAGGCCGCCTCGGCCCGGTGCTCACGCGCCGACATCAGCCCGATCGCGGTGTCGGTGGGATCGATCGAGAACTCGAGCTGGAGCACGCCCTCCTCGTACTCGCTGGCCACCCGGTAGCCCGCGTCGCGGAAGGTCTGGATCATCCGCGTGTTGTCGGGCAGGACCTCGGCGACGAAGCGCTCGACCCCGCGCTCGCGGCCCGCCTGCGCGAGGTGCTCGAGCAGCAGCTGGCCGATGCCGCGGCCCTGGTGCCGGTCCTCGACCAGGAAGGCGACCTCGGCCTCCCCCGGCTTGATCACGTCGTAGCGGCCGACCGCGATGATCCCGCCCTGGAGCGTGAGCACGAACGCCACCCTCTCGACGTGGTCGACGTGGATGAAGCGGTCGACGTCGCGCTCGGAGAGCCGGGGCATCGGCGAGAAGAAGCGGTAGTACTTCGACTGGTCCGACACCCGCGCGTAGAACTCGACGAACACCTCGCGGTCGTCGGGCCGGATCGGCCGGATGTGGGCCGTCCGGCCGTCGCGCAAGAGGACGTCGGCCTCCCAGTGGGCCGGGGCGGCGGGCACGTCCTGCTGGGTCACACGAGAAATCTACCGGCCGCCGCGGACCGGGGAGCGCGGGTCCGGCCCCGGTGGCGGATCGGGACGCCGGCCGCGGGTGCCGGTCGCCACTCCGGCCAGATCGGGCAGCCTCCGCGGAATCGTCGGAGGCACCGTGAAGAATGGCGCCCATGGCCCGGCGTACGACGAAGAGCGATCTCCCCGACGACTTCGAGGAGCACATCCTCGACACCGACATCAAGCAGGAGATGGAGACCTCGTTCCTCGAGTACGCCTACTCCGTCATCTACTCCCGCGCGCTGCCCGACGCGCGCGACGGGCTGAAGCCGGTGCAGCGCCGGATCCTCTACACGATGAACGACATGGGCCTGCGCCCCGACCGGGGGCACGTCAAGAGCGCACGCGTCGTCGGCGAGGTGATGGGCCGGCTGCACCCGCACGGCGACGGCGCCATCTACGACGCGCTGGTGAGGATGACGCAGCCCTGGGCGATGCGGCTGCCGACCGTCGACGGCCATGGGAACTTCGGATCTCCCGACGATTCTCCGGCGGCGATGCGCTACACCGAGTGCCGGATGGCGCCGCCCGCGGTCGCGATGACGGCCTCGATCGACGAGGACACCGTCGACTTCAAGCCCAACTACGACAGCCGCGAGTACGAGCCGGGCGTGCTGCCGGCCGCGATCCCCCACCTGGTCGTCAACGGTACGACGGGCATCGCGGTCGGCATGGCGACCAACTGCGCCCCGCACAACCTCGTCGAGGTCGTCCAGGCGCTGCGGCACCTGATCAAGCACCCCCGGTCCGACGTCGACGACCTGATGCGCTTCATCCCCGGGCCCGACCTGCCGACCGGCGGCAAGATCATCGGCCTCGACGGCATCCGCGACGCCTACGAGACCGGCCGCGGCACGTTCCGGATGCGCGCGACGGCTCGCGTCGAGAGCGTCACCAACCGCCGCAAGGGCATCGTGGTGACCGAGCTGCCCTACGGCGTCGGCACCGAGAAGGTCGTCGAGCGCATCAAGACGCTGGTGCAGGGCAAGAAGCTCCAGGGGATCTCCGACATCAAGGACCTCACCGATCGCGACAACGGGCTGCGCCTGGTGATCGAGGTCAAGAACGGGTTCGTGCCCGAGGCCTTGCTCGAGCAGCTCTACAAGCTCACGCCCATGGAGGACTCCTTCGGCATCAACGCGGTCGCGCTGGTCGACGGCCAGCCGCGCACGATGCCGCTCAAGGAGATGCTCCAGGTCTTCCTCGACCACCGCTTCGAGGTGGTCCGGCGCCGCTCGGTCTTCCGTCGCCGCAAGGCCGCCGACCGGCTGCACCTGGTCGAGGGCCTGCTGGTCGCGATCCTCGACATCGACGAGGTCATCCAGTTGATCCGGTCCAGCGACAACGCCGCGGCCGCCAAGGAGCGGCTGATCTCGGTCTTCGACCTCTCGGACATCCAGGCCGACTACATCCTCGACATGCCGCTGCGCCGGCTCACGAAGTTCTCCCGCATCGAGCTGGAGAAGGAGCAGGACGAGCTGCGCCGCACGATCGAGGAGCTCGACGCGATCATCGAGGACGAGAGGCTCCGCTGGAAGGTCGTCTCCGACGAGCTGGCCGAGGTCGCGAAGACCTACGGCACGCCGCGGCGCACGGTGCTGCTCGAGTCCGCCGGTACGACGGTCAGCGCGGCGGCCGTACCACTCGAGGTCGCCGACGACCCGTGCTTCGTCTACCTGTCGTCGTCCGGCCTGCTGGCCCGCACGGCGAACGCCGAGCAGCCCGGCCACGGCGGCGGACGCGCCAACCACGACGTGGTCGTCTCGGCCGTCCGCGCGACCGCGCGCGGTGAGGTCGGCGGTCTGACCAGCGCCGGCCGGCTGGTGAAGATCGGGGTGCTGGAGCTCCCGCAGCTGCCCGACACCGCCAACGACCCCCACCTCGCGGGCGGCCTGCCGGTGAGCGAGATCCTCGGCCTCGAGACCGGAGAGCGGCTGCTCGCGCTGTGCACGCTGGGCACCGACGGCCCGGGGCTCGCGCTCGGCACCCGCCAGGGCACGGTCAAGCGGGTCAACCCCGAGGTGCTGGGCAGGGAGGAGTGGGAGGTGATCCGGCTCGCCGAGGGCGACGAGGTCGTCGGGGCCGTCGAGCTGGTCACGGGCTCCGAGACGCTCTGCTTCGTCTCCTCCGACGCGCAGCTGCTCCACTTCGGCGCCGACTCGGTGCGGCCGCAGGGTCGCTCCGGCGGCGGCATCGCCGGCATCCGGCTGGCGGCCGGTCAGCGGGTGGTGTGGTTCGGCGCCGTCGACCCCGACGCCCCGGACGGCTCGGTCGTCGTCACGTCGTCCGGCTCTTCGACCGCGCTGCCCGGCACCGAGCCCGGAGCGCTGAAGGTGGCGCCGTTCTCGGAGTACCCCGCCAAGGGACGTGCCACCGGCGGCGTCCGCTGCCATCGCTTCCTCAAGGGCGAGGACACCCTGGTCTTCGCGTGGGTCGGCACGGCGCCGGCCCGGGCCGCGGCGGCCAGTGGCGCGCCGGTCGACCTGCCGGCCGCGACGGGCAAGCGAGACGGGTCCGGCACGCCGGCCAGTCAGCCGCTCGTGGCCTGTGCCGCGCCGGTCGCGTCGCGGGTCCGTGTGGAAGGCTGACCGCGTGCGTACCACCCTCCTGCCCGCGGCTCTCGTTGCCGGTCTCCTCGCGCTGTCGCTGTCCGCCTGCGGTGGCGACGACGGGGGCGAGGCCGACCGGTCGCCCGAGGAGGCGCTCGCGGCCGCCAAGCAGACCCTCGACGACACCAGCGGCGTCGCCCTGACGCTCAGCACCGACGACCTCCCCGACGGGGTCACCGGCGTCGAGAAGGCCGAGGGCGTCGGCACCCACGCACCGGCCTTCGACGGCACGATCACCGTCGTGCTGTCCGGGCAGGCCTTCGAGGTGCCGGTCGTCGCGGTCGACGGCAAGGTGCACGTCCAGTTGCCGCTCACGACCGGGTGGCAGGACATCGACCCGGCGGAGTACGGCGCGCCCGACCCTGCGCAGCTGATGAGCCCGGACGCGGGCTTCTCCTCGCTGCTCGACGCGACCGAGGACCTCGAGGCCGGCGAGAGCGTCCGCGGCGGCGAGGACAACAAGGAGGTCCTCACCGAGTACACCGGCACGGTCTCCGCCGATGTCGTAAAGAACGTCATCCCGACGGCCACGGGCGACTTCGACGCGACGTACACGATCACCGACGACGGCGAGCTGCGCAGCGCCGACCTGACCGGCGTCTTCTACGAGGACGCCGACTCGATGACCTACACGGTGACCTTCGACGACTACGGCACCGAGCAGGACATCACGGCGCCGTGACCAGGTCGCCGCGGGTCCTGCTGGGCCTGGCCGCGATCGCGGTGGCGTTCGCCGCCGCCGACACCTACGTGGTCGTGCTGGCCCTGCCGGACATGATGGCCAGCGCCGGCATCCCGGTCGAGCAGCTGCAGCGGGCGGCGCCGATCGTCTCCGGCTTCCTGCTCGGGTACGTCGCGATGCTGCCGCTGATCGGCCACGTCGCCGACCTCCGGGGGCGGGTGCCGGTGCTGGTCGCGGCCCTGGTCGTCTTCGCGCTCGGCTCGCTGCTCACCACGCTGGCCTACGACATGCCGACGATGGTGACCGGCCGCTTCCTCCAGGGCGTCGGCGGCGGCGGCCTGGTGCCCGCCACCCTCGCGCTGGTCGCCGACCTCTACCCCGCCGAGCGCCGCGGCGTACCCCTCGGGCTGGTCTCGGCCGTGCAGGAGATCGGCAGCGTCCTCGGCCCGCTCTTCGGCGCCCTGGTGCTGGCCGTCGCCGACTGGCGGGTGATCTTCCTGATCAACCTGGTCGTCGGCCTCGCCCTCGCCGTCGCCGTCAGGCGATTGGGTGGTTTCGAGACAGGCGCTGGCGCGCCTTCCTCAGCCACCGTGCGGTTCGACTGGATCGGCCTCGCCCTCGCCCTGGTCACGCTGGTCGCCGGGGCGCTCGTCTTCGTCCAGCCCAGCCAGCTCATGCGCGACCTCACCTACGGGCAGCTGTTCATCCCGTACGCCGGCGACGGCCGCTGGCTCACCCCGCTCGGCACCGTCGCGATCGTCGCGCTCGTGCTGCTCGTCGTGCGCTGCTGCACCGCGCGGCGGCCCCTGCTCGACATCCGCGGGTGGATCGCCACCGTGCGCGAGGCCGACGCGCTCGGCGCCCTGCTGCTCGCGATGGCCCTGGCCGGGATCGTGCTGGCCTTCGCGACCGCCGACCCGAAGGTGCAGGTCTTCTCCGACCAGGGCGTCTGGTACCTCCTCGCGTCCGCGCTCGCCGCGGTCGGCTTCGTCGTGCACGTGCGCCGCGTCGAGCGCCCGCTCGTGCCGGCCGGCGCGATGCGGCGTACCCCCGCCTGGGGCGCGATGCTCGTCAGCTTCTTCGTCGGCGCGGCCCTGATCGCGGCACTGATCGACATCCCGCTCTTCGCACGCACCACGGTCTACCCCGGCTCGCAGCTGATGGCGGCACTCGTGCTGGTCCGCTTCCTGGTGGCGCTGCCGGTCGGCGCGGTGCTCGGCGGCTACCTCACCCACCGGCTGCCCGCCGGCGTCGTGACGGCCGCCGGCATGGCGCTGGCGGCGGCGGGCTTCCTCTGGATGGCGACCTGGGACCTGGAGTCCCTGGAGAGCCCGGTCGCGACGCTGCCTCTCGTGCTCGCCGGGCTCGGTTTCGGGCTCGCGCTCGCGCCCGTCAACGCGGCCGTGCTGGCGAGCACCGACCACGAGGTGCACGGGCTGGCGAGCGCCTTCGTCGTGGTCTCGCGGATGGTCGGGATGCTCGTGGGCATCTCCGCGCTCACCACGATCGGGCTGCGTCGCTACTACGCCGAGCAGGCGGACGTGCCGTCGGTCCGCGACGTGTGCGACGGAGGCAGCCGCTGCGCGGAGTTCACCCGGCTGCTCAAGCTCGCCGGCATCGCGCAGGAGCAGACGGTCTTCACCGGCGCGGCGATCTGTGCCGTGGTCGCGGGCGCGCTCGCGCTGGTGCTCTTCCGCAGCGCGCCGACCCGGGCGATCTCGACCGGCGACCTGCTGCGGTCGGCCGGCTGAGCGTCCGCTACCGTCACCGACGTGAGCTTCGACGACCTGCTGGCAGCCAACCGTGAGTTCGCGACCGACTTCGCCTACGGCGGCTTCGACGGGGTGGCGCGCGCGGGCGTCGCCATCGTGACCTGCATGGACTCCCGGATCGATCCGCTCGGCATGATCGGGCTGCAGCCCGGCGACGCGAAGATCTTCCGCAACCCGGGCGGGCGGGTGACGCCGCAGGCGCTCGAGGCGCTGGTGCTCGGCGTCCACCTGCTCAACGTCGACCGGGTCCTGGTCATCCCCCACACCCGGTGCGCGATGGCGTCGTCCACCCTCGACCAGGTGCGCGAGAGGATCGGCGCCGCGGCGGGCCAGGACGTCTCCTGGCAGCCCTTCAGCATGGTGCCCGACCAGCTGGCCGCCCTCGAGGACGACGTGCACAAGGTCGTCTCGCACCCGCTCGTCCCCGACACCGTCGAGGTGGGCGGGTTCCTCTACGACGTCGACACGGGCCTGCTCGACCGGTTGGCCTGACCGACCCGTTCCGGGCCTGGATGGTTCAGACTCCCGCCGCGGCTGCCGATGGGTCTCCCGGACGAAGGAGGGACGCGCTGCATGGCGGACTACAACGTGCTGACGCACTCGGACATGATCGCGGTCGGGCGCAGCCACTACCAGGGCCGGTCGGGGCGTGCGCCGGAGCACCACTACATCGAGGCCACGATGATCGAGCTCACCACCAACCAGAGCTACGACTTCGTCGGGCTCGTGCCCGCCTGGGGCGATCGGGAGCCGCTCTACATCTTCGCCTCGAGGCTCGTGCTGCGGAACCAGGAGGACAAGCACCGCCTCAGCAGCGCCTGATCACGCGTCCAGCGTCTCCATGTCGACCTCGTAGGCGCCCTGGACGATGAACTCCTTGCGCGGCGCGACGTCCGAGCCCATCAGCAGCTCGAAGATCCCGGTTGCGCTCTCGGCGTCGTCGATGGTCAGGCGACGCAGCGTACGCCGCCGCGGGTCCATCGTCGTCTCGGCCAGCTGGTCGGCGTCCATCTCGCCGAGGCCCTTGTAGCGCTGGACCGGGTCCTTCCACCTGACGTTCTTCCTCTTCAGGTCGGCCAGCTTCCGCTGCAGCTCGTCGTCGGAGTACGTGTAGACGTACTTGTCCATCCCCTTCTTCGGGTTGGCGAGCTCGATGCGGTGCAGGGGCGGAACGGCCGAGTAGACGCGCCCGTCGGCGATCAGGTCCGGCATGTACTTGAAGAAGAGCGTCGCGAGCAGGCAGCGGATGTGCGCGCCGTCGGAGTCGGCGTCGGCCATGAAGATGATCCGGCCGTAGCGGCGGGCGTCGAGCTCGAACGTCCGCCCGGAGCCCGCGCCGACGACCTGGATGATCGAGGCACACTCGGTGTTCTTGAGCATGTCGCCGACCGACGCCTTCTGGACGTTGAGGATCTTGCCGCGGATCGGCAGCAGCGCCTGGAACTCCGAGTTGCGCGCGAGCTTCGCGGTGCCGAGCGCCGAGTCGCCCTCGACGATGAACAGCTCGGTGCGGTCGTTGTCGGCGGCCCGGCAGTCGGCGAGCTTGGAGGGCAGCGCGGACGACTCCAGTGCGTTCTTGCGGCGCTGGGTCTCCTTGTGCTGCCGCGCCGCGACGCGGGTCTTGGCCGCGCCGGCGACCTTCTCCATGACCAGCTTGGCCTGGGCCTTCTCGGCTCGCTTGGTCGAGGTCAGGAACCTCTTCAGCTCGGCCGACACGACGCGGCGTACGACGGTGCGGGCGGCGGGTGTGCCGAGGATCTCCTTGGTCTGCCCCTCGAACTGCGGCTCCGCGAGCCGCACTGTCACGACGCCGGTGATGCCCTCGAGCACGTCGTCCTTGATCACGTCGTCGTCGTTGACCTTGAGGACCTTCGTGGCCTTCATCGCGTCGTTGAAGGTCTTGGTGATGGCGCTCTCGAAGCCGCTCACGTGGGTGCCGCCCTTGGGGGTGGCGATGACGTTGACGAACGACCGGAGCACGGTCTCGTAGCCGGTGCCCCAGCGCACCGCGATGTCGACGTGGAGCTCGCGCTCGACGTCCTGCGGCGTCATGTGCCCCTTGTCGTCGAGCAGCGGCACGGTCTCGATGAAGGTGTCGGACCCCTGCAGCCGGACGATGTCGGTGACGGGCTCGTCGGGGGCCAGGAAGTCCGCGAACTCCGCGATGCCGCCGTCGTGGCGGAACTTCTCCTCCCGCGGGCCCCCGTCCGGTCCCGTGCCGCGCAGGTCGCGGATCACCAGCTCGAGGCCCGGGACGATGAACGACGTCTGTCGTGCGCGCCCGATCAGCTCGTCGTAGACGAACTCGGCGTCCCTGGTGAAGATCCGGCGGTCGGGCCAGAAGCGGATCCGGGTGCCGCTCCTGCCCTTCGCGACCCGCCTCCCCTTGCGGGTGAGACCCGACTTCGGCTCGAACGCCGCGTCCGGGCCCTCGGCGGCGAACACCCCGGGCGTGCCGTGGCGGAACGACAGTCCCTGCTCGGACGGCGACCGCTGCACGTCGATGTCCATGCGGGCCGACAGCGCGTTGACGACCGAGAGGCCCACACCGTGCAGGCCGCCGGTCGCGACGTACGAGCCGCCCCCGAACTTGCCGCCCGCGTGGAGCTTGGTCGCCACGACCTCGACGCCGGGAAGCCCGGTCTTGGGCTCCTTGTCGGTCGGGATGCCGCGGCCGTCGTCGTGGACCTCCGCGGAGCCGTCGGGGTGCAGGGTCACCTCGACCCGGTGGGCCGCTCCGGCCAGCGCCTCGTCGACGCCGTTGTCGATGATCTCCCACAGGCAGTGCATGAGACCCCGCGTGTCGGTGGACCCGATGTACATGCCCGGGCGCTTGCGCACCGCCTCGAGGCCCTCGAGGACGAGGAGGTGTGCGGCGTTGTAGGTGTTGTCGGCGATCGTGGGGCTCCTGCGAGAGGTACGGCGGATCCGGTCGTGCGTCATCCCCGAATCTACCCGCGACACGCCGGCCGCCGGTGCAGGCACGCCTGCCGACCCGGCGGTCTAGCGTGGAGGGCGCTTCCCCGGGCGCCACCGCGGGGGACCCACGTCACGATGTGGACACGATCGGCAGTCGTCGGGCCGGTTCCGCAACGGGATCCGGGTCCGGCGCGTCAGACTCGACCACACCTCTGGACCAGAGACCGATTTTGTGCACCGACACCCTTTCAAGGCATGGAAATGTGCCGATGAGGGAAGGTGGAACGTGATTGGATCGACGTGTTCCGCACCACCGCTCATCAGCACCAGGACGGGAATCTTGGAGTCGATGGCTACGTTGTGGCAGACACCGAGGCAGTACGAGAAATGAGGCCGATGTGACCACTGCAGTTGCCCCCAGCACCGCGGCGCTGAGCGCAGCGGACCGTTGCGACCGTTGCGGAGCCCAGGCCTACCTTCGCGTGGAGCTCCAGTCGGGCGGTGAGCTGCTCTTCTGCGCCCACCACGCCCGCGAGCACGGTGACAAGCTGAAGGAGATCGCCGCCAACGTCGTCGACGAGACCCACAAGCTGTCCAACACCCCGGCCAGCGCCGCCGACGACGAGCGCTGACCCCGACCGACCCAGACCACACCACCGCGGCCCCGGACCACGTGTCCGGGGCCGCGGTGCATTTCGCTGTCGGCGAACTGTGGGAGATTGCTCCCTGTGACCGCGACCACCCTGCTCGCCGCCGTGCTCGTGGCGGTCGGGCTGGTGGGCATCATCGTCCCGATCCTGCCCGGCTCGGTGCTGGTCGTGGCGGGCGTGCTCGTCTGGGCCTGGGCCGAGGGCGGGGTCACGGCGTGGACCGTCTTCGCCGTGGCGACCGGGCTCGTGGTGGTCGGCGCCGTGGTCAAGTACGTCGTGCCGGGTCGCCGGCTTCAGGTCGCGGGCATCCCGGCCACCACCCAGTGGGTCGGTGTGCTGCTCGGCGTGGTCGGCTTCTTCGTCGTCCCGGTGGTCGGGCTCTTCGTCGGCTTCGTGCTCGGCGTCTACCTCGCCGAGCTGGCCCGGGTCGGCCGCCGGGAGGCGTGGCCGTCGACGGTGCACTCCCTCAAGGCGGTGGGCCTCTCCATCGTGATCGAGCTCGTGGCCGCGTCGGCGGCCACCCTGGTCTGGATCGGCGGCGTCGTCGCGACATGACGATCCTCGTCTCGCTGCTCGCCGCCGCGTCGTACGGGCTCGGCGACTTCAACGGCGGCATCTTCTCCAAGCGCGGCGGCCCGTGGGCCGTCTCCCTGCTCGCGCAGCTGGCCGGGACCGTGTTGGTGCTGCTGGTCGCCCTCGTCGACGGGGGCTCCCCCACCGCGGGCGACCTGGGCTGGGCGGTCGTGGCCGGCATCGGCAACGGCTTCGGCACCGCGTTCCTCTACCGCGGGCTCTCCTCGGGGCGGATGGGCGTCGTGGCGCCGGTGTCGGGGCTCGGCGCGGTGCTGGTGCCGGTCGTCGTCGGCGTGGCGACCGGCGAGCGGCCCGGCGCCCTGGTCTGGCTCGGCGTGCTCGCCGCCCTGCCGGCCATCTGGCTGGTCTCGCGCGAGCCGGCCGACGACGGCCCCCCGATCGGCCCCGGCTCGGGACTGGTCGACGGCGTGCTCGCGGGCGCCGGCTTCGGATCGCTCTTCGCCGCGCTCGCCCAGATCCCCGAGGAGGCCGGCTGGCTGCCGCTGGCCCTCAACCAGCTGGTCGCCGGCGGCGCGATCATCCTGGTCGCGGTCGCGCTCCGGCAGGACTGGGTGCCGCGCAACCGCTACGCGCTCGGCGGGGTCATCAGCGGCGCCCTGGGGTCGCTCGCGACCGGGCTCTTCCAGGTCGCCACCCACCAGGGCTTCCTGACCGTGGCCGCGGTCATCACCTCGCTGTACCCCGGCTTCACGGTGCTGCTCGCCGCGACCGTGCTCCGCGAGCCGGTGCACCGCGCCCAGGCCGTCGGGCTCGCGCTGTGCGCCGGCGCCGTCGTCCTGGTCGCGGCGGGCTGATGCTCCGGGCGCCTCGGGGAACCGTGGTGACATGACGACCGCCCCGACCCCGGATGCCGTCGTCGTCGGCTCGGGGCCCAACGGCCTCGCCGCGGCGGTCACGCTCGCCCAGCACGGGCTGACGGTCGTCGTGCTCGAGGCGCACGACGAGATCGGCGGTGGCACCCGCTCCGCGGAGCTGACCGTCCCCGGGGTCCGCCACGACGTCTGCTCGGCCATCCACCCGCTCGGCGTCGGCTCGCCGTACCTCCGCTCGCTCCCGCTGGCCGACCACGGCCTGGTCTGGCGCTGGCCCGAGGTCGACCTCGCGCACCCGCTCGACGACGGTACGGCGGCGGTGCTGGTGCGCGACCTCGACGAGACCGCCCGAGGCCTCGGTGCCGACGGTCGCCGCTGGCGGTCCGTGTTCGGTCCGCTCGCCCGGAGCTTCGACGACGTCGCACCCGACGTGTTCGGGCCGGTCGTGCACGTGCCGCGGCGACCGGTGCCGCTCGCCCGCTTCGGGCTCCGCGCCGCACTGCCCGCCTCGGTGCTGGCGCGCGCGTTCCGCACCGACGCCGCCCGGGCACTCCTCGCCGGCTGCGCGGCGCACATCTGTCGTCCGCTGGACCGACCGACCACCTCGGCGATCGGGGCCGCGCTGATCGCCGCCGGGCACCGGCACGGCTGGCCGGTCGCCGAGGGCGGCTCGCGCGCGATCACCGACGCGCTCGCGGGCCTGCTGCGCTCCCTCGGCGGCGAGATCCGCACCGGAGTGCGCGTCCGCTCGCTCGACGACCTGCCCGACGCCCGAGTGGCGCTCTTCGACACCTCGCCGACCGGATTCGCCGACATCGCCCGCCGGCCGCGGCCGCGGTGGCGCTACGGCATGGCGGCCCACAAGCTCGACCTGGCCGTGCGCGGCGGCGTGCCGTGGACGGCCGAGGCGTGCCGGCGCGCGGGCACCGTCCACGTCGGCGGGACGTTCGAGGTGATCGCCGACGCCGAGGCTCGGGTGGCGGGCGGTGAGCTGCCGGAGCGGCCGTTCGTGCTGGTCGGCCAGCAGTACCTCGCCGACCCCTCCCGCTCGGCCGGCGACGTGCACCCCGTGTGGGTCTACGCCCACGTGCCGCTCGGCTTCGCCGGGGACGCGACCTCCGTCGTGCTCGAGCACGTGGAGCGGTACGCACCGGGGTTGCGCGAGCGCATCGTCGGGCAGCACGTCACCGATCCGGTCGGGTTCGCGGCCTACAACCCCAACTACGTCCAGGGCGACATCGCCTCGGGGATGGTGTCGGTGCCCCAGCTGGTACGACGGGCGCCGTACGCCACCGGCGTGCCGGGCGTCTACCTGTGCTCGTCGTCCACCGCTCCGGGCCCGGGCGTCCACGGCATGTGCGGCCACCGGGCGGCGCTCCGCGCGCTCGCCGACCTCGACCGGGTCAGGAGCTGAGGACCCACCGGGTCCAGGAGTTTGGCCTGCGGAGCCAGTCGACGACCGGGTGGGAGGAGTCGAACTCGTCGCGCATCTTCACCCGGAGCCGCACCCGCGCCGGCTCCTCCAGGCACGTGCGGGAGACGTCGAAGGTCAACCGGTCGCCCGCGAACCCCAGGCGCACCCGGTGCGGGCAGGTCAGCGGCTCGCCGACCGGACGACCGCGGCGGATCCGCATCAGCTGGTAGTCGGTGCCCTTCTGGAGGCCCGTGCTGAGCCCGAGCTCGGCGCCGCGCCGCTCCTTGTCGGTGTCGATCAGGATCGTCAGGCCCGACGGTCCGGCCTCGGAGCGGCGGCGCAGGTCGGTGAACCCGACGACCACCCGCAGCTTCGTGGTCGTGTGCGCGATGTCGACGCGGCGGATGTCGGTCAGCGACGCCGTCGCGTCGGCGGGATCGTCGTAGGTCGCCTCCGCCGCGCCTGCCGGCGCCACCAGACCGGCGACGAGCAGGCCTCCACCCAGGAGCCCAGCGACGAGCCCGCCCGCCACGGCGGACGCGAGCGTGGCGCGGGCCCGCAGCATCAGTCGAGGTAGTCGCGCAGGACCTGCGACCGGCTCGGGTGCCGCAGCTTCGACATGGTCTTGGACTCGATCTGGCGGATCCGCTCGCGGGTCACGCCGTAGACCTTGCCGATCTCGTCGAGGGTCTTCGGCTGGCCGTCGGTGAGGCCGAACCGCATGCTCACGACGCCGGCCTCGCGCTCGGAGAGCGTGTCGAGCACGGCGTGCAGCTGCTCCTGGAGCAGCGTGAACGACACCGCGTCGGCCGGGACGATCGCCTCGGAGTCCTCGATCAGGTCGCCGAACTCGGAGTCGCCGTCCTCGCCCAGCGGGGTGTGCAGCGAGATCGGCTCGCGGCCGTACTTCTGGACCTCGATGACCTTCTCGGGGGTCATGTCGAGCTCCTTGGCCAGCTCCTCCGGGGTGGGCTCGCGACCCAGGTCCTGGAGCATCTGGCGCTGCACCCGGGCCAGCTTGTTGATGACCTCGACCATGTGCACCGGGATGCGGATGGTGCGGGCCTGGTCGGCCATCGCGCGGGTGATGGCCTGGCGGATCCACCACGTGGCGTACGTCGAGAACTTGTAGCCCTTGGTGTAGTCGAACTTCTCGACCGCGCGGATGAGGCCGAGGTTGCCCTCCTGGATCAGGTCGAGGAAGAGCATGCCGCGGCCGGTGTAGCGCTTGGCCAGCGAGACGACCAGGCGCAGGTTGGCCTCGAGGAGGTGGTTCTTCGCGCGGCGGCCGTCCTCGGCGATCCACTCGAGCTCCTCCTCGAGCTTGGCCGCGGTCTTGCCGCCCTTCGCGATCTTCTCCTCGGCGAAGAGGCCGGCCTCGATGCGCTTGGCGAGCTCGACCTCCATCTCGGCGTTGAGCAGCGGGACCTTGCCGATCTGCTTGAGGTAGTCCTTGACCGGGTCGGCGGTCGCGCCGGCGACCATGACCTGCTGCTCGGGCTCGTCGGTGTCGTCGGCCGCGGAGACGACGAACGACGCCTCCTTCTCGTCCTCCTCGATGGAGGGGTCGGACGCGACGTCCTTCTCGAACTGCTCGTCGGAGATGTCGGGCAGGACCTTCTTGCCGTCGGGGCCGATGACGACCTCGCCGGCCGGCTCGACCTTGGCGCCGTCGGGCTGGTCGGCCGGCTGCGACGCGGTCTTCTTCGCGGCAGGCTTCTCGGCCGCCTTCTTGGCGGGCGCGGCCTTCTTCGCCGGCGCCTTCGCCGCCTTGGCCGTGGTCGTCTTGCGCGTCGACGTCGCCGCGACGGCGCGGGTCGTGGCGACCGGCAGGTGCACCGAGATCCCCAGCGAGCTCAGGTGCCCGAGCAGCGCCTTGAGATGACGCGGCTCGACCGCGGCGTCCTCACTGGCCTGCCGGACCTCGTCGGGGGTGAGGGTTCCCGTCGGCTTCCCTCGCTCGATGAGGGCCACGACGGACGGGTGCGACAGCACCTCGGCAGGGAGCAACTTGCGCGCGTTCGAGGACACGAACACCTCTCGTGAAACGACGTTCCGACCAGATCATGGGCGCGGCCCATCCCGGTGTCGTCAAGAGCCGCGTCGACCATTCTGCCACGCGCCCCCAGCGGATCCGGCAATCCCCACCCGTCTGGCCAAAACGTCTGGCCAAAACGTCTGGCCGGAACGTCTGGCCGGAACGTCAGGCCGGGACGCCGCCGACGAGGTCACCCACCACCGACGCCGGCGCGGCCGGGAACTCGGCCAGCACGGTCGTCCCCGGCTGCGCCGGGTCGATCCAGATCCGCGACGCGCCGTGGTCGTTGAGGACCGCCTCCGCGCGAGTCAGCAGCGCGTCCTTGAGCGCCATGGGCAGGCCCGACGAGACGGTGAGGACGTTGACCATGTGCACTCGGCACTCCTTCGCGGCTCGGTGTGTCGGGGGGATCCGGCGGTCGAGCCACGCCGCCGGTGTGCGGACCGGGGAGGCATCCCTGAATCCGACAACACCCGACCATATTTCGTCGGCCGCCGGAAGGTCGCGACCGTCCCCCAAGTCGGGTAAATCGGCCGTCCCTCGGGGCCATTCGCCCGCACCTGCACGCAAGTAGTGTCTCAATGGATTTCTGGGAGGCCTGATCGGGCAGGTGGACCGGGGGGAGTCCGGCGCGTGCGCCGGGATGGGCCTACTGGGGGTAGAGCATGGACGTTGTCGAGCTCGTCGACCGATCGGCCGCGACGGCCCTGCAGCACGCGTCGGCGCTGCAGGACCACCTGCGCTCCGCGGAGGGGCCGGGGAACCCGCTCATGCGGGAGTGCCGCGCCGAGATGCACCGGCTCGTCGGCGACATCGTCTCGCTGCGCAACGCGGCAGAGCTGCTCAAGCGCCAGGTCGAGCTCGGAGCATGAGACGCATCCCGGGCCCGGTGACGACGCCGTCCCTCACGTGGCCGCGGCCGCCTTCGCCGCGGCCTTCTTCTGCTTCTTGTAGTCGCGCACCTTCTGCAGGCTGACCGGGTCGACGACGTCGGCGACGGAGCGGTAGCCCTCCTCGGCGTACGCGCCGACCGCTGCCTCCCAGCCCGCGGGCCGCACGTCGAGCTGCTTGGCCAGCAGCGCCACGAAGATCTGTGCCTTCTGCTTGCCGAAGCCCGGCAGCTCCATCATCCGCTTCAGCAGGTCCCTGCCGTCGGCCGCCTCGGTCCAGATCCGCTCGGCGTGCCCGTCGTACCTCTCCTCGACCAGGGCGGCGAGGGTCTGCAGGCGCGCGGCCATCGAGCCGGGGAAGCGGTGGATCGCCGGCGGCGTCGTGCACAGCGCCGCGAACTGCTCGGGGTCGGCGCTCGCGATCTGCGCGGGCGAGAGGGTGCCGAGACGGTCGAGCACCTTCGCGGGCCCCCGGAACGCGTGCTCCATCGGGTACTGCTGGTCGAGCATCATGCCGACCAGCAGCGCGAACGGGTCGTCGGTCAGGACCTGGTCGGCGTGCTCGTCGCCGGTGATGTGGATCGTGGCCATGCGAGCGTCAGTCGGCCTTCACGGCGAGCACGGGGCAGTGGGCGTCGAGGAGGACGCGTTGGGCGTTGCTGCCGAGGATCAGCTTGCCGACCGGCGAACGGCGCCGCAGCCCGATCACGATCAGCTCGGCCCGGCTGGCCTCGGCGATGCTGATCAGGTCCTCGGCCGGCTCGAACCCGCGGACCAGCTGGCGGATCTCGTACTCGACCCCCGACCCGTCGAGCGTCTTGCGGACGGCGCTCATCTCGCGGTCGACCTGGGTGGAGGCGTCGGCGTCGAAGTCGGCGCCGCCGCGGTGGGAGTTCACGACGACCAGGCTGGCGCCGCGGAGCCGGGCCTCCGCCACGGCCGTGCGGAGCGCGGCCTCACCCTCCGGCTTGGGCACGTAGCCCACGACGACCTTGCCCATCGATCCTCCACAGCTCAGATATCGGGTCCCGCCGAGTTCGGGCCGGTGGCCCACGGGCACCGTAGCCGATCCGGAGTCGGGCACGCATGCCTGTGGACGACGCCTGCGTGACGACGACGTCGCGGGTGAGGCTGGACACCGACGACGGGAGACCCCGCATGAGCGTCCGCGCGAGCAGCACCGACGGCATCCGTGAGCCGGTGGGTCCGCCGTTGACCACGGTGCTGCGCCGGGCCGTGCTCGACCACGCGCAGCGCGAGAAGCGGCGCGTGCACCCGCCCCTGCTGCACGTGGGCTGGCCGGGCGCGCGGGAGGAGGTGTTCGCCGTCGAGGCCGGAGACGTGCTCGACCACACGCTGCGCTGCGACGTCGTCGCCGCGATGCTGCGCACGGCCCGCAGGCACGCGCCCGTCACGGGCGCCGTCCCGATGCTCTGGCTGACCCGGCCCGGGCCGTTGGAGGTCGAGGACGTCGACCTCGCGTGGCTCGCCGCGGCCCGCGCGGCCACCGGCGAGGCCGGGGTCGACCTCACCCTCGTCGTGGTGAACCGGCACGGCTGGCTGGACCCGCGCTCCGGCGTACGCCGTGAGTGGAAGCGGCTGCGGCAGCGCTGAGGGCCGGTCAGTCCCAGGTGTGGACCGGGTCGTTGGTGTGCATGCGCTCCCGGTACTCGAGCAGGGCCGCGCGCAGCGCGTCGTAGCGGTCCCGCTCCCCCTCGGCCCGCACCCGGCCGACGAGCCACTCCGCGCCGTTGGTGCCGCGCAGGCAGCGCTCCTCGATGATCCCGAGCAGGCGGTCGCTCTCGGCGGTCGACGCACCCCACGAGGCGAGCCCCTCCCGCGCCAGGGGCAGCAGCCGGCGCAGCACCAGCTCGGTCGCCCGCACCTGACCCACACCGGGCCAGTAGACCTGGGCGTCGATGCCCTGCCGGGCCGCGACGTGGAAGTTCTCCTCCGCCGCGCTGAACGACATCTGCGACCACAGCGGGCGCTCGCTCTCGGCCAGGGCCCGCACCAGACCGAAGTAGAACGCCGCGTTGGCCATCGTGTCGGCGACCGTCGGCCCCGCGGCGAGCAGCCGGTTCTCCACCCGCAGGTGGGGCACCCCGTCGGCGACGTCGTAGACCGGGCGGTTCCAGCGATAGATGGTGCCGTTGTGCAGCCGCAGCTCGGCGAGCTTCGGGGTGCCCCCACCCTCGAGCACCGCGAGCGGGTCCTCCTCGTCGTCGACCGGCAGCAGCGCCGGGAAGTAGCGCACGTTCTCCTCGAACAGGTCGAAGACCGTCGTGATCCACCGCTCGCCGAACCACACGCGCGGCCGCACGCCCTGGGCCTTCAGCTCCTCGCTGCGCGTGTCGGTGGCCTGCTCGAAGAGCGGGATCCGGGTCTCGCGCCACAGCTCCCGACCGAGCAGGTAGGGCGAGTTCGCCGCCAGTGCGACCTGCACCGCTGCGATCGCCTGGGAGGCGTTCCAGTACGCCGCGAACTGGTCGGGCGAGGTCTGCACGTGGAACTGGGTGCTCGTGCACGCGGCCTCGGGCACGATCGAGTCGGCCGTCGTGCGCAGGCGTTCGGAGCCGTCGATCGTGATCGTGATGTCCTCGCCGCGGGCGTTGAGGATCTGCTCGCTGAGCAGCATGTAGCGGGGGTTCGCGCTGAGGCTGTCGACGCTCATGTGTCCCTCGGCGAGCGTCGGCAGGATCCCGATCATCACCATGTGGGCGCCGACGGCCGCGGACTTCGACTCGGCGTCGTTGAGGCTGCGCCGCAGGCTGCCCTCGAACGTCGTCAGCCCGCCCTCGCGCAGCTTCGCCGGCGGCACGTTGATCTCGATGTTGAACTGGCCCAGCTCGGTCTGGAAGTCCTCGTCGGCGATCGCCGCCAGGGCCTCGGCGTTCCGGAGCGCCGGGTCTCCGGCCTCGTCGACCAGGTTGAGCTCGACCTCCAGGCCGGTCATCGGGTCGTCGGTGTCGAAGCGCGCCTCGCGCAGCATCCGGGCGAAGACGTCGAGGTTGCGGCGCACCTTCTCCCGGTGGCGGGTCCGGTCGGCGCGGGAGAACTCCTGAGCTTCCACCTCTTCGCCCATGACCAGACCTTAGAGCTTCCCGGGGGTCTGCCAGGAGCCCTCGGTGCGGGCGATCAGGTCGTCGACGACTGCCGCCACATCGCCGTGGCGCTCGTAGGCGGCTCGCTGGCGGGTCGCGCCGTTGTCGCCGACGCCCCGCTCGAGCATCCCCTCGACCCGGCCGAGGTCGCCGCTCGCGTCCAGGGCGGGGCGCACGTGGTCGACGAGCGACCCGACGACCTCGCGTGCGGGTGCGAGCCGCCGGGTCCGCGGGTCGACGAGCGCGTCGGACATGCCGAACCTGGCGGCGCGCCAGTGCGCGGCTCGCAGCGCCTCGGGACGCCAGTGGGGCAGCGATCGGCCGTCCTCGCGGTCCGCGGCGGCGGTCTCCACGAGGCCCCGGACCAGGGCCACGATCCAGACGGCACGCATCGGATCGGTGCAGACGTCGCACACGCGCACCTCCACGGTCGGCTGCCCCTCGGAGAGCCGAGCGTCGAAGTAGAGCATCCCCGCGTCGCGGGCCGCCCCGGTCTCGACCAGCATCCGGCTGACCTCGCGATAGCCCTCGACCGAGCCGAACGCCTCGGTCTGCCCGGCGCTCGGCCACCGCGACCACACCTGCGCACGCCAGGACGCGTAGCCGGAGTCGCGTCCCTCCGCGAACGGCGAGTTGGCGCTCAGCGCGAGCAGCACCGGCAGCCAGGGCGCGATCCGGTCGATCACGGCCACGCCCTCGTCGTCGGACTCGATCTGGGTGTGGACGTGCATGCCGCACGTCCCCCCGGTGCGGGCGACCTCGCCGTAGGTGTCGACCATGTCGCGGTAGCGGTCGTTGGGGCTCACCACCGAGCGGTCGCCGCCCAGCGGCACGATCCCGCACGCGCCGACCCGGAGGTCCGCGGCCCGCGCGGCGTCCCCGGCCGTGCGCCGGCCCGCCACGAGCTGGGCGAGGACGGCGTCGAGGTCCGTCTCGGGATCGGTGCGCGTCTCGAGCTGGTGGCGGAAGAGCTCCTGGTCGAGCTCGTCGGTCGCCGCGCGCGGCGGCCGTCGGCCGCGCCCGTGCTCGCGGAACTCCTTGAGGACCGCGGGTGCGGCCGCGGCCACCTCGCGCGTCGCCGGGTCGAAGAGCAGCAGCTCCTCCTCGACGCCGACCGTGCGCACCCTGCCCATGGCGGAGCACTACCCCTCCCCCGGCGGCGACATGCCCTCCGACACGTCCTGCGACGCGTCCTGGGACACGTCCTGCGACATGCCCATGGTCCAGTCGAAGTCGCCCTCCCAGGTCTGCGGCGGCACGGCCCGGGTGAGCAGCTCCGCGACCAGGTTGGCCAGCGAGTAGTCGGGATCGACCTCGAGGCAGCGGTCGACCGCACACCAGGCGAGCGCGCCGTGGCCGGCCTGCCAGGCGGCGAAGCCCAGCAGGGCGGCCGGCGCCGGCACCAGCGGGTCCGGCGCCCGACGGACGACGTCGGACCAGACCTCGACGTGCTCGCGGGCCCGGGCGCGGTGCAGCGGCGACCACGCGGCGTCGCGCACCCGGACGTCGAGCATGCCGCGCAGCAGCCGGGCGACCTCGTGGTCGTCGAGGCACGTCGACTGTGCGACATGACGCACCACGAGCTCGCGCGCCCAGAGTCCTTCCTCGAGCGCGGGCGCCGGCTCGCCCGTCAGCGCGGCCAGCGCGGCGACCACGCGGCCGACCCGGCCGGTGTCCGGGGCGATCGACGCCGCGAGCTCCTGCCTGGAGGAGTGCAGGACCCGCCCCTCGAAGACGGCCTGGGCGGCGAACCGGTGCGCGGACAGGTCGTAGGGCACCCCCAGGTAGGACACGTCGGAGCGGGACGGCACGGCGTACCAGCGGCGCCCGTCGGCGCGCAGGCCGGCCATGACCTCGACGCCGACGTCGGCGAGCACCCGGGCCGTGGCCCGCAGCGCCCGGTCGGCGAACGGGCCCCGCGCGCTGTAGACGACGAGGAACGCGTGCGGAGCGCCGTGCTCGCGAGCCGGCTCCGCGAGCATCCTCGCCATGTCGGTGACGTCACAGAACCGCGTCGGCAGGTCGACGCGGGCGTGGAAGGGTGGGTCGGCGCCGAAGGTGAGCATCACCATCGACTCGGACGGCTCGAACCCGAGCACCACTGGCACGACGGCCAGCACGTCCTCGGGACTGTGGGCGGTCATGGGGATCGGTCCCGGCCGGTCGTCGGGCTGGTCGTCGGGCTGGACGTCGGGCTGGACGTCGGGCTGGACGTCGAGCTGGTCGTCGGGCTGGTCGTCGGGATGGGCGGCACGGTCTGCGGTCATGCCACGACGGTCCCCGCTGCGTCCGACGTCGGAGACCGCTGGCGCAGGCAGCTGTGGAGAAGCCGGTCGGAGACGCGTGTGTGGGCGCAAAGCGGGCCGGCGGACCGACGTCGGCGCCCCGCGATAGGTTGCGCGGGTGCGAGCGGTTGCGTCGGTGCTGCACCTCGATCTCGACGCGTTCTTCGCCGCCGTCGAGCAGCGCGACAAGCCGTCGTTGCGGGGCAAGCCGGTCGTCGTGGGCGGCGTCGGCGGTCGGGGCGTCGTGTCGACCGCGTCGTACGAAGCGAGGAAGTACGGCGTCCGCTCGGCGATGTCGACCAGGGAGGCGCGGTCGCGATGCCCGCACGCCGCGTTCCTCAGTGGCCGCTTCCACGCCTACCGGGAGACCAGCGAGCAGGTGATGGGCCTGCTGCGGTCGGTCTCGCCCCTGGTCGAGCCGCTGTCGCTGGACGAGGCGTTCGTCGACCTCGCGGCGGTCGACCGGGACGCACACCCGGTGCTGGGTCAGCTGTCGGTGGCGGGCGTGACGGCCTTCGCCGAGGAGCTGCGCGCCCGGGTCGTCGCGGCGACGGGCGGGCTGACCGCCTCGGTCGGCATCGGGACGTCGAAGTTCATCGCGAAGGTCGCCAGCGACCTCGACAAGCCCGACGGCCTCGTCGTGGTCGCGCCGGGCACCGAGCGCGACCTGTTGCGACCGATGAAGGTGTCGGTGATCCCCGGCGTCGGTCCGGCGACGTCCGAGCGCCTGCGCCGCGTGGGCGTGCACACGATCGCGGAGCTCGAGACGCTGAGCGAGGACGAGCTGGTCCGGCTGCTGGGCAACGCCTCGGGCCACTGGCTCTTCGCGCTGGCGCGGGCCCAGGACGATCGCCCGGTGGTCGCCGAGCGCGAGGCGAAGTCGGTCAGCGTCGAGGGCACCTACGACCACGACCTCACCGATCGCCGCCTGATGGAGCAGCTCCTGGCCCGGCAGGCCGCCGACGTCGCCCGGCGGCTGCGCAAGGCCGGGCTGTCGGGGCGGACGGTCACCATCAAGGTGCGAATGCACGACTTCACGACGCTGAGCCGGTCGACCACCCTGCCCTCGCCCACCGACGTGCCGGCGACGATCGCCCGGCTGGCGCGCTCGCTGCTGGGCGACCTCGACACCTCGGGCGGCGTGCGGCTGCTGGGTGTCGGCGTGTCGGGGCTCGCCGACTGGGTGCAGGAGGACCTCTTCGGCGAGACCGAGCAGGACGACGAGGAGCTGCCCGAGGTCGCGGTGCCGCACCACTCGCGGCGCACCTGGTCGCCCGGGATGGACGTCGTGCACGCCGAGATGGGTCGCGGTTGGGTGTGGGGAGCGGGACGCGGGGTCGTCACGGTCCGCTTCGAGACCGCGGAGTCGCCGGCCGGCCCCGTGCGCAGCTACCCCGACGACGACCCCGCACTCACGGCGTGGCGGCCGGCGACCCCCGACGACGGGTGAACCGCAGGTCCTCCCCCGGCCGCAGCTGCGCGCACTGCCACAGGTCGGCCTCGTCGACGAGGGCGAGCACCGGGTAGCCGCCGGTCGGCGGGTGGTCGGCGAGGAAGACGACCGGCACCCCGCTCGGCGGCACCTGCACCGCGCCGAGCACCATCCCCTCGCTGACCGGCTCGTCGGTGCGTCGCCGCGGCAGCGCCGGCCCGTCGAGGCGCAGGCCGATCCGGTCCGAGTCCGCCGAGACGACGTACGGCGTGGCGCACAGCCGGTCCAGCGCGTCGTCGTCGAACCAGTCGGCCCGCGGCCCGGCCGTCACCCGCAGCGCACCGCGGCGCGGGGCGCGGGGAGTGTCCAGCGGTCGCGGTGCGCCGCGAGGACGCCCGACCGGCAGCACCGTGCCCGACTCGACCCGGGGCGGCCCCACCCACGCCAGCGTGTCCGTCGAGCGCGAGCCGAGGACCGGCGGGACGTCCACGCCGCCACTGACGGCGACGTAGCTGCGCAGCCCGCTCGTCGGCGTACCCAGCGTGAGGGTCTCGCCGGTCGCCAGCCACTCCGCCCGAGCGTGTGCCCGGGCGTGCGCGCGGGCCGAGCCGGCGATGTCCAGCGGCACCGGCGCGCCGGTCACCGCCACCCAGCAGCCCGCGTCGGCCCGCAGGGACAGCCCACCGAGCAGCACCTCCAGCACCGCGGCGTCGGCGGCGTTGCCCACCAGGCGGTTGGCCAGCTCTGCCGCGGGCACGTCGAGCGCACCCGCGCGCGGGACGCCGAGATGGGCGAGCCCCAGGCGGCCCCGGTCCTGGACGGTGACGAGCGGACCGGTCGCGAGCACGTGGAGACTCATGCCGCCACGAACCTGACCCGGGTGCCGGGCGCCAGCAGCGCCGGCCGGTCTCGGGACGGGTCCCACAGCGGTGCGTCGGTGCGGCCGAGCAGCCGCCAGCCGCCCGGCGACGCCGTCGGGTAGGTGCCGCACCACCGGCCGGCCAGCCCGACCGAGCCCGCCGGCACCCGCGGACGCGGTGAGTCCAGCCGGGGCACGGCGAGCTCGGCGGGCAGCCCGTCGAGGTACGCGAACCCCGGAGCGAACCCGCAGAACGCGGAGACGAACTCCAGCCCGGTGTGCCGGGCGACCAGCCCGGCGACGTCGGTGCCCCACGCGTCGGCGACGAAGGCCAGGTCCGCCCCGTCGTAGGTGACGGGCACCTCGACCAGCTCGCCGACCGGCGTCTCCGACGTCGGCGTCCACCCGCGCAGCAGCGCGCCGAGTGCCTCGACGTCGGGCACGCCGTCGAAGAGCACGCTCTCCGCCGCCGGGACGACCTCGACCGCCTCGACCCGCGCCGCGCGCGCCCACGTGGCGAGGGCGAGCGCCTGGGCCGGCCCGGCCACCTCGACGAGGAGCGCCGTGGCGCCGACCGGTCGCAGGTGCATGGGATCAGTGTGGTCCGCGCCGGGCGGAGATGCGGATGGGCCCCCGGTGGTATGAGCACCGGGGGCCCTCGCTCGGCCGGGTAGGTGACGTCCGGCCCACCGGTCAGGTCCTCCGGTCCCGCCGCCCCGTCACCGGGCGGACGCTGCGGGCTGCCCCGCGGTGCGGACCTTCGTGCCTGTCCGATCCCCAGCCCTCCGTTGCCGGTCGGCTGGTGAGGAGAGTTCTACGTGGCCCGGGTCACACCCGGCAAGGGGGTCCGCGGAGTCCACAGCGCCATCCACAGGTCCTGCCCGGCCATCCACCACAGGAGCACACAGTGCACACCCGTCGGTCCAGACCTGTGGAGCAACCTGTGGACGGCTCACACGAACGCGCGCAGCACCACCCCGGCGTCCTCGAGGGCGGCCCGTACGCCGCGGGCGTGGTCGACCGCACCGGGGCTGTCGCCGTGCAGGCACAGGGAGTCGACGTCGGCGGCCAACGACACCGCCTGGGCGACGATCCGGTCCTCCTCCTCGACGAGCGCCCCCGGCTCCGAGCGCAGCACCAGGCGCCCGTCGGGCGTGTAGCCCCGGTCGGGGAACCCCTCCCGGAAGGCGGCGCGCCCGGCGCGCACCGCGCGCCGCAGGAACGCCCCGGGCATGCCGAGCACCGGCAGGTCCGCCGACCCGGCCAGCACCGCCGCGGCCTGCTCGTCGTCGTCGATCACCCGGTGGTAGAGCGCGCCGTGCGGCTTGACGTAGCGCACCGCCGTACCCGCCGCGGCGGCGATCTCCGCCAGCGTGCCGACCTGGTCGGCGACCTGGTTGCGGAGCACGTCGTAGGAGACGTCACGCGCGACCCGTCCGAAGTGCTCCCGGTCGTCGTAGGACACCTGCGCACCGACCGCCACCCCGAGCCGGGCGGCGTCCGCGCACACCGCACGCATGATCGCGGCGTTGCCCGCGTGGTAGCCGCACGCGACGTTGGCGCTGGTCACCACCGCGAGCAGGGCGGCGTCGTCGGTGACCTCCTCCCCGAGATCGGCGTTCAGATCCACTGTCCGCGGTGCCATGCACCCGACGCTATCGTCGCGGCATGCAGCCGCCCGTCGCCGACCGACGACCCACGAGCACCGAGATCCACGGCCACACCCGCACCGACGACTACGAGTGGCTGCGCGACAAGGAGTCGCCCGAGGTGGTCGCCTACCTCGAGGCCGAGAACGCCCACACCCAGGAGCAGACCTCCCACCTCGCCGACCTCCGCCGGGCCATCTTCGACGGCATCAAGGCCCGCACCCGCGAGACCGACCTGTCGGTGCCGACCCGCAACCGGGGCTACTGGTACTACGGGCGCTCCTTCGAGGGCCGCGAGTACGGCGCGAGCTGCCGCGTCCCCGTCACCGACCCCGACGACTGGACCCCGCCCCGGCCGGCCGAGGACACCGCCCCGGACCGACCGGCCCTCCCCGGCGAGCAGGTGGTGCTCGACCTCGACGCGCTCGCGCAGGGCCACGAGTTCTTCTCGCTCGGCGGGTCGTCGGTCAGCCCCGACGGCAACCTGCTCGCGTACTCGACCGACGTCGTGGGCGACGAGCGCTACACGATCCGCGTGAAGGACCTGACCACCGGCGACCTGCTCGGCGACGAGATCACCGGCGTGCTGGGTGGCGCGACCTGGGACCGTGCCGGCGAGAACTTCTACTACACGACCACCGACGAGTCCTGGCGCGCCGACAAGATCTGGCGGCACCGGCTCGGCACGACGCAGGCCGACGACGAGCTGGTCCACCACGAGACCGACGGCCGGTTCTGGGTCGGCGTCGGCCGCACCCGCAGCGACCGGTTCCTGGTCGTCGCCGCCGGCTCGAAGACCACGAGCGAGTACCGCTTCCTCGACGCCGACTCCCCCGACGCCGGCTGGCGTGTCTTCGCCGAGCGCCGCGAGGGGCTCGAGTACTCCCTCGACCACGCCGTCATCGGCGGCGAGGACCTCTTCCTGGTCATGCACAACCACACCGGCGCGGACTTCGAGCTGTCGACCGCCCCGGTGGCGCCGACCCCGCCCGGCGACTGGCGTCCGCTCATCCCCCACGACCCCGCCGTCCGCCTCGAGGACGTCGACGCCTTCGCCGGCCACCTCGTCGTGCACCAGCGCAGCGACGGCCTCACCCAGCTGCGCATCCTCGAGCTCGGTCCCGAGGGGCTCGGCGACGACTACCTCGTCGAGTTCGACCACGCGGTCTACACCGTCGGCTCGGCCGGCAACCCCGGCTTCCGGCAGCCGGTCGTGCGCCTGGGCTACACGACGATGGCGGTGCCCTCGTCGGTCTACGACTACGACGTCCGCACCCGCGAGCTGACCCTGCTGCGGCGCACCCCCGTCCTCGGCGGCTACGACCCCGACGACTACGAGGAGCACCGCCTCTGGGCGACCGCCGACGACGGGGAGCGGGTCCCGATCTCGATCGTGGCGAGGCGCGGATCGCGCGAGGACGTGGGCGGCGGCACCCGGCCGGTGCCGACCCTGCTCTACGGGTACGGCGCCTACGAGACCTCGATCGACCCCTACTTCTCGATCGCGCGGCTCGCGCTGCTCGACCGCGGCGCGGCCTTCGCGATCGCGCACGTGCGTGGCGGCGGCGAGATGGGCCGGCGGTGGTACGACGACGGCAAGCTCCTCCGCAAGCAGCACACGTTCTCCGACTTCGTCGCCTGTGCCCGCCACCTCGTCGACACCGGGTGGACGACCGCCGGCACGCTGGTCGCCGAGGGCGGCAGCGCGGGCGGCCTGCTGATGGGCGCCGTCGCCAACCAGGCGCCCGAGCGGTTCGCGGGCATCGTGGCGGCCGTGCCCTTCGTCGACGCGCTCACGACGATGCTCGACGCGACGCTGCCGCTGACCGTCACGGAGTACGACGAGTGGGGCAATCCCGAGGCCGACCCGGCGGTCTACGACTACATGGCCGGCTACGCGCCGTACGACAACGTCGCCGCCGTCGACTACCCGCCGATCCTCGCCGAGACCTCCCTCAACGACACCCGGGTGCTCTACGTCGAGCCCGCGAAGTGGGTCGCGCGGCTGCGTGCGACCGCCGTCGGGCGGCGGGACTTCCTGCTGCGCACCGAGATGGCGGCCGGCCACGGCGGCGTGTCGGGACGGTACAAGTCCTGGCACGACCGGTCGTTCACGCTCGCCTGGATCCTCGACCGGATGGGCCTGGCCGGGGTCACGCCCTGAGGGCTCCCCTGAGAAGTCCCTGAGAGTACGCCGTCGACGCAACTCTTCAAGCCTCCCGCACGTCGTGAGGGGTGAAGGAGCCACGTTTGCCGCGGGAATCCTGTGGTCACCGTGGACGTTGTTGAAGACGTGTGAGGGCGCAACGGCGCCGTCCACAACGGAAGGAGGGCGTGCCATGGCTACCCGAACCGCTCCGGCCACGCGCGAGATCGAGGGTCGTGACAGCGTTGGCCTCTACCTGGACGAGATCGCGCGCAATCCCCTGCTGGACGCCGCCGCCGAGGTGGAGCTCTCCAAGACGATCGAAGCCGGCCTGATGGCCGAGCACCTGCTCGCCGAGGGCCGCGTCGGCCGCCGCAAGGGCGGCGCACCGATGACCGCGACCCAGGAGGAGCTCGAGTGGCTCGCCGAGCAGGGCCACAAGGCGGTCGACACGTTCATCACGGCCAACCTGCGACTGGTGGTCTCGATCGCCCGCAAGTACGGCCGCGCCCAGATGCCGATGCTGGACCTCATCCAGGAGGGCAACACCGGCCTGATCCGTGCGGTCGAGAAGTTCGACTACACCAAGGGCTACAAGTTCTCGACGTACGCGACCTGGTGGGTGCGGCAGGCGATCACCCGCGGCATCGCCCAGCAGGCGCGCGTCGTGCGGCTCCCCGTGCACGTCGTCGAGGAGCTCAACCAGGTCGGCGGCGCCCGCCGCACCCTGGAGCGCCAGCTCGGCCGCGACCCCGAGCCGCAGGAGATCGCCACCGAGCTCGGCATGGACCTCGACCGGGTCCTCGACCTGATGTCGTGGGGCCGCGAGCACGTCTCGCTGGACTCCCCGGTCGACGAGGACGGCGACACCTCGCTGGGCGACCTGATGGCCCAGGAGACCTCGCCGGGTCCCGACCTGACCGTGCTCGACGTCGAGTCCCGCGAGCGGCTCAACCGCCTCGTCGGGCAGCTCGACGACCGCGCGGCCGACATCATCCGCTCCCGCTACGGCCTCGTCGACGGTCGCCAGCACAAGCTCGCCGACATCGGCACGAAGCACGGGATCTCCGCCGAGCGGGTGCGCCAGCTCGAGCGTGAGGCTCTCCAGAAGCTCCGCCGCCTCGGCGACCCAGACCTGGCAGCCTGACACCCGGCCGCCAGCCGCTCGACCCGCCCGAAGCGCTCGGGCGGGTCGAGACCATTTCGGCCAGCTATCCCGCCAGCTCCGCGTAGACCTCCTCCACCCGCGTGCGCAGGTCCTCGCGGGAGCCGTCGTTGACGATCAGGTGGGTGGCGATCGCGCGGCGCTGCTCGGGGGTGGCCTGGGCGGCGATCCGGGCCTCCGCGTCGGCACGGGTCCAGCCGCGGTCGCGGAGCATCCGCTCGACCTGCACCTCCGCCGGGGTCTCGACGACGATCACGGCGTCGAAGGTGTCGGCGCGGCCGGACTCGGCCAGGAGGGGGATGTCGTGCACGACGACCGCGTCCTTCGGGGCGGCGGCCTCGAGCGCGGCGTACCTCTCGAAGACCAGCGGGTGCACGATGCCCTCCAGGACCTTGCGCCGCGCCTCGTCGTTGAAGACGATCTGCCCCAACCTGGGGCGGTCGAGGTCGCCCTGCGCCGTGAGGATCTCCGGACCGAAGGCCGCGACGACCTGATCGAGGCCCGGCGTCCCGCGCTCGACGACCTCTCTGGCCAGCTGGTCGCCGTCGATGATCACGGCGCCGAGCTCGGTCAGGATCGCCGAGACCGTGCTCTTGCCCGAGGCGATGCCACCGGTCAGTCCGACTCGCATGGCGTCAGGGTAGAGGGCTGCCCCAGCGCGCTCGCGCGGCAGACCTCCGCCCACGGCGTCGGCTCGAGCCCGAGCTCGCGGGCGATCGCGCTCGAGTCGAGCACGTAGGGCCGGGTGAACTGGTACTCGGTCTCCCGCAGCTCGCGCAGCACGGGTACGACGGCGCCGCCGACGCCCAGCACCCAGCGCGGGAACGGCTTGACCGCGACCGGCTCGCGGCCGGCGGCGCGACACACGTCGGCGACCGCCTCGGCCTGGGTGCGCGGGGCGTTCGTGGGGGCGTGCCAGACCCGGCCCCAGGTGCGCGGCGCCTGGGCGACCGCGGCCAGCGCGCGACCCATGTCGCGCACGTCGGTGAAGGAGTGCGGCCGGTCGGGCCGGCCCATCACCCGCACGGTCCTGCCCGCGAGCGCGGCGGCGGTGACGCGGGCGACTTGGCCGCTGGCGGGAGCGACCCACGGCCCCATGTAGTCGGAGCCGCGCACCTCGACCGCGGCGATCCGGCCGGCCTCGTGGGCGGCGCGCGCCTCGGCCCACATCCGGGCGCGGATCCGCGCCTTCTTCGTCGTCGCGGCGTCGGGCATCCCCTCGACCATCGGCTCGTCGACCGGCCCGTAGGCGTAGAGGCACGAGGCGGTCACGAGCGTGGCGCCGGTGCGCTGCGCGGCGGTCAGGAACGCCGCGGCGACCGGAGGCCAGAACGTCGGCCAGACGGTGTAGCTGGGCGGGTTGACGCAGTTGTAGAGCGCCGTGGCGCCGGTGGTGAGCTCGGTGAGCCGGTCGGCGTCCGCGGCGTCGACCGCCTCGCGGCGTACGCCCGGGACCGCGGGGCCGGACCCCGAGCGGCTGACCAGCAGCACCTCGTGGCCCTCGCCGGCGAGCTGGATGGCGGTGGCGCGGCCGACCGGGCCGGCGCCGACGATCACGTGCAGGTCGGGCATGGTTCCTCCTGGAGTCTCAAGAAGAGAGCACCGCTCTCAGTTCCCGAAGGCTGACACACTCCGAACCGGAAAGCAAGAGCACCGCTCTCGAAATGTGCGATGGTGGTCCCGTGACGCCACGCTCCCGCGCCGAGAACCGCATCGAGACCACCCGGGCCATCCAGCAGACGGGCCGCCGACACCTCGCCGAGGTCGGACCGGCGGCCCTGTCGTTGCGCGCCATCGCCCGCGAGGTCGGCATGGTGTCCTCGGCGGTCTACCGCTACTTCCCCAGCCGCGACGACCTGCTGACGGCGCTCATCGTCGAGTCGTACGACGAGCTGGGCGATGCGGTCGAGGCGGCCGACGGGTCCGTGCCGGATCGGGACGACCTCGCGGGCCGCTTCCGCGCCGTCGTCCACGCGATCCACGACTGGGCGCGCGCGAACCCGCACGAGTACGCCCTGCTCTACGGCTCCCCCGTCCCCGGCTACGCGGCGCCGGAGACGACGGTCCCGTCGGCGGCGCGCGTGACCGGCGCGTTCCTCCGGCTGGCCCAGGCCGCCGAGGAGACCGACCGGCCGCTCGGCGCCCCCGCCCGCACCGTGGCGACCGCGGAGCACGACGCGCTCGCCGGCGTCCGCGAGGCGCTCGACTCCCCCGTCGCCGACGAGCGCACGGTCCGGTGGCTGATGGCGTGGTCGACGGTGTTCGGCCACCTCAGCCTCGAGCTGTTCGGGCACATGTACCGCGGCGTCCTCGACTACGACGCCCACTTCGCCCACGTCGTCGACCAGCTCGTCGCCGACCTGGGGATCGGTTAGCGGAGCCGCACGGGCAGCCGGTCGACGCCGTACACCGCCGAGAGCTTGCGGAAGCGGAGCCGCCGGGTGGCCGGGCGCAGGTGCGGGAACCGCGCCGCCAGCGCCGGCAGCGCGGTGCGCAGCTCCATCCGCGCGAGCTCCGCGCCGATGCAGCGGTGCATGCCGTGGCCGAAGGCCAGGTGGCCAGCGCCGTCGCGTCCGGGCGCGAAGTCCGGAGCAAGGTCCCGGTTGGCGCCCAGCAGCGACACGAGCACCGCGTCACCGCGGCGGATGTGCTGACCGGACAGCTGGTGGTCGAAGCGGGCGAAGCGCGGGAACGCCACCTGGACGACGGTCAGGTGCCGCAGCAGCTCCTCGACCGTCTCGTCCACCGCGTCCGGGTCGGCGACGATCCTGGCGCGGACGTCCGGATGCTCCATCAGCACGTGCGCCGACAGGGCGAGCATGCTGGCGGAGGTCTCGTAGCCGCCCAGGAAGACGCCGTCGGCCAGGCCGCCGAGCGCCGTGTCGTCGAGCTCGTCGCCGTGCTCGCGCAGCAGCGCCCCGATCAGCCCGTCGCCCGGGTCACGGCGCTGGCGGGCCACGGCGTCGATCAGGAAGCCGCGCGACGCGGCGGCCGCCCCGAACGAGCCCGCGCTGCCCTTGCTCAGGTCGAACCTGGCGACGCCCAGTCGGCGGAAGGCGGCCCGGTCGCCGGCCGGGAGGCCGAGCAGCTCGCAGATCACCTCGAACGGCACCGGGAACGCGAACTCCGCGACCAGGTCGACCCGACCGCGCTGCCGCGCCATCGCGTCGAGCCGCTCCTCGACGATGCGCTCGATGCTCGGCTGCAGGCGCGCCAGCCGGCGACGGGTGAACTCGGGCGTGAGGAGTCGCCGCAGCGTCGTGTGGTCGGGCGGGTCCGTCATCCCGAGCCCACCGATCTGCTCGGCGGCGGTGCGGCCGCCGCGCGAGACCAGCGGCCGCAGGTCGTTGCTGTAGGTCTGCCCGTCGGCGAGCACCGACCGGGCCGCGTCGTACCCGCTGACCAGCCAGACGTCCGTCCCGAACAGGCTGACCAGCCGGGTGACCGGCTCCGCCGCGACGAGCCGGGGCACCGGGTCGACGCCGTCGCGCTGCAGTGGATACTTGGCGACGCCCGGGACGAAGCGGAGCTTGCGCAGGTCGAGGCCGTCCCGGGTCGCCCACGCGCTGATCTGGTTGCCGACGAAGGTCGCAATCGTGCTCACACGTCAAGTCAACCGGCGCCACCGCCTCCGCAACATCAGGGAAGGCCCCCAATCGGTGGTGGTGCCAGCACCACCCTTCAGCAGCCGTGGTTGGCCTGGGCGCAGGTGTCCAGGCCCCAGCGCAGGGTGTAGACGTGCTCGGTGCCCGAGAGTCGCAGCGTCGCCGTGATCGGCGGCTCCTTCGTCTCGTTGCCGCCGTCGTCGGCGTGGCTGTGCAGGACCCGCCAGTACCTCCGACCGTCCGAGCCGGTCGTGAGCTCGGCGTCCACGGACGCGCCGTCGGGGAACGCGTACGAGACGGCGTACGCCGGCGCGCCGTCGGGGACCACGCCCGCCGCGAGCCGGGTGACCTCGAAGCCGCCGCCGTGCGCCGGCAGGTAGGCCGAGCTGACCCGGAAGGTCTCGCGCGAGGCCCGCGGCACGAGCGGGAGCGGACGATGGGTGGTCGTCATCCCGCCGACGACGTCGCAGACCGTGAACCGGTCACCCTGCACCCAGACCGACGTGGCGTGGCCGTCGACGTCCGGGAACGTCGCGACCTGCTCGGCCCCCGGCAGCGTGCTCGTCACGGTCTCCGCGCAGCCGAGCTCCTTGACGTCGACCCGGTGGTCCTCCTGGGTGCCGGGCACCTTGCTGGCCTCGATGCTCTCGCCGAGGGTCTCGCTGGGCGCCGCCGACTCCACGGGCGACTCGGACGCCGACGTGGCGCCACCCGCCGGCGCACCGCTGTCACCACCGCCATCGCCGTTGCCGGCCCGCACGGCCCAGCCGGCTGCTCCGGCGACCACCAGCACCGCCGCGGCCGCCAGCACCGGGATCGCCCAGCGGCGCGGCCCGCTCCGGCGTTCGGCCTGGGCGGCGCCGAGCAGCTCGGCGCGGATCCGGGCGCGCGCCTGGTCGGGCATCGGCTCGTCGGGCGGCGGGGTCGGGTCAGTCATCGCGGGCTCCTCGGGACGTCTGGGTGGTGAGCCGGGCGCGCGCCCGGGAGAGCCGGGACCGCACGGTCCCGACGGGTACGTCGAGCGCGGCGGCCGCCTGCTCGTAGGACAGGCCCGACCACGCGACGAGGCCGAGCACCTCCTGCTCGCGCGGCGGCAGCTCGCGGATCGCGTCGAGCACCGCGCGCATCCGCGCGGACGACCCGAGCCGGTCGACCACCTGCTCGGCGTGGTCGGGTGCGACCTCCGGCCGGGGCAGCGCCGCGACGGCGCGGAGCCGACGGCGCCGCGACCGGTTCAGGTTGCGGCAGACGTTGGTCGCCACGCCGTACAGCCACGGCAGCGCCGACCCGTCGTGCGCCTGCACGCGACGGCGGTGCCGCCACACCTCCAGGAACACCGACGCCGTGGCGTCCTCGGCGTCGGCCCAGTCGCCGGTGGCCCGGAAGCAGTGGTTGTAGATGCGGTCGCCGTACCTGTCGAAGAGGGTCGCCAGCGCCTCGGGGTCGTCCTCGCGCAGCGCCGTCACCAGCGCGAGCTCGTCACCCTCGGTCGCCACCTCTCCTCCTCGCACACCCCGTCATGTCCGCGGAGCCGGGCGAGTTCCCGGCAGACGGATCCGGCCGCCCGGGGCTCAGCCGGCGAACCGGCGCCGGTACTGCTGGGGGCTGAGCCCGCGCACGCGCGCGAAGTGGTGGCGCAGCGTGGCGGCGTTGCCGAAGCCGACCTCGTCGGCGATCCAGTCGATGGAGTGGTCGGTGCGCTCGAGCAGCTCCTCGGCCGCCTGCACCCGCTGGCGGGTCACCCAGGCGTGGGGGGTGGTGCCGGTCTCGGCGCGGAACCGGCGCGCGAACGTGCGTGGCGACATGTGGTTGTGGCGCGCGAGGGTGTCGACGCCGAGGTCCTCCCCGAGGTGCTCGACGATCCACTGGAGCAGCGGGCCGAGCGTCTCGGCGTCGCAGTCGGGGACGGCGTTCGCGATGAACTGCGCCTGGCCGCCGTCGCGGTGCGGCGGCACCACGATCCGCCGCGCGGTCATCGCCGCCGTCTTCGCCCCGAAGTGGTCGCGCATCAGGTGCAGGGAGGCGTCGATCCCCGCCGCCGCTCCGGCGCCGGTGAGGATGTTGCCGTCGTGGCAGTAGAGGACGTCGGGGCACACCTTCGCCTCCGGGTACGCCGCGGCAAGCCGGTCGGTGTAGCGCCAGTGGGTGGTGCACTCGCGCCCGTCGAGCAGCCCGGCGCCGCCGAGCTCGAAGACCCCGGAGCAGTGCGCGTAGATCGTCGCGCCGCGCGCGTCGGCCGCCCGCAGCGCGTCGAGGACGACCGGGTCGTGGTTCGTGAAGTCGTACTTCGGGCTCAGGCAGACCAGGTCGGCGTCCTCGGTCGCCTCGAGCCCGCGCTCGACGTACAGGTCGTAGTCGGAGCGACCCCGCAGCCGGCCCGGGCGCGGCGTGCAGATCTGGAAATCGAAGACGGGGTTGTCGTCCTCGGGGTGGTAGGGCTCGCCCCACACCTCGACCAGCGAGCCGAGCCCGAAGGGCTCCGCTCCTTCCTGCACGATCACGGCCACCTTGCGCACCCGGACAGCCTGCCGCAAGCGTGGCAGGAAATCAACGCATGATGGCTTTTCTGCCACTCGTGGCAGGATCACGATCGGCGCATGATTACTGCCATGACCTTCCTGATGATCCTCCTCCTGATCGCACTGGCGATGAGCGTGGCGACCGTGCGCCTCATCGTCAGGGACGGCCGGGGGCCGCAGCGCCCGCCGGTCTCGCACTTC
Source organism: Nocardioides sp. YIM 152315 (assembly GCF_029210375.1). Lineage (GTDB taxonomy): Bacteria > Actinomycetota > Actinomycetes > Propionibacteriales > Nocardioidaceae > Nocardioides. The sequence continues at coordinate 137,454 of NZ_JARGER010000018.1, read as the reverse complement.
GAGGACAGCCGCTTCCTGGCCCCCCTCGCACGCTGACCCTGAAATAGCGCTGACCCGCCCGAAACTTTCGGGCGGGTCAGCGCTATTTCAGGCTGCGGAGATCAGTTGCCGCCGGTCAGCTTCTCGCGGAGCGCCTGCAGCGCCTCGTCGGAGGCGAGCGAGCCGCCGGCGTCGGTCTCCTCCGCTTCGGCGGAGGAGGAGTACGACGTGGCCTCGCCGGCCTCGACCTCGGCCTGCTTGGCCTCGGCCTGCTGCTTGACGTGGGCCTCCCAGCGGGCGTGCGCCTTGGCGTACTGGTCCTCCCAGGTCGCGCGCTGCTCGTCGTAGCCCTCGAGCCACTCGCCGGTCTCCGGGTCGAAGCCCTCCGGGTAGACGTAGTTGCCCTGCTCGTCGTACGTCGCGGTCATGCCGTAGAGCGTCGGGTCGAACTCCTCGACGTCCGCGGCCGCCGCGGTCTCGTTGGCCTGCTTGAGCGACAGCGAGATCCGGCGACGCTCGAGGTCGATGTCGATGATCTTGACCATGACGCCGTCGTTGACCTGCACGACCTGCTCGGGGATCTCGACGTGGCGCTCGGCGAGCTCGGAGATGTGCACCAGGCCCTCGATGCCCTCCTCGACGCGGACGAACGAGCCGAAGGGCACCAGCTTGGTGACCTTGCCCGGCACGATCTGACCGATCTGGTGGGTGCGGGCGAAGTGCTGCCACGGGTCCTCCTGCGTCGCCTTCAGCGACAGGGAGACCCGCTCGCGGTCCATGTCCACGTCGAGGACCTCGACGGTGACCTCGTCGCCGACGGCGACGACCTCGGACGGGTGGTCGATGTGCTTCCAGGACAGCTCGGAGACGTGGACGAGGCCGTCGACGCCGCCGAGGTCCACGAACGCACCGAAGTTGACGATCGAGGAGACGACGCCCTTGCGGATCTGGCCCTTCTGGAGCTGGGTCAGGAAGCCGTGGCGGACCTCGGACTGGGTCTGCTCGAGCCACGCACGACGCGAGAGCACGACGTTGTTGCGGTTCTTGTCGAGCTCGATGATCTTCGCCTCGAGCGTCTGGCCGACGTACGGCTGCAGGTCGCGGACCCGGCGCATCTCGACGAGGGAGGCGGGCAGGAAGCCGCGCAGGCCGATGTCGAGGATCAGGCCGCCCTTGACGACCTCGATGACGGTGCCCTCGACGACGCCGTCCTCCTCCTTGACCTGCTCGATGGTGCCCCAGGCGCGCTCGTACTGGGCGCGCTTCTTGGACAGGATCAGGCGGCCTTCCTTGTCCTCCTTCTGGAGGACCAGGGCCTCGACCTTGTCGCCGACCTCGACGACCTCGTTGGGGTCGACGTCGTGCTTGATCGACAGCTCACGCGAGGGGATGACGCCCTCGGTCTTGTAGCCGATGTCGAGCAGGACCTCGTCCCGGTCGACCTTGACGATGGTGCCATCCACGATGTCACCGTCGTTGAAGTACTTGATGGTCGCGTCGATCGCGGCGAGGAAGTCCTCCTCCGACCCGATGTCGTTGACCGCAACCTGCGGCGCGTCGGTGATGTCGGGGAGGGTCGAGATGCTGCTCGTCATAAGGAAGTGTTGTCCTTGGATGGATGATGTCGTGCGGGCACGTCGAAAGGTCGGTTTCACCACTCCCTCACGGATGGTGGAGAGATAGCGAGCACAGCGTCCGCTCCGTCTGGGACCCGGGCAGACCTCCGGCGCAACCTAAAGCCTACGCGGCGCGCCGCGCGCGCGTCCAACCCGCGCCCGCCCGCGAGGCCGCGACCCACCCGGGACTACGCTCCGAGGCGTGGAGAACCAGCCCCCCGTGCGGGTCGAGCGCCGGCCGGTCTCGGAGGAGGAGTCGCGGCGGGCGAACGGGCCCGACTGGGACCGGTACGCCGACGAGTACCAGGCCACCCACGGTGAGTTCCTCGGCGACGTCGGCTTCGTGTGGGGCCCCGAGGGGCTGACCGAGGCAGAGGCCGGGGTCCTCGGCGATCTCGCCGGCCGCCACGTCCTCGAGGTCGGGTCGGGCGCCGGCCAGTGCTCGCGCTGGATCCGTTCGCAGGGTGGTCGCGCGTACGGCCTCGACCTGTCCTTCCGCCAGCTCCAGCACTCGCGACGCATCGATCTCGATACCGCGATGCCCGTGCCATCGGTGCTGGCGACCGCGACGGCACTCCCCTTCCGCGACGACTCGTTCGACGTGGTGTTCTCGTCGTTCGGAGCGCTGCAGTTCGTGAGTGACATCGACGTCGCCGTGACCGAGACCGCGCGGGTGCTCCGCCCCGGAGGGCGCTTCGCCTTCTCGATCACCCACCCGACACGGTGGATGTTCCCCGACGACCCCGACGAGCCCGGCCTCACCGCGAGCCAGTCCTACTGGGACCGCACGCCGTACGTCGAGGTCGACGACGCGACCGGGATCGTGTCCTACGTCGAGCATCACCGCACGCTTGGCGACTGGGTCTCCCTGCTCGCCGGCGCCGGCTTCGTCATCACGGACCTCCTCGAGCCCGAGTGGCCGGAAGGCCACGACCGCGTCTGGGGCGGCTGGTCCGGCGTGCGGGGGCGGTTCACCCCGGGCACGGCGCTGTTCGGTGCCCGCCTGGGCGCCTGATCGACCACCCGTCTCGACGCGTACGCCCCGTCAGACCGAGACCTGCTCCGCCCTGCTCTTGCGCGCACCCGGGGTCTGCTCTTGGCGACGCCCGGCCGCCGCCAAGAGGATGCCGGCGATCAGACAGATGCCGCCGGCAACGTACCCGACGATCGGAACCCACTTCTCGAGCAAGTCGAGAGACGCCAGATTGTCCTTAGCGCTCTCGACACTGTCCTGCTTCTGCTCGTCGGTGAACTCGGCCTGGATGCTCAGGACCGGGTCACCATCGGTCGTCGTCCGAGTCTGGTCCTCGATCTGATTGAGGATGTCACCAGTGCGCGGCTCGACCCAGAACTCGGTGTTGGCGCTGTAGATGCCGTCGACGTCGTCGGTGATCGGGGCGGGCGTGGCGTCAATCGTCATCTTGTAGACGTAGACCTCCACGCCGTCAAGGTCCTCGGTCCGATCGAAGACTGCGTCCTGTGCAGAGCCCGTCGTGTCGTCCCAGTACGGGTACGTCTTCTTCTCGGCGTTGAACGGCCACTTGTTGATGAGCCCCTCGTGCATCGAATCTGGCACATAGGCACTGCCCGTGACCGCGAGCCCCGTGACTCGGTGGGTCGCGAACTCGTCCTCGGAGGCCGAGATCAAGCGGCCGTCTGGATCGTCGCTCGAGACACAGTCGGGGACGTCGTTCTGGTCCTTCACCACACAGCTCGAGTTCTTCCACACGACGACATCGTCATCGGAAGCCTCCGAGTCCGTGACTGTCGTGCTCGTGACCCTGATCGGCACACTCTCACCGCTGAGCTCCGCCGTTCCGGCAAGGTGCGTGACATTGTGGACATCGAGGGGCGTCCTCTCGAGACGGTCGGGCGCGTAGACCTGCGCCAGGACCCCGATGACCACGAGGAACATCCCCAGGAACATGAGGATGACTGCCAAGATCCTACGCACGAAGTGCCCCTCCCGGTACGCGAACGGTCGGCGCACAGTAGCAGCCGAGTGACGCAGGCCACACCATATTAGAACATGTTGTTACCCAACAGTTTTCTGGGTGCCGCGTCGGCGAAAGCGGCGGCGCGACACCCTGGGCGAAGGCGTGCTTGACCTGCGCTGCCGGGTCGCGTCGCTGTGCGAGACTTGGCCGTTCGTGAGCGGGAGACAGCAGCAAGGAGCCGGCCGGGTGTCGACGAGCGTGGCGCGCAGCGCGGATGTCCGGGTGGTGGCCCGGAAGGTCTCCCACCGGGTCTCGACACTGCGGCTCTCTCGGCTGCGATCGCTGCGCCACTTCGTCCCGGCCCTGGTCATCGGCGCGGCGATCGCCGGGTCGACGGCGATGTCCTACTACTTCGCTCGCGACCTCTACTTCGGCGGCGACGACTGGGACTTCCTGCTGCACCGCGGCACCGTCTCGGGCGCCGACGACGGCATGTGGCTCCCGCACTACGGCCACTGGTCCACGGGCGTCGTCCTCGTCTACCGCTTCCTCTTCTCCCTTGCGGGGATGAACTACCTGCCGTACGTGGCCGTCTGTTGGGCGCTACACGCCGGCAACGTCGTCGTGTCCTACCACCTCGTCAGACGGGCCGGTGCGGGCACGGCTGTCGGCCTGGTCGTGGCGTGGCTGGTCGCGTTCATGGGAGCGGGCGCCGAGGCCCTGTTGTGGGCGACGGTGATGAACCTGCTCGCCTCCACCCTCCTCGGACTCGTCGCCCTGCTCGTGTACGTCGTCCTAGGCGACGTACCCAGGGCACGGCTGGCCGCCTGGCTCCTGCTGATCGTCTCATTGTCCTTCTCCGGCGCCGGCGTCTCGATGGTGGCTCTCGTCGCGACGTACGTCGCTCTGCGCCACTCGTTCCGCGCCGGCCTGGCGCTCGTGAGCGTGCCGGCACTGGCCTTCGGCATATGGTGGTTGCTGATCGGGCGCACCGACATGCCAGTCACGATCAGTAGCCGCGGCGACTACCTCAAGATCCCGGAGTTCTTCTGGACCGGGCTCTCCCACGCCCTCGGCACGATGTCGGGCGTGCCCGAGACGGGCGGCGTGCTGCTGGTCCTGCTGATCGTGCTGCCTCTCGTGGCGCGCGGCGCCCCGGAAACGATGCGCATCCTGGCCGCCGCGGGTGTCGTCGGTGCGCTCTTCCAGATGCTGGCCGCCACCACGCGGGTCAGCGCCGGCCTGGACTGGGCGACATCGGGCCGATACGCCTACTTGACCATCATCATGCTCGTCCCGTCCCTGGCCCTGTGCCTCACCCTGTTGGCCAGGGCGCTCGTCGTCGCGTGGTGGATCCCGGCCATCATCGTCACCATCACGCTGATCTTCTACACGCTGAACGCCGCGACGTTGATGAGGATCTACGACGAGGACCAGACCCCGTTCCGCACGCCGTGGAAGGACCGGATCGCCGGACTCGTCGCGGCGGCGGACGCGGACGAGGCAGTGCTGACCGACCAACTCGACCCTGGCCTGAACCCGTACCTACGAGCGAGCCTCTTGTTGACCCCGGAGGGCCGTGCGGCCGTCGTCGGAAAGGCCACCGAGCAGGGGCGGATCGACGCCGAGAGCTTGTCGATGGTCTCGGTCGGCCCGCAGACCGCATGGCTCGGCGCACCGTCCACGGTCCGCCTGGCGCTCGGGTTCGAGGGCACGATCCACGCCGAGCCCGGATGCCACCGTTACTCGGCGCCGGCCGGTGGTACGCCAGCGCTCGAGCTCGACACCGGCCCGAACGGGAACGAGATCATCGTCTACTCCCCATCGACGAAGGTCCGCACCCAACTAGTGCGCGCCGAGGCCGAGAGCGTCCCCCGCGAGTGGACGGTTGAGCCAGGGTCACCCGTCCACGTCGCAAGTTCCGCTCGGAACGCGATGATGCGCATCACCTTCGATCAGACCGGTTCATACACGATATGTCGGCAATGACTCCGCGGCCCGGCGGCGCTGACCGGGCAACCGCGGGCGGCGCGGCTTCACCATGACGCCCGCAAGCAGGAGCAGGACCACACCCACGGGGTACCCGACCAGCGGGAGCGTGCCAGTGAGCATCTCCACGCGGTCGCGCAGGTCGCGCGCGTTGTCCGCCATCGCCTGGACGGTGGCAGCCGTGCTCTCGACGGTGATCCGGGCCGGCGATCCCGCACTACGGCGAACGTCCTCGGCCTGACGCACGATCGTCCCTGTGGACGGCTCGACCCACAGCGTGACGGTGCCCGACAGGTAGCCCGCGAACTCGCCCGTGTCGGTGGCCGACGACTGGCCGGCAAGCTCGGCCACATATCGGTAGCAGGAGACTCCGCCGATCTCCTCCGTGCCGTCGTACGCCGTCTCGATAGCGGCGCCTGCCGGCTCATACCAATAGGAGTAGTCGGCACGGCGGGCATCGGACGGCCAGCGCTCGACCTGACCCGAGCGGGGCTGTGCGTCGGGCGGCACGTACTCCGGATCGTCGATGGCCGCACCGGTGCGGCGATCCGTCGCGATGTCGTCGAGGGTGGCCTCGAGAAGCCGACCGTCGGAGTCCTTAGACGACAGGCAGTCGGGAGTTCCGACCGGTTCGACCACGACGGCGCAGGTAAGACGGCGCCACGTGGCCACGTCGCCGTCGGACCGGGCGTCGTCGACCGTCGCCACCCGACTCACGCGCACCGGCACGGTCCTCCCCGCCACCTCGGCATCGCCCTCCATCGTCCGGTGGTGGGCAGCGTCGAGCGGGGTCTCCAACAGGCGGTCCGGCAAGAAGGTCTGCCCGAGCACCGCCACGGCAATGACGAACGCGCCGACGAATGCGAGCACGATGCCGACGATTCTGCGCAAGAAGGGCCTTCCCGTTCGAGGTCACGGCACACTAGCAGCGCTCGAGATCTATGGTTTGCGCATGCAGAGAACCGCGGCGACGCCGGAGTCCCGACACCGCCTGTTCGACGGCATCCGGGGCGTCGCGATCGTGCTGGTCATCCTCTCCCACGGCTGGGCGCTGTGGCCGACCGACGACCTGCTGTCCAACGAGTGGCTCAAGCCTTTCTTCACCAGCGGCAACTTCGCCGTGTCGATCTTCTTCATCGTGGGCGGCTTCCTCGCGACCCGATCCATCCTCCGTCATCAAGACAGCGGGGCGGAGCTGCACATCGGTGTGATCGCCGTTCGCCGGTATGTGCGGCTCAGCGGCCAGCTCCTCGTGCTGCTCCTCGTCGTGCTCATCGTGACAGCGACCGACGACGCCTCGTCGTATCCCGAGAACGAGACCGGCACGTCCGCGCTGCGCATCGCGACGTACACCTGGAACTGGTACCTCGTCTCCAGCCCGTTGTCGGCCCGACCCGACCTAGGGCACCTGTGGTACCTCTCGGTGGACTTCCAGATCTTCCTGCTGGTGCTCGTGCTGGCATACCTGATGGCACGGCACCGCGCATGGCTCGCCGCGACGCTCGGCGCCCTGCTCCTCGCCTCGATCGCGTGGCGCGTCCACGTCTATGACTCCGAGGGCGCCTACCAGGCTCTGCTGCAGACCACTACGCGCATGGATGCGCCGCTCACGGGCGCCCTCGCCGCGGTGGCACTGACCTATGTGGGCGGTTGGCGACGATTCACTCGGCCGCTGCTCGTGCTGAGCAGCGTCGCGCTCGTGCCCGTGCTGATCCTGGCCGACGACGGCGACGGCTTCGTGGGCTGGCCAGGGGCGCTGCTCGACGCGACGCTTCTGGTGTTCGTCGTGACCGCCGTCGTCGCCACCGCGCCGCGCCTGCTCGATCGCATTCTCGGCAATCCGGCGTTGACCGTCCTCGGGCGGCGCTCGCTCAGCCTCTACCTCTGGCACTACCCGATCTTCTGGTTCGTCAGCCGGCACACCGTGGACTGGAGCTGGGAGATGCGCACCGTCGTTGCGCTGATGGCGACGTTCGTGATTGCCGAGCTGAGCGAGCGGCTGGTCGAGACCCGTGTTCAGCGCCTGCTGCAGTCGCCGCGCTGGGGCGAGCTCGACGGCGGCATCCCGCGGTACGTCGTCGGGCGAGCCCGCCGCTGGTGGCACGAGCCGGGGGGCGGCACGTCCGCGGGAACCCCAGCCGACCGGGAGGACCACCAGGTCCGCAACCAGGCTGAGCGGGATCTGCCTGCCTGAGCGGCGTCACTCAGCGGTGGCGCCGCCGGAACCGGTCGATCCTGGCCATGAGCCGCTGCGCACGCTCATCGGAGATGCCGAGTCGACGCTTGGCACGGTCATAGAGATCGAGCGCCGTACGGTCGGCCGCGATCGCCGCCTTTCGTGCGCGGCTCTCGTCAGGACGGGCCTGGTAGTTCGTGGCCCGACGGACGGCGTGCTCCTCCTGGGTGAAGTAGTAGAGCGCCATCGAGCGGCGGGCCACGTCCGAAGGGCAGTTCAGTCCGTCCGGGTGACCGTGAAAGGTGTCGTAGGCAGTGCTGAAGACCAGCATGCGGTTGCCCGCCGGAGTGACGGTCGCACGGCACTCGCGCATGTCCCGGTCCCAGAGCTCGAGCTCGCCGCCCCACTCGTCGAGCCACTCGTGGTTGAGATAGAGCAGGATGTTCACCCGCCGCGCCCAGTTCTCATGACGGTGGTGCGTGGTGAAGTCGGCGTGGATGTTCAGGTGGCCGCCGCGCAGGGTCTGGTGCAGACCGCCGCCGTCCATGGTCCAGTCAGGCATCAGGTTCTCGATGCCGGTGAGCTTCTCGAGATAGGAGACGAAGCGCTGCGAGCAGAACTCCTGGGCGACGTCGTGGAGCGTCGGACCCCAGGTGTCCGGCTCGGTGTTGGAGTACTTGGTCTCGTTGACGTGCAGGTAGCCCTTCCAGAACTCGTCCTCGATGCCGGGGAATTCCGCGACCGCCTTGTCGAACACCACCGGGGTGAGGACGTTGTCGACCACCGTGTGCGGGAATGGGTCTGCGGCGCGATAGGCGGCGGATGCGGCGTCGAGATCGGCCTCGAGGGCCTCGTAGTCGACGAGCGGCGAGTCGGACATGCGCGGAATGATGCCACGAAGAACCACGACGTTTGCTACTGACCGGTTAAGATCCCCGCGACCTTCGTTTCAAGGGACAGTCGCACCGTCGGCTGGCGGAGGGCCGAGGGAGAGGGATGTCCACGCACCACCTGGACGAACACCGCCGACAGGCGATCGAGGTCCGGCAGGACCCGGTGCCCGGCAGCCCCCGCGTCGGGGTCCTCGTGGTCGCCTACAACGCCGCCGGCACGCTCGTGCAAACCCTCGCCCGCATGCCCGCCAGATTTGCACGCAAGGTCGATCACGTCCTGGTCTGCGACGACGCCAGCTCCGACGAGACCTACGAGGTGGGCCTTCGGTTCCAGAGCGGCTCCACTCTCCCACTCACGATCGTGCGGCACGAGCAGAACCTCGGCTATGGCGGCAATCAGAAGCACGGCTACGGCTGGGCGATCGAGCAGGAACTGGACGTCGTGGTGCTCCTGCACGGCGACGGCCAGTATGCCCCCGAGCACATCGAGGATCTGGTGGCCCCGCTCGCGGCGGGAGATGCGGACGCCGTGTTCGGATCGCGGATGATGGTGCCGGGCGGCGCCCGCGCGGGAGGCATGCCGCTCTACAAGTACGTCGGCAACAGGATCCTCACCGGCGTCCAGAACAGGCTGGTGGGCCTCGACCTGACCGAGTGGCACAGCGGCTACCGTGCCTACCGGGTCGACGCGCTCGTCGACCTCGATCTCGCGTCGTACTCCGACGGCTTCGACTTCGACACCGAGATCATCCTCGGGCTGCACGCCCAGGGAAAGCGGATCGCCGAGGTGCCGATCCCCACCTACTACGGCGACGAGATCTGCTACGTGAACGGAATGAAGTACGCAAAGGACGTCACGCTCGACGTCCTGAAGTATCGTCTCCGCGGCCTCGGGTTCGGGACGCCGATCGAAGCGGGTCGCGACGAGCGTGCCTATGAGCTGAAGCCGTCGGAGCACTCGTCGCACGGCGTCATGCTCGACTGGCTCGGCCAGGTGCCGCCCACCGGCGTCCTCGACGTCGGCTGCTCCGACGGCCAGTTCGCCGCCCTGATCGGCCGGCTCGGACACCGGGTCACCGGTGTCGACCTCGTTAAGCACATGGGCGTGTCAGAGCGGATGGACCGCTTCGTGGAGGCAGACCTGAACCAGGGGCTCCCCGCCGAGGTCGGCCGCGACTACCGCACGATCGTCGCCGGCGACGTGCTCGAGCACGTCATCGACCCACAGTCGCTCCTCGCCGACCTAGCCGACCGCCTGGTGGAGGACGGTGAGGTCATCGTGTCGGTGCCCAACTTCGCCCACTGGTACCCCCGCACCCGGGTGGCGATCGGGCGCTTCGACTACGACCAACGTGGCTTGCTCGACAACGGGCACGTGCGCTTCTTCACCCGAGCCAGCTTCGAGCGCCTCGTACGACGCTCCGGGATGCGCATCGTCGAGCGCCGCGTCGTCGGATCCCCGGTCGACGTGCTCGACCGCACCGGTCAGGACAACCTGCTGGTTCGCGTGGTCCGCAGGGTCGCGGCGATCGACCGGCTCGCCACCCGCGTCTGGCCGACCATGTTCGGCTACCAGTTCCTCTACCGCCTGGAGCGGGCTTGACCCCTGAAGAGGGCTCCCGTCGGCGGGTGATCGCGACCGCCGCCGGCCTAGCCGTGGGGGCTGCTGCGTATCTGCTGACCCTGTTCGACTACGGGACCAGGCTCACGCGCACCGCGAACCCGCTCGGCTACGCCTCGAACTTCTTTGACATCCAGGGTCGAGCGCTGCTCGACGGTCACCTGTGGGTGCCCACGGGCTACGTGGGCATCGAGGCATTCGTGCAGCGTGGACACGACTACCTGTACTTCCCTCCCTGGCCCGCGATCCTGCGCATGCCGGTGCTGTCCACGACCGACGACTACGACGGCAGACTGACGCTTCTCTCCATGCTGCTCGGGTTCGTCCTGATGCTGGTCATGTCGGCGAAGCTGGTCTGGCTCGTCCGTGATCTGCTCGCCCCGGGACCACTCGGCCGGGTCGAAGCGGTCTCGATGAGCGTGCTGCTCGCTCTCGCGACCGGCGGGACGAGCCTCACCTACGTCGCGTCGCTGCCGTGGGCCTTCCACGAGGTGTATGCGTGGACGATCCCGTTCGCGATCGGCTCGATGTACTGGATGGTGCGGGTCCTCCTCGACCCGGCGCGGAGGTCGATCTGTTGGCTGGCGGCGTTCGTGCTCGGCACACTCCTCACCCGGACGACCGATGGCTGGGCGATGGCGCTCGCCACCATCGGCGCCGGCATCTGGCTGCTGACCGGGCGGCTGCAGCCGGGTCGGCGATGGGCTGCGATGGGCACCATCGCCGCTGGAGCGGTGCCGCTGGCCATAGCCATCGCGATCAACGTGCTGAAGTTTCGGCACCCCTTTCTCTTCCCGCTGGACGATCAGGTCTGGACGAGCGTCAACGAGCACCGCCGTGAGGTGCTGGACGCCAACAACGGGACCCTGACCGGCCCCCAGTTCTTCACGTCGTCGTTCATGGCCTACTTCCGACCCGACGGCGTGCGCTTCGTCGACTACTTCCCGTGGATCACCCAGCCCGCGGCCGCCCCGACGGCGTACGGCGGGGCCGTGATCGACCAGAGCTACCGCACCGGCAGCGTCACCGGTTTCATGCCCTGGGCGCTCCTGCTCACCGTGATCAGCACCGTCGTGCTCTTCCGTCCCGGGGTCGACCGGGCACGGCGGCTCCTGCGGATCCCGCTGGCCGCTGGCGTCCTCGCGACCGGCGGTGTCATGGGCTACGGGTACTTCGCGCATCGCTACACCAGCGAGTTCGTGCCAGCCCTCGTCCTCGGCGCCACGGTGACGACCGTCGTCGCGGTGCAGTGGCTCGGGCGTCGTCGCTCGTGGACTCCCACCGTCTTCGTCGGCGTCGCCGCCGTGCTCACGGCGTACTCGATCGCCGCCAACATGCTGGTCGGGTATTGGAACGCGGCGCTCACCGGCGGCGGGCCACAGCTGGCGCGCTTCGTCGAGCTGCAACACCGGCTGGACCCAGCGTCCACCGCCGCCCGTACGACCCTCTCCGAGGAACTGCCCTCGGGCGGCAGCACCGACGACCTGTGGATCCGCGGCGATTGCGACGCTCTCTACCTCAACACCGGGGACACCTACGAGCCATGGCAGACCGTGCAGGAACGTGCGGTCGTCGTCGAGGTCGTCGTCGACGAGGACGCCCAGCCGGGCGTGGTCCCACTCGTGGAGCTCGACCTGGACATGAAGCGGGCTGTCGAGCTCCAAATCGGCGACGACCAGGCCCGGGTGATCATCCGGACCAGCGAGCGGACCTTCACCGGGCAGTGGTTCGAGCTGCTCGAGCCGCGGACCGTCCGAGTCGGCGTGCGCAACGATCCCGAGTTGGGCTACGCCGAGGTGGGCGCGACCCCCGGCGGCTTCGTCGGGTACCTGCCGTCGCGCGAGGTCGAGGAGGGCTTCGTCCGGCTGCCGGAGCTGGTTCCGGCAGATCGCAGCGCGCCGCGCACGGCGACGGGGGTCACGACACGCACCCTGCGAGGCCTGACGCCGGTGTTGTGCCGTGATCTGATGGCCGCGACTCGGGACCGGTCCGGCGGCTGATGCGGCTGGTGTTCCTGACCTGGCGCGACTCCACCCATCCCGACGGAGGTGGGTCGGAGGTCTTCGTCGAGGAGATCGCACGCGACCTGGCCCGGCGTGGACACGACGTCACCATCCGGTGCGCGCGCCACCCGGGCAGCACCGCAGCGGATGACGTCGCCGGAGTCCGGATCGTACGTCGCGGCGGCCGGCTGACCGTCTACCCGCGAGCGCTCGCCTGGCTGGCCGCCTACGGGCGCCGCTACGACGTCGTCGTCGACGTCATCAACGGACTGCCGTTCGGATCACCTCTCGCTCGTCGGCATGGCGTCGTGGCACTTGTCCACCACACTCACGACCGGCAGTGGGAGATCATCTACCCGGGCGTGCGCGGCCGGATCGGCTGGGCCATCGAGCATCGGCTGACACCACGTCTCTACCGCCGCGTGCCGCATCTGACCGTGTCCGAGGCATCGCGGGAGGACCTGGTGCGCATCGGCGTCCCCGCGGAGCGAATCACCATCGTGCGCAACGGGGTAGACGGTGCCCCCTCGGGCGTGCCGCGCTCCACGGCCCCACGAATCGTCGTCCTCGGCAGGTTGGTGCCCCACAAGCAGGTCGAGGACGCCTTCGAGGTCGTGGAGCGCCTGGCTGGCGAGATTCCAGACCTGCACCTGGACGTGATCGGGGACGGATGGTGGCGAGACCGCCTCGAGGAAGACCTGCAGGAGCGGCGCGTCGCGGATCGGGTGACGATGCACGGTCACGTGTCCGCCGACGTCCGGGACCGGCTGCTCGCCGGCGCCTGGCTGATGCTCCTGCCGTCGGTCAAGGAGGGCTGGGGCCTGGCCGTGATGGAGGCAGCGGTGCAGGGTACGCCGACGATCGCCTACACCAGCGCCGGCGGGGTGCGTGAGTCCGTCGTGGACGGGCAGACCGGGGTGCTGGTGGCGGACCGCGAGCAGATGGTCGAGGCCGCGAGAGCGCTCGTCGCCGATGGGGAACGTCGCGAACGGCTGGGGGAGGCGGCGCGTCGCCGATCGGCCGAGTTCACGTGGCCACACGCCGCCGACGTCGTCGAGGACGTCCTCGAGAAGTCGCGCCGAGCACTGCCTCGGCGGAGCTGGATCAGTCGCCGTAGGTGAGGATCTGCTGGTTCGCCGGGTTGTTGTCGGGGGTCGAGGTCTGCGACGAGACCACGCCGTACATCGTGACGGCACCGGCGAGCCCACCCGCGAGAACCGGGGCGAGCAACTTGACGAACAACAGCACGGCGAGTCCTTTCGGCGGGCTCCCTCTGAGCCGCGGCCACTATAGCAACGTGGCCCGGTCGCGGGGGGCATTCCGACGGCGCCAGTTGGCGGCCAGGATCCCGGCCAGAGCGACCACCCCGGCGACGCCGTACGACGCCAGGGCCGCGCCCCGTCGAGCGGCACTCACGGACGGAGGTCCGGCGGTCGCGCCGGGGGTCTCCAGCAGCATCATGTCGTCGTCCTCGTAGACGACGCGCAGGCCGTCGAGGTCGAGGCTCCCCGCGTCGGGGTCGTCGCGGTAGACCAGCGCCCACCGCACCCCATGGGCGCGGAGCGCCGCAGCGACCGGCAGCCGGACGAGGTCCGCCCCGAGCGCGGCCGCTCGTGGGCTCTCACCACTGATGGTGCGCGAGCCGACGGCGAGTTCATCGGAGACGAGCACGTCGGTGTCGAACCACCGGACGGCCGGGTCCGAGGACACCAGGCCGTGACCCCACGAGAAGGCGCGGTAGGAGCGCCATGGCAGCGTGACGACGGTGCGGTCGTTGCCATCGATGACCTCTGCGACCGCGTCGAAGCCCGACGGGTAGTGCACCGGATCGACGGTTTTCCAGACCAGGCTGGTGCCGTCTGGCACCAGCAGGAGCGGCAACGGCACGGCCACCAGCGCCACCGCGGCGACCAGCTCGGGACCGACCGTTGCGGCCCGCTGGGCCACCCGGTCGACCGTCGCGGCCAGCGCCGCCACGACCAGTACGACGTACGGCGCGAGGAACTTCTGGCTGTCGCGTGCCAGGCCGCCGCCGGGCACGCGCTCGACGATGGAGGTCAGCAGGGCCTCGCCGCCGGGTAGCACAGGCAGCGCGGCGAGCGCCAGCCCCAGGCCGCCGAGGACGACGACGCGGGTGAAGAGCGGTCGACCCCAGACCCGGCGCAGGCCGCGCCAACCGGCGACGAGCGCGAGGACGGCGACGACGGCGCCGGCCACCGTCCACCAGCCCTCGCGCGAGCCGGGCACGCTCCGCGAGTCCCAGACGCCACCCAGGCCGAAGAGCGCCGTCAACGGTCCCCCCGGGCCTTCTGCGTCTGCGGCGAACGCCGGCACACCGTCGGGGTCGGAGGTCAGCGACGCAGATCCGAGGAAGGACAGGACCAGCCACGGCAGCTGGAGCGCCAGCACGACGAGGAGCAGACGCACGCCGCTGGAGGCGCGGCCGAAACCGGCGATGGCGGCCGCGACCCCGCCCATCACCCCACCCGTCGGGGTCAGCGACGCCAGCGCGAGCCAGCCGGTCGTGGCGCCGAGGTCGCGGATCGCGCCCGACTCGCGGTAGCGGTGCGCGGCGACGACGAGCCACGGGAGCGCGGCGTACGCCGTCAGCAGCGCCCACTGCCCGAGGGCGAGCCGCTCCACGACGTAGGGATTCCAGACGGCGAGGCCGCCGGACGCCAGCCGGGCCACCAGGCCGAGGTCGCACACCAGGCGGTGGGCACCCCATCCCGCGACCGCCAGGATCAGCGGAATCGACACCCGCGCGACCATGCCGCCGTCGAGCAGGTGAGCCGTCAGGAGCGATACGGCCGCGTCGAGGGGCACGGCCCGGGGAGCCGATCCTCCAAGGCCCAGGGTCGCGTCGGTCCAGGGCTGGTGCGGCACGAAGACGAGGTCGCGCGCCAGCGGGTGGCCGGTCCGGGTCAGCAGCGGCAGCGTCAGCAGGACGGCCAGCAGCAGGGGCCAGCCGTCGAGCAGCAACCCACGCCAGCGCCCCTCGCCTCGCACCACACCTCCGTCGTCGCTCACCACCGGACAGCGAGGAGCGTAAGCCCCCTATCCTCCTCGACGTGACCGACTTCGACGCGACGTTCGCCCTCGCGGACCGGCTCCCGGGCTGGCTCACCCGCGACCAGGCGCGCGTCCTCGACGCGGTGGCGCGTGAGGTCGGGCCGGATGGGACGATCGTCGAGATCGGCAGCCACCACGGACGCTCGGCGGTCGTGCTGGCCCGGGCGCTCCCGGAGGGCGGCCGGCTGGTAGCCGTGGACCCGTTCCCGGCGGACTGGCGCTACGGGGGGCCCGGCACGGAGGCGACGTTCCGCGCGAACCTCGAGACGGCGGGGGTGACGGACCGCGTCGACGTCCGCGTCGCGACCAGCCGCGAGGTCAGGTCGCGCTGGTCCTCCACCGTCGCTGCGGTCTACGTCGACGGCAAGCACGACGTCTGGAGCCTGCGCGACGACGTCCGGTGGGCCGCGCACGTTCGGCCGCACGGCTGGGTGCTCGTGCACGACGCCTTCTCGTCGCTGGGCGTCACGCTCGGTCTGTTGAGCGTGCTCCCCCTGTCGCGGCGGCTCCGGTACGTCGGGCGCACCGGGTCGCTCGCGCGGATCGAGGTCGCGCCACCGACGCCGGCCGACCGCCTGCGGCCGCTGCGCGAGGTGCCGTGGTGGCTGCGAAACCTCGTCGTGAAGGTGCTGCTGCGGCTGCGGCTGCGCCGTGCAGCAGGGTGGCTGGGCCACCACGGCGCCGCAGACCCGTACTGAGGTCCGGGGTTAGAGCGGAAGCCTGCGGAACAGCGCTCGCGGCACGTGCCGCAGCCCGGACATGACGCCGCGCATCGCGCGCGGGACCCAGATCAGGTCGTCGCCCTCGGCGACCGCCCGGACCACGGCGTCGGCGACCTCGTCCGCCGAGACGGCCAGCGGCGCGGGCTTCCGGCCCTCCGTCATCTTCGTGTGCACGAATCCGGGGCGGACCACGAGGACCCGGGCACCCGAGCCGCGCAGAGCCTCGCCGAGGCCGAGGTAGAACCCGTCCATCCCGGCCTTCGACGCGCCGTAGGCGAAGTTCGAGCGGCGCACCCGTTCCCCCGCCACCGAGGACAGCGTCACTACCACGCCGTGCCCCTGGCGGCCGAGCCGCTGCGCCAGGCAGACTCCGACGCTCACGGGCGCCACGTAGTTGACCTCGGCGAGCCGGACGGCCACGGCGTGGTCCTGCCAGGCACGCTCCTCGTCGCCGAGCACACCGAACGCGACGACGGCCACGTCGATGTCCCGGCCCGCCGCAACCTCCTCGACCAGGGCCGGGTGCGCCGCGATCTCGGTCGCCTCGAAGTCGACCTCCTCCACCTCGCAGCCCAGGGCGGCGAGCTCGGCGGCCGCGGCGGCGCGGCCCGGTCCCGGGCGGGCGGCGAGCACGACGTACAGGCCGGCGCGCTCGCGCGCCCAGGCGCGGGCAAGGGCGCGGGCGATGTCGCTGCTCCCGCCGAGAAGGAGCACGGTGCGAGGTTGGCCGAGCGCGTCGATCATGGTGACTACTATCTCCGGTTCAGAGGGCGAGCCGACGACCGAGGTCGGACTGCAGCCGGCGGTGCGGGTCGAGGTCGCTCCGGAGTGCGCGAAACCGCGCCGCCGCGGGATACATGGCGTCGAGCAACTCGGGACGCAGACGCGCGTCCTTGGCCAGGTAGACGCGTCCGCCCGCCGCGGCCACCACCTCGTCGAAGCGGTCCAGGAGGCGAGCGAGGCCGGGCCGGACCGGCAGGTCCACGGCGAGCGTCCAGCCGGCGGTCGGGAACGAGAGCCAGCCCTGGTTGCCCGGGCCGAATCGCTTGAGCACGGCGAGGAACGTCGGGTGCCGGTCACCCGCGAGTTGCGCCAGCAGCGAGCGCAGCACGTCGTCGCGGTCCTCTGGCAAGACGAGCTGGTACTGCACGACCCCGTGCGGCCCGTAGAGGCGGTTCCAGTGCGCGACCCCGTCGAGCGGGTGGAAGAAGGCACCGATCGACTGGATCTCGCCGCTCCGGAAGCGGGGTGCCTTGCGGAACCACAGCTCGTTGAACGCGCGCGACGTCGCCCGCGTGACCAACCCGACCGGCGGGACGAAGGGCACCGCCAACCGCGGCTCCCCGGGGACGATCAGCGGCTCGGTCGCGGCCCGGCCGGTCAGTTGGGCGCGGGTCGCGTGGTCGCCGCGGGACAGCACGGAGCGGCCCAGCGCCCGGCCGCCGGCCTCGGTGTCGATCCACGCGACCGAGTAGGCGAACTCGTCGTCGGACGAGGCCATCTCCGCCAGCAGGGAGTCGATGTCGGGGAGTCGCTGGGTCGTTGCGCTGATGTAGCCGCTCTCGACCGCCACGGTGCGCAGCCGAGCCGACGTGAGGATCCCGGTCAGGCCCATCCCGCCGACGGTCGCCCAGAAGAGGTCGCCGTCGTCGGGGGTCACGGTCCGCAGCGACGCGTCGGGCAGGACGAGATCGAACGACGCGACATGGTCGCCGAAGCTGCCCGAGCGGTGGTGGCCCTTGCCGTGCACGTCGCACGCGAGCGCGCCTCCGACCGTGACGTAGCGGGTTCCGGGCGTGACGGGCAGGAACCGGCTGCGGGGCAGCAGGAAGCGCATCAGCTCGTGCAGGCTGGTGCCGGCCGAGACCTCGACGGTGCCGTCCTCGGCGGGCTCGGCGATCGCTCCCGGCAGCGGGGCGAGCACCTCGCCCCCGGCGTTCTGGGCGGGGTCGCCGTACGAGCGACCGAGGCCACGCGCGATCACCCCGCGTTCGCCGGCACGACTTAGGACTGCCGCAACCTCGTCGGCGCTCACCTGTCGTAGCTGGCCTCGACTGCCCGAGGTGCCACCCCACCCGGTGAGCAGACCGCTTCGCTCAGACACCGGCCACCCCGAGTGCAACCAGGGCGACCCACCCAACGCCGATGCCCTGCAGGACCCGGTCGCGCCAGACGATGTCCTCAGGCTCCGCCGCCGTTCCGGCATCGACGTCCACCGCGTAGCGCAGGATGCCGGCGACGAAGAGGACGATGGAGAGCTTGTGCCACGGCAGGACGGACGACATGTTCGAGTTCTCGAATGCCCAGAGGCAGTATCCGGTGATCGTGACCGCGGCGGCGACGCCCCAGCTGAACCGCAGGTAAGACGCGGTGTACCGCACCAGCGACTTCCGGGTCCCGGCCTCGCTGCCGAGCGTGTGCAACTCAGAGTAGCGCTTGCCTGCCACGACGAAGAGCGAACCGAAGCCCGCCACCAGCAGGAACCAGTCCGAGATGGGTAGGCCCGATGCCAGGCCACCGGCGACGGCGCGCATCAGAAAGCCGCCGGCGACGAGGAGCAAGTCCACGACCGGCTCGTGCTTCAGCCAATACGAATACAGCACCATCATGGCGACGTAGCTCGCGACGATCAGCACGAGCTCCCATCGAGCAAGTGCGGCGACGCCGAGGGCGCAGACCGCAAGGAACGCCGCCAGGAGCAGGGCTCGCCGCACCGGGAGAGCGCCGGACGCGACGGGACGCTTCCGTTTCAGCGGATGTAACCGATCCGCCGCGACGTCGGCACAGTCGTTGACGAGGTAGATCGCCGAGGCCGCTAAGCAGAACGAGACGAATGCCAGCAGCGTCGACGTCAGGACCGCGGGGTCGCCCGCGGCACCAGCCGCGAGAGGCGCGGCGACGACCAGCACGTTCTTGACCCACTGCCGCGGGCGCATCGTCTGGAGCAGGGCGCCGGGCGTCGTCACGGCCGGGAGTCTAGGGCGTGGCGTCCGCCTCCACCTCTGACCGGCACATCTGGCCGCGAGCGGGCGGGTTCGGCAACGGCGGTGGGGCACCGTACGCTGCAACCCGTGACCACCGGTTCGACCCTGCGATCCGACGGCGGCTCCATCTTCCGCGGTAGCGCCGGCATCGCCGTCGCGATGGGGGTCATGAACATCGCGACGTACGGGTTCCAGATGGTCGCCGCCCGCGTGCTCGGCCCCAGCGAGTACGGCGCGATCGCGAGCCTGATGGCCCTGCTCATGGTGCTCGCTGTGCTCCAGCTCGGCCTGCAGGCGACGGCGGCCCGCCGGATCGCCGAGCAGCCCTGGCACGTCGCGCAGATCGAGCGACAGGTCCTGAGGGTCACCCATCGCGCGTCGCTCGCCCTTGGCGCGCTGATGATCGTGCTGTCGCCCGCGGTGAAGGAGATCCTCAAGCTCGACAGCATCCTGCCCGCGCTCCTGCTCGCGGTCGCCGCGGTGCCGTTGTCCGTCGCAGGCGGTCAGGGCGGGATCCTGCAGGGAGAGCGACGCTGGCTTCCGTTGGGACTGCTCTACCTCGGTGTCGGCATCCCGCGGATCGCCATCGGCACGGTGTGCATCCTGGTCAGCCCCACGGAGACCAGCGCGATGCTCGGCGTCATGCTCGGCCTGTGGGTGCCGGTGATCATCGGCTGGGGGGCGCTCCGCGCCCATCGGGGTCCGGGCGCGACCAGCGACGAGCACCTCGCCCGGCCGATCGCGCGAGAGGCGTGCATCGCTTCGTTCACCCTGCTCGGCTTCTACCTGCTTTCGAACCTCGACGTGGTGGTCGCCCGCAACGTGCTGGACCCTCACGACGCCGGCCTCTACGCCGGTGGCCTCATCCTGACCAAGGCGGTGCTGTTCCTGCCGCAGTTCGTCGTGGTCGTGGCGTTCCCGTCGATGGCGACTGCCGGACAGCGGCGTCTCGCGCTCGTCCGCAGCCTGTCCCTGGTGGCGGCGCTCGGCGTCGCCTGCGTGCTCGGGGCGTGGTTGCTCTCCGACGTCGCGATGATCTTCGTCGGTGGCACCGAGTACGCCGAGGTCGAGTCGAGGCTGTGGCTGTTCGCCGCCCTCGGCACGGTGCTGGCGATGATCCAGCTGCTCGTCTACTCCGTCCTCGCGAGGCGGGGCACGCGCTCGACGTACCTGGTCTGGGGCGGCGTCGCGCTGCTGCTGATCGCCACGGTTCAGGCGACGACCGTCGGGACGCTGCTCGTCGGTGTGCTCGTGGTGGATGCCGTCCTGCTGGTGGTGCTCACGGCGGTCAGCTTCTGGCGGCTCCGGGAACCGGTCCCGGACGACGAGGCCGGTATGCCGGTGACGCCTGGGACCCGCTGAGCCGGTCGATCCGGGCTCAGTGAGCTGCCTCGTGCCAGCTCCGGCCGAAGCCGACCGACACGTCGAGCGGGACGGCGAGGCCGGCGGCGCCGCCCATCTGGTCGCGCACCAGGGTCTCGAGTGCCTCCTGCTCCCCCGTGGCGACCTCGAAGACGAGCTCGTCGTGGACCTGGAGGAGCATCCGGGACTTCAGGCCGGCCTCGGTGACGGCGCGGTCGACGTTGAGCATGGCGACCTTGATGAGGTCGGCCGCGGAGCCCTGGATGGGCGCGTTGAGCGCCATCCGCTCGGCCATCTCGCGGCGCTGGCGGTTGTCGCTGGTGAGGTCGGGCAGGTAGCGGCGCCGCCCCCAGATGGTCTCGGTGAAGCCGGTCTTGCGGGCCTCGTCGACCACGCCCCCGAGGTAGTCGCGGATGCCGCCGAAGGTCTGGAAGTACTCGTCCATCAGCCCGCGCGCCTCGCTCGGGTCGATGCCGAGCTGCTGCCCGAGGCCGAAGGCGGACAGGCCGTAGGCCAGGCCGTAGTTCATCGCCTTGATCTTCGCGCGCATCTCGACGTTCACGTCGTCGGCCGGGACGTCGAAGACCCGCGCGGCCGTGATCGAGTGGAAGTCACGACCCGACTTGAACGCCTCGATCAGCAGCTCGTCCTCGGAGAGGTGCGCCATGATCCGCATCTCGATCTGGCTGTAGTCGGCCGTCATCAGCGACTCGAAGCCGGCACCGACCACGAAGCCCTCGCGGATGCGGCGACCCTCCTCGGTGCGGATCGGGATGTTCTGCAGGTTGGGGTCGGTGCTCGAGAGCCGGCCGGTGGCGGCGATCATCTGGTTGAACGTCGTGTGGATGCGCCCGTCGCCCGCGACCGTCTTGAGCAGCCCCTCGATCGTCTGCCGCAGCCGCGACACGTCCCGGTGGCGGAGCAGGTGCAGCAGGAACGGGTGCTCGGTCTTCACGTAGAGCGCCTGGAGCGCGTCGGCGTCGGTGGTGTAGCCGGTCTTGGTGCGCTTGGTCTTCGGCATGTCGAGCTCGTCGAAGAGCACCACCTGGAGCTGCTTGGGCGAGCCGAGGTTGATCTCCTTGCCGATCACGGCGTACGCGTCGTCGGCCGCCTGTCGCACCTCGGCCGCGAAGTGGCTCTCGAGCGTCTCGAGGTGGTCGACGTCGACGGCGATGCCGGTGCGCTCCATGTCGGCCAGCAGGTCCACCAGCGGCAGCTCGACGTCGGCGAGCAGCCGGGTGCCGCCGCGCTCCTCGAGCTCGTCGTCGAGGGCCGCCGCCAGGTCGAGCACGGCACGGGCGTGCAGCATCTCGATCTCGCCGGTCACCTCGTCGTCGAGCCCCAGGCTGAGCTGTCCGTCGTCGACGCCGCCCTGCTTGAGCTCGCGCTTGAGGTAGCGCACCGTGAGGTCGGCGAGGTCGTAGGAGCGCTGGTCGGGCCGGGCGAGGTACGCCGACAGCGCGGTGTCGCGGACGACGCCCGCGAGCGGCATCCCCCACGCCGACAGCGCCAGCATCGGCCCCTTCGCGTCGTGGAGCACCTTGGGTCGCTCGGCGTCGGCCAGCCAGCCGGCGAGCGCGGCCTGGTCGTCGGTCCCTAGCTCGTCGACCGCGATCCACCCGGCCGTGCCGTCGGCCGTCGCGAGGGCCAGCGAGCTGACCTCGCCGGTGCCGGAGCCCCAGCGGCCGACGACGTGCAGCCCGACCCGGTCGCCGGTCGCCGCATGCTCGGCCAGCCACCCGCCCACCTGGCCCGCGGCGAGCACCGTGCCGGAGAGCTCGAAGCCCGAGTCGTCGATCTCCTCCTCCGAGCTCAGCGTCTCGAACAGCCGGTCGCGCAGCACCCGGAACTCCAGGCCGTCGAAGAGCGTGTGCACCTCGTGGCGGTCCCACGGGCGTACGACGAGGTCGGCGGGTCCGACCTCGAGGTCGAGGTCGCGCACCAGCGCGTTGAGCCGGCGGTTGCGGATCACGTCGCCGAGGTGCGCGCGCAGCGCCTCGCCCTTCTTGCCGGTGATCTCGTCGGCGTGCGCGATGACGTTGTCGAGGCCGTCGTACTGGTTGATCCACTTCGCGGCGAACCCCTGGCCGACCCCCGGCACGCCCGGCAGGTTGTCGGAGGTCTCCCCCACGATCGCGGCGAGCTCGGGGTAGCGAGCCGGCGGCACGGCGTACTTCTCCTCGACGGCCGCGGGGGTCATCCGGGCCAGGTCGGAGACGCCGCGCATCGGGTAGAGCACCGTCGAGCGGTCGGTGACGAGCTGGAGTGAGTCGCGGTCGCCGGTGAGGATCAGGACCTCCATCTCCTCGTCCGCGAGGGCCCGCGTGACCAGCGTGGCGATGATGTCGTCGGCCTCGTAGCCGTCCTTCTTCAGGAACGGGATGCGCAGCGCGGAGAGGACCTCCTCGATCAGCGGCAGCTGGCTGCTGAACTCCCCCGGCGTCTTGTTGCGCTTCGCCTTGTATTCGGAGTACTCCTCCAGGCGGAACGTCTGGCGGGAGACGTCGAACGCGACGCCGACGTGGGTGGGCTGCTCGTCGCGCAGCACGTTGATCAGCATCGAGGTGAAGCCGTAGACGGCGTTGGTGTGCTGGCCGGTGGTGGTGGAGAAGTTCTCCACCGGCAGCGCGAAGAAGGCGCGGTAGGCGAGCGAGTGACCGTCGAGCAGCAGCAGGCGTGGCACCCTGCGACTCTAGCGGCGCCCACGGACAGGCAGGATGGGGCCATGAGCACCCCTCAACACGACGGCCAGCAGGGCGAGCTGAGCATCGAGGACTACGTCGCCGCCATGCCCCAGGGCATGGGCGGGCTGAACGAGAAGATGGGCGTGCGGCTCGTCGAGATCTCCGCCGAGCGGGTGGTCGGCACGATGCCCGTCGAGGGCAACACCCAGCCCTACGGGCTGCTCCACGGCGGCGCCTCGGTGGCGCTCGCCGAGACCCTCGGGTCGGTGGGCTCGGCCGTCCACGCACACCCGGACAAGCTGTCGGTGGGCATCGAGATCAACGCGACCCATCACCGCTCGGCGACGTCGGGCACGGTCACCGGCACGGCCACCGCCATCCACCTCGGCCGGACCACCGCGTCGTACGAGGTCGTCATCACCGACGAGGACGGCAAGCGGGTGTGCACCTCCCGCATCACCTGCGCGCTGCTGCCGCGGGAGCGATACCAGAGCTGAGTCCGGCAGGAGAGAGCGAGGCGGCGTCGTGCACGAACGCTTGGCCGAGGTGGCGACCGAGGTGGTCGCCGCCGTGCATCGGCGCGTCGACCACGTGGGGTCGGACGTCCGAGATGCCCTCGATGCGATCCTCCGGGTCCTCGCCGCCGACTACGGCCGGCCACCGGCCACCGAGCCCACCGGACCGGCAGAGGCCACCGGACCGACCGAGCGTCGGGACCCGTTGGCGCGGATCGGCTGGGCCTTCGGCCTCGACGACACCTCGTTGCGGCTGCTGGCCGTCGCCGCCGCCCCGGACTTCGACGCCAACCTCGCCCGCGCGTTCGAGCTGCTGTCCGGACCCGGGAGCGACGGACGGGCCAGCGTCGGGCTCGCCCTGGAGCTGTGCCGCATCCCGTCACTGTCCGGACCGCACTGGGTCGGGCCGTCCTCGCCCCTGCGGGCGCACGGGCTGCTCGCCGTCGTCGGAGACGGGCCGCTGCCGCGCAGGACCGTGGCCACGTCGGAGCGGATCACCTCGTTCCTGGCCGAGGTGGCGACCCCCTCGGCGACGCTGACGCGGGCCAGCGACGTGGTGGGGCCGGCGTCCGGCCCCCCGGCCGACCGGCTCGCCGAGCTCACCGAGGGTGGCGTGGGCCTGGTGTGGCTGCGATCCTCGGCCGGCCTCGATGCCGCCGGATCGGCCGTCGCCGGGTTCGGACAGGTCGGTCTCAGCACCCTGGTCGTCGACCTGCGCCGTACCTCCGACCCCGGCGCGCTCCTGGCCGAGGCCACCCTGGAAGCCGCCCTCTACCACTCGGCGCTGGTCGTCGCCGGCATCGACGACCCCACCGAGCTGGGGCCGGCGTGGGTCGACACTCTCACTCGCGCACCGGCGCAGGTCGCGGTGATCGTCACGACGGTTCCGCGCTTCCTCGAGCCGGGGGTCGCCGCCGTGGTCGACGTGCCTGCGCCGCGGCCGTCGTCGGACGATCTGCCGGTCGCGGTCTTCGACGACCTCGTGCTGCCTCAGGCTCCCCTGGACGAGCTGCGCCGTCTGGTTCGCTGGGTCGAGGCCCGCGACGAGGTGCTCGTCCGCGGGCCGATCCACGGGCTGGGCGGCAAGGGCACCGGTCTGACCGCGCTGCTGACCGGCCCGCCCGGCACCGGAAAGACCCTCGCCGCTCAGGTGGTGGCCGCGGAGCTCGGCCGCGAGCTGCGCCAGATCGACCTCTCCGCCGTGGTCGACAAGTACGTCGGCGAGACCTCGAAGCACCTCGACCGCATCTTCGCCGACGCCGAGTCGGCCCACGTCGTCCTCTTCTTCGACGAGGCCGACGCGCTCTTCGGCCAACGCTCGGCGGTGCGCGACGCCCACGACCGCTACGCCAACCAGGAGATCTCCTTCCTGCTGCAGCGGATGGAGAACTTCGACGGGGTGACGCTGTTGGCGACGAACCTGCACGGCAACGTCGACCCCGCCTTCTCCCGTCGGCTGCACTTCGTCATCCACTTCCCCGAACCGGACCCGCACACCCGACGACGGCTGTGGGAGCGGCACCTGCAGAACGCCGGCGATCTCGATGCGGACGACCCGGTGGACGTCGTGAGGCTGGCCGAGCAGGTGGAGCTCACCGGCGGCGAGATCCGCAACATCGTCCTCGGCGCCGCCTACGACGCCGCGACGGAGCGCCGGACCGTGGGCATGCACCACGTGTGGGCGGCGACGCTGCGCGAGTTCCAGAAGCTCGGTCGCCGACCCCCGGCGCTCGAGATCAGCCCACGGGCGTGATCGGCAGCTGACGTCGCCCCGCGGCGAGGGCGTCCCGCTCGGCGCGCAGCACGTAGAGCGCGGCGGCGAGGCCCTCCAGGTCGGGAACGTCGACGACCTCGCCGGTCTCGACGTCGTAGCCGAGGCAGTCGGCCAGCAGCGGGAAGTCGTCGGCCGTGAGGGTGACACCGCGAGGTGGTCGCTCGACCGCCTGCGGACCGAGCGAAGGCACGTAGCTGCACTGCCAGGCGTCGTAGCCGCTGCACCGCAGCGGACGGTCCCACTCGCCGAAGACCCCGCACCGGTTCCCGTCGAGGTGCCGGCACCGGGTGCGGACGGCCAGACGCCACACCCGGTCGACGACGTTGATCGTCACGTTCGGGAAGCCGAGGACGAAGCGCAGGTAGTCGAGATGGCTCATCGAGTCCGGCGGGCTGATCGGGAACAGCAGCGTCGTGCAGCAATAGGCGGCACACCCGTCGCACGGCTCGTGCGCGGTGAGGATGGCCAGTCCCGGCGAGCCCGGCGGCGCCACGACGTCCGACGGGCCGGGCGCCTCGGCGAAGGGCTTCGGCGAGTCGTGCGGGGCACCGGTCGGACCGACGCGCGGCAGCGGCTCCGCGGCGACATGCGCGCTGAGCTCCTCCCAGGTCGGCAGTGCCCGGATCTCGCGGTCGGGCCCGAACTCGATGCGGTCCAGGATCCACTGCAGGCGCGCGCGATCGACCCGCACGTGGTCACCGCGCTCGGCGACCAGCGCCGGCCGGTACCAGCAGTTGAACGCGCTGTACTGCTGGCACACGTGCGGCTGCTCGTCGGTCCCGTGTACGCCGCAGCGGCCCTCGGCCGTGAGGTGTCGGCAGGATCGGACGTAGAACGACGTCCACTCCCCCGCCCGGTTCACGCCCAGCTCGATGTCCTCGAAGTTCAACAAGAAGACCGCGTAGTCGAGGTCGACGAGCGTGTGCACCTCGAAGTTGTCGAGCGGCAGGTAGGTACAGCACGGGCTCGTGGCACAGGTGTCGCACGGCGACGTCATCGCCGAGCGGTAGTCGAGCGCGTCGTCGTGCCCCGATGCGGCTTCAGCCATCTTCCCCCGTCGTTCCCTTGCGGTTGCGGGTCACCTGGTCAACGATATTGACAGACCTGCGGTGCGGAGCACCAGCGGGCCGACGCGGCGCACATCCGGGCGGGGACGAGGGAGGTCGCAATGAGCGGCACGACCCGGCGCGAGGGAGACCTCGAGCGCAAGAAGAAGCACGACCAGCAGGTCGACGCGGCGACGCCGGCCCAGCCTGGGCGCGTGGCGGAGCGGGCCGACGGATGGGGCCCGCAGTCGGCCGCCGCCGTTCCGATCGCGGGCCTGGTCACCGGCCCGGTCGCCGGGCCGGCCTCGGGGCCGGTCATCCGCCGCGACTTCACCGACCTCTTCTCCTATGTCCCTGCGGCACCCGAGTGGGTCAAGGAGAGGATCGACCCCCGCCGCTCGAAGTCGAACCCCTACTGGCAGCAGCACAACACCGGGGAGCGCAGCGCCGAGGCGACGCTGCCGGGCTACCACTCCACCTCCCGTCACGGTGCGGAGAACACCCTGCAGAACATGGAGCAACGCACCGCGAAGGTCGGGAAGAAGAGCGGCATGACGAACCTGCTCACCGGGCTCCAGGACATCCCGTCGTACAAGGTCAGCAGCCGCTTCGCCACCCCGGCCTGGCACATGTACGCGCTCAACGTCGCCAAGCGTGAGTTCGTCAAGCAGGTCGCTCCGACCGTGCCCGGCAACTTCACCTGGCCGGTTGCCGGAGGGGCCGGCCCGATCCCCAAGCACGGCAACCCGGGCGTCCAGAACGCAGCCTTCTCCATCACCTTCACCAAGAACATCGTCGGCTACAGCGTCCAGGCCGGAGACACCGACGGCGCCAGGACCGACACCGTCTACGTGGCGGTCAACTACCTGACCAAGGCCGGCGCCGCTCCGGCCGCGGGCGCCGCCGGACCGGTGGGCCTGCCCCAGGCCGACACGGCCGTCATCGGCCAGTTCTTCCCGGTCCCGGCCCCCAAGGCCGCCGCCGGCCCCGGCATCGCCAACGTCACGATCCCCTACAGCGAGGTGCCCTGGTTCTCCACGGACGCCTAGCTAGCTCAGCCCTCCACGCCGGCGCGACTGCGGCGCAGCGAGCGGCGGGCGGCGAGGACCTGGGTGAGCTGGCGGCCTCCCCCGGCGGCGACGGGTCGGCGGTGGGCGCTCAGCCGGCTGCGGACCGCGTGGGTCGTGGCGACGCGCAGCACGGCGTACGGGCCGAGCGCGATCCGGGCCATGAACCGGTTGGCGTCGCGCGAGCCCGCGACGGCCGCGGTCGCGACGTGCGTGATGCCGAGCTCCTCGGCCCACGTGACCGCGGCGTCCATCAGCGCGGTCCCCACGCCGTGTCGCCGGAACGGCGCGAGCACGTGCGGCGACAGCGCCCGGACGACCGGCTCGAGGTTGAGCGCCGACATCGTCGTGCGCTCGAGATGGACGGCGCCGGCGAAGTGGCCGTCGTACTCCGCGACCACGATGCGCTGGTCCTCGGACCCCAGGACGCCGGCGATCACGGTCGCCATGTCGACGACCTGGTCCTCGGGGCCGATCCTGCGGATGACGTCGGCCCACACCTCGGCCAGGTGGGACGCGTCCTCGGGGGTCACCGCGCGAAGCGACACCAGCGAGCGACTCATCGAGCCATGCCTTTTCCCGGACCTCTCAGGTCGGCCACGTCTCCCGTCCCCCGTACGCGGCTCCTCCAACGGTAGAGACTACGCTCAGCCTCCCCGACCTGTCAGAGGAGTCCCGTGATCCCCGGTATCGGCACCCTCGTGAACGTCGCCACGGTGCTGATCGGGAGCACGATCGGCGTGCTTCTGGGCAACCGGCTCCCCGTCCGCACCCGCGAGGTCGTGACCGACTCCCTGGGCCTCGTCACGCTCCTGATCGCCGGTACGTCGGCGATGGCGGTGCTCGACGACGACCTCTCCGACCTGGTCGGGCAGAGCGCACCGATGCTGATCGTGCTCGGCGCCCTGCTGGTCGGCGGGATCGCGGGCTCCCTGCTGCGGCTCGAGTCGCGGGTCGAGTCCTTCGGCGGCTGGCTGCAGCGCCGCCTCGCGGGCGGGACGACCTCGGCGGACCGACACCGCTTCATCGAGGGCTTCGTGGTCTCCTCGCTCGTCTTCTGCACCGGGCCGCTGACGATCCTGGGGTCGCTCAACGACGGGCTCGGCAACGGCGCGGACCAGCTGTTCCTGAAGGCCGCGCTCGACGGGTTCGCGGCGATCGCGTTCGCGGCGTCCTTCGGGTGGGGGGTCGCGGCGAGCGTGGTCACCATCATCGGCATCCAGGGCAGCCTGACACTCCTGGGCCTCGGGCTCGGCGACGTCCTGCCCGACGCCCACCTCGCCGCGATCACGGCGACCGGTGGTCTCCTGCTCGTCGGGGTCGCCCTGCGCCTGCTCCGCGTGCGGGAGATCCCGGTCGCCGACCTGCTCCCGGCGCTGCTCGTGGCACCGGCACTCGTGGAGATCGTCGCCGTACTGCATTGACGTAACGGTTCGCTAACGACAGGGTGCCGTACGTCACTGCGCCCGGTGGCCGGACCTACGGTGACAGGGCTATGCCCGGTCTCTCCCGAGGACGGGCGCGGTGTAGTGCATCAACGCGACAGAAAGGTTCACCCCGTGAATCGATCCAGAACCGCCACGTGGGTGCGGTTGATGGCGGGCACTGCCGCCCTCAGCTTCGCCCTGACCGCCTGCGGAGACGACTCCGACGGCGGCGACGAGCCCGCGGCCGACGACACCCCGACGGCCTCCGAGTCTGCCCCCGCGGCGGACTCGCTCACGAACGACAAGTGCGCCGGTAACCAGACCAGCGCCGACACGTTCCGGGCGGGCGGCATCCTGCCGCTCACCGGCAACCTGGCATACCTCGGCCCGCCGGAGATCTCGGGCGTCGGCCTGGCGGTCTCGGACATCAACGCCGCTGGTGGCGTCGGCGGCGCCCAGGCCTGCCACGACATCCAGGACTCCGGCGACTCGACCGACATGTCGGTCTCGACGGCCTCGGCCGGCACGCTCGTGGCCAGCAAGCCGTCGGTCGTCATCGGCGCCGCGTCGTCCAGCGTCTCGCTGAACGTCGTCGACACCTTCGCCGACAACAAGATCGTCGAGATCTCGCCGGCGAACACCGCGGTCGACCTGTCCGGCTACTCGCCGTGGTACTTCCGCACCGCGCCGCCGGACGGCATCCAGGGCAACGCGCTCGGCACCCTGATCTCGACCGACGGCTACACGAAGGTCGGCTTCCTGGTGTTCAACGACACCTACGGCACCGGTCTGCGCAACGCCGTCCAGGCGACCGTCGAGGGCGCGGGCGGCTCCTGCGTCTACGGCTGCAAGGGTGACGGCGACGAGTTCCCGGCCGGCCAGACGACGTTCTCCGCCGAGGTCAGCGGCGTCCTCGCCGCGAAGCCCGACGCGATCGTGGTGCTCGCGTTCGACGAGACCAAGTCGATCGTCCCCGAGCTCAAGGCCCAGGGCTGGGACATGGCGAAGACCTACTACACCGACGGCAACACCGCCGACTACACCAAGGACTTCGAGCCCGGCACCCTCGAGGGCGCTCAGGGCACGATCCCCGGCGCCGACCCGGAGCAGGGCTTCAAGGACCGCCTCGTCGCCTGGTACGACGCCGCCGAGGGTCAGAAGCTCACGGACTTCGCGTACGGCGCTGAGTCCTACGACGCCACGATCCTCGCCGCGCTCGCCGCGGTGAAGGGCGGGGCGACCGACCCGAAGACGATCCGCGACAACCTCGCGGCCGTCTCCGGCGCGACCGACGGCGAGGAGTGCAAGTCGTACGCCGACTGCGTCGCGCTGCTCGACGAGGGCAGCGAGATCCGGTACGCCGGACCCTCGGGCATCGGTCCGATCGACAAGCAGAACGACCCGTCCTCGGCGTTCGTCGGCATCTACACCTACAACGCCGACAACAAGAACGAGCTCACCAGCACCGTGGAGGGCAGCAAGTGATCTGACGATCACCCGCTGAGCTCAACGAGGGGCCCCGGACTTCGGTCCGGGGCCCCTCGCCTGCAAATGACGTCGACCCGCCCGAAAGTTTCGGGCGGGTCGCCGTGCAGTTTCGGGCGGGTCGACTACTCGGGGTGGCCGCCGTCGCGCTGCTCGTCGACGTCCTTGGCGAGGGTGCCGAGGTAGAGCTCGATGACCTTGGGGTCGTTGGCGAGCTCGCGGCCGGTGCCGGTGTAGGCGTCCCGGCCCTGGTCGAGCACGTAGCCGCGGTCGCAGATCTGCAGGCAGCGGCGGGCGTTCTGCTCGACCATCACCACGCAGACGCCGGTCTTGTTGATGCGGCGGGTGCGCAGGAACGTCTCGTCCTGGCGCACCGGCGAGAGGCCCGCGGAGGGCTCGTCGAGCAGCAGCACCGACGGCTCCATCATCAGCGCCCGGGCCATCGCCAGCGACTGGCGCTCACCACCGGAGAGCGCGCCCGCGCTCTGGTTGCGCCGGTCGTGCAGCACCGGGAAGAGGTCCCACATGGCGTCCAGGCGCTCGCGCACCTTCTTGGGGCGCAGGAAGAGCCCCATCCGCAGGTTCTCCTCGATGCTCAGCGAGGGGAAGACGTTGTTGGTCTGCGGCACGAAGCCCACGCCCATCTCCACCAGCTGGTTGGTGCGCAGGTTGGTGATGTCGCGGTCGCCGAGCATCACGGAGCCGGAGTGGACCTTGACGAGACCGAACATTGCCTTGAGCAGGGTCGACTTGCCGGCGCCGTTCGGGCCGATGATGCCGATCATCTCGCCCGGGTAGGCGACCAGGCTGCAGCCGTTGAGGATGTTCACACCCGGGAGGTAGCCGGCGACGATGTCGCGGGCCTCCACCACCGGGGTCCGGGTCTCGGTGGCGGTGCCACCCGTCTGGTGCTCGGTCATCGCAGTCCCTCCGCCTCTTCCTCGGCCTCGCGCTCGGCATCCTCGACCGCGACCTCCTCGGCCAGCTCGTCCATCGTCTGGTCGGA
The DNA here is from genome assembly GCF_029210375.1 of Nocardioides sp. YIM 152315. Classification (GTDB taxonomy): domain Bacteria; phylum Actinomycetota; class Actinomycetes; order Propionibacteriales; family Nocardioidaceae; genus Nocardioides. The sequence goes on along the minus strand of NZ_JARGER010000018.1, from coordinate 106,096 downwards.
GAGAAGGGCGTCGTCGCCGAGGTCGGTGTCGTGGTGGGCGCCGAGGTAGGCGTCGATCACGGCCGGGTCCGACATCACCGAGTCGGCCGGGCCCTCGGCGACCAACCTGCCCTCCGCCATCACCGCCACCCAGTCCGAGATGTGGCGTACGACGTGCATGTCGTGCTCGACGAAGAGCACGGTCATGCCTTCGTCGCGCAGGCTCTGGATGTGGCCGAGCAGCGACTGGGTGAGCGCGGGGTTCACGCCCGCCATCGGCTCGTCGAGCATGATCATCTTCGGGTCGCTCATCAGCGCCCGCGCCATCTCGAGGAGCTTGCGCTGGCCACCCGAGAGGCTGCCGGCGTAGTCGTGCTTCTTCTCGTAGAGCTTGAACCGCTGGAGCAGCTCGTCGGCCTTCGCCTCGATCTCCTGCTCCTGCTTGCGCCAGGTGCCGCGGAAGATCGACTTGACGAGGTTCTCGCCCGCCTGGTTCTGGGCGCCGAGCATCATGTTCTCGATCACCGTCATGGCGCTGAGCGCCTTCGTGAGCTGGAAGGTCCGGACCATGCCGGCCCGCGCGACGCTCGAGGCCGAGGTCTTGTCGAGCTTCTGGCCGTCGAACGCCCAGTGGGCACCCGCGCCGGCCGAGGTCGGCCGGTCGAAGCCGGTGATCAGGTTGAAGAACGTCGTCTTGCCGGCGCCGTTGGGACCGATCAGCGCCGTGATCAGGCCGCGCTGCACCTCGAGGTGCTGGACGTCGACGGCCGTCATGCCGCCGAACTGACGGACGATGGCGTCGACCTCCAGGATCGGGTCCGGCTTGCTCGCGCCCGGTGCGGCCTCGAAGCCCGCGACCAGCGCCCGGCGGGCCTCCGGGTCCGCGAGGCCGCCCGGCGCCACGGTCGGGGATGACATCTGGTCAGACATTGAAACGCAGCTCCCTCTTGTTGCCCAGGATGCCCTGTGGTCTGAAGATCACGATCAGCATCAACGCCACACCGACGACGATGTAGGAGAACTGCTCGGTCTGCTGGCCGTTCATGATGCTGTCCGGCACGTACGCCGCGGAGGTGTACTTGATGCCGATGCGGGCCGCGAAGAAGATGATCGCGCCGAGCACCGGCCCGAAGATCGTCGCGGCGCCACCGAGCAGCAGCGCGGTGTAGCAGAAGAACGTCAGCGAGCGTCCCATCGAGTCCGGTTGCACGCTCGCCGGCAGCACGTAGACCATGCCGCCCAGCGCGCCGAACAGGCCGCCGATGATCAGCGCCTGCATCTTGATCGCGAAGACGTTCTTGCCGAGCGACCGGATCGCGTCCTCGTCCTCGCGGATGCCGCGGAGCAGGCGGCCCCACGGGCTGCGGACCAGCAGGTAGACCAGCAGGGTGCACACGAGCACCAGGCCCCACGCGATGAAGCGGACCCACCAGCCGTTGACACCGGTGCGCTGGTTGGGCACCGGGAAGAGGAAGAACAGCAGGAACAGGCCGACGACGATCAGGCCCAGCATCAGCGCCGCCTGCCCGATGCCCGCGAAGGCATGGCCCTTGCGGAGGCGCTGGACGACGAGCACGATCACCGCGACGACGAGCACCCAGCCGATGATCCGCAACCACGCCGCCCCGTCGGCGACGTCGGTGTAGTTGAACGGCAGCAGCGTGAACTGCCCGCCGCCGAAGAAGGACAGGTTCGTGAACGGGTCGCGGAACTGGCTGCCCGGGATGCCCTGGGCGGAGCCGGTGAAGTCGGTCAGCAGCGCCGACCTGCCGACGTACCTGATGATCTCCGCCGCCGAGATCGTGACGATCGCGAGATAGTCACCTCGCAGCTTCAGGGTCGGAGCGCCCAGCACGAGCGCGAACACGAACGCCGCGCCGAAGCCGAACAGCAGGCCGACCACCATCGGCAGGCCGTGCCAGATCGAGATGGCGAAACCGTAGGCGCCGAGCAGCATGAAGGCCGACTGGCCGATGTTGATCAGGCCGGTGAAGCCGAAGTGGATGTTCAGGCCGATCACCGCGATGGCGACGGCGGCCGTCTGCGGCGAGAGCGCCTCGCGCATCATGCCGTTGAGGATGAACTGGATGTCGTCCATGGTCGTCAGTCCCTCCCTTACCCGACCCGCTGCGGCTTGCCGAGCAGGCCTTGCGGCCGCACGAGCAGGAGCAGGATCAGGATCAACATCGCGGTCGCGTACTTGAAGTCACCGGGCATGCCCAGCACCGGCGAGAGCTCGACGACCAGGCCGATGATCAGCGAGCCGAGGAGCGCGCCGAACGCCGTACCGAGGCCACCGAGCGTGACCGCTGCGAAGAGCAGCAGCAGGATCTGCATGCCGGAGTCCCACTTGATGCCGTTGGTGACCAGCGCGTAGAGGAGGCCGGAGAGGCCGGCGAGCCCCATCGCGACCGTCCACACGAGGCGGATCACCCGGTCGGTGTCGATGCCCGACGCGGCCGCCAGGGCCGGGTTGTCGGACACGGCGCGGGTGGCGCGGCCGACGCGGGTGCGCAGCAGCGCGTAGCCGACGAGCGCGAGGACGACCACCGAGATGGCCATCGCCACGATCGACTGGTTCGTGATCGTGACCGGCCCGAACGTGCTGACCTCCGGGTTGGCCTGCTCGACGCGGACCGTCCGCGCGCCCACGGCGTACTGGAAGACGTACTGGAGCGCCAGCGAGAGGCCGATCGTCACGATCATCATCTGGATCAGGCCCAGACCGCGACGGCGCAACGGCTGCCAGAGCACGCGGTCCTGGAACCAGCCGGTGAACGCACAGACGATCACCACCAGCACCCCGCCCACCACCAGGCTCAGGCCCTGTTGGTTGACGAAGAAGTAGCCGAGCAGCCCGCCCAGGGTCACCTGCTCGGCGTGCGCGAAGTTCGACAGGCCGGTGGTGCCGTAGATCAGGGAGAGTCCGACCGACGCGAGCGCGAGCAGCAGGCCGAGCCGGATCCCGTTCACCGTGCTCTGCACGAGCTCGTCGAACTTGCTGGTCTCGGCGCTGTAGGACTCGGTGCGGACCTCGAAGAGCGCGGGCCTGGTGGCACCGAACGTCGCCTTGACGGTGACCTCGTCCTCGGTGACGACCACGTCGTCCGGCAGCGAGTCGGTGTCGATCTTGACGACGTAGGGCCCCTCCTGGTCGAGCTGGAGGTTCCACTTGCCGGTCTCGCCGGTCGTGACCTCCTGCTCGGTGCCGGCCTCGTCCGTGACCGTCAGCGTGACGTCGGCCAGCGGCCCGTCCTCGGTGCGGATGGTGCCCGCGATGCAGGCCGCCTCCGGTCCTGGTAGGCACAGGGTGTCCACGGCATGTGCCGCCCCCGTGGGGATCAGCGCGAGCAAGGGCGCGAGCAGCAGCGCGAGGATCAGTCCCGCTGCCCCCCGGACCATCGCCCGCTCACGGACGATGTGTCGAGACTTCAACTCGGTCCTCCCATCCAGAACCCGGCCGGGTTCGCACGGCAGTCTAGGGGTCAACGATGTGGTGCGCGCCACTTCCCCTCGCGCGTCGTCCGCAGCACGCCAGGGCGTTACCGAAGCGTGATCCGGCCGCGGTGCGCCGCGCCCGCCTCGGACGGTCCGGGGACTCAGCCGGCGATCCCGGGGCCGTGGGTGATGACGCCCTCGGCCACCTGTCGCATCGACAGGCGCAGGTCCATCGCGGTCTTCTGGATCCAGCGGAACGCCTCCGGCTCGGTCAGGCTCAGCTGCTCCTGGAGCACGTTCTTGGCCCGGTCGACGGCCTTGCGGGTCTCGAGCCGCTCGGTGAGGTCGGCGACCTCCGCCTCGAGCATCGACAGCTCGGTGAACCGGCTGACGGCCATCTCTATCGCCGGCACCAGGTCGGACTGGCCGAACGGCTTGACCAGATAGGCCATCGCCCCCGCGTCACGGGCGCGCTCGACCAGGTCACGCTGCGAGAACGCCGTCAGGATCACGACCGGCGCGATCCGCTCGCCCGCGATCCGCTCGGCGGCCGCGATGCCGTCGAGCACGGGCATCTTGACGTCGAGGATCACCAGGTCGGGGCGCAGCTCCTCGGCCAGCTCGACCGCCGCGGCACCGTCGCCGGCCTGGCCGACGACGTCGTACCCCTCCTCGGAGAGCATCTCCGCGAGGTCCATGCGGATGAGGACCTCGTCCTCGGCGATCACGACCCGGCGAGCGGCGCTCCCCGGCGTCGGCGGGTCGGTCGGCTGATTCACGGGCAGAAGGGTAACCGGCCGCACCGATACCGCGTCACGCCGGTTGCGCGGTGCTCGACGCCGGACCCTCGTTGCTCGTCAAGAGCGAGGAACAGAGTGGTGTCGGCTAGGGTTCTGGCGCTGCTGGCCCCGGTAGCCCAACGGCAGAGGCGATGGTCTCAAACACCATTCAGTGTGGGTTCGAATCCCACCCGGGGCACTCGCGACACCACCACAGTGTCGAGTCAGCGCGAAGCGCGCTTGTACGCCGGGGCGACCTCGTTGATGGCGTCGCCCATGCGGTGGATCCGCAGCGCGTTGGTGGAGCCGGGGATGCCGGGCGGGCTGCCGGCGATGATCACGACGAGGTCTCCCTCGACGACCCGCCCGATCTGGAGCAGCTGGTCGTCGACCTGGCGCACCATCTCGTCGGTGTGCTCGACGGCGTGGGTCTTGAACGTCTCGACGCCCCAGCTGAGCGACAGCTGGGAGCGGACGGGGGCCTCGGGGGTGAAGGCGAGGATCGGTACCGGTCCGCGGAGCCGGGAGAGTCGTCGGGCGGAGTCACCGCTCTGGGTGAAGGCGACGAGGTACTTCGCGCCGACCCGCTCGGCCACCTCCTGCGCGGCCTTGGCGATCACGCCGCCGCGGGTGTGGGGGTCCCAGTCGATCTCCGCCATCCGCGAGTCCTCCTCGCGGGCGTGCTGGCCGGTCGCGGTGATGATCCGCGCCATCGTCTCGACAGTGTGCACGGGGTACTCCCCCACGCTGGTCTCCCCGGAGAGCATCACCGCGTCCGCGCCGTCCAGCACCGCGTTGGCGACGTCGGAGGCCTCGGCGCGGGTCGGCGCGGGGTTGGTGATCATCGACTCGAGCATCTGGGTGGCGACGATGACGGGCTTCGCGTTCAGGCGCGCCTTCTCGATGATCCGCTTCTGCAGGAACGGCACGTCCTCCAGGGGGCACTCCACGCCGAGGTCGCCGCGCGCGACCATGAAGCCGTCGAACGCCGCGATCACCTGGTCGAGGTTGTCGATCGCCTGGGGCTTCTCGATCTTCGCGATGACGGGGACGTGGATGCCCTCCTCGTCCATGATCTTGCGGACGTCGTCGGCGTCCTTGGCGTCGCGCACGAAGCTGAGCGCGATGAAGTCGACGGTGAGGTGCAGCGCGAAGCGCAGGTCCTCGATGTCCTTCTCCGAGAGCGCCGGCACCGAGACCGCCACGCCGGGCAGGTTGATGCCCTTGTTGTTGGACACCTTCCCGCCCACCAGCACCTCGGTGTGGACGTCGGTGCCGTCGACGACCTCGGTGACCCGCAGCCGGATCTTGCCGTCGTCGATGAGGATCGGGTCGCCGACGTTGACGTCGCCGGGCAGGCCCTTGTACGTCGTGCCGCACGCCCGGTCGTCGCCGGGGACGTCCCGGGTGGTGATGACCCACTCCTGCCCCCGCTGCAGCACGACCGGGCCGTCGGCGAAGGTCTCGAGGCGGATCTTCGGCCCCTGGAGGTCGGCGAAGATGCCCACGCCGTGGCCGCTCGCGTCCGAGGCCTCGCGGACCAGGCGGTACGCCTCGGCGTGGTCGTCGTGCGACCCGTGGCTCATGTTGAGCCGGGCGACGTCCATGCCGGCGTACACGAGCTCCCGGATCCGTCGGGGTGAGGACGTTGCAGGCCCCAGGGTGCAGACGATCTTGGCTCTACGCACGTACCTCACCCTACCGCGACTTTGATCGTTCAAAGACCTAACTCCCGTCGCGGGCCCGAAATGACGCCGACCCGCCCGAAAGTTTCGGGCGGGTCAGCGTCGGGTCAGACGACCAGCGGGCGCTCGGTGGGCTTGATCGGGGCCGGGAGGGTGGTCGAGCCGGTGAGGTGTCGGTCGACCGCGGCCGCCGCGGCCCGTCCCTCGGCGATCGCCCAGACGATGAGCGACTGGCCGCGACCCGCGTCGCCGGCGACGAAGACGCCCGGCACCGACGACTGGTACGACGCGTCGCGCTTGACGTTGCCGCGCTCGTCGAGGTCCACGCCGAGCTGCTCCACCAGCCCGGGTCGCTCGGGGCCGACGAAGCCCATCGCGAAGAGCACCAGCCCGGCCGGGATCTCGCGCTCGGTGCCCTCGATCTCGGTCAGCCTCCCGTCCTCGAAGACCACGTCGACCAGGCGCAGCGCACGCACGTTGCCGTCCTCGTCGCCGAGGAACTCCTTGGTCGACACGGCGTAGACCCGGTCTCCGGCCTCCTCGTGCGCCGAGGAGATCCGGAAGATCATCGGGTACGTCGGCCACGGCTGGCCCGCGGGCCGGGCCTCGGGCGGCTCCGGCATGATCTCGAGCTGCGTGATCGACGCCGCGCCCTGGCGGGTCGACGTGCCGAGGCAGTCCGCGCCGGTGTCGCCGCCGCCGATGATCACGACGTGCTTGCCCTCGGCTGTGATCTGGTCGTCGACCGTCTCCCCGAGCGACACCCGGTTGGCCTGGGGCAGGAACTCCATCGCCTGGTGGATGCCGCCGAGCTCGCGCCCCGGGACGGTCAGGTCGCGGGGCTCGGTGGCGCCGACGGCGAGTACGACGGCGTCGTACCGCTCACGCAGCGCGTCGGCCCCGAGCGCCGAGCCGACGTCGACGCCGGCCCGGAAGACGGTGCCCTCGCGGCGCATCTGCTCCAGGCGCCGGTCGAGGTGCTTCTTCTCCATCTTGAACTCGGGGATGCCGTAGCGCATCAGCCCGCCGATCCTGTCGGCGCGCTCGTAGACCGCGACCGTGTGGCCGGCCCGGGTGAGCTGCTGCGCCGCGGCCAGGCCGGCCGGCCCGGACCCGACCACCGCGACCGTGCGGCCCGAGAGCCACTCCGGCGGCTGAGGCCGCACGAAGCCGGACTCCCATGCCTTGTCGGCGATCGCGACCTCGACGTTCTTGATCGTGACCGGGTCCTGGTTGATGCCCAGCACGCAGGCGGTCTCGCAGGGCGCCGGGCACAGGCGCCCGGTGAACTCCGGGAAGTTGTTGGTCGCGTGCAGGCGCTCGATCGCGCCCTCCCAGTCGTCACGCCAGACCAGGTCGTTCCACTCGGGGATGATGTTGCCGAGCGGGCAGCCCTGGTGGCAGAACGGGATGCCGCAGTCCATGCAGCGGCCCGCCTGCTCGGTGATGATCGGCAGCAGCGCGCGGCCGGCCGAGCCCGGGTAGACCTCGTTCCAGTCCTGCACCCGCTCGTCGACCGGACGTCGCTGCGCGACCTCACGGCCGCTCTTCAAGAAGCCACGGGGGTCAGCCATCAGACAGAGCCCTCCATCATCGTCGAAGCGTTCGTCGGCGCCTGGACGCCGGTATCGGTCGTGGCCACGTGCTCGCGGTGAGGTGGGAAGCCGAGCGACTCATCCATGGAGCGCCTCCATCATCGCGTGGGCGGTCTCGTTCTCGTCGAGGCCGTCGGCCTCGGCCTTGGCCTTGGCCTCCAGGGACTTGCGGTAGTCGGTGGGCATGATCTCGGTGAACCGCGTCAGTGAGGTCTCCCAGTCGGCGAGCAGGCCCTCGGCGACCGTCGACCCGGTCTCCTCGAGGTGCCGGCGCACCATCTGCTCGAGCTCGACGGCCGCGTCGCCGGCGACCGGGCCGAGCTCGACCAGCTCGGCGTTGACCCGCTGCGGCTCGAGGTCGAGGACCCAGGCCACGCCGCCGGACATGCCGGCCGCGAAGTTGCGGCCGGTCCGGCCCAGCACGGCCACCCGGCCGCCGGTCATGTACTCGCAGCCGTGGTCGCCCACGCCCTCGGTGACCGCGCGGACGCCGGAGTTGCGCACGCAGAACCGCTCGCCGACGCCGCCGCGGATGAAGATCTCGCCCGAGGTCGCGCCGTAGGCGATCACGTTGCCGGCGATGATCTGCTCGTCGGCGTCGAACGTCGCGGCGCGATCGGGGCGTACGACGATCCGGCCGCCCGACAGGCCCTTGCCGACGTAGTCGTTGGCGTCACCCTCGAGCCGCAGGGTCATGCCCCGCGGCACGAACGCGCCGAACGACTGACCTGCCGAGCCCGTGAAGGTGAGGTCGATCGTGCCGTCGGGCAGCCCGTCCCCGCCGTACTTCTTCGTGACCTCGTGGCCGAGGATCGTGCCGACGGTGCGGTTGACGTTGCGGATCCTCACCTGCGCGCGCACCGGTTCGCCCCGCTCGAGCGCGGCCTGCGCCAGCGGGACCAGCTCGGTGCGGTCCAGCGACCTGTCGAGGGCGTGGTCCTGCGACCGGGTGCAGTGCAGGTCCTGCTCGGGGAACGCCGAGCGGTCGGGCTGGTGGAGCACCGGGCTCAGGTCCAGGCCGGCGGCCTTCCAGTGGTCGACCGCGCGCTCGACGTCGAGGCTGCCGACCTGGCCGATCGCCTCGTCGAGCGAGCGGAAGCCCAGCTCGGCGAGCAGTTCGCGAACCTCCTCGGCGATGAACTCGAAGAAGTTGACGACGAACTCCGGCTTGCCGGTGTAGCGCTCGCGCAGCACCGGGTTCTGCGTCGCGACTCCCACGGGGCAGGTGTCGAGGTGGCAGACCCGCATCATGATGCAGCCGGAGACCACCAGCGGCGCCGACGCGAAGCCGTACTCCTCCGCGCCGAGCAGCGCCGCGATCACGACGTCGCGACCGGTCTTCAGCTGTCCGTCGGTCTGCACGACGATCCGGTCGCGCAGGCCGTTGAGCAGCAGGGTCTGCTGGGTCTCGGCGAGGCCGAGCTCCCACGGCCCTCCCGCGTGCTTGAGCGAGGTCAGCGGCGCCGCGCCGGTGCCGCCGTCGTGGCCGGAGATCAGCACGACGTCGGCGTGCGCCTTGGACACGCCGGCCGCGACCGTGCCGACGCCGACCTCGGAGACCAGCTTCACGTGGACGCGGGCCTGCGGGTTGGCGTTCTTGAGGTCGTGGATCAGCTGGGCCAGGTCCTCGATCGAGTAGATGTCGTGGTGCGGCGGCGGCGAGATCAGGCCCACCCCCGGCGTGGAGTGCCGGGTCTTCGCGACCCACGGGTAGACCTTGTTGCCGGGCAGCTGGCCGCCCTCGCCGGGCTTGGCGCCCTGGGCCATCTTGATCTGGATGTCGTCGGCGTTCGTGAGGTACTCCGAGGTGACGCCGAACCGGCCCGACGCGACCTGCTTGATCGCGCTGCGCCGCTCGGGGTCGTACAGGCGCTCGGGGTCCTCGCCGCCCTCACCGGTGTTGGACTTCGCGCCCAGCCGGTTCATCGCGATCGCGAGGGTCTCGTGCGCCTCCATGCTGATCGAGCCGTAGGACATCGCACCGGTCGAGAAGCGCTTCACGATCTCGGAGACCGGCTCGACCTCCTCGATCGGGATCGGGCCGCGGCCGGACTCCTCGCCGTCCTTGAACCGGAAGAGCCCGCGCATCGTCATCAGCCGCTCGGACTGCTGGTCGACGCGGGAGGTGTACTGCTTGAAGATGTCGTAGCGGCCGGTGCGGGTGGAGTGCTGCAGCCGGAAGACCGTCTCCGGGTCGAAGAGGTGCGGCTCTCCCTCGCGGCGCCACTGGTACTCGCCGCCGACCTCGAGCTCGCGGTGCGCCGGGGAGATGCCACCGCGTGGGTACGCCGTGGCGTGGCGGCGCGCGACCTCCTCGGCGATCGTGTCGAGCTCGACGCCGCCTAGCTTGGAGACCGTGCCGGTGAAGTACCGGTCGACGACCGCCTGCGAGAGCCCGACCGCCTCGAAGATCTGGGCGCCGGTGTAGGACGCGACCGTCGAGACGCCCATCTTCGACATCACCTTCAGCACGCCCTTGCCGAGCGCCTTGACGAGGTTCTTGACGGCCTGCTCGGGCTCGTTGCCGACGTAGTAGCCCTCGCGGGCGAGGTCCTCGACGGACTCCATCGCGAGGTAGGGGTTGACCGCGGCCGCGCCGTACCCGACGAGCAGGGCGACGTGGTGGACCTCGCGGACGTCGCCGGCCTCGACGAGCAGCCCGACCTGGGTGCGGGTCTTCTCGCGCACCAGGTGGTGGTGGACGGCGCCGGTGAGCAGCAGCGACGGGATCGGTGCGTGCTCGGCCGTCGAGTGCCGGTCGGAGAGCACGATGATGCGGGCGCCGTCGGCGATCGCCGCGGACACCTCCTGGCAGATCTCGTCGATCCGCCGCGCCATCGCCGCGCCGCCGCCCTCGACGGGGTAGAGCCCCCGCGCCACGTGGGTGATGAAGCCCGGCATGTCGCCGTCGCGGTTGATGTGGCGGATCTTGGCCAGGTCGTCGTTGGAGATGACCGGGAACGGCAGCACGACCATGCGGCACGACGCCGGCGCCGGCTCGAGCAGGTTGGCCTCCGGGCCGATGGTGCCGGCCAGCGAGGTCACGAGCTCCTCGCGGATCGCGTCGAGCGGGGGGTTGGTGACCTGGGCGAAGAGCTGGCTGAAGTAGTCGAAGAGCAGCCGCGGCTTGTCGCTCAGCGCGGCGACGGGGGTGTCGGTGCCCATCGAGCCGATCGGCTCGGCGCCGGTGTTGGCCATCGGCGTGAGCAGGACCCGCAGCTCCTCCTCGGTGTAGCCGAACACCTGCTGGCGCCGGGTGACCGAGGCGTGGGTGTGCACGATGTGCTCGCGCTCGGGGATGTCGTCGAGGTGGATGAGGCCGGCGTGCAGCCACTCGTCGTACGGGTGCTCCGCCGCGAGCTCGGCCTTGATCTCCTCGTCCTCGATGATCCGGTGCTCGTCGGTGTCGACGAGGAACATCCGCCCCGGCTGGAGACGGCCCTTGCGGACCACCTTCTCCGGCGCGATGTCGAGCACGCCGACCTCGGACGCCAGCACGACGAGGCCGTCGTCGGTCACCCAGTAGCGCGACGGCCGCAGGCCGTTGCGGTCGAGGACCGCGCCGATCTGGGAGCCGTCGGTGAAGACGACGCAGGCCGGGCCGTCCCAGGGCTCCATCAGCGTGGAGTGGAACTCGTAGAACGCGCGACGCTTCTCGTCCATCTCGCCGTGGTTCTCCCACGCCTCCGGGATCATCATCAGCACGGAGTGGGGCAGCGAGCGGCCACCCATGTGCAGCAGCTCGAGCACCTCGTCGAACGACGCCGAGTCCGACGCGCCGGGGGTGGTGATCGGGAACAGCCGGTCGAGATCGCCCGGGATGACGTCGGAGGCCAGCAGCGCCTCACGAGCCCGCATCCAGTTGCGGTTGCCCATCACGGTGTTGATCTCGCCGTTGTGGGCGATGAACCGGAAGGGGTGCGCCAGCGGCCAGCTCGGGAACGTGTTGGTCGAGAACCGCGAGTGCACCACCGCGAGCGCCGACGTGACGCGCTCGTCGAGCAGGTCGGGGAAGAACTTGTCGAGCTGGTCGGTGGTGAGCATCCCCTTGTAGATCAGGGTGCGCGAGGAGAGCGACGGGAAGTAGACGTCCGTCTCGCGCTCGGCTCGCTTGCGCAGGCAGAAGGCCAGGCGCTCCAGCGCCATGCCGGTCACGCGCGAGCCCGCGCCCGCGACGAAGAGCTGCTGGAAGTCCGGCATCACGCCGAGCGCCATGCCGCCGAGCTCCGCGGGGTCGGTCGGCACCTCCCGCCAGCCGAGGACGGTCAGCCCCTCCTCGGTCGCGATCTCCTCGATGCGGCGGCGGGTCTTGGCGACCTGCTCGGCGTCACCGGGCAGGAACGCCGTGCCCACGGCGTACGAGTGCTGCGGGGGGAGCTCGAACCCCGACTCGGTGACCACCGCGCGCAGGAACGCGTCCGGGATCTGCAGCAGGATGCCGGCGCCGTCGCCGGTGTTCTGCTCGGCGCCGGCGGCGCCGCGGTGGTCGAGGTTGCGCAGGGCCTGGATGCCCTGCTTCACGATCTCGTGGGTGGCCTCCCCCGTGAGGGTCGCCACGAACGCGACGCCACACGCGTCCTTCTCGAAGCGCGGGTCGTAGAGCCCTTCGGGCGGCGGGAATGCGTGCGAGTACGGCACCGGGCATTCTCCCGTCGTCTCAGTGCCGCGCAGGACCTACAACGCTGTGGGGCCGGCGCCGGCGGATCGGCTGAAGCAGATTCGGTGGGCAGGGGACGACATTGGCCCTAGCGGAAGAGCCAGATTATCACCTGCGCGGGACTGGTCATTCCCGGAAGTCCGGCCACGGACACCTGCGGGTGAGCGTCGGTCAGTCCGTCCCGGACGGGCCGCCGCGGTCGGCGTCGGCCTCCGTCGAGCGTACGTCGCCGTCCGCCCGCCCGCGAGTCGTGACCTCGGTCTCCTGATCGACGCCGGGCGCGTCGGGGCCGCGTCCCTCGTCGTACACCCGCTCCTCGCGGCCGGGCTGGCGCCGCGTGCTCACGACGAACCACACCAGGGCGGCGACGAAGAGCGCGAGCGAGGTCCACACGTTGAACCGGAGGCCGCCGACGTCGTCGAGCTCGACGTTGTCGATGCGGAGCATCTCGATCCAGCCGCGGCCGACGGTGTAGATCATGATGTAGAGCGCCACGACCCGGCCGTGGCCGAGCCGGAAGCGGCGATCGGCCCAGAGCAGCAGGGCGAAGCCCGCGAGGCACCACAGGCTCTCGTAGAGGAACGTCGGGTGGAAGGTCGTGCCGGCCTCGTAGCCGGCGCGCAGCGCGACGTCGTCGCTGACCTCGAGGCCCCACGGCAGGTCGGTCGGCTTGCCGAAGAGCTCCTGGTTGAACCAGTTCCCCCAGCGGCCGAGGGCCTGCGCGACGAGCACGCCGGGTGCCATCGCGTCGAGGACCGGCAGCAGCTTGATGCCCTTGCGCCTCGCCGCGATGACCGCGCCGAGGGCGCCGAGGGCGATCGCGCCCCAGACGCCGAGCCCGCCGCGCCACACGTAGAGCGCCTCGATCGGGTGCTCGCCGGCGCCGAAGTAGAGATCCTGGTCGGTGAGCACGTGGTAGAGCCGGCCGCCGACGAGCCCGAACGGGACGGCCCAGATCGCGATGTCCTGGATGTCTCCGGGCTGGCCACCCCGGGCCACCCAGCGCTTCTCGCCGATCCAGATCGCGGCGACGATGCCGAGGATGATCGCGAGGGCGTAGCCGCGCAGCGGGAGCGGACCCAGGTGCCAGACACCCGACGACGGACTGGGGATCGAGAGCGCGACGGCGGGTGCGAGCATGGGGCCTCAGTTCAGGAGCGTGTGGATGTCGTTCGCGAAGTCGGCGGAGGACGTCGCCTCGCTCCAGTAGATCGTGCCGTCGTCGTCGCCGTCGACGCCCGTGATCGTCGTGCCGTGCGTGACGTCGTAGCCACCCGAGGGCAGCTTGTCGCCCTGGGTGACGCCGACGCCCATCGGCTTGGCGACGCCGACGATCGTGTCCAGCGCGCCGGTGAGCCCGATGAACGACGGGTCGAAGTGCTCGAGGTAGCGATCGAGCACGTCCGAGGTGTCGCGGGCGGGGTCGGTCGTCACGAACACCACGTCGACCCGGTCGCGGTCCTGCTCGTCGAGGCGGTTGACCGCGGTCGCGAGGTTGGACATCACGGTCTGGCAGATGTCCGGGCAGTGGGTATAGCCGAAGAACACCAGCGTCAACGGCTTGTCGGTGTCGTCCGTGAGCGAGTAGGGCTGGCCGTCGGTGTCGGTCAGCGCCGTCGCGGAGACCTCGAACGGCGGGTCGAGCTCGGTGCCGTGCAGCGCGCCGCCCTCGTCGCCGCCGCCGCAGGCGGCGAGCGGGACGAGCAGGGCGACGAGGGCGGCCGCGAGGCGGCTACTGCGCACGCCGTACCCCCCGGGCCAGGTCCTCGGTCAGTCGGCCCAGCGCCCGCAGTCCCTCGCCGGTGTCGCCGGGGTGGTCAAGCAGCGTGCGGACGAAGGCGGACCCGACGATCACCCCGTCGGCGCCGATCCCGTCCCGGGCCGCCACCTCGGCCGCCTGGTCGCCGTTGCTGACGCCGATGCCGACGCCGACGGGCAGGCCGGTGCCCTGTGTCGCGATGGCGGCCTTGGTGCGCGCGACGAGGGGGCCGGCGAGCTCGGAGGTCGTCGCGCGGGCACCGGTCACGCCCATGACGGCGGCGGCGTAGACGAAGCCGCGGGAGGCCGCCGTGGTCATCGAGATCCGCTCGTCGGTCGAGGACGGTGCGACGAGGTAGACCTTGTCGAGGCCGTGCTCGTCGGCGGCCTGGCTCCACGACGGGTCGGCGTCGGGGGTCAGGTCGGGCGTGATCAGGCCCGCTCCCCCGGCGTTGGCGAGGTCGGCGGCGAACCGCGAGACGCCGTACCGGTCGATCGGGTTCCAGTAGGTCATCACCAGGGTCGGCGTGCCGGTGGCGGCGACCGCCTCGACGGTGCGGAGCACGTCCTTGGTGCGGACGCCTCCGTCGAGCGCCTGCTGGGCCGCGGCCTGGATGGTCGGACCGTCCATCACCGGGTCGCTGTAGGGCAGGCCGATCTCGATCACGTCGCAGCCGGCGTCGACCATGGTGCGCAACGCCTCGATGCCGCCGGCGACGTCGGGGAACCCGGCGGGCAGGTAGCCCATCAGGGCGGCGCGGCCCTCGGCCCTGGCCGCGGCGAAGGCGGTGGCCGCGCTCACGCCGCCGGTCACTCGACGTCTCCCGTCTCGGCGTCGGCCTGCCCGAGGCCGAAGTACTCCAGCGCCGTGCCCATGTCCTTGTCGCCGCGGCCGGAGAGGTTGACCAGGATGGTCTGGCCCTGGCGCTCCTCGGCAAGGCGCAGCGCACCGGCGAGCGCGTGGGCGGACTCGATCGCCGGGATGATGCCCTCGGTGCGGGCGAGCAGCGCCATCGCGTCCATGGCCTCGGCGTCGGTCACCGGGAGGTACGTCGCGCGGCCCGCGTCGGCGAGGTGGGCGTGCTGCGGGCCGACACCCGGGTAGTCCAGTCCGGCGGAGATCGAGTGCGACTCGATCGTCTGGCCGTCCTCGTCCTGGAGCACGAACGTGCGCGCGCCGTGCAGGACTCCGCGGTCGCCGGCGTGGATCGTGGCCGCGTGTCGGCCGGTCTCGACGCCGTCGCCGCCGGCCTCGAATCCGAAGATCTCGACGTCCGCGTCGTCGAGGAACGCCGTGAACAGCCCGATCGCGTTGGATCCGCCGCCGACGCACGCGGCGACCGCGTCGGGCAGGGCGCCGTACTGCTCGAGGCACTGGGCGCGCGCCTCGTCGCCGATCCCGCGGCAGAACTCACGGACCATGCTCGGGAACGGGTGCGGCCCGGCGGCGGTGCCGAAGAGGTACGCCGTGTGGTCGACGGTCGCGACCCAGTCGCGCAGTGCCTCGTTGATGGCGTCCTTGAGCGTCGCACTGCCGGAGTCCACCGCGACCACCTTGGCGCCGAGGAGGTTCATCCGGGCGACGTTGAGCGCCTGGCGCTTGGTGTCGACGGAGCCCATGTAGACCGTGCAGTCGAGGCCGAAGTACGCCGCCGCGGTGGCGCTCGCGACGCCGTGCTGGCCGGCGCCGGTCTCCGCGATGACGCGCGTCTTGCCCATCCGCCTGGTGAGCAGCGCCTGGCCGAGCACGTTGCGGATCTTGTGGGCCCCGGTGTGGTTGAGGTCCTCGCGCTTGAGCAGGATCCGCGCCCCGACCCGGTCGCTCAGGCGCTCGGCCAGGTAGAGCGGGCTGGGCACGCCGGCGTACTCGCGCAGGATCTGCTCGAACTCCGCGACGAACGACGGGTCCGCCATCGCGTCCAGCCACGCCGCGGTCAGCTCGTCCAGCGCGGCGACCAGGGCCTCCGGCATGTACCGGCCGCCGAACCCCGTCGTCGGCGGGCCGAACCACCCCCGCTCGTCGGCGTCAAAGGTCACGGCGTCACTCCTGTCATCGCGGCGACCGCCGACTGCGGGTCGCCGTCCCTCACCAGCGCCTCGCCGACGAGCAAGACCCGGGCACCCTCGCCCACGAAGCGCTTCACGTCGGTCGGGCCGAAGATGCCGCTCTCGGCCACCTTGACCCGGTCGTCGGGCACCAGCGGCGCCAGCCGGCCGAACGTGTCGGCGTCGATCTCGAGCGTCTTGAGGTTGCGCGCGTTGACGCCGACCAGCTCGGCGCCGAGCGCGACGGCGCGCTCGGTCTCGGCCTCGTCGTGCACCTCGACCAGCACCGTCAGCCCGAGCTCGCGCGCCTCGTCGTGGAGACGACGCAGCGCGTCGTCGCTCAGCGCGGCCACGATCAGCAGCGCCAGGTCGGCCCCCGCGGCGCGCGCCTCGACGAGCTGGTAGGTGGTCACGATGAAGTCCTTGCGCAGGATCGGGACGTCGACGGCGGCCCGCACGGCGCGCAGGTCGTCGAGGCTGCCGCCGAACCGGCGCTGCTCGGTGAGCACGCTGATCGCGGCCGCGCCGCCGGCGGCGTACTGCTGCGCGAGGTCGGCCGGGTCGGGGATGTCGGCGAGCTCGCCCTTGCTGGGGCTGCGCCGCTTCACCTCCGCGATCACGCTCGAGCCGGCGCCCCGGAAGTGCGGCATCGGGTCGCGGGGCGCGTCGACGTCGGCCAGCGCGGCGCGCAGGTCGGCGAGGCTGATCCGCGACTCGCGCTCGGCGAGGTCGGCGCGCACGCCGGCGACGATGTCGTCGAGCACGGACATGCTGGTCTCTCCCACCGGACGGCCACGGACTGCGGGTCTTGCGGGCCCAGTGTTTCACGCTGCATGAAGGACCCGGGCGTGGGTAGTGTCCGCTGAACACGGACCCGGCAGACGCGACGGGCCGACGAGAGAGGAATCGCCGTGAGCTACTCCGACCCGCCTCCCCCGCCGCCGCAGTACGGCGCGCCCCCGCCGCAGTACGGCGGGACGCCGCCGAAGCGCTCCGGCATGGCCGTGGCGTCCCTCGTGCTCGGCATCATCGGCGTCATCCCGTGCTTCTGGGGTTGCTTCATCTTCTCGATCCTCGGAGTCGTCTTCGGCCAGCTCGGCAAGAAGGACATCCGGGAGTCCGCGGGTGCCAAGACCGGCGAGGGCCTGGCCAAGTGGGGCTTCATCCTCGGTGTCGTCGGCATCGCCCTCGGCGTCGTCTGGTGGATCCTCACGGGCACCGGCGTGATCGACCTCGACTACAGCGGCGAGATCAACTGACGAGGGCTACGGCGCGAGCCAGTCGCCGACGGCGAGGTTGCGCAGCACGGTGAAGGCCACGAGCAGCGCGAGGCCGGCGTACGCCGCGGGTGCGACCGCCCTCGCCGGCAGCACCACCGGCGTGCCGCGCCAGCGGGAGACGACCCACCAGCCCAGGCCGGCGACGACGAACGGCACCACCACGAGGAACGCGAGGTTGCTCGAGGCCGCCGCGCCGACCTGACCGTGGGTGAGGTCGTTGACCGCGCGCAGGCCGCCACAGCCGGGGCAGTAGACGCCGAGAGCGGCGCTCGGGCAGTAGCCCCACGACCCGGGCTCGTGGGGGTCGCGCAGGTGCAGCGCGAGCGTGGCGAGCCCGAGGCCGCCCAGCATCACGGCGGGCCCGCGGACCCTCCGCCACCGGCCCGCGGCGTACGCCGCCCCCGCGGGCGACGAGGCCGGCGCGGTGGCGGTCATGGGCTCAGCACCTCATGGGGCCGTCAGTGACCCGACTCGTGGTAGCCCAGCTTCGCCATGACGGCGAAGACCACCAGCGAGGCGACGGCGAGGGCGGCGCCGACCCAGAAGATCGTCCAGTTGATCGGGTCGAACAGCATGCCGGCGGCGCCGACCACGAACCCGAGCATGGCGACGGTGACGAACGTCCAGGCCGCAGGGGTGTTGCCGTGGTTTGCAGACATGCAGGGCTCCTCGAACGGGGCGGACAGCGGTGCGGGCACAGTCTATTCAGGTGCCGTCCGGTGCGGTCGCCGGGTGGTCAGGCGGTGGGGTCGCGCCCGTCGTCCATGGCCTTCCAGAGGTCGAGGCTGCTCTGCTCCTCGGGAGGCGCCGTCGGGGCGGGTTCGGCGGCACCAGGGGCGTCGTACCGGCGGCCCATCTCCGGCCACGCCGGCGCCCACAGGACCGCGAGCACGCCGGCGGCCGTCGCGAGCACCGCGCCGGCGACCGCCGCCCAGTACCACGCGGTGTGGGACAGCTCCGGGTCGGCGATCCCGACGAGCGCGAGCTCGTCGCGGAGCTGGTCGGAGACCTGCGCGTACGCCGCGATCGCGGCCGCCAGCGCGCCGAGGCCGGCCAGGGTTCCGAGGGCGGCGACCGCACGGCGTACCCGGCCCCGGGTCACCAGCAGCACCCCCCAGCACGCGAGCACGACCAGGCCGAGCGCGGTCACCAGCGGCAGCTGCGCGTCGAAGGACACCAGTCGGCTGCTGATCGCCCGCGCGGCCTCGCCGTCGCCCTCGACGGCGGGCTTCGAGCCGGCGACGGCCGTGAGGCCTCCCGCCGCCAGCCCGAGCAGCACCACCGGGCCGAAGGTCCGGCGCCGCCCGGCGGTCTCGCGGTCAGTCATCGGCGACCTCGTGGAGCACCGCCGCGTCGAAGCAGGTGCGGTCTCCGGTGTGGCAGGCCGCGCCGACCTGGTCGACCTTGACCAGCAGGGTGTCGCCGTCGCAGTCGAGACGGATCTCCTTGACCCACTGGACGTGGCCGGAGGTGTCGCCCTTCACCCAGTACTCCTGGCGCGAGCGGCTCCAGTAGGTCGCGCGCCCGGTCTCGATGGTCCGGGCCAGCGACTCGTCGTCCATCCAGCCGAGCATCAGCACCTCGCCCGTGTCGTGCTGCTGCGCCACCGCGGGCACGAGGCCCTCCGCGGTGCGCTTGAGCCGGTCGGCGATGGCGGGGTCGAGCTGGTAGGTCACTCCTCGATTATCCCCTCACCTGAGCTCGAGACGGGTCGTGGTTTCGAGACAGGCGCTGGCGCGTCTTCCTCAACCACCGCCACGGTAGTTGAGGAGGTTGCCCTGGCAACCGTCTCGACACCACCGCCACGCTCACGAGCCATGTTGCGCGACCCAGCTGGCGTGGAGCCCGGCGTAGACCGAGCCCTCCTCGGCGACGAGGGCGGCGTGGGGGCCGCGCTGGACGATCCGGCCCCGGTCGACGACGACCACCTCGTCGGCGGCCTCGGCCGTCGAGAGCCGGTGCGCGATCGTGACGCTGGTGCGGTCCTGCATCAGCCGCTCGAGCGCGCGGCCGATCCGCATCTCCAGGGCCGGGTCGACCGCGCTGGTCGCCTCGTCGAGGACCAGCAGGTCGGGGTCGGCGAGCTGGGCGCGCAGCAGCGCCACGAGCTGCCGCTCCCCCGCGGAGAGCGACTCGCCGCGCTGCCCGACGCGGGTCTCGAGCCCCGCGGGCAGGCCGCCCAGCCAGTCGCCGAGGCCGAGCCGCTCCGCCGCCGCGACGATCTCCTCGTCGGTGGCGTCGAGCCGGCCGTAGCGGACGTTGCTGGCGAGCGTGTCGTCGAAGAGGAAGCCCTCCTGAGGCACCAGGACGACGCTGCGGCGCAGCGAGGACTGGGCGATCTCGCGGACGTCGATGCCGTCGAGCACGACGGCACCCTCGCCGGCGTCCATCAGCCGGGTCAGCAGCTTGGCGATCGTGGACTTGCCCGAGCCGGTCTCGCCGACGACCGCGACCCGCGTGCCGCCCGGGATGTCGAGGTCGATGTCGCGCAGCACCGGTGGGCCGCCCGGATAGGCGAACGTCACGTCGCGGAAGGACACGTCGATCGGCCCGCGCGGCAGGACCCGCCCCGCCTCGCCCGGGTCGACGAGGTCGGCCGGCGTCTCGAGGATGCCGATCACCCGGCGCCAGCTGACCAGGGCGTTCTGGGCGTCGGTGAGGATCTGGGTGCCCATCTGCACGGGTCCGACGAAGAGCGTCACGAGGAACGCGAACGCCAGCACCTTGCCGGCCGTGATGTCGTCGGCGAGGCCGAGCTGGATGCCCACGATGAGCACCCCGGCGTTGGCCAGCCCGGCGGAGATGCCACCCAGCGAGAACGACACGACCGTGAACTTCTGCGCGCGCGTGCTCGCGACCTTGAAGGCGTCGATGGCGTCGTCGATCCGCGCCTGGGTGCGGTCCTCGATCGCGTAGGACTTCACGACGCCCGCGCCGACGACCGGCTCGGAGATCGCCGAGAGCATGACGGCGACCTGGCGCCGGACCACGCCGTACGCCTGCGAGAGCTTGCGCTGGAAGTAGCGGATCGAGAGGAAGAGCGGGGCGAAGCAGACCCACACGACGATCGCCAGCTGCCAGCTGTAGACCAGCATCACGATCGTCGCGATGACCACCTGGCAGAAGCTGACGATCAGCAGCAGGCCGCCGAAGACCAGGAACTGGCTGACCTGGTCGACGTCGCTGGTGACCCGCGAGACGAGGGCCCCGCGGCGCTCGGTGTTCTGGGTCAGGAGCGGCAGGTCGTGCACGTGCCGGAACGCCTTGACCCGCAGCGTGGCCAGGCCGCGCTCGGAGACGGTGAAGAGGCGCGCGGTCATCAGGTAGGACGCCCACCCGGTCACCACGATCGCCGCCGCGGCACCGACCCCCATCGCCACCGTGAAGGAGACGTCGGGTCCGTCGGGGCCGTTGAGCCCGTGGTCGAGGGTCTGCTGGACCGCGATCGGCACCACCACCTGGCCGATCGCGGCGACGAAGGCCAGCACGATCGTCCAGCCGAGGCCGTCCTTGAGCTCCGGCGACGCGTGCACGCCGCGGCGGACGGTGTCGAACGCCCCGATCTGCTCGCCGGTGTCGAACGTGGTGCTCATTCGGGGTCCCCGGGGAATCGTGGGCTGGAGGAGCGAAGCGGGGGAAGCCCGCGATTTCCTGGGGTGCTCATGCTCGGTCCTCCACCAGCTCGTTGCCATGCTCGTAGGCGTTGACCAGCCGCGCGTACGCGGGGCTGCGGTCGAGGAGCTCGGCGTGCGTGCCGCGGTCTGCGATCCGCCCGTCGACGAGATGGACGACCTCGTCGGCCAGCCCGATCGTCGCCTTGCGGTAGGCGACCACCACCAGGCTGGCGCCCCGCTCGTCGGAGCGCAGAGCCGCGAGGATCCGCGCCTCGACCTCGGGGTCGACGGCGGACGTGGCGTCGTCGAGGATCAGCAGGCGCGGACGACGCGCCAGCGCGCGGGCCAGGGAGATCCGCTGCCGCTGCCCGCCCGAGAGCGAGGTGCCGCGCTCACCGAGCCTGGAGTCGAGGCCGTCGGGGAGCGCCGCGACGAACCCGTCGGCCTGTGCTGCCCGCAGGGCCGCCCAGACGTCGTCGTCGGAGACGTCGGCGCCCAGCGTGACGTTGTCGCGGACGGTGTCGTCGAAGAGGAACGCGGTCTGCGGCACGACCGCCACGCCCCGGGCGAGCTCGCCCTTCGCGAGGTAGCGCAGGTCGGTGCCGTCGAGCAGCAGGCGCCCGTCGTCGGGGTCGACGAGCCGGGCCATCAGCGTCGTCAGGGTGGTCTTGCCCGACGCCGTCGCGCCGACGAGCGCGACCGTCCGCCCGGGCTCAACGGTGAACGACACGTCCTCGAGGAGCGGCTGTGCGGCGGCGTAGCGGAAGCCCAGGCCGACGACCTCGAGCCGCGCGCCCTCGCGCGCGGACCGGTCGACGGCGCGGTCGCCGTACGGCATCTCGCCGGTCGCGCGCAGCACCGTGCGCACCCGGTGGTAGCCGACCACGCTGCGCGGGAACTCGCCGAGCAGCCAGCCGATCGACCGGATCGGAAACGAGACGACCGTGAGCAGGTAGGACACCGTGACGACGTCGCCCGGGTCGGTGGCGCCCGAGATCACGCGCTGGACGCCGACCGCCAGCACCACCAGGACCCCGAGGTTCGGCAGGGCGGCGAGCGTCGGGTCGAAGGCCGCGCGGATCCGGCCGGCCCGGATGTTGACGTCGCGCAGCTCGTGGGCCTTCGCGGCGAACCGCGAGGTCTCCTCGCCCTCGCGGCCGAGCGTCTTGACGACCATCGCCCCGTCGAAGGACTCGTGGGCGACCTCGCTCAGCTCCGCGCGCAGCTGCTGGGCCTTGGTCATCAGCGGTGACGCGAGGCGCTGGTAGGCCAGGTTGGCGACGACGACCGCCGGGAAGACCATCAGGCCGACCAGGGCCATCACGACGTCGGCGGCGAACATCTGGACGACCGCGATCACCATCATCGCCAACGTGCCGACCGCCATCGGCAACGGCGCGATCGGTCCCCACGCGGCCTCGACGTCGGAGTTGGCGTTGGACAGCAGCTCGCCGGTCGGGTGCCGCTGGTGCCACGACATCGGGAGCGCGAGGTACTGCCGGGTCACCGCCCGCCGCGTGTGCGCCTGCATGCGGTACTGCATCAGGCCGGCGCCCAGGCGGCGCGCGACGATGCCGACCGCGCGCAGCAGCGCCACGCCGAGGAACAGCGCGAACACCGCGACGAGGAGGTCGGTGCCGATCTCGCCCTCGTCGAACGCCGGCAGCACGACGTGGTCCGTCGACCAGCCGAGCACCCACGCGTCGGCGACGGTCAGGGCGCCGAAGAGCAGGCTGCCGATCGTCGACAGCGTGAAGATCCACGGCTCGCGGCGGACCGCCACCGAGAGGACGCGGAACCCCTCCATCGTGGTCCCGCGCCTGCTGCGTCCGTCGCTCACTACCTGCTCGTCCCTGTCCGGTGCGTCTGCTCGCGGGCAACCCCGCCGTCCGCACAGGCTATTCCCGGTCGCCGACATCGGCCGTCCCATAGTGTCGAGGCCATGACCGACTCGCTCGCGCGCCGCGAGCGCGCCGCCCTCTGTGACCTCGCGCTCGAGGTCGGTCCCGACGCGCCCACGCTGTGCGCCGGCTGGGCCGCCGAGGACCTGGTCGTCCATCTCCTCGTGCGCGAGCGCAGGCCGCTCGCGGCGGCCGGCATCGTGCTGTCCCCGCTCGCGGGTCTCACCGAGCGCGCGTCGCGGTCGCTCGGGAGACGGCCGTACGCCGACCTCGTGGCGCGGCTGCGCTCGCCCGGCGGCCTGTTCGTCGTACCCGCCGTCGACGACGCCGCCAACACCCTCGAGTACCTCGTGCACCACGAGGACCTGCGTCGCGGCCGCCCCGACTGGCAGCCCCGGGCGCTGCCCGCCGCCGACGCCGACGCGCTGTGGGGCCGGCTCGCCCGCTCGGCGTCCTTCCTCGGCCGCAGGCTCCCCGTGCCGACCGTGCTCCGACGCGCCGACACCGAGACCGGCGCCACGATCGTCGCGCGCAAGGGCGACGACCCGGTGACGATCTCCGGCGACGTCGTCGAGGTGATCCTCTTCCTCTTCGGCCGCTCGGCCGTCGTCGGGATCGACCTCGACGGACCGGAGGAGTCGGTGGCGGCGCTGCGGGCGGCCGACCTCGGGGCCTGAGGCGCCGCTCCGGGATAGTCCGTCACGTTCTGGTTGCCGACACGCCGGTCGGGGCAACCAGAACGTGACGGAGTATCCCCCGTTTCGGGCCTGTGGACGACGGACGCGGCGACGACCCGATCCGGCGGACGATGCTCGGGTGTTCGTACCGCCCGAGTTCCACCCGAGCCGGCAGGGGATCGTCTCCCCGGTCCGGGTGGACCGGCGCGGCTTGGAGGGGCCGACCCAGGCCCAGGCTCGAGGGCGGGAGTGGCGCCGGAGCTCACGCGGGTTCTACCTTCCGAGCTGGGCGGACGCCGATCGGGTCGAGCAGCGGATCGTCGAGGCCGCGGTCATCCTGCCCGGGTACGGCGGGGTGACGGGGTGGGCGATGCTGGGGTGGGCCGGGGACCGATGGTTCGAAGGACGGCACGGCTCGGGCGTGCTGCGCGACGTCACTCTCGCCATTGCGGGCCTCAACGTCCGGGAGCGGCCGGGCGTCTCCGTGAGCAAGGAGCGGCTCGAGCCGGCCGACCTGACCGAGATCGACGGGTTGCGGGTCACCACAGCCGTCCGGTCCGTCTGCTTCGAGATGAGGTACGCGCCCTCGCTGCTCGCCGCCGTCACCGTCCTCGACATGGCGGCGTACGCCGACCTGGTGTCGGTCGAGGAGCTGACGGCGTACGCGCTGGCCCACCCAGGATGGACCGGCATCCCTCGGTGTCGCGACGCGATCCCGTACGCCGAGGAGAACGCGTGGTCGCCGACCGAGGTCGAGATGCGCTGGATCTGGACCGTCGAGGCCGGATTCTCGCGACCGCTGTGCAACCGCCCCGTCTTCGACCGTGCGGGGCGGCACCTCGGCACCCCGGACCTCATCGACCCGGTGGCCGGGGTCGTCGGCGAGTACGAAGGGTCGTTGCACCTCGCCGGGAAGCGGCGGGCGCGCGACCTGGAGCGTGAGTCGGACTTCCGTTCAGTCGGCTTGGAGTACGTCACGATGGTCACCCAGGACCGCCGTGACCACAGTTCCTTCATCGAGCGGCTCAACGACACCTACAGCCGTGCCCGGTTCGAGGCCGAGGCGGTTCGTCGCTGGACCCTGGAGCCGCCCGCCAGGTGGATCCCCACGTTCACGGTCGACCAGCGCCGAGAGCTCGATGAGGTCCAGCGGGCCCGCCTGCTCCGCTATCGGCGAGCCGGTTGAGGCTGGGGGCAGCCGCGCCTTCGCGATAGTCCGTCACGTTCTGGTTGTCGACACCCCGGTCGGGGCAACCAGACGTGACGGACTATCGCACCTTGCCACCGCCACGGACCCCATCGGGCTGGGATGCGCGGACCATGGAGCTCGGGGGAGGCAGTCGTGCTGCTGTGGATCATCATCGGGATCGCCGCGCTGGCGGTCGCGGGCTGGGCGTTCTGGCCGCGCCGGCGCGGCGTCGTGGACGGCGAGGTACGCCGGTCGCGGCTGGCCGACAAGGGCAGCGCGGAGAACTACAACAACCCGTCGGGGCCGAACTTCGGCGGCCCGTTCTGAGGGTCAGCGCACTGGTCGGCCGGCGTCGGAGAGGGCCCGCTTGACGTCGGCGATGCGCAGCGTGCCGAAGTGGAAGACCGTCGCGGCGAGCACCGCGTCCGCCCCGGCCTCCACCGCGGGCGGGAAGTGCTCGGTCGCGCCCGCGCCGCCGGAGGCGATGACGGGGATGGTCACCTCGCGCCGCACGGCCCGGATGAGGTCCACGTCGAAGCCGTCCCGGGTGCCGTCGGCGTCCATCGCGTTGAGCAGGATCTCCCCCGCGCCCAGCTCGGTCGCGCGGACCGCCCACTCGAGCGCGTCGAGGCCGGCCGACCTCCGGCCGCCGTGCGTGGTGACCTCGAACCCCGAGTCGGTGCGGGCCGCGCGGCGCGCGTCCACCGACAGCACGAGCACCTGGTTGCCGAACCGGTCCGCGATCTCGGCCACCAGCTCGGGCCGTTTGATCGCGGCGGTGTTGACCGCGACCTTGTCGGCGCCGGCGCGCAGCAGGCGGTCGACGTCGTCGACCGACGAGACTCCCCCGCCGACGGTGAGCGGGATGAACACCTCCTCTGCGGTCCGCGACACGATCTCCATCGTGGTCGCGCGGCCCTCGTGGGAGGCCGAGATGTCGAGGAACGTCAGCTCGTCGGCGCCCTCGGCGTCGTAGGTGCGCGCGAGCTCGACGGGGTCGCCCGCGTCGCGGAGGTCGAGGAAGTTGATGCCCTTGACCACCCGTCCGCCGTCGACGTCGAGGCAGGGGATGACGCGTACGGCGAGGCTCACTGCCTGCCCCTCGTGAGCGCCAGCGCGTCCTCGAGGGTGAACCGGCCCTCGTAGAGGGCCGTGCCCGCGATCGCGCCCTCGACGCCCTCGGGGACGAGGGCCATCAGGGCGCGGATGTCGTCGAGCGTGGTCACGCCGCCCGACGCGACCACCGGCGCGGAGGTGGCGGCGCAGACCTCGCGCAGCAGCTGCAGGTTGGGCCCGGCGAGCATGCCGTCCTTGTTGACGTCGGTGACGACGTACCGCGCGCAGCCCTCGGAGTCGAGCCGGGCGAGCGTCTCGTAGAGGTCGCCGCCGTCCTGCGTCCAGCCGCGTGCGGCGAGCGTGCGGCCGCGTACGTCGAGGCCGATCGCGACCCGGTCGCCGTGCTCGGCGATGACCCGGGCGCACCACTCGGGCTGCTCGAGCGCCGCGGTGCCGATGTTGACCCGCCGGCAGCCGGTCGCCAGCGCGGCCGTCAGCGACTCGTCGTCGCGGATCCCGCCGCTCATCTCGACCTGGACGTCGAGCGCGCCGACGATCCGCGCCTGGAGCTCGCGGTTGGAGCCGCGCCCGAAGGCCGCGTCGAGGTCGACCAGGTGGATCCACTCCGCGCCGGCGTCCTGCCAGCGCATCGCGGCGGCCACCGGGTCGCCGTACACGCGCTCGGAGCCGGCGACGCCCTGGGCGAGCTGGACCGCACGGCCCTCGGTGATGTCGACGGCGGGGAGCAGCTCGAGGTGGTCAGACATGGACTTCACTTTCCACTGGTCAGCAGGATGTGCAGGAGGGGCGCGACGAGCACGCTCAGCAGCAGGGCGACGGCCCGCAGGGCCCAGTCGCCGGAGGCGAGCCAGACGAGCACGTTCACCGCGACGACGGCGACGATCAGCAGGCGGGTGCGGGTGCGCCGCCGCTCGGCGAGCATGCCCGTCTGGCGACCGGTCCCCCGCGGCACCCACCTGGTCAGCGCCCGCACACGGGCGTCGCGGCGCCGCTTGCGCTCGGCCTCGGCGGCCCGAGCCGTGGCCAGGGCGGCCGCCGCGGCCTCGCGCTCGGCGCGACGGCGGGCCCGCTCCTTGCTCACAGTGACGTCACCCAGTTGTGGAAGAGGGCCGCGCCGGCGTCGCCCGACTTCTCGGGGTGGAACTGGGTCGCGCTCAGCGGGCCGTTCTCCACGGCCGCCACGAACCGGTCGCCGCCGTGCTCGGCCCAGGTCACCAGCGGCGCGCGGGTGCGGTCGTTGGTGACGAGGGTCCAGTCGCGCACGGCGTACGAGTGCACGAAGTAGAACCGCTCGTGCTCGAGGCCGGCGAAGAGCGT
Source organism: Nocardioides sp. YIM 152315 (assembly GCF_029210375.1). Lineage (GTDB taxonomy): Bacteria > Actinomycetota > Actinomycetes > Propionibacteriales > Nocardioidaceae > Nocardioides. The sequence continues at coordinate 79,104 of NZ_JARGER010000018.1, read as the reverse complement.
CGTGCCGGACGGCGCCTCGACGGTGTTCCAGCCCATGTGCGGCACGACCGGCGACTGGAGCCGCTCGACGACGCCCGGCCACTCGTCGCAGCCCTCGGTCTCCACGCCGTGCTCCACACCGCGCGCGAAGAGGATCTGCATGCCGACGCAGATGCCGAGCACCGGCCGGCCACCGGCGAGCCGGCGCCCGATGATCCGCTCGCCCTTGATGGCGCGCAGGCCCCGCATGCAGGCGGCGAAGGCTCCGACGCCGGGTACGACGAGGCCGTCGGCCGCCAGCGCCGTGTCGAAGTCGCTCGTGAGCGTGACCTCGGCACCGGCACGCTCGACCGCGCGCACGGCGGAGCGGAGGTTCCCCGACCCGTAGTCGAGGACCACGACGCGGGGCTGGATGCTCAGAGCGCGCCCTTGGTCGAGGGGATGCCGGTCTCGCGCGGGTCGAGCGCGACGGCGTCGCGGAACGCCCGGGCGAACGCCTTGAACTGGGTCTCCACGATGTGGTGCGGCTCGCGGCCGGCCAGCACCCGCACGTGCAGCGCGAGGTGGCCGTGGAAGGCGATCGACTCGAAGACGTGCTGGGTCAGCGAGCCGAGGTAGGCCGGCGTCGAGCCCCCCAGCTGGACGTACTGCTGCCCCTCGGGCTCGCCGCTGTGCACGCAGTAGGGCCGCCCGGACACGTCGACGACCGCCTGCACGAGTGCCTCGTCGAGCGGCACGGTCGCGTCGCCGAAGCGCCGGATGCCCTGCTTGTCGCCGAGCGCCTGGCGCAGCGCCTGCCCGAGGGCGATCGCGGTGTCCTCGGTGGTGTGGTGCGCGTCGATCCAGTGGTCGCCCTCGGACTGCACGGTCAGGTCGACCAGGCTGTGCCGCGCGAAGGCCGTCAGCATGTGGTCGTAGAAGCCGATGCCGGTGGAGACGTCGTGGCGGCCCGAGCCGTCGAGGTCGACCTCGACGAGCACCTTCGACTCGCTGGTCTGCCGCTCGATGCGTCCGGTCCTGCTCATGACATCTCCTCCATGACTGCGGACGTCGCGTCCTCGAAAGCCTGCATCTCCTCCGGCGTCCCGATCGACACCCGGAGCCACCCGTCGGGACCGACCTCCCGGATCAGCACGCCCCGGTCGAGCAGCCCCTGCCACACAGCATGCCGGTCGGCGAACGTGCCGAACAACGCGAAGTTCGCGTCGCTCTCCGCAACGGTCAGGCCCTGCGCGCGCAGCCAGTCGACGGTGCGGTCCCGCCCGGCGCGCAGCTCGTCGACCTTCCCGAGCAGCTCGGGGGCGTGCTCCAGCGCCGCCAGCGCGGTCGCCTGGGTGACCGCGGAGAGGTGGTAGGGCAGGCGCACGACGCGGATCGCGTCGCAGATCGCCGGGTCCGCAGCGAGGTAGCCAAGTCGCAGCCCGGCGGCCGCGAACGCCTTGCTCATCGTGCGGGTGACGACCAGGTTGCGGTGCGCCGGCAGCAGCTCGACCGCGCTCGGGACGCCTTCGCGGCGGAACTCGCCGTACGCCTCGTCGACCACCACCAGACCATCGCCTGCGGCCTTGCACAGCAGGCCGACCGCCTCGGGCGGCAGCGCGGTGCCGGTCGGGTTGTTGGGACTCGGCAGCAGCACGACGCTCGGCCGCTCGCGCTCGACCGCCTCGCGGGCGGCATCGAGGTCGAGGCCGAAGTCCTCGGCCCGCCGACCCTGGACCCAGGCGGTGGAGGTGTCACGGGCGTACTCGGGATACATCGAGTACGTCGGCGCGAAGCTCATCGCCGTCCGCCCCGGGCCGCCGAAGGCCTGCAGCAGCTGCAGCATCACCTCGTTGGAGCCGTTGGCCGCCCACACCTGCTCGACGGAGACGCCGTGCGGCGTGTCGCGGGAGAGGTACGCCGCGAGCGCGGTGCGCAGCGCGACGTGCTCGCGGTCGGGGTAGCGGTTGAGCGTCAGCGCGGCGGCACGCACGGCGGCCGCGATGTCGTCGGCGCAGGCCTCGCTCGGGCCGTAGGGGTTCTCGTTGGTGTTGAGCCGGACCGGGACGTCGAGCTGTGGCGCGCCGTACGGCTCGAGACCCCGCAGCTCCTCCCGGATCGGGGGGAAGCTCATGACCGGAACCGCACCCGGACCGCGGCGCCGTGGCCCGGCAGGTCCTCCGCCTCGGCCAGCGTGACGACGTGGTCGGCGACCTCGGCGAGCGCGTCACGCGAGTAGTCGACGACGTGCACCGACTTCGTGAAGGCGCGCACCGACAGCCCGCTGCTGTGGCAGGCGCAGCCGCCGGTAGGCAGCACGTGGTTGGAGCCGGCGCAGTAGTCGCCCAGGCTGACGGGCGCGTACGGGCCGACGAAGATCGCGCCGGCGTTGCGCACCCTCGCGGCCCGGGCCGGGGCGTCCTCGGTGTGGATCTCGAGGTGCTCGGCGGCGTAGGCGTTGACGACGTCGAGGCCCTGCTCGAGGTCGGCGACCATGACGATGCCCGACTGCGGCCCGGAGAGGCTGGTGCGGATCCGCTCGACGTGCCTGGTCACCGACACCTGCTTGTCGAGCTCGGCCTCGACGTCGGCGGCGAGCCGCTCGCTGGAGGTGACCAGCACCGACGCCGCCAGCGGGTCGTGCTCGGCCTGGCTGATCAGGTCGGCGGCGACGTACGCCGCGTCCGCGGTGTCGTCGGCCAGGATCGCGATCTCGGTCGGGCCGGCCTCGGAGTCGATGCCGACCTGCCCCTTGAGCAGTCGCTTGGCCGTGACCGTGTAGATGTTGCCGGGGCCGGTGACCAGGTCGACCTTGGCGCACGGGCCGACGCCGTAGGCGAACATCGCGATCGCCTGGGCGCCTCCGACGGCGTAGACCTCCTCGACGCCGAGCAGCGCGCACGCGGCCAGGATCGTCGGGTGCACCGAGCCGCCGAACTCCTTCTGGGGCGGGCTCGACAGTGCGATCGAGCCGACGCCCGCGGTCTGGGCCGGGACGACGTTCATCAGCACGCTCGAGACCAGCGGCGCGAGGCCGCCGGGCACGTAGAGACCGACCCGGTCGACCGGCACCTTGCGGTGGGTCACCCGGGCGCCGGGACCGAGCTCGGTGACGGCGTCCTGCTCCAGCTCGTTGGCGCAGGTCGCGCGCAGCCGACGGATCGACTCCTCGAGGCCGGCGCGGATGGCCGGGTCGACGTCGGCCAGCGCCTGCCGGATCGTCTCGGGCGCGACGCGGATGTCGTCGACGACCACGCCGTCGAACCGCTCGGCGTACTCCCGGATCGCGGCCAGCCCGCGGGTGCGGACCTCCTCGCAGATCGCATGCACCGCCGGCACCGCGGCCTCGACGTCGAAGTCGGCGCGGGGCACGGCTGCGCGGTAGTCGACTCCGGAACGGTCGACCTCCCGCAGGTCGATGCGCTGGATCATGCCTCGATTCTACGAGCGCGAGACCGCTCGACCCGAACCGCGACGACCGGTGGACTCCCCCGCGGCGAGCTCGTCGGCGTTGCCGTCGGTGCAGTCCTGTGCAGTCGTCGAGGGCGACGGTGATGATCAGCTGCGGATCGAGGAGCTCCGCGCTGTAGTCGCGGAAGCCGGTGGTCGGAGCAACCGGGACTGGTGGAGGGTGCTCAGCGCGTCCCGTCGCACGGTCCCCGCTGCGCGGGGCTACGTTGGTCCCGTGCCCGACACGCTGCCGATGTTCCCGTTGAACGCGGTGCTCTTCCCGGGTCTCAGCGTGCCGTTGCACGTGTTCGAGGACCGCTACCGGGCGCTGGTGCACCACCTGCTCCGCGTCGACGACCCGGCGGAGCGGGTGTTCGGGTCGGTCGGCATCCGCGAGGGCTACGAGGTCGGCGACCACGGCGCGCAGTCGCTCTACCGGGTCGGCTGCCGGCTCCAGCTCACCGACGTCGAGAGCAACCCCGACGGCACCTTCGACGTCGTGGCCGTCGGGATGGAGCGGATCGAGCTGCACCGGCTCGAGACCGGAGGCGCGTTCCCGGTCGGGCACGTCGTCGACCGGCCGGACGCCACGCAGGCGGTGCCGGACGAGGTGCTGGAGCGGGCCCGCGCGGCGTTCGTGGCCTACCGGGCGGCGCTGACCGAGCTGCGCAGCGACCCGTACGAGGGCACGCTTCCCCGCGACCCGACGTACCTCTCCTGGACCCTGGCCGCTCTCGCCCCGCTGCCGATGTCCGAGCGGCAGTCGCTGCTGGAGGCGGAGGACGCGACCGATCGGCTGGTGCTGCTCACCGACCTGCTGCGCACCGAGCTGCGCGCGATGAACGTGATCCCGTCCCTGCCGGCCACCGAGGTCGCCCGCACCCGGTGGTCCCCGAACTGAAGGCCACAGCGCCGGCGAGGAACGCGCGAGAGCGCGTCGAATTCCGGTGAGACGAGAGTCGGCGCCGACCGAGGAGACCACCCGTGGCGAAGAGGAAGTCCCCCGGCGGCACCCCCGCCACCGTCGCGCTCACGCAGGCCGGCATCGCGTACACGCTGCACGAGTACGCCCACGACCCGCGCGCGAGCTCCTACGGGCTCGAGGCCGCGGAGGCACTCGGGCTGGACCCGGCGCGGGTCTTCAAGACGCTCCTGGCGTGCGTCGACGCAGCGCTCTCGGTCGGGGTCGTCCCCGTCTCCGGGCAGCTCGATCTCAAGGCGCTGGCCCGCGCACTGGGGGGCAGCAGGGCCGCGATGGCCGACCTCGCGGCGGCCGAGCGGGCGACGGGGTACGTCGCGGGCGGCATCTCCCCGATCGGGCAGAAGCGGCGGCACCCGACCGTGCTCGACGAGTCCGCCGAGGCCTTCGAGACGATCTTCGTCTCCGCCGGCCGGCGGGGGCTCGACCTCGAGATCGCGCCGGCCGACCTCGTGGCGATCGTCGACGCCGTGGTGGCCCCGGTCAGTCGGAGGTGATCTCGAGGATGGCGTGGGTCGTGTCGCCGTCCAGCCAGGCGTTCAGACCCAGGGCCTCGAGCGGCTCGAGGTTGTCGCGCACCTCGGCGTCGTCACCGAAGAGCCCGGACAGCCAGTCGGCGCCGTCGACGTCGAGGAAGAGCACGGCGGTGGCGTCGTCGCGGTGCTCCACGACGTGCTCGAAGGCGTCGGTGCTGCCGAGTCCCTCGTCGCCGAGGAGCCGGGTGCGGTAGTCGGGGTCCGGACCGATCGCGACCGCGTCGTCACCCGCATCGCTGTCGAGGAGCCCGCCGTCCGCGCCCGACGCCACGGCCCGGACCTTGTCGAGGACGCCGTCGATGCCGTCGGGGTCGCCGAGGACCTTCACCCCGACCCCGAGCGAGGCCTCCGGGCCGGGCTCCCCGAGACCCAGGGACAGGGTCGCCGGGTCGAAGTCGGCGTCGACCGCCAGGGCGATCGCCTCGCCGGCGAGCGTCTCGACGTCGTCGGGCAGGTCGATCCCCAGCTCCTCGTTCGCCCGCGCGACCAGCTCGTCAGCGGACCGTCCGCTCAGCGCGGCCGCCTGCGAGAGAAGGTCGTCGAACCAGCCGTCGCCCAGGCTGAGCCCGAGCGCCGCGACCGTGCCCTCGGGCAGCGACGCCACCGCGTCGCCTGCGGCGTCGCCGCGCGCGACCGAGCCGGTGGCACCGGCGTCGGCGGCCACCTCGAGCTCCACGCCGCCGTCGTCGAAGCGCAGCGTCGCCGCCGCGCCGCCGAAGTCCTCCAGGACCTGCGCACTCTTTTCGGGCACGATCTCCTCGGGCACGATCTCCCCGCCCGTCGTGAGGTCGTCGAGGCTCGTCAGCTCCTCGGCGAGGACCGCCCCGACCTCGGGCGCGGCGTAGAGCGCGACGATGCCGCCGTCTCCGGCCTCGTCCGTCCAGTGCCGGAAGTCGTCGTCGTCCGCCAGCGCGGCGTCGGCCGCGTCGTCGGCGACGCCGTCGACGACGTCCTGGTCCTCGGCGAGCAGCGCCCAGCCGTCGCGGATCACCCAGGCCCCGTTGTCCTCGCTGCCAGCGCACTCGCGGATCGCCGACAGCCCGGTCTCGGCACGGTCCTCGTCGGTCACCTGCAGGACGAAGACCGGTGTCGGCTCCTCACCGCCCGTGTCGACGGCGGCCACGGCGAACCGGTCTCCCAGCCACGGCTCGACGTCCTCGTCGTAGTCGAGACCCTCGCACGCGACCACGTCGCGCATCTGGTCGAAGATCCACCGGCGTACGTCGTCGTCGGCGTCCAGGCCGACGACGTCGTCGAACGCCGGGAACCTCGAGAGGGTGCGCAACGCGGCGATCTTCTGGCCGCCGCTCGGGTCGAGGTCGACGCTGGCGTAGGCGATCGTCGAGTCCGGCAGCGCCTCGGCCGGCTGAGCACCCGTCGCGAAGAACGACCACGCGGCCCAGGCCGCGCCGCCGGCGACCACGACAGCCGCGGCGCCGACCGCCGCGAGCACGGTCGTACGCCGGCCGCGCCCGGAGGGTCGTGGTGCGCCGTCGCCGCTGTCGAGGGTCTCGGCCGCCCCACCCGACGGCGGGCCCGACGGCGGGGGGCCGGACGGCGGGTCGTAGGACATCGGCACACCCTTCGCGCTCGGTCGGCGGCGGGTGCCGTCGAGGTGCCTGCAGACTAGCCAGTCGGCTCGGCGCTCGGTGCGCTGTCCACAGCCCCGGACGTGGGAACACGGGACGACAGTCCGATGAACACGAGCACCAGGCCCAGCAGCGCCCCCACCGGGAACGCGATGAACGGACTGCGACCGGAGACGGCGAGGTGGTCCGGCAGGCGGGTCCCGTCGTCGGCGGTCCGTGCCGCGGTGTCGGGGTCCGGTGGGCCGAGCGCCGAGCCGACCACCAGCATCACCCAGGCGGCGAGAGCGGAGCCGATCACGACCGCGGCGAGGGTCAGCAGCGGCACCCGGTCGGCCAGGAGCGTGACCGCGATGCCGGCGACCAGGCCGGCGACCACGGCGACCACGACGTACCAGCCGGTGCCGGAGAACTGGTGCTGGAGGCCGAGGGCGTCGCCGGCCGTCCACTGGTGGTCGACCACGACGCCGATGGTCGGGCTCCACGCCCACTCCCAGACCACGCCGGCCAGCGCACCCGCCAGCGCCAGCACGACCACGACGAGCGCCAGCTGCACCCCCAGCCGCCGCGTCATCCGGTGAGGCATCCCGGTCCGAGGAGCTGCTTGAGGTCCGCGAAGAGCGCCGGGCTCGGCGTCACCCGGTGTCGCTCGAGGTTGAGGACGACCGTCTTCTCGCGCATCCGCAGGCGCAGGTGGACCTCGGTGGCGCCGGCGTGGGTGGCGAGGACCTCCTTGAGGTGGTCGACGACCTTGCCGTTGACCCGGGTCTGCGGCAGGTTGATCACGACCGGCCCGCTCGGGCCCTGGGTGGTGTCGACCAGCGTCACCTCCTGGCCCATGATCTCGGGCTGGTCCTTGCTCCGGGACAGCCGGCCCCTCACGGTGAGGATCGCGTCGTCGGTGACCAGATGGCCGCACAGCTGCCACGAGCTCGGGAAGAGCAGCACCTCGATGGAGCCGTCGAGGTCCTCGAGGGTGACCAACGCCCACGCGTCACCGCGCTTGGTGATCTTGCGCTGCACCGAGGTGACCAGGCCCGACACGGTGATCGGGCTGCCGTCGGGCCGGCCCTCGTCGAGCATCAGCTGGCCGATGGTGCAGTCGGTGCCCTGGGAGAGGACGTGCTCGAGGCCGAGCAGCGGGTGGTCGGAGACGTAGAGCCCGAGCATCTCCCGCTCGTGCCCGAGCAGGGTCATCTTGTCCCAGTCGTCGATGTCGGGGATCGAGACGGACACGCCGAAGCCCGACCCGTCGTCGTCGAGACCGCCGAAGAGGGAGTCCTGTCCGATCGCCTCGTTGCGCTTGATGTCGACGTACTGGTCCACGGCGGTCTCGTGGATCGCCACGAGCGCACGCCGCTTGTGCTTCATGTCGTCGAAGGCGCCGGCCTTGACCAGCGACTCGATCACCCGCTTGTTGCAGACCTGGGCCGGGACCTTCTTGAGGAAGTCGTTGAAGTCGTCGTAGCGGCCCTGCTCGGCGCGTGCGGCGACGATCCCGTCGACCACGTTGGAGCCGACGTTGCGGATCGCGGTGAGGCCGAAGCGGATGTCGCGACCGACCGGCGTGAAGTTGTGGGCCGACTCGTTGACGTCGGGCGGGAGCACCTGGATCTTCATCCGCCGGCACTCGTTGAGGTAGATCGCCATCTTGTCCTTGTCGTCCCGGGCGGACGTCAGCAAGGCGGCCATGTACTCGGCCGGGTAGTTGGCCTTGAGGTAGGCGGTCCAGTAGGTGATGACGCCGTACGCCGCCGAGTGGGACTTGTTGAACGCGTAGTCGGAGAACGGGAGCAGGATCTCCCAGAGCTTGTCGATCGCGGCCTGGGGGAACCCGCGCTCGAGCATGCCGGCCTGGAAGCCGGCGTACTGCTTGTCGAGCTCCTCCTTCTTCTTCTTGCCCATCGCCCGGCGCAGGTTGTCCGCGGCGCCCAGCGTGAAGCCGGCCAGGACCTGGGCGATCGCCATCACCTGCTCCTGGTAGACGATCAGGCCGTAGGTCTCCCCCAGCACCGGCTCGAGCGCCTCGGCGAGGGCCGGGTGGATGGGCTCGATCGGCTCGCGCCCGTTCTTGCGGCGGGCGTACTTGTTGTGCGAGTCGGCGCCCATCGGGCCGGGACGGTACAGCGCGCTGACCGCGGTGATGTCGGCAAACTGGTCGGGCTGCATCGAGCGCAGCAGCGCGCGCATGCCACCACCGTCGAGCTGGAAGACGCCGAGCGTGTCGCCGCGGCCCATCAGCTCGTAGGTCGCCCGGTCGTCGAACGGCAGCTCCTCGAGGACGACGTGCTCGTCCTTGTTGGCCTCGATGTTGGCGAGCGCGTCCTCGAGGATGTGCAGGTTGCTCAGCCCGAGGAAGTCCATCTTGACCAGCCCGAGCGACTCGCACATCGGGTAGTCGAACTGGGTGATGATCGCGCCGTCCTGCGGCCGCGCCATGATCGGGACGACGTCGATGAGCGGAGCGCTCGACATGATCACGCCCGCGGCGTGCACGCCCCAGTTGCGGATCTGGCCCTCGAGGCCGAGCGCGGTGCTGAAGATCGTGCGGACGTCGGGGTCGGAGTCGTGGAGGGCGCGGAACTCGCCGCCCTCGCCGTACCGCTTGTGCTCGGCGTTGAAGATGTCCTTGAGCGGGACGCCCTTGCCCATCACGTCGGGCGGCAGCGCCTTGGTGATGCGGTCGGAGATCGCGAAGCCGTGGTCGAGCACGCGCGCGGCGTCCTTGATCGCGGCCTTCGACTTCAGCCGGCCGAAGGTCGCGATCTGGGCGACCCGGTCGGCGCCGTACTTGTCGGTGACGTACTTGATGACCTCGCCGCGGCGGTGGTCGTCGAAGTCGATGTCGAAGTCGGGCATCGACGGACGCTCGGGGTTGAGGAAGCGCTCGAAGAACAGTCCGTGCTCGAGGGGGCAGAGGTCGGTGATGCTGAGGGCGTACGCCGCGATCGAGCCCGCGCCGGAGCCACGGCCCGGACCGACCCGGATGCCGTTGCGCTTGGACCACTGGATGAAGTCGGCGACCACCAGGTAGTAGCCGCAGTAGCCCTTCTGGGAGATGACCGCGAGCTCCATCTCGACGCGGTCCTTGACGCGCTGGTCGAGCCGGTCGCCCGGGTAGCGGGCCTCGATGCCGCGCCAGACCTCCTTGCGGAACCAGCTCTCCTCGGTCTCGCTCTCGGGCACGTCGGCGCGCGCCATGTAGCCGCCGGTGGACTCGACGAACTCCACCTCGCAGCGCTCGGCGATCGCGAGGGTGTTGTCGCACGCGTCGGGGAAGTCGGCCCAGAGCTCCCGCATCTCGGCCGCGGACTTGATGTAGTAGCCACCACCGTCGAACTTGAGCCGGTTGGTGTCGGCCAGCCGCTTGCCGGAGGCGACGCAGATGAGGGCGTCCTGGCCGTCGGCGTCCTCGGGGTTGGTGTAGTGCGTGTCGTTGGTGACGATCGTCGGCAGGTCGAGCGTCTTGGCGATCCGGAGCAGGTCCTCACGGGTGGCGCGCTCGGCGGCGATGCCGTGGTCCATCAGCTCGAGGTAGAAGTTGTCCTTGCCGAAGATGTCCTGGAACTCCCCGGCCGCCTTGAGCGCCTCGTCGTACTGCCCGAGCGTCAGGCGCGTCTGGATCTCGCCGGAGAGGCAGCCGGTGCTGGCGATGATCCCCGTCGAGTACTGCTGCAGCAGCTCGCGGTCCATGCGGGGCTTGTAGTAGTAGCCCTCGAGACTGGCGAGGCTCGCGAGCCGGAACAGGTTGTGCATCCCGGCGGTGTTCTCGGCCCACATCGTCATGTGGGTGTAGGCACCACCACCGGCGACGTCCTTGCCGCCCTCCTCGGCCGCGTCGCCCTTCCCCCACCGGACGCGGCGCTTCTCCGAGCGATGGGTGCCGGGGGTGAGGTAGGCCTCGATGCCGATGATCGGCTTGACGCCGTGCTTGCGCGCCTTGGAGTAGAAGTCGAACGCGCCGTGCAGGTTGCCGTGGTCGGTCATCGCGATCGCCGGCATCTCGAGATCCGCGACCCGGCCGAACAGTCCGTCGAGCAGCGAGGCGCCGTCGAGCATGGAGTACTCGGTGTGCACGTGGAGGTGGACGAAGGAGTCCTGGGAGCCGTTCGCCATCGTCGTCGGCCACTCCTCGGCTGTGTCGATCTCGGGTGGTGCGGGCATGACTGACCAGAGCCACGGAGAGGGCCGGGGCGCCGGGTTGGGGAAGGACGCCAGCCTACGTGACCGCTGAGCTCACCTTAGGAGGACGCTCCGACAGCGGTGGTTTCGAGACAGGCGCCAGCCCGGTGGTTGAGGAGGCACGAAGTCCCGTCTCGAAACCACCCCTCAACCGCCGCCGGCAGCGGCGTCGAGGCTCTCGGTGATGATCGTGTGCACGATGCGGGCCAGGCGCTCCTCGCCCAGCTCGGGGGCCCGCCGGGCGAGCGTCGCCGCGATCTCGCGCTCGCGGACCGGGTCGCGGGAGGTGTCGGGCTTGATGCCCTGGACGGCCCGGGTCAGCGCGACTCGGCGGGCGAGCAGGTCGCCCAGCTGTTCGTCGACGTCGTCGATCAGGCCGCGGAGGAAGGCGAGTGGGTCGGCGCCGGGCCAGGCCATCCGGACGTCGGGGGCCTTCTCCTCGTTGCCGGACCCGTCGGTGCGCTCGAGCTCGACCAGCCCGTGCCGGAGGTAGAAGCGCCGGGCGCCGGCGTTGCTCTCGAACACCCACAGCGCGAAGCCGTCGGGCCGCACCGACTTCACCACGTCGAGGAGCACCGAGCCGATGCCGGAGCCGAGGTGCTCGGGGTGCACGAAGAGATGGTCCAGCCACGTCGGCGAGAGCAGTGCGTAGCCGACGATCGCTGCGTCGCGCTCGGCCACCCACCCCTCGTGGTCGTCCCGCGCGAGCTGGCCCGCCATCCAGTGCCGGTCCTCGGCGTTGGTGTGCATCGCCGACGGCATCTGCGGGACCGCCGCGACCCGGGCCGCGGAGTACAGGTCGGCCATGGCGGCGGCGTCCTCGGCACCGGCGGGCCGGAGCACGAGGTCCGTCACGGCGTCAGTGGGCATCCCTGATCACCTCGAGCGCCCGGGCGAGGTCGTCGGGGTAGCTCGACTCGTACTCGACGTACTCGCCGGAGTCCGGGTGCTCGAAGCCGAGGCGTACGGCGTGCAGCCACTGCCGCTCCAGCCCGCAGCGCTTGGCGAGCGTGGGGTCGGCGCCGTAGGTGAGGTCGCCGACGCAGGGGTGCTTGAGCGCGGCCATGTGCACCCGGATCTGGTGGGTCCGGCCGGTCTCGAGGTGGATCTCCAGCAGGCTGGCGAACCGGTGTGCCTCGAGCGTCTCGTAGTGGGTGACGCTGTGGCGACCGTCGGCCATGACCGCGAACTTGTAGTCGGCCTTCGGGTGCCGCCCGATCGGCGCGTCGATCGTCCCCTCGAGCGGGTCGGGGTGTCCCTGCACGAGGGCGTGGTAGGTCTTGTCGACGGTGCGCTGCCGGAAGGCGTTCTTGAGCACCGAGTAGGCGTGCTCGGACTTGCAGATCACCATGACGCCGGAGGTGCCGACGTCCAGGCGCTGCACGATGCCCTGCCGCTCGGACGCGCCGCTGGTGGAGATCCTGAAGCCGGCCCCGGCGAGGTGACCGACGACGGTGGGTCCGGTCCAGCCCGGTGAGGGGTGCACGGCGACGCCGACCGGCTTGTCGATCACGACGATCGCGTCGTCGTCGTGGATGATCTTGATCCCCTCGACCACCTCGGGCACGACCTCGAGCGGGTCGGCCTCGACCGGGATGGTGACGTCGAGGATGGCGCCGGGCAGCACCCGGTCGCTCTTCGCGACCGCCGCACCGTCGAGCTCGACCTGCCCGGCGTTGATCAGGTCGGCCGCGCGGGTGCGCGACAGACCGAAGAGGCGTGCCATCGCGGCGTCGACCCGCTCCCCCGCGAGTCCCTCGGGGACCGGGAGGATCCGGTGCTCGGCGTTCACTCCGCCGGCTCCTCGGACGGGTCCGCGGCGGGGTCCTTCGTCTCGCGGCGTCCGTCGAGGTGCACGCCCCGGAAGACCTGCACGAGGATCAGCCCGGCGGCGATGTTGATGCAGATGTCGGCGACGTTGAAGACCGGCCAGTTGGGCAGCATGAAGAAGTCGATGACGTGCCCCCGCAGCGGACCGGGCTCGCGCAGCAGGCGGTCGGTCAGGTTGCCCGCGACGCCGGCGAGCAGGAAGCCCAGCGCCACCGCCCACACCACGCTGCCGACCTTGCGGACGAACCAGAGGATCGCCACCACCGCGACCGTGGCCAGCACGCTGAAGACCTCGGTGAAGCCGGTGCCGGTGCTGAACGCCGCGCCGGAGTTGCGCACCAGGTGGAGCACGAGGAAGTCGCCGACGACCTCGACGTCGGCGCTGTCGGTCAGCCGGTCGACCGCCAGGACCTTCGAGACGACGTCGACGGCGTACGCCGTGGCCGCGACCAGCCCGAAGACCGTGAGCAGCCGCGCTCGCGATGCGCGGGGTCGAGCCGGTGGGTCCACCTCTTGGTCGCCGGTCAGCGACGCTCCTCGCGCTGCTTGCATGTCATGCACAGTGTGGCACGCGGGAAGGCCATGAGCCGCATCTTGCCGATCGGGTTCCCGCACGACTCGCAGACGCCGTACGTGCCGTCGTCGATGCGGGTCAGGGCCCGTTCGATCTGCGCCAGCTTGTCGCGCTCGCTGTTGAGGACGGTGAGCTCGTGGTCGCGCTCGAACGTGCTCGCGCCGACGTCGGCCTGGTCCTGGCCGGCACCGTCGCCCGAGTCGCGCATCAGGCCGTTGAGCTCGGAGTCGAGCCCCTCGACGATCTCGAGGCTGTGGGCTCGCTGCTCGTGGAGCTCGTCGAGCACCTCCTTGAGCTCGGCCTTGGTCCAGGCCGACTCGCCTTCCTGGACGACGAGCGAGCTGACGGCCGCCTTCTTGCGGGGCGCCGTCGTCTTCGCGACCGTCCTCTTGACCGTCCTCTTGGCTGTCTTCTTGGCTGTCTTCTTGGCTGTCTTCTTGGCCGTCTTCGGCGCCGTCTTCGGTGCCGTCTGTGTGGCCGGGGCCTTCCTCGCCGGAGCCTTCTCGGCGGGCGCCGCCTTCTTGGCGGCGACCTTGCCCGGAGCCTTCTTGACCGGAGCGGCCTTCGTCGCCGTCGACTTCTTGACCGGAGCCTTCTTGACCGGAGCCTTCTTGACCGGAGCCTTCTTGGCGGGCGCCTTCTTGGCGGGCGCCTTCTTGGCGGCGACCTTGGCCGGGGCCTTCTTGACCGGAGCGGCCTTCGTCGCCGTCGACTTCTTGACCGCAGTCTTCTTGGCGGGCGCCTTCTTGGCGGGCGCCGCCTTCTTGGCCGCCACCTTCGCCGGAGCCTTCTTCGCCGCAGCCTTCTTGACCGGAGCCTTCTTCGCCGGAGCCTTCTTGGCGGGAGCCTTCTTCGCGGGAGCCTTCTTCGCCGCTGCCTTCTTCGACGAGGAGCCCGAGCCCGTGGTCGCCTTGGCGGCCGGGGTCTTGCGCGCGACCACCTTCCGGGCTGCCGCCGTCGCCTTTCCGGCGATCGACTTCCTGGTGCTGCGAGCCATCAGCGGGCCTCCTCGGCCGTTGGGGCGCCTGTGCGTCGTGCCACAGTGGGTGCAGGGAGGGTAGCCGAGCGCCGGGACCCCCTCAAACCCGACTCACCGTGGAACACGACACCGGCCGGTCCCCGCGGGGACCGGCCGGTGTCGACTGTTCGGCAGCGGTCAGCCGTCGTCCTCGCCGAGGATCGAGCGCAGTCGCTTGGGAGCGGGCGTCTCCTCACCGGACGAGGTGGGCGCCTCGGAGCCGGTGTTGAGCGCCTCGAGCTGCTGGCTGAAGTAGCTCTTGAGCCGGGACCGGTACTCACGCTCGAACGAGCGCAGGCGCTCGACCTCGGAGTTGAGCTTGTCGCGCTCCGTCTCGAGCTCGCCGAACATCTGGCGGCGGCGCTCGGCGGTCTCGGAGTCCAGCATCTGCGCCCGGGTGCGGGCGTCCGCCTCGAGGCGGTCGGCCTTGGTGCGGGACTCGACGTCGAGCCGCTCGGACTTGGTCCGAGCCTCGGCGATGATCTTGTCGGCCTCGTTCTTGGCGTCCTCGACCAGCTCGTCGGCGTTGCGGGTGGCGATCTCCAGCAGGCGCGCGGCGGCGTTCGAGGCGTCGGGGACGGTCTCCACGCGAAGCGTCTCGACCGGGCTCGCGGCCACCACGGGCTCCGGGATCGGCGCGGGGGCCGGGGTCGGCTCCGGCTTCTTCTCCTCGACGACCGGGGCGGGCGCCGGGACCGGAGCGCCGGACTGCGCGGCCGACAGCTTCGACCTGAGGTCGTCGTTCTCCTTCGTGAGCCGCGCCAGCTCCGCCTCCACCTCGTCGAGGAACTGGTCGACCTCGCCCATGTCGTAGCCCTCGCGGAGCCGGACGGGAGTAAAGCGCTTGTTACTCACGTCCTCAGGCGTCAGCGGCATGACCTCACCCATTCATTCTCGTCAGAGTTGCTGTCCGTCGAACAATAGCGCCTGTGCGGGTCCCCGGAGCATCCAGCGGGTCCATCCAGCACGGCGCCCACTCTCAGCTCAGCAGGATCCGCCCGTTGAGCGAGAGCAGGATGTATGCCCCGATCATCACGATCAGGAAGCTCAGGTCGAGCGAGATGCTCCCGAGCCGCAGCGGCGGGATCACCCGGCGCAGCGCCTTGATCGGCGGGTCGGTGGCGGAGTAGACGCCCTCGAGGCCGACCAGCAGTGCTCCGCGCGGCGTCCACTGCCGCGCGAAGATCTGCACCCAGTCGACGACGAAGCGCACCCACAGGAGTGCGATGAAGACCCACAGCACTACCTGGATGATCAGACCAACGGTTTGCACGTACGCCGCGTCCTAGCTCTGGTTGAAGAAGCCGCCCTCGACGATCCGTTGCTTGTCCTCGGCGGCCACCGTGACGTTCGGTGGCGAGAGCAGGAACACCTTGCTGGTGACGCGCTCGATGGTGCCACGGGTCGCAAAGACCAGCCCGGCCGCGAAGTCCACGAGGCGCTTGGCGTCGGCGTCGTCCATCTCGGAGAGGTTCATGATCACCGGCGTGCCGTCGCGGAAGTTCTCGCCGACGGTGCGGGCCTCGTTGTAGGTGCGCGGGTGGAGTGTCGTGATGCGCGACAGCTCGGCGACGACGCCGGTCGGGCCACCCGCCGGCGCGGTCGCGCGGCGCCGCTCCGCCAGGTCGGACACCGGCGCGGGGCGGGTCTCGCGCTTGCGCGCGGCCACCGGGGCGGTCTCCTGGGTCTCGTACTCGTCGTAGGAGTCGTACTCGTCGTCGTACCGTCCGGTGTCCTCGAGCAGGCCGAGGTACTCGCCGATCCTGCGCATCGCGCCGCTCATGACTGTCGTCCTCCGGAACTCCGCGCCCCCGGCGGGGACGCACTAGTGGTGATTGGGACCCTACTTGAGCCGAGGCCTCGAACCGAGCACCGCGGACCCGATGCGCACGTGTGTCGCGCCGGCGCGCACGGCGTGCTCGAGATCACTGCTCATCCCGGCCGAGAGCCAGGTCGCGTCGGGGTGCTCGGCGACGAAGTCCTCGCGGATTCGCGCCAGCCGTTCGAAGGCCGCTCGGGGGTCCTCCCCGAGCGGGGCGACGGCCATCAGCCCGCGCAGCCGCAGCATCCCCGCCTCCGCGACCGCGGCGGCCAGCGCCGGCAGGTCGCCCGCGTCGGCGCCCGCGCGACCGTCGCGGTCCGGCGGGTCGAGGCTGACCTGGAGCAGCACGTCGACCGGGTGCGGGCGCGGGTGTGCGCCGCGGTCGAGCGGACCCACCAGCTTGACCCGGTCGACCGACTCGACGACGTCGGCGTACGACGCGACCGCCGCGGCCTTGTTGCTCTGCAGGCCGCCGATGAAGTGCCAGCACAGCCCGAGGTCGCCGCACTCGGCCGCCTTGGCCTCGGCCTCCTGGTGCCGGTTCTCGCCGACGTCGGTGACGCCGAGGTCCGCGAGCAGCCGCACGTCGGCGGCGGGGAAGTACTTGGTGACGACGACCAGGCGTACGTCGTCGGGCGAGCGCCCCGCGTCGGCGCAGGCCGCCGCGATCCGCTCGCGCACCGCGGCGAGGTTGGCGGCGATCTCGGCCCGGCGGCTCACGCGGCGCCCTCCAAGGTGGCGGTGGGAGATCCACCGTCTCGGCCGGCGGAAGCGTGGAGGGGCCACCGCCCACCCGGCGCTGCACCGGGTGGCGGTGGGAGGTCCACCTTCTGGGCCGGCGAGATTGTGGAGGAGTCACCGCCGGACCGGCAGCGCCGGGTCATGGTGTCCTCCAGACGACGCCCGCCAGCCGCCCGGCGGCTGCGCCGTCGCGCCGGTGGGAGTGCAGCGTGTCGTCCTCGCGCGTGCAGCCGCCGACCTCGACGACCGGGATCCCGGCCGCGCCCAGCTCGGCCACGACGCCGGCACCGAGGTCGAGCCCGGGCGTGCCCCAGCTCGTCGTGGCATGGGTCGCCGGCGCGGCCGTCGCGACGTCGGTGCGCATCCGGTCGGGCACCTCGTAGCAGCTCCCGCAGATGTGCGGCCCCACCCAGGCGCGGAGATCGGTGGCGCCGAGCGTGACCAGCCGCTCGACGGCCGCGGACACCACGCCCCGGCGTACCCCTTCGCGGCCGGCGTGGACGGCGCCGATCTCGCCGGTCCGGGCGACCAGCAGCACCGGCACGCAGTCGGCGGCGCGGGCCAGCAGGGCGATGCCCGCCCGCGAGGTGACGAGGCCGTCGGCGTCCGGGCGCGGCTCGGCCGGGTCGTCGACGACGTGGATGTCAGAGCCGTGGACCTGGTGCATGAGGTACGGCGTCGCGCCGGTGGCCTCGGCGAGCGCCGCCAAGGCGGCCCCGCGGAACCCGTCGGGCGCCAGGTCGCCGAGGTCGAGGCTCCGGTCGGTGAACGCGACCGACACCGTGCCGGTGTCGACCGGCACGGTGTCGTGGAAGCGGAACGTCACTTGAGGAAGTCGGGCACGTCCAGGTCGTCGTCGTCGAACTGGACCTGGGGCGGTGCCTGCCGCGGCGCGGGCTGGGTCGGGCGGGACTCCTGGGCCGGCCGGGCCGGTGCGGCGTCGACCTTCTCCCGCGGCTTCTCGGCCTCGGACTGGCGGGTCGCGACCGCCTGGGCGGCAGCCCGCGTCTCGGCCTGCGTCTGCTGCGGGCGGGGGTCGCGGCGCAGGACCGCGCCCTCGTCGCGGCGCTTCGGCTGACCGCCGTCGAAGCCGGCGGCGATCACGGTCACCCGCACCTCGTCGCCGAGCGCGTCGTCGATGGTCGCGCCGAAGATGATGTTCGCCTCGGGGTGCACGGCCTCGGCGACGAGCGCTGCGGCCTCGTTGATCTCGAACAGCCCGAGGTCGGAGCCACCGGCGATCGAGAGCAGCACGCCGTGCGCGCCGTCGATGCTCGCCTCGAGCAGCGGGCTGGACACCGCCATCTCCGCCGCTGCGACCGAGCGGTCGTCGCCGCGCGCCGAGCCGATGCCCATCAGGGCCGAGCCGGCGTTGGACATCACCGACTTCACGTCGGCGAAGTCGAGGTTGATCAGGCCCGGGGTGGTGATCAGGTCGGTGATGCCCGAGACGCCCTGCAGCAGCACCTGGTCGGCCTGCTTGAACGCGTCGAGCACCGACACGTTGCGGTCGCTGATCGACAGCAGTCGGTCGTTGGGGATCACGATGAGGGTGTCGACCTCGTCGCGCAGCTGCGCGATGCCCTCCTCGGCGGAGTTGGCGCGGCGGCGCCCCTCGAAGGCGAACGGGCGGGTCACGACGCCGATCGTGAGCGCGCCGAGCGAGCGCGCGATCCGCGCGACGACGGGCGCGCCGCCCGTGCCGGTGCCGCCGCCCTCGCCCGCGGTGACGAACACCATGTCGGCGCCCTTGAGCACCTCTTCGATCTCGTCGGCGTGGTCGTCGGCCGCCTTCGCGCCCACCTCGGGGTTGGCACCCGCGCCGAGCCCGCGGGTGAGCTCGCGGCCGATGTCGAGCTTGACGTCGGCGTCGCTCATCAGGAGGGCCTGCGCATCGGTGTTGATCGCGATGAACTCGACGCCCTTGAGGCCGACCTCGATCATCCGGTTGACGGCGTTGACACCACCACCACCGATGCCCACGACCTTGATGATGGCCAGGTAGTTCTGTGCTGCTGCCACGGCGATCTCGCCTCTCGCTGCTCGTTCGGATCGTGCCGGTCTGTTGCGGTCTGTGCGGGGTCTGTGCGGGGTCTGTGCGGGGTCTGTGCGGGTCTGCTCCGATGTGGTCCGGTCGGCGTGTCATCAACCCTGACCCTCAACCTGAGGGTTATAGTTATGTCAACCTCGCCGTGCTGAAGACAGTAGGCAGCGGGCCGGGGCATTTCGTGGCGACACGCCGGGTCGTCCGCCCGACGCGGTGCGCTGCACCCTCGAGAGGCGGACGACCCGCTACTGCGCGCGGGTCGTGGGCTGCCCGGGGACGCTCACGTCGTAGCGCTGGGCGTCGGGCGCGACGGCGAGCAGGTCGGCGAGCACCGCCGCCTTGACGTCGGACTCCGCCGCGCTCCCCCACACCACCTCGCGGCCGTCGCGGAGCGCGAGCGCGATCTCGTCGACGGTCTCGACGTCCACGTGATCGACCTTCGCGGCCAGGTCGCCGGGCAGCGCGGCCACCACGAGCGCGCCCTCGCGGAGCGCCTCCGTGCCGGTGTCGGCGGCGCTCTCGATGCGGGGCAGGTCGGGCGGCGCCTGGGCGAAGTCGCGGAAGTCCACGCCCTCCTCGTCGAGGCCGCGCAGCTTGCCGCCGATGCTGACCACGGCGACCGCCTGGCGCTCGGTGAGGGTGATCAGCACCTCGTCGGGCCACTTCCGGGTCACGTCGGCCGACCTCACCGGCGCGAGCGCCTCGACACGGGTCCGGATCCGGTCGAGGTCCGCGGTGGCGAGCGGCTCGCCGGTCGGTACGGCGGCGGCGCGCTCGACCTCGGCGGCGGTGAGCTGGTCCTCCCCCACGACCGACACCCCCTGGACCGACAGGTACGAGGAGAAGTAGACGAGCCACAACCCGCCCGCGGCCAGCGCGAGCAGCAGCACGACGGCGAGCAGCGGCTTCCAGGTCAGCCAGCGTCGCGCCCACTGGCGGCGGGCGAACCGGCGCCGGCTCCGCACGACCGCCGGGTCGGCGGCCGGCTCCGGACCGTCCTCGTGGGCCGCCCGGAGCGCGTCGAAGCCCTGGGTCTCGTCGGGGTCGCGGCGCCTAGCCATCGACGGGCCCGCGCGAGAGCAGGTCGAGGACGCGGGGACCGACCTCGGTGACCGTGCCGGCGCCGAGCGTCAGCACCAGGTCGCCCGGCCGGGCGCGCTCGACGAGCGCGGCCGCGACGGCGTCGAAGTCGGGCACGAAGCTCACCCGCTCGGCCGGCAGCGGCACGGCGCCCGCCACGAGCGCACCCGTGACCGCGGGGTCGGCGTCCTCGCGGGCGAGGTGGACGTCGAGCACCACGACCTCGTCGGCGGCGCCGAGCGCGGCGCCCATCGCCTCGCCGAAGATCCGGGTCCGGGAGACGAGGTGCGGCTGGAAGGCCACGACCACGCGTCCCTCCCCCGCGACCACCCGCGCGGCCTCGAGATCGCCCGCGATCTCCGTCGGATGGTGGGCGTAGCTGTCGTAGACCCGCACCCCGCCGGCCTCGCCCTTGCGCTCCATGCGCCGCTTGGTGCCGGTGTACGACGCGATGCCGCGCGCCAGTTGGGTCGCGTCGAAGCCGAGCGTCACGCCCGCCGCCAGCGCCGCCAGCGCGTCGGCGAGGTAGTGCTCCCCCGGCGACCAGAGCGCGACGCCCGCGAGGGCGTCCGGCCCGAAGTCCGCCGCGCCCCGGGTCGACACGGTGACGACACGACGCCCGGCCCCGCGCGCCCGCTCGGCGAGCCGTTCCGCACCGGGGTCGTCGACGCAGCAGACCAGGAACCCGTCGGGGTCGACGGTGTCGGCGAACTCGTCGAAGGCCGCGACGTACGCCGCCTCCGTGCCCCAGTTGTCGAGGTGGTCGGCCTCGACGTTGGTGACGATCGCCGCGTGCGGCGCGTAGTGGAGGAACGCGCCGTCGCTCTCGTCGGCCTCGGCCACGAAGAGGTCGCCCGAGCCCTCGGCCGCGTTGACGCCCGTCGCGGTGAGCTCGCCGCCGATGGCGTACGTCGGGTCCGCCCCTGCGGCCTGGAGCGCGGTCGTCAGGAGCGACGTCGTCGTCGTCTTGCCGTGGGTGCCGGCGACGGCGACCACCCGGCGGTCGGCCATCACCGCGGCGAGGGCGGCCGACCGCGGCAGCAGGCGCAGCCCCCGGCGCACCGCCTCGACGTACTCGGGGTTGTCCTCGCGCACGGCGGTCGAGACGACGAGGGTGTCGGCGTCCGCCACCTGCTCGGCCGCGTGGCCGAGGTGCACGGTCGCGCCCAGACCGCGCAGCGCGGCGAGCGTCGGGGAGTCGACGCCGTCGCTACCGCTGACGCTGGTGCCGCGCGCCAGCATGAGGCGCGCGATGCCGGAGAGTCCGGCGCCGCCGATGCCGACGAAGTGGACGTGGCCGAGGCGCTCGACCGGGAGCATCTCGGCGGGGACGGGGATCCTCACCTGCGGGCCGCCTCGAAGACGATGCGCGCGAGCCGCTCGTCGGCGTCGCGCGGGATCAGCGCAGCAGCGGCGGCGCCCATGGAGGCGAGCTTGTCGGCGTCGTTGGCCAGGTGCGGGATCGTGCCGAGCACCCACTCGGTGGTGAGGTCGGCGTCGGCGACCAGGAGGCCGCCGCCCGCGTCGACGACGGGCCGGGCGTTGTGCTCCTGCTCGCCGTTGCCGATCGGCAGCGGCACGAACACCGCCGGCAGCCCGACGGCCGCGGCCTCGGTGACGCTGCTGGCCCCGGCGCGACTGACCACCAGGTCGGCGGCGGCGTAGGCGAGGTCCATGCGGTTGACGAAGTTGACCACGACGTACGGCACGTCGCTGTCCGCGCCGGCGTCGGGCGACGCCTCGCCCTGCGGGCCGACCACGTGGAGCACCTGGACCCCGGCCGACGCGAGGGCTCCAGCGGCGCCGGAGACCGACTGGTTGAGACGGCGCGCCCCCTGCGAGCCACCCGTCACGAGCAGGGTCGGCCGGTCGGCGTCGAGGCCGAAGAAGGAGCGCGCCTCCGCGCGCAGCCGCGCGCGGTCGAGGCCCGAGATCATGGGACGGATCGGCAGGCCGACGTACTCCGCCCGGGGCAGCGGCGTGTCGGGGAAGCTCACGGCGACGCGCTGGGCGACCCGCGCGCCGGCCTTGTTGGCCAGGCCGGGCACGGCGTTCTGCTCGTGCAGCACCAGCGGCAGCTTGCGGCGGCGCGCCGCGAGGTAGGCCGGCATCGACACGTAGCCGCCGTAGCCGACGACGACGTCGGGCCGCACCCGGTCGAGGACCGCCAGCGTCTCCTTCACCGCCGCGCGCAGGCGTGCCGGGACCTTGACGAGATCGGCGTTGGGCCGGCGCGGCAGCGGGACCGGCGGGATCAGCTCGAGCGGGTAGCCGGCCTCGGGGACCACCCGGTTCTCGAGGCCGCGGGGCGTGCCGAGGCAGGTGATCTCGGGCTCGATGCCGAGGTCGGGGGCCAGCCGCCGGATCGCGTCTGCGGTGGCGAGCAGGGGCGAGGTGTGTCCGGCGGTGCCGCCGCCGGCGAGGAGAACGCGCATCGTCGACAACCCTAGTTGGGACGGGGGCCCGCGGAGAGGCCGGCCGAGCGGAGCCTCCTGCGCTGCGCGAGCGCCCGCGCCGCCTCCGGCTCGCGGCGCGCGAAGCCGATCAGCAGGCCGAGCGCGACGAGCGAGGGCACGAGGGCCGAGCCACCGTAGGAGACCAGGGGCAGCGGGATGCCGATGACCGGGAGCAGCGCGAGCACCATGCCGACGTTGATGATCATCTGACCGAGCAGCCAGACGACGATGCCGAAGGTCAGGTAGCGCACGAACGGCTCGGTCGTGCGGGTCGCGACACGCACCGCGGCGTACGCGATCGTGAGGAAGAGCGCGATCACCAGCAGCGTGCCCACCAGCCCGAGCTCCTCGCCCAGGACGGCGAAGATGAAGTCGGTGTGCGCCTCGGGGAGGGTGCCCCACTTCTCGCGGCTTGCGCCGATGCCCTGGCCGAAGATCCCGCCGGAGGCGAGCGCGTAGAGGCCGTGGGCCGGCTGCCATCCGGCGTAGTGGTAGTCCTTGAACGGGTCGGTGAACGTCATCAGGCGGTCGAGCCGGTGCTGGCTGGTGGTGGCGAGGTAGAAGGCCAGCACGCCGATCGTCGAGAGCATCATCGCGAAGAGCCGGCCGGGCGCGCCGACGACCCACAGCACCGCGAGCAGGATCGCGAAGAGCACGAGCGCGGTGCCGAGGTCGCGGCCGAGCATGACCAGCACGATCACGACCCCGATGCCCGGCAGCACGGGCATCAGCACGTGGTGGAGGTTCGTGAGCCGCTTGTCCTTGCGCGCATAGATGTGGGCGGCCCACAGCACGATCGCGAGCTTGGCGATCTCGGCGGGCTGGATCGTGAACGGCCCGACGCCGAGCCAGTTCGTGTTGCCGTTGACGGTACGGCCCAGCCCGGGGACCCGCACCAGCGCGAGCAGCACGATCGAGACCACCAGTGCGGGCCAGGCCAGCCCGCGCACCACGCCGATCGGCATCCGGGAGGCGACGAAGGCGCACGGGATCGCGATCACCACCCACACCAGCTGGCGGGTCACGATGGCGTAGGAGTTGCCGTCGTTGTGCTCGTAGGAGTAGACGCTCGACGCGCTCAGCACCATGATCAGCCCGATCGTGAGCAGCAGCGCCGACGCGCCGAGCAGCAGGTAGTAGGCCGTCAGCGGCCGGTCGAGCGCGGCACGGGCGGAGGCGTACCAGGCGCCGACGGCGGAGCGGTCGTGGCCGCTGTCGAGGGGATCCGCGGTGGTCATCTCGCGTCCCCCTCCCGGATCACAGCCTGCGACGTACGGCGTCGGCGAACGCGTCGCCGCGCTCGCCGTAGTTGGTGAACATGTCCATGGAGGCGCATCCCGGGGCCAGCAGCACCGTGTCGCCGGGTCGAGACAACTCGGCAGCGGCCGCCACGACGCGCTCCATGGCATGCCCACCATCTACGGGGTCAGTCTCGTCGTCGCCGACCACGATCACGGGCACATCCGGGGCGTGTCGCGAAAGCGCGCCGGCGATCAGGTCACGGTCCCGCCCGAGGAGCACGACGCCGCGCAGCCGCTCCCGCACCGCGAGCACCAGCCCGTCGAACGTGGCGCCCTTGGCCAGGCCGCCAGCCACCCACACGACCGGGTCGTAGGCCAGCAGCGACGACTGCGCGGCATGCGGGTTGGTGGCCTTCGAGTCGTCGACCCAGGTGACGCCGCGCGCCTCCCCGACGACCGCGATCCGGTGGCCGTCGGGACGGAACGCCCGCAGGCCGTCGCGGACCGCGGCCTGCGAGACCCCGTGCGCGCGGGCCAGCGCGGCCGCCGCGAGGGCGTTGGCGACCATGTGTGGAGCCGCCCCTCCCGGGTTGTTGAGTGCGAGGTCACCGATGGTGCACAGCTCGGCGGCGCTCGTCTGGCGCTGCTCGATGAACGCCCGGTCGGCGAGGATGTCCTCGACCAGGCCGACCATGCCGACCGCCGGCATGCCGAGCGTGAAGCCGATCGCCCGGGCGCCCTCGACCACGTCGGCCGCGCGGACCAGCCGCTCGGTCTCGGGGTCTGCCGCGTTGTAGACGCAGGCGCGCTGCACGCCCCGGTAGATGCGGCCCTTGTCGGCGGCGTAGTCGGTCATCCCCGACGGGCCGGTGTACCAGTCCAGGTGGTCCTCGGCGATGTTGAGCACCGCGGCCGCCTCGGCGGCCATCGAGTCGGTGTAGTGGAGCTGGAAGCTGGAGAGCTCGACCGCGAACACGTCGTACGGCTCGGGATCCATGACCGCCTCGACGACCGGCAGCCCGACGTTGCCGACCGCGACGCTGCGCAGCCCGGCGGCGCGCAGGATCGCGTCGAGCATCCGGACGGTCGTGGTCTTGCCGTTGGTGCCGGTGACGCACAGCCACGGCGTGTGCTGGTGGGGGTCGCGCAGCCGCCAGGCGAGCTCGACCTCGCCCCAGATCGGCACGCCGCGGGCGGCGGCCTGCGCGAGCAGCGGCGCGGTGGGCCTCCAGCCGGGCGAGGCGACGAGCAGGTCGACCTCGTCGGGGAGCGCGTCGGTGGCTCCGCTGCCGAGGCGCACGTCGGCGCCGAGGACCTCGAGGAGCTCGGCCTTCTCGGGGCGGTCGCCCGCCTCGGACTCGTCGAGCGCGATCACGTCGGCGCCGAGGTGGTTGAGGTTGTCGGCGGCGGCGAACCCGGACACGCCGAAGCCCGCGACGACCGCGCGGACGCCCTCCCAGGAGTCGTGCCGGCCGAGGATGGTCGGATCCACTACAGCCTCGCCACCCACTCGGCGTAGAAGACGCCCAGGCCGCCGGCGACGCAGAGCCCGGTGATGATCCAGAACCGGATCACGATCGTGACCTGCTCCCAGCCGAGGAGCTCGAAGTGGTGCTGCAGGGGCGCCATCCGGAAGACGCGGTGGCCGGGCCCCACCCGGAAGACCTTCCGGACCAGGCCGGACCTGCGCGACAGCTTGAAGAAGCCCACCTGCACCATCACCGAGAGCGTGATCACGAGGAAGAGGCCGCCGAGGATGACCAGCAGCAGCTCGGTGCGGGTCAGGATCGCGAGCCCGGCGAGCGCGCCGCCGAGCGAGAGCGACCCGGTGTCGCCCATGAAGATCGCGGCCGGTGAGGCGTTCCACCACAGGAAGCCGAAGCACGCGCCGGTGAGCGCGGCGGCCACGATCGCGAGGTCGAGCGGATCTCGTACGTCGTAGCAGAGCGCGGTGTCCTCGACCGCGCACGACTGGTTGCTCTGCCAGATGTTCACGATCATGTACGCCGCGAACACCATCGTGCAGGCGCCGGTGGCGAGGCCGTCGAGACCGTCGGCGAGGTTCACGCCGTTGCTGGTGCCGACGATGATCACCCAGATCAGGACGACCGCGAGGAACATCGGCAGCGCCAGCCAGCTGATGTCGCGCAGGAACGAGATGTTCTGGGAGGCCGGCGTGGTGCCGCTCTCGTCCTCCAGCCACGGGGAGAGCGCCAGCACGCCGAAGACGACGGCGACCACGGTCTGCCCGATCATCTTCGCCTTGCTGCGCAGGCCGAGGCTGCGCTGCTTGGAGATCTTGATGTAGTCGTCGAGGAAGCCGACCAGGCCCATCCCGACGAAGAGGAAGAGCAGCAGCAGCGCGGACGCCGACGGCGGGGTCGCGGTGATCAGCAGCGCGCCGAAGTAGCCCACGACGGTCGCCAGGATGATCACGACGCCGCCCATCGTGGGCGTGCCGCGCTTGGTGTGGTGGCTGGTGGGTCCGTCGTCGCGGATCTCCTGGCCGTAGCCCCAGCGGGTGAAGAGGTTGATCGCGACCCGGGTGCCGAGCAGCGAGATCAGCAGGGCCAGGCCGCCACCGAAGAGGATGGCTCTCATCGCGTGGTCTCGCCTCCCTCCAGCAGTCCGTCCGCGATCGTCTCCAGGGCGGCTCCGCGCGAGGCCTTGACCAGCACGACGTCGGCGCCCGCGACATTCTCCCGCACCCAGGCCAGTGCCTCGTCGCGCCCCGCCGTGACGATCGCCTCATCGCCGTAGCCCTCGGCGATGGCTGCCGCCGCCGCACCGACGACCACGACCGCGTCGATGCCGAGGGTCCGCGCGGTCTCGCCGACCTCGTGGTGGCCCGCCGTCGAGCTGTCGCCGAGCTCGCGCATCTCCCCGAGGACGGCGACCGTACGTCGTCCGCGGCGCTCGCCGATCGTCCTGAGCGCGCCGAGCGCGGCCGTCATTGAGGCCGGGTTGGCGTTGTAGGCGTCGTTGATCACCAGCAGGCCGTCGCCGCGCTCGTGGAGCTCCATTCGCATCGGCGACGCCGGCTCTGCCTCCGACAGGGCCGCGGCCACGCGGTCGACCGGCACGCCGGCCGCGATCGCCATCGTCGCCGCGGCGAGCGCGTTCTGGACCTGGTGCAGGCCCGACTGGCGCAGCCTGACCGGGTGCCACGCGCCGTCGTGGCCGATCTCGAAGGTCGGCCGGGAGAGGTCGTCCACCTCCACGCTCCGGGTCGTGACCTCGGCGTCGCTGCCGAACCGCAGCAACCGCGCGTGCGTGCGGTCGGCCATCGCCGCCACGAGCTCGTCGTCGGCGTTGAGCACGGCGACGCCGTCCTCGGGCAGCGCCTCCACGATCTCGCCCTTGGCCAGCGCGATCGCCTCGCGGGAGCCGAACTCGCCCACGTGCGCCGTGCCGACGTTGATCACCGCCGCGATGTGCGGTGGGGCGATCTCGCAGAGGTACGCGATGTGGCCGATCCCGCGCGCCCCCATCTCCAGCACCAGGTGGCGGGTGTCTGCGTCCGCGCCCAGCACGGTCAGCGGCAGGCCGAGCTCGTTGTTGAAGCTTCCGGCCGTCGCGACCGTCGGCCCGGCCATGGCGAGCACCTGGGCGAGGTAGTCCTTGGTGCCGGTCTTGCCCTGCGAGCCGGTGAGCGCGAGCACCGTCGCGGGGAGCCGGCGCACGACGTGCCCGGCGAGGCGCCCGAGCGCGACGACGGGATCGGCGACCACGACCGTCGGTGCCTCGGTCGGCCGGCTGCCGAGGACGGCGTGGGCGCCCGCGGCGTACTCGTGCCCGTCCACGCGCTCGCCCACGACCGCGACGAAGAGACCGGCGGCCTCGGGCCTCCGGCTGTCGACGTAGGCGGGGCCGGTGACGACGAGGGTCGGGTCGCCGTGCACGCTCCCGCCCACGACGGCCGCGATCTCCGCCAGGGTCAGGGCAAGCATGCGAGCTCCTCCCGGGCGACCTCCCGGTCGTCGAACGGGTGCACCACGCCGTCGATCTCCTGTCCGGTCTCGTGGCCCTTGCCGGCGACCAGCACGATGTCGCCCGGCCGGGCCCGCCGCACCGCCTCGCGGATGGCCGCGCGCCGGTCGCCGACCTCGAGCACCTCGGCGGGGCCCGCGACACCCGCGAGCATCGCGGCCCGGATCGAGGCGGGGTCCTCGGTGCGGGGGTTGTCGTCGGTGACCACCAGCAGGTCGGCGAGCCGGGCGGCGATCGCGGCCATGATCGGCCGCTTGCCGGGGTCGCGGTCGCCGCCGGCGCCGAGCACGACGATCACCCGCCCCTCCGTCAGCGGCCGCAGCGTGCGGATCGCGGCCTCGACCGCGTCCGGCTTGTGGGCGTAGTCGACCACCACCAGGAAGTCCTGGCCGAGGTCGACCCGTTCGAGGCGACCGGGCACGCCATCCGCCGCGGCGATGCCGGCGGCGACGACGGCCGGGTCGAGGCCCGCCTCCCCCGCCGCCGCGACGGCCGCGAGCGTGTTGGCGACGTTGAAGTCGCCGGGCAGTGGGCAGCGCGCGGCGATCCGCCGGCCGTCGGGGGCCACCACGACGAACGTCGAGCCCTCCGGCCCGAGCTCGACGTCCTCGACGGTCCAGTCCGCGTCGCCGCCGGTCGAGAAGGTGCGGACCGGCACGCCCGCCTCGGTGACGAGGCGCCGGCCGTGGTCGTCGTCGACGTTGACCAGGCCGAGCCGGGCGCGCGCCGGCGTGAAGAGCGACGCCTTGGCCCGGAAGTAGTCCTCGACGTCCGCGTGGAAGTCGAGGTGGTCGCGACCGAGGTTGAGGAAGACGGCGACGTCGAAGACCACGCCGTCGACCCGGCCCATCACCAGCGCATGGCTGGACACCTCCATCGCGCAGGTCGTCACGCCGCGCTCGCGCATCATCGCGAAGAGCCCGTGCAGGTCCGGCGCCTCCGGCGTCGTCAGCACCGTCGGCACGTCCTCGCCGGCGACGCGGGTGCCGACCGTGCCGATCACGGCCGCGGTGTCGCCCACCGTGGTGAGTCCGCCCTCGAGCAGGCGCGTGGTGGTGGTCTTGCCCTGGGTGCCGGTCACCCCGATCATCCGCATGGACTCGGCGGGTTCGCCGTAGACGCGGGCGGCCAGGGCTCCGAGCACGGCCCGGGGCCGGTCGACGACGAGCACCGGTACGTCGACCGCCGCGGCCGCAGCTCCCGCCTCGTCGGTGAGCACCGCGACGGCCCCGGCGGCGACGGCCGCCGCGGCGAAGTCCATCCCGTGCGCGCGGGTGCCGGGCAGGGCGGCGTAGAGGTCACCCCTGCGGATCCGCTGTGAGGAGAGCGACATGCCGGTCACGGCGACGCCTTCCGCGGCTCCGGCGACCCGCACCCCGACGGCCTCCTCGAGCCACGCCGCGAGGGTCGCGAGCGGCGTCCGCGGAGGGCGCTGCGGCCGAGTGGAGTCGCTCACCACGTGAACCTATCGCTGCGCGGGAGTCACCACGCGACCGGCAGCCGGGAGGGCCTGGTGCCGGTCGGGGGCACCTGGTATCGGCGCAGCGCGTAGCTCATGATCTGGGAGAACGCCGGGCCCGCGACCGAGCCGCCGCCACCGCCGTTGCGCGGGTTCTGGACGACCACGTAGATCGTGAACCGCGGGTCGTCGGCCGGGGCGAAGCCGGCGAAGGACACCGTGAACGTGCCGTCGTAGCAGCCGCACTCGGCGCCGACGGCCTGCGCCGTGCCGGTCTTGCCCGCCACCCGGTAGCCCGGGACCGCGGCGGCGGGGGCGACGCCGACGTCGGGATCGACGACCCGCTCCATCATAATCGCGGTCTGGCGGGCGGCCTGCTCGCCGACGACCCGCTTGCGGGTCGTGTGGTCGGTGCCGACCTGCTGGCCGTCGTCGGTCGTCGCCGAGCCCTTGACCAGGCTCGGCGAGACCCGGACACCGCCGTTGGCGATCGTGTTGATCGCCGCGGTCATCTGCACGCCGTTGACCGACAGCGACTGGCCGAAGTCGATGCGGTCCTCCAGCTGCGAGGTCCACTCGGCGAGCGGCGGGAGCAGGCCCTTGGTCTCGCCCCGCACGCCGATGTCGGTGCGGCGGCCGAGTCCGAAGTGGCGCAGGTAGCTGTAGAGCTGGCCGCGCTTGAACTTGTCGGCGGCGAGCACGGTGGCGATGTTCGACGACTGGGCGATCGCGCCGGTCAGCGTCATGTGCAGCGTGCCGTGGCCGAACCAGTCGTGGATGACCCGTCCGTCGCGGTCCAGCTGCGACGGCACGACGATCTTCGTGCGCGGCGTGACCAGGCCCAGGTCGATCAGGGAGCTGGCCGTCAGCACCTTCTGGACCGAGCCGGGCTCGTAGACGTTCTGCAGGGCGCGCGAGCCGAGGTCGGCCTTCGGGGCGTCGGTCGGCTTGTTGGCGTCGTACGTCGGGTCATCGGCCACGGCGAGCAGCTCGCCGGTGCGCGTGTCCATCACGACCGCGAAGCCCGAGTCGGCCCGGGCGTCCTCCACGGTCTGGCGGACCACCCGCTGCGCGTACCACTGGAGCTTCAGGTCCAGCGTGGTCTCGAGGTCGCGCCCGTCGACCGGGTCGGTGGTCGTGCTCTCGCCGAGGGGGAGCCGGTTGCCGCTGCCCACCTCGTAGCGGGCCGAGCCGTCGATGCCGGCGAGCTCCTTGTCGAAGGTCCGCTCGAGGCCGGCCAGCGGCTCGTCGGTGCCCACGAAGCCCACCAGGTTGGCGGCCACGTCTCCCGCCGGGTAGTCACGCAGCGGGTCGCGCCAGGTGTCGAGGCCCTCGAACCCGCGGCGCTCGGCCTCCTCGACGACGTCGGTCGCGATCGTGGCGGGCACCCGCCGGGCGACGTACTCGAACCGCGCCTCCACGCCCTCGTCGGTCTCGTGCGCACGCAGCTTCGCGAGCGTGCTCACGTAGTCGACGTCGAGCAACTTGTAGAGGAACGCGGCGAGGTCCGCCGCGTGCTCGTCGGTGAGCTTCGGGTCGGCGACCAGCATCATCCCGTCGACGGAGCTGGCGAGCGGCTCGCCGTCGCGGTCGACGATCTCACCCCGGGTGGCCGGCAGCTCGACCTCCTCGATGCCTTCGGCGGCGGCCATCTCGGCGTACGAGTTGGGGTCGATGCCCTGCAGCTGCACCAGGCGCGCACCGAAGACCGAGAGCGCCATCGCGATCACGACGAACCCGATGCGCAGCCGCAGCTGTGGCGAGCCGCGCCGGGTGCCGCGGGGCGTGGTCGCGGGCAACGGCTGCTCCTCTGGTCAGGGGGTCGGGTGGGGTCGCGAACGGACCGGGGCCTACCGGTCGTTCTTCTTCCTACCGTCCCGGGCATCGCGATCCGGGTTGCCGCGGCCCGTGTCGCCCGAGGAGTTGTCCGTGCTCTCGGCGTCACCGGCCGGCGGGTCGACGGTGACGACGTTCGGCGGCGGGTCCAGGATCGCCGGCTTGGTCGGCGGGAGCGGGTTGATCCGGAGCGACGGGCTCTCCGGGCCGCCGCCCGCGCACGGCTGGCCCTGCACCTCGCCGGTGCCGAGCCGCAGGAACGCCGGGCTGCACGCCTGCACCATGCCGAGCCGCTTGGCCGCGGCGGCGATGCGCTGGGGGTTGCGCAGCTCGTCGAGCTCCATCTCGAGGCTCTGCTGGCGGGCGGCGAGGCGGGTCGCCTGCTGCTCGAGCGCCGTGCTCGCGAAGGAGGCCTGCTGCATCGACGTGTTGAAGAGCAGCAGCCCGACGACGCCGCCGAGCAGCACCATCGACACCAGCGCGAGGAACGGCGCACGACCGGCCGACCGGCGCCGGCGCGGGACGACCGTGAGCCGCGCTCGCTCGACCGCCGCGCCCGCGATCCTCGGGATCCGGGACCTCACCTGCATCGCTGCATTGCTCATCGACGTACTCGCTTCGCTCCGTGCGCCGATGAGGCACATCTCGCGCTGTACTGGATGACTCGCTCGCTTCGCTCGCTCACGCTGCGGCTCCCCCTTCTCGCACACGTTCGATGGCCCGCAGCCGCACCGAGGCCGCGCGCGGGTTGTCCGCGATCTCCTCCGGCCCGGCCTTCTCGCTCCCGCGGGTGACCAGGCGGAGCGCCGGCTCGTGCCCCTCCGGCACGAACGGCAGATCTTCGGGCACGTCGCTGCGGGTCGCGGCGGTGAACGCCTGCTTGACCAGCCGGTCCTCCAGCGAGTGGTAGGACTCCACGACGACCCGGCCACCGACGTTGACGGCGTCGATGGCGGCGGGCATCGCCCGGCGCAGCACCGCCAGCTCGTCGTTGACCTCCATCCGCAGCGCCTGGAACGTGCGCTTGGCCGGGTGTCCCCCGGTCCGGCGGGCGGGCGCCGGGATCTCGGCGTACAGCAGCTCGACCAGGCGGCCGGACGTCGCGAACGGCTCCCGCTCCCGCTCCCGGACGACGGCGGCGGCGATCTTGCGGGCGAACCTCTCCTCGCCGTACTCCTTGAGGATCCGCGCAAGCTCGGCGGCGGCGTAGGTGTTGAGCACGTCGGCCGCGGTGAGGCCGCTGGTGCCGTCCATGCGCATGTCGAGCGGAGCGTCCTCGGCGTAGGCGAACCCACGCTCGCGGACGTCGAGCTGCATCGACGAGACGCCGAGGTCGAAGAGCACTCCGTCGACGGCCGGCAGGTCCAGGTCGGCGAGCACCTCCGCGATCTCGTCGTAGACGGCGTGGACCGCGGTGAAGCGGGCGCCGTACGGCGCGAGCCGGCGGCTCGCGAGCTCGAGCGCCTGCGGGTCGCGGTCGACGCCGACGACACGGGCCGCGTCGATGCGCGAGAGCACGGCCTCGCTGTGGCCACCGAGCCCGAGGGTCGCGTCCACGAGCACGGCGCCCGGCCGGTCGAGCGCGGGTGTCAGGAGCGAGACGACCCGGTCGAGGAGGACCGGGACGTGCGAAGAGGTCGCCATGTCAGGCCTGACGCGCCGCGAGTGCGAGGAGCAGGAAGCACACCGCGACGCCGAGGGAGACCGCCGCCGAGAAGGCCATCAGCGTCGCGGCGTCCCGCGCCAGCTGTCGCACCCGGACCGGGCCCGGTGCGGGCGACGCCTCCGGCTCGGCAGCCGGCGCGGCCAGGTGCGGCGACGGTGCCGCGGCGGCGATGCTCATGGTCTCGACCCTCGATGTGGTGGTGCGTGGGGAAGTGCTCTCGGGTGGTGCTGCACGTACGGCGATCCGCCTGACCAGGTCCCTGCCCGCTCCCGGGTGGGAAGGCATCTGGAACCGGGGAAGGTGCCCCAGATGCGTGCCGTCTGGAACCGGGGAAGGTGCCCCAGACGGCGGCGGGAGCGGGCTCGAGACCTCGTCCTGCGGATCGCTGTTCTGCTGTGGTGGTGCCCGGTGGCGACTGGTGGGGCTAGCTCGGCTGGGCGGGCTGCTCGTCGAGCTCGGCGAACTTCGCCTGGGCGCCGGCCGAGTAGTCGCGCCAGCGGGTCGGGTCCCAGATCTCGATGCGGTCCATCACGCCGATGACGACCACGTCGCGGTCGAGGCCGGCGTACTCGCGCAGCGGGACGGGGATGCCGATCCGGCCCTGCTTGTCCAGGGACCCCTCGTCCGCGCCGGCGAAGAGGATGCGGGCGTAGTCACGCGCGCCCCGCACCGTCATCGGTGTCGTCTGGGCCCGCCGCGCCTCCTCCATGAAGACGTCGGTCGGCCACACGACGAGGCAGTTCTCCTGTCCCTGTGTGACCACGAGCCCCTCCGCGAGCCGATCCCTGAACTTCGCCGGAAGGAAGAGCCGCCCCTTGTCGTCGAGCTTCGGCGTGAACGTGCCCATGAAGAACACCGGGCACCTCCGCTCCACCGACTCCTGTCAGTGACCCTTCCTCCACTGCGCTCCACTCTACTCCACATTGCACCACCGTCAACCACATTGGGCGTGTCGAGGCGCCGGGTTCTCGCGTCTCCGTGGGCGGGTCCCGGTCCGGCCGGCATGCCGCGCCGCGGCGTACCTCTTCGGCGTCTGCGCAGGTCAGTTCGGGTGCGGCGCGGTGCGCTCCGGACCGGTGGTGCGCCGGTGGGGAGATCTCGCGCAGGTGGTGGGGCGCGGTGGAGCGGCCGGGGTGGCCGGGACAGGCGCCGGCACGACCCGTGCGGCCGGGTGAACCGGCGCCGCAACCAGAACGTGATCACCGGAGTCAGATGCGTGCGGCCTCCGGGCCACGTAGGTTTCCGTCCACGAATTACGGTTGGGACAGCGTGGTCCGCCTCACACGACGGCGGGCCGCTTGGGCTAGGAGTGAGGGACGACGTGGACATGCATACGGGTGGGGCGGACCTCGAGACGCTGGCGCGGGTCGTCGGGCGGGTTCGTTCGAACATCGAGAGGGTCATCGAGGGGAAGCCCGACGTCGTCAACTCCTCGCTCGTCGTACTCCTCGCCGAGGGCCACCTGCTCATCGAGGACGTGCCCGGCGTCGGCAAGACGATGCTGAGCAAGGCGCTCGCCCGCAGCATCGACTCCACCGTGCGGCGCATCCAGTTCACCCCGGACCTGCTGCCCTCGGACGTGACGGGCGTGTCGGTGTTCAACCAGAACACCCGCGAGTTCGAGTTCCGGCCCGGCGGCGTCTTCGCCAACATCGTGGTCGGCGACGAGATCAACCGCGCCTCGCCGAAGACGCAGTCGGCGCTGCTGGAGTGCATGGAGGAGCGCCAGGTCACCGTCGACAACACGACCTACCAGCTCGAGCAGCCGTTCATGGTCATCGCGACCCAGAACCCGATCGAGATGGAGGGCACCTACGCGCTGCCGGAGGCGCAGCGCGACCGCTTCATGGCCCGGGTGTCGGTGGGCTATCCCGTCGAGGCCGCGGAGATCGCGATGCTCGACACCCACACGGGGGCGAACCCCCTGGACGACCTCGAGCCGGTCACCGACGCCGCCGAGGTGCGCAAGCTGATCGCGATCGTCAACCAGGTCCACGTCTCCCCCGACGTGCAGCGGTACGCCGTCGCCATCACCTCGGCGACCCGTCGCTCCGACGAGCTGTCGCTGGGCGCGTCGCCCCGCGCGACGCTGCACCTCGTGCGGGCCGCCAAGGCCGTCGCGGCCATGGACGGCCGCGAGTACGTGCTCCCCGACGACATCCATCGGCTCACGCGGCCGGTGCTCGCCCACCGGCTGCTGCCCAGCGTCGAGGCCGCGATGAGCGGCCGGTCGACGGCCGCCATCCTGGACGCCGTGGTCGGGACGGTCGCCGTCCCCGGCGGCGCCCGCTGACCGCGCGAGACGCCGAGCTGACCATGGGGTGCTCATGAGAGAGGCACTGGCCGGGCTGACCGTCCGCGGACGGGCGTTCCTGGCTGCCGGAGTCACGGCGATCGTCTGCTCGGTCATGCTCAACCAGACGACGCTCGCCCGGGTCGGCGTGCTGCTCCTGGCCCTGACGCTCCTCACCGTGCTGGTGCTGGCGCGCAACCGCTACCGGCTGACGCTCGTCCGCAACGTCACCCCGCAGCTGGTGGCGGCCGGGCAGCCGGCACGGGTCACGCTCACGCTCGCGAACGACGGCCTCGCGCCCAACGGCGTGCTCCTGCTCGAGGACCAGGTGCCCTACGTGCTCGGCACCCGCCCCCGCTTCGTGCTCGAGGGCATCAGCCAGGGCTGGCGACACTCGGTGAGCTACCAGGTGCGCTCCGACGTGCGCGGTCGCTTCGAGATCGGGCCGATGTCGGTGCGGGTCAGCGACCCGTTCGGGCTCGTCGAGCTCGGACGCACGTTCCGCACCACGGTGCCGCTGACCGTGACGCCCCGGACCGTGCCGCTCCCCCAGATCCCGCTCGGCGGCGCCTGGACCGGCTCCGGTGACAACCGGCCGCGCGCGTTCGCGACCGGCAGCGCCGAGGACGTGACCGTGCGTGAGTACCGCCGCGGCGACGACCTGCGCCGGGTGCACTGGCGCAGCTCGGCGCGCGTCGGCCAGCTGATGGTGCGCCGCGAGGAGCAGCCCTGGCAGTCGCGGGCGACACTCTTCCTCGACAACCGGGTGATCTCGCACCGGGGGCAGGGGATCGCGTCCTCACTGGAGGCGGCGGTGTCCGCCGCGGCGTCGATCGCCGTGCACCTGACCCGACGCGGCTTCGCCGTACGCCTGGTCACGGCGACCGGCGAGGAGCCCGGCAGCGCCTGGCACGTGCGCGGCGCCGACCTGAACGCCGCGCCCCTGCTCGAGGCGCTCGCGGTGGTCGCCCCGGTGCAGCAGCCGCGGCTCGAGACCGGGTGGCTCGCGGAGGGCGCCCACGGCGGGCTCACCGTCGCGGTGTTCGGGGGCGTGGACGCGGCGGACCTACCGGTGCTGCGCCGGATGCAGCACCACGCGGGCTCGGCGCTCGCCGTCGCCGTCGACGTCGATGCCTGGATCGGCGGCGCTCCGGACGACGGCACGACGCGGGTGCTCGCCCAGCAGGGGTGGCGCTCGGTCGCCCTGCGTCCGCGTGACCGACTCGACGCGGTGTGGCAGGAGCTCGGCCACACCAGCGCGCAGACCTCGCGCGGCGTGCACCACGGGGTCGACGCGTGAGCACCATGAACCGGCCCCGGGGACGCCTCGGCGCCAACGTGCTCTTCGCCGCCACGGCGGCCGGCACCACCTGGCTCGCGATGAACGCGTGGCGCGACCTGACGGCGCAGCCGGGCGACTTCCTCAACCCGCTGCTCCTGCTCGCGGCCGTCGTCGCCGGCACCGGGGTCGCCGGACGCTGGTGGCGCTGGCCGGGGCCCGCCGTGGTCGCGTTCCAGGTCGTGGTGACCGCGATGCTGAGCTGCCTGCTGCTCACCGGCTCGCCGCTGCCGGTCGGCGGGGCGTGGACGGAGCTGGTCGCCACGATCCGCGACGCCGTCGACAGCGCCAACGCCTACGCCGCGCCGGTGCCGGTCGACGTGCCACCCGTCGACCCGCTCCTCGTCCTCGGCGGGCTGGCCTGCCTGCTCCTCGTCGACGTGCTGGCGGCCACGTGGCATCGGGTGCCGCTCGCCGGGCTGCCGCTGCTGGCGATCTTCAGCATCCCGGTCGGCATGGTCGACGGCGCCGTCGTCTGGTGGGTCTTCGCCGCCACCGCGGGCGGCTACCTGATGATGCTCTTCCTCCACGAGACCGACCAGGTCGCGCGATGGGGCCGCCCGCTCGGCCAGGATCGCGAGACCGGCGACCCCCTCTCCTTCGGCGCCGGCGCGACGACCGTGCGCAGCACCGCTGGCCTGGTCGGCGGCGCCGCCACCGCGATCGCGGTGCTGGTGCCCGTGCTGATCCCGGCCACCGGGCTGCACCTGCTCGACTTCGGACCGGGCAGCGGAGGGGGCGACGACATCCGCGTCGACAACCCGACCGCCGACCTGGTGCGCGACCTCAAGCGTGGCGACGACATCCCCCTGGTCCG
This sequence comes from Nocardioides sp. YIM 152315, assembly GCF_029210375.1. GTDB lineage: Bacteria > Actinomycetota > Actinomycetes > Propionibacteriales > Nocardioidaceae > Nocardioides. The sequence continues at coordinate 42,204 of NZ_JARGER010000018.1, read as the reverse complement.
CGTGACGACCAACGACCCGGACCCGTCGTACCTGCGGATCCTCACGCTCACCCGCTTCTCCGAGGCGGAGTGGAGCCCGGGAGACCGGGAGGTCCCCGCCGACCAGCTCGCCGACGGCCAGATGCCTCCGCTGCAGGGCGTCGCCGCCGACCTCGACCGGCGGAGCTACCCCTACCAGGTCACGGTGCTGCCGGAGTTCGACTCCCGCTGGCTGCCGACGCAGCCGCCGATCAGCCTCGTCGACGCGCCGGGCGACTGGCGCTTCGACCAGCGCACGATGGACTTCATCGCCGGCGACGAGGACCTGACCGCGGCCGCGATCGAGTACACGATGACCTCCACCCAGCTGGACCTGACCTCCACGCGCCTCGAGGAGGCCGGCACGCCCACCGGCAAGGTGGACGGCATCTTCACCGAGCTGCCCGGCGACATGCCCTCGATCGTCCACGACCTCGCGACCCAGGTCACCGACGACGAGACCACGCTGTACGAGAAGGCGGTCGCGCTGCAGGAGTGGTTCCGCTCGGAGTTCACCTACTCGCTCGCCCGGGCCGACGGCAACGGCATCGAGGCCCTGGTGGACTTCCTGTCCGACGGTCCCGGTGGCCGGCAGGGCTACTGCGAGCAGTTCGCCTCGGCGATGGCGGTGATGGCGCGCGACCTCGGCATCCCGGCCCGCGTCGCGATCGGATTCCTGAACCCCTCGGCGGACGGCGCGAACACCTGGGTCTACAGCTCCGACGACATGCACGCCTGGCCCGAGCTGTTCTTCGACGGCGCCGGGTGGGTGCGCTTCGAGCCCACCCCGTCCGGCCGGGCCGAGAACGTGCCGCCATACACCGTGCCGGGCACGCCCGACGACGACCCGACGGAGTCCGCAGCCCCCGAGGCGAGCTCCTCGGCCGTCGCACCGACCAACCGGCCCGAGGAGACCGAGACCGCCGCCGCGGAGGGCGACGAGTTCGGCGAGACGGGCTCGACGGTCCCGTGGGGCCCTACGCTCGGCGCGCTCGCCGCAGTGGTGGTGCTGGCCGCCGGGCTGCTGCTCCCCCGCGGGGTGCGCTCACGGCGCCGCGAGCAGCGGCTGTCGGCGGGCGCGGTCGAGCCGGTCTGGGACGAGCTCCACGACACCGCCCTCGACCTCGGCGTCCCGTGGCCGCACGGCCGGTCGCCACGACGTACCCGCGACGTCCTCATCGACCACCTCGGCGCGCCCGTCGGCGCGGAGACGATCGAGCGTCCCGCACACGGCGCGGCCGTCGCCCCCGAGGCCGTAGCGGCCCTGGACCGGCTGGTGCTGACGCTCGAGCTGGCCCGCTACTCGCGCGCCGGCGCCCGGATCGACCCGGTGCGGCTGCGCGCCGACGGCGAGGCCTGCGTGGCCGCGCTCGCCGGCGGCGCCTCCCGCTCCGCCCGACGCCGCGCCATCTGGTGGCCGCGCTCGGTGCTCACCCTCCGTCGGCGGGCCCGCACCGCTCCCGCACCCCTCGAGGCCCGCTACGGCGGCGTCGTCGACAACATGTCGTAGCGGACCGTGTCGGACCGGACCGGACCGCCGGGATAGTCCGTCACGTTCTGGTCGTGGATCCGGTGGATCGACAGCCAGAAGGTGACGGAGTATCCCGCCGTGGCGGGCGTAGGGCGCCGTACGTGGAACGACCCGGCCGAGGTCGACCGGGTCGGGCTAGCGCTGAGCGCGTGTGGGTCAGAAGCCGCCGCTCTCGCGACGCCGGCGCCAGCGCTCCTCCATGCGCTCCATGAACGAGCCGTGGGCGGTGCCGTGGCCCGAGCCGCGGTTGCGCTTGGTCTTGCGACCACCGTCGATGACGGTGAAGCCGCGGCTGGGGTGCGCCGCACGCGGGTCGGCGGACGCCGGAGTCCCGTGATGACCGCGCAGCGCGGCGAGGGCCACCGTCGCGGAGCCGAGCATGACCACGAAGCCGGCGATGCCCAGCACGGTGATGCGCGCGACGGCCCCGGTCATCAGGATCGCGACGCCGATCGCGAAGCAGGCGCCGGCGATGATCGCGCGCCGGCGGGCCGAACGGCGGAAGGCGGTGCCGCGCAGCGTCGACGCCAGCTTGGGGTCCTCCTCGACGAGGGCCCGCTCCATCTGCTCGAGCAGTCGGAGCTCCTCTTCCGAGAGTGGCACCGTACCTCCCACACATGTCATCGCCGGAAACCGGCCCCGGCAGCTCCAAGTCTAGGCAGCGGCCCGTCATCCCGGTAGCCGGGATGGGGAAATTCGTGTCCGAACCGTGCCCACACCGCTCAACGGTACGGTGCCCAGCCGACCGGATCGTCAACCCCCCCAGGGCGGAGGAGGCACGCACCGACCGGCTCCGGGGCCGGGAGGCGCCCGGACGGATCAGTGCGCGAGCAGGTGGAGCTGTGCCGCGAGCGGGAGGTACTCGGCGCGCTCGGCGACCGCGCGCTCGAGCTCGACCAGGGCCGCGGTCGCCCCGGGCTCGAGGTCGAGCAGCGAGCCCGGGACCAGGTCGGCGAAGACGCGCACGCCGTGGACCGCGTCGACCGAGAACCCGGCCTGCCCGAGCAGGGCGGTCGCCTCCGCGGCAGTGAAGCGGTGGGAGGTGCGCCCGTCTCGCTCCCCCGCCGGCGCGTCGAGCAGGGCCAGCGCCTGGCCGAAGTGGCCGGCCATCGCCCGCGCCACGACGGCTGCGTGGCGCTGTGCGACGAGCAGGCTGAGCACCCCACCGGGGCGGAGCACCTCGCGCAGGGTCGCCAGGGCGGCGACCGGGTCGTCGACGACCTCGAGCACGCCGTGGCAGAGCACGACGTCGGCGCTCCGCGGCTCCACGACGTCGAGGAGCGTCGCCAGGTCGCCCTGCTGCGCCGAGACCTCGACCTCGAGCTCGCGGGCCCGCCGTCCGAGCGCCGCGAGGGCGTCGGGGCTCGGGTCGACCACCGTCACCCGCGCGCCGAGGCGGGCCACCCGCACGGCGAACCCCCCGGTGCCGCCGCCGATGTCGAGGACGTCGACGCCGCCCGCGTCCTCGACGTACGGACGGACGGCGTCCCAGACCACGGAGCTCCGGGCTGCGGTGCGGCGTTCGCTCGGCCGCTCGGTCGACCGCACGCTCTCGTTCATGCTGCCAACCCTAGGGCGTGGGCCGGGCTTCGGCCTCACCCTGCGCGCACGACCGCCGCCCGGTCCGCCATCGGCGCGTGCGGCACCAGGCCGAGCGACCTCTCGATGACCGCGAGGAAGCGATCGGCGTCGCGCACCAGGTCGTCGGCCTCCCGCTCGGCGACCGCCCTGGTGGACCCGGCCTCGGCCGCGGCACGCTTGGCGGCGCCGGCCGCGAAGAAGGTCGCCCACTCGCCCAGCTCGGGCGCCACGTCGGTCAGCAGCACCCAGGCGTTCTTCTGCGGACGGCGCCCCCGGCTCGCCGTCGGACGGGCTCGGGCGGACAGCAGCGCGGCCGCCGCCCGGAGCGCGGCGACGTGCGCGCAGGCGTAGCGCGTCGGGGTGTCGGTGGCGGCCAACGCCTCGCTCAGCGACTCCGCTGCCCGGGCCAGGTAGGAGTGGGTCGTGGCGGGCAGGGCGTACGGGTTCATCGGGCACCTCTCTCCCTCGACCCCGGGACTGACGACCCCCTCCGTCGACCCGAGCCACCGACCGGGCCGGCCCGACGGGGACGGGGGTCGAGGTCGTCCCCGCCGAGCCCGGATCGAACACCTGTTCGATCCGGGACTCACGGTACACCCCACCGCCGACCGTGCGTCAAGGGCGCGGGCGGCCTCGGACCCCGGACGCCGTCACGAGCCCGAGCGCACGTCCCCCGAGCGGTCGGCGGCGCGCAGGTAGGCGCCGGTGTCGCGATGCCAGAGCGCGACCAGCACCGCCGCGTCGAGCACGAGGCTGATGACCGACAGCGCGACGAACAGGGCCGGCGGCCCGATGCGCAGGGTCGCCAGCGTGCCGAGCGCGAGCGCCACGACGGTCACCGTGATCGCCGTCCGCGCCCACGCGTGCCGCGACCGGAAGAACTCCACGAGCACGACCATGAGCAGCGCGAGGACGATCAGCATCACCACCACGACCGGCACGAGGTCCGGCGGCTCGACGGACCCGGCGTCGGCGCGGCCGGACTCCCACGCGTCGAGGAGATCGGCCTTGAAGACGATCGAGAAGAGGGCCGTCACCACCGACAGCGCGATCAGCGCCGCCGTCAACCAGACCGCCGCCGTCGCCGCCGCGGCCCGCTGCTGACTCATCCGTCTCCTCCTCCATCCCGGGGCAGCACGCTGCCCTAGGGTCTCGACCATGAACTCCGAACATCCGGCGATCACCCGGTTCCGCGACGACCACGCGCTCCGCGGCGGCACCGGTGAGATCGTCATCCTGCCCGATTCGGTGCACACCGCGGCGCTCGCGGCCGAGGCTCTGGGGTGCGAGGTCGGTGCGATCGCCAACAGTCTGCTCTTCGACGCCGACGGGGCGCCGCTGCTCATTCTGACGTCAGGCGCCCACCGGGTCGACACCGCCCGGGTCGCGGCGGACCTCGGGCTGGGCGAGCTCAGGAGGGCCACGCCGGAGTTCGTGCGCGAGCACACCGGCCAGGTCATCGGCGGGGTCTCGCCCATCGGGCACCCGCGGCCGGTGACGACGTACCTCGACTCCTGGTTGCGCAGGTACGACGTGGTCTGGGCGGCGGCGGGCCACCCGGCGGCGGTGTTCTCGACGACGTACGACGAGCTCGCGGCGATGACCGGTGCGCCCGAGATCGAGGTCGCGTGATGGAGATCTGGCTCAACCCCGCCTGCTCCAAGTGCCGCTCGGCCGCGGCGGAGCTGGAGGCGGCGGGTGTGGACTACACCGTGCGGCGCTACCTCGACGAGCCGCCCACGACCGCCGAGCTCGCCGGCGTCGTCGCGCGGCTCGGCCTCGAGCCCTGGGACATCGCGCGCGCCAGGGAGACCCGCGAGGCCGGCATCGACCTGCCCAGGGACGCCGAGCACCGTGACGCCTGGCTCGACGCGCTCGCGACGCACCCCCGCGCGATCCAGCGCCCGATCATCACCGCCGCGGACGGGACGACCGTGGTCGGTCGCGACCAGGAGGCGCTCGACCGCGTCCTCGGCGCCGAGGCCTGAGCGCCGATGGCCCGGGTCGCGGTCGTCGGAGGCGGCTTCGGTGGTCTCGCCGCCGCGCTGCGGCTGGCGAAGCTCGGCCACGACGTCACGCTGCTCGAGCGCTCCGCGACGCTGGGCGGCGCGCTGGCGGAGGTGCGCGCGGGCGACTTCGCCTGGGACGCGGGCCCGACGTACACGCTCCTGCCGGCCGTCGTGCGCGACCTCTTCCGCAAGTCCGGGCGACCCGTCGAGCGCGAGCTGGAGCTGGTGCCGCTGGACGTCGTGCGCGAGCACCGGTTCGACGACGGCACCTCGGTGCGGGTCCCGAGCGGGCGCGCGGCCCAGGTGGCGGCGTTCGATCAGCTCGCGGGCGGGCTCGGACGGCGGTGGGCCGACCACGTCGCGTCGTACGCCGACGACTGGGACGTGCTGCGCCGGGACTACCTGGAGAACCCCTGGGACCCCGCCGCGCTCCCCCGCGACCTCGCCACGCGGCTCGACAGCCGGGAGATGCTCTTCAAGCGGCTGAAGCGGACGTTCAAGGACGAGCGGCTGCGGCTGGTCGCGACGCACCCGTTCGTCGCCGAGGGCCACGATCCGCGCAACGTGCCGGCCTGGGCCGGCGTGACGGCGTACGTGGAGCAGCGCTTCGGCGCGTGGACCGTCGACGGTGGCATGGCGCGGCTCGGTGACGCGCTCGTCGCGCGGCTCGCGACGCGCGGGGTGACGGTGCTGACCGACACCGACGTCACGGACGTCGTCGTGCGCGACGGCCGGGTCGCGGCGGTCACGACCGACGCGGGTGAGGTCGACGCCGAGGTCGTGGTGTGCGCCACCGACCCGCGGCGACTGGCCGCGCTGGCGGCGTACGTCGAGCGCACCATGCCCGCGATCCCGCCGGTCGTCGTGCACGTGGGCCTCGAGGGCGAGGCGCCCGACCTGCCCCACGAGCTGGTGCTGCACGGCGATCCCATGCTCGTCGTGCGCACCGGCGGCCGGGCACCGGACGGGCACGCGGCGGTGACCGTGCACGGACGCGGCCGTCTGTCCGAGGACGTGCTCCGGGCGCTCGCCCGGCACCGCATCGACCTGCGGGCCCGGGTCGTCGAGCGCGTCGACCTCAGCCCGCGCGAGCAGGTGGAGCGGTGGGGAGGGTCGCCGATGGGCGTGCTCTGGCAGGGCCGCGGCACCGTGCGGCAGCGGGTCGGGCCGCGCACGCCGATCGCGGGGGTGTACGCCGCCGGCGCGCACGCGACCCCCGGCGCCGGGCTGCCCTACGTGGGCCTGTCGGCGGCGCTGGTGGCGGCGGAGATCGGCCCGGCGTAGGCGCCCGCGCGCGGAATACCCGGTGCACCGGGTATTCCCGCACTTCTGGGGCAACGCAACACCCGAGAAGTGCAGGACCTGCCCGAGAGGTGCTCAGACCGCCATGTTGAGCGCGGCGAAGATCTCGCGGGTCGCCTTGGATCGGTTGAGGGTGTAGAAGTGCAGGCCGGGTGCGCCACCGGCGAGCAGCTGCTCGCAGAGCTCGGCCGCGAGGGCGATGCCGGCAGCCCGCATGGCCGCCGGGTCGCCGTCGTGGGCCATGATCCGCTCGACGACCACGGCGGGCACGTCGGTGCCGATCAGCTCACCCTGGCGGCGGATGTTGCCGAGGTTCAGGATCGGCATGATGCCCGGCAGGATCGGCAGGTCGACGCCGCGCGCCCTGACCCGGTCGACGAGCCCGAAGTAGTCCTCGGCGCGGAAGAACATCTGGGTGACCGCGAACTCCGCTCCGGCGCGGGCCTTCGCGACCAGCACGTCGGCGTCGTGGTCGAGCGACTCGGCGGAGGGATGGCCCTCGGGGAACGCGGCCACGCCGATGCTGAAGTCGCCGCGGCCGCGCACGAGCTCGACCAGGTCCTGCGCGTACGTGAGGCCGCCGTCGGTCGGCGTCCACGGGGCCCGCGGACCCTCCTGCGGGTCGCCACGCAGCACCATCACGTTGCCGATGCCGGCCTCGGTGTAGGAGTCGAGGATGTCCTCGAGCTCCGCGCGGGTGTGGCCGACACACGTCAGGTGGGCCATCGCGGTCATCGAGGTCTCGCGCGCGATCCGACCGGTCACCCGGACCGTCGAGTCCCGGGTCGACCCGCCCGCGCCGTACGTCACCGAGACGAACGTCGGGCGGTAGGGCTCCAGGTCGCGGATCGCCTGCCAGAGCTGCTCCTCGCCGGCCGCGTCGCGGGGCGGGAAGAACTCGAACGAGAACGACCGCTCCCCGGACCGGACGAGGTCGCCGATCCTGGGTGCCTGCTGGTTCGCCATGCGCAACAGTGTAGGAAGCGAGACCGCCTCGGACCGCATTCCGTCCACCCTCTAGTCTCGTCCGCGTGACGGCGAACGGGTGGGACAGCGCCGCCTTCCGCGACCGGGTCCAGGCCGTGCTCGACACGTTCGTCGACGACCAGGCCACCCTGCTGGCGCCGCTCGGCCCCGACGCGGACCGCATCGTGGCGGAGGCGCGGACCTCGGTGAGCGGCGGGAAGCGGTTCCGCGCCTCCTTCTGCTACTGGGGCCACCGGGCCGTCGCTCCGACCCCGGCCGACGAGGACGCGCTCGTCCGCGCCTGTGCGTCGCTCGAGCTGCTGCACGCGAGCGCCCTGGTCCACGACGACCTCATGGACGCCTCCGACACCCGGCGCGGGCGCCCGGCGACGCACCGCGCGTTCGAGGCCGAGCACCGGGCCGCCGGGTGGCCGGGCGACGACGCGCAGTACGGCGCGGCCGCCGCGATCCTGATCGGCGACCTCCTGCTCAGCTGGTCCGACGAGCTGCTGCGTCGCTGCGGGCTGCCGATCACGCAGGTGGCGCCGGCGCTCGCGGTCTTCGACAGGTGCCGTTCGGAGGTGATCGCGGGGCAGTTCCTCGACGTGTCGGTCCAGGCGCGCGGTCGCGCGGACGTCGACGCCGCGATGACCGTCCTGCGCTACAAGTCCGCGAAGTACTCGATCGAGCGGCCCTTGCACATCGGGGCCGCGCTCGCCGGCGCGTCGCCGGAGACGATGCGGGCCCTGTCGGAGTACGGCCTTCCGCTTGGCGAGGCGTTCCAGCTCCGCGACGACCTGCTCGGCGTCTTCGGCGACCCGGCGACCACGGGCAAGCCCGCCGGCGACGACCTCATCGAGGGCAAGCGCACCGTGCTCGTCGCGCTCGCGCTGGACGCCGCACCGCCCGCCGACGCGGCGCGCCTGGACCGCTCGCTCGGCACCGCCCTGTCCGGCGACGAGGTCGCCGACCTGCGCCGGATCATCGACGACTCCGGCGCCCACGCCCAGGTCGAGGCGGTGATCGCGGAGCTCGGCGACCGCGCCGTACGCGCCCTGGACCGCGCCGACATCGACGACCACGCCCGCGAGGTGCTGCGCGGGCTGGCCGACGCAGCGACTCGGAGGGTCGTCTAGAGCATCGCCTGCGCGCGGCGCTTGACCTCGGAGCCCCGGTTCTCGCGCAGGGCGTCGATCGGGCGGCCCGGCAGCTCGTCGTCGGTGAAGATCCAGGCGATGCACTCGCGGTCGTCGAACCCGGCGTCGTGGAGGAGCGTGAGGAGGCCGGGCAGGCCCTTGACCGGCAGGCCCTCCTGGAGGAAGTCAGCGGGCACCTGCTGGCCGGCGCCGGGCGACGGGACGGCCCCTGCGAGCTGGTGGTCGCGGATCATCGTGCGGACCTTGGCGACCGTCACGCCGAGCTCTTGAGCGGCCGCCGCCCAGTCGAGCCAGGCCGGCACGAGGGCGGCGAGGTCGGCGTCGGCGAGGCGGCTCGGGTTGGTGCTGCGTTCCATGTGGCCAGTCTCCCACCCGGGCGCACGCCACGCCGCGCCGCCGCCCAACGGGTGCCGATCGCCGGTCGTCCGTACGATTGAGGCCCCGGATCCTTCCCCATCCGGCCACAGGAGGGTCGCTGTGCAGCCAGACCGGCACGACGACCGGCACGCCCGCGCGGGCGGCGCCGGCGCCGCTGCCGACCCCATGACCGGCCGGGTGCTGGAGGGCCGCTACCGCATCGGGGCGCGCATCGCCCGCGGTGGCATGGCCAGTGTCTACGAGGCCACCGACATCCGCCTCGACCGCACCGTCGCCGTCAAGGTGATGCATCCGGGGCTCGGCGACGACAACGAGTTCGCCGAGCGCTTCGTCCGCGAGGCCCGCGCGGCCGCGCGGCTCTCCCACCCCAACGTCGTCGCCGTCTACGACCAGGGCGACGACCACGGCACGGTCTTCCTCGCGATGGAGCTCGTGCCGGGCCACACGCTGCGCGACGTGATTCGCAAGGAGAGCCCGATGCCGCCGGCGAAGGCGCTGGCGCTGCTCGAGCCCGTGCTCTCCGCGCTCGCGACCGCCCACCGCGCGGGCCTCATCCACCGCGACATCAAGCCCGAGAACGTCCTGATCGCCACGCTGCCCAACTCCGGCGCGAGCCGCGTCAAGGTCGCCGACTTCGGCCTCGCCAAGGCGGTCAGCGCCGACACCCAGCACACCGCGACCGGCGGCGTGCTGATCGGCACCGTCTCCTACCTCGCGCCCGAGCTCGTCGTCAACGGCCGCGCCGACGCGCGCGCCGACGTGTACGCCGCAGGGGTCGTCCTCTACGAGATGCTCACCGGCACCAAGCCCCACGAGGGCGAGACGCCGATCCAGGTCGCCTACCAGCACGTCCACGAGGACGTGCCGCCTCCGTCGGGGGTGGTGCCCGGCATCCCGACGTACGTCGACGCGCTCGTCGCCCGGGCCACCGCACGCGACCGCGAGCTCCGCCCCGCCGACGCCGCCGTCCTGCTCCACCAGGTCCACCGCGTGTCCCACGCGCTCGCCGAGGGCGTCGCGGACGACCCGGACCTGACGGCGGACCTCACCCCGCTCCGGATGCGGCTCGAGGCGGCCGAGGCGCCGTCGACGGAGGACACGGCGCCCGACCCGTTCGACGGCCGGGTGCTCGCGACCCTCGGCCCACCGGCACCGGCCGCCGACACCGACCTCACCGCCCCACTCCGTACCCTGGACCCGCCGCCGACGCCGACTCCGCCGCGGCCACCCGCGCGGCCGGTCGACGGCCCGCCACCGGGGCGCCGCCGCTCGCGCAAGGGGCTCGTGCTGCTCGTCGCCGCCCTGCTGCTGGTCGTCGGCGGCGGTGCGGCCGCGTGGTGGTTCATCGACGGCCGCTACACGAGCACGCCGGGCGTGCTCGGGATGACCCGGGCCGCGGCCGAGGCCGAGCTCGCGTCGGCCGGCCTCGACGCCGAGCTCGGCGACGAGGCCTACTCCGAGACCGTCGCGGCCGGCCGCGTCGTCGCCACCGACCCCGAGCCGGGCGACCGCGTGCGCGACGGCGGCACCGTGTCGGTCACGATCTCGCTCGGCAAGGAGCGGTACGACGTACCCAAGCTCAAGGGGATGACCGAGGACGCGGCGCAGGACGCGCTGACGGGCACGCACCTCGGCTTCGGGAAGACCACCGAGAAGTGGTCCGACACGGTCCCGGCGGGCGAGGTCATCGCCAGCGACCCGAAGGCGGGTACGACGCTGCGGCCCGACTCCCCCGTCGACCTGGTCGTCAGCAAGGGGCCGAAGCCGGTCGACCTCAAGGACTGGGTGGGCAAGAGCGCCGACAAGGCGCTCGAGTGGTTCGACAAGCGCGGACTGAGCGGCAAGGTCGCGAGCGAGGAGTACTCCGACGACGTCGCCGAGGGCGACGTCATCTCGATGGACCCGCCCGGCGGCACGACCCTCCACCGCGGCGACGAGGTGTCGATCGTCGTCTCGAAGGGGCCCGAGCTCATCGAGGTCCCGTCGGTGCGCGGCAACGGCGTGGACGCCGCCCGCGAGACGCTCGAGGGCCTCGGCTTCCACGTCGAGGTCGAGGACGCCGACGGATCGCTGGGGCTGGGCTTCGTCTGGTCGCAGTCCCCCGAGGCGGGCGACATGGTGCCGCCCGGCACGACCATCACCCTCTCGCTGATCTGATCAGTCGACGCGGGTCGGCGAAAGCTGCGCCGACTCGTTCCACCCGATCGGCAACCTGTCGGTGGTGCGCTCGCAGGTCAGCGCGTCGACCTCGCAGCGGACGACGTACGACGCGACCGTCAGCAGCACGTGGTCGTCGTCCTCCAGGCGCTCCCGGCGGGGTACGCACCAGGTCCTCCGCGGCCGCCTCGTCGCCCGCGCACAGGTGCACGGCCGTGCGCAGCATCGTCGCGGCGCGCGCGTCGACGTACGCCGTGAAGGCACGGTCTCGGTCGTCCACGCGAGCTCCTGGATGACGGTTCGGGGCTGACCCTAGGACGCATCGAACCGCGGGATAGGTTGACGCGGTGCGCAACCCGATCGGAACCCACGTCCTGGTCGGCAAGGGCCTCGTCGACGGGGCGGTCGCGAACGCCGACCTCGTCGGCTGCGAGACCTTCCAGGTCTTCGTGGGCAATCCGCGCGGGTGGGCGCTCACCGACGGCAAGCCCGCCGAGGACGCACGGTTCCGCGACCTGATGGCCGAGCGTGGGACGCGGGTCTTCATCCACTCGCCCTACCTGGTCAACCTCGGCTCTCCGACCGCCGCGACGTACGAGCGCTCGGCGGCGTCGGTCGCCCACAACCTGAAGAGGGCCGCCGAGATCGGCGCCGAGGGGGTCGTCGTGCACACCGGGTCGTTCGTCGACCCGAGCGAGGGTGACAGCGTCGCGCGGTACGACGCGGCGATGAGGCAGGTGCGGGAGGCGCTGCTCCCGCTGCTCGACGCGGTGGCCGACGAGGGCGCGCCGTGGCTGCTGCTCGAGCCCACCGCGGGGCAGGGCCGGTCGCTGTGCGCCGGCGTCGAGGACCTCGCGCCGTACCTCGACGCCCTCGACCACCACCCCAAGGCCGGCATCTGCCTCGACACCTGCCACGTGTTCGCCGCCGGGGCTCCGCTGGACGAGCCGGGCGGCGCGACCGCCACCGTCGACCGGGTGGTCGAGATCGGCGGGCCGGGTCGGCTGCGGCTGATCCACGCCAACGACTCGATGGACGTGCGTGGCGCGTTCAAGGACCGCCACCAGCGCATCGGCGAGGGACACATCGGCGAGGCGGCGTTCACGGAGCTCTTCGCCCACCCGGCCACCGACGGGGTGCCCTTCATCCTCGAGACGCCCGACTCCCGCAATGCCGACACCCGCGACATCCCCCTGCTCAAGCGCCTGCGCGAGCAGGCCGCGCCGTGACCGACACCCGTCGTACGACGCTCCTCGCGACGGCGGCGCTGCTGGGCGTCACCGCCTGCTGGGGCAGCACGTTCTTCCTCATCAAGGACCTGGTCGACCGGATCCCGACCGTCGACTTCCTGGCGCTGCGCTTCTCGATCGCGGCGGTCCTGCTGCTGGTGGTCGCGCCCAAGGCGCTGCTGCGGCTCTCCCCCACGACCCGCCGCCAGGCGCTGGTCCTCGGTGGTCTCTACGGCGTCGCGCAGATCCTGCAGACCGCCGGGCTCGCGCACACCCCGGCGAGCGTGCCGGCTTCATCACGGGCATGTACGTCGTGGCGACGCCGCTCCTCGCGGCCGTGCTGCTCCACAACCGGATCACGCGGCTCACCTGGCTCGCGGTCGTCCTCGCGTTCGGCGGGCTGGCCGTGCTGTCCCTCGACGGGCTCTCCGTCGGCTACGGCGAGGCGATCACCTTCCTCGCCGCGCTGCTCTACGCGCTCCACATCGTCGGGCTCGGCGCCTGGTCGAACGCCCGGGACGCCCTCGGGATGTCCATCCTCCAGGTCGTCGTCGTCGCCGTGATCTGCCTCGTCGCGAGCGCTCCGCACGGCATCGTGCTGCCGGACACCGGCCGCGACTGGCTCTCGGTGGTCTACATGGCGGTGTTCCCGGCCGCCGTGGCGCTGCTCGCGCAGACCTGGGCGCAGGCCCACCTCAGCGCCACCCGGGCAGCGATCGTGATGAGCATGGAGCCGGTCTTCGCGGCGTTCTTCGCGGTGCTCCTCGGCGGCGAGACCCTCACGGGGCGCATGGTCACCGGCGGCGTGCTCGTCCTCGCCGCGATGCTCATCGTCGAGGTCGGCCCGCGACGCAAGGTCGAGGCCGAGGTGCCGCACATCGCGGTCTGAGCCTCGCCCGGCCTGGGACGTCATACGGACGGAGCAACCGCTTGCTCGCACCGTATGACCTCCCGGCGCAGCCCTGGCCGCGGGCGACGACCCCGACATGTGCACAGCTCGTCCTCCCGCGCGGGATTCCACAGCGGGTGGTGCAGCAGGGGCGCGCTTCCCGGAAGTCGGCAAGCGTGCAGCCATGCCACGACAGATCCGATACGACGATCCGCGGTTCGTCTCTGCGCGCCGGCTTGCCACGCAGCAAGGGTGGGTGCTGTCGCGTCGCCAGCTCTACTCGTTGGGGATCACCCGATGGGAGATCCGCGGCCAAGTCCGGGCACACCGCTGGCAGCTGATCGGCGACCAGTCCGTGCACCTCACCAATGGTGACCTGTCGCCGACCGGCGAGCAGTGGGCGGCCGTCGTCCAGGGCGGCCCCCGGGCGTGCCTGGACGGCGGGTCGGCGCTGATCGCCGCCGGTCTCGAGCGGTACGAGCTGGACCGCGTGCGCGTTTCTGTCCCCCGGGGGGCACGGGTCCGTCGCAGGCGCAGCTTCGACATCCGGCAGACCCGTCGGTGGGCGGAGGACGACATCGTCCGCGTCGGCATCCCGCGCACCCGCCCGGCCACCGCTGCGATCCGTGCGGCGCTGTGGGCGCGCACCGACCGCGAGGCGACGTACGTCCTCCTCCTGACGGTGCAGCAACGCCTCGCCACCGCGGCCATGGTCGGGACCGAGCTGCTTCGCGTGCGCCGCGACCGGCGCCGCCTGCTGCTGCACACCGTCGTCAACGAGCTGCTCGACGGGGCCCAGTCGCTCGGCGAGATCGACGTCGGTGTCCTGCTGCGTCGACGTGGCCTCCCCGCGCCGAGCCGACAGGTGGTCCGTCAGGACGGGCGCGGCCGCTACTACCTCGACCTCTACTGGCCGGCCTACCACCTCGTCGTCGAGGTCGACGGCATCCACCACACCTGGGCCCAGAACGTCGTCGGCGACGCGCTGCGCCAGAACGCCCTGACGCTGGACGGCGACACCGTGCTCCGCATCCCGCTGCTCGGACTGCGCCTCGAGCCCGAGGCGTTCCTCGATCAGGTCGAAGACGGCCTCCGCGCCGGTGGGTGGTCCTTCGCAGCCTGAGGACTCCCCCGCGCGGGGACGTCATACGGACGGAGCATCCGCTTGCTCCCACCGCACGACGTCCCGGATCGCGGGCACGTCCCGGGAAGAGTGCCGTGGTCGCCTAGCCTCGTCGTGCAGGTAGGGCCCCGACGACGTGGCCGGTCCCGAGAAGGAGAGCCAGCATGGTCGTCGTCATGTCTCCCGATGCCACCGCCGAGGACGTCGCCCGGGTCGTCGCCCGGGTCGAGGGCGTCGGCGGGGAGGCCAACGTCAGCAAGGGCGTCGTCCGCACCATCATCGGGCTGGTCGGCGACATCGACTCCTTCCACCACCTCAACCTGCGCACGCTGCCCGGCGTCGCCGACGTGCACCGCATCTCCGATCCCTACAAGCTCGTCAGCCGCCAGCACCACCCCGACCGGTCGACGGTGTGGGTGGGGCGGCCCGGCCGCCAGGTGCCGATCGGTCCGGAGACGGTGACGTTCATCGCCGGACCGTGCGCCGTCGAGTCGGCCCAGCAGACTCTCGAGGCCGCGCAGATGGCCAGGTCCGCGGGAGCCACGATCCTGCGCGGCGGCGCCTTCAAGCCGCGGACCTCGCCGTACGCCTTCCAGGGCCTGGGAGTCCAGGGCCTCGAGATCCTCGCCGACGTGCGCGAGGCGACCGGGCTGCCGATCGTGACCGAGGTGGTCGACGCGCGCGACGTCGCCGTCGTCGCGGAGTACGCCGACATGCTGCAGATCGGCACGCGCAACATGGCCAACTTCGGGCTGCTCCAGGCTGCCGGCGAGGCGGGCAAGCCGGTGCTGCTCAAGCGCGGCATGACCGCCACCATCGAGGAGTGGCTGATGGCGGCGGAGTACATCGTCCAGCGCGGCAACCTCGACGTGGTCCTGTGCGAGCGCGGGATCCGCACCTTCGAGCCGTCGACCCGCAACACGCTGGACATCTCGGCGGTGCCCGTCGTCCAGGCGACCAGTCACCTGCCGGTCATCGTCGACCCCTCTCACGCGGCCGGTCGCAAGGACCTGGTCGTACCGCTGTCCCGAGCGGCGATCGCGGTCGGCGCCGACGGCGTCATCGTCGACGTGCACCCGCAGCCCGAGGTCGCCCTGTGCGACGGACCCCAGGCACTCGAGGGGGCCGACCTGCGCGAGCTCGCCCAGGCGGTCCGCCGCTTCCCCGCGCTCGTGGGGCGCACCGCCGCCCAGGCGCCCGTCGTCTAGGGTGATCCTCCGGGTGCCCGGCAGCCGCGGCGGGGGAGCCGGGAGGAGAACCATGGATCACTGCGCCAGGTGCGGCCACGAGCTCGGCATCGGTCGCTACTGCACCAACTGCGGCCAGCCGGTCGGCGCCGAGCCCGACTGGCGCACGGACACCGCCGAGCGCGCGCGCTCGACGACCCCGCCACCCGACGACCCGCCACCCCCGGCCTGGACGCCGCCGCCCCCCGCGCGCTTCCCCCTGTACGCCGACGAGTCGGAGCACCCCGACGACTCCTTCGACGGCCCCGTCCCGGTGGAGCCGACCAGCCACCGCCGACCGCCGTGGGGACTGTGGGTCGCCGCCGCGGCGGTCCTGGTGCTCATCGGTGCCGTGGTCGTCGCGATCGTCGTCGGCGACGACGATGCGCCGTCGACCGCCGACGACTCGACCACGTCGGCCGCGCCCGGCGACGAGACCGGCGACGAGACCGGCGACGAGACCGGCCCGGCACCCGGCGGCGTCGGCAACCTGGCGTCCGTGGCGACGGTCGAGGTGCCGGCCACGGCGGGTCCCGGCCAGGACGTCGAGGGCAAGAAGGTCAGCTACGACGGCGAGAACATGCTCGACGGCGTACCGGAGACCGCCTGGCGGATGCCGGGCGACGGGACCGGGGAGGAGATCGTCGTGACCCTGCCCGAGGAGGCACGCCTGAGCTCGGTCGGGCTCATCAACGGCTACGCCAAGCGGGCTCCCGGCCGCGACTGGTACCACGGCAACCGGCGCATCGAGCAGGTCGAGTGGGTTTTCGACGACGGCAGCACCGTCACCCAGGACCTCGGCGACACCACCGGCGTGCAGTCGGTGGACGTCGAGGTCGCCACGACCACGATCACGATCCGCCTGCTCGCGGTGTCGAAGCCCGGGAGCGGAGCGTCGTCGCGCGACTTCACCGCAATCAGCGACCTCTCGGTCGTCGGCGAGAGCTGAGGGCCGCGCGTGGCCTACGGTGAGCCAGCGACGTTCGGGCGAGGAGGACCGGATGCAGGTGACACCGGACGGCACCGAGCTGTGGCGGCTGACGCTGCAGTACTCGCCCGTCGGCATGACGCTGGTCGGGCTCGACGGCCGACTGCTGATGGTCAACCACGCGCTCTGCGAGATGCTCGGCTATGCCGCCGAGGAGCTGTCGCAGCGCGGCTTCCAGGAGCTCACCCACCCCGATGACCTCGACGCCGACCTCGAGCAGTTCGAGCGGGCGCTGAGTGGCGAGATCGACTCCTACCGGCTGCGCAAGCGCTACCTCCACGCCGACGGCCACGAGGTCTGGGGCGACCTCTCGGTCGCGCTCGTGCGCGACCCCGTCGGCGAGCCGCTGCACTTCGTCTCGCAGATCCTCGACGTCAGCGAGCAGCACGAGTACGAGCAACGGCTGCGCGCCGCCAACGACGAGCTCGAGCACGAGCGCCAGACGCTCTCGGCGATCTTCGACACCGTCAACGTCGGGCTGCTGCTCATCGACCGCGACGGGCGCTACGAGCGGATGAACCGGCGGCACGCGGAGACGATGCGGCTGCCGTTCCCCGGCGGGCACGCCGGCGAGGCCGGTCAGGTGGGCCACGTGTACTTCCCCGACGGTCGGCTGATGAGCACCGAGGACATGCCGTCCTACCGCGCGGCGCACGGCGCGGAGTTCGACGACTACACCTACTGGGTCGGGGACGACGCCGCCGCCCGTACGGCGTTCTCCACGTCGGCCCGTCAGGTGCGTGGACCGTCGGGCGAGCGCATCGGGGCGGCCCTCGCCTACCAGGAGATCACCGACCTGATGCGGGCGATGCGGGTCAAGGACGAGTTCGTGTCGTCGGTGTCGCACGAGCTGCGCACCCCGCTCACGACGGTGCTCGGCTACCTGGAGCTGCTCGCCGACCGCCCGGACCTCCCGTCCGACGCGGCCGGTCAGGTCCGCATCGCGCAGCGCAACGCCCTGCGACTGCTCGCCCTGGTGTCCGACGTGCTCGACGTGGCCCGAGCGGAGGCGGGGCACCTGGTGCTGGCACGGATGCCGACGGACCTGACCACGTTGGTGCACGAGGCGGTGGAGACGTCGGCGCCGGAGGCCGAGCACCGTGGCGTGAGCGTGCGGGTCGACGCACCGGAGAGGCTGGTCGCCGAGGTCGACGAGAGCCGCCTGCGTCAGGTCGTCGACAACCTGGTCTCCAACGGCGTCAAGTACAGCGAGCGCGGCGACGCGGTGACCGTGTCGCTGCGGGCGGCGCCCGGCGCGGTCGAGATCGAGGTGAGCGACACCGGCATCGGGATCGCTCCGGACGAGGTCGCCCACGTCTTCGACCCGTTCTTCCGCGGCGGGCAGGTGGTGGCGAGCCAGATCTCGGGCACCGGCCTCGGCCTCAACATCGTCCAGTCGATCGTGGTCGCGCACGGCGGCACCATCACGCTTGACAGCGAGCCCAGCCGCGGCAGCACGTTCCGGGTGACCCTGCCGAGCGGGTGACCTACAGCCGCCCGAGCACCGAGGCGGCCCGCTCCGCATCGCCCCGGCTGACGTCGAGATGGGTCACCAGGCGTACGGCGGTCGGGCCGACCGCCGAGACCAGCACGCCGGCGTCGCGGGCCGCCGCCACGAGCTGCGGCGCGTCCGCGCGCTGCACCACGACGATGTTGGTGTCGACGGTCGCCGGGTCGACGCCGCACGCCTCCGCCAGCAGGCGCGCGTGGGCGTGGTCGTCGGCGAGCCGCTCGACGTGGTGGTCGAGCGCGTGCAGCCCGGCGGCCGCGAGGATGCCGACCTGGCGCATGCCGCCCCCCATCCGCTTGCGCCAGACCCGGGCCTCGTCGATCGCATCGGCGCTGCCCACCATCAGCGAGCCGACCGGCGCGCCGAGTCCCTTGGACAGGCAGACGGCCAGCACGTCGGCGACCGCGCCGTACTCGGTCAGCGCCGTGCCGGTCGCGACGTGCGCGTTCCAGATCCGGGCGCCGTCCATGTGCACGCTCGCGCCGACGCCGGTGGCGTACTCGCGCAGGTCGCGCAGGTCCGGCAGCGGCAGCACGGCTCCCCCCGCGAAGTTGTGGGTGTTCTCGACCGAGATCGCCGCCGTCGGCACGAAGAACGGGCCCATGTCGGGGGCGAAGATCGACCGGATCGTCGGCAGGTCGACCTGGCCGCGCGGGTGGATCCAGGTGCGCATCGTCAGACCGGTGTAGGCGCCGTGCGCGCCGAGCTCCGCGCGCGCGATGTGCGCGCTCGCTTCGCAGAGGACCTCCTGCCCGGCACCGACCAGCGATCGGACGGCGAGGACGTTGGCCATCGACCCGGTCGGTGTGAAGAGCGCTGCTTCGTGGCCGAACAGCCCAGCCACCCGCTCCTCGAGCCGCAGGACCGTCGGGTCCTCTCCGTACACGTCGTCACCGACCTCCGCGCGCGCCATCGCGGCGCGCATCTCGTCGGTGGGACGGGTGACGGTGTCGGAGCGGAGATCGATCACGGAGTCTTGAGTATCACGGGCGGACCGAAACGCGGTGGCCGGGCCGCGGACGACGGTGGACGATCGGGTCATGTCCGCACCGAGCACCTCGGCACTGCTCATCGCCACCCTCGACCCGCTGCTCGAGGGCACGGCGTTCACCAATGGCCAGTCCGGTGTGCCGCCCGATCCCGTCGAGGCCGCCCTCCTCCGGCCGGGACGGTCCGCGTCGCTGACCTGGTGCGCGCCGACTCCCGTCTTCCGCGATCGCCACCCCGCCGCCCGAGCGGCCCTCGATCCTGAGCACCCGGACGGGTGCACCGACCTCGTCGTCGACGTCGACGAGGCCGGTCGCCTGGTCCGCGCCGAACTCGAGATGCTCGACATCGGTCGCGACCTGCACGGACGACCGGTCGAAGAGGCACTGCCCGTCCTCGCCCACCGGTTGCGCGCCCTGCTCGTGGCGCCGGCGCGCGAGGACTGACCGCTGCTCCGTCCGACGTGTTCCCACGGGCCAGCGCGGGTGCCTCCGGTCGGCGGCGCTTCATCAAGGGATGAAGGCGAAGTCGCGCCTCCCTTGCCGAGTTCGCCGAGGGAGGCGTGGTTCGACCCGCATCCCTTGATGAACCTGCGGCGGCGGAGGATGACCACCCCGGCACACGACCGGAGACAGGACTCCGTGGCGATGGGCCTCAGGCCTGGCGCAGCATCTCGGCGACCAGGAACGCCAGCTCCAGCGACTGCACGCGGTTGAGGCGGGGGTCGACGACGGACTCGTAGCGGTGCGCGAGGCCTGCCTCGTCGATCTCCTCGCCGCCCCCGATGCACTCGGTGACGTCGTCACCGGTCATCTCGACGAGCACGCCGCCGGGCCAGGTGCCGAGGGCACGGTGGACGTCGAAGAAGCCCTGCACCTCGTCGATGACGTCGTCGAAACGGCGGGTCTTGTAGCCGGTGCTCGACTCGAAGGTGTTGCCGTGCATCGGGTCGCAGACCCACGCCACCTGCACGCCCGCCGCGGTGACCTTCTCGACCAGCTCGGGCAGGCCGTCGCGGATCCTGCCGGCGCCGAAGCGGGTGATGAACGTGAGCCGGCCCGCCTCGTTGTCCGGGTTCAGCCGCGAGGCGAGCGCGATCGCGTCGTCGGCGGAGGCGGTCGGGCCGAGCTTGCAACCGATCGGGTTGGCGATGTTGCGGAAGTACTCGACGTGCGCGCCGTCGAGCTGGCGGGTGCGCTCGCCGATCCAGACGAAGTGGCCGGAGACGTTGTAGGGCTTCTGGGTGCGCGAGTCGATTCGCGTCATCGCGTGCTCGTACTCCAGCAGCAGCGCCTCGTGGCTGGAGTGGAAGTCGACGCGGCGCAGCTCCTCCGGGTCGGCGCCGATCGCGGTCATGAACGCGATCGCCTTGTCGATCTCGCCCGCGATCGTCTCGTAGCGCTGACCCGCGACGGAGGTGCGCACGAAGTCGGTGTTCCAGGTGTGCACCTGGCGCAGGTCGGCGTACCCACCGGTCACGAACGCGCGGACCAGGTTGAGCGTCGCCGCCGACGCGTTGTAGACGTCGAGCAGCCGCGTCGGGTCGGGGATGCGCGACTCCGGGGTGAAGTCGAAGCCGTTGACCGCGTCGCCGCGGTACGCCGGAAGCGTCACGCTCTGCCCGTCGACCTCGCGCGTCTCGGTGTCTGAGGAGCGCGGCTTGGCGTACTGGCCGGCGAGCCGCCCCAGCTTCACGACCGGCACGGATCCGGCGTAGGTCAGCACGACCGCCATCTGCAGCAGCACCCGGAGCTTGTTGCGGACGTTGTCGGCGGTGACGTCGGCGAAGGTCTCCGCGCAGTCGCCACCCTGGAGCAGGAACGCCTCGCCGCGCGACACCGCCGCCATCTTGGCCTTGAGCTCGTCGCACTCACCGGCGAAGACCAGCGGCGGCATCGTGCGCAGCCGCGCGACGTTGGCCGCGACGACCTCCGCGTCGGGGTAGGTCGGCTGCTGCGCCGCGCCGCGGGCGTGCAGGCTGGCGAGATCGGGAAGGGTGGTGCTCACCAGCCAAGGGTACGGCGCGCGCGCCGCCCCGCCCGATTCGCCGATCGGGCGCGAGACGGGCGTCGTGCGGCGTCAGTCCTCCATGTCCTCCATGTGCTCGATGTCGCGGAAGCCGGTCTTCTGCGACCGGACGGCTCGGTTGGTCAGCCACGTGAAGGCCCACAGCACGATGCCGATGACCAGCAGACCGGCGGCGATCTCGTAGACGATCCCCTCCCGGTCGACCCAGGGCCCGATCAGGAACGCGCACAGCACGGCCGCCACCGCCGGCGTGACCCCCGGCGAGCGGAACCTTCCCTCCCGCCCGTCGCGCCGTAGGACGAGGCACGCGATGTTGACGATGGTGAAGACGCCGAGCAGCAGCAGCGACGTGACCGACGCGAGGTTGACGACGATGTCGTCCTCGGCGCGGTTGGCGACGTACAGGATCAGGCCGAGCGCCAGGATCGTCGAGAAGATCACGCCGACGTACGGCGAGCGACGGTGGGGCGAGACCTTTCCGAGCGTGCGCGGCAGCACGTCCTGATGGGCGAGGCCGTAGAGCAGGCGGCTGGCCATCAGCATGTTGATCAGCGAGGTGTTGGCGACCGCGAACACCGCGAGGAACGGGAAGACCTTGTCGATCGGGAAGTCGGGGGCGCCGACCCGCACCACCTCCAGCAGCGCGCGGCCCTCGGTCGCGTTCGCGATCTGGTCGGAGGTCAGGACCGCGACCGTGGAGATCGCGACCAGCATGTAGATGATCACGGCGATGCCGAGCCCGGTGATCATCGTGCGCGGGAAGATCCGCTCGGGGTCCTTGGTCTCCTCGACCATGTTGACCGAGTCCTCGAAGCCGACCATCGCGAAGAACGCGATCGACGTCGCCGCGGTGACCGCCAGGAAGAGGCCCTTGTCGTCGGGGTTCTCGAACGTCGTCACCCGGCTGAAGTCCGCGTCGCCCTGGGACATCGCGTAGAAGCCGACGCCGATGACGATCGCGAGGGCCGTGATCTCGACCAGGGTCAGGAGCACGTTGAACTTCACGGACTCGCCGACGCCGCGCAGGTTGATCAGCGCCAGCAGCACCATGAACGCCAGCGCGATCAGCGTGATCGTGCCGGTGCTGGGCTCGGAGTCCAGCCATCCGTTGGCCAGCAGGCCGCCGGTGAGGTTCTGCGCCAGCACGTTGGCCGACGTCGACGCGCTGGTGATGCCCGAGCAGATGACGGCGAAGGCGACGAGGAACGTCACGAAGTGGATGCCGAAGGCCTTGTGCGCATAGAGCGCCGCCCCCGCGGCCTGGGGGTACTTCGTCACCAGCTCCAGGTAGGACAGCGCGGTCAGGCTCGCGACGACGAACGCGACGAGGAACGGAAGCCAGACGATGCCGCCGACGACGCCGGCCATCTGGCCGGTCACGGCGTACACGCCCGCACCGAGGATGTCGCCGACGATGAAGAGCAGGAGCAGCTTGGGGCCCATCACCCGCTTGAGATCGGGAGTCGAACCGTTGACGTCCGTGGGTTCTGCGCTCTGGGTGGCCATGACGCCAGCGTCCCCCACCTGCAGCGAACTAGCCAGACCCCGTGACGGCCAGCCGGTCGAGGAGGAAGAGGAGCGCCCCGGCGAACGGGTTGTCCGCCGTGCGCCCGGCCACGACCTCCCAGTCGACCTGCTCGCGCACCGCTCGTGCGACGGCCACGACCGGACCGAGGTCGCAGGCGTGCTCCTCGAGCGCGTTGAGCTTGTCGACCATCAGCTCGGTGGCCGTGAGCACCGGCATCCGGACCGACTCGACCTCGACGTGGTCGACGTGGTCGAGCCGCTCGCGGGTGACGGGATCGCCGCCGGCCCGGAAGAGGACGTCGACCATGGCGCCGTCGACGTACACCTTGAAGAGCCAGTCCTCCGGCGGCTGCACGACGTCGAGGCCGTGCTCGGCGAGCAGCTCGGCGGTGGCGGCGGAGTCCTCCTCGGCCACCATGAAGTCGACGTCGTGGTCGGGCTCGGGTCCGCCGCGCGCCCACAGCGCGTAGCCGCCGGTCAGCGCGAACGGCGCACCACCCTCCTTGAGGGTCACGGCCACGAGCTTGAGCGCCTCTCGCAGCCCCGACTGCACGTCATCCACACCCGGTGGGTTACCCCGGGCAACCGGGCGCATGCCCGTGGGTACCGTCGGGTCGATGCGCCTGGCGACGTTCAACATCCTGCACGGCCGTTCCCCGGTCGACGGCCGCGTCGACGTCGCGCGGTTCGCGGCAGCGGTGGGCGAGCTGGACGCCGACGTGCTGGCCCTCCAGGAGGTCGACCGCAACCTGCCGCGCTCGGCGCACGCGGACCTGACCGCGGTCGCCGCCGAGGCCATGGGCGCGACCGACCACCGCTTCGTGGCGGCCCTCGACGGCAGCCCCGGCGCGACCTGGACCGCCGCCACCGGGGCGGAGCAGCCCGACAGCGCGGGGTACGGCGTGGCGCTACTGAGCCGGCACCCGGTGGCCGCCTGGGAGGTGGTGCGCCTGCCGGCGCTCCCGGCCCGCGGGCCCTGGCGCTGGCACGACCAGCCGCTCCCGCGGCTGGTGCGCGACGAGCCGCGCGTGGCCGTGGCCGCCCAGGTCGAGACGCCCGCGGGGTGCGTCACGGTCGCCAACACCCACCTGTCGTTCCTCCACTACTGGAACGGCCGCCAGCTCCGGCAGCTGGTGCGCGCGCTGCGCGACGCCCGGCGTCCATTGGCGCTGACCGGCGACCTGAACATGGGGCCGCGACGAGCGGAGCGCACCACGGGCATGGCCTCCCTGGCCGTGCACCGGACGTTCCCTGCCGACCGGCCCGAGAGGCAGATCGACCACGTGCTCGCGGACGGCCCGCTCGTGGCGACGGCGTCCGAGGCACGCCGGCTGGCGCTCTCGGACCACCTGGCGCTGGTGGCCGACCTCGAGCTGGTGTAGCGGTCAGCCGAAGAACACCTGCGCCTCGGCGTACTCCTTGACGCTGACGAGCTTGAGCTCACCGGTCCCCTCGATCAGGGGGACCCGCACGATGTCGGTGCCGCGCAGCGCCATCATCGTCCCGAAGTCGCCCTCGGCGACCGCGTCGATCGCCTGGAGCCCGAAGCGGGTCGCCAGCCAGCGGTCGAACGCCGTGGGCGTGCCGCCGCGCTGGATGTGGCCGAGCACGACCGCGCGGGCCTCCTTGCCGGTGCGGGTCTCGATCTCCTTGGCGATCCGGTCGCCGATGCCGCCGAGGCGGACGTGGCCGAAGTCATCGAGATCGCCGGAGACGAGCGTCATGTCGCCTCCTTCACGCGGGACCGCGCCCTCGGAGACGACCAGGATCGGTGCGTAGCGCGACTCGAACCGGCTCTCGATCAGCTCGCAGACCTCGATGATGTCGAAGGGCTGCTCGGGGATCAGCACGATGTTGGCGCCGCCCGCGATGCCGGAGTGGAGCGCGATCCAGCCGGCGTGGCGGCCCATCACCTCGACGACGAGCACCCGGTGGTGGGACTCCGCCGTCGTGTGCAGCCGGTCGATCGCCTCGGTCGCGATGTTGACCGCGGTGTCGAAGCCGAAGGTGAAGTCCGTCCCCGACAGGTCGTTGTCGATCGTCTTCGGTACGCCGACGACGTTCACGCCGAGATCGGCGAGCCTGGTGGCGACGCCGAGGGTGTCCTCGCCGCCGATCGCGACGAGGGCGTCGACGCCGTCCTTGGCGAGGTTGTCCTTGATGCGCTCCACGCCGTTGTCCAGCTTGAACGGGTTGGTGCGCGAGGACCCCAGGATGGTGCCGCCGCGCGGCAGGATGCCGCGGCACTGCTCGATGCCGAGCTCCATCGTCACGCCCTCGAGCGGGCCGCGCCAGCCGTCGCGGTAGCCCACGAAGTCGAAGCCGTGCTCCTTGACCCCCTTGCGGACCACGGCCCGGATGACGGCGTTGAGGCCGGGGCAGTCCCCGCCTCCGGTGAGCACTCCGACGCGCATGACCTCTCCTGTCGCTGAGCTGACGCTGGACCTGATCTTGGATCGTTCACAAACGCCTTCGACCCTAGTGGAGAGGGCGGGCGCGCTGCGAGCCGTGCCGCCGCCCGCGGCACTAGGGTCGGGCCATGACGTTCTCGATCGTGGCCCGCTCCGCCGACGGTGAGTCGTGGGGCGTCGCCGTCGCCTCCAGGTTCCTCGCGGTCGGGGCGGCGGTCCCGGCCGCCGTCGCAGGCGTGGGCGCCCTCGCGACCCAGGCGAGCGCCAACGTGGCCTACAAGGGCCTCGCGCTCGCCCACCTCGACGACGGGGCGACCGCCTCGGTCGCGCTGCAGCGGCTGCTCGAGGAGGACGACGGCCGCGACCACCGCCAGGTCGGCATCGTCGACGTCGACGGCAACGCCGCCAGCCACACCGGTCACGCGTGCCTCGACTGGGCGGGCGGTGTCACCGGGGAGGGCTACGCCATCCAGGGCAACGTCCTCACCGGCGGCGAGGTCGTCGAGGCGATGGAGTCGGCCTGGCTGGACTCCTCGCCGGAGGCGCCGCTCGCGCAGCGCCTGCTCGAGGCGCTCACCGCGGGCGACGCGGCCGGGGGCGACGCCCGCGGCCGGCAGTCCGCCGCGCTGCTGGTGGTCGAGGAGGAGGCAGGGTACGGCGGTCTCGACGACATCGCCGTCGACCTGAGGGTCGACGATCATCCGGAGCCGATCGTCGAGCTGGCACGCCTGCTGGCGCTCAACGAGCTCTACCTGACGGCCTCGACCGCCGAGGAGCAGGTGCCGGTGACGCCGGACCTCGCGGCGGAGCTCGAGGAGCTCGCGACCGCGCTCGGCCACCGCGACTTCCTCGCCTGGGTGGGCGCCGAGAACTACGAGATGCGGGTCGCCGACGACGCCTCCTGGATCGACGTCCGCGTCCTCGAGATCATCCGCGACACCGAGGCCTACCGGTGAGCTCCGCCGACCAGGGCGCGATCCTCGCGATCGACGCCGGGACGACCGGCGTCACGGCGCTGGTCGTCGAGCACGACGGCCGGATCGTCGCCCGCGGCTACGAGGAGTTCTCGCAGCACTTCCCCCAGCCCGGGTGGGTCGAGCACTCGCCCGAGGAGATCTGGCAGGCCACGCTGGAGTCCTGCCGCTCCGCGCTCTCGTCGTACGACGCAGGTCGGCTGCGCGGCATCGGCCTCACCAACCAGCGCGAGACCGTGCTGCTCTGGGACCGCGAGACGCTCGGGTCGCCGCGCCGCGCGATCGTGTGGCAGGACCGGCGGACCGCCGACCTCTGCACGCGCCTGCAGGACGACGGCCACGAGGCTCGGGTGCGGGAGCTGACGGGTCTCCGGCTGGACCCGTACTTCTCCGGCACCAAGCTGATGTGGCTGGCCGAGCACGAACCGCACACCTGGGCGCTGGTGGAGTCGGGCCGCTACGCGATCGGCACCGTCGAGTCCTACCTGATCGCCCGGATGACGCGCGGCACCTACCATGTCACCGACGTCTCCAACGCGTGCCGGACGCTGCTCTTCGACCTCGAGGCCGGCGACTGGTCCGAGGAGCTCTGCGAGCTCTTCGGGGTCCCGCGCGACGCGCTGCCGGAGCTGGTGCCCAACTGGGGCGAGCTCGCCACGACCGACCCGACGACCTTCCTCGGCCTGTCGCTGCCGATCTCCGGCGTCGCGGGCGACCAGCAGTCGGCGCTCTTCGGGCAGACCTGCTTCGACGAGGGCGACTCGAAGTGCACCTACGGCACCGGGTCGTTCATCCTCACCAACACCGGGTCGTCGGTGCAGCGGTCGGACGCCCTGCTGGCCTCGGCCGCCTGGCGCGCCCCCGACGGCACGATGACCTACTGCTCCGAGGGCTCGATCTTCGTCACCGGCGCGGCCGTGCAGTGGCTGCGCGACGGCATCCAGGTCGTGGGCTCGGTCGCCGAGAGCGAGGCCGTCGCCTCGACGGTGACCGACAGCGGCGGCGTCGTGTTCGTCCCGGCGCTGACCGGTCTCGGCGCGCCGCACTGGGACCCCCAGGCCCGGGGCCTGATCGTCGGCATCACGCGGGGTACGACGCGTGCCCACGTCGTCCGCGCGACCCTGGAGGCGATCACGTTCGAGGTCCGCGACGTCCTCGACGTGATGCCGCGGCTCTCGTCGCTGCGCGTCGACGGTGGGGCCGCCGCCAACGACCTGCTGTGCCAGCTGCAGGCCGACCAGGTCGGCGTACCCGTCGAGCGTCCGACCGTCGTCGAGACGACCGGGCTCGGCGCGGCGTTCCTGGCCGGCCTCGGCGTCGGGCTCTGGTCGTCGACCGACGACCTGCGCCACACCTGGACCCTCGACCGCCGCTTCGACCCCGCTTCCGACCGCACCGAGCCGGACGCCGCCCACGCCCGCTGGACCCGCGCCGTCACCCTCGCGCAGGGCTGGGCGGAGTGAGTCGTCGGGATAGTCCCTGACATCTTCGGGGTCCCCACGGCGCGTCGACCCCGAAAACGTCAGGGACTATCCCCGCAGTCGCTCGAGCGCCGACCGGGCGGCGTCGCGGGCCCTGGTGGCGGCGTCGAGGTCGGTGACCGCGTCGGCGCGCGCATCCTCGGCCTCGGCGAGCTCCTCGTCGGTCTCCTCGGCGGCGGCGTCGAGCTCGTCGATCTTGGCGCGCAGCTCGGCGATCTCGGCCTGGAGCTGGAGGCTGCGCGCCTCGAGGGTGTCGACCGCGGCGGCGGCGTCGCCGTGGGCGGCCTCGGCCTCGGCGTACGCCTCCTCCGCCTGCTCGAGCGCGTCCTCGGCCGCCCGCACGGCCTTCTCGTCCGCCTCCGGATCGGGTACGACGTGCAGGTCGGGTCGTCCCGGCCGCTCGGCCTCACGTGCCGACGCCGCGAAGCCCAACGCCTCGGGCAGGGCCACCGCCCCCTCCAGCTCGGCCGGCTCGAGGCCGGTCGTGGTGAGCGCGGTGACGAGCAGCCCGCTGCGCAGCGCCTGGCCGCACCGCTCGTCGACCATCGCCGCGGTGAGCGTGGCCTCGACCTGGTCGGCGACGGCCTGGGTGACCTTCGAGCCCTCCTCGCGTGCGATCCGCCGGGCGCCGGTCGTCACGGCCGCGGTGAGCTGGCGCCGCTGCCGGGTCAGCGTGCGCAGCTCGTCGGCCGACATCGACGCCTGCGCCTCGCGCAGCGCGGCCCCGACCGCGAGCACCTGGTCGACCTGCCCGGTGTCGCGGCGCACCAGCAGGTTGGCGACCCACGCCGCGGTCGAGGGCTTGCGCAGCGCCTTGACCCGCGCCGCGAGCGGCGTGCCCTTGAGCTCCTTCGCGCGCGCGTCCCGCGCCGGGGTGAACTCCGCGAGCGGGAGCCCGTAGAGCTCGTCGGCGATCTCGAGCAGCTCGTCGGTCATCGCGCGGGCCTGACGTAGCGACCGCGCCGGTGCACGAGGGGCTCGGCGTCGTCGCCGACCGTCACCGAGTCGATCACGCAGGTGAGCAGGAGCGACCAGCCGACCTCGGCGGCAGACTCGACCGACACTCCCGCCCACGTCGAGGCGCCGGTGAGCACCGGACCCCACTCGGTGTCGGCGAACGCCGCCATCCGCCACGGCCCGCCCGGGGCCGGCGCGGTGCCGGCGAAGGCGTCGGCGAGGTCACGGTGCGACCACGACAGCAGCTGCACGACCGCGCGCACGGGCGGCGTCAGCGCCTCGGCGAGCTCGCTGTCCGGGTCGACGAGCAACAGCACGCGCGCGGGCTCGCCGTTCGCCACCATCAGCGACGAGACCGTGAGCCCGGCGCGGTGGGAGCCCGCACCGGTCGTCACCAGCGCGACCGTCGCGCCGAGCCGGCCACGCAGCCGCCGCACCGGATCCGGATCGGGGTCCGCGAACGGGTGCGTGTCGTGGATCGTCACGACGCCAGCTTCTCGGGCCCGCCCTCCTGACCGGAGTCCTTCTCGGACTTCGACAGCTCCTTGGCCCGGGCGGCGTACATGTCGACGTACTCCTGGCCCGAGAGCCGCATGATCTCGTACATGATCTCGTCGGTGATCGATCGCAGGATGTAGCGGTCGTTCTCCATGCCCTCGTAGCGGGAGAAGTCCAGGGGCCTGCCGAAGCGCACCACCGGCCGCGTGAACCGGCCGAAGGTCTTGCCCGGCGGCGCGACCACGTCGGTGCCGACCACGGCGACCGGGACGACCGGGACCCCTGACTCCATCGCCAGCCGGGCGACGCCGACCTTGCCGCGGTAGAGCCGGCCGTCGTGCGAGCGGGTGCCCTCGGGGTAGATCCCGAAGAGCTCGCCGTCGTCGAGCAGCCGCTTGGCGGAGATGATCGCGCCCTCGGACGCGCTGCCGCCGGAGCGGTCGATCGGCACCTGGCCCGAGCCCTTGAAGAACGTCCGCTGCAGCCAGCCCTTGAGACCCTTGCCGGTGAAGTACTCCGCCTTCGCCACGAAGGTCACCCGGCGCGGCAGCGTGAGCGGCATGAACAGCCAGTCGGCGTACGAGAGATGGTTGCTCGCGAGGATCGCGGGACCCTCGAGCGGGACGTTCTCGGCACCCGAGACCCGAGGCCGGAAGAACAGGCGGAGCCAGGGTCCGAGTGCGATCCACTTCAGGAACCAGTAGAACACCGCGGCAGCCCTCCCGACATCCGACCGGACAAGGGAACTCTAGCCCTACCATCCACCCATGACGATCCACCCTCTCGCCGCACCGCTCTCGGCCCCCGCCCGGCCCGAGCTCACCGGCGGCCGCCGGGTCGGCGTCCTGCTCAGCCACGGGTTCACCGGCCAAGCCCGCGTCGATGCGGCCCTGGGGCGAGGCGCCGGCGGCGCGCGGGTACGCCGTCGAGGTGCGCGCCTGCCCGGACACGGCACCACCTCCACACGCTGCTGCAGGCGTGGCCGCCGCTGGTCGCGGACCCGCCGAAGGTCAGCGCCCCGATCCTCTGCTTCCGCTCCACCGAGGACCACGTCGTCGACGAGGCGTCCGAGCCGATCATCACCGGCGGGGTGTCGTCGACCGACGTGACCGTCGTACGCCTCGAGGACAGCTATCACGTCGCCACGGTCGACAACGACGCCGCGCGGATCTTCGACGACTCCGCCGCTTTCGTCGCGCGGGTGACCACGGGTTCGTGACAGTTCACGGGGGAGGCATACGCTCGTGGTTGTGCCGGACCCCCGCGACCCCCGCGACCCGCGCGACGAGCGCGGCGACCACGAGCAGACCGCCGACGAGCGCGCCTGGCAGGAGATCGTCGACAACTACGGCGAGCGCGCCGAGGTCGACGACCTCCCGGGCGAGGCACCGTCGGCCGAGGCCCCGTTCGGCGGTCGGTTCGGCGATCCGCGCGCCTTCGTCGTCGACGATGCCGACGACCCGTACGTCGGTCGGGATCCGGACGACGCCGACGACGTGGTCGAGGAGGCGGCGGACGTCGACGAGGGGTACGTCCCCCCGCCACCGCCACCCCTGCCCCGGCTCGCGCCGGACCGGGCGGTCGCCTGGGCCGGGATCTTCGGATCGCCGGCGGTGCTGCTGGTCGCCCTGATCCTCGGCATCGACCTGCCGAGCTGGCTGGGCTACCTGCTCATCGGGGGCTTCGTCGGCGGCTTCGTCTACCTCGTGCTCCGGATGCCCCGCGAGCCGCGCGACCCCTGGGACGACGGCGCGCAGGTCTGACCCCGTCGGGAGGACCCGAGGAAACCGGCCCCGACTCCACCGGCACCTCGGCAGCACGACAGCGCGCTGGTTAGGGTGCCATCCGTGAACACCCCACGCAATTGCGCGCCTCCCCCGCTCCGCTCCTCCAGCGCACAATTCCGCGGGGACCCCGTATGAGCGCCAACGAGACCGTCGAGATCACCGGCCACCTGATGGACCACGGCATCCTGTCGCGGGTCCTCGACGACATCCGGGAGTACGGCGGCGACTACACGATCGATCGCTTCGACGTCGGGCGCGACACCGACGACGCCTCGCACGCGGTGATCTCGGTGATCGCCGAGGACGACGAGGCGCTCCAGCGGCTGCTGATGCGCCTGCAGACCCGCGGGGTCAACCAGGTCGACCCCGGCACGGCCGAGGTGACGGAGGCCGAGCAGGACGGCGTCTTCCCGGACCGGTTCTACTCGACCACCAACCTCGAGACCCGGGTCCGCATCGACGGCACCTGGCTGCACGTCCAGAACCCCGAGATGGACTGCGGCCTCGTGCTCGAGCGCGGGGCCGACGGCCGTGCGGCGCGCGTCTACACGCTGCCGATGTCCGACGTCCGCGCCGGCATGCTGGTCATCACCGGCGCCGACGGCATCCACGTGAGCGTGCCGGTCCCCGACGCCAGCGGCGAGGCGTTCGGCTTCATGGAGTCCGAGGTCTCCTCCGAGAAGCCGCAGGCCGTGCTGGTGCGCCAGGTGGCCGACGGCATGCGCGAGGCCAAGGCCGCCGGCCGGAAGGTGCTGTGGGTCGGCGGCCCCGGAGTGGTCCACACCGGGGCCGCGCCGGCGATGGTCGCGATGGTGCACGCGGGGTTCGTCGACGTGCTGTTCGCCGGCAACGCGCTTGCGACGCACGACATCGAGTCCGCGCTCTACGGCACCAGCCTCGGCGTCGACCTCGCGATGGGTCGCGGCGTCGAGCACGGCCACGAGCACCACATCCGCGCGATCAACACGATCCGCAAGGCCGGCTCGATCCGCGCGGCCGTCGAGAGCGGCGTCCTGACCGGCGGCATCATGCACGCGCTCGTCACCCACGACAAGGAGTTCGTGCTCGTCGGCTCGGTGCGCGACGACGGCCCGTTGCCCGACGTCTACACCGACGTCATCGAGGGACAGCGTGCGATGCGTGGCCAGCTCCAGGACGTCGGCTTCTGCCTGATGGTCGCGACGATGCTCCACTCGGTGGCGACCGGCAACATCCTGCCGGCGTCGATCCCGCTCGTCTGCGTGGACATCAATCCCGCGACCGTCACCAAGCTCGCCGACCGCGGCTCCTCGCAGGCCCGCGGCATCGTCACCGACGTCGGGCTGTTCCTCGAGCAGCTCGCCGTCGAGCTCGTGCCCGAGTACCGGCGCTCCTGAACGTCTGACGCGCCAGGTCCGCGGCCCCGATCGCGCCCGCCTCGGGGCCGAGCGCGGCGCGCACCACGGGCGGGATCGTGCGGTGCTCGGCCCCGACCAGCGACGTCCGCATCGCGCGGCGAGCGGGCTCGAGCAGCAGGTCCCCCGCCGCCGAGAGTCCCCCGCCGACGACGACGATCTCCGGGTCGAACGCCGCGACCAGGTTGGCCAGCCCGACCCCCAGCCAGTCGCCGACGGAGGCGAACGCCGCGCACGCGACGTCGTCACCCGCCTCCGCCGCGGCGGTGACCATCGGTCCGGTCAGGTCCGCGGCCCCGTGCTCGCGGACGAACCGGACCAGGGCGTTGCCGCTGGAGTACTGCTCCCAGCAGCCGGTCCCGCCGCACTCGCACGGCCGCCCGTCGGGCACCACCTGCATGTGGCCGTACTCCCCCGCCATGCCGTTGTGACCGCGGAACACGTCGCCGTTCAGCACCACCGCCCCGCCGATGCCGGTGCCCATCGTCACCACGAGGGCGTTGGCGGCCTCACCGACCGCGCCGTAGGTCAGCTCCGCGCGGGCCGCACAGTTGGCGTCGTTGTCGAGCACGACCGGCGCGCTCCACCGCTCCGCAAGCCGGGCCCGGACGCCCTCGTCGCGCCACGGCAGGTGCGGCGCGAACCGGACCCGCTCCCCCTGCGCGTCGACGAACCCCGCCGCCGCGATCCCGATGGCGCTGATCCGGCGTACGCCCGCGATCTCCTGCACGGCCTCGGTCAGCGCGTCCTCGACCAGGCTCGCCTCCACCCGGCGGCCCGGCGTCGTACGCCGCGCCGTGCGCAGCACCCGACCCGACCGGGAGACCGCGGTCGCCAGCACCTTGGTGCCACCGATGTCGACGCCGATGAAGAGACTCACGCGGGACATTCGACCAGACGCGGCCCGAGTCCCGCGCGCCACGGAGCCCGATGGTCGAGGAAGCGCCCCAGCGCCCGTCACCTCCTCAAACACGGGGCGGGTCAGCGGCGGGACAGGTCGGCGGCGCCGATCAGGCCGGCGCGGTTGCCGAGGCGGGCCTTGCGGATCTCCGGGATCGGGCGGAAGCCGCGGCCGACCAGCTGGGCACCGAAGGCCTCGCGGGTCGGACCGAGCAGGAGCTCGTCGGCCTCGCTCACGCCGCCCCCGATGACCACGACGCCGGGGTCGAGGATCTCGGTGAGGGAGGCGATGCCCTCGCCCAGCCAGCGCCCGAGCTCGGCGAGCTGCTGGGTCGCGCCCTGGTCGCCGTCGCGCGCGGCCTCGGTGATGAGCGGACCGGTGATCCTCTTCAGGTCCCCCCCGGCGCGCTGGAGCATGCCGTCCGCGATCATCGCGCCGCTCATCGCCTGCGCGCGCGCCTCGCGGACGAGCGCGGAGCCGCTGGCGTACTGCTCGAAGCAGCCGTGCTTGCCGCAGCCGCAGAGGATCCCGTTGGGTACGACGCGCATGTGGCCGATCTCGGCGCCGACACCGTTGGCTCCGCGGTAGACCTCGCCGTCGAGCACCAGCCCGCCGCCGACGCCGGTGCCGACCGTGACGAGCAGCAGGTCGTCGACGTCGTGGCCGGCGCCGTACACGAACTCACCCCACGCGGCGGCGTTGGCGTCGTTCTCGATCACGACCGGCAGCTCGACACGCTTCTCGAGCTCGCCCTTGAGGTCCTCGTTGCGCCACGCGACGTTGGGCGCGAAGAGCACGACGGCCCGGGCCTTGTCGACGTAGCCGGCCGCACCCACGCCGACGGTCTGGATGTCGTGGCGGACGCGCAGCTCGCTCACGAGGCCCGCGATGGCCTCCTCGATCGCCTCGGCGTCGGTCGCCGGCGACTCGACGCGCAGCTCCTCGACGATGACGCCGTGCTCGTCGACGACGCCGCCGGCGATCTTCGTGCCGCCGACGTCGATCCCGCAGGCCAGGCTCATCGGTCTCCCTCCTCGGGATCGGTGTGGTCGTCGGGCCAGTCCTCGGCACCCTCGTCGAGGTCGATGTGCTCGACCCCGCCCTCCCCGTCACGTGACGGGGAGGCGCGGCCGGCCGCGCTCAGCAGCCCGGCGAGTGCCTGGAGCGCCGACGTCGCGGCGGTCGCCAGCTGCTCGGTCACCTCCGGGCTCAGGGACCGTGCGGCGTGCACCGTGCGGCAGATCGGGCAGTAGGTGCACTCGGGCGCACCCGTCGCCAGGTGCCCCTCCAGATCGTGGGTCGCGTCCTTCGCCCAGCCCGACAGGGCGCCGAGGAGCTTCGCAGCCTCCTCCGCCACGGTGCCGACTTCAGGGCCGACTTCAGGGCCGACATCAGGGCCGACATCAGGGTCGTTCCGGTCCCCGCTCACGTCACCTCCCAGCCTCGTCCACGGGGTCCTCGACGAACCGCACCTGCAGTTCCCCCTGCTCCACCCGGGCACCGACGACGCGGTGGCGCGCCAACCCGGATGGGAGCGTGAGCAGCCGACGATACGATCCCACGGTCACGACGAGATCGTCGCCATTGCGCGCCAGATGGACGTCGGTGCGCGAGACGAGCGGCAGCGCGAGGCGCAGCACCGCCCCGCCGCCCCGCCGCGTCACGCGGAACGGACCCTCACCCGTCACGGTCGCGAGCGGGTCGTCGTCGCCGTACGCCGTCGCGGCCAGCGTCGCGAGCTCCTCGACGCCGACGGGTTCGCCCGGCCGGTAGGCCGACCGCCACACCGGCAGCCCCGCGAACGACTCCGCGACCCGCCTCAGCACCTCGTCCTGCGCGACGACCCAGCCCGCGCGCCAGTCGTCCGCGCCGTCGGCCGGGAACACCCGGTTGGCGACCACGCCGTCCACGCGGTAGCCGAAGAGCGACAGCGTCGTGTAGGAGCGCCGCGCCTCGGCGAGCACGACGTTCTCCGGCGTCAGCACGATCCGCACGCTGGCGTCGGGGCCGCTGAGCAGCGCGCGGACCTCCTCCAGCTCGGCGTGCACCCGCTCGAGCGCGTCGAAGACCGTGTCCCCCGGCATCGGTACGCCGGCGGCGCGACTCAGCAGGGGGCGCAGCGCCTTGACCACGCGCCGCTCGACCGGGAGCACGCGCTGCATGTACCAGCCCAGCGCCTCCGGGAGCGCGAGCAGGCGCAGCGTCTCCGCCGTCGGCGCGCAGTCGACGACGATCACGTCCCAGGCCCCCGAGAGTGCCTGGAGCCGCAGCTCCAGCAGCGCGAGGACCTCCTCGGCGCCCGGGATCACCGTGAGCTCCTCCGCGGCCACGGGGTCGACGTCGGCCGCGTCGAGCACGGAGAGCAGGTAGCGCTGGATGTCGGCCCACGACTGCTCGAAGCGCAGCTGGGCGTCGACCTGCTGGACGAAGAGACCGGACGCGACCTCGGAGGGCTCGGCGCCGATCGTGCCCGGCGGGCAGCCGTAGGCGTCGGCGAGCGAGTGCGCCGCGTCGGTCGAGAGCACGAGCGTGCGCAGACCGGTGGCCGCGGCGAGGGCCGCGGTCCCGGCGGCGATCGTCGACTTGCCGACCCCTCCCTTGCCGGTGAAGAGGAGGATTCTCAGAGCGACTCCACGCGCTTCTTGAGGCCCTTGAGTGCGGTGTCGATCAGGATCTTCTCGCCCTTGCGCTTGAGCATGCCGATCAGCGGGATCGAGACGTCGAGCGCGAGGCGGTAGGTCACCTCGGTGGTGCCGTCGCCGCGGTCGGTCAGCGTGTAGGCGCCGTCGAGCGCGCGCAGCATCTTCCCCTCGACCAGCGTCCAGGTGACCTCGTCGTAGCCGTCCCACTCGTAGGCGAGCGTGTACTCGTCCTTGATCGGGCTGACGTCGAGCACGAAGAACACCCGCTCCGCCCAGCCGTCCGGGCCGGCCTCGACCACGTCGGCCGTCGTGACGCCCTTGGCCCACTCGGGGTAGGCCGCGAAGTCGCCGATCACGTTCATGACCTCGGCGGGAGGGGCGTCGATGACGATCGACGAGGTGGTCTGCTCGGCCATCGGGCCCCCTTGCTCCACGGTCTGGTCACGACTGCCTGGTCTCGGCTGGGGCTGTGAGCGTACCGGATGGGCCGGGGTCCATCGCACGCGGTAACCTCAGCCGGTGCGTGAGTTCTCGACCCCGCTGACGACCGAGATCCCGGCCACCGGGAACCTCACCGACGACGTCGTGACCAACGCGCGCGAGGCCGCGTCGACGGTCATGTTCAGCCGCCGTTCCGGCGGCCCCGACAGCGCGTGGGTCGACGTGACGGCCGCCGAGTTCCTCGCCGAGGTCACGGCCGTCGCCAAGGGCCTGGTCGCCGCCGGCATCGAGGTCGGCGACCGCGTCGCGCTGATCTCCAAGACGCGCTACGAGTGGACGCTCCTCGACTACGCGATCTGGTTCGCCGGCGCGGTGACCGTGCCGATCTACGAGACCTCCTCGGCCGAGCAGATCCGCTGGATCCTCGCCGACTCCGGGGCACGGGCGGTGGTCGCCGAGACCCCCGACCACCTCGCCCGGGTCGCCGAGTCGCGCGCAGAGCTCGACGAGCTCAACCACGTCTGGTCGATCACGGACAACGCGATCGACACGCTCGGCCGGCTCGGAGGGGACATCTCCGACGACGAGCTCGAGAAGCGGCGTACGACGGCGACGCCCCTCGACCTCGCGACGCTGATCTACACCTCCGGCACGACCGGTCGGCCCAAGGGCTGCATGCTCACCCACGGCAACTTCATGTTCGAGCTGGGCGTCGCCGTCGACGAGCTCGAGCGGCTCTTCCACGACGACGACGGCTCGACGCTGCTCTTCCTGCCGCTGGCCCACGTCTTCGCCCGGATCATCCAGATCGGCTGCGTGAAGTCGCGCACCCGGATGGGCCACACCGCCGACATCAAGCAGCTGCTGCCCGACCTGGCGGACTTCCGTCCGACGTTCATCCTCGCCGTCCCACGGGTCTTCGAGAAGGTCTTCAACACCGCCTCGCAGCGCGCGACCGCCGACGGGCGCGGCAAGATCTTCGACGCGGCCGCCGAGGCCGCGATCGCCTACTCCCGCGGCCTCGAGCGCGGGAAGGTCCCGCTCGCCGTGCGCGCCAAGCACGCGGTCTTCGACCGGCTCGTCTACGGCAAGCTGCGCACGGCGCTCGGCGGCCAGTGCCTGTACGCCGTGTCCGGCGGCGCCCCGCTGGGTGAGCGGCTCGGTCACTTCTACCGCGGCATCGGCCTCGTCGTGCTGGAGGGCTACGGCCTCACCGAGACGACCGCGGCGCTGACGGCCAACCGCCCCGACGCCACGAAGATCGGCACCGTCGGCCAGCCGCTGCCCGGCACCGCCGTGCGGGTCGCCGACGACGGGGAGCTGCTCTTCCGCGGCGGCCAGGTGATGGCCGGCTACTGGCGCAACGACGAGGCCACGGCCGAGGTGCTCGAGTCCGACGGCTGGTTCCACACCGGCGACCTCGGCGAGGTCGACGACGAGGGCTTCGTGCGGATCACGGGCCGCAAGAAGGAGATCCTGGTGACCGCGGGCGGCAAGAACGTCGCCCCCGCCGTGCTGGAGGACCGCCTGCGCGCACACCTGCTCGTCGACCAGTGCATGGTCGTGGGCGACGGCCAGCCGTTCATCGGCGCCCTGGTCACCCTCGACCGCGAGTCGCTCCCGCTGTGGGCCGAGCAGCACGGCAAGGGCACCAGCATCGGCGATCTCGTCGACGACCCCGACCTGCGCGGCGAGATCGAGGCCGCGGTCGAGGAGGCCAACAAGGCCGTCTCGAAGGCCGAGTCGATCCGCAAGTTCACGATCCTCCCGGACGAGTGGACCGAGGAGGGCGGCCAGCTGACGCCGAGCCTCAAGCTCAAGCGCAACGTGGTGATGCGCGAGTTCAAGGACGACGTCGCCGCGCTCTACATCGGCTGACTCACCGGCCGCGGTCGTCGAGCTGCCGGGCGATGGCGATCCGGGTCAGCCCCGTGGGGTGCGACCCGAACCAGAACTGCGACACCCGCGGCGGCGTCGGATCGGCCAGCGAGCGCAGCGCGAGCTGGCGCTGGACCGCCTCGAAGGCCTCGGGGTCGCGGGTGACCTCGAGCGCGTCGACGTCCGCGCGGGTCTCGATGTGCCGGCTGATCGTGTTCTGCACGGGCGACGCCAGCAGCGTGCCGATCGCGAAGAGCGCGAGCACCATCGGCACGGAAGCCGGCTCCCGCAGGGCCGGCCTGCCGCGCCGGGCCAGCGAGCCCGTCACGAGCGCCAGGAGGCCGACCCCGGCCACCGCCCCGGCGGCGCCGAGGAGCGACCCGGTCAGCACGTCGTCGTGCTTGGCGTGCGCGAGCTCGTGGGCGACGACCGACAGCACCTCGCGCTGCGGCACGTCGTCGACGAGGTTGTCGTAGAGCACGACCCGCCGGGTGCTGCCGAAGCCGGAGACGTAGGCGTTCAGCGTCGTCGTACGCCGCGACGCGTCGGCCACGAGCACGTCGTCGACGGGCACGCCCTCCTGGTCGGCGAGCGCCAGGACCTCGGAGCGCAGCGGACCGTCCTCGAGCGACCGGAAGTCGTTGAAGAGCGGCTCGACCAGCACCGGGTAGGCGAACGACCCGAGCAGCACCAGCGCCCCGAGCAGTCCCCCGGCGACGGCCGGCCACGCGCGCGACCACCGGCGCGCGCACCCGACGAGCACGAGCAGCAGCAGCGACATCGCGACCACCTGCACGGCCTCGCTGCGCAGCACATCGGCGGCGAACCCGCTCCAGGGCTGGTTGCTCAGCCCGTGGTCGAGCGCCCGCTGCCGCACCATCACCGAGAACGGCAGCGTGCACACCCGCCCGATCACGAGCACCACCACGACGGCCAGGACCACGCGCACCCACCACCAGCCCGGGAGCCGGTCGACGAGCCGGCGACCCCAGGTGCTGAAGCCGAGCACGCAGGCGACGGCGAGGGACACCGCGAGGGAGCTCCAGCTCAGCACGCGCGACCAGCGCGTGTAGTCCTCCCCCCGCGCGATCTGCTCCGGGCTGAAGACCGACGCCGCCGCTTCCGGGTCCGGTGTCCCGCCGGGCACCGGGTGCCACGGCACCAGCAGGGCGGCGATCACCACGAAGGCCATGCCGCCGACCAGCGTGACGGCCACCGCCACCCGACGGTCGGGAGGGTTCATGCGGCCAGCCCGACGAGGTAGTCGCGCCACTCACCGGTCAGCTGCGCGACCGTGAGCCCGCTGGCCGCGACGAGCGCCGAGCCGACGCTCCGGCCACGGTCGACGGCGCGGTAGAAGGCGACGAGGGCGTCCTCGCCCGCCTCCTCGGCGACCAGCCGGCAGGCCAGCCAGGCGCTCTCGTACGTCGCGCCGAGGCGGGGCGTGCGTGCGCCGAACGCCGCCGCGTCGGGAAGTGTGCGCGGTGGGCCGGAGCGGCGTACGGCCGCGATGATCTGGGCCGCCGACCGCTCGACCGGCAGGTCGACGTCGCGCAGCGCGACGTAGTCGGCGAACCCCTCGAGCAGCCACAGCGGCGCCCGGCTGTCCCACGCGCCGGTCGCCACGTGGGTGGCCTCGTGACTCATCACGACCTGCGCGCCCGTGGGGCGGAGCCCGCCGAAGACGTCGGGGTTCGCGAAGACGTGCACCGCCGACTGCGGCGCGGCGGAGCCGTCGGCCGCGGTCGTGACCGCGGCGATCTGGTCGTAGTCCCCTGCCGTCGCGCGCAGCGCCTGCTCCAGCGCCTGCGCGGAGCCCGGCACCTCGACCACGAGTCCGCGGCGCCAGTCGGGCAGCACCCGCCGGACCGCCGGCACGGCGGCCTCGGCGCGGGCCGCGTAGCGGTCGGCGTCTCCGGCCCCCTCGGCGACGAGCACGAGGGTCGCCGGCGTACGTCGCACGTCGACCGGCCCCGAGAGCCAGACCGGCGAGACGCGTCGCACGCCGCCGAAGCCGGTCAGCGCGACGCGGTCCCCGTCGTCGACCAGGTGGGCGGAGACCTCCGCACGGGCCGAGACCCGGTCGAACCCGCGGAACCGCCACGTCACGTCGACCGCGGCCGTCCACTCGCCCTCGCCGGTCGGGGCGCCGTCGTCGTCGACGTAGCGCACCGTGAAGTCCGTGACCCGCAGCGCCTCGGCGTTCGTCACCAGGGCGGCGAGCCGGTCCGCGGCGGCGGCGTCCCCCTCCGGCGCGAGCTCGCGGGCCGCGTCGGAGTCGTGCCCGATCACCGCCTGCTCGAACGCCGTCAGGGTCGTGCCCGCCTCGACCGGCTCGACGCTCGGACGGGCGGCGCGGGGCGTCGGCGCGACGTAGGTGTCGTCGCGGGTGGCGGACCAGCCGACGAGCGCGGCCGCGACCAGCACGCACAGCATGAGACCGGCCACCCACCATCGTGGGCGACCGGCCCGTCGAGGCTGGTCCGGAGCGGTGCTCACCCGGGCATTCTGCCCGCAGCCGCCAAGGCGCCGGCCGGGACGTGGCTCACGCGTGGCTCAGCCGGGACGCACCGCGCCGGAGTACGGCATCGAGGACACCGAGGAGACGACGACGCCGGTGCCGGGATTGGCGGCGTGCACGATCATCCCGTTGCCGATGTACATGCCGACGTGGCTGATCGGGCTGTAGTAGAAGACCAGGTCGCCGGGCTGGAGGTCGCTCATCGCGATGTGCGGGCCGGAGCCGAACTGGGCGCTCGACGAGTGCGGCAACCCGACGCCCGCCTGGCCCCACGCCATCATGGTGAGGCCGGAGCAGTCGAAGGCGCTCGGACCGGCGGCGCCGTACACGTAGGCATCGCCGACCTGGGACATCGCGTAGGCGATCGCCGCGGCCGCGCGGCCGGAGGCAGGCACGTCGGAGGGGACGCGGGCGACACCGCGGGAGAGGATGTCCTCGCGCTCCTCGGCCTTGAGCTCGTCGAGGAGCCCCTCTGCTTCGTCGAGCTTCTTGTCGACGGTCGCCTTCTCCTCGCCGAGCTGCTGCTCGAGGTCGGCGACCTCGGCGGCGCGCCGCTCGGTCGCCTCCTGGCGGATGCCGAGCGCGTCCGCCTCGGTGGCGTACTTGTCGAACAGCTGCGACTGGAGGTCGTTGAAGGCGGACATGGTCGAGAGCTGCGCGAGGAACGACTGCGGGTCGTCGGAGACGACGACCTGGCCGACCGTCGAGAGGCTCTCGCCCTCGTACTGGCGCACGATCGAGTCCTGCACCTGCTCGCGGACGTCCTCGAACGCCTCGTCCTGGCGGCTCTGGTCGGCCTTCAGCGACGTCAGGTCGCGCTCCAGGTCCTTCAGCTCCAGCTGGGCGTCGTGGTAGCGCTCCTGGGCCTGCTCGGCCTCGTGGTAGAGCCGGTCGACGCGGTCCTGGACGTCGTCGATGTCCGGCTCGGCTTGCGCAGGCGTCGAGGGCATGAGTCCGACACAGGCGATCATGGCGCAACCCGACACTACGGTGGCGAGTCGCTTCCTGCTCTTCTGCACGAGCGAGCGGTCTCCTTCGGCACGTCGTACGCCTACCGGGTGAGCTGACGGATTCGGGCACGACATTTGCCCTACACCGGTCCGGTCCCGGCACGAGTGCCGTCGCCCTCCCGGTGATTCACCCCTGGTGACGGGCGGACCCGGCACCGTTGGTTCCCCGGCTCCGGGCCTCTCGACGGATCGAGCTGCCCGGACTCAGCGCGGCGGCCGCGCGGATCCGAATGATCCCCGTTCGGCCACCTGAGCGACTGAGATTAACCATCAACCCCGTGGTCGCCAAACCCTTCATCGGCAACGCGCCGGAAATTTGCAGTGAGTTTGTGCGCCCTCGGCGCTAATTCACGCCTCAACCGGTCTCACGAGCAACAGAAGTCACACCAGCCACAACCTCCCCACCGCGTGGGCGTCGTCACGCCGACTCGACGTGCGGCGTGTCGACCGCCTGGACGAGCCGCAGCGGGGGCACCAGCCCGCTGTCGGCGAGGACGCCGAGCGCCCGGCGCTCGTCGTCGTCGAAGGTCAGCTCCGGCGGTGGGCCGAGCAGCACGGTGACCACGCAGTCGTGGCAGTGCAGCCCCCGCACCTCGCAGGTGTCGCAGTCGATTCTGGTCATGCGGACGACGGTGACAGGGACCACCGACATTTAGCGTTGGTCCTGGGTCCGCGGGCGGTCATGACCACCGACCGGGACACG
>NZ_JARGER010000017.1 GCF_029210375.1 Nocardioides sp. YIM 152315 | reverse complement strand
CGTCAGCCTCTGCCACTGGCACCACAACCGCGCCCACGACCCCAGCTACGACACCACCTCCCTGCCCACCGGCAAGGTCCAGTTCCACCGACGCACGTGACCCGCCGACCATCGATGCGGAACTCATCCGCTCCGTAGACCCGACCGCGCGAGGTCCTCACGGACGAACGACGATGATCGTCTTCCCGTGGCGTCGCTCGGTGGAGTTGAGGGCTGCGACGGCCTCGTCGAGGGTCGCGATCGTTCCGATGTTCGGTCGCAGTCGTCCGTCCCGGACCCGCGCCACGATCTCCCCGAGCTGGGCGCGATCGGCCTCGACGACGAAGTCCACTGCCGTGCCGTCTGCCGGGCGGGACTCGACCGGACCGACGACGGAGACGAGTGTTCCTCCGGCCTTGACTCGGTCCGCCGACCGCTTCTGTACGTCGCCGCCGATGACGTCGAAGACCAGGTCGACCTCGCCGATGTCTTCGAGCGCGTCGATCTCGAGGTCGACGAACTCCTGCGCGCCGAAGTCGAGCGCCTCCTCACGGTCGGCGGCACGCCCAGTGCCGATGACGTGGGCGCCGACTCGCGGGCGAGCTGCGTCACCATCCTGCCGACGGCGCCGGCCGCGCCGTGCGCGAGGACGCCCTGGCCCGGCTGGAGGCGGCCGTGCTGGAAGAGCCCCTGCCACGCGGTGAGACCGGAGATCGGCAGGGACGCGCCTGCCGCGAAGTCGACCTCGTCCGGCAGGTCGCGAGGTTGCGCGCCTCGATCGCGGCGTACTCGGCCAGGGTGCCGTCTCGATGCCAGTCCGCGAGGCCGAACACCCGCTGTCCGACCTGCGGGCCGGTCGTGCCGTACCCGAGGGCCGTCACGACTCCGGCCGGCTCACCTACGGCTGCGCGCTCGGCGCCCTGGCATCCGAGGTCTCCGACCACGACGCGCTCGCGCGCCAGGCCCTGTCGCAACTGTTCGCCGAGTGGCAGGAGCTCCTCGCGGGCGTGCTGCGCAGGCTTCGGGACGGCGGCGCCCTCCCGCCCGAGGCGCCGGTCGACCGGCTGGCGACCGGTCTCATGGCCGCCCTCCAGGGCGGCTACCTGCTGGCGCAGACCGAGCACGACGTCACGCCGATGGCCACGTCGATCGACATGGCGCTCGCGCACATCGAGAGCCTCTCCGCTGGGTGAGCGGGCCGGACGCCCGGGTCTGCACGCAGCCTCAGCCGACGGCGGCCTCGAACGCCGCGGCCACCTCGAGCAGGAAGCGGTCGCGGCCGTGGGCGGCGACGATCTGGATGCCGACGGGCAGCCCGCGGGCCGTGGTGCGGAAGGGCACGGAGATCGCCGGGCAGCCGGTGACGGTGATGAAGTAGGCCGCGCGCATCCAGTCGAGGTAGGTCTCCATCGGGCGCCCGTTGATCTCGGTGGGGAACTCCTGGTCGGCCGGGAACGGCGGCACCTGCGACACCGGGAGGACGAGGACGTCGTGGGACTCGAAGAACTCGCGCATCCGCTCCGAGAGGAGGGTCCGCTGGTGGTAGGCGCGCGCGACGTCGGCACCGGTGAGCGACTCGCCGGCCCGGATGTTGTCGGCCAGGGACTGCTTGAAGGACTCCGGGTGCTCGGCCAGCAGCGTGCCGAACTTGGCCTGGAAGTGCCACGCCCGCAGGGTGCGGAACGTGTCGTCGGCCTCGTCCAGCGCGGGGTGCGCGCTCTCGACCGCGGCGCCCGCGCCGGCGAACACCTCGGCCGACGCGGCCACGATCGCGGCGACCTCGTCGTCGACCTCGAACCCGCCACCGAGGTCGGCGGAGAGCGCGACCCGCAGCCCGGAGAGTGAGCCGCTGACCGGCGGCGCGAACGCCGACCCGGGCTCGCCCAGCCCGTGCGGCGCACGGGTGTCGGGCCCGGCGAGCACCGAGAGCAGCAGGGCGAGGTCACCCACGTTGCGAGCCATCGGGCCACCGACTGAGGTGGTCTCCCACTGGTTGTAGAGCGGCCACTCCGGCACCCGGCCGAGCGACGGTCGCAGGCCGACCACGCCGCAGAACGACGCGGGGTTGCGCAGCGAGCCGCCCATGTCGGAGCCGTCGGCGAGCGGCACCATGCCGGAGGCGAGCGCGCACGCCGCTCCCCCGCTCGACCCGCCCGCCGACCGGGTCGGGTCGACCGGGTTCAGCGTCGTGCCGAAGACGGTGTTGAACGTGTGGGACCCGGCGGCGAACTCGGGCACGTTCGTCTTGCCGATGGTGACCGCGCCGGCGCGGCGTACCCGCTCCACGAGCAGCTCGTCGCGGTCGGGTACGTGGTCGGCGAAGAGCGGCGAGCCGTACGTCGTGCGCCACCCGGCCACGGCGTGGGTGTCCTTGAACGCGAACGGCAGTCCGTGCAGGGGTCCCACGTCGGCGCCGGACGCCAGCTGCTCGTCCGCCTCCGCCGCGCCGGTCCGAGCCCGCTCCTCGTCGAGCGACACGATC
Organism: Nocardioides sp. YIM 152315; assembly: GCF_029210375.1. Lineage (GTDB taxonomy): Bacteria > Actinomycetota > Actinomycetes > Propionibacteriales > Nocardioidaceae > Nocardioides. Next base: position 64,532 of record NZ_JARGER010000017.1, on the reverse strand, counting down.
GCGTTGAGCCGCGGGTTGCACTCGGCGATCCGCGCCAGGTGCAGCTCCAGCAGCTCGCGCGCCGAGATCTCGCGGCGGCGTACGGCCGCGACCTGGTCGCGGGCCGTCGACTCGACGGTGATGCTCATCGGCGGCCGAAGAGCCGTCCGACGACGACGCCGAGCACGACCAGTCCGGCGCCGACCGCGATGCCCTTGAGGAAGTCGTCCTGGGAGGAGACGGCGGTCTTCGCGGGACCGGAGAACACGGTGCCCAGCGCGGGCGCGAGGGACTCGGCGTTGGTCGACGCCGGGGCGCCTCCCTGCGCAGCAGCAGGGGCGGCCGGGGCCGCGATCGCCTTCGAGACGTTGCCGAAGAACTCGCCGGCCATCCGCTTCGACACGCTGGTCAGCATCCTCTGGCCGACACCGCCGACCATGCCGCCGACGACGGCGTCGGCCTCGTAGTCGATGCGGGTGACGCCCGGTTCGGCCTCGTCGAAGCGGACCTGCACGGTCGCGTCGATGGTGCCCGGCGCGCCGGCGCCCGACAGCCGCATCACCAGTGACTCGTGGTCCTTGAGGTCCGAGAGCGTGCACTGGCCCTGGTAGGTGCCCTTGATCGCGGCGACGCCCGCGGTGACGGTCATGTCGTAAGCGTTCTCGCCCGTGGCCGTCAGCGCCGAGCAGCCGGGGATGGTCGCGACCAGGACGCGCGGGTCGAGCAGGGCGTCCCAGACCGTCGCGACGGGGAACTCGACGACGTTGGAACCGGCGATCTTCATGCGGAGTGCTCCCGGGAGTGGCGGAGGGTGAACAGTTCGGACGGGGAGATCGGCATCGCGGTGATCGGGATGCCCTCGGCGTCCTCGATCGCGGCGGCGAACACGGCGGCCGACGGGATGACTCCGGCCTCGCCGGCGCCCTTGATGCCGAGTGGGTTGAGCGGAGACGGCGTCTCGAGGTGGTCGATGTCGATGCCGTCGGGGATCTCGGTGACGTAGGGCATCAGGAAGTCCATGAACGACGCGTTGAGCAGCTGGCCCGAGTCGTCGTACGCCATCCGCTCGTAGAGCGCCCCCCCGATGCCCTGGGCGACGCCACCGTGGATCTGACCCTCGACGATCATCGGGTTAATCAGGTGGCCGCAGTCGTGGACGACGGCGTACTTGAGGATCGTGATCTCGGCCGTCTCCGGGTCGGTCTCGACGATGACGGCGTGCATGCCGGAGGCGAACGTCGCACGCTCGGGCGAGTAGAAGTCCTTGCCCTCGAGCCCGGGCTCGTCGTCCTCGGCCACCGGCGGCTTGCCGGGGTCGCCGACGGAGAACTGGGTGGCGGCCTTGGACTTCTCGTCGAAGGCGTAGCGCAGCGGGTTGGACAGCACCGACACCGTGCCGAGGTCGATCGAGGTGCCGGGCGAGCCCTTCACCGACACGACGCCGCCGACGATCTGGAGGTCCGACTCGTCGGCCTCGAGCGCCTCGGCGGCGATCTTGAGCACCTTCTCCTTGGCTCGCTTGGCGGCGAGATGGATGGCGGAGCCGCTCATCACCGCGGCGCGCGAGGCGAACGTGCCCACGGCGTACGGCATCCGGCGGGTGTCGCCGGTGACGACCTCGACGTCCTCGAACGAGCACCCGAGCTCGTCGGCGACCAGCTGCGCGAAGACCGTGGCGTGGCCCTGGCCCTGCGTGGTCAGGCCGGTCGCCACCTTGACCCTGCCCGAGGTCTCGATGTGCACGTGGGCGCCCTCGTAGGGGCCGACGCCGGTGCCCTCGACGTAGCAGGCGAGGCCGATGCCGACCTTGCGGCCCTGTGCGGCCATCTCCGCCTTGAACGCCGGGAACTCCTCCCAGCCGACGAGCTTCTTGATCTTCTCCAGGGATGCCGGGTAGTCGCCGGAGTCGTACTCCAGCTCGCGGCCGTCCTGGAAGATCAGGCCCTGGTCGTAGGGGAACTCGTCGGGCTGGATGAAGTTCACCGCGCGCACGTCGGCGCGATCCTTGCCGAGGTACTTCGCGATCGCGTCCATCGTGCGCTCCATCGCGTAGCAGCCCTGGGGGCGGCCGGCGCCGCGGTAGGGCGTGACGATCACCGTGTTGGTGTAGAGCGACTCGAAGACGACCCGGTAGTTCTGCGGCTTGTAGGGCCCGAGCAGCTGCGTCGAGGTGATGATCGGGACGATCAGACCGTACGGCGTGAACGCGCCGTGGTCGTGCCAGAACTCAACGTCCAGCCCGAGCAGGCGTCCGTCGTCGTCGAAGCCGACCTCGATGTGCTGCACCTGGCCGCGCTCGTGGGCTGAGGAGATGAAGTGCTCGCGGCGGTCCTCGGTGAACTTCACCGTGCGACCCAGCGCCCTGGCCGCCATCGGCACGAGGAGCTCCTCGGGCCACGGGTGGTTGATCTTGACGCCGAAGCCGCCACCCACGTCGGGGGTGATCACGTCGACCTGGCCGAGGTCGAGACCCATCTTGACCGCCACGGCCGCGCGGACGCCGGTCGAGCTCTGGGTCGACGTCCACAGCTGGAGCCGGCTGAGGTCGGGGTCCCAGCGGGCCACGGTGCCGCGGCCCTCCATCGGCATGCAGGCGCTGCGCTCGACGGTGAGGTCGAGCTCGAGACGGTGCGGCGCCTTCGCGATGGCGGCCGGCGCGTCGCCGACGGTCTGCTCCATGCGCGCACCGACGTTGCCGGGCACGTCGTCGTGCACCAGTGCCGTGGCGGCACGGGCGGCGTCGATGCCCACCACGGGCGTCAGGAACTCGTAGTCGACCCGGATCCGGGACACGGCGTCCTCGGCGAGGTAGCGGTCGTCGGCCACCACGAACGCGATCGCCTCGCCGACGTAGTTGACCTCATCCTTCGCCAGCGCGTACTGGGTGCGACCGTGGGTGAGCGCGGGGTGCGGGATCAGCAGCGGCAGCGGCTCAGCCATCTGCGGAGTGCACGACGCGAGGTCGTCGTAGGTGTAGACCGCGTGCACGCCTTCGACGTCGAGCACGTCGGACACGTCGATGTCGAGGATGCGGGCGTGCGCGTGCGGCGACCGCAGGACGGCGGCGTGCAGGACGCTCCGTGGACTTCCGGGGGGCTCGACGGCGACGTCGTCGACGTACCGGCCCTGGCCGCGCAGGAAGCGCTGGTCCTCGACGCGCTGGACCTTCTGGCCCATCAGCTTGGTGGTCATGCGTTCGCCTGGATCTCCGCGGCGCGCTCGACCGCCTTCACGATGTTCTGGTAGCCGGTGCAGCGGCACAGGTTGCCGGCGACCATGTCGCGGGCCTCCTCGTGCGTGGGCCGGGGGTTGTCGCGCAGGCCGGCGGTGATCGTGGTCAGGAAGCCCGGCGTGCAGAAGCCGCACTGCAGGCCGTGGCACTCGGCGAACGCCTGCTGCACCGGGCCGAGAGAGCCATCGGCGTTGGTCAGGCCCTCGACGGTCGTGATCTCGGCACCCTGCGCGGAGACAGCGAACATCAGGCACGCGCGCGTCGGCGCCCCGTCGACCAGGATCGTGCAGGCGCCGCAGACGCCGTGCTCGCAGCCGACGTGGGTTCCGGTGAGCCCGAGGTCGTGGCGCAGGGCGTCCGACAGCAGCCGCCGCGCGGGGACCCGGATGTCGTGGGTGGCGCCGTTGACCGTCACCCGTAGGTCGTGGAGCTCCTCGCTCACTCGGGGTCCCCTCGGAATCGTGGGCTGGAGGAGCGAAGCGGGGGAAGCCCGCGATTTCGTGGGGTGATCACTGCGCTCCTTCTCTCTGTGCGTGCTGTCGTGCCGATCGAACCACCCGCCCGGTGAGCACGCGGACCAGCTGGGCGCGGTAGTCGGCGGTGGCGTGAATGTCGTCCAGGGGTTCCAGCTGCGCGAGCGCGGCCTCCCCGAGGTCGGCGTCGGCGACGCCGGTCAGGTCGACGACCGCGGGCACGTCGCTGACGGAGAGGTAGCCGACCCGCACGGTCTCACCGTCGACGAGGGCGGCCGCACCCACGAGGGCGTAGTCGCCGTGACGGCGGGCGATCTCCTCGAACGCGACGCCGGCGCCGGGCGCGAGACCCGGGAAGTACGCCGACACCGCGACCTCGTCGTGGCCGACCGAGGACTCGAGCGGTCCGACGTACAGCTCCGAGGCCGGGATCGTGCGCCGGCCGCCCGGCCCCTCGACATCGACGGAGCCGCCGAGCAGGGTCAGCACGACCGGCATCTCCGCGGCGGCGTCGGCGTGCACGAGCGAGCCGACCGTCGTGCCGCGGTTGCGGATCGTGGCGTGCGCGACGTGCGAGAGCGCCATCGTGACGAGCGGCTGCACGCGGCGTACGTCGTCGGAGGCCAGGACGGCGGAGTGTCGGGCGAGCGCACCCACCCGCACGCCGCCGTCCCTGTCATCGCTCTCGACCGCGATGGTGTCCAGGCCCGGGATCGCGTTGATGTCGACGAGCATCGCCGGGGCGGCGAGTCGCATCGACAGCAGCGGGACCAGGCTCTGGCCACCTGCCAGCACCTTGGCGTTCGGCTCGCCGGCCAGGGCCGCGACGGCCTCGGCGACGGTCTCCGGCCGGCGGTAGTCGAACGGTGCTGGCTTCACAGGACCTTCGTCACCTCTCCAGAGCTGCGATCTGCGCGGTCACGGCGGTTCACGAGGTGGTAGTAGACGATGACCATGATCGTGCCCAGGGCGATGCCGCCGAGCTCGAAGTCGTCGGTGATCTCGAGGGTCACGCCGCCGATGCCGGCGATGATGCCGCCCGCGAGTCCGACCATGTTGACCGGGTCGCCGAAGTCCACGTTGTTCTCGACCCAGATCTTCGCGCCGACCAGGCCGATCATGCCGTACAGCACGACGGTGATGCCGCCGAGCACCCCACCCGGGGTGGCGTTGACGATCGCACCGAACTTCGGGCACAGACCGAGCAGGATCGCGACGATCGCGGCCACGTAGTAGGCCGCGGTCGAGTAGACGCGGGTGGCGCCCATGACGCCGATGTTCTCGGCGTACGTCGTGGTCGGCGAGCCACCGAAGGCGCTGGCCAGCGCGGTGGCGACGCCGTCGGCGCCGATCGCGCGACCCATGTAGGGGTCGAGGTTCTCGCCGGTCATCTCGGCGACGGCCTTGACGTGGCCGGTGTTCTCGGCGATCAGCGCGATCACACCCGGGAGCACGAGGAGGATGAAGGTCATCGAGAAGCTCGGGCCGTGGACGACGTCGACGCCGTCGGCGAGCTGGCCGCTCGGGAAGCCGATCCAGTCGGCCGCCTTCACGGTGGCCCACGACACGCGGTCGTGGCTGGTCTCCTCGGCCGCGCCCGGGAGGACGGACGTGATCTGGCCGAAGACGCCGTCGAAGATCCACGAGATCAGGTAGCCGAAGACGAGCGCGAGGAGCACCGCGATCCGCGACCAGAAGCCGGGCAGCAGCACGGCGCAGACGACCATGAACGTCGCGGTCAGCAGCGCCACCCACTGGTCGGCCGGCCAGTAGGTGCCCGCGACGACCGGCGCGAGGTTGAAGCCGATCAGCATGACGACCGCACCGGTGACCGCCGGCGGCAGCACCTTGTGGATCAGCCCGGCGCCCGCGAAGTGCACCAGGAGCCCGATCAGGGCGAGCACGATGCCCGCGACCAGGATGGCGCCGGTGACGTCGGCGGAGTCGCCGCCGTCGGCGCGGATCGCCGCGACACCGGCGACGAACGAGGCGCTGGTGCCGAGGTAGCTCGGGACCATGTTCTTGGTGATCAGCAGGAAGAGGATCGTGCAGATGCCCGAGAACATGATGGCGAGGTTGGCGTCCAACCCCATGACGATCGGGAAGACGAACGTGGCGCCGAACATGGCGACGACGTGCTGGGCGCCGACGCCCACAGTCTTGCCCCACGGGAGCCGTTGGCGAGGGCCGACGGCCTCACCGGGTCGGGGGTCGACGACCTCCCACTTGAACATCGACATGACAGTGCACCCTTTCGGTGTCAGGACAGGCCCGAGTCCTGCTCAACCTATGAGAGCCATGACACACCCTGAACGGCCACAAGTGCCGAAGGAACGCCGCCATGGCTGGCAGCACTTGTCGGCGCGCCCTCACCGGGAGTTCACCGGGACGTCACCGGTGCCCTGCCGACGATCAGGCCGACGATCAGGCCGACGATCAGGCCGAGATCAGGCCGCGATCTCCAACACCCGGAGGGCCACCGCCACGTCGAGCCGCAGGTGTGGGTCCGACGACAGCGGACCGAGCAGCCGCTCGAGCTTGGAGACCCGGTAGCGCATCGTGTTGTAGTGGAAGAACTGCATCCGGGCGGCCTCGGCGACGTTGAAGTTCGTGTCGAGCAGCACCTGGAGGGTCTCGCGGAGGTCGGCCGCCTCCGTCGTCGGCTCGGCCAGGGGGCCGAGCACGTCCTCGACGAAGGCGCGCAGCTCGGCCGCTCCGTCCGCGGTGTCGGGGATCAGCGCGATCAGGCGGTGCAGCCCGAGCTGGTCGAAGAACGTCGTCGACCGGCTTCCGCTGATGCGCCGACCGACCTCGACCGCGCGCCGGGCCTGGGCGTACGCCGCCGGCAGCGCGTCGAGCGACGTCGCCACCCGGCTGACGCCGACGGAGAACGGCCGCCGGCCGCCGCCCCGGTCGCCGGCCACGGCGGTGACCGCGCGGCGTACGACGTCGTGGCCGGCCACGGGCTCCTTGCTCTCCGCGTCGGTGCCGTCGTCGGTCAGGGGAAGCAGCACCACGACCTCGGTGGAGAGGTCGACGTTCGGGATGCCGTCGCCGATCGAGCCGCAGACCTGGCGCCACGCGGCCGAGAAGCGCTCCTGCCAGACCCGGTGCTGGCTGCTGCTCACGTCGTTCGGCTCGGCCGGGTCGAGCTCGGCGACCACCACCACGACCGGCCGTTCGAGGTCCCAGCCGAAGGTCTCGGCGTGCTCGCCGACGTACGCCGGGTCCTGCGAGCGGCCACTGCGCCGCAGCAGCACGTCGCGGAGGAAGTCGCCCTGGTACTTGTTCTCGACCGCCGAGACCGCGGCCTCCCGGGTGATCAGCAGCGCGGCGACCGCCGCCGCGCGCTCGAGCGCGTGCACGTCGTCGGCGGTGATCGGCTCGTCGGGCCGCAGGCAGACCAGCCGACCGAGGTCGGCGCCGCCCGCGGCGACCCGGGAGACGTGCGCGGCACCGGGCCCGACCGCGGTCCCGTGGGTGTCGATGCGCTCGACCCGGACCCGGCCGGTCGGGTCCATCAGCTGGTGGTCGGCGAGCACCTGCTCGAGCTCCGGCGACAGCGCCGAGGCCCGCACCCGCCCGTCGGTCGAGGTGAACGCGACCCCGACCCCGAGGACCCGGCTCACCTCGGCCGCGATGCCGTCGAGGTTGCCGCCCTCCAGCACGATCTGGGTCAGCCCCGTGTGCAGGGCATCGACCCGGGCCAGGGCGGCACTCGCGAGCTCCTCGCGGTCCCCGCTTATCAACACTTGCACTCCCTCGCAGTCGGCGTCGGCACAACCTGACATCCCCAAACCGTAATCGCCCCGACTAGCGTCGGAGGGGTGACCCCCGCCCGCGCCGTCCCGTGCAGCGCGCCGCCGCGGCTGCGGACCCTGCTCCGCGCCGCGCCCGACGGCCCCGTGCCGGTCGTCCACCGCGGTCGGGACGCCGTCTACGTCGACGTCGCCGGCCAGTGCGTCGGGGTCGTCTCGCGGCGCGCCGTCGCGGTGCCGTGCGCGCTGCGCACCGACGCCGCCTCGGTCCCAGACGCCGACACGGCGTACGTCGACGACGGCGTCCTGCACCTCGCCTCGCACGGCGACGCGGCCGCGATGGCGATCGGCCGGCTGGTCGAGGTCCACGTCCCGCCGCTGCGCAGCCGGGCGACGGCGCCCGCGCCGCCCCCGGGCGACGTGCGGGCCATGGTCGGTCGGGGCGACGGCCTCACGCCGTACGACGACGACGTGCTGTGCGGCTGGCTGGCCGCCCACCGCGCCGCCGGCGTCGCGACCCCGGAGGTCGACACCGCCGTGCGGGCCTGCCGCGACCGCACCACGCTGCTGTCGGCCGCGCTACTCGACTGCGCGATGCGGGGCGAGGTGATCCCCGAGTTCGCCCTCTGGCTCGCCGCGCTCGGCACCCCCGCCGAGCCGGCGCGCGCCGACGCGCTGTCCGCGCTCGGCCACACCTCCGGCCGCGGGCTGCTCCAGGGCGCCCGCCTGGCCCTCGTCCACCTCTCCCCCACGGAAGGCGCTGCCGCATGACCCACTCACACGTCGAGCTGCGGGCCGGCGCGTACGCCGACTCCGTCACGCTGCTGCAGGTCAGCCGCACCGTCCAGGGCCTCGACGGCGTCCTCGCCGCCCAGGTCGCGATGGCGACCGCCCTCAACGTCGAGGTCCTGACCGAGATGGGCTTCGAGGTGCCCGCGGAGGCGACGACCAACGACATGGTGGTCGCGCTCCGGCTCGACTCGGCCGACGCCCTCACCGCGGCGTTGGCGGGGGTCGACCAGGCGCTGCGCGACGCGACGAGGCGGGTCGAGGGACCCACCGAGGTCGCGCCGCCGCGCACGACGGCGAGCGCGCTTCGTCGCTCCTCTGGAACCCCGGGCCACGACGCGGTCGCGCTGGTCTCCGTGCCCGGCGCGAGCGCGCTGGTCGAGGCGATGGACGCCGTCGACGCCGGTCGCGACGTGATGGTCTTCAGTGACAACGTGCCGGTCGGGCAGGAGGTCGCCCTCAAGCGCGCGGCCGCCGAGCGCGGCGTGCTGGTGATGGGACCCGACTGCGGGACCGCGGTCGTCGGAGGCCTGGGGCTGGGCTTCGCCAACGTCGTCGCACCCGGCCCGGTCGGCATCGTCGCCGCGTCGGGCACCGGCTGCCAGCAGCTGCTCGCGCTGCTCGACCACGCCGGCGTGGGTGTCGGCTCGGCCCTCGGCGTCGGCGGCCGCGACCTGTCGTCGGAGGTCCGCGGCGCCTCGACCCGCGAGGCGCTGCGGCGCCTCGACGAGGACCCGTCGATCGAGCTGATCGTCGTGATCTCCAAGCCTCCTGCCGCCGACGTGGCGAGCGACCTCGAGGAGTACGCCGCGAGCCTCTCGACGCCCGTGGAGCTCGCGCTCCTCGGCGAGGGTCGGCCCGACCTCACCGCCGCCGCCGAGTCGGTGCTGCGCCGGCTCGGCCGCGACGTGCCCACCTGGCCGATCGCCGACCCGCCCGAAACTTTCGGGCGGGTCAGCGGTGGGGTGATCCGCGGACTCTTCGTCGGCGGCACGCTGAAGAGCGAGGCCCAGCTGATCGCCGGCACCGGCGGCGGCCACACGTTCGTCGACTTCGGCGACGACGAGTACACCTCCGGCCGCGCGCACCCGATGATCGACCCGAGCCTGCGGCTCGAGCACCTCGCCCGCGCCGCGGCCGACCCGGAGACCGGGGTCGTGCTGCTCGACGTGGTGCTCGGCCACGGCGCCGAGGCCGACCCCGCGGCCCTGCTCGCCCCGGCCGTCGCGGCCGTGTCGCAGCCTGTCGTCGTGGCGGTCGTCGGCACCGACGGCGACCCGCAGGGCCGAGCCCGGCAGGTCCGCGCGCTGGTCGACGCCGGTGCCGAGGTGCACCTGTCCAACGCCGGCGCCACGCGCCGCGCCCTCGAGCTGATCGGAGCGAACCAGTGAGCACCCCTGCATCGGTCGTCAACGTCGGCGCGGACCTCCTCGCCGACGCCGTCGCCGACCAGGCGACCCCCGTCACGCGCGTCGACTGGCGGCCGCCGATGACCGGCACCGAGGACGACCTCGCGACCGTGGCGGCCGACCCGCTGCGGCGTACGGCGAACGAGCGCGCTCTCGCCGCGATGCTCGACGTCACCGCGACCCTGGTCGACGTCGCGCCTGCGTCGGAGGTGGTCGGCCTGCGGCGCGGCGAGTTCCTGCACGCCGGCCCGCCGATCGCCTGGGACCGCGCGTCCGGGCCGCTGCGCGGCGGGCTGATGGCCGGCGCCGCGCTCGAGGGTCTCGTCGACGACCCGGAGGACGCGGTCGCGCTCTTCGAGTCCGGCAGCTCGGTGACGCTCGAGCCGTGCCACCACCGCTCCGCCGTCGGCCCGATGGCGGGCGTCGTGACCCCGAGCATGTGGATGTTCGTGCTCGAGGACGCCGCCACCGGCCGGCGTACCTACTGCTCGCTCAACGAGGGCCTCGGCAAGGTGCTGCGGTACGGCGCCTACTCCCCCGAGGTGCTCACGCGCCTGCGCTGGATGGGCGACGTGCTCGGCCCGCTGCTGCAGAAGGCCGTCCGCGGCTCGGACCACGTCGACGTGACCGGGATCCTCACCCAGATGCTGCAGATGGGCGACGAGGCCCACAACCGCAACCGCGCGGGCACGCTGATGCTGCTGCGCGACCTCTCCCCCGCGATGGTCGCGAGCGGTGCCGACACGGCCGACGTCGCGGAGGCGCTGCGCTTCATCGGCGGCAACGACCACTTCTTCCTCAACCTGGCGATGCCCGCGTGCAAGCTCGCCCTCGACGCGGCCCGCGGCATCGACGGCTCGACGATGGTCGTCGCGATGGCCCGCAACGGCACCGACTTCGGCATCCAGGTCTCCGGCACCGGCGACGAGTGGTTCACCGGCCCAGCGCAGCTGGCCGACGGCCTCTTCCTCGGCTCCTACGGACCCGACGACGCCAACCCCGACATCGGCGACTCGGCGATCACCGAGACCGCCGGCATCGGCGGCTTCGCGATGGCGACGGCGCCCGCGATCGTGCGCTTCGTCGGCGGCTCCGTGCCCGACGCGCTCGCCACCACCCGGCGGATGCACGAGATCACGCTCGGTGAGAACCCGCGCTGGTCGGTGCCCGTGCTGGAGTTCCAGGGCACGCCGACCGGCATCGACGTCACCCGCGTGTGCCGGACCGGGATCCTCCCGCAGATCAACACCGGCATGGCGGGCAAGGTCGCCGGCGTCGGCCAGGTCGGCGCCGGGCTGGTGACCCCGCCGGCCGAGATCTTCCCGAAGGCGCTGGCCCGGCTGGCCGAGCGCACCCGCGAGCGCGCGTAGCCCGGTCCCGGCGCACCGGTCGCTACCTGCTCGCGGCCCGCTGGTAGAGCCGGATCGACAGCGGCACGAAGACGACCAGGATGATCACGACCCAGATCAGCGTGTAGACCTCCGGGTGCTGCATCGGCCACGCGTCGGGGACGGGAGCGTCCGGGTCGACGTTGCCGAAGAGCTCGCGCGCGGCCTGGGTGACCGAGGAGACCGGGTTCCAGTTGGCGAAGGTCTCGAGCGGGCCCGGCAGGGTGCTGGTCGAGACGAACGTGTTCGCACAGAAGGTCAGCGGGAAGATCACGATGAACGAGGCGTTGTTGACCACCTCGGGCGTGCGCACCGTGAGCGCGACCGCGGCCATGATCCAGGAGATCGCGAACGCGAACAGCAGGATCAGCACGTAGGCGGCGACGGCCTCGAGCACCGACGTGCGGATCCGCCAGCCGACGATCAGGCCCGTCACGCTCATCACGAAGAGGCTGACCACGTTGATGCCGATGTCGGAGACCGTGCGGCCGACCACAACCGACGACGTCGACATCGGCAGCGAGCGGAACCGGTCGATGATCCCCTTCTGGAGGTCCTCGGCCAGGCTGTAGCCGGTGAACGTCGACCCGAAGACGACCGTCTGGGTGAAGACGCCGGCGATGAGGAACTCCCGGTAGCCGACGCCGGTGTCCTGGGTGCCGATCGCGCCGCCGAAGACGTAGGCGAACAGCAGCACGAACATGATCGGCGACAGGGTCGTGAAGACCAGCACGTCGGGCACCCGGAGGATCTTGCGCAGGTTGCGCCGGGTGATCACCGCGGCGTCGCTGACGGCCTCCGCCACCGCGGACATCAGGCCACCCCCTCGGAGTCGTCGGAGTCGTCGGAGTCGTCGGGGTCGTCGGACACCTCGCCGGCCTGCTCGGCCTCGGCGTGGTGGCCGGTCAGCGACATGAACACGTCATCGAGGGTCGGCCGGCGCAGGCCGGCCTCGAGGACCTCGATGCCGGCCCGGTCGAGCCGGCCCAGCAGCTCCACCAGGTCCCGGGTGCCGCCCGCCACCGGCACCGTGACCCGTCGGTCGCGCTCGTCGACCGACGGTTGGTCGATGCACAGGAGCGCGGCCTCGCGCCGCGCGGGCTCGAGCTGCTCCTCGGTGGACACGACGACCTCGATGCGCTCGCCGCCCACCTGCGACTTCAGCTCGTCGGCGGTGCCGAGCGCGATCACCCGGCCCTGGTCGATGACCGCGATCCGGTCGGCCAGCCGGTCGGCCTCCTCGAGGTACTGCGTGGTGAGCAGCAGCGTGGTGCCGCCGCGGACGAGGTCCTCGATCACGTCCCACATGCCCACCCGGCCGCGCGGGTCGAGGCCGGTCGTCGGCTCGTCGAGGAAGAGCACCGGCGGGCGGGCGACCAGCGCCCCGGCGAGGTCGAGCCGGCGGCGCATCCCGCCCGACCAGCCCTTCACGACCCGCTCGGCCGCGTGCGCGAGGTCGAACTGCGCGAGGAGCTCTCGAGCACGCGCCCTGCTCGCCCCGGCGCCGAGGTGGTAGAGCCGACCCACCATGTCGAGGTTCTCGAACCCGGTGAGGTGCTCGTCGACCGCGGCGTACTGCCCCGACACCCCGATCCGCCGACGCAGCTCCTTGGGTCGCGCGAGCACGTCGACCCCGGCGACCTCGGCCCGCCCGCTGTCGGGCCGCAGGAGTGTGGTCAGCACCCGCACCGCCGTGGTCTTGCCGGCCCCGTTGGGGCCGAGCAGCCCCATCACCGTGCCCTGCTCGACCTCGAGGTCGAGGCCGTCGAGCGCGACGACGTCGCCGTACTTCTTCACAAGGCCGGTGGCCCGGATCGCGAGCGCCATGCACTCCACTGTGACCCACGCCACCGACAGTCGACCACCGACTTAGGTCTGGCGCGGCTCCCGGGGCGGCGGACGCCAGAACGCGGCGCGCAGGTCGACGTTCCCCGACGGCCGCAGCGCGGTGCCCTCCTCGAGGTAGGCCTGCCGCGCCTCGCCCTGGTGGCTCGGCGGCAGCGACCCGTCGGCCCGGACCACGCGCCACCAGGGCACCGGTCCCCCGTGGTGGGCCATCACGGTCCCGACCAGCCGCGGCCCGCCGCCACCGACCACCGCTCCGACGACCTCCGCGATGGCGCCGTACGTCGTGACGCGGCCGCGCGGCACCGACTCGACGCACCGCAGCACGAGCTCGACGTACCTCTCGTGGTCCAGGCTCACTGCTCCTCCCTCCGCGGCTCCGACGTCAGCGCGACTCCCGCGGCGACGGTGACGACCAGGCCGGCGGCGACTCCGACAACCCAGACACCTGGCTCCTCGGGCTCGCCGCGCAGCAGCAGCGCGAGCCCCCAGACCAGCGGGACGGGCGCGAGCAGCAGCGCCCCGCGGACCACCCACAGGCGCACCAGCGCCGGGTCCACCGGCATCTCCCCGGGGCCGTACGACGCGAGCACCGCGGCCACGTGGGAGACCAGCAGCGCGGCGGCGGCGACGAGCACCGCCGGGTGCAGGCCGTCGTCGAGCCCGGCGGCCCACCAGACCAGCACGGCCAGCATCGCGGTCGCGCCGACCGGAGACTCCGGGAAGGCGGCGAAGCCGCCCGCGAGCCCGACGACCACGGCGATGACCCACCAGGGCGGCCAGTGGCCCGCCGGCCCGCCCGCCAGGACGGCCACGACCGGCCCCACGAGCACGACGAGCCGGAGCACCAACTGGCTGCGGGAGAGCTCGCCGAGCTCGGTCACCGCGCCACCCTCGGCAACTCGGCACGGCGCGCGAGCCGGCGCAGCACCTCGTCGATCGTGCCGGGGCCGCGCCACGGCACGACCGGGCATCCCAGCGCGGCCAGCCGCTGCAGCACCACGGATCGCTCGAGGGTGCGCATCCGCCACGCGAGGGCGGCGACGGCCGGGTCGGTGCCGTCGGCGACGCCCGGACGTACGTCGGCGGGCAGGGTGTCCACGACGAGCACGGGCACGCCGCGCCGGGTCAGCGTCGCGGCGACCGTGCCGGTCGCCTCGGCCAGCATCGGGGACAACAGGATGACGACCGTGCCGCCGGTGACGCCGAGCTGCAGCACGCCGGCGTCGGGCGCGCCGACGAGCTCGCCCGGGCGCACCGCCGCCAGCGTGTGGTGCAGCCGTCGCAGGTGCCGCGCGCCGGTGCCGAAGCCGACCAGCTCCCGGCCGCGGCCGACCACCCGGAGCGCCACCCGGTCGCCGGAGCGCACGTGGTGCTCGGCGATCGCGGCGGCCGCCCGCACGGCGAGGTCCAGGCTGCTGGACGCGCCGTCGACGCCCCCGGACGCGCCGTGGTCGGCGAGCGCGTCGACCACCAGCAGCACGCCGCTGTCCTCCTCGGCGCGGGTGCTCACGACGTGGAGATCCCCGGTGCGCAGCGAGACGCGCCAGTTGACCCGGCGCAGCCGGTCGCCGGGCAGGAACGGTCGGATCCCGGCCAGCTCCGTGCCGCCACCGGGCCGTCGCGACCGGTGCGCGCCCACCAGCCCCAACGGCTGCGGGACCTCGGCCCGCGAGTCGTACGCCGACGTCGCCGGCAGCACCCGCACCTGCTGGCCACCGAGCGGCACGGGCCCGAACCGGTAGCCCGCCCAGGGCGTCGTCAGCGCGACCTTCTCCTCGCCGAGGATCCGCCGGCCCCAGCGGCGCGGGCTGACCTCGATGAGCGGCGCCGGGCCGTCCGCGCCGGCGAGCAGTGCGCCGACCTGGCCGTGGTGCGGGCGCATCGCGACGTACGGCGGGCGTCCACTGGCGCGGGTGAGGTACTCCGCGTCGTCGGCGCCGGTCAGCGTCATCCGGGAGGTGGTGCCCTGGCCCTCGTGGAGCATCCCGTGGTCGAGCCGGACGCTGATCGTCGGCGACAGCGCCGGCGCCATGGCCGGCCGGTGCAGCAGGCCGAGCGTCGCGATCGCGACGAACGGCACCGCGACGACGAGCAGCGAGGGGTCCCCGACCAGCAGCGCGCCACACACCGCGACCGCCGCCACCACGACGGCGCGGCCGAGCGAGCCGGTCGGGTGCCAGACGGCGTCGAGCGAGCTCATCTGCGCTCGAGGGTCGCTGGCGTGGCGACCTGGGAGAGGACGGCGTCGACGACCGCTCGACCGCTGGCGTCCGACATCCAGAGCTCGGGACGCACCGTGATCCGGTGGGCCAGCACGGAGCGCGACACGGCCTTCACGTCCTCGGGGATCACGTAGTCGCGCCCCCGGAGCAGGGCGAAGGCACGGGCGGCCAGCACCAGTCCCAGCGACCCACGGGGCGAGGCACCGGTGAGCACGTCGCCGTGGGTGCGGGTGGAGGTCGCGAGGTCGACGCAGTAGCGCCCGACGCTCTCGTCGACGGTCACGGTCTCGACGGCCGCCTGCATCGCGAGCAGCCCGGCGGCGTCGGTGACCCGCTCCAGCTCGACCTCCTCCTGGCGGCGCTCGAGGCGCCGGGCGAGCACGTCGTACTCCTCCCCCGGCGCGGGGTAGCCGAAGCTGACCCGCAGCAGGAACCGGTCGAGCTGGGCCTCCGGGAGCGGGTAGGTGCCTTCGTACTCGATCGGGTTCGCCGTCGCGATCACGTGGAAGGGCGCCGGCAGCGGGAAGGTCTCCCCCTCGACGGTGACCTGGCGCTCCTGCATCGCCTCGAGCAGGGCGGCCTGCGTCTTGGGCGGGGTCCGGTTGATCTCGTCGGCGAGGAGCAGCCCGGTGAAGAGCGGCCCGGGTCGGAAGTCGAAGCGCGCCTCGCGCTGGTCGTAGATGAACGACCCGGTGAGGTCGGCCGGCAGCAGGTCGGGGGTGAACTGGGCGCGGCGGAACTCCAGGCCGAGCGCCTGCGCGAACGACCGGGCCGCCAGCGTCTTGCCCAGGCCGGGGTAGTCCTCGAGCAGCACGTGTCCCTTCGCCAGCACCGCGGCCAGCACCTGCATGAGCGCCTCGCGCTTGCCGACGATCGCCTTCTCGACCTCGGTCAGCACCCGGCCGGCGAGCTCGGCGGCCTCGACGACGCTGAGAGGTAGGGCGGCGGGCTCGGTCATCACAGCTCCTCGATGGCGGTCAGGCAGCGGTCGATCTCGGCGCGGGCGAGACGCCGCGGCGGTCCGGAGAGTACGCCGAGCAGCTCCGGGTCGAGCAGCGCCTCGGCGGCGGGGTCGTCGCGGCGCAGTCCGTGGCGCTGGCGCAGCACCTGGTCGGTGAGCAGCGCGAGCCGGTCGCGCAGGGCGTGCTCGGCGGTGCGGGCGGAGAGATGGGCCTCGATGAGGGCGACGTACCGCACCAGCCGCGGATCGCCGCTCTCGCGGACCGACGGCCGTTCGACGTCCACGCGCCACGACGGCTCCGCTCCCCCGAGCGCGTCGAGGACCAGCCCGAGCAGGGCGGTGCAGATCGCGACCAGCAGCGCCAGCCGCACCGGGTCGGGGTCGGCGTCGATGACGGTCAGCAGCACCTCGAACCCGGCGAACGCCGCCGCCGCGCCCAGGACGCGCGGCCACCACCGACTCCTCATGCGGGCACCCGGCTCGCCGGGACGGGCGCCCGGATCGTGCGGTGCACCTCGTCGAGGGCCGCGAGCGCCGCCGACCGGTCGTCCTCGCTGAGGTCGTGCTCGGAGAAGCGCGCCTCCCGGTAGAGCCCCGCCAGGCGACCGACCGCCGCGGTGTCGGCGGCGACCAGGTCGAGGATGCGCAGGGTGTACTCCGACGACGTCTCCCACGGCTTCCGCTCGATGCCGGCCGCGGCCGCCGTGACCTCGAACCGGTGCCAGCACGCGACCACGGCGTTGCGCGGCGTGCCGCCGCTCAGCAGGTCGCGCTGGGCGTCAGCGTCGGCCAGTAGGTCGCGGGCGACGGCGGCGCCCGGCTCCATGACGTCGAACTCCGCGCCCCCCAGCGCTCGCTGCCGGGCGATCCGGCGGCGGCGTTCGCGCCGGGCGCGGCGCGTCCAGCGGGTCAGGCGGACGAGCAGCCAGGCCGCGAGGACGGCCGCCGCGACGTTGAGGACCAGGGCGAGCACGTGCAGCAGACCCTCGTTGTGGGGGACGGTCTCGGCGTCGTCGGGGTCGGGCTGTGCCTGCGCGGTCGCGGCGCCGTCGGCGGGCGTGGGCGACACCGTGGTCTCGGGCTGCCACCCCTCGCCGCGGAGCACGTCGTGGGGGCCGATTGACGCGGCCCAGGTGACCAGCAGCACCGCGAGCACGACACCGACCGACACCAACGTCACGGCCACGGTGCCGGCACGCCGAGCGGTCATGCGCGGAAACCTACCCGCCGTCCCGGGCCGCGTGCGTGGATCCGGAGGTCACATCGAGGTCACGATGTGACCCCGGTGGCGGGACTCAGAGGACCGGGTCGAACGGCTCCGTCCCGTTCACCAGCCGCAGGCCGGAGATGCCCGAGTGCTGCTTCGCGTAGGCGAGCTCCTTGCCGAGGTCCCCGATGTTGTTGGAGAGCGGCAGCGGGGCGAGCCCGAGGGTCGACAGCACACCGACCGCCTTGCCGTCGGCGCTCACGAACGCCGAGCCGGAGTCGCCGGGAACGCCGGGCGTCACCGTGTAGAGCGGGTGCGACCAGCCGCCGTCGGCGGCGTTGTCGCCGAGGCTGATGCCGGTGTGGGGCGAGAGCAGCGTGACGCCGGCGCGGAGGCTGGAGTTGCCGTAGGTCCACACCCGGTCGCCGGCGGCGGTGCCGTCGGTGTCGATGCCGGTCGGCCCGCCCCAGAACGGGATCGACGGGTTGACCTTCGCGACGTCCGCGCCGCTGACCCTCACCAGGGCGAGGTCGTTGTAGGCGCACGTGTTGGCGTCGGCCTCGTCGACCCGGTTCATCGTCTCCCACGAGGAGTAGGCCAGTGTGCCCGAGCCGACCTGGGTGCCCTCGCTGAGCAGGCTGCCGCCCTCGTTGAACGTGACGGGCGTGCCGAGCGGCAGCGACTCGACGTTGCACCCGTTGGTGTCGGTCGCCTCCCCGGTGCCGGCGCAGTGGGCGGCGTACCCGACGTAGACGTCGCCGGCGCCGTCGGTGAAGACGAAGTTGCCGGTGCACTGCGCGCCCTGGGTGTACATCTGCGTGCCCGGGTGGATCGCGGCCTCGCCCGCCGGGGCCCAGGTGGGCGCCGCGCCGGCCGGCGCGGGCTGGAGGGCCATCAGCACGACGGTCAGGACGGTGACGGTGACGGCCGCCACCACGGCGGCCAACTGCGAACGCGTGAGGGTCATGCCCGCCTCAACGAGAAGCCCCCGGGCAGGTTACGTACCGGTAGGCGGGTGCGCTCGTCGAGGCGCCCGGGCCGCCGGGCTCTCGCGCCTCCCGCCACCGCGTCCGGCGTCGCGCGTCTTCCCTGACCGGCCCGGCGCCTGGGTCAGTACGACGGCTGGGAGGGGTCGATCTGGTTGACCCAGGCGACCACGCCGCCGCCGACGTGCACGGCGTCGGCGTACCCCGCACCCTTGACGATCGCGAGCGTCTCCGCGGAGCGGACGCCGGACTTGCAGTGCATGACGACCTGCTTGTCGCTCGGGAGCTGCTCGAGGGCCGAGCCGTTGAGGAAGTCGCCCTTGGGGATGAGGACCGAGCCGGGGATCCGGTTGATCTCGTACTCGTTCGGCTCGCGGACGTCGACCAGCACGAAGTCGCGGGTGCCCTCCTCGCGCTCCTTCAGCATGTGCTCGAGCTGGACGACCGAGATCGTCGAGCCGGCGGCGGCCTCGGCGGCGTCGTCGGAGACCGCGCCGCAGAAGCTCTCGTAGTCGATGAGGCCCGTGACGGTCGGGTTCTCCCCGCACAGCGCGCAGTTGGGGTCCTTGCGCACCTTGAGCTTGCGGTACTCCATCTCCAGGGCGTCGTAGATCATCAGCTTGCCGACCAGCGGGTCGCCGATGCCGGTCAGGAGCTTGATGGCCTCGTTGACCTGGATCGCGCCGATCGACGCGCACAGCACGCCCAGCACGCCGCCCTCGGCGCAGCTCGGGACCATGCCCGGCGGCGGAGGCTCGGGGTAGAGGCAGCGATAGCACGGCGCGTCGTCGGCGAGCGTCGGCGCGAACACCGAGGCCTGGCCGTCGAAGCGGTAGATCGAGCCCCACACGTACGGGATCCCGAGGAAGTACGCCGCGTCGTTGACCATGTAGCGCGTGGCGAAGTTGTCGGTGCCGTCGACGATCAGGTCGTAGCCCCGGAAGACGTCCATGACGTTGTCGTTGTCGAGGCGGCCCTCGTGGAGGATCACGTCGACGTAGGGGTTCGTCTCCGCGATCGACTCCTTGGCCGACTGCGCCTTCGACTTCCCGATGTCGGACTGGCCGTGGATGATCTGGCGCTGCAGGTTCGACTCGTCGACCTCGTCGAACTCGGCGATGCCGAGCGTGTGCACACCGGCCGCCGCCAGGTAGAGGAGCGCCGGGCTGCCCAGTCCGCCCGCGCCGATCACCAGCACCTTGGCGTTCTTGAGGCGCTTCTGCCCGGTCATGCCGACGTCCGGGATGATCAGGTGCCGGCTGTAACGGCGCACCTCGTCGATGGTGAGCTCGTCCGCGGGCTCCACGAGCGCGGGAAAGGACACGGCGTACTCCTCGTTGTGCCTGGACTGGTGGTGTCGCTGGTTGTCTCGTTCGTGCGAACAACCTCCGGTCCTGCCATGTTCCCCGTCGCGCCCCGGTGCGGGCCGCCGCGTCCCGTCATCCGGACGCGGGTGACCGATGGGTAGGCTGCGGGGCGTGACGGCAGAGCAGTACGACGCACCGGTGCGACCCCGCGGAGCCCGGATGCCCCGGCGCGAGCGGCGGGCGCAGCTGATGGCGTCCGCCCTCGAGGTCTTCGTGGCCCAGGGCTACCACGCGGCGGCCATGGACGACATCGCCGAGCGGGCCGGTGTCTCCAAGCCCGTGCTCTACCAGCACTTCCCCGGCAAGCTCGACCTCTATCTCGCGCTGCTCGACCAGTCGTGCGACGCGATCATCGACAACTGCCGCCGGGCCCTGGAGTCGACCGAGGACAACAAGCTGCGCGTCCAGGCGGCGATCGACGTCTTCTTCGAGTACGTCGCGAGCGACACCGGCGCGTTCCGCCTGGTGTTCGAGTCCGACCTGACCAACGAGCCCGCCGTCCGCGAGCACGTCGACCGGGTCACGACCGACTGCGCCGCCGTGATCGCGAACGTCATCCACGACGACACCGGCCTGCCCGACGCGGCCTCCCGGCTGCTCGCGGTGTCCCTGGTGGGAATGGCGCAGGTCAGCGCCCGGTTCTGGCTGTCGGACCAGGGCGGGATTAACCGCGCGGACGCGACGGCCCTGGTCGCCGGGCTCGCCTGGCGCGGCATCCGCGGCTACCCGCTGACCGACGACTGACACCCAGCCCGCACGGCCCCGAGCCGGCAACCAACACGAAGGAGGACCTCGTGGAGGTCAAGATCGGCGTCCAGAACGCCGCCCGTGAGTTGACCATCGACGTGGACGAGTCCGCCGAGGACGTCGAGAAGCGACTGTCGGAGGCGGTCGCGAACGACGGCGTGCTCACGCTCAGGGACAGCAAGGGCCGCCAGCTCCTGGTGCCGGTCGCGAAGCTGGCGTACGTCGAGCTCGGCCACGGCACGGTCGGCCAGGTCGGCTTCCGCTCCTAGTGGAGACTCGAGCATGGTCTCCGCGCTCCTGTGGGCCGTGCTGGGCGGCACCCTGATCGGCCTGCTCGGCAAGCTGGTCGCCCCCGGCAGCACCGACGAGGTCCCGCTGTGGCTCACGATCCTGTGCGGCATCGGCGGATGCCTCGTCGGCGACTTCCTCTACGGGCTGTTCTTCGACCGGCAGACGCTGGGCGTGGACTGGTGGCGGCACGGCTGGCAGGCCGCCGCCGCGGCCGTCCTCGTCATGCTCGCCGTCGGCACCGCCGGGCGTCGGCGTACCGGCGTCTGAGCGCGGCTCGCACGAGACACGGACGACTCGGACACCGCTACGAGTCGAGGCCGAGCTCGGACATCCGCTCGGTGTGCCGCTCGGTGATGCGGGTGAACATCCGGCCGATGGCGGCGAGGTCGAGTCCCGGGCGGTCGATGCCGCCCGCGAGCAGCGCGGTCAGCGAGTCCCGGTCGGCGGCCACCCGTTGCGCCTGGGTGAGGGCCTCCCCCATCAGCCGACGGCCCCAGAGCGCGAGCCGCCCGCCGAGCCGCGGGTCGGCGGCGATCGCCGCGCGCACCCGGTCGACGACGAACGCCGAGTGGCCGGAGTCCTCGAGCGAGGCGACGACCAGGTCACGGGTCTCGACGTCGAGGAACGCGGCGATCTCCCGGTAGAAGTCGTTGGCGAGCCCGTCGCCGACGTAGGCCTTGACCAGGCCTTCGAACCAGTCGCCGGGCGCGGTGTGCTCGTGGAAGCGGTCGATCGCCTTGCGAAAGGGCGCCATCGCCTCGAACGGGTCGGCGTCGAGCTCGACGAGCCGCTCGTTGAGCTTCGCGACGTGCCCGAACTCGGCCGTCGCCATCGACGCGATGGCCACCTTGTCCTCGAGCGTCGGCGCGAGCTTGGCGTCCTCCGCGAGGCGCTCGAACGCCGAGATCTCGCCGTACGCGATCGCGCCCAGCAGGTCGACGACCGCCTCGCGGTACTGCGGATCCTCGAAGGCGACGGGCGTCGATGCGGTCACGTCCGCACCCTACCGATAGGATGGCTGTGATCGAGGTCGCTCCCATCCCGGCTGCGACCCACCGCATGTGCGCGGCAGACAGCGTCCGTCTTGCTGACGGGAGTCCGCCGCATCCGACACTCATTCGGTTGAACCCGGCTGACTCACGAAAGCGACAAGACCCTGACCACGTTCCGAGAGCTCGGGGTGCTCCCCGAGATTTGCGACGCGCTCGAGCGCGCCGACATCACCACGCCCTTCGCCATCCAGGAGATGACCCTCTCGGTCGCCCTGATGGGCACCGACCTGATCGGCCAGGCCCGCACCGGCACCGGCAAGACCCTCGCGTTCGGCATCCCGGTGCTGCAGCGCAGCATCGCCCCCAAGGACGCCGACTACGCCGAGCTGCCCCAGGGCAAGCCGCAGGCGCTGATCGTCGCCCCGACCCGGGAGCTCGCGCTCCAGGTCTCCAGCGACCTCGCACTCGCCGGCTCCGACCGCGGCCTGCGGGTGCTGACCGTCTACGGCGGCGTCGGCTACGAGCCGCAGATCGAGGCCCTCGAGACGGGCGTCGACATCGTCGTGGGCACCCCCGGCCGGCTCATCGACCTGTGCAACCGCCGGGTGCTCGACATCTCCCACGTCCACGCCCTGGTGCTCGACGAGGCCGACGAGATGCTCGACCTGGGCTTCCTGCCGGACGTCGAGACGCTGCTGCGCAAGACCCCCGAGACCCGGCAGACCATGCTCTTCTCGGCGACCATGCCGTCGGCGATCGTGGCGCTGGCGCGCATGCACATGCGGCACCCGATGAACATCCGCGCCGAGTCGTCGTACGAGAACGCGACGGTGCCGGCCACCGCCCAGTTCATCTACCAGGCCCACGACCTCGACAAGCCCGAGATCATCGGCCGCGTCCTGCAGGCCGAGGACGCCGGGAAGATCATCGTCTTCACCCGCACCAAGCGGCAGGCGCAGCGGGTCGCCGACGACCTGGTCGAGCGCGGCTTCAAGGCCAGCCCCCTGCACGGCGACATGGCGCAGGTGGCGCGCGAGAAGGCCCTGACGAGGTTCCGCGAGGACAAGATCCAGGTCCTGGTCGCCACCGACGTGGCCGCGCGCGGCATCGACGTGCGCGGCGTCTCCCACGTCATCAACTACACCTGCCCCGAGGACGACAAGACCTACGTCCACCGGATCGGTCGCACCGGCCGCGCCGGCGCGTCGGGCATCGCGATCACCTTCGTCGACTGGGCCGACCTGCACCGCTGGAAGCTCATCAACAAGGCGCTCGACCTGCCCTTCGACGAGCCCATCGAGACCTACTCGACCTCCGAGCACCTCTTCCACGACCAGGGCATCCCGCCGGGCACCAAGGGTCGCGTCGCCGACCCGAAGCCCGTCGAGCGGGCGCCGCGGGAGCCCCGGGGCGACAGGTCCGGCGACCGCCCGCCGCGCAACCGCAACCGGCAGCGCACTCGCACCCGGACCCGCAACGGCGAGACCGTGGCGGCCGAGGGCGCCGGCGCGACCCCGGCCGGCGGCGGTGACGGCGAGAAGCCGGCCGGCAGCAGCCGCAACCGGCGGCGCCGTCGACGTTCGTCGGGCGCCGGCGAGAGGCCCGCACCGGCCGCCGAGAGCTGACCCGCCGGAAACTCAGCGCCGACCCGCCCGAAAGTTTCGGGCGGGTCGGCCTCTCAGGCGGTGACGACGACGTTCGTGCCGAGGGGCGCGAAGTTCCAGAGCGCGATCGCGTCGGACTCCTTCTGCCGGATGCAGCCGTGCGACAGCGGCGTGCCGAGCTGGGCGACGGTCTGCACCGGCTCGCCGTCGTCGACGGGGATGTCGTGGAACCCGATCGCGGCCCGGTCGCCCTGGGCGAAGCGGACGAAGAAGCGCATCGAGCCGGAGTCGTCGATCCCCCACGCCTGCTGTGAGCGCGAGTAGACCTGGTAGGTGCCGGGCTCGAGGTTGTCGTAGACGCTGCCCGAGACGAGGTAGGTGCGCTCGACCTTCGTGCCCTTGGTGACCAGCCAGACCCGCTGGCGGTCCTGGCTGAAGACCACCCGCCGACCGGTGCCCGAGGCCGCCGGCAGCGAGGTGTCGCGCGCCGGGTCCTGCGCGGTCTCCGCGGCGTCGGCGGAGGTCCTGCGCGAGGGCGACCCGGCGGTGGACAGGGCGCCGTCGGCCGCCCGGTCGATCGCGGCGCCGGCCTCGAGCGCGGGCGCCTTCTGCTCGGCCGCGGCGCCGCCGTCCGAGCCGGGCAGGACGCCGAACGAGCCCAGCACGGCGACGCCCGTCACGGCGAGCGACGAGCCGAGCGCGGCGAGCCGCCCGTAGCGCGGGCGGACCGGCGCGGCGCGGTGCCGGGTCACGACGCCCTCCCGGCCTTCCCGCGGCGCGTCCGGGGACGCTCCGCGCGCGCGACCAGCGCCGCGGTCGCCTCCCGGTAGGCCTGCGCGCCCTTGCTGCTGCGGCTGGTCGCGAGGATCGAGCGGCCGGCGGCCGGCGCCTCAGCGAACCTGATCGTCTTCGGGATCGGCGGCTCGACCACCTCGAGCTCGTAGGTCTCCGAGATCGTCTCGAGCACCGTGCGCGCGTGCTGCGTGCGGCCGTCGTAGAGGGTCGGCAGCACGCCCCACACCTCGAGCGATCGGTTGGTGAAGCGTCGTACGTCATGGACGGTGTCGAGCAGCTGCCCGACCCCCCGGTGCGACAGCGTCTCGCACTGCAGCGGGATCAGCACGCCGTCGGCGGCGGTGAGCGCCGCGACCGTCATCACCCCGAGCGAGGGCGGGCAGTCCAGCAGGATCCAGTCGTACGCCGCGCCGTCGTCCTCGAGCGCCTCGATCATCGACCGCAGCACCTGCTCGCGACCGGTGCGGGTCAGCAGCTCGGCCTCGGCCCGCGCCAGCTCGATCGTGGCCGGCATCAGGTCCACGCCGTCGTCGGTCGTGATGATGACCTCCGCCGGGTCGACGCCCTGCGTCAGCACGTGGTGCACCGAGACCTCGAGGTCCTCCGGATCGATGCCGAGGGAGAAGGTCAGGCACGACTGCGCGTCGAGGTCGACCAGCAGCACCGAGTGGCCGAGCTCGACGAGGGCAGCACCGACGGAGGCGACCGTCGTCGTCTTGGCGACGCCACCCTTCTGGTTGGCGATCGCGAGTGTGGTCGTCATCCGGGGTCCCCGCGGCGTTGTTCGGTGGAGGAGCGCAGCGGGGGAGACGAAGAACGCCGTGGGGTGGTCATCGGAGACCATCATGCCGGACCACGCTCGCCGGATCGCGGAGGCGGCTGCTTGACTCTGCGCCATGTCTGCCACACCGTCCGCCCCGAGGAAGACCGCGCTCGTCACCGGCGCCACCGCCGGGATCGGCCGCTCCTTCGCCCACCAGCTGACCGCCCAGGGCCACGACCTGGTGCTGGTCGCCCGCGACCGGGCGCGGCTGGAGGTGGAGGCCGGCGGGCTCCGGTCGTCGTACGGCGTCGACGTGGAGGTGCTGGCGGCCGACCTCGGCGACCGGGAGCAGCTCGCCGCGGTCGAGGCGCGACTCGCAGACCGGGACCGACCGGTCGACCTGCTGGTCAACAACGCGGGCTTCGGCCTCAAGCGGCGGTTCCTCGACAACCCGGTCGACGACGAGCAGGCCATGCTCGACGTGCTGGTGACGGCGGTGATGCGGCTCAGCCACGCCGCCCTGGGGCCGATGTCCCAGCGCGGCCACGGCGGCATCATCAACGTCTCGAGCGTGGCCTCCTTCCTGCCCCGCGGGAGCTACAGCGCGGCGAAGGCGTGGGTGAACTCCTTCTCGGAGTGGGCGGCGTACGAGTACCGCGACCGCGGCGTCACCGTCACCTGCCTGTGCCCCGGCTTCACGAAGACCGAGTTCCACGAGCGCATGAAGGTCTCGCGCGGCTCGGCCCCCTCCTTCCTGTGGCTCGACGCCGACGCGCTGGTCGCCGACGCCTTGAGGGACCACGCCAGGGGGCGCGTCTTCTCGATCCCGGGCGCCCAGTACAAGGTGATCGCGCGGGCGGCGCGGATCGTGCCCACACCCGTGCTCAAGCGGTTCCAGTCGCTCGGCCGGAAGTGAGCCGCGGCGTCGGCCGTCCGCTGCGCGCCGACGCCTCCGCCGCCGCGGCCAGCAGCCGCTCCAGCTCTGCCGGGTCGGTGGTGTTGCAGCCGAGCTCGTGGTCGGCCTTCCCGACACCGTGGTAGTCGCTGGCCCCGGTCGCCACGAGCCCGAGGTCGCGCGCCATCGACCTCAGCACGTCGCGCGTCTCTAAGTCGTGGTCCTGGTGGTCGACCTCGATGCCGGCGAGCCCGATCTCCTGCAGCCCGACGAGGGTCTGCTCGTCGGGGCGACCGAGCCCGCCGCGGCCCCACGGGTGGGCGATGACCGACACGCCCCCGGCGCCGGCGACCGCGCGGATCGCCGTCTCCAGGGGCACCGCGTAGCGGTCCACGTGCGCGGGGCGGCCCCACGCCAGGTAGCGGTCGAACGCCTCGCTCCGGTCGGCGACCACGCCGAGGGTGACGAGCGCGTCGGCGACGTGCGGCCGCCCGGACGCGACGGCGCCCGCCGACGCGCGGCGTACGTCGTCCTCGGTGATGTCGATGCCGAGCCCGTTGAGCCGGGTCACCATCCGCGGCACGCGGGCGGCCCGGCCGTCGAGCACCCGCGCGAGCTCGTCGGCGAGCGGCGGGTAGGTCGGGTCGGGCAGGTAGGCCAGCAGGTGCACGCTGCGGCCGCGGTGGTGGGTGCTGATCTCCATGCCGGGCACCAGCGTGACGCCGACCTCGTCGGCGACGGCCTGGGCGTCGGGCCAGCCGGCGGCGGTGTCGTGGTCGGTGATCGCGAGCACGTCCAGTCCGGCCCGCGCGGCGGCGCGCACCAGCTCGGCCGGGCTGTCGGTGCCGTCGCTGGCGCGGGAGTGCGTGTGCAGGTCGATGCGCACGGAGGCAACCCTAGGCGAGGTCATCACCAGCCCGGGCGGTGTCCCCCGAACGGCAGCTCGACCAGCTGCGGACCCGCACCGGAGACGTCGCGCAGGATCCAGTCGTCGCGGAGGAGCAGCAGCGCCGAGGCCGGCCGGAGCACGATCCACAGCCACCGACCGCCGGCCTCACCCGCCAGCACCGACCGGTCGAGCTCGCCGTGGGAGCTGCTGGTCGAGATGCCCCAGAGGCTGACCGCCTGGCTGCCGATGCGCACCCGGGCCGACGGGGACCGGTAGCCGATCTCGTGCCCGGGATCGGTGTAGCGGGTCCCCGCGCATCGGGCGCCGAGCCCGGTGCCGGCCTCCTCGGCGATCACCAGCACGTCGACCGGTCCGTCGAGCTCGCTGGTGCCCGACGTGCAGGTCAGCGACGCGATCCCGCGACCCTGCTCGCCGGCCACGACCGCGAAGTCGGTCACCGACCAGCCCGGACCCATCGGCCAGGGCACGTACGTCGGGAACGGTCCGGCCACGCGGAGGTGCTCGACGAAGGCGTCGTACGACGCCTCGGGCGCCCGCCACAGCGGCGCGGTCACCCCGTGGTCGGGGCACGACCACTCGCCGTCCGCGCCGGCCACCGGCGCCGAGCAGCGCACACAGCTGGCTGCAAGCGACATGCGAATACGGTGCGGATCCGCCCGGCCCCCGTCAAGGGCCGTCCTCCAGGGATCCCGGTCCTAGAACCCGACTCGTCGCCCGGCTGCCTCACCGCGCACCACGGCGCCCTTCTGCTGGGCCGACGCCCGCAGCTCGGCCTGAAAGGCGCGCATCCGCTCCTGCAGGGCGGGGTCGGTGGCGGCGAGGATGCGCACGGCGAGCAGGCCGGCGTTGCGGGCGCCGCCGACGGCGACGGTGGCGACCGGCACCCCGGCGGGCATCTGCACGATCGAGAGCAGCGAGTCCATGCCGTCGAGGTGCTTCAGCGGCACCGGCACGCCGATCACGGGCAAGGGCGTGACCGCGGCGAGCATGCCCGGAAGGTGGGCGGCCCCGCCGGCGCCGGCGATGATCACCGACAGGCCACGCTCGGCGGCGGTGCGGCCGTAGTCGAGCATCTCCTCCGGCATCCGGTGCGCCGACTTCACGTCGGCCTCGTGGGCGACGTCGAACTCGGCCAGCGCCTCCGCGGCCGGCTTCATCACCGGCCAGTCGGAGTCGGAGCCCATCACGATGCCGACCCGTGCGCTTGGTTCCTGAGGAGGTTGCTCTGCAACCGTCTCGAAGGGCATCGGACTACTCACTCTCGTCTCCCAGGTCGCCCCGGAACCACGCGGCCGCGTGCCGTGCGCGCTCGAGGCAGTCGTCGAGGTCGTCGCCGTACGCGTTGACGTGACCCACCTTGCGGCCCGGCCGCAGCTCCTTGCCGTAGAGGTGCACCCGCAGGAGGGGATCGCGCGCCAGCGCGTGCGGATAGCCGTCGTAGAGGCGACCGACGGAGGGGTCCGGGCCGCCGAGGATGTTGACCATCACGGTCCACCGCGCGCGCGGCGCCGGCGACCCGAGGGGCAGGTCGAGCACCGCGCGCAGGTGGTTCTCGAACTGCGAGGTCACCGAGCCGTCCTGCGTCCAGTGGCCGGTGTTGTGAGGTCGCATCGCGAGCTCGTTGACGAGGATCCGGCCGTCGGCGGTCTCGAAGAGCTCGACGGCGAGCACACCGGTGACGTCGAGCGCCCCGGCGATCCGCAGCGCGATCTCCTGCGCCTGTCCGGCGAGCTCGGGGTCGAGGTCGGGCGCGGGCGCGATCACCTCGTGGCAGATGCCGTCCTGCTGGGTGGAGGCCACGACGGGGTACGCCGCGGCCTGGCCGCTCGGCGACCGCGCGACCAGGGCGGAGAGCTCTCGCCGGAAGTCGACCAGCTCCTCGGCCAGGATGCGCACCCCGGTCGCCTCGGCCGCGGCGAGCGCCTCGGCGCCATCGGCGGCCGAGCGCACGAACCACACGCCCTTGCCGTCGTAGCCGCCGCGCGTCGTCTTCAGCACGCACGGCAGGCCGAACGCCTCGACGTCGGCGACGCTGGTGACGATGGCGTTGCGCGGGCAGGGGACGCCGAGCTCGGCGAGCCGCTCACGCATCACGCCCTTGTCCTGGGCGTGGACCAGCGCCCCGGGACCGGGGCGCACGGCGATGCCGCCGTCCTCGAGGGCGTGCAGGTGCTCGGTGGGTACGTGCTCGTGGTCGAAGGTGACCACGGGGCAACCGGCCGTCACGGAGCGCAGCACCTCGAGGTCGCGGTAGTCGCCGACGGTGTGGTCGGGGATCACCTGGGCCGCCGAGACGCCCGGCGCCTCGGCCAGCAGCCGCAACGGGAGTCCCATCGCCGCTGCCGGCTCCGCCATCATCCGCGCCAGCTGCCCGCCGCCGATCACGGCGAGGGTGGGCGCGAGGGTCGACGCTGGCTCGGGCACACCGGAACTCTAGAGGCTCGGCTCAGGCGAGGTGCCGGTGGTCCTCGGTCTCGAAGCGCAGCCCCCGGCCGCGGACGGTGGTGATCAGGTACGGGTGCCGGCTGTCGTCGCCGAGCTTGCGGCGTACCCACCCGAGGTGCACGTCGATCGTCTTCGACGACGTCCAGAACGTCGTCTGCCAGACCTCGAGCATCAGCTCCTCACGGCTCACGATGTCGCCGGCACGCGCCATCAGGCAGTGCAGGAGATCGAACTCCTTGCGCGACAGCGCCAGCTCCTCGTTGCCCCGCCAGGCGCGACGCTCGTCGGGGTCGAGCCGGATGCCCTGCACCTCGATCATCCGCCCACGGTAGGAACGTGGACCGGGCGACGGAGCGGATTCGGGGAATTTTCTGGGGTATTGGTTATGCGCGGCGCACCGCGACCGGCTCGACGATGCCGAAGCCACGGACAGGTCGGGCCGGCAGCGGCCGCGTCTCGAACTCGTCGGGCGGCAGCAGCGCCGCCGTGGCCGCGTCGATGATGATCCGGTTGCGCCGGGCGACCGCGGTCAGTCGGGCGGCCAGGTTGACGGGCGGTCCGAAGACGTCGCCGAGCCGCATGACGACCGACCCGCTCGCGAGGCCGAGGCGTACGTCGGGCATCCGCGAGTCACGGCCCACGACGTTGATGATCCCCTCGGCGATGTCGTAGGCGCGGACGGGGTCGTCGCTGACGAAGAGCACGGAGTCGCCAATGCTCTTGATGACCCGGCCGCGCTGCGCGGCGACCACGTCGGCGCACCGCGACTCGAAGAGCTCGACGAGGTCGCCGATGCGCTCCTCGGTCAGGCGGTTGGAGAGCGCGGTGAAGCTGACGATGTCGGCGAAGCCGACCGTGAGCTGGACGGTGTTGAGATCCTCCTCGTTGGCCCGCAGCGCCTCGACCCGCGCGACGGCGGCGGCGAGGTGACGGCGCCAGACGTAGACGAGCAGCTCCTCGAACGGCGCGCTCAGGTCCTGGATCAGGCGCAGCGCGGAGACGCTGCGGCCGTCGGACTCCGGGTCGTCGGTGAGCTCCTCGACCCGGGTGACGAGCGTCGAGACCTCCCAGTCGGCGAGCCGGGCCATGGTCTGGCCGACCGCGCGGGTCAGGTTCAGCGCCAGGTCGAAGTCGACGGTGCCCGAGCGCACGATCGCCAGCATCGTCGACAGCGCCTCGGCGTCGGCGTCGGTGAACGCCGTCTCGAGGCCGTGCTCGGGGAAGCCCAGGGCCCGCCAGAGCCGCCGCGCCTCCTCCAGCGTCACGCCGGTGCGGGTGGCGATCTCCTGGGCGTTGAAGCTGGGTGCCTGCCCGAGGATCGCCTTCTCCAGGTCCTCCGGGGCGGGTTCGTCTCCCGACACCGGGCCCGACCGCTCAGGTTCCCTCATGTCCGCCCGAGCGGTCGTGGATGCGCTGGAGCATCTCGTTGACCCGCCGCTGGGTCTCCTCGACCCGCGGGATGTCGTGGAGCTTGACGGTGCCGTGGGTGCTGGCGTCGGAGATGAGCAGGGTGCCGCACCCGAGCATCCGGTCGATCAGGCCGAACTCGTAGGCGATGTCGCTGATCCGCGCCAGCGGCATGTCGTGGCCGCGGCGCACGATGACGCCGCTGCGCGTGATCAGCCGTCGGTCGGTGAACGTGTACGACGCCGTGGCCCACACGAGCGCCGGCCGGAGCACCCACCACACGATCCCGACGGCGACGATGACCCACACGACGTAGGCGACCGTTTGGTCCCACTGCGTCTGCACGTAGGTGCCGACCGCCAGCAGCACGACGAGCAGGACGAGCGGCCACAGCAGGGCCTTGACATGCG
Organism: Nocardioides sp. YIM 152315; assembly: GCF_029210375.1. Classification (GTDB taxonomy): domain Bacteria; phylum Actinomycetota; class Actinomycetes; order Propionibacteriales; family Nocardioidaceae; genus Nocardioides. Next base: position 33,654 of record NZ_JARGER010000017.1, on the reverse strand, counting down.
TGCGCGTGTCGATGACGACGGCCTCGCCGTCGTTCAGCAGTCTGCGGGAGATGGCCACGGGCAGATCATGTCACCGATCGGTCGGCCGCACGTGGACCACGTCGCCGGCGCCCACCGCGGTCTCGCCCGCCGGCCCGCGGACCACCAGCCGGCCGTCCCGGTCGACGCCGGTGGCGCGGCCGGTCAGCGGATCGCCGGACGGGAGATCGACGCGGACGTCGCGGCCGACGGTCACGCACGCGGCGGCGTACGACGCCGCGAGCCGGTCGCGAGCCGACTCGCCCCCGGCCTGCCAGGCGTCGTAGGCCTCGACGAGCGCCTCGACCAGGAGGACGAGGAGGTCGGTGCGGTCCGGCTCGGCCCCGGACGCGATCAGCAGCGACGTCGCGGTCGGGACCGGGAGCTCCTCGGGGGTCAGGGACACGTTGAGGCCGATGCCCACCACGGCCGCGGGACCGGACGGCGTCTGGAGCCGCTCGACGAGGATCCCCGCGATCTTCTCGTCTCCGATCAGCACGTCGTTGGGCCACTTCGTGCCGGCGTCGTACCCGGCCCCGCGCAGCGCCCGCGCCACGACGTACCCGGTCAGCAGCGGGAGCCAGGGCCAGACGGCCGCCGGCACGGTGGGCCGCAGGACGACGGAGAACAGCAGCGCGGAGCGCGGCGGCGTCGCCCACGAGCGGTCCAGACGCCCCCGGCCGGCGGTCTGGTGCTCCGCCGCTACCACCGACCCCTCCGGCGCGCCCGCCCGCGCCCGCTCCGCGGCGACGGCGTTGGTGGAGGTCGTCTCCCGGAGCACCTCGATGACGACGCCGGGCGCCAGCGCGGCCAGCCGGGCGGCGTCGAGTGATGGGCGTCTCATGGCGTCAGGGGTCACGGGCACTAGATTGGCCCACGGTCCAGATCCCGTGCCAGTGAGGAGCCCCCACCCGATGACTGCAGCGCCCGGCGAAGGAACCGACGTCCCGGCGGACATCGACGTGCACACCACCGCGGGCAAGCTCGCTGACCTGGACCGCCGCCTCGACGAGGCGGTGCACGCCGGGTCCGCGAAGGCGGTGGAGAAGCAGCACGCGAAGGGCCGCAAGACGGCTCGGGAGCGGATCGAGCTGCTCTTCGACGAGGGCTCGTTCGTCGAGCTGGACGAGCTGGCGCGACACCGCTCCACGGCGTTCGGGCTCGAGAAGAACCGCCCCTACGGCGACGGCGTGGTCACCGGCTACGGCACGATCGACGGCCGCCAGGTCTGTGTCTTCTCCCAGGACTTCACGGTCTTCGGCGGCTCGCTGGGCGAGGTGTACGGCGAGAAGATCACCAAGGTCATGGACCTCGCGATCAAGACCGGCAGCCCGATCATCGGCATCAACGAGGGCGCCGGCGCCCGCATCCAGGAGGGCGTGGTCTCGCTCGGCCTCTACGGCGAGATCTTCCGCCGCAACGTGCACGCCTCGGGCGTGATCCCGCAGATCTCGATGATCATGGGCTCCTGCGCCGGCGGCCACGTCTACTCCCCCGCGGTCACCGACTTCACGATCATGGTCGACGGCACCTCCAACATGTTCATCACCGGCCCCGACGTCATCAAGACCGTCACCGGCGAGGACGTCTCGATGGAGGACCTCGGCGGCGCGCGCACGCACAACACCAAGTCGGGCAACGCCCACTACATGGGCTCCGACGAGGAGGACGCGATCGAGTACGTCAAGGCGCTGCTCTCCTACCTGCCCCAGAACAACCTCGACGAGGTGCCCGCCTACGAGGACGTCGCGGACACCGAGTTCACCGACCTGGACCAGGCCCTCGACGCGATCATCCCGGACTCGCCGAACCAGCCCTACGACATGCACGACGTGATCACGACCGTGCTCGACGCCAATGGAGACGAGCAGGGTGAGTTCCTCGAGGTCCAGGAGCTCTTCGCGCCCAACATCGTCGTCGGCTTCGGCCGGGTCGAGGGCCACTCGGTCGGCATCGTCGCCAACCAGCCGCTGCAGTTCGCCGGCACGCTCGACATCGACGCCTCCGAGAAGGCCGCCCGCTTCGTGCGGTTCTGCGACGCCTTCAACATCCCGGTGCTGACCTTCGTCGACGTGCCCGGCTTCCTGCCCGGCACCGACCAGGAGTGGAACGGCATCATCCGCCGCGGCGCCAAGCTGATCTACGCCTACGCCGAGGCCACGGTGCCACTGGTCACGATCATCACGCGCAAGGCCTACGGCGGCGCCTACGACGTGATGGGCTCCAAGCACCTCGGCGCCGACATCAACCTCGCCTGGCCGACCGCGCAGATCGCCGTGATGGGCGCGCAGGGCGCGGCCAACATCGTCTACCGCAAGGAGCTCGCGGCGCTCGAGAAGGAGGGCGGCGACGTCGAGGCCCGCCGCGCCGAGCTAATCGACGACTACGAGACCACGCTCGCCAACCCCTACATCGCCGCCGAGCGCGGGTACGTCGACGCGGTCATCTCGCCCCACGAGACCCGCGTCGAGATCGTCCGCGCCCTCCGGCTGCTCCGCTCCAAGCGCGAGACGCTGCCCGCCAAGAAGCACGGGAACATCCCGCTCTGATGGCCGCCGTGAACCCACCGGAGGGCGGGCCGGTCCTGCGCATCGTCAACGGCGACGCGACCCCCGAGGAGGTCGCGGCGATCGTCGCGGTGCTGAGCGCGGCCGGCTCGCCGCGGGCAGCCGCCCCGCGGCCGGTCGCCGAGTGGTCGGCCCACCACCGCACGGTGCGGCGGGCGCTCCCGCACGGCCCCGGCGGCTGGCGCTCCAGCGCGCTCCCTCGCTGACCCTCCGGCCCGCAGATGTGGTCCAGACCACGCGTGCTGGCCCATACTTGAGGCGATCTTTGGGCTTTGCCCTGCAGCGTCTTGAGGGGTGTTCCGCAGACTTGATGTCACCAATCTTGGGGTTGCGCCGCATCGGGTGGCGCCGGGCAGCACGGAAGACGGAGACGACGTGGACGTGAACGACGCCGGCACGCAGGTGCCGGGGCAGTTCGCCACCGGGAGCCAGTACATCCGCATCGCGGATCCCGGGCTCCCGGCCTACGAGGACCGGTACGAGGACGAGGCCGACGAGCTGCCGACGTACCGGCCGACGGTCGGCTGCATCATCCCGGCGTACAACGAGGCCGAGACGATCGCGGGCGTGCTCGACTCGCTCCTCCAGCAGACGCGGCTCCCCGACAGCATCCACGTCATCGTCAACAACACCTCCGACGACTCCGTCGAGATCGCCAGTCACTACGCCGGTCCGCACAAGCGGATGACTCCGACCGGCGAGCAGGAGACGGAGATCTACGTCCACGACATCGGCAGGAACCCCGACAAGAAGGTCGGCGCCCTCAACTACGGCTACTCGCTCGTCGAGACCATGGACTTCCTGCTCGGCGTCGACGGCGACACCACGCCCGAGCCGGACGCCGTGCAGCACCTCGTCGACGAGATCTCGAGCGACGACCGGATCGGCGGCATCTCCGCGATCTACTCCATCGACGACAGCGCGCTCGACGGGCCGGCGGCGAAGTTCCTGATCGCCGGCCAGCGCGCGCAGTTCGCCGCGTTCAACATGCAGAACCTGCTCAAGGGTCGCAACATGGCGGTGCTCGGCGGCCAGTTCTCGATCTTCTCCACGCAGGCCCTGCGTGACGTGCTCGAGGACAGCCACCAGCGCACGCCCTGGGTCAACGACAGCGAGGTCGAGGACTCGCTGCTCTCCCTGCAGATCAAGAGCGCCGGCTACCTCACCAAGATCTCCGCCCGCGCCCGCGCCCACGTGGGTGGGATGACCACGCTCCGATCGCTCGACGCCCAGCAGGTCAAGTGGAACTTCGGCGCGATCGACCTGATGTGGCCTGGCCAGCGCGGCGACACCCGCGGCCAGCCGTTCCACCCGAACCTGCGGCTGCGCTGGTTCGAGCACATGTCGATGGTCATCAACATCACGACCCGCGTGATGTTCGTGCTGCTGCTCGCCGGCTCGCTCGACATCGACGCGTTCGTGTTCAGCCCGTGGTGGCTGATCCCGCCGCTGGCCGCGGTCTGGCTGAACCTGCGGGTCGCCCGGTCGATGGAGTTCGCCCACAGACGCGACTACCTCTTCGCGTTGCTGGTGGTGCCCGCCGAGAGCTACATGGTGATCCGGATGGGTCACTTCATCCGGGCCTGGGCGAAGTTCTTCAGCCGCCAGCAGACCGACAACTGGGCGGCCCAGGCGAAGGCCGAGCGCGGCAAGGGCGTCGCGTGGCTCTACCCGTTCGTCGCGTTCGTCTTCGTCTTCGTGGTGAGCGCCGCGATCTGGCTGCAGCTGCCGATCGGCCTCCGCTCCGACGTCCTCGCGGTGTGCTGGCCCATCCTCGGCGTCATCACCGTCCTCCAGACCGCCTGGATGGTCCTCAAGGCGATGCGGCGCTACCGGGGCTTCAAGGCCTGACCCCGATGACCCCCGACCTCCAGGAGCCTTCCATGTCCCGCACCTGCTCGCGTCTGCCGCTCAGGTCGGCCGTCGTCGCGATCTCGCTGGTCGCGACGCTCACGGCGCTGACCGGCTGCTCGGCGATCGACGGCCTCACCGGCAACGACGACCCGGCGGAGACCCCCTCGGCCTCGCCGAACGCGACCGAGACGCCGTACGACTCCCAGTTCACGCGCGACGGCACGTTCCAGTCGCACATCGACATCGACGACCTCGACTTCGTCTACACGCTCTACCCGACGAAGTCGACGCCGCGGACCAACGAGTGGTACCCCAAGGGCAAGAAGTTCTTCTCGTTCACCTTCCAGGCCTACGACCTCGACCGCGACCTGCGCGATCCCTTCCGCACCAAGCGGAAGGTCTACCTCGACCGGATCGTCGTCACCTCCCAGGTGACGCTGCGCGACGGGTCGAGGTCCGGCGAGGAGCCCTACTCCCTCGACGCCGTGGCCAAGAACGTCACCTTCGACCCCGAGCCGGTCTCGACCAAGCACGGCATGCTGATCACCTCGCCCAAGGGTGCCTTCGAGCTGCGCAACCAGCCGATCCGGCCGACCTCGATGGACACGAAGGGCATCGACCTCTTCTTCACGGCGACCGTCTGGATGGAGCAGCGCGCCGGCACCGGCAGCTTCGTGAAGAAGAAGATCAGCCAGAAGGTGCCGATCGCGATCTTCGAGTCCGACGAGCCGACCGAGGCGCAGTCGATCCCCGTCGACGCCAACTGAGGCGACGCGGCGGGCGTCGGGGTCGCGGAATACCCGGTGCACCGGGTATTCCTGCTCTTCTCGGGCGTTGCAACACCGGAGAAGTGAGGGGACTGCCCGAGAAGTGGGCCCTCGGCCTCGCGGGACCACGCGCCGCGGGGGCGTCAGCCGCACGCCATCCGGAACGTCACGCCACCGGCTTCCACCGACAGACCCTGCCCAGGACTGGTCGGCGCGGGAGAGATCCTCGCCGCTCCGGCGAGGGAGTCACACCATCTCGGCGAGGCGGTAGCCCACGCCGCGCACGGTCTCGACGTAGCGCGGGGTGGCGGCGTCGTCGCCGAGCTTGCGGCGCAGGTTGGCGATGTGCACCTCGACCGAGCGCTTGTCGGCCTCGTTGACGAAGTACGACGTGACGTACTGCTGGCCGCGCATGGTCAGCACCAGGTCGGCCTTGCTGCGGACCCGGCGCCCGGTGCTCATCAGCGAGGCCAGCAGGTCGAACTCGGTGCGGGTCAGGTCGACCGCGGCGTTGTGGACGGTCGCCACGCGGGTCTCGGGGTTGAGCGCCAGCCCGTTGAAGTGCATCCAGCCGGTCGACGGGTCGGCCACCACCGCGCCGTGCTGCCCGGCCGGCGGCACCGGCTGGAGCGTCGGCGCCGGGGCGGGCTGCTCGACGGGCTGCATGGGCGGCTGCACCGGCTGCACGGGCCGCGGCGGCTCGGCCGGCGGCGCCGCCGGCTCGAACGGACGCTGCTGGGGCTGTTGGGGAGTGATCGGGGGGAGCGGCGGCGAAGCGGCCAGGTCGCGCGCGGCGGAGGCGGCCCACGACTCCGGCTGGGATGACGCCGCCGGCGCCTCGGTGTCCTTGGACTCGACCCAGCCGTGGGGCTTGTCCATCCGGGCGCGCGGGCGGCGCAGCATCGAGTCGGCGCGGGCCCGCAGCTCACGGGGGCGGAACGGCTTGACGAGGTAGTCGTCGGCGCCGGCCTCGAAGCCCTGCACGACGTCGATCTCGTCGGCGAGCGCGGTGATCATGATCAGGTAGGTGCTGCTGAACTCGCGCAGCCGCTTGGCGACCGCGAACCCGTCCATGCCCGGCATGTTGACGTCGAGCGTGGTGATCAGCGGATTGTGCTGGCGCACGGCCTCGACGCCGGCGGCGCCGTTCTCGGTGACGACCGTCGTGAATCCCGACTGCGAGAGCACGATGTCGATGAGGTCACGCACGTCGGGGTCGTCCTCGATGATGACCGCAACCCACTCGCCACCGGACTCCATGTCGCGCAGCCTAACAACGCCGGAGCCCACGGCTGCCGCGTTCCCGCGCACGGAGCGGTCGCGTCCGCCGACACCGGCCGCGAACCGTCGTGCCCCGGGGGTCGTCAGGCGACGCGAGCACGACACGCCGTCGCGCCGCGGCGTGTCGGCCTCACCAACCGGAGGCCGCGGCGATCTCCAGGGCGCGTTCCGGCCAGAACTGTCCGGCCGGCGGGCCCCCTCCGCACTCGCCGTCGCTCTCCCCCGGCGGCTTGACCCAGACGTAGGCGTCGAGGCTCCCGTGGTCGGTGACGGCGCCGGGTTGCGTGCCGAAGGCCCGGCCGGGCGGGTTGCACCAGTCGTCCGTGGCGCCGAAGCCGTTGCGGCCGCTGTCGATGATGTAGCGCGCGTCGTCGAGCAGCCCGCTCAGCTCCTCGGCGTAGGCCCACTCGTCCTCGTCGGACTGGAAGTTCGAGACATTGGTGGCGAAGCCCCGGACGTCTTCCACTCCGACCTGCTCGAGCAGCGGCGCCAGGTCCTCCGGTGCCACCCAGTTGGCGTGGCCGGCGTCGACGTACGTCGTGGCGCCGGCCGCCGCCAGGTCGTCCACGGCGTCGGCGACCAGGCGGACGCGCTCCTCGCGGTCTCCGCACTCGAGCGCGCCGGGCAGCGCGTCGGGCTCCACGACGACCACCACGTGGTCGCCGGCGTCCGCGGCGTCGGCGATCTCCTGCACCCACGGTCCGTACTCGTCGGCCGGCAGCCCACCGGCGGAGAACCCGCCCGAGCAGTCGCGGTCGGGGATGCCGTAGACGACGAACGTGGGCACCTGCCCGGCGTCGTCGGCCGCCGCGACGATCTCCGCGACGTACGGTCCGACCTGGCCGGCGGGCTCCTGCTCCGGGGTGAGCCAGATGCCCTGCGGCGTCTCCGCGAGCCGCGCGAGGACCCGCTCCTGCTGGGCGTCCCCCGAGCCGGTCGCCTGCGCCGCCGCCTGCGCGGTGTGGGAGTCGGGGTCGGCGTAGCCGCCGCGCCCGGCGTACGGATTGATCTCCTGGGCGGACGCGGGGGCGGGGTCACCCTCGTCGGAGCAGGCGACGAGGGTGCCCAGCGGGACGGCCAGCAGCGCCGCGAGCGCGGCGGACGGTCGGCGGAGCGGCACCCCGCCATCATGCCCGAGCGGGCCGCCGCTCCCCCGGCCGCCCGGGCGCGAACAGGCTGGCGACCACGGCGAGCGCGACGGCGGCGGCGCCGGTGAGCAGCGCGGGGCCGATCGCGCCGTCGTACCCCTGCGGCGAGAGCTGGCCGTCGTTGCCGAGGAAGACCGCCGTCAGCACCGCGATGCCGAGCGCCACTCCGAACTCGCGGACCGTCGAGTTCGCGGAGCTGGCCACCGCGAAGTCGCCCTCCGGCAGGCCCTCGAGCACGGCCGTCGCCATCGGCGCGAACGTCAGTCCCATGCCGACGCCGGCCATCAGCAGCGGCGGGACGAAGGCGGGGTACGCCGAGGCGGACTCGGTCAGCCACGCGAACCAGACGAGCGACGCCGACTGCAGCACCAGGCCGGTCGTGAGCAGCGGCCGCAGGCCGACCCGGGAGGCGAGCGCGCCGGCGACCGGGGCGACGACCATCGGCGCCGCGGTCCAGGGCAGCGTCCGGATGCCGGCCTCGAGCGGCGAGTAGCCCTGCACGATCTGCAGGTACTGCGCGAGCAGGAAGACCGTGCCGAACATGCCGAGCGTGAAGAACAGCGCGATCACGTTGGCGACCGAGAAGGTGCGCGAGGAGAAGAGCCGCAGCGGCAGCACGGCGTACGCGCGGCCGCGGGCCCAGACGACGTAGGCCGGCACCAGCAGGGCCGCGAGGACGAGCGGCACCAGGACCCGCGGGTCGGCCCAGCCGTCGTCGTTGCCGTGCACGATCCCCCACACGCCGAGGAAGACGGCGCCGCCGAGCATGAGCACGCCGGGGAGGTCGAGTCGCTGCCAGGCTCCGCGCGACTCGGGGATCGCCGCCAGCAGCAGCGGCACGGCGACGAGCGCGACCGGCACGTTGAGCCAGAAGATCGCCTGCCAGCTGACGCCGTCGACGACGGCGCCGCCGATGACCGGGCCGAGCGCGACGCCGAGGCCGCTGACGCCGCCCCAGATGCCGATCGCGGCCGCGCGCATCGCCGGTGGCACCGCGGCGGCGAGCAGCGTCAGCGAGAGCGGCATGATGGCGGCGGCGCCGACGCCCTGCACGGCGCGCGCCGCGATCAGCGCCTCTGAGCTGGTGCTCAGCGCCGACGCGATCGAGGCGGCCGTGAAGACGACGATGCCGGCGAGCATCACGCGACGCCGACCGAGGCGGTCCCCCAGCGTCGCGGCCGGGAGCATGAAGGTCGCGAACGCCAGCGTGTAGGCGTTGACGAACCACGACAGCTGACCGACCGACGCGTGGAGGTCGGTGCGGATGACCGGCAGCGCGCTGGTCATCACGAGGTTGTCGAGGGTGGCCATGAACATCGGGAGCGAGGCGGCCACGACCGCGAGCCACACCGGCGAGCGCCGGGGGCGAGCGGGGGCGACGTACCTCGCCGCGGGGGCGGCGGTGTCGACTGCGGTCATCGGGACTCCAGTTGTATGCATCGAATGATTACTTGATGCTCGACGATAAGTAATCGACTGATAACATGTCAACCATGAACGCCGCGAAAGCCACCAGGATGAGCGCCGACGATCGCCGCGAGCTGGTCATCGCGGCGGCCACGCGGGCATTCGCCCGCGGCGGGTACGCCGGCACCAGCACCGATGCGGTCGCCAGGGAGGCCGGTGTCTCGCAGCCCTACGTCGTCCGGATGTTCGGCACCAAGCTCGAGCTGTTCCTCGAGGTCTTCGAGCGGGCGGTCGGCCGGATCCGCGACGCGTTCGCGGCGGTGCTGGACGACGACCCGTTCGACCCCGCGAGCGACGACGACCGCGCGCGGATGGGGATCGCCTACACCGAGCTGCTGCGAGACCAGGACTTCCTGCAGGTGATGATGCACGGCTTCTCCGCGGGGGGCGTCCCCGAGATCTCCGCGGCCGCACGCCGGTGCATGGGAGAGGTGTTCGCGACCGTCCGGCGCACCGGCTGGGACGACGAGGAGACGCGCGACTTCATCGCCTACGGGATGCTGCTGAACGTGATGATCTCGATGCGCGCCCACGAGCACCTGGGCGAGGGCGACCCGCTGACCGCGCTCACGACGTGTGCGTTCGGCGACGCGCTCGAAATGCTTGAATCACCCGCGTGACGGCTCTCGTTCTCGGCTCCGCGTCCCCGGCCCGGCTGCAGACCCTGCGCAACGCGGGCGTCGAGCCCACGGTGATCGTCTCGGGCGTCGACGAGTCACAGCTCGACGGCCTGCCCCCTGCCGAGCTCGCCCTCCAGCTCGCCGAGCTCAAGTGCGCCGCGGTCGCCGCGCGTGACGACCTGCCCGCGGGCGCGCTGGTCCTCGGGTGCGACTCGGTGCTCGACCTCGACGGCGCCGCGCTCGGCAAGCCGGCGGACGCCGCCGACGCCACCCGCCGCTGGCAGCGGATGCGCGGCCGCTCGGGGGTGCTGCGGACCGGTCACTGCCTGCGCGACACCGCGACCGGGCGGGTGGCCGCCGCGACGGCGTCGACGACCGTGCACTTCGCCGACCTCGACGACGCCGAGATCGCGGCGTACGTCGGGACGGGTGAGCCGCTGCACGTCGCCGGCGCGTTCACGGTCGACGGTCTCGGCGGCGCGTTCGTGACCGGGATCGAGGGCGACCACCACAACGTGGTCGGGGTGAGCCTGCCGCTGCTCAGGGAGCTCGTCGCGGAGCTGGGTCACGCCTGGACGGACCTGTGGTCGCCTCGCTGACCGCGAGCGGGCCGTCGACCGCCCGGGAGTCGAGGTCGGCGAGCTCGAAGACCTGGAGCGGGTGCTGCTTGAGGTCGGCCAGGTGGACCGGGCGCCGGAACACGAGCGTCCGGAACAGGTAGAACCGCGCGACCATGCCGAGGAACAGGCCCAGCACGTTCGCCGAGACGTTGTCGGAGTAGGGGTCGTCGAGCCCGAGTGCGTTGCGGCTGATCCCCAGGCAGGCGATCGGGATCAGCATCGTGACGAAGTTGATCGCGATGAACATCAGGCGGCCGCCGTCGGCGGTCCGCGGCGGCCGGTCCCGGAAGACCCAGGTGCGGCTGCCCCGATAGCTGATCGTCATGCCCACGACGTTCGCGATCACGAACGCCAGGTAGGGGTTGCCGGACAGGGGGGCTTCCCAGCCCGTCCGGAGGCCGTGCAGCAGGAAGTTGAAGATCACCAGCGCGACGAGCGTCGCGAGACCACCGACTGCGAGGAACCGGTAAGCCTCGGTGAAGATCCGATGCCACCGGCCAGCCATGCCGCAAGGCTAACCGGTGCGGACCTCTCAACCGGTGAACAGGTCGGCGGCCTTCCGGAGCGTCTCCACGAGGCCGTACGCGAGCGGGATCCCCACGAGGGCCCAGGCCCCGACGATGCGCAAGCGCATGCGCGCACTCGCGTCGCTTCGCTCGCTCATGTCGCGCTCCTCTCCAGGTCGTCGGAGGCCGCGGGTTCGTGGAACCGGGGGTCGACGGCGCGGATCAGGACATTGGCCACGAGACCGATCACCAGCACCCCGACCATCGTGAGCAGTGCCGGGCGATAGGCGTCGGCGGTCAACTCGCCCGGGGTGCCCTGGGCGTCGAGGAAGCCGTTGATGATCAGCGGCCCGGCGATGCCGGCCGCGGACCACGCCGTCAGCAGCCGTCCGTGGATGGCGCCGACCTCGAAGGTGCCGAAGAGGTCGCGCAGGTACGCCGGGACGGTCGAGAACCCGCCGCCGTACCAGGAGATGATGACGGCCGCGAGCAACACGAAGAGCGCGACGGCGGTGTCCCCCACCGTGGCGAGCAGCAGGTAGAGCACGATCCCGCCACCGAGGTAGAGCATGTAGATCGGCTTGCGACCCACCACGTCCGAGGTCGACGACCACACGAACCGGCCGCCCATGTTGGCCAGGGACAGGAGCCCGACGAAGCCGGCGGCCGCCGTGGCGGTGACGGTCGACGCGCCGCTGGAGTCACGGAAGAAGTCCTGGATCATCGGCGCCGCCTGCTCGAGGATGCCGATGCCCGCGGTGACGTTGCAGAAGAGCACCGTCCACAGCAGCCAGAACTGCGGGGTCCGGATCGCGTTGCCGGCCGACACGCTGGCGGTGGTGACGAGGCGCTTCTCGCGCACCTCGGCCGGGTCCCATCCCTCCGGCTTCCAGCCCTCGGGCGGCACCCGCACCGTCCATGCGCCGAACATCATGAACGCGAAGTAGACGATCCCCAGCGTGACGAAGAGCATCGTGACCGCGTGCCCGTCGGCGACCGACGACGGGTCGGTGGCGTCGTACCCGCTCTGGTCGTAGAGCTGCATCAGCCGCGAGCTGAGCGGGCTGGCGATGAGCGCGCCGCCGCCGAAGCCCATGATGGCGAGGCCGGTGGCGAGCCCGGGACGGTCGGGGAACCACTTGATCAGCGTCGAGACCGGCGAGATGTAGCCGATGCCGAGCCCGATGCCGCCGATCACGCCGTAGCCCAGGTAGACGAGCCAGAGCTGCTCGGTGCCGATCCCGAGGGCCGCCACCAGGAAGCCGGCGGACCAGAAGCAGGCGGCGGTGAACATCGCGGCGCGCGGTCCGTTGTGGTCGACCCAGGTGCCGCAGACCGCCGCCGACAGCCCGAGCATCACGATCGCGATCGAGAAGATCACACCGATGGCGGTGAGGCTGGTGTCGAAGTGCTCGACCAGCGCGGTCTTGTAGACGCTCGTCGCGTAGGCCTGCCCGATGCACAGGTGCACGCACAGCGCCGCGGGTGGGATCAGCCAGCGACTGAAGCCGGGTCCCGCGACGATGCGGTCGCGGGCGAGGAAGGACGGAACCACAGGACACCTCCGAGTCGGGCCGGGTTGCTCCCCCGGCACTCGTACCCCGAAGTGAGCCCCGTCACTCCAGCGTCACTCCACGGGCAGTCCGAGCCCCCGCGCGATCAGCATCCGCTGCACCTCCGAGGTGCCCTCGCCGATCTCGAGCACCTTCGCGTCCCGGTAGAAGCGCGCCACCGGGTACTCCTCCATGAAGCCGTAGCCGCCGAAGACCTGCGTCGCGATCCGGGTGGCGGTGACGGCCGACTCGGTGGCGTAGAGCTTCGCGACGGCCGCGGCCTGCTTGAAGTCCTTCACCGGCGCGCCCCGCCCGTCCCTCTGGCTGTCCTTCATCGCGGCCGCGCGGTAGGTGAGCAGACGGCTGGCGTGCAGCATCACCTCGAGGTCGGCGATCTGGAAGGCGACGCCCTGCTTGCGCCCGATCGGGCCGCCGAAGGTCTGCCGGTCGCCGGCGTACTCGACGCTCATGTCGAGGCAGGCCTGGATGCAGCCGACCGCGAGCGCGGCGATCGCGACCCGGCCGTCGTCGAGCGTGGCGAGGAACTGCGCGTAGCCGCGGCCCCGGGTGCCGAGCAGGTGGGCCTCGGGGACCCGGACGTCCTGGAACGTCAGCGGGTGGGTGTCCGAGGCGTGCCAGCCGAGCTTGTCGTAGGCCTGCTCGGCCGTGAACCCGGGCGTGCCGCTCGGCACGATGATCGTGCTGATCTCGGCCTTGCCGGCGCGGCCGTCCTCGGGGGAGCTCACGCCGGTGCGGGCGGTCACGGTGACGAGGCTGGTGATCTCGGAGCCGGAGTTGGTGATGAACTGCTTGGCCCCGTTGACGACCCACTCGCCGCCGTCGAGCTCGGCGCGGGTCCGGGTCGCCCCGGCGTCGGAGCCGGCGCCCGGCTCGGTGAGCCCGAAGCCGGCGAGCCGCTCGCCCGCGACGAGGTCGGGCAGCCAGGTCCCCCGCTGCTCGTCGGTGCCGTAGGCGAGGATCGGGTTGATGCCGAGTCCGACCGCGGCCTCGAGGGTGATGCCGAGGGACTGGTCGACGCGGCCGATCTCCTCGATCGCGACGCACAGGCTCGTGAAGTCGCCGTCCTCGCCGGCCCCGCCGTACTCCTCGGGAGCGGTGAGGCCGAAGAGCCCGAGTGCGCCCATCTTGCGCACGACGTCGACCGGGAAGTGGTGCTCGCGGTCCCACCGCGCCGCGTGCGGCGCGATCTCGGCCTCCGCGAAGTCGCGGACGCTGCGACGGAACTCCTCGTGCTCACGGGACAGCCCGAACGTCGACTGGGTGCTCATGCGCGGCAGCCTAGTCGCTGTGGTTAGCGATTGTTAACCGCGGTTCCCGGCCGCCTCGCGAGGTGCCGGGGTGGCCAGGTGGCGCGGCAGTCGGTCGAGATCGCGGCCGGGCGTCGGGGCCGAAGTCGAGGCCGGGACCGGGCGAGGATGTCGGTCGCCGGCACCGCCGGCCCGGGCCCCTGCTGCGGGCGGCGACGATGGCATACTTCGCCGCGATGGCAGAGCCGCAGACCAGCCTCCGGCGCGAAGTGGCCACCCTCGCTCCCCCGGTCCTGCTCCTGCTGGCGATGCTCGAGGTCGCCGCTCGGCATGGCGCCGGCCACCGCGGACTCGCGCTCGCGGGGCTCGTCGTCCTGGTCACCCAGGTGCTTCCTGGCGCACTGGTGTGGCGGTCGGTCCGGCCGGTGCGCGGCTGGCTCGTCGAAGACCTGGCGATGGGTCTGGCCACCGGAGCTGCCATGGCCGTGCCGTGCCAGGTCGTGGCCGTCGCGCTCGGCCAGCGGTGGCTCAGCGCAGCGCTACCGGTGGCCGTCGCGGTCGCGCTCATCGCTGTCCCGCTCACCCGGAGAAGGATCGGGTCTCGGGCGTGCGACCCCCTTCCGTGGGCGTGGGGCGCCTCCGTGGCCGCGACCAGCGTCGGGCCGATGCTCGCCGTCCTCGCCGTCTACGCGAGTCCGCTCCGGTGGCGCGGATGGCTGGCGCCGTACGTCGACGCGCCCTTCCACCAATCACTCGTCGGCGAGCTGATGCACCACTTCCCGCCGCACTATCCGCAGGCCGGGTTGGAGACGGTCAGGTATCACTGGTTCTCCCACGCATGGAGCGCTCAGATCGCGACGGTGTCGGGCGCCGAGATCGACACCGTGCTGTGGCGCTTCGCCCCGGCACTGCTCATGATCGCCGCGCCGGTCGCGCTCGCGACCGCAGCGATGCGCCTCACCGGCCGGTCCTGGTCAGCGCCGCTCGCGGCCGCGCTGGCCTACCTGCTTCCCGATGTGACTCCGTGGGGAACGGCGGCCCTCACGACGCCACTGCACACGCCGTACTCACCGAGCCAGCAGCTCGCCGCCCTGCTCGTCGTGAGCGTGATCGCGCTGCTCACCCTGCGCTGGCGGGGCGAGGCACCCCCCTGGTCCCTCCTGCCCCTCGGACTGATGTTGGTGGTCGCGGGTGGGACCAAGGGCAGCACCCTCCCCGTCGTCCTCGCCGGCGCGTTGCTGGCGGTCGCGGCACTCCTCGCCCTCCGTGACCGAGAACGGCTGCGAGTGGTGGCGGTGGACACCCTCGTCATCGGCGCCGTCCTCCTCGTCCTCGTCAGGTTCGTGACCGGCAGCGGAGAGGGCCTGACCCTCGACTACGGCCGGGCCTTCGCCCAGGCCGCGGGAGTCCAGATCGCCGGCCATGACGTCGACCCGGCGAGCGCCGTCGGAGTCGTCGCAGCAGCCCTCGTACTGCTCACCCGGTTGCTCGCTGCACTTGCCGGGCTCTCGCTGCTCGTGCTCCGCACGACCCGGCGCGACCCGATGACGTGGCTGCTGGTCGGTTCCAGTGCCGCGGGAGCGGGCGCCCTGGTCCTCCTCAGCGTCCCGGGGTCGGGCCAGCTGTACTTCTTCCTCGCCGCGAAGTCTTCCCTGGCGCTGGCCGGGGCGTGGGGGACGACCGAGCTGCTCCAGCGAGCGGGGACGATCCGGCCGCTCGTGGTGGCCGGTCTCGGCGTCGGGATTCTCGCCCTTCCCGCCGCTCAACTGACGGTCGGGAGGGACGTGCCGGGGGTCGGTCGCGCGGTCCTGGCGCTCACCCTGCTGCTCGTGCTGATCGCCCTCGGCGCACTCGTGGCCGCTCGAGCCACGCGCACCAGGGCTCGCGGTGCGATCGCGGTCGCGGCCGTGTCCCTGTCGGTCGCGGCGGCGGTGCCGGCCGTGCAAGCGGTCGTCGACTGGGAGCAGCCGGCAGCCGCGGTCCACCCCACGCCGACGTCCATGGCGATCAGCTTCGGGGACGTTCGCGCTCTGCGCTGGCTGCGCGACCACTCCGATCCCGACGACGTCGTGGCGACCAACAACCACTGCCTCACTCCGGTCGCGGACCCGTGCGACCGGCGCCGGTTCTTCGTCGGTGCCTACGCCGAGAGACGGTCCCTCGTCGAGGGGTGGACCTACAACTGGCGAGCTGCGGAGCTCTACACGGAGTACGGGTCGGCGCTCTACGCCGATGCCCAGTTCTGGGACCAGGACCTGTTGGCACTCAACGACGGCTTCATCGCGAAGCCGGACGCCGAGCAGGCGCGAAGGCTCTGGGGCCTCGGCGTCCGGTGGGTCGTCGTCTGGGCCGACGCTCCGCATGCCGACGACCTCGCGCCGTTCGCGACCGAGGCGCACCGCGGCAGGACGGTCACGATCTATCGGATGACCGGGCCCCGATGACCGGTCGGGCGCGCCGCCGGTGCGACAAGGGCCACACCCCGCCGCGCGCCCACTGGCGATAGCCTGCCCCGCGGAGATGCTGTCGTTCCCAATCACGGAGCAGGAGTCGCAGGTGCCGGACACGAAGCCGTTGCAGAAGGTCCTGATCGCCAACCGCGGAGAGATCGCGGTGCGGGTGATCCGGGCGTGCAAGGACGCCGGCATCGGCAGCGTCGCCGTCTACGCCGAGCCGGACCGCGACGCGCTGTTCGTGCGGCTGGCCGACGAGGCGCACTCGCTGGGCGGGGCCACGCCGGCGGACTCCTACCTCGACATCGCCAAGATCATCGCGGTCGCCGAGAGGTCGGGGGCCGACTCCGTGCACCCCGGCTACGGCTTCCTCGCCGAGAACGCCGACTTCGCGCAGGCCGTCCTCGACGCGGGCCTGGTCTGGATCGGTCCGCCGCCCGCCGCGATCGAGGCGCTGGGCGACAAGGCCAAGGCCAAGCACATCGCGGTGAAGGCGAACGCTCCGTTGGCCCCGGGCACCAAGGACCCGCTCGAGGACGCCGACGAGGCGGTGCGGTTCGCGGAGGAGAACGGCCTCCCGATCGCGATCAAGGCCGTCTTCGGCGGCGGCGGCCGCGGCCTCAAGGTCGCCCGCACCCTCGAGGAGATCCCGGACGCCTTCGAGTCTGCGGTGCGCGAAGCGGTCGGCGCGTTCGGTCGCGGCGAGTGCCTCGTCGAGAAGTTCCTCGACAAGCCCCGGCACGTCGAGACCCAGTGCCTGGCCGACCAGCACGGCAACGTCGTCGTGGTCTCCACCCGCGACTGCTCGCTCCAGCGCCGCAACCAGAAGCTCGTCGAGGAGGCCCCCGCGCCGTTCCTCTCCGACGCGCAGCTGACCGAGCTCTACGAGTCCTCCAAGCGCATCCTGCGCGAGGCCGGCTACTACGGCGCCGGCACCTGCGAGTTCCTCGTCGCCCAGGACGGCTCGATCTCGTTCCTCGAGGTCAACACCCGCCTCCAGGTCGAGCACTGCGTGTCCGAGGAGGTCACCGGCATCGACCTGGTCCGGGAGATGTTCCGGATCGCGGCCGGCGAGGAGCTCGGGTACGGCGACCCGGAGATCCGCGGCCACTCGATCGAGTTCCGCATCAACGCCGAGGACGGCGGCCGAAACTTCATGCCCGCCCCCGGCACCCTGTCGGCGTGGAGCCCGCCGCAGGGCCCGGGCATCCGCATCGACGGCGGCTACGAGAACGGCGAGACCGTCCCCGGCTCGTTCGACTCGCTGATCGCCAAGCTGATCGTCACCGGTCGCGACCGCACCCAGGCGCTCGAACGCTCGCGCCGCGCACTGGACGAGTTCGTCGTCGACGGCATGCCGACGGTCATCCCGTTCCACCAGGCGGTCGTGCGCGACCCGGCGTACGTCGGTCCGTCGAACCCGGCCGGCCAAGGACCGGCGGAGGGCTCGTTCGACGTCTACACGCAGTGGATCGAGACCGACTTCGACAACCAGATCCAGCCCTACGCCGGCGACACCGCCGAGGCGGAGGAGGCCGGCGAGCGGCAGAAGGTCGTCGTCGAGGTCGGCGGCAAGCGCCTCGAGGTCGTCCTGCCGGGCGGCATGGGCGCGATCTCGGCGGCCGGCGGTGGCGGCGCGGCCAGGAAGCCGAAGCGCGCGGGGGGCAAGAAGGCCGGCGCCGCGGCCAGCGGCGACGCCGTCACCAGCCCGATGCAGGGCACGGTCGTCAAGGTCGTCGTCGAGGAGGGCCAGCAGGTCACCGAGGGAGACACGGTGGTCGTCATCGAGGCGATGAAGATGGAGCAGCCGCTCAAGGCCCACAAGGCCGGCACCGTCACCGGCCTGCAGGCCGAGGTCGGCCAGACCGTCGCCAACGGCGCTGTCATCTGTGAGCTCGCGGACTGATCGCCGATAGCCTCGGGCGCATGCCCGAGCTCCGTGAACCCAGCCAGCGGGTCAGTCCCCGGGCCCGCCTGATGTGGGCGACCTCGGCCGGGCTCGAGGCCGCCGTGCTGGTCGCGATCGTCGTCGTGGCCGGTCCGGCCACCGGCTGGCTGCCGATCCCGGCCTGGGTGATCGTCCTCGTCGCGCTCGCCGCGGCGGCGTACGTCGTGGTCGTGCCGCTCTGGCGCTACCGGGTGCACCGCTGGGAGGTCACCGCGACGGCGGTCTACACCCAGACCGGCTGGTGGGTGCGTGAGCGGCGGATCGCGCCGATGTCTCGTCTCCAGACCGTCGACCACGCCGAGGGCGCGATCGCGCGGCTCTTCGGGCTCGCGACGGTCACCGTGACCACCGCCTCGGCTGCCGGGGCGCTGGAGATCGTCGGCCTCGACCGGCACCGGGCGCTGGCGCTCGTCGACGAGCTCGCCGTGCAGG
Organism: Nocardioides sp. YIM 152315; assembly: GCF_029210375.1. Lineage (GTDB taxonomy): Bacteria > Actinomycetota > Actinomycetes > Propionibacteriales > Nocardioidaceae > Nocardioides. The sequence goes on along the minus strand of NZ_JARGER010000017.1, from coordinate 15,152 downwards.
CGGACACCGTGCCCGGCGACGCGACATGACGGACCGGATGGGCGACTGGCAGCGGCTGGATCCGCGGATGCTGTTGATCTACCCCGTCCGCGAGCTGGTGCGCTTCCTGCCCGCCCTGGTGGCGATCTTCGTCGCCGGCACCGCCGCCGGCCGGACCGACTGGTGGCACGGGCTGGGCGTCGCGATCCCGGTCGCACTCGGCGTGCTGCGCTACTTCACGACGTACTTCCGGGTCACCGACACCCGCGTCGAGCTGCGCCGCGGACTCGTCAACCGGCACCTGCTGTCGACGCCGCTCGACCGGGTCCGCACCGTCGACGTCACCGCGTCCCTCACCCACCGGCTGCTCGGGCTGACGAGCGTGCGGATCGGCACCGGCACGGCCTCGACCGACGACGACGACCACCTCGACCTCGACGGGCTGCCGGTCGGGCAGGCACGTCGGCTGCGCACCGACCTGCTCCGCCTCGACGAGACCGGGGACGAGCCGGTCCGGACCGACCGCGTGGTGGTGCGGTTCGACCCGGCGTGGGTGCGGTTCGCGCCGCTGACGACGACCGGCCTGGTGCTCGCCGGCGGTGCACTGGGCCTCGCCGCCCAGGCGACCAGCTCGGTCGGCGGCTTCGACGACCTCGACGCCGAGGGCCTCGTCGACGGCACGTCCGGGTGGTCGGTCTGGCTGGCGATCCCGGTCGGCCTGGTGGTGCTGCTGGTCGTGGTCTCGGCACTGGCCATCGGCGGGTACGTCGTGGCGAACTGGGGCTTCACCCTCACCCACACCGGACCCAGCCGGCGGGGCGCGTGGCACCTGCGCCGCGGCCTGCTCACCACCCGGGAGACCACCGTCGACGACGAGCGGGTCAGCGGAGTCAGCGTCGCCGATCCGCTCGGGCTGCGCCTGGCGCGGGGTGCGCGGGTCTCCGCGATCGTCACCGGCCTGGACCGCAGCGAGTCCGGCAGCGCCCTGCTGGCCCCGCCGTGTCCGCGGCCCGTCGTCGACCAGGTGGCGGCCGAGGTCCTCGGCACCGCGGCACCGCTGACGGTGCCACTCACCTCGCACGGCCCGCGCGCCCGCGGCCGCCGCTACACCCGCGCGCTCGGCCCGACGGTCCTGGTGGTGGGCGTGGTGGCGCTGCTGGTCGGCGTCGGCGTGCTGGCCCCGTGGTGGCTGGCCACGCTGGTCGCGCTGCCGGCCGCCTGCCTGCTGGCCCGCGACCGGGCCCACGCGCTGGGCCACGCGCTGGCCGACGGCCACCTGGTCGCGCGCTCGGGCAGCCTGGCCCGGCGCCGGGAGGCGCTGGCCGTGCCGGGCGTGATCGGCTGGAACCTGCGCTCGTCGTGGTTCCAGCGCCGCGCCGGCCTCACGACGCTCGTCGCGACGACGGCCGGCGGTCCGCAGGCCGTCACCGTGCTCGACGTACCTGTCGACGCGGCGGTGGCGCTCGCCCACGACTCCATGCCGGAGCTCGTGCGCCAGTTCGTCGTCTCGCCGCACGCGGGGGCGACGGCGCCGGGCCGGTCCGGCTTATAGCGTGTCCGCCATGTTCTCCAAGGTGCTGGTCGCCAACCGCGGCGAGATCGCGATCCGGGCACTCCGCGCGGCGTACGAGCTCGGCGCGCGCACGGTGGCCGTGTTCCCCCACGAGGACCGGTGGTCCGAGCACCGGCTCAAGGCCGACGAGGCCTACGAGATCGGTGAGCGCGGCCACCCGGTGCGCGCCTACCTGGACCCCGAGGGGATCGTCGCCGTCGCGCTGCGGGCGGGCGCCGACGCCGTCTATCCGGGCTACGGGTTCCTGTCCGAGAACCCGGCGCTCGCCGAGGCGTGCGCCAACGCGGGCATCACCTTCGTCGGGCCGACGTCCGAGGTGCTCGAGCTGACCGGCAACAAGGCGCGGGCGATCGCCGCGGCGCGGGCGGCCGGCGTCCCGACGCTCGCGAGCGTCGACCCGTCCACCGACGTCGACGCGCTGGTCGCGGCGGCGAGCGAGCTGCCGTACCCGCTGTTCGTGAAGGCGGTCGCCGGTGGCGGTGGTCGCGGCATGCGGAGGGTCGACGACGGTGGCGTCGACGGGGCCCACCTGCGGGAGGCCGTCGAGACCTGCATGCGAGAGGCGGAGGGCGCCTTCGGCGACCCGACCGTCTTCATCGAGCAGGCCGTGGTCGACCCGCGCCACATCGAGGTGCAGATCCTGGCCGACGGCACCGGGGAGGTCATCCACCTCTTCGAGCGCGACTGCTCGGTGCAGCGGCGCCACCAGAAGGTCGTCGAGATCGCGCCGGCGCCCAACCTCGACCCCGGGCTCCGCGATCGGATCTGCGCCGACGCCGTGCGCTTCGCCCGCGAGATCGGCTACCGCAACGCCGGCACCGTCGAGTTCCTGCTCGACCCGCAGGGCAACTACGTCTTCATCGAGATGAACCCGCGCATCCAGGTCGAGCACACCGTGACCGAGGAGGTCACCGACGTCGACCTCGTGCAGTCGCAGCTACGGATCGCCGCGGGCGAGACGCTCGACGACCTCGGTCTCGCCCAGGACACCGTCCAGCTGCGCGGTGCCGCGCTGCAGTGCCGCATCACCACCGAGGACCCGGCCAACAACTTCCGCCCTGACACCGGCGTGATCACGACGTACCGCTCCCCCGGCGGCGGCGGGGTCCGCCTCGACGGCGGCACGACGTACACCGGCGCCGAGGTCTCCGCTCACTTCGACTCGATGCTGGCCAAGCTCACCTGCCGCGGCCGCACCTTCGACAAGGCGGTCGAGAAGGCCCGCCGCGCCGTCGCCGAGTTCCGCATCCGCGGCGTGTCCACCAACATCCCGTTCCTCCAGGCCGTGCTCGCCGACCCCGACTTCGCGGGCGGCCGCGTGACCACGTCGTTCATCGAGACCCACCCGCAGCTGCTGCAGGCCCGCGGGTCGGGCGACCGCGGCAGCAAGCTGCTCAGCTACCTCGCCGACGTCACCGTCAACCAGCCGTACGGCGCGGCGCCGGTGAGCCTCGACCCGGTCGCGAAGCTCCCGTCCGTCGACCTCGACCTGCCCGCTCCCGACGGCACGCGGCAGCTGCTGCTCGAGGTCGGGCCGGCGGAGTTCGCTCGCCGGCTCCGCGCGCAGAGCGACGTCGCGGTCACCGATACGACGTTCCGCGACGCGCACCAGTCGCTGCTGGCGACCAGGGTCCGCACCCGCGACCTGCTGGCGGTCGCCGGCCACGTCGCCCGGACCACGCCGGAGCTGTGGTCGCTGGAGTGCTGGGGCGGCGCGACGTACGACGTGGCGCTGCGGTTCCTCTCCGAGGACCCGTGGGAGCGCCTGGCCGCGCTGCGCCAGGCGGTGCCGAACATCTGCCTGCAGATGCTGCTGCGCGGCCGCAACACGGTCGGCTACACGCCGTACCCGACCGACGTCACCACCGCCTTCGTCGAGGAGGCGGCGGCCACCGGCATCGACGTCTTCCGCGTCTTCGACGCGCTCAACGACGTCGAGCAGATGCTGCCCGCGATCCAGGCGGTGCGTGCGACCGGCACCGCGGTCGCGGAGGTCGCGCTCTGCTACACCGGCGACCTGTCGGATCCCGACGAGCGGCTCTACACGCTCGACTACTACCTACGGCTCGCCGACCGGATCGTCGAGGCGGGCGCCCACGTGCTCGCGATCAAGGACATGGCAGGCCTGCTACGGGCACCCGCCGCGCGGACGCTCGTCACCGCGCTGCGCGAACGCTTCGACCTGCCCGTCCACCTGCACACCCACGACACCGCCGGCGGCCAGCTCGCGACGCTGCTCGCCGCGATCGACGCGGGCGTCGACGCCGTCGACGCCGCCGCCGCCTCGATGGCCGGCACCACCTCGCAGCCGCCGCTGTCGGCGCTGGTCTCCGCCACCGACCACGGCGCGCGCGAGACCGGCCTCGCGCTGGCCGCCGTCAACGCGCTCGAGCCCTACTGGGAGGCGACCCGGCGGGTCTACGCGCCGTTCGAGTCCGGCCTGCCGTCGCCGACCGGACGCGTCTACCGCCACGAGATCCCGGGCGGCCAGCTCTCCAACCTGCGCCAGCAGGCGATCGCCCTCGGCCTCGGGGAGAAGTTCGAGCAGATCGAGGACATGTACGCCGCCGCGAACGACATCCTCGGCAACGTCCCGAAGGTGACTCCCTCCTCGAAGGTCATCGGCGACCTGGCCCTGCACCTGGTCGCCGTCGGTGCCGACCCGGCCGAGTTCGCCGAGGACCCGGGCAGGTTCGACATCCCCGACTCGGTCATCGGCTTCCTCAACGGCGAGCTCGGCGACCCGCCCGGTGGGTGGCCGGAGCCCTTCCGCACCCGCGCGCTCGAGGGCCGCAAGCACAAGCCCCCCGTCGAGGAGCTCACCGCCGACCAGCGGGAGGCGCTCGCCGGCGAGCGCGGTGCCACCAACCCCGTCCGTCGCCGGATGCTCAACGAGCTCCTCTTTCCGGGGCCGACGAGGGACTTCGCGGAGTCGCGCGCGACCTACGGCGACCTGTCGGTGGTGCCGACCCGTGAGTACCTCTACGGACTGCGCCAGGGGGTCGAGCACGAGGTCGAGCTCGAGGAGGGCAAGACCCTGATCTTCGGCATCCAGGCGGTCAGCGAGGCCGACGAGCGCGGCATCCGCACGGTGCTCGCGACGGTCAACGGCCAGCTGCGTCCGGTCAACGTACGAGACCGCTCGGTTGCCTCGGAGGTCGCCACCGCCGAGAAGGCCGACCCGGCCCGGCCCGGCCACGTCGCCGCGCCGTTCCAGGGCGTCGTGACCGTGGTCGTGTCCGAGGGCGACAAGGTCGCCGCCGGCGACACGGTCGCGACGATCGAGGCCATGAAGATGGAGGCCGCCATCACCGCCCCCGTCGCCGGCACGGTCGACCGCGTCGCCCTCGGCGGCCCCCAGGCCGTCGACGGCGGCGACCTGGTGCTCGTGCTGGCCTGAGCGGTGGTGGCGGGGCGGGTGGCGGGGCGGGTGGCTGCGCCGGTGCCGGAATACCCGGTGCACCGGGTATTCCGGCGCTTCTGGGGCGATGCAACACCCGAGAAGCGCGGGCAGTGCCCGAGAAGTACGCCGCCGCGGTCGACGAATGGGCCGCCCGCCCCTCCCCGGTGGCGCCGCGGAGGGAGTTGTCGGACGTGACCGACCACGAGGGCACCCCGGTCGTCGCCGGGGTCGTCACCGCGGTCGTCGGCACCAGCAGCTCGTTCGTCGTCGTGCTCACCGGCCTCGCCGCGGTCGGCGCGAGCCCCGCGCAGGCCGCATCCGGGTTCCTCACGCTGCTCGTGACGCAGGCACTCGGCATGCTCTGGCTCTCGATCCGGCACCGCGCGCCGATCACGCTCGCCTGGTCGACCCCCGGCGCGGCGCTGCTGATCTCGACCGGCGTCGTGACCGGCGGCTGGCCCGCGGCGGTCGGGGCGTTCGTCGTCACCGGCCTGCTCATCGTGCTCACCGGCCTCGTCCCGACGCTGGGCGACCTCGTCTCGCGCATCCCGACGTCGCTCGCCCGGGCGATGCTCGCCGGCGTCCTCGTGCCGATCTGCCTCGAGCCGGTCACCGGGCTCGCCGACTCCCCGGCGTACGTCGGCCCCGTGGTGCTCACCTGGCTGGTCATGCACCGCGTCTCCCGACGCTGGGCGGTGCCGGCCTCCCTCGCCGTCGCGCTGGTCGTCGTGGTGCTCACCGCGGGCTCGTCGGTGGACGCGGCGGACCTCGTGCCGTCGCTGGCCTGGACGACGCCGCACTGGACGCTCCAGGCGGTCGTGAGCATCGCGTTGCCGCTCTACGTCGTGACGATGGCCTCCCAGAACGTGCCCGGCGTCGCGATCGCCTCGAGCTACGGGTACGCCGTGCCGTGGCGGGAGACCATGAGCGTGACCGGCATCGGCACGGTGGTCGGCGCGCCGTTCGGCGGGCACGCGATCAACCTCGCCGCGATCACGGGCGCACTGACCGCCGGCCCGACGGCCGGGCCGGACCGCAGCCGTCGTTGGGTCGCGGCCGTGGCCGCGTCGACCACGTATCTCGTGCTCGCGCTGTGCTGCGGCGCCCTGACCGCGCTGGTGGCGGCAGCGCCCGGCGGTGTCATGCAGGCGGCCGCCGGCCTCGCCCTGCTCGGCACCCTGGCGTCCTCGCTCGCGGGTGCCCTGGCCGACGAGGACGGGCGGGAGGCCGCCGTGGTGTGCTTCATCGTCGCGGCGTCGGGCGTGACCGTGCTCGGCATCGGCGCGGCGTTCTGGGCGCTGGTCGCCGGGCTCGTGCTGCGGCCGCTGCTCGGGCGCGCGGTCAGCGCGGCGAGATCGTGAAGGTCAGCCAAGTCGACCGCAGGCCCAGCGCCGACCGGAAGGTGTCGCCGCTGACGGTCACCTGGCCGCCCGTGCCGGTGAGCGTGATCGAGCCGACCCGACCGCCCCAGGCGCCGTTGCCGTCGCGCGAGGTGACCTCGATACGCCCGAGGTCGCCGATCTCCGGCCAAGCCTGCTCGAGCCGGGTGTCGGTGACCACGAGCGTCCAGTCGTGCACCGGGTTGCCGGCCCAGCCGTCGTACGGGTCCTCACGCGCGGCCAGGTAGGGCACCGAGCCCGCCGCGGTCCACCCGCCGCTGCTCGAGCCGAACTGCGTGAACGCGGGCTCGCCGCCGACGGTCAGCACCTGCGTCCGGGTGTCCCGGATCGCCCGGTTGGCGGCACGGTGCTCGGCAGCGACGCCGCCGTAGACCTGGCACGAGGTCGTGTCGCAGATCTGGTACGCCGAGGACCGCGGGTGGGCGCGTTCGTACGCCGCGTAGGTGCGGGCCGCGACCGCCTGGGCCCGGACGGCCTCGGTGCTCCAGGACGCCGGGATCTCGAGCGGCACGACGCCGCGCAGGTACTTCTCGAGGCGCAGCTCGTTGACGGTGGCGCGCGTCCCGGTGCCGGTGAGCGCGGTGCGGAGCCGGCCCCGGTAGGAGCGGTCACCGGACGGCGTGACCAGCGTGATCGGCCTGCCCCCGGCGAAGAACTCGCCCGTGCCCTGCAGGGTCGCGAACGGGTGCCACCGGTCCGTCAGGTAGGAGACCCTGCCGACGCCGGCGCGGCCGGTCACGACGCGCCACGCGGTCGCGCCGTTCTCGGGCAGCGGCGAGCGCCCCCGGACCGCGGTGTCGCGCAGCGTCAGGCCGCTGCGGGCCCGGACGACGAGGTCCCTCGGCGACGAGTCCGCGGTGATCTGGACGGTCACCCGCCCGACGGCAGTGCCCCACTGCGTGCCGGCGTAGTAGAACTCGGCGATCTGCTGGTAGGTCAGACCCTGGCGCGCGGCGCCCTCCGCGCCGTACTGCGACATGCCGTGGCCGTGCCCGTAGCCGTGCCCGACGATCGCGATGTGGGCCGCATGGGTCACGTCCCAGGCGCTCGTCTCGCGCTTCGCGGCGCCCGCGGGCGCCGCGGAGATCGCGGCGAGCGCGAGGGTCAGCGCGCCGACCAGCAGGCCGGCGCGCGCGGGCGCGGTCGTGCGACGCATGGGATCCCCGTGGCTCGAAGTGGCTCGTGGTGCGAATGTGACGAGACATCGCACCATGGCCAGATCGGCCCCGCAATCTGAACCTGAGAACTACACTTATGTAATTTCCAGGAGCGTCGAGCGCAGGCCCATCCAGTCGCGGAAGTCGTCGCCCGAGACGGTCTGCGTGCCGCCCGTGCCAGTCACCGTGAGCTCGAGGGCCCGCCCTCCGTAGGGGCCCCGACCGTCGCGGCTGGTCACCGCGATCGAGACCAGGTCGCCCATGCCGGGCCAGTTGCGGGTGATGTCCGCGGCAGCGAACGTCGTGGTCTCGGGATCCTCGCCGAGGACGCCGGTGTCGAACGGGTCCGCCTCCGCGCGCAGGTAGGGGTAGCCGCCGTCCACGCTCCAACCGCCGTTGCTGGCCGAGAACTGCGCGAAGATCGGACGGCCCTCGCGGGTGACGACCTTGTGCCTGGTCGCCTTGATGGCGCGATCCGTCTGCGGCGTCTCGTCGGCGACGCCGCCGTAGACCTGGCAGGCATCGGTGTCACAGAGGTCGTAGGGGTCGTGCCGGTTGTCGCGACGCTCGAACGCGGCGTAGGTGCGCGCGGCGACGGCCTGCGACCGGAGCGCATGGGTCGGCCACGACGGGAACACCTCGCGGGGGACGACACCGCGCAGGTAGGCGTCGATCGGCAGCACGTTGACGGTGTCGCGCTTGCTGCCCGAGTCGTTGACGGAGGTGGAGCGCAGGGCGCCTCGGTACGCCGTGCGGCCGCCCGGGGTCTTCAGCTCGATCGGCTGGCCGCCGGCGGTGAACTCGGCGTCCCCCTTGACGGTGCGCCACCGGTGCCAGCGGCCCGTCTTGAAGGAGACCTTCGAGCGGTGACCGGCCGGCTGGAGCTTCCACGCCCGGACCTCCTTGCCGTGCACCCTCTCCCGCAGCCGCCAGGTGCGGTCGTTGCCGAGCGCGTGCAGCTTGAGGCCGGGTCGCGCGACCACGACGACGTCGCGCGAGGTGTCGCCGGAGATCTGGATCCGGATCCTGCCGCCGGAGTTGCCCCACCTCGTGCCGGGGTAGTAGTGGCGCACGATCTCGCGCCAGCGCTGGCCGGCCTCGGCGCGGGCGCGGGCGCCGTACTGCGAGAGGCCCTTGCCGTGGCCCCACCCCACGGTCGTGATCGTGACGGTCTCGAGCTTGCGGCGCTCCGGCTGCGCCGGGTCGGCGGTCGCCGGCGCGGTGGTCGCGGCCAGGGCCAGGGTCACGGACAGGGCGACGGCGGCGCGCCGGAACGGCATCGAGACCTCCTGGGTGAGCGGACGGAGGGGTCAGGCTAGCCGAGCGCCGCAAGCGCCTGCGCGTGACCTCACACGCGGTGCAGCCGGCGCGCGGCCTCGGCGAGCGAGCCGCTCATCGACGGGTAGACCGTGAAGGCCTGGGCGAGCTGGTCGGCGGTCAGCGACTCGGCGACGGCGATCGAGACGGGGTGGATCAGCTCGCTCGCCCGCGGGCCGACGACGACGCCGCCGACGATGCTGCCGGTGCCCGGACGGCACAGCAGCTTCACGAAGCCGTCGCGGACGCCCTGCATCTTGGCGCGCGGATTGCCCGACAGCGGGAGCGTGACGACCTCGGCCTGGAGCTCCCCGGCGTCGACGGCCTGCTGCGACCAGCCGACGGTGGCGATCTCGGGCGCGGTGAACACGTTCGACGACACCGTCTTCAGGTCGAGCGGGTGCACGGTGTCGCCGAGGAAGTGCCACATCGCGATCCGGCCCTGCATTGCCGCGACGCTGGCGAGCATCAGGACGCCGGTGCAGTCGCCCGCGGCGTACACGCCCCGGGCGGAGGTGCGCGAGACCCGGTCGACGTTGACGAAGCCGCCGTCCTTGAGGATGACTCCGGCCTCCTCGAGGCCCATGTCGTCGGTGTTCGGGACCGAGCCGAGCGCCAGGATGCAGTGGGAGCCCTGGACGGTCCGGCCGTCGGTGAGCGTCACGGTCACGACGTCGCCGTCGCGGGTCACCGACTCCATGCGCGACCGGGAGAGCACGTTCATGCCGCGGCGGGTCAGCACGTCCTCGAGCACCTTCGCGGCGTCGGCGTCCTCGCCCGGCAGCACCCGATCGCGGCTGGAGACCAGCGTGACCGGGATGCCGAGGTTGAGGTAGGCGCTGGCGAACTCGGCGCCGGTTACGCCGGATCCGACCACGATGAGCTCGGTCGGCACCTCGGTGAGGTCGTAGACCTGCTCCCAGGTGAGGATGCGCTCGCCGTCGGGCTGGGCGCCGGGGAGCGTGCGCGGCGCGGCACCGGTCGCGATGAGCACGGCGTCGGCGCGCAGCATCTGCTCGCTGCCGTCGTCGAGCTGCGCGACCACGCGGTCGGGCCCGGCCAGGCTGCCGCGCCCCTTGACGACCGTGACGCCGTCGCGGGTCAGACGTCGCTCGATGTCGGAGGACTGCTCGGCGGCGAGCCCCTTGACCCGGGCGTTCAGGCGGGCCAGGTCGACCCGGATCGACGTGGCCGCGTCACCCTCGGAGTCGAGGAAGTTCACGCCGAGCTCCGCGGCGCCGGACAGCTCGCTCATCACCTCGGCGGTGGCGATGAGCGTCTTGCTCGGCACGCAGTCGGTGAGGACCGCCGAGCCACCCACGCCGTCGGTGTCGACGATCGTGACCTCGGCGCCGAGCTGCGCGGCGACGTGCGCCGCCTCGTAGCCGCCGGGGCCGCCGCCGATGATGACGACTCGCTCAGTCATGCATTCCTCTCAAGTCACCGGGTCTCGACTCGTCGGACCGCGGCCCCGTTCCTCGGCCGCGCCGCCGGCTCGACCTCGTCCTCCGACGCCTCAGAGGTTGATCATGTGGCCGGCGATGCCCTCGACGGCCTCCTTCATCGCCTCCGACAGGGTGGGGTGGGCGAAGACGTTCCGCGCGACCTCGTCGGCCGTGAGGTCCCACTGCTGGGCCAGCGTGAGCGCCGGCAGCAGCTCGGTCACCTCGGGGCCGATCATGTGGGCGCCGACGATCTCGTTGTACTCCGCGTCGGCCACGATCTTCACGAACCCGACCCCCTCGGCCATGCCGCGGGCCTTGCCGTTGGCCGAGAACGGGAACGTCGCGACCTTCACGTCGTACCCCTTCTCCTTCGCCTGCGCCTCGGAGTAGCCGAACGACGCGATCTGCGGCTGGCAGAAGGTCGCGCGCGGGATCATGTCGAAGTTGATCTCGACGGTCTCGGCGTCGGCGATCGTCTCGGCGGCGACCACGCCCATGGCCTCGGCGGTGTGGGCGAGCATCAGCTTGCCGGTGACGTCGCCGATCGCGTAGATGTTCGGGACGTTGGTGCGGCCGCGGGCGTCGACCGCGATCGCGCCACGATCGGTCAGCTCGATGCCGGCGTTGTCGAGGCCGTAGCCCTCGACGCGCGGGGCGAAGCCGAACGCGGCGAGCATCCGGTCGGCCTCGAGCACCTGGCCGTCGCCGCCCCCGGCGGGGCTGACGGTGACCTTCACGCCGCTGCCGGTGTCCTCCACGGAGTCGACCTTGGTGGACAGCAGGACCTTGACGCCGAGCTTCTTGTACTGCTTGAGCAGCTCCTTGGAGACGTCGGCGTCCTCGGTCGGGACCATCCGGTCGAGGAACTCGACGATCGTGACGTCGACGCCGAAGTTGGCGAGCACGTAGGCGAACTCGACGCCGATCGCGCCGGAGCCGCCGATGATGACGCTCCCCGGCAGGTCGTCGTCGAGGATCTGCTCCTCGTAGGTGACGACGTTGTCGCTCTGGCGCATGCCCGGCAGCATCCGGACCTTCGCACCGGTCGCGATGATCAGGTTGTCGAACGTGTAGGACGTCTTGTCGCCGTCCTTGTCGACCTCGACCTCACCCGTGCCCTTGATGGTGCCCCAGCCGTCGATCTCGGTGATCTTGTTCTTCTTCATCAGGTAGTGCACGCCCTTGGCGCTGGCCTCGGCGACGCCGCGGCTGCGCTTGTGGGTCACGCCGAAGTCCATCGTGGCGTCACCGCCGATCCCGAAGGTGTCCTTCTCCTTCGTGATGATGTGCGCGATCTCCGCGTTGCGCAGCAGCGCCTTCGACGGGATGCACCCGACGTTGAGGCACACGCCGCCCCAGTACTTCTCCTCGACGACGGCGACGGTCTGGCCGAGCTGGGCGGCGCGGATCGCGGCGACGTACCCACCGGGGCCGGCGCCGAGGACGAGGGTGTTGAAGTGGGTGCTCACGCCCGTCAGCCTACTGACGTGGGCGAGGTCACCCCGAACCGCTCCACTACCCTGCTCGCGTGACCCACTACGCCGCCTACGGGACCAACCTCGATCCCACCCGGATGGGCGAGCGGGCGCCGCACTCCCCGCTCTCGACGGTCGGCTGGCTGCAGGGGTGGCGGCTCACGTTCGGAGGTGAGGAGCACGGCTGGGACGGCGCCCTGTCGACGATCGTCGAGGACCCGCTGGAGCAGGTCTTCGTCGCGGTCTACGACATCACCCGCGAGGACGAGTCGCAGCTCGACGGCTGGGAGGCCGCCGACTCGGGCCTCTACCGCAAGACCAAGGTCCGCGTCGCGACCATGACCGGGTCGGTCGTCGCGTGGACCTACGTCCTCGATGCCTACGAGGGCGGGCTGCCCTCGGCGTCGTACCTCGGCATCCTCGCCGACGCCGCCGAGGCGGCCGACGCGCCCGCCGACTACGTCGCCGCGCTGCGCAACCGCCCCTGCCGCTCGATCGGGCTGTAGCGACACCCGTGGACCGACGGCCGTGACCTGCTCGACGGCCGGGACGGCGGCAGGTCAGCCGCCCGTGTGGCAGACCGCCTCGACGTTGTTGCCGTCGGGGTCGCGGACGAAGGCGCCGAAGTAGCCCTCGTGGTACTCCGGCCACAGGCGCGGCTCGTGGAGCACCTCGGCTCCGAGCGCGACCGCGGCGTCGAAGAAGGCGCGGACGGCGTCGGCCGACTCGGCCCGGAAGGCGACGTGCACCTCGCGGTTGGGGCCGGAGGACGGACCGCCGTCGGGCTGGGTGCCGATCCAGAAGTCGGGCTGGCCGGGGAGGCCGTAGCCGATCGCGACCTCGAAGTCCATCACCCGGCCGAAGCCGAGCACCCCCAGGGTCTTGTCGTAGAACGCGGCCGACGCGGCGAGGTCGGCGCAGTTGATGCCGAAGTGATCGATCATGTGGGCATCGTGCCCGGGGCCACCGACACTGGTCGTGAGGGCGGGTCCGCGGACCGACGCCGCCGGATCATCGATCGCACCCACCGACGATTAGAGTCCCTCGGGTGAACGCGCCGATCGACACCGCCGACCCGTACTCCCACGCCCAGGACGCCGCCACTCGCCTCGCCGAGCTCACCGGCGTCGACAGCCACGACGTCGCCCTCGTCCTCGGGTCGGGGTGGCTGCCGGCCGTCGACGCTCTCGGCGAGGCCACCGCGGAGATCGACACCACGGACCTCCCGGGCTTCAGCGCCGCGGCGGTCGCCGGCCACGCCGGCAAGATCCGCTCGATCAGGTCCGGTGACCGGCACCTGCTGGTGTTCCTCAGCCGCACGCACTTCTACGAGGGCAAGGGCGTCGAGGCCGTCGTCCACGGAGTCCGTACGGCGGCCCGGGCGGGCTGCCGCGCCATCGTGCTCACCAACGGGTGCGGTGGCCTCAAGGACACGTGGACGCCGGGCACCCCGGTCCTCATCTCCGACCACATCAACCTCACCGGCCGCAGCCCGATCGTCGGCCCGCGGTTCGTCGACCTCACCGACCTCTACAGCTCCCGGTTGCGCGCGCTGTGCCGCGAGGTGGACCCCAGCCTCGACGAGGGCGTCTACGTCCAGTTCCCCGGCCCCCACTACGAGACCCCCGCCGAGGTCCGGATGGCCGGCATCATCGGCGGCCACCTCGTCGGCATGAGCACGACCCTCGAGGCGATCGCCGCCCGCGAGGCCGGCATGGAGGTGCTGGGCATCAGCCTGGTCACCAACCTCGCCGCGGGCATCAGCACCCAGCCGCTCAACCACGAGGAGGTGCTCGAGGCGGGCCGGGCAGCGGCCTCGCGGATGGGCGACCTGCTCGGACGGGTCGTCCCGCGCATCTGACCTCGCCCACTGTCCGACCTCCAGCACAGGAGCACGATGACCGCCCTCCACCCGACCACCGACCTCCGGCTGTCGGCGGCCATGCGCGAGGGCTCCCGCGCGGAGCACCAGGCTGCCGAGGACTCGACGTTCATGGCCGAGCTGCTGGCCGGCCGCGTCAACCAGCAGGGGTACGCCGACTACCTCCTCCGGCTGCGTGGCGTCTACGCGACGCTGGAGGAGACCGTCCGCGCCCACCGCGCCGACCCGGCCGTCGCCGCCGTTCACGACACCGCGCTCGAACGGGTGGACGCCCTCGACGACGACCTCGACCACTGGGCGCCCGGGGGGCCGCGCGCCGTCGACTCCCCCGCCGCCGACGCCTACCGGCAGCGGCTCGTCGCGGCCGCCGCGGAGTGGCCGGCGCTGCTGGTCGCCCACCACTACACCCGGTACCTCGGCGACCTGTCCGGCGGCCAGGCCATCGGACGCGTCCTCGACCGCACCTTCGACCTCGGCGGCACGGGCATCGCGTTCTACGACTTCGCGCAGATCGCCAAGCCGAAGATCTACAAGGACGGCTACCGCGCGCGACTCGACGAGCTGGGCACGACCGCGGGGGAGCAGGCCCGGATCGTCGACGAGGTCCGGATGGCGTTCCGACTCAACCAGGAGGTGTTCGCCGAGCTGGGCGAGCGCCTCGAGGCGTACGCTCGCTGACCGTGAAGGTCCTCGTCACCGGTGCCGCCGGCACCATCGGCCGGGTCGTCACCGCCGGCCTCGCCGACCACGGCCACGACGTGGTCGGCCTCGACCGCCGCCCGGTGCCCGACGGCTGGAGCGGCACCTGGCACACGCTCGACTGCGCCGACCCCGATGCCGTCGACGCCGCGTTCGCGCAGGAGCGGCTCGACGCCGTGGTCCACCTGGCCGGCGAGCCGGGGTCGACCGACCTCGGCACCGCGCTGACCTCCCACGCCCTCACGACCGCGGCGCTCCTCGACGCGATGGTCGAGCACGGCGTACCCCGCATCGTCTACGCCTCGTCCAACCACGCCGTCGGCCTGACGCCTCGTCGGGACGTCGTGGGTGCCGACGCGCGTCCACGACCCGACACCTTCTACGGCGTGGCGAAGGTCGCCGCGGAGGCGCTGCTGAGCCTGTACGCCGACCGCCACGGCATCGACGCGGTCGCGTGCCGGATCGGGTCCTTCCGCGACCGGCCCGAGACGCAGCGGCAGCTCGCGACCTGGCTCTCCCCGGGTGACTGCGTGCGGATGGTCGAGGCCGCGCTCACCGCGACCGCGCCCGGCTTCGCCGTGGTCTACGGGATCTCCGCCAACACCCGCGGCTGGTGGGACCTCGCGCCGGGGCGCGCGCTCGGCTACGAGCCGCAGGACGACGCCGAGGCGCACGCCGCCACGATCGCGGCGCGGCCCGGCGACGACGCGGAGGCCGCGCACGTCGGCGGCGACTGGGCGACGCCGGCCTTCGACCGCCCGGCGTTCGAGCGCCGCTGACTGAGTTCCTAAGGGAAGTCAAGCGACCTCGGGGGTGGTTATC
>NZ_JARGER010000016.1 GCF_029210375.1 Nocardioides sp. YIM 152315 | reverse complement strand
AGCGAACCCTTGACCGCACTGGCGGAGGACGAATACTGGCGCCGCGGGGAGGACGCCAACAATCACTGGTTCCGGGGCACCGAGCCCGGCTCGACGTACGCGACCACCCTGCGGTGGTTTCGAGGCAGGCGCCAGCGCGCCTTCCTCAACCACCGCGAAGCGCCTTCCTCAACCACCGCAGCTGGGTGCGCGGCGCGTCAGCTGGCCTTCTTGGCGGCTGCCTTCTTGGTCGTCGACTTCTTGGCGGTCTTCTTCGCGGCCGCCTTCTTGGCCGGGGCCTTCTTGGCGGCCTTCTTCGCGGCCGCCTTCTTGGTCGGCTTCTCGTCCTCGTCCTCGTCCTCGGACGACGACTCGCCGCGGGCGCTCTTGGCGGACTCGACGGAGCGCTGCAGGGCGGCGAGCAGGTCGACGACCTCGCCGGAGGTCTTGGTGGAGGTCTCCGTGCGCTGGACCTCGCCGCCCTCGATCTTCGTCCTGACGAGGGCCTCGACGGCCTCGGCGTAGTCGTCCTCGAACTCCGCGGCGTCGAAGTCGCCGGCGAGGGTGTCGACGAGCATGTTCGCCATCTTGACCTCGGCCGGCTTCACGTCGCCGGTCTCGACGGAGAAGTCGGGGGTGCGGATCTCGTCGGGCCACATCATCGTCTGCAGCACGATCACGTCCTCCTTCACCCGCAGCACGCCGACCGTGGTGCGCTGCCGCAGCGCCACGGTGACGACGGCCATCCGGTCGGCGTCGATGAGGGCCTGACGCAGCAGCGCGTAGGGCTTCGCGCCGGACTTCTCCGGCTCGAGGTAGTAGGACTTCTCGAAGAGCATCGGGTCGATCTGGTCGGACGGCACGAACTTCTCCACCGAGATCTCCCGCGACGACGTCGACGGCAGCTCGGCCATGTCGTCGTCGGTGAGGATGACCATCTCGCCGTCCTCGGTCTCGTAGCCCTTGGCGATGTCGGCGTACGCGACCTCCTCGCCGTCGAGCGAGCAGACGCGCTGGTAGCGAATGCGCCCGCCGTCCTTGGCGTGCACCTGACGGAACGACACGTCGTGGGACTCGGTGGCGGCGTAGAGCTTCACGGGCACGCTGACCAGCCCGAACGACACGGCGCCCTTCCAGATTGCTCGCATGGTGTCAGTATGACCGCCGCGCAAGCCTCCACTCATCGAACGCCTCTCGCGAGGTGCGTGACGGCGTGTGGCCGAAGACCGTCTTCAGGCGCTCGTTGGAGAGCACCGGGCGGTAGCGGAGGAACATCGTCTGCTCCGGCCCGTACGGCGTGAGCCCGAGCCGCGACCCGACCGCGAGCGCCCCGCGCAGCACCGGTTCCGGGATCGTCAGTACCGGCTTGCCCAGCAGCTCCGCGATCTCGGAGATCGTCAGGGCACCGTCGCCGGCGACGTTGAACACACCCATCACGGGGCCGGTCACCGCCTGCTGGATGATCGCCACCACGTCCTCGTCCCAGACGAACACGAACGGCGACTCCGAGCCGCGGATCCGCAGCAGCCGCTTGCGCTCGAAGAGCGCCGTGATCTGGTTGTCGACCGTCGCCCCGAGGATCGTGCCGATGCGCAGCACCACCTGCTCGAGCGACGGGTACGACGGGAGCATCTCCTCGACCAGCCGCTTGTGATGGCTGTAGGCGAACTCCACGTTGCCGCGCACCGGCTGGTCCTCCGTGATCCACTCCGGGTTGTCGGGGTGATAGCCGTACGCCGCGCCGCTCGACGACACCACGACCCGGCGCACGCCGTGCGCGACGCAGGCGTCGAGCACGTGTCGGGTGCCGGTCACGTCGACCGCGTACTCGAGCTCCCGCGTCGAGCCCGGGCCGGGCGTGACGATGGACGCGAGGTGCACGACGACCTCGGGCTGCACCGACGCGATCACGCCCGAGACGTCCGCCTCGGACGTCACGTCCATGACGACCGCGGGCGGTCGGAGGTCGGTGCTCACCACGTCGTGGCCGGCGGCCGCGAGCCCGCGGACCACCGAGCTGCCCAGGAAGCCACCGCCGCCGGTGACGAGCACCCTCATGCCGCCACCCCCACCGGGGCCGCCCCGCGCACGCGCCGCCAGGCGACGGCGAGCGTGAGCCCGGCGATGATGTCCCAGATGCCCCACCAGGCGGCGACCAGCGCCATCCCGCCGAGGCCGTCGAAGTAGGTGAAGACCAGCAGGAGCCCCAGGCCGGCGTTGCGGATGCCGACCTCGAACGTCATCGCCCGCACACTCCCCGCGGGCAGGCGCGCGGCGCGCCCGACGCCGTACCCGAGCAGCAGCGCGAGCGCGTCGTGGAGGAAGACGGCGACCAGCACGACGCCGATGTAGTCGACGAAGATGTCCCAGTTGTTCGCGACGCCGATGACGATGATGCCGGCGAGCGCGAGGTAGGAGATCGGGCCGATCACCCGGTGACCGGCGGCGGCGATCCGCGGCCACAGCCGGGCGATGGCGATGCCGGCGACGAACGGCACGCCGATCACCAGGCCCACCTCGACGAGCATGTCCGTGGCGCTCAGCGAGATGTCCTCGAGCACGTCCTGACCGGTCGGGTGCAGGTTGCCCCAGAAGGCGACGTTGAGCGGCATCAGGAAGATCGCGAGCACGTTGCTCACCGCGGTCATCGACACCGAGAGCGCGACGTCGCCACCGGCGCGGTGGGTGAGGATGTTGGAGACGTTGCCGGGCGGGCAGCAGGCCACGAGGATCAGACCGAGCGCCACCGACCCGCGCAGGTCGAGCACCAGCGTGAGCACGAAGGTGATCGCCGGCAGCGCGATGAACTGCACCAGCACGCCGACCGCGATCGCGAACGGCCGGCGGGCCGCCGCGACGAAGTCCTCGAGCCTGGTGTCGAGCGCGATGCCGAAGAGGATCGCCCCGATCACGATCTTCAGCGTCGTCAGCGAGCTCTCCTCGAAGACGATCCGGATGTCGTCGACGTCGGTCGCCAGTGGCAGGAGCATCAGGCCAGCCTCTCGATCTCGGCGCGCACCGCGGAGCGGTAGGCGTCCTTGTTGACGTAGTAGGACATCCGCTCCAGGCCGAGGTAGCGGTATCCACCCGAGAGGTCCGGTCGCGGCCCGGCGACGCGGGCCTCGAGCCCCCGCGCTGCGTCGGGCCGAGCCGAGCGCGCCTGGAGGTACGACGCGACCAGCTCGGCCTGCTCGTAGCGGCCCTGCCAGCCGATGCCCGACGCCTCGATCATGCCGAGCACGAAGAGGTTCGGGTCCTCCTGCGTGAAGATGTTGAGGTAGAGGTCCGGCGCGCTCCCGCGGCCCGCCCAGCGCAGCAGCGCGGGGTCGAGGAACGGGTAGTGGAGGTGGTAGCCGGTCGCCAGCACGACCACGTCGTACGCCGTCCGCGAGCCGTCCGCGAAGACGACCCCGTCGCCGTCCAGCCGACGCACGTCGGGCCGCACGGACAGGTCCCCGTGGCCGAGGTGGTGCAGCACCAGCGAGTTCACGATCGGATGCGACTCGTAGATCTTGTGGTCCGGTTTCGGGAAGCCGAACTTCACCGGGTCGCCGGTGAAGAGCCTCAGCACCCGCGAGTCGATCGCCTGCTTGATCCGCGGCGGCAGCGGCCGGCCCTGGTTGAGGGTGTCCGCGGGCCTGCCGAAGAGGTACTTCGGCACGAAGTAGTAGCCGCGCCGCACGGACATGTCGACCGACGCCGCGTGGTGCACGGCGTCGACGGCGATGTCGCAGCCGGAGTTGCCGGCGCCGATGATCAGCACCCGCTTGCCCGCGAGCACCGTCGGCGACTTGTAGGCGCTGGTGTGGAGCACCTCGCCGTCGAAGGTGCCCTCGAACGAAGGCACCGACGGTTCGCTCAGCGTCCCGTTCGCGGCGATGACGCCCGCGTGACGACGCTCGACCCTGCCGTCCGGCCCCTCCGACACGACGAGCCAGCCGCCGTCCCCGGAGGGCTTCGCCTCGACGACCTCGGTGCCGAAGGCGAACCCGTCCGTCAGGGAGTACGTCGACGCGAAGTCGCGGAAGTAGCCCAGCAGGTCCCGGTGGGAGGGGTAGTCCGCGACCTCGTCGCGCATCGGGAACTCGGTGAACTCCGTGGTCCGCTTCGAGGAGATCAGGTGCGCCGACTCGTAGACCGTGCTGCGGGGGCCGCCGATGTCCCACAGCCCGCCGACGCCTTCGGCGAGCTCGTAGCCCGCCCACGGGAGGCCGAGCCGCTGCAGGTTGCGGGCGGCGGCGAGACCGGAGGGTCCGGCACCGATCACGGCGTAGGTGCCAGGGGATGTGTCAGCGGTCACGCCGGGCATGATGTCGTCATGCGTCCGATGCTCGCCACCCGGGGTGCCCGCGTCCCGACCGGCGACGCGTGGACCCACGAGGTCAAGTGGGACGGCGTCCGGGCCATCACGAGCGTCCGCGGTGGCACGCTGCGGATGACCAGCCGCAACGAGAACGCCATCACCCTCGCCTGGCCCGACCTCGCCACCAGCCCGCTCGGCGGCCGCGACCTGGTCGTCGACGGGGAGATCATCGCGCTCAACGACCGCGGCCTGCCGGACTTCCGCACGCTCCAGGAGCGGATGCACGTCCGCAGGGCGACCACCGCGGCCCGGCTGGCCGAGAAGGTCCCGGCGATCTACATGGTCTTCGACCTGCTGCGCCTCGACGACCGTGACCTGTCGGGCGAGCCGTACGAGAAACGACGCCTGGCGCTCGAGGGTCTCGGTCTCGACGGCGCATGGCAGGTCCCCGCGGCGTACGACGACGGCGCGATGCTCTTCGACGCCACCCTCCAGCAGGGTCTCGAGGGGGTGGTCAGCAAGCGCCGGAACTCGACCTACCGCCCCGGCGAGCGCACCCCGCACTGGCTCAAGCTCGCCCACCGCCATCGGCTCTCGTACGTCGTCGGCGGCTGGCGCCCCCAGGAGGGCTCGACCGACCGGCTGGCGGCGCTGCTCGTCGGGGAGCCGACGCCCGACGGGCTCCTCTATCGCGGCCGCGTGGGCAGCGGGATCGGCCCGAGGCAGGGCGCCGCGCTGGCCGGCCTGGTCGCCGGGCTGGGGCGCGCCGACAGCCCGTTCGCCGACGAGGTCCCCCGGGTCGACGCCGTGGGCACGCGCTGGCTGGAGCCGGTCCTCGTCGTGGACATCGACACGCACGGTCGTGGGTACGACCGGTTGCGCCAGCCCTCGTTCCAGGGGGTCCGCACCGACCTCGCCCCGGAGGACCTGTGAACCGGCCGATCCGACTCCTGCTCGCGCTGGTCGTCGCCGCGGCCGTGCTCCTCGCCCCCGCTCCCGCCGGCGCCGAACGCACCGAGATCCGCCTCGACGGGGTCGACGTTCGTCTCCGCGACGGCACCCGCCAGGTCGTCACGGTCAACCGCACCGCCGGCTACCACGCCCGCGTCACGCTCTGGGCGCTGACCGGCGACGGCTGGGAGCAGCGGATGCGGGCCACCGACGGTCGCATCGGGTACGGCGGCCTCGTGCCCGGCCACCGGCGTCGCCAGAACACCGGCACGACACCGTCGGGCACCTACGACCTGCCCTGGGCCTTCGGCATGCACGCGCGCGACGACGCGTGGGACCTGCCCTACCGGAAGGTGCGCCGCGGGGACTTCTGGGTGCAGGACAACGCGTCGCCGCACTACAACCGCTACCGCAACCAGCGCCAGGGCGGCTTCCGCTGGTGGCTCCCGAGCAGCGCCGCCAACGCGTCGGAGCGCCTGACCGACTACCGCAGTCAGTACGAGTGGTCGATCGTCATGAGCTTCAACAGGGGACAGGTCCGGCACCGCGGCGCCGGCATCTTCCTGCACGTCAACGGCAGCGGCGCGACCGCCGGGTGCGTGAGCGCGCCGCGCTGGTACATCGCCCGGCTGATGAAGCGCCTCGACCCCGACCACCGGCCCGTGATCGCGATCGGCCGCTGATGCCGGAGAAGGAAGAGGTCCGCGTCGACGTCGAGGGCAGGACCCTCACGCTCAGCAACCTGCACAAGGTGCTCTACCCCCGCACCGGCTACACCAAGGGCGAGGTGCTCAACTACTACGCCCAGGTCGCTCCGGTGATGCTGCCGCACCTGCGCGACCGCTGCGTGACCCGGATCCGCTGGCCGCACGGCGTCCAGGAGGCCAGCTTCTTCGAGAAGAACACCCCGGCCGGCACCCCGAGCTGGGTGCGCACGGCGAAGGTGCCCACCACGGGCTCGCGCGCCCAGTCCTCGAGCGACACGCTGGTCTTCCCGATCGTCGACGACCTCGCGACGCTCACCTGGTTGGTCAACCTCGCCGCGCTGGAGCTGCACGTCCACCAGTGGACGGTCGGCGAGAACGGCCGGCCCCGCGGCGCCGACCGCCTCGTCGTCGACCTCGACCCCGGCGAGCCCGCCGGGCTCCACGAGTGCTGCCAGGTCGCCCTGCTCGTGCGCGACAAGCTCGCGGAGCGCGACCTCGTCGCCAAGCCGGTCACCAGCGGCAGCAAGGGCCTGCACCTGTACGCCGACCTGCCCGACCGGCTGCCGTCGGACGAGTCGACGGCGCTGGCGAAGGAGGTCGCCGAGGAGCTCCAGGGCGAGCGCCCGAAGCTGGTCACCGCGACGATGACCAAGGCGCGCCGGGGTGGCAAGGTCTTCCTCGACTGGTCGCAGAACGCCGGCTCGAAGACCACGATCTCGCCGTACTCCCTGCGGGGTCGCGACCGGCCGACGGTCGCGACGCCCGTGGGCTGGGACGAGGTCGAGGAGGGCGCCGACGACCCGCTCGGCCTGGAGCAGCTCGCGCCCGAGCAGGTGCTGGAGCGGATCGCCGACCACGGCGACCTCTTCGCCGGGTAGCAGACGGACCGCGGCCGGCGGCTGTTACCGAATAGTGGGTACGACGTGGAGCTCGTGTTGCCTGGACGTGGACGCGCCCCTCCTAGCGTGAAACCACACGCCGACGGGCTGCCTGCATCGGCAACCTGCCGGCGCACAAGTGAAGAGCTGGGACCGTCGCGCCGTTGGGCCGACCGGTCCCCGGAATGAAGGTGGGCCGCCCGCGCCTCTGGGGGGAGCGCGGACGGTCACCGTCAGACCGACACGGGCGATCCGTGCGACGCATCTGGGGGGAAGCGACGCACGGCGTCCCGAAGGGACCGGCCTGTCGGTCCGGCGCTCGGGGGACGCGCCGGACGGACGGGTCGTTTCCCACCACCCCGCAACTTCTCGGAGAGCACGACGATGGAGATCACCACCGCTCCCCGCCCCCCGGCGCCGACGCCCTGGGGGCGGTGGGTGCTGCTCGTCGTGCTGATCGCGCCGGTCACCGTCCTCGTGCTGCTCCCGATCGGCCTGGGTCTCGAGCGCGTCGTCATCACCGGGTCCTCGATGGACGGCCCGCGCGACGGCGGCCTCTCGCGCGGCTCGATCGCGTTCGAGCGGATCGTCCCCGTCAGCGACCTCCGGGTCGGCGACGTCATCACTTACCAGCGACCCGGCGCTGCCGATGGGGACGCCATGGTGACCCACAGGATCGTGGCGACCGGGCCCGAGGGCATCGTCACGCGAGGTGACGCGGTGCCCACGGCAGACCCGTGGACGCTGCGCCCCGAGGAGCCGACGCTGCGGCGGGTCGAGTTCGCGGTCCCCTGGGTCGGCTGGGCCTACCTCCTCCACCTCAACCCGGTGGGCTGGGCGCTCACGGTGGGCTCCGCACTGGTGCTGGTGGCGCTCGGCGCGCAGCGACACCGCCGCCGTACGCCGTCGCTGCGGCCGGCCGAGGGCCCCGCCGAGCCGGTCACGACTCCCGCCCGCGCCCGGGAGGTCGTCCGGTCCGAGAGGCGGGAACCGTGAGGAGTGCGGCCGGCGAGCTCACTCGTGCCCCTATGCTCGCTCCCATGGCGCACCGGGTCCTGGTCGTGGAGGACGAGGAGGACATCGCGTTTCCCCTCGTCCGCACGCTGGAGCGCGAGGGCTACGACGTCGAGTGGGTCGAGAGCGGCCAGAAGGCGCTCGACTCGCTCGAGACGTCGCCGGAGCTGGTGATCCTCGACCTGGGGCTCCCGGACATGGACGGGCTGGAGGTCTGCCGTCGAGCCCGGGAGGCCGGCTACCAGGGCGCGATCATCATCGTCACCGCCAGGGCCGGCGAGCTCGACCGGGTGGTCGGTCTCGACTACGGCGCCGACGACTACCTGGCCAAGCCGTTCGGACTGGCCGAGCTGCAGGCGCGGGTGCGTGCCCTGCTGCGCCGTACCTCCGCCGCGATCGGCGGTGGGGACGACGAGGCCGACGACGGGCTGCGCATCGACGTCGAGGCGCACCGGGTCTTCGCCGGTGCCGAGGAGGTCCCGCTGACCGGCAAGGAGTTCGAGGTGCTGAGCATCCTTGCGGCCAACCGGGACAAGGTGGTCTCGCGCGGTCGGCTGATGGCCGACGTCTGGGACGAGAACTGGTACGGCTCGACCAAGACGCTGGACGTCACGATCGGCCGGTTGCGCCAGAAGCTCGAGAGCGTGGGTGTGACGGATCGGGTCGTCGCTGTCCGGGGCGTGGGGTTCCGCCTCGAGGGCGGCACCCCCGATGCGTGAGCGCCTGACCGCTGCCTTCATCGTCCTCACGGTCGTCCTGCTGCTCGGTGCCGGGCTGGTCCGGACCTACGTCCAGCGCGACCTCGTCCGTGAGCAGGTGGCCGACCAGCTGGGCCAGCAGGCCGAGCTCGTCGCCGCGCTCGTCGCCGACCGGCAGCAGACCGGCGGCAGCGTCGACGAGGACTTCCTCGAGACCATGGTCGGCTCGGACGACCGGCTGGTCCTCGCGTCGGGTGACGGCACCGAGGTGGTCGTCACCGGCGAGGACTACGGAGGCGAGACGGACGACGACGCGAGCGGCGACATCTCGGCGACGGCCGCGGTCGACGGGGACGACGACGCCCGGGTCACCGTCAGCCAGTCGCCGTCGGTGGTCCGCGACGTCGTCGGACGCAACCTCGGGGCGGTCGCGGCGCTCTTCCTGCTGATCGCCGTCGTCGCCGGCCTGGCCGGCCTCGTCGTCGCCGCGGCCCTGTCGGCGCCGTTCCAGAAGCTGGCGGTCGCCGCCGCCGCGCTCGGTCGGGGCCGCTTCGACCTCGACCTCCCGAGCACCCGCATCCCCGAGGCGCGCGCGATCGCCAACGCGCTGCGCTCGAGTGCGCTCGCCCTCGAGGACCGCGTCCACCGCGAGCGCGCGTTCGCCGAGCACGCCTCGCACGTGCTGCGCACCCCGTTGACCGGCATCCGGCTCGAGCTCGAGGACCTCTCGCTGCGCGACGACCTGCCCGCGGACGCCCAGGAGACGGTCGCTCGGTGCCTCGCCCGGGTCGAGGAGGTCGCCGAGGTCGCCACCGAGCTCGTCGAGATCACCCGCCGCGGCAGCCTCGTGGTGGGGGCGGAGGTCCCGCTGTCCGACCTGTCGACCCAGCTCGCGCAGCGCTGGGCCGACCGCCTCGCGGCGCGCAACCGGGCGCTCACCGCCGCCGTCGAGGGCGACCTCGCGCTGACCTACACGCCGGGGCCGATCGAGCACGCCACCGACCTGCTGCTCGCCGACGTGGTCCGTCGTGGCAAGGGTGCGGTCCGGATCGTGTTCCACGGCGAGGCCGCCGGGTACCTGCGCATCCATGTGCTGTGCGCGGACCGGACCCCCGAGGCCGACCTCGGCGGGGAGACCGTCGACCGGATGAGCCAGGTCCGGGTCGTCGTCGAGGCCCTCGGCGGTCGGGTCACCGGCGACCACCCCGCCGACGGCATCGACGTGCTGCTGCCGCGGCGATGACGTCGCGGAGATGGCGCCCGGCGACATTGCGGAAGTGTGTGGTGGAAGCGCTCCCACATCCGTAGGCTGACGCCGTGACCCGCGCCCCCGCCCGTGTGAGGCGCGGGGCGCTGTGGCGGGCGGCGCCGCTGCGGCTGCCGCGTACGCCGGGCTGGCTGCTGCTCGTGCTCGTGGCCGCGACGCTCTTCGTGGCGTCGGTCGTCGCACCCCCGATGTTCGCGGCGACCGCCCGGGCGACGGCGCTCGCCGAGGGGCTGCGGGCGGTGGCGGGCGCGCCGTACGGCCCGGAGTCGGCCGACCTGCGGGCGACCTGGGACGGCGTCCTCCTCGCCGACGGAGACGCGCTGCTGATGGACCGACTCGACGCGTTGCGCGGGTACGGCGCGCCCGTCGTCACGGCGTCGGGCGTCGCGCAGAACCGGACCCGCCGGGCGGTCGTGCAGGCCGACGGCCGCACCCGCCCCTCGGAGATCTGGTACCGCGACGGCGCCGTCGCCGCCCTCGGCGGCGACGAGGACGCCGACGGGGTCTGGCTCGCCGCGGACGTCGCCGGCGACCTCGGGCTCGAGCCCGGAGACCGACTCCGGCTCGGACTGGTGCAGACCTTCCTCACGCAGACGCCTCCGACGCTGGCCCGCACGACCCTCGCGGGCACCTACGAGACCGCGCCCGGCTCGGCGCTCCCCGCCGCGCTCGCCGACGACCCCGACTCCGACCGGTGGTTCGTGCCCTTCGACCCCGACGACCCGACCCAGCAGACCCCGCTCGCGATCGCCGGCCGGCGCGCGTTCGACCGGCTGGTGGTCGAGGCCGGGGAGGCCCCGCTCTACCTGGCCGACCTGGCGATCGAGCCCGGCATCGACCCCGACGACGCGGCCGCCGCGGTCACGCAGGTCCAGCGCCTCGCCGACGACGCCTTCGACTCCCGCGAGCCCCTCTACGGAGCGTTGGGCGCCACCAAGCCGCCCGGCGGGGCGGAGCTCGACGTGCTCACCGGGCTGCCCGACATCGCGTTCGAGACCGACGGGACGGCCCGCACCGC
Organism: Nocardioides sp. YIM 152315; assembly: GCF_029210375.1. GTDB lineage: Bacteria > Actinomycetota > Actinomycetes > Propionibacteriales > Nocardioidaceae > Nocardioides. The sequence goes on along the minus strand of NZ_JARGER010000016.1, from coordinate 28,660 downwards.
GCGGGACCAGGTGCGGCCCTACGCCGTCGCCGGCCAGGTGCTGGCCGCCGCGCTGCTCGTCGCGGCGTGGGTGCTGCTGGGTCGCAGCCGCCGCCGCGAGCAGCTGCTGGTCTCCGGCCTCGGCCTGCGCCCCTCGCGGCTCGCCGCCCTGGCCGGCCTCGAGGCGCTGCCGGTCGCGCTGCTCGCGGTACCCCTCGGGCTCGGCCTGGCGTGCCTCGGCGTGCTGACGGCCGGCCCGCCCACCGAGGCGGGCCTCGTCGTCGCCCGCGACGACGTGGTGCGGGCGGCGGTCGCGGCCGGCGTCGGTCTGGCCCTGGTGGTGGGGACCGCGGCGCTCTCCGCCGTCGGCACCGACAGCCTCGCCCGCCTCTCGCTGCTGGGCCGGGGCCGCCGCGCCGTGCCGTGGACGGCCGCACTGCTGGCGGCGACGGCGGCCGTGGCGGTCGCGGTCTTCACCATCGACGTCACCGACCGTGCGGAGGCACCGCTGACCATGGCGCTCCCCGTGCTGGTCGCGGGGTCGGTCGCCGTGCTCGTCGCCCGTGCGGTCGCCTGGCTGCGCTCGCGACGCCCGGCCCGCGCCCGGCCGGGCGGGGCGCGCTGGCTGGCGACCCGCCGGACCGGACCCGTGGTGCGCGAGGTCACCGCCCTCACCGCGGTCGTCGCCGTCGGCCTGGGACTCTTCGCCTACGCGCTCACGGTGCACCGCGGCATCGACGAGGGCGTCACCGACAAGACCGCCGCGCTCGCCGGCGCCGCCACGACGATCGAGGTCGCCGAGGACTTCCGCGGTGGCGGGAGCAAGGGGGCGCGTACGGCGCGTCTCGTCACGCCGCCCGCCGACGACACGTCGATCGTGTGGCGGGGCGCGGCGGCCCTGCCCCCGGAGTTCGGCGCCGAGCCGCTGATGGCCGTCGACCCGGACTCCTTCGCCGCCGTGGCCGACTGGGGCGCCTCGGGCGAGCTCGACGCCGGCCGCGAGCTGCTGCCGCAGCTCGACCGCGAGGCGGAGGGGCTCCCCGTGCTCCTGGCCGGGGAGACCGACCTCGAGGCGGGCGACCGGGGCACGCTCGACTTCAGCTCGGAGTTCCAGATCCCGTTCCAGGTCGTGGGGGTCGTCGCGGCCTTCCCCGGGTCGGAGACCGAGACCGGCGGCGTCACGGTCGTCGCCGACGCCCTGCGGCTCTTCCGCCTGGTGCTGCCGACGGTCCACCCGGGGCGCCGCGGCTCGACCAGCGACGACGCCGGGGGTTTCACCTCCGAGGTCTGGTCGCGCGACTCGGCCCACGTGCTGCGCCGCGGCCTCGCCGGCGCCGGCATCTCGACCGACGGTGAGGTGTCGACCCGGGCCCAGGCGCAGGTCGGCGGCGGCCTGGTCGCCTCGACCTGGGCGGCAGGCTACGTGCTCGCCCTCGGCGTCGTCGTGCTCGTGCTCGCCGTGGCCGGTGCGCTCGTGCTCGCCCTGCGCCTGGCCGACCGCGACTCCGTCTCCGACGTGCTGCTCGGTCGGATGGGCTGGCGGGCCGCGGAGCTCGCCCGCTCCCGCGCGTGGGAGGTCGGGTACGCCGTGGCGACCGCGGTGCTCGCCGCGGTCCTCGCCTCGGGCGTGCTCGTGCTCGTCCCGACCATCGTCGACGCCACCGCCACCGTGCCGCCCCTCACCCGGCCCCGGCCCGGACTCGTCGACGTCGTCGTGCTCGCCGTGGTGCTCGTCGTCACCGTGCTGGTCGCCTGGCTGCTCGGCGCCTGGCGGGCGCGGCGTCGGCACCCCGCGGAGGTGCTCCGTGCCGGCGTCTGAGGCCGTGGTCGACCCGGCGGCGAGCTGTGCGGACCTGGTGAAGGTCTTCCGCTCGGCGACGGGGGAGACCCATGCGCTGCGCGGCATCGGCCTGGAGGTCCACCCGGGCGCGCTCACGGTCGTCGCCGGCCCCTCCGGCTCCGGCAAGAGCAGCCTGCTGACCCTGCTCGGAGCGCGCGACCGCCCGAGCGCGGGTCGGCTCACCGTGCTCGGCAGCGACGTCGGCGTCGCGTCGACGCGGCAGCTGCGCACCCTGCGGCGGGAGCGGATCGGGTTCGTGCCGCAGCGCTCGTCGCTCGGGGTGTTCCCCCACCTGCGCGCGGTGGACCAGGTCCGCCAGGTCGGCGCCTGGCGGGGCGCCCGCGACGGCGCCTTCGACGCCCTCGCCTCCGTCGGCCTCGACCACCGGGCCGACCACCTGCCGGCCGCGCTCTCGGGCGGTGAGCAGCAGCGGCTCGCGGTCGCGGTCGCCCTCGCGGGCTCGCCGAGCCTGGTCGTCGCCGACGAGCCCACGGCCGAGCTCGACCACGCCAACGCCGACCTCGTCGTCGACGCGCTGCTGGCCGTCGCCGGAGCCGGGGCCGCGGTCGTGATCAGCAGCCACGACGAGCGGATCATGCACCGCGGCGACCGCCTGCTCCGGCTCCGGCACGGCGTGCTGTCGAGCGAGACGACCCGCCGCGACACCACCGCCGTGATCGACGCGACCGGCCGGCTCCAGCTGCCGCCCGCGCTGCTCGACCTCTTCCCCTCGCGACGCGTGGTGGTCGAGGAGGACGGCGACGGCGTACGCCTGCGGCCTCCGAGGAGCGAGGCATGACGGCCCTGGAGCTGAGCGCCGTCCGGCACGGGTACGGCGCGGGGACCGGTCGCGTCGAGGTGCTCCACGACGTCTCGCTGACGGTCGCGCCGGGCGAGCTGCTCGCCCTCGCCGGGCCGTCGGGGTCCGGCAAGTCGACGGTCTGCCACCTCGCGGCCGGCATCGAACGACCCGAGCGCGGGACGGCGACCCTCGACGGCGCCCCGACCTCCGACATCGCGGACTGGGCGCGGATCGCGGTGGTCCCTCAGCAGCACGGCCTGCTCGCCGGCCTCTCGGTGCACGACAACGTCGCCCTGCCGGCGCTGCGCGGGAGGGACGACCCGGCGGCGACGTTCGCGCGCCTGGCCGAGGCGCTGGACGTCGCCGCGTTCGCGCGTCGTGGGGTGACCGAGACCTCGCTCGGCGAGCAGCAGCGGGTCGCGGTCGCCCGGGCGCTCGTGCTCGCGCCCCGACTCGTCGTCCTCGACGAGCCGACCGGTCACCAGGACGACGACCACGTCACCCAGGTCACCGGCGTGCTGGCGGACGCCGCTCGCGCGGGGTCGGCCGTCCTCGTCGCGTCCCACGACCAGCGCATCTGGGAGGTCGCGCACCGGGTGGTGCGGCTCGACGAGGGGCGCGTCCGGTCGTGAATGACAGCCTTCGGACTCTGTGATCTGCGTCCAGGTCCGGTGCGGATCCACGCGGGCGATGTGGCGAGCGCCACGGAATCGGCGGTCGCCGGGTTGTGGATCTGCGGCGCCCGGTGGGTAGCGTCGTTGACGATTGCACCAAGCACACCCGGTCCCGGGCACGCCGAGTCCTGCCCGCCCGTGGCACCGGTCCGCCTGGTCGCGGCACGCGCCCGACCGACGAGTGAACCAGCACGGGCAGGAGTGGGGGACCCAAGTTCTTCGCGGCCATCCGGTCGCTCGGGGTGAAGCCGCCTGACGGCGGCCGGACACCTTCCTGTCCGAACCCGACAGCTCACCTCGCAGGCGTGGGAAGGAACCACGCACATGTCCACAGCCCTGCCCGTCATCCTGCGCGCGTGCACCCGCACCGGTGCCCGCGCCCTCGTCAGCGGCGCCCTCGCCGTCGGCCTGCTCACCTCCGCGCCCATGACCGAGGCGCACTCGGCACCGGCCGAGAAGGTGGCCCGTCACCACGACAAGCCCACGCACAAGCACAAGCCCAAGCACAAGCCCAGCCGCGTCGAGAGGGCGATGCGCACCGCGGTGGCGCAGAAGGGCGACCCGTACGGCTACGGCGGCGCCGGGCCGAACCGGTTCGACTGCTCGGGCCTGACGTTCTACAGCTTCCGCCGCGCCGGCTTCGGCGGCATCCCGCGGACGTCGGCGGGTCAGGCCGGCTTCGCCCGGCACATCCCCCGGGCGGCGATGCGGCGCGGCGACCTGATCTTCTTCACCGGCGGGGGCGGCGTCTACCACGTCGGCGTGTTCGCCGGCTGGTTCCACGGCCGCCGGATGGTGCTGCACGCGCCGTACTCCGGCACCCGGGTGCGCACCGACCCGCTGTGGACCGACTCCTGGTTCGCCGGGACGCTGCGCTTCCGCTGACCGCGGTCAGCGCCACGCGAGGGAGGCCAGCACCGACGCGGTGGTCTCCTGCTGCTCCGCGAGCGGCACCTCGTCGGCGAAGCTGAAGGTGAGCCTCGTCTGGTAGCCGCCGTGGTCGACACCGTAGATGTCCTCGCTCGTGTCGGAGCCTCCGTCGGAGTAGATGTGGTACCACTCGACGCCGCCGAGCTCGACCGGGTCCTTGGCCGTCGGCGGCGGCTTCTTCGACGAGGTGCGGATCGCGCTCTTCATCTGCTCGGCGAGGGGGGTCTCGATGTCGGCGGCGGGCAGCTCGATGGACGCGAGGACGACCATCGCCGTCGAGCCGGCGTTGTGCGCATCTGTCTGGATGTCGATGAACGCGCGACCCTTCTTCCAGCCCTCGGGTGCGTTGACCTGGACGTTGGGCATCTCGAGCAGGGGCCCCGTCGCCGCCTCGACCGACGGCTCCTCGCTCGGCTCTGCCGAGGTCGACTCGTCCTCCGGCTCCGACGGGCTGCTCGTCGACGCGGGGTCGTCGCCGGCCGGTGGGTCGTCGTCGCCGCAGGCGGCCAGCGGCAGCAGGAGGGTCGCGAGCGCCGCGGCGGCGGCCGCGCGGTGACGGGTTCGACGAGCCACTCCGGCCTCCTGGTCCGAGATCGCCGGTCGGTCCCGGCGCTGTCACTCTAACCGCGTCGCGTCGTACGGAAACTCGACCGCGAGGTGGGCTGGAACCGGAGGTTTCAGCCCGTCGGAGACCGGGCAGGTCCACCCGCGAAGGTTCGATCGAACGACGATGCTTCTGCACGGGGGAAGGGCAAGAGACCGCATGCTACCGCTGGACATGCTGCAGAACGTCCTGGGTCTGCCGGAGGAACTGGTCGACCAGTGCCGGGACATCCTGGAGGAACACGCGGGCACCGTGAAGAACGGCAGCCCGATGGAGACCGGTGCCGGAGTGTTCGGGGCCTCGGCCAGGGGCCACGGGCTCGAGCATCACACCAGCGTCGCCCACCAGCACGTCGTCGACGCGCTGAACGAGATGGCCGCGGGGCTCCAGGCCTACGCGCAGAACCTCGACGGCTTCGCGAAGGACCTGAGCGAGCGGGACTTCCAGGCGGCCGCCGACCTGACGCCCTCCCGGAAGCGCGAGCTGCTCGACGCTGGCAGCCACCTCGACTCCCACGACCTGCACAACGACGGCGGGGGTGACCTCTGATGGCGGTGGGACCACAGGTCGACCGACTGCGCCAGGCGGTGCAGGGTGCCGACGAGGCGTCGATCGGGACCGTGTCGGGCGAGTGGGACAAGTGCGGGATGCTCCTCGACCAGATCGCGACCTACCTGGACGGGTCGGGGCAGGACGTCGCGGGCGCGGTCGGAGGTGAGACCGGGCCCGCGGTCAAGCAGGCGTTCGCGAGGTCGGCGAAGGCGATGCGGGCCAAGGCCGACGTGCTCCGCAAGGGACGGACGGCGCTCTCGGACGCCGGCGGGGCGCTCAAGACCGCCAAGGACGCCGAGAAGGGCATGCAGGACATCGCGCAGCCGACGCCGTACCGCGCTCCCGTCGGCAACCCGACCAAGGACGAGCTCGACGCCCAGGCGAAGAGCAAGGCGCGGGAGCAGGCGGCGGCGCGGGCCTTCGCGGACCAGGAGGAGAAGGCACGGGCCGCGGCCGACGCCCTCGACGACGCGTTGCAGGAGTCGACCGCGACGATGAAGCAGATCCACGGCGAGCCCGACCCGCCGCCTCCTCCGCCGCCTCCGGCCGGCGGGGGCGGAGGTGGGGGCGGCATGCCGGGTGGCATGAGCGGCCACGCCGTCGCCGCACCGGGCGGGCGCGGAGGCAGGGACGCAGACCTGGTCGCCGTCGTCGGCGAACCGGTCGGGGAGCCCGGGCGGGACCCGGTCTGGCAGCCGGCCGACCCGGGCGGTCAGGCCGGCACACCCGGCCACGGCGGCGGGGGGCCGGGCGCGGGGACGTCCGTGCCGGACTTCACGTTCACCAACACGCCGGTCGTCGCCGACGTCGCCGACGTCGGCGGCACCGGCGGCGCGGGCGAGAGCGGCGGCGTGCCCGGTCTCGGCGGCATCGGTGGAGCGGCGGGCGCCGTCGGCGGCGGCGCTGCCGCCGGCCTGATCGGCGCCAAGCTCACCGGGGCCCTCAAGGGCGGGCTGTTCCCGGGTGCGTCGGCGACCGCCGCCTCCGCGGGTCGCGGCACGGCGGCGAGCGCCGTGCGCGGCATCGGCAGCACGGCCCGGGCCGGCTCTGCCGGCACCCTCGGTCGGGCGGCCGGAGCCGCCGGTGCCAGTGGTCGTGCCGGCGCGACGGGTGCGACCGGGCGGGCCGGGGCCGGAGCGGCCGGGCGCTCGGGCGCGGGTGCCTCCGGCCGGGCGGGCGCGCCGGGTCGGGCGGGCGCCTCGGGCCGTGCGGGTGCTTCGGGCCGTGCGGGTGCGGGCGGCCGCACCGGTGCAGGCGCCGGTGCCGGCGGTCGCGCCGGACGCGGCAAGGACGACGAGAAGGGGCGCAAGCGCGAGCTCTTCGACGCCGGCGAGGACTGGGTCGACGACGAGGGAGCGGCGCCCGGCGTCCTGGACTGAGGGACTGAATCGGACGTTGTCCACAGGCAGCAGATCGGGGCTGTTTCGGTGGGCGGGTCGGCGGAGAGACTGGCGGCAAGGATCCAGCTCGGGGGAACCGCATGTCATTGACCCAACCGGCGCCGCGCCGTACCGCTGACCGTGCCCACGACGCGCACGGCGACCTCGTCGAGCAGCTCGACCAGCACGTCCGCGAGCTGGTGCGCCGCGAGGGCGTCGACCCCCAACGCGACCCCGCGCTGGTGCGGCGGATCGCGGAGAGTGTCGTCCGCGACCACGACGAGCGCAGCCTGACCGGTGCCGTCGCCCCGGTGCCCGACGTCGGCGCGGTGGTGGGCGAGCTGATGGCGCGGGTCTCGGGCTTCGGGCCGCTGCAGGCGTTCCTCGACGACCCGACCGTCGAGGAGGTGTGGATCAACGACCCCAGCCGGGTGTTCATCGCTCGCAACGGGCGCCACGAGCTGACCACGCTGGTCCTCACCGGTGCGCAGGTCCGGGAGCTGGTCGAGCGGATGCTGAAGTCGAGCGGCCGCCGGATCGACGTGAGCAGCCCGTTCGTCGACGCCATGCTCCCCGAGGGGCACCGCCTGCACGTCGTGCTGGAGGGCATCAGCCGCGGGTTCTCGGCAGTGAACATCCGCAAGTTCGTCCTCCGCGCCGGCCGGCTCGGCGAGCTGGTCGAGCTCGGCAGCCTGACGCCGAGCGCCGCGTCGTTCCTGGAGGCATCGGTGCGCGCGGGCCTCAACATCCTGGTGGCGGGTGGCACCCAGGCCGGCAAGACCACGATGCTCAACTGCCTCGCGGCCTCGATCCCCGGCGGTGACCGGGTGGTGTCGGCCGAGGAGGTCTTCGAGCTGCGCTTCCCGCACCCCGACTGGGTGGCCCTGCAGACACGGCAGTCCGGGCTCGAGGGCACCGGCGAGATCCGGCTGCGCGACCTCGTCAAGGAGAGCCTGCGGATGCGGCCGAGCCGCATCGTCGTCGGCGAGGTGCGCGCCGAGGAGTGCCTCGACCTGCTCCTGGCCCTCAACGCCGGGCTGCCGGGCATGTGCACGATCCACGCCAACAGCGCCCGCGAGGCGCTGGTCAAGATGTGCACGCTGCCGCTGCTGGCCGGCGAGAACATCTCCGCGCGCTTCGTGGTCCCGACCGTCGCCGCGTCGGTCGACCTGGTCGTGCACCTGGGCGTCGACGAGCGGGGCGTGCGTCGCGTCAACGAGATCGTGGGCGTCCCCGGGCGGGTGGAGCAGGACGTGATCGAGACCGAGCCGGTCTTCGACCGTCGGGCCGGCGAGCTGCGACGCACGGGCGGGCTGCCGCCCCACCTCGAGCGCTTCGAGCGGGCCGGCATCGACGTGCACCGGATCCTGACCGGGGCTTCCTGATGGGTGCGCTCGTCGGACTCGGGGTCGGCATCGGCCTGCTGCTGGTCTGGAGTGCGTTCTTCCTGCCGCGCCGCCCGCGCGAGGCCGCGCGGGCACGGCGTACGACGGAGCTGCTCGCCCGCGCGGGGCTCGGCCAGGTGTCCGTGGCGGGCTTCGTGCTGCTCTGCGTCGTCTGCGGTGCCGTGACGGCGCTGCTGATGCAGGTCGTGTCGGGTACGCCGCCGGTGGCGCTCGCCTTCGGCGCGATGGGCGGCTACCTCCCGGTCGCGGTGGTGACCGGTCGAGCGCGTCGGCGTCAGCGGGAGCTCGCGGAGGTGTGGCCCGAGGCCGTGGACAACCTCACCTCGGCGGTCCGGGCGGGCATGTCGCTGCCCGACGCCCTGGCGGGCCTCGCGGTCCGCGGGCCCACGCCGCTGCGCCCGGCCTTCGACCAGTTCGCCCTCGACTACCAGGTGACCGGTCGCTTCGGGGAGTCGCTGGACCGGCTCAAGGACCGGCTCGCCGACCCCGTCGGTGACCGCGTGGTCGAGGGTCTCCGGGTCGCGCGGGAGGTCGGCGGCGGCGAGCTCGGCCGGCTGTTGCGCAACCTCTCGACCTACCTGCGCGAGGATCTTCGCACCCGCTCCGAGATGGAGTCGCGCCAGGCCTGGACCGTCAACGGAGCCCGGCTCGCGGTCGCGTCGCCGTGGCTGGTGCTGCTGCTGATGTCGTTCCAGCACGACGTGATCCGTCGCTACGCCTCGCCCGTGGGCGTGGTCGTCCTCGTCGTCGGGGCCGCCGTCTGCCTGGTCGCCTACCGGCTGATGATGCGGATCGGTCGGCTCCCGGTCGAGCGGCGGATCCTCGGATGACCCTCGCGACGTGGGGCGCGTTCCTCGGAGCCCTCGCGGCCGCCGGGCTGCTGCTCGTCGCGGTCCGCGTCCGGGCGATCCGGCGCCCACACCTGGCGCTGCGGGTGCTGCCCTACGTGCGCGACCTGCCGACGCTCGACGGTGCCGGCCCGCGGCTGAGCCCGCCGCCCACGTCGGCGGCGGTCGGCGTCTTCGGCCCCGTGCTGCGCTCAGCGGCCGACGGCGTCGAGCGGGTGCTCGGCGGCGCGAGCTCGGTGGAGCGCCGGCTCGCTCGTGCGGGCATCGACAAGAGCGTGCACGAGCTCCGGATCGAGCAGGTCGTCTGGGGGCTGGTCGCCTTCGCCGTCGCGGCGGCCGTTGCCGTGCTCCGCACCCTCGCCCAGCCGGGCAACGTGCTGCTGTGGGTGGTCGCGTGCGCGATCGCGTTCGTGGCCGGGGTGCTGGCCCGCGACAACCACCTCAGCGGCCAGGTGCGTCGACGCGAGCGGCAGATCCTCGCCGAGTTCCCGACGGTCGCCGAGCTGCTGGCCCTGTCCGTCGCGGCCGGCGAGAGCCCGGTGATGGCGCTCGACCGCGTCGTACGACGCAGCGGCGGCGAGCTCTCGCGCGACCTCGCCCGGGTGCTCGCCGCCATCCGCACCGGTGAGCCGGTCGCGTCGGCGTTCGACGCCCTGGCGGCGACCAGCGGGCTGCCGATCGTGTCGCGCTTCGCCCAGGGGGTCGCGGTCGCGGTCGAGCGCGGCACGCCGCTCGCGGACGTGCTGCACGCCCAGGCCGCCGATGTGCGCGAGGCCGGGCGCCGCGAGCTGATCGAGTCGGCCGCCCGCCGCGAGGTGCTGATGATGGTGCCCGTCGTCTTCCTGGTCCTGCCCGTGACCGTGCTTTTCGCGTTCTGGCCCGGCGTCGTCGGGCTCTCCCTGACCACCCCCTGACGTCCCACCTAGGAGGAAGCCGATGAACCAACTCGTCCTCGCCCTCGTGGCCTGGCTGTCCCCACGCGACCGCGACGAGCGTGGTGACGTGCCCGGTTGGGTGATGATCACCGTGATGACCGCTGGATTGGTCGTCGGCATCACGGCGATCGCCGGCCCGGCCCTGCAGGACATGGTCAGCTCGGCGCTCGCCAAGGTGCGGTAGTGCGCCGGCGGCCGGACCAGCGCGGGTCGGCGGTCGTCGACTTCGTGCTCGTCCTGGTCGTGCTGGTGCCGATCTTCCTCGGCATCCTGCAGGTCGCGCTGGTGCTGCTCGTGCGCAACACGCTCGCGTCCGCGGCGTCCGAGGGAGCTCGGTACGCCGCGACCCTCGACCGCGGGCCGGCCGACGGTGCGGCCCGGACCCGCGACCAGATCGACGGCGCGATCTCGGGCCGCTTCGCGCGGGACGTCTCCGCCCATCCCGCGACGGTCGAGGGGGCGCCGGGCGTTGCGGTGACCGTGCGGGCAGTGGTGCCGGCGCTGGGGATCGGCGGGCCCGGCATCGCGCTCGAGGTGACCGGTCGCGCGGTGGAGGAGCAGCCGCCATGAGGGCGCCCGGGCGCCGGCGCGACGAGCGGGGCAGTGCGCTGGTCGAGCTGAGCTGGCTGGGCATCCTGCTGCTGGTGCCGATGCTGTGGATCGTGGTCTCGGTCTTCGAGGTGCAGCGCGGCGCGTTCGCCGTCTCGGGCGCCGCCCGGGCCGCCGGTCGTGCCTATGCGCTGGCGCCCGACGACGCGACCGGCTCGGCGCGTGCGCTGGCGGCGGCCCGCCAGGCGCTCGAGGACCAGGGCATCGGTGGCGCCGCCCTCGACGTGCACATCACCTGCGCCCCGTACCCCCACGACTGCCACAGCGGCACCTCCGTCATCACGGTCGTGGTCGAGTCGAGCGTCGACCTGCCGCTGATGCCCGACATCCTCGGTGGCGGCGCGCCGAGCTTCGCGCTCGACTCGACCCACACGGTGCCGATCGGCCAGTACCAGGAGGCCGCGGATGCGGCGCCGTGACGAGCGCGGTCAGACGACGCTGCTGATCGTCGGCTTCGCGCTGGTGCTCGCGATGGCCGTCGCGACCGTCGTCGACGTGTCCGCGGCGTACCTCCAGCGCCAGGGCCTCGACACGGTGGCCGACGGCGCCGCGCTCCGGGCCGCCGACCTCGGCGCGACCGGCGAGGAGGTGTACGCCGGAGGGGTGCCGCAGGGTCGGCTCGAGCTGAGCGTGGAGCGGGTCCGCGGGTCGGTGCGGGAGTTCCTCGTCCAGTCGGGCGCGTACGCCGACTACCCGGGGCTCGCCTTCGACGTCGACGTCGACCGGGCCTCCACGTCCGTCACGATCCACGTCACCGCCCCGCTCGACCTGCCGCTCACCGTGCCCGGCTCTCCAGACGTCGCGACGATCGGAGCCACGGGATCGGCCGTGGTCGTCGCGGAGCCGTAGGCGGTGCGAGCCGGTCGGTCAGCGTCGGCCGCCGTCGACGTGGATGGTCTGGCCGTCGACGTAGCTCGAGCGCATCAGCCAGAGGGCCGTGTCGACGACGTCGTCCAGCTCGCCGTACCGCCCCACGAGCGTCCGGCCGGCGGCTCCGGTGAGGAACGCCGGCTTCGCCTCGCCCTTGCCGTCCCAGACGCCGCTGTCGATGACGCCCGGCGAGATCGCGTTGACGCGGACCGGGGCGAGGTTCGCGGCGAGGTGGCGGGCGGCGAAGTCGACCGCACCGTTGGTGATCCCCTTGATGGTCGATCCGGGTTCCGGCCGCCAGGCGACGACACCGCCGAAGAGCGTCATCGACTGTCGGATCTCGACGTGCTTCGCGACCAGCACCGGTCCGATCACCTTCGCCTCGAACGCCGCGACGATCCGGTCGTGGTCGAGCTCGCCGACGGGGGCGTCGTGGGGGAGAGAGCCGAGGGTCACGACGTGGTCGACGGTGCCGACCTGTGCAGAGGCCGTGGCGATCGTGGCCTCGTCGGTCAGGTCGAGGCGTACGCCGCCCTCGATCGTCCGCGGGTCGCGCACCCCGACGATCACGTCCATGCCTTCTCGACGCGCCCGGGTCGCGATCGCCGCGCCGATGCCCCGTCCGCCGCCGATCACCAGGAGTCGCTGTCCGCTGAGTTCAGTCATGGCGCCACGGTATGCTTTTGATACCGAGTTACTTCAAGGGAACCGGAGGCGGCCATGGGCTACGACGTGATGGCTCGGACCTGTCCGTCCCGCGTCGTCCTCCACCGCATCGGCGCCCGCTGGACCGTCTTCGTGGTCAACGCGCTCGAGCACCAGCCGTTGCGCTTCGTCGAGCTCAGGACGCACATCCAGGGCATCACCCCGAAGGTCCTCACCGAGACGCTGCGGACCCTCGAGCGCGACGGTCTCGTCGCCCGCACCGACCACGAGGAGCACCCACCGCGCGTGGAGTATGAGCTCACCGAGCTCGGCCGCTCGCTGCTGGAGCCGCTGCGCGCGGTGCGACGCTGGGCCGAGGCGCACATTCCGGAGATCCAGGCAGCCAACGCGGCGGCTGCTGCGCGGGAGCCCGGTGATTCCTGATCGCGCCGCCGCGGCCCCACCGGATCGGGCCGGGTACCGTCGGAGGGTCCGACCGCCAGCCACCGGGGGTGCCGTGTACCCGAGGATCCGAGCATCCGTGCTGGCCGCGCTCTGTGCGGCGACGGTGACGAGCGCGCTCTGGCTCGTGCCGGCCGAGGCCCACGCGCCGGCCCAGCGGTACGCCGACCGCGCCTTCGCCGCGACCAACCACCAGCGCACCGAGCGCGACCTGCGTGCGCTGCGGGAGCGCCGGTGCCTGACCGGCTTCGCCGAGCGCTGGGCGCGGCACCTGGCCCGGGAGGGCGAGCTCGTGCACCAGCCGCTCGGTCCGATCATGCGCCGGTGCGACCTGAGGTCGGCGGGGGAGAACATCGCCTACGGCTACGCGAGCGGCCGAGCGGTGGTCATCCGGGGCTGGATGCACTCGGAGGGTCACCGCGAGAACATCCTGCGTCCACGCTTCCGGCTGATGGGCATCGGCGCCCACCGCGACGACCGAGGCACGTGGTGGGTCTCGCAGGTCTTCGGCCGCGGGTAGACGACAGACCCGCCCCCCGTGCACTAGGTTCCGTGCGTGGGCTGGGACGGGTCGCGGCCGACGATCGTGGTCGTCGACGACGCCGCGGAGGTTCGCGTGCTGGTGCGTGCGCGGCTCCGCCTGTCGGGTCTGCTCGACGTGGTCGGCGAGGCGGGTGACGGCGCCGAGGCGGTCGACCTCGTACGTCGCCTGCAGCCCGCGCTGGTGCTGCTCGACGTGTCGATGCCGGTGATGGACGGGCTCGAGGCGCTGCCCCACGTGCTCGCGGCGGCGCCGGCCACCACGGTCGTGATGTACAGCGGCTTCCAGGAGGAGGGGCTGGCGCACCGTGCGCTCGAGCTCGGCGCCGCGGCGTTCCTCGAGAAGTCGACGTCGCTCGACAGCCTCCCCGGCGAGCTGCTCGACGTACTGACGGGACACGTGGAGCCGGCGGCCGAACCGACGAGCCCGCCGCTCCCGACCGAGGTCGACGACGCGGAGGGCCGGGTGCTCCGCGACCACCTGGAGCGCTTCCGCGAGGTCTTCGAGGACGCCGCCATCGGCATGGCGACGGTGACCCTGTCCGGCCGAGTCGTCCGCGCCAACGGGTCCCTCAGCGCGATCCTCGAGCGGTCCCGGGAGGACCTCGTCGGCACGCCGTACGCCGAGTTCGCGGGCGACGCCGCCGGCGACCTCGAGCGACTGCTCGAGGGGATCCTCGACGGGTCCGTCGAGTCCGGCCGGATCGAGCACGGGGTGGCCGGGATCGTGCGACCGCGACGGGTCGTGGCGACCGTGGCGCCGGTCCTCGACGGCTCCGGCCGGCCGCTCTACCTCTTCGTCCAGGTGCAGGACGTGACCCGTCAGCGCGGGGCGGAGGAGGAGCTGCGGCGCAGCGAGTTCCGCTTCCGGCTGCTGGTCGACAACGTCGAGGACTACGCGATCTTCATGCTCTCTCCCGCCGGGGTGGTCGAGAGCTGGAACGCCGGAGCCCAGCGCATCAACGGGTACTCCGAGCACGAGATCGTCGGGCGGCACTTCCGCGCGTTCTACCCGCCGGCGCTCCAGCAGGCGCGCCACCCCGAGCACGAGCTCGAGCTGGCACGGCGCGACGGCCGCTACGAGGAGGAGGGCTGGCGGATCCGCAAGGACGGCACCCAGTTCTGGGCCACGGTCGTGATCACCGCGGTGCGTGACTCCGGGGGCCGGCACGTCGGCTTCGCCAAGGTCGTGCGTGACATCACCGAGCGCCGCCGCATGCTCGAGGAGCGCGAGGAGGCGGCGGACGCCCTGGCCGCGGCCAACGCCCGGCTGCAGCAGTCCGCCGACGACCAGGCGCACTCCCTCGCGGTCACCGTCCACGAGCTCCGCACGCCGGTCAGCGTCCTCGGCGGGACCGCCGAGGTGCTCGAGGACCACTGGGCCGAGCTGGGGGACTTCGAGCGCTCCGAGCTGCTCGCGGGGATGAGCTCGAGCGCGACCCGGCTGCGCCGCCTGTTCGACGACCTGCTCACCGCGTCCCGGCTGCAGCGCAACCGGTTGGAGCTGCAGCTCGAGCAGCTCGACGTGGCGCCGGTCGTGGCGGCCAGCGTGGCGACCGCCCGGCGCCGCTTCCCCGAGATCGCGATCGGCGTGGACGCCGACCCCGGGCTGATGGTCGTCGGGGACGCCGGACGGCTCGGGCAGGCGATCGACAACCTGGTCGCCAACGCGGTCACGCACGGCGAGCCGCCGGTGGACGTCGCCGCCCGCGCAGCGGGCGACGACGTGCTCGTGACGGTCCAGGACGCCGGGGTCGGCGTGCCCGCGGAGATGCGGGAGCGGCTCTTCGACCGGTTCGCCACCGGGCGGGCCGCCGGCGGCACCGGGCTCGGCCTCTACATCGTGCGCGAGCTGGCGCGCGAGCACGGCGGCGACGCCTGGTACCGCCCGCCGGAGGGCTCCGCGCCGGGCGCGTTCACGGTCCGGCTGCCGCGCGCCGGGGCCGGTCGCGCGACAACGAGCGGTGAACACTCCGGCGAGGTACTGCCCAGATTCGGTCCCAGCGCCTAGGCTTCGAGCGTGCCGATCCGCGTCCTCCTTGTGGACGACGTCGTTGAGGTACGCCGGCTGGTCCGCACCTCGCTCCGTTTCCGGGGCGGGTTCGAGGTCGTGGGCGAGGCGGGTGACGGGGCCGAAGCCGTCCACCTCGCCGCGCTGTTGCGTCCCGACGTCGTCGTACTGGACCTCGGCCTGCCCGACATCGCCGGGCAGGAGCTGCTGAGCCGGATCCGCACCGAGACGCCGTCGGCCAAGGTCGTCGTCTTCTCCGGACTCGACGGCGTCGACCGGGCCTGGATCGACGCCCACGCGGCCGGGTTCGTGGTCAAGGACTCCGAGCTCGGCTACCTCGTCGAGCTGCTCGAGGAGGTCGGGCGGCCGACCCGGCAGGAGGCCGTGCTCGACCTCGCCGACGACCTGAGCAGCGTGGCCACCGCCCGCCGGTTCGTGCGCACCCAGCTCCTGGACTGGGGGATCGAGTCGACGGTCGACGACGCGATGCTCGTGGTGAGCGAGCTGGCCACGAACGCGCTGACCCACGCCGAGTCGTCCTACCGGGTCCGCGTGTCCGCCGTCGGGCCGGCGCTGCGGATCGAGGTGGAGGACGACGGCACGGGCACGCCGGAGCCGCAGCCGCTCACCGACACCGAGGAGCACGGCCGCGGCCTGCACCTCGTCGGCGCACTCGCCGCGTCGTGGGGCATGGAGGCCGGTGAGTCCGGCGGCAAGCGGATCTGGGCGGAGCTTCCGCTCGCCTCCACCGGAGTCGAGTAGGCCGGGCGCCCGCGCGCCGCGTACCCTTGCCCCTTGTGGCAGGACCGGACTTCGACGCAGAGATCAAGCAGCTCCAGGCGACGTTGAGCACCATCGAGAAGGTGCTCGACCTCGACGCGATGCGCAAGGAGATCACCGACCTCGGCGAGCAGGTCGCCGCACCGGACCTGTGGGACGACCAGGCCAACGCCACCCGCGTGACCGGCCGGCTCTCCGCACTCCAGGGCGAGCTCGAGCGATTCACCGGCCTCCAGGGTCGCGTCGAGGACCTCGGCGTCCTCGTCGAGCTGGGGCAGGAGGAGGGCGACGCCGAGTCGCTGGCCGAGGCCGAGGCCGAGCTGGGTCGCCTGCAGAAGTCGATCGAGGCGCTCGAGGTGCGCACGCTCCTCTCCGGCGAGTACGACGAGCGCGAGGCGATCGTGACCGTCCGCTCCGGCGCGGGCGGTGTGGACGCCGCCGACTTCGCCGAGATGCTGATGCGGATGTACACACGCTGGGCCGAGCAGCACAAGTACCCGGTCGAGGTCTTCGACGTCTCCTACGCCGAGGAGGCCGGCATCAAGTCGGCCGAGTTCGCGATCCACGCCCCGTACGCCTACGGCACGCTCTCCGTCGAGGCGGGCACCCACCGCCTGGTGCGGATCAGTCCCTTCGACAACCAGGGGCGCCGCCAGACGTCGTTCGCCGCCATCGAGGTGGTGCCGGTGCTGGAGCAGACCGACGAGATCGAGGTCGACGAGAACGAGGTCCGCGTCGACGTGTTCCGCTCCGGCGGCCCCGGCGGCCAGTCGGTCAACACGACCGACTCGGCGGTCCGCCTGACCCACATCCCGACCGGCATCGTCGTGAGCTGCCAGAACGAGAAGTCGCAGCTGCAGAACAAGGCCAGCGCCATGGTCGTCCTCAAGGCCAAGCTGCTCGCGAAGAAGAAGGCCGAGGAGGCCGCCCTGAAGAAGGACCTCAAGGGCGACGTCGCGGCGGCCTGGGGCGACCAGATGCGCAACTACGTGCTGAACCCCTACCAGATGGTCAAGGACCTGCGCACCGGCTTCGAGGTCGGCAACCCGCAGGCCGTCTTCGACGGCGAGGTCGACGGCTTCATCGAGGCCGGCATCCGCTGGCGCCGCGGCGCCGAGAAGGCCGACGCCAACTGAGGCGGCTCGCGGTCCTGGTCGGCTGCGGCGTCGCGCTCGGCGTGCTGTCCGCGCAGGGTGCGGACCTGCCCGGTGCGCTGCGCGCGCTGCCCGACCTCGGCACGCCGTGGCTGGTGCTGGCCTTCGTGGCCGGCCGGGGAGCCCGCGACGTACGTCGTGCGGCGCTGACCGCCGTCGCGGTCGTCGAGGCCGGGCTGGTGACCTACTACCTCTGGCAGGCGACGCTCGGCGCCGGCGGCTCGATGCTGGCCGACTACGGCGCGCCGGTCTGGCTGGTCAGCGGCGCGCTGCTCGGCGGGCTCTTCGGTGGCGCCGGGTGGCTCGGGGAGCACAGCGAGTCGGGCCCGGTGCGGCTGCTCGCGTGGGCGGTGCTCGCCGGCGTGCCGGTGGCGGAGATTCCGCACGCCCGTGCCAGCGGCGTCGACCACCGCAACCTGGTGATCCTCGCGCTGGTGGCGACGTCGGTCGCCCTGGTCGTCTGGGCGACGGCGCGCGGCCGGGTCGCCACCCACGTGCTGGTGCCGGTCGCCACCGGCCTCGGCCTCCTCGGGTACGGCGTCCACGAGGCGCTGCTCTCGTTCCGCTGACGCCGACGTTCCCCTAGTTTGGGCAGCATGAGGCGCGACCACTGGAGGCGACGCAACGACCGGCTCGACCCCGAGACCGACTTCGTCGAGATCTACCAGAACGTCGTGATGCACGAGTTCCCATGGGACATGAACCAGGCGCTCAGCTTCGCGCTGTTCCGCACCTACGCCGTGCCCGGCATCGGGCGGCTGCTCGACCGGACGGGCGAGTTCACCAGCCGCGTGCAGAAGCGGTACGACGACACGGCGCTGCTCCTCGAGCCGCCCACCCGGCTCGGGTTCGAGCACCCCGAGTCCAGGGCCGCGATCCGCCGGATCAACGCGATGCACCGCGCCTACGACATCCCCGACCACGAGTTCCGCTACGTGCTCAGCACGTTCGTCGTCGTGCCCAAGCGCTGGATGGACGACTACGGCAAGCGCGCGTTCACGGCGAACGAGGTCGAGGCCAGCGTGCGCTACTACCGGACCCTCGGCCGGCACCTGAACATCAAGGACGTCCCGGAGACCTACGCCGGGTTCGAGCAGCTCATGGACTCCTACGAGGCCCAGTACTTCGCGTACGACGCGGGTGGTCGCCGGGTCGCCGACGCCACCCTCGAGCTGATGAAGACGTTCTACGCCCGGCCGGTGCGGAAGCCCGCCGGGCTCTTCGCCCGGGCGCTCATGGACCAGCCGCTGCGCGAGGCGTTCCGGTACGACGCGCCGCCGGTGGCCGTCCAGCGGATCAGCCGCGCGGCGCTCAGGGGTCGCGGGCTGCTGCTGCGCACCTTCCCCGCGCGCAGGGACCCGAAGCGGATCGAGGACATCTCCTGGATCCGCAGCTACCCGGACGGCTACGACATCGAGCGGCTCGGGACGTTCCCGGTCCCGGGCCGCCACGGCTGCCCGGTGCGGCACTAGTGGTCATCCCCGTTGATTCACCAGGGATCTACGCACCCAGCGCACGCACCTCGCTGCGTTGGCGACGCTCGGTAGACAACCCGGTATGCCGTCGCGCCGCCGCCTTGCGATGCACGCACGCTGAGCACGGATACCCCCGACGTATCAACGGGCACGACCACTAGCCGGGCGCTCAGACCAGCGCGGCGTCCCGGACGGCCGCGCACCAGTCGGCCGCGCGGGAGAGCCGGGTCAGGATCCCGGGGGTCTGCAGCGAGCACGACAGCCAGGCGTCGCCGTAGAGCGCCTGGGTGCGGGTGACGGTGTCGTCGTCGTTGATGCACTGCACGGTGACGGCGGGGTCGCCGGGCGTGGGGACCTTCCGCCTCGCGCAGCCGTCGCGCGCCTGCTGCACGAGGGTGGCGGCCTCGTCGGCGGACACGGGGGAGGCGAACAGCCACGCCGTGACCGACGTGCCGTCCTTCGCGGTCCAGGCGCAGCCGAACTCGGCGCCCTCCTGGTGCGCTCCGCCGACGACCTCGAACTTGTCGCCGGCGTTCCAGACCTCGTCGTAGATCGACTTGCCGAGGATCGCTTCCTCGATCGCCGCCCGCGGGATATGGGCGCAGAAGTCGGTGCGGGCGCTGGTCGGCGCGGCGGACGCCGACTCCGACGGCGTCGGCGTCTCCGAGGCCGTGGTGTCGGCGGAGGTGGTGGGCTCGCCGGTGTCGTCGCCGCAGGCGGCCAGGCCCAGGAGCGCCGTCGTCAGCACGACGGCGGAGAGTGCGCGGGTCCGCGGGAGCATGCCCCCAACGTACGCCTTGGTCGGTCTTCTCAGGTGCAGCGGATACGCTCGTCTCCCGTGATCCGCTTCGAGAAGGTCGTGAAGACCTACCCAGGTCAGACCCACTCGGCGCTCGACAACGTGTCGGTCGACGTCGAGAAGGGGGAGTTCGTCTTCCTCGTGGGCACCTCGGGCTCCGGCAAGTCGACCTTCCTCCGTCTCGTCCTGCGGGAGGCCCGCCCGACCTCCGGGCGCGTGTACGTCGCCGGCAAGGAGATCAACCGGCTGGCGAGCTGGAAGGTCCCGCGGATGCGCCGCCAGATCGGCACCGTCTTCCAGGACTTCCGCCTGCTCAACAACAAGACCGTCTCCGAGAACGTCGCCTTCGCCCTCCAGGTGATCGGCCGGTCCCGCTCCGACATCAACGAGGTCGTGCCCGAGACGCTCGAGCTCGTCGGCCTGGAGGGCAAGGGTGACCGGCTGCCCGACGAGCTCTCCGGTGGTGAGCAGCAGCGGGTCGCGATCGCCCGGGCGTTTGTCAACCGCCCGATGATCCTGATCGCCGACGAGCCGACCGGCAACCTCGACCCGACCACCTCGGTCGGCATCATGAAGCTCCTCGACCGGATCAACCGCACCGGCACCACCGTGCTGATGGCGACGCACGACGCCGGGATCGTCGACCAGATGCGCAAGCGCGTGATCGAGCTCGACAGCGGCCGCCTGGTCCGCGACCAGGCGCAGGGCGTGTACGGATTCCAGCACTGAGCGGGCCCGCTCCCGGACTGCCAGACTGACGACCCGAAGGAACCCTCCACCCACATGCAGCTGCGTTACGTCTTCTCCGAGCTCGGCCAGGGCCTGCGCCGGAACCTGTCCATGCACATCGCGGTCATCCTGACCCTCTTCGTCTCCCTGACCCTCGTCGGTCTCGGGGTGCTGCTCAACCAGCAGGCCGACAAGGCCGCCCAGCACTGGGGCAACCAGCTGCAGATCACCGTGTGGCTGTGCAAGGACCGGGACGACAACCCCGCCTGCACCGGCGAGGTCACCGACGCGCAGAAGGACGCGATCGCCACCGAGGTCGAGAAGAACCCCGAGGTCTCCGACTTCCACTTCGAGTCCAAGGAGGAGGCCTTCGACAAGGTCAAGGAGCTCCTCGGACCGGAGAAGTTCGAGGGCCCCAACCCGGCGGCCACCGCGGACGACATGCCGCAGTCGGTGTGGATCACGCTCAACGACCCGGACGAGTACGAAGGCATCACCAGCGCGGTCGTCGGGCTCGACGGGGTGTCGGGCATCCGGGACATGCGCGACGTGCTCCAGCCGATCTACGGCTCGATCAACGCGCTGCAGTGGGCGGCGCTGGCGACCGCGGCGTTCCTCGTCTTCGCGGCGCTGCTCCTGGTCGGCAACACCATCCGGCTGGCGGCGTTCGCGCGCCGCAAGGAGATCGGCATCATGCGGCTGGTCGGCGCGTCGACGCTCTACATCGCGCTGCCGTTCCTCCTCGAGGCGCTGGTGACCGCGGTCATCGGCGTGGTCCTCGCGGGCGGGGCGCTCGCGGCGTTCATGTACTTCGGCATCGACCAGCGCGCCGCGACCGGCCTGGCGTTCATGCCGTGGATCGGCATGCCGGAGTACGTCTTGGCGCTGATCGCGATCGCGATCCTCGGTCCGGTGCTCACCCTGCTCCCGACACTCGTGCTGACGCGCAAATACCTCAAAGTGTGATTCCGCCGGGTTACCGTCGTCGCGTTCACCTCCCCGAACACGTGAAGGCAGCCCGGTGCGTCTCTTCCCCCGTACCGCACGCCGACGCCTGGCCGTGGCGACCGCTGTCGCCAGCCTGGCGATCGGCGCCGTCGTCGCCCCGCTCGCAGTGGCCGATGACGGCAAGGACCTCAAGCACAAGCAGAAGAACGCCCACGCGCAGGTCCGGCACGCCCAGCACGCGCTCGGCGAGTCGAGCTCGGAGCTGCGGCGCGCCGTGGCGTCGCTCACCAGGGCCCGCTCCCAGCTCGCCGAGGCCCGCACCCAGCTGAAGGCCGCCAACGCCAAGCTCGCCGCCGCCCAGGTGCGCGACGACCAGATGCAGGATCGGCTGATCACCGCGCAGATCCGTCTCGACACCGCCCAGCAGGACCTCGCCCAGGGTCGCAACGCGCTCGACGACCAGCGCGAGAAGGTCGCCGACACGATCAGTGACATCTACGAGGAGGGCGACCCCGAGCTGCTGGCCTTCTCCGCGCTGCTGGACGCCCAGACGCCCGCCGACCTGACCCGTCAGATGGAGGCGCGCAACGTCATCGTCGGCCGCGAGACCCGGGCGTACGACGACCTCCACGCGGCCGAGGTGCTCCTCGAGGTCCGCGAGGGCCAGGTCGAGGACGCCCGGGACGCGGTGGAGGTGCAGCGGAAGGCGGCGGCCGAGCACCTGGTGCTGATGGAGGACCTGCGCGCCGGCAAGCGCTCCGCCCGCGACAAGGTGCACCAGCTGGTGCTGACCCGGGCCGAGAGCCGTCAGGCCGCGAAGCGGGCACGCGTCCACGACCTCCGCGCGCTGCGCGCCGCCAAGAAGCGCGAGGCGGCCATCAAGCAGCGCATCCTCGCGGCCCAGCGCCGGGCCCGCGGCGGCTACCAGGGCCCGACGAACGGGCTCTTCATCCGGCCCGTCCCGGGGTCGGTCACCTCGTCGTTCGGCTACCGCGAGCACCCGATCTACCACTACTGGGGCCTCCACGACGGCACCGACTTCGGCGTCTCGTGTGGCGAGCCCATGCGGGCGATCGCCGGCGGCACCGTGATCGCGCGCTACTGGTCCGACGTCTACGGCAACCGCCTCTACGTCTCGCTCGGCAGCATCAACGGCGCCAACGTGACCGCCGTCTACAACCACGCGACCGGTTACCGCGTCGGCGTCGGCGCCCACGTCAACCAGGGCGACGTCGTCGGCTACGTCGGCTCGACCGGCTGGTCCACCGGCTGCCACCTGCACTTCACGCTGCTGGTCAACGGCAACGCCGTCGACCCGATGAACTGGCTGCCCTGAGCCGACCCGGTCACCAGCGCTGGCGCACGTCCTCGGCCCAGCCGGTGAGGTCCGCGATGCGGATCCACTCCCCGGCGTCGTCGCGCACCCGGCCCGACCAGTGCCCGAAGCACTGGCGGCTGTGCGTGGAGAGGACCTTGAGGTCCACGTCGGAGGCCTTGAGGTGGAACGGCGTGAAGGTCAGCTCGACCGCCTCGCCCGCGATCTGCCACGGGGCGAGCCAGTCGTCGGTGCGGTAGTCCCAGACCAGCTCCTCGCTGATCTTCGACAGGTGGCCGTCGACGACCAGTGCGTTCTCCACCGAGCCGGTGCCGTCGGTCCAGCGGCCGCCGACCTGGAGGCCGATCACCCGGCCGTCGACCCGGCCCGAGCCGGCACCCCAGTTCCAGCGCACGGCGTAGGGCCATCGTCCGCGGCCGTGGTCGAGGGTGCCCCAGGATTCGCCGGCGGGTACGTCGTGGGTCGCCCCGTCGACCCGGATCGTGCCGGTGGCCGGGCGCGCGACGTCCTTGACGGTGTACTGGAAGAGCCGGTCCGACCACGGCACGACCACCCCGAGGCACTCGTGCCCCTCGGGCCGGTGGGCGAGCACGTCGATCTCCACGCGCGGCCCGCGGGCACGCAGCCTCGTGCCGCCCTCGACCTCCTCGACCTCGATCCGCATCGTGCCGGCGCGGGCGGTCGCCGGGCCCGCGCCGAGCGTGCCGGGCAGCCTGGCACCGCGGCCGAGCGGTGTGATCGCGTCGTGGGCGATCTCCTCCCCGGTGGCGCGGTCCAGCACCCAGATGCCGTGCACCCCGGCGTAGTCGAGGTGGGAGAGCACCAGCGCCACGACGTGCGTCGGCGTGGTCACCGCCCAGTACTCCCAGCGCTTGTTGCGCCCGCGGCCGCGCCGTCCCCGCCCGATGCCGTCGGTGGTGATCAGTGGCGTGCGGGTCCAGCCGACCGCCTCGGGGTTGAGTCGGCCGTCGGCGCGGGTCAGCGCGACGGGCGCGGTGATCTCCCGCTCGCGGATCGGCAACGGCAGCGCGGGCGAGCCCGCGGCGTGGTCGTGCCGCTGGCGCAGCCGTCGGTTGGACGCGCGGACGGCGTCGGCGTCCACCTTCAGGACCCGGCGGTCGTAGGTCATCAGCCCGTTGGTCTCCTCCTCGACGTCGGCGAGCTGGGTGTAGACGAAGCCCGACAGCCCGGCCTCGACGGCCGGGCCGACCTGGGCGTGCTGCAGCCGCAGGAAGGCGCGCTCGAAGGCGTCGCGGTCGGCGTACCGGCGGTAGCCGAACTCCGTGGCGCTCCACGTGTGGCCGGCCACCCGGTGGGAGCAGCCGCCGTACTCCGAGAGCACCGCCGCCCGCCGGTCCTCGGCGTCGGACCGGGACAGCCGGTAGGGGCGGAGGTAGACGTGCCGGCTGGCGAGGTCGCCCGCGCCCTGGTCGTGCCAGCCGCTGGCGTGGTCGACGACGCGGGTGGGGTCGAGCCGCTTCACCCGGTCGGCGACCCGACGGGCGTCGAACTGGCCCCAGCCCTCGTTGAACGGCACCCACACCGCGACGCTCGGCACCGAGCGCAGCAGCTCGACGGTCGCGTCCGCCTCGTCGAGGAACTCGGCCCGGCCCTCGGCGTCCTGCCGCCCGAACACCCGGTGGCGGGAGTCGTCGAGGCATACCGGGGCCGCCACTGGCGTCGTGACCACCGCCGGGTGGTAGCGCCGCCCGCCGTTGACCAGGTCCTGCCACACGAGCATCCCGAGCCGGTCGCAGTGGTGGTACCACCGCAGCGGCTCGATCTTGATGTGCTTGCGCAGCATCGTGAAGCCGAGGTCGCGGGCGGTGCGGATGTCGTGGACCAGAGCCTCGTCGGACGGGGCCGTGTAGAGACCGTCCGGCCAGTAGCCCTGGTCCAGCAGGCCGGCGTGGAGGTAGGGCTCGCCGTTGAGCAGCAGACGGGTGCGGCCGGCCGCGTCGGGGCCGATCCCGAAGGACCGCATCCCGACGTAGCTCCCGACCCGGTCGTCGCCCAGGCCCACCGACACGTCGTACAGGAAGGGGTCCTCCGGCGACCACCTGCGCACGTGCGGGCCCAACGGGAGCCGGGTGGGCACGCCGACCTCGACATCGCGGCGTACCACCTCGACGCCCTCGGCCAGCACCACGATCTCGGCGGTGCCGGCGACCGGCCCGGCGGCCACGACCTCCACCTCGACCTCGCCGGTCTCGAGATGCGGCGTCAGCATCAGCCGGTCGACCCGGGCGCGCGGCACGGACTCGAGCCAGACCGTCTGCCAGATCCCGGACTGCGCGGTGTACCAGATGCCGCCGGGCCGGAGCTGCTGCTTGCCACGGCTGCGCCACGAGGTGTCGGTGACGTCGCGGACCCGCACCACGATCTCGTGGTCGATCTCGTGGTCGGCGGCGTCGCGCAGTGCGTCGGAGACGTCGAGGGCGAACGGCAGGTAGCCGCCGCGGTGGCCGCCGACCGGCGCGCCGTCCACCCAGACCTCGCAGTCCTGGTCGACCGCGCCGAAGTGCAGCAGCACCCGGTCGCGCACGAACCCGGCCGGCAGCACGAAGGTGCGTCGGTACCACAGCGCCTCGTCGGGCTGCAGGGTCCGGCCGACGCCGGAGAGTGGCGCCTCCGGCGAGAACGGCACGAGGATCTCCCCGTCCCACCGGCTCGGCGCCCGGCGGACCGAGGCGGCGGTGAACGCGTGGTCCCACCGTCCGTTGAGATTGAGGTAGGAGTCGCGCACCAGCTGCGGCCGCGGGTACTCGGGCAGCACGGAGTCGGGGTCGAGCCCGTCGGCCCACGGGGTCCTCATGGCCGGACCCTAGGGCACACGTGCCGCGTCGGGTGGGCTGATATCGGGTTGCCGGGATTTGGGAGGATGGGGCCATGGCCAGGGAGCAGGGGCGCAAGGTCGTCGCGCAGAACAAGAAGGCGCGACACGACTATCACATCGAGGACACCTACGAGGCGGGCCTGGTCCTCCAGGGCACCGAGGTGAAGTCGCTGCGGATGGGGCGCGCGTCGCTGGTCGACGGGTTCGTCGACATCGACGGCCACGAGGCGTGGCTGCACGGCGTGCACATCCCGGAGTACTCCCAGGGCACCTGGACCAACCACGCGGCCCGGCGCAAGCGGAAGCTGCTGCTCAACCGCGTCGAGATCGACAAGATCGAGCGGCGCGTGAACGAGAAGGGCCTGACCGTCGTGCCGCTGGCCCTCTACTTCAAGGACGGTCGCGCGAAGGTCGAGATCGCGCTCGCCAAGGGCAAGAAGTCCTGGGACAAGCGGGCTGCGCTGGCGGAGCGGCAGGCCAACCGGGAGAAGCAGCAGGCGCTGGGCCGACACCTCAAGGGCATGCGTGACTGACCATCCGGACGTCGAGCCCGTCCGGGCCTTCTGGGAGCGGCTCGGTCTGCCCGGCCTCTTCGACGTCCACGTCCACTTCCTGCCGCCGAACATCCAGCGGGCCGTGTACGCCGTCTTCGACGCGGCCGGGCCGAAGATCGGCCGCGAGTGGCCGATCCGCTACCGCCAGGACCACGCCGACCGCGTCGAGATCCTGCGCGCCATGGGCGTGCGGCACTTCCCGACGCTGCCCTACGCGCACAAGCCCGGCGTCGCGGCGTACCTCAACGACTGGGCCGCCGGGTTCGCGCGCGAGGTGCCGGAGTCGCTGCGCTCGGCGACGTTCTTCCCCGAGGAGTCCGCCGCGGCGTACGTCGGGGAGGCGATCGCCGCGGGCGTCGAGATCTTCAAGGTGCACCTGCAGGTGGGGGAGTTCCACCTCGACGCCCCCCTGCTCGACGGCGTCTGGGGGCAGCTCGAGGACGCCGGCACGCCGGTCGTCGTGCACGCGGGCTCCGGGCCGGTCGGCAACGAGTTCACCGGCCCCGCGTCGACCGAGCGGTTGCTGCGCCGGCACCCCAGACTGCGTCTGGTGCTCGCCCACATGGGCGCGCCGGAGTGCGCGGAGTTCCTGGCGCTCGCCGAGACCTACGACGAGGTCCGGCTCGACACGACGATGGTCTTCACCGACTTCTTCCCGCCCTACCCGGCCGAGCTGGTGCCGCGGTTGCGCGGCCTGCAGCCGAGGGTGCTGCTCGGCAGCGACTTCCCGACGATCCCCTACCCCTACGTCCACCAGCTCGAGGGTCTGGCGCGGCTCGACCTCGGCGACGACTGGCTGCGCGCGGTCTGTTGGGAGAACGGCGCCGCGCTGTTCGGCCGCTGACGGTTCCGGGTACCCGGACGGCGTGAGCAAGGACCGACTCTCGACGTACCGTGGCAAGCGCGACACCGGCGCCTCCGGCGAGCCGGCCGGCCACCGCCGTCGAGGTCACCGCGAGGCGATCTTCGTCGTGCAACGCCACGACGCCTCGAGCCTGCACTTCGACTTCCGGCTCGAGGTCGACGGTGTGCTGGCGTCGTGGGCGGTGCCGAAGGGCCCGTCGCTCGACCCGCGCGACAAGCGGCTGGCCGTGCAGGTCGAGGACCACCCGCTCGACTACGCCGACTTCGAGGGTCGGATCGGCGAGGGGTACGGCGAGGGCACGGTGATCGTCTGGGACACCGGCACCTTCGACAACGTCACCGAGCGCAAGGGCGAGCCGGTCGACCTCGCGGACGCGATCGACGCCGGCCACGTGAAGGTCGCCCTGCACGGCGAGAAGCTCACCGGGGCGTTCGCCCTGACGCACACCAGGATGGGCGGCGACGAGAAGAACTGGATGCTGGTCAAGGTCGACGACGACGGAGCCGACCGGCGCCGCAAGCCGACCTCGACCCAGAACGAGTCCGTGCTCAGCGGCAGGACCAACGAGGACCTCTAGACGCAGGTTCGCGCGAGCGCGGCGTCGAGCTCGTGGGTGTGGGTGAGGGTCCATGCGTCGGTCTCGGTGAGCTGGTGGGTGCCGGTGCGGTCCACGAGTCGCGTCAGTCCGTGGGGCGTGGTCCAGAGGTAGGTGGCGTCATCGACTTGTCTGACTCGGTAGCCGCGGTGGGTCTTGGCGCGGTGGTGGGAGCGGGACAGCGGCGCGTTGTTGTGGTCGCCGGTCTGGCCGGGTGGTCCGCCGGGGTCGTAGGGCACGGGGTGGTCGTCGTCGTAGCGGCCGGTCATCGTCGCGGTGTTGACCGCGTGGGGGAAGACGTCGCCGACGCAGCGCAGCCGAGTGCGTTCGGAGACGGCGGTTGGGAACTCGTAGGCGTTGACCGAGACGTGTTCGTCGAGGTCGATGACGGGCTTGAGGGTCACGTGGGCGTGTCCGAGGAGCCTGGTGACCTGTTCGAGCAGCATCGGGCCGAGTCCCTCGACGCGGACGAGGCCGGTCGCTGTGCCGGCGAGGGCGGACTCGTGCAGGTGCAGGTACATCACGGCGCGGTGATGGGGCCTGCGGGCGACTTCGGTGTCGGGCCGGCCGATGGCGTTGAGCAGCTCGTGGACGTCGGTTGGTCGGGCCAGCCATCCGAACGCGATCGCACGGAGCTCGTCGCGGGTCAGATCGTCGAGGGCTGCGGGCAGATCGGGGTGGTGGGCTCGGAGCAGGTCGGGTCGGGCCAGCAGCGCCTCGGCGATCTGCTCGATCCGGGCGTCGACGAGGGTGGCATCTCCGGGTTCGACGCGCGCGAAGACGCCTCGGGTGCCGGTCTCGAGGTCGGTGCGACCGAGCCACACGCCGCGGCGACGACGCTCCTCCTCGAGGCGCGCGAGATGAGCGGCGGTGTCGGCCTCGATGACCTTGGCCTCGGCGATGGTCAGGACCCGGCCCGCGGACTGTCCGGCGATCGCGTCGGCGACTGCGGTGTCGACCAGGCGGGCCTGGTCATGGTCGAGGCGGCGTGCCATCCGGGCGACCTTGGTGGCCACCCAGGGCTCGCAGGCCAGCTCGAGGACCAGCGCCCAGGTGCGGGGAAGCCGGTGGCGCAGGTCGAGGGCGTCGGCCATCGTCGCGCGGGTGGAGGCGGGGTGGGTCTGCCGGGCGATGGCCAGCTCGTGGAGGCACAGCTCCTGCACCGGCGGGGTACCGTCCCCGCCCAGGCTGACCAGCTTGTCCCCGCCGCGACTCGCCGGCGTCGCGCCGGGCTCGGCCTGCGGGTCACCGGAGTGCAGGTCGGCCCAGTGCAGCATCAGCAGCAGGTCCCGCACCTGTGCCGCGCGCCGCTCGACCAGGGCGGTCTCAGCCGCGGCCAGAGTGGCCGCGGCGTCGAGATCGTCGGTGGCAGGTCGCCCCATGCACACACTCTATCCGAACATAGGTTCGGATACAAGCCCTGACTCAAGCAACGGCGACCTGTGATGTCTCAGGACATGGGTGACAGTTCTGTGTCAGGACATCGGTGACACTCGGTGTGTC
>NZ_JARGER010000015.1 GCF_029210375.1 Nocardioides sp. YIM 152315 | reverse complement strand
ACCACCGCATACCTTCCCCCCACGCATCGGCGAGCGAAGCCGCCACCCAGCTCGAAACCACCGGCGCCTCAGCGTCGCGTCGCGAGCACGACGGACGCATCCGGCGCGACCATCACCTCGACGGCGGTGAAGCGCTCGTCGGTGAGCCACTGCTCCCGCAGGGTGTCGACGCGGCCGTAGGTGACCGGGGGCCAGATCTCGCACGGGGTGAAGTCGTCGAGCACGACGAGGCCGCCCTCCTCGACGAGGTCGGCGACCCGGTCGACTCCCACCTCGGTCGGCTCGCCGGAGTCGAGGAAGAGCAGGGAGAACGGGCCCTGGTCGAGCAGCGTCGACCAGTCGGCGGAGCGGACCTCGACCTGCGGGTCGTCGACGAAGATCTCGGCCGCGGCGTCGGCCAGCTTCGCGTCGAGCTCCGCGGTGAGGATCCGGGCGTCGCCGCGCAGGCCGGACCGCAGCCAGGCCGTGCCCACCCCGCAGCCGGTGCCGAACTCGGCCATCGTGCCGGCGCGGGTGGCGGCGAGGGTCGCGAGCAGGCGCCCGGTCTCGTTGCGGCAGAACGACACGTACCCGGCCTTGCGGGAGACCTCGAACGCGCGGGACACGATCTCGGGGAGGTCCGGGGGAGCACTCATGATCGTGAGTCTTTCATTGCGGGACGGGCGTCTCGCATCGCGAACACTCTGTGGAATTCGCTGACGCGGCCACCGACGCCACCGTACGGTAGGCGGACCATGCGGAGCGTCTTCGTACTCATCGACTGCCGCGGCGAGGCCTGAAGAGAGGCCACCTCGCCGCGGTGTTCGGCGTTGACGGTCTCTCGATGCATCTCGATCGAAGACGTCTCCGCGGCGTGATCGCCCATCACTGAGCCCGAGTCCGGGCAAGCGCGATCCGCACCTTGCTGGGTCTTCTTCCTCGTGCGATCCACGAGCGACAACCGGTCGTCGCTTCGGAGGGTCTTCGTTCCAGGTGCATCGAGCCGATGGAACACCACACACCCTTCACGAAGTCACGAGAGAGAGCGGACCGATGTACGACATGTACCCCGAGTGGGGCCCGGCCCAGCACGACCCCGACAACCCCCGCAGCCAGGAGAACGTCGCCGCCGCCGTCCAGGCGTCGCTCGACCTGCGGGACAACGGCGGCCAGCGCCCCGACGACAACTAGCCTCTCGCCCCATGACGACTGACTCGAACGCACCCGCTGGCACGATCCGTCTCGCCGTCATCCCCGGCGACGGCATCGGTCAGGAGGTGACGACCGAGGCGCTCAAGGTGCTCGAGGTCGCGGCCCCGACCGGCGTGAAGTTCGAGCAGACCCGCTACGACCTCGGCGCCGAGCGCTACCTCGCCACCGGCGAGGTGCTGCCCGACTCCGTGCTCGACGAGATCCGTGACCACGACGCCATCCTCCTCGGCGCGGTCGGCGGGAAGCCCAACGACCCCGGCCTGCCGCCCGGCATCCTCGAGCGCGGCCTGCTGCTCCGACTCAGGTTCGAGCTCGACCACTACGTGAACCTCCGGCCGTCCCGGATCTTCCCGGGCGTGGCCGGCCCCCTGGCCGATCCGGGCGAGGTGGACTTCGTGGTCGTCCGCGAGGGGACCGAGGGTCCCTACACCGGCAACGGCGGCGCCCTGCGCGTCGGTACGCCGCACGAGGTCGCGACCGAGGTCTCGGTCAACACGGCGTTCGGCGTCGAGCGCGTCGTGCGCGACGCCTTCGCCCGGGCCCAGCGGCGACCGCGCCGGAAGCTGACGCTGGTCCACAAGACCAACGTGCTCGTCAACGCCGGCTCGGTGTGGTGGCGGATCTTCCAGTCCGTGGCCGCGGAGCACCCCGACGTCACGACCGACTACATGCACATCGACGCCGCGATGATCTTCATGACCACCGACCCGGCGCGCTTCGACGTGATCGTCACCGACAACCTCTTCGGCGACATCATCACCGACCTGGCCGCCGCGATCACCGGTGGCATCGGCCTCGCGGCCTCCGGCAACGTCAACCCCGACCGGACGGCCCCGTCGATGTTCGAGCCCGTGCACGGGTCCGCCCCCGACATCGCCGGCCAGCAGAAGGCCGACCCCACGGCCGCGATCCTCTCCGCGTCCCTGCTGCTCGACCACCTCGGACACGCCGACGCCGCCGCGGCCATCGAGACCGCCGCCATCGACGACCTCGCCGCCCGCACGCCCGGCGCGGCTCGTCGTACTCCCGAGGTCGGCGACGCGATCGCCGCCCGAGTAGCCCGCTGAGGCTGCCCTCGTCGACATCCACCGACGGCCGGGCACACGTTCGTGTGCCCGGCCGGTCTCATTTACTAGGAAGGGCGACTAAGTTGTCCCCCATGGACATCAGCACCACCCCGTCGAGCGCTCTTGTCTCCGAGGAGCGGCTCGCCGAGATCCTCGCGAATCCCGGCTTCGGCCTGCACTTCACCGACCACATGTTCACGGTCGAGTGGACCCCCGAGGCCGGCTGGCACGGCGCGCGCATCGAGCCCTACGGACCGCTGACGCTGGACCCGGCGACCGCCGTGCTGCACTACGCGCAGGAGACCTTCGAGGGGATGAAGGCCTACCGACACGAGGACGGCTCGATCTGGTCCTTCCGGCCGGAGGAGAACGCCGCGCGGATGGTGCGCTCCAGCCACCGCCTGGCGTTCCCGGTGCTCGACGTGGAGGACTTCGTGCAGGCGGTCGACGCGCTCGTCGAGCTCGACCAGCGCTGGGTCCCGGAGCCGGCGGGCGAGAAGAGTCTCTACCTGCGGCCGTTCATGATCGCGACCGAGAAGTTCCTCGGCGTCCGGCCCAGCCAGCACGTCACGTTCATGGTGATCGCGAGCCCGGCCGGCGCCTACTTCAAGGGCGGCGTCAAGCCCGTCACGCTGTGGCTCACCGAGGAGTACACCCGCGCCGGCCGCGGCGGGATGGGTGCGGCCAAGACCGGCGGCAACTACGCCTCCTCGTTGGTCGCCCAGCAGGAGGCCATCGCGCAGGGCTGCGACCAGGTGGTGTTCCTCGACGCGCAGGAGGGCAGGTACGTCGAGGAGCTGGGCGGCATGAACATGTACTTCGTCCACGACGACGGGACGATCGTCACCCCCGAGACCGGCACCATCCTCGAGGGCATCACCCGCTCGAGCATCATCGAGCTGGCCGGCAAGCTCGGCCACCAGGTCGTGGAGCGCAGGTTCTCCATCGACGAGTGGCGCGAGGGCGTGGCCAGCGGCCGCATCACCGAGATCTTCGCCTGCGGCACCGCCGCCGTGGTCACGCCGGTCGGCGAGCTGAGGTGGGAGGGCGGCTCGGTCCCCGCCCCGCGGTCCGACGACCTCACGATGCGGATCCGCCGGGCCCTGGTCGACATCCAGTACGGCCGGGCCGAGGACACCTTCGGCTGGATGCACCGCATCGTCTGAGCGCCGGACCCCCTGACGAGGGCGCGGGCGGATGCCCTAAGGTTAGGCTCACCTAACCGAGAGGCTCGACATGCGTCTGCGTCCCCTCGCC
Organism: Nocardioides sp. YIM 152315; assembly: GCF_029210375.1. Classification (GTDB taxonomy): domain Bacteria; phylum Actinomycetota; class Actinomycetes; order Propionibacteriales; family Nocardioidaceae; genus Nocardioides. The sequence continues at coordinate 234,369 of NZ_JARGER010000015.1, read as the reverse complement.
GCCACGGCGGCGCTCGTGCTCTCCCTCGGCGTCCTCGCCGCCTGCGGCTCAGGATCCGGGTCCGACGACGAGCCCGCGTCCTCCGGCGCGGACGAGACCTCGTCCGACTCCGCCTTCCCCGTCACCGTCGAGCACCGGCTCGGCGAGACCGTGATCGAGGCCGAGCCGGAGCGCGTCGTCAGCGTCGGGCTGACCGAGCAGGACATCCTGCTCGAGCTCGGCGTCACGCCGGTCGCCGTCACCGAGTGGTACGGCGAGCAGCCGTTCGCGACCTGGCCGTGGGCGCAGGACCTGCTCGGCGACGCCGAGCCGGTGGTGCTCAGCCAGTCCGACGGCATCGAGTTCGAGAAGGTGGCCGCCCTCGAGCCGGACCTGATCATCGGCACCAACTCGGGCATGACGAAGAAGGACTACGAGCTGCTGTCCGCGATCGCGCCGACGGTCACCAACGTGAAGGGCTCGACGCCGTACTTCTCACCCTGGCAGGACCAGGTGCTCCAGGTCTCCCGCGCCCTGGGCCGCGAGGCCGACGGCCAGGCGCTCGTCGACGAGGTCGAGGGCAAATACGAGGCGGTCCGCGACGCGCACCCCGAGTGGGAGGGCAAGACCGCGACCTTCTCGCAGGGCGGACCCTACGACGGCATCCTCTACGTCTACCCCGACGGCCTGAGCACGAGCTTCCTCACCGACCTGGGCTTCACGATGACCGAGGGCCTCGAGGGCTTCGCGCCCGACATCGGGTCGCAGGCCGAGATCTCTGCGGAGAACACCGCCCTCATCGAGGCCGACGTCGTCGTCTTCGCGACCGAGGACGCCGACATGTTCGACTTCCTCCAGGACTTCGGCACGATCGACACGCTGCCGGCCGTCACCGAGAACCGCTCCGTCTACACCGACGGCACGCTCGCCGGCGCCCTGTACTTCCTCACCCCGCTCAGCCTCGACTACGCGCTCGAGCGGCTGACGCCGATGCTCGAGCAGGCCGTCGCCGGTGAGGCTCCGCGCGAGTTCCCCGCCTGAGCCCGCGCACCACGCCCATCGATGTCTCGGGACCTACCAAGGAGAGAGATGAATCCCACCCGCCGCCGCTTCCTCGCCGGCGTGTCCGTCCTGGCCGTCGCGCCGGTCCTCGCCGCCTGCGGCAGCGACAGCGACACCGACGGCACCGACGGCACTGACGGCTCCGGCAGCTCGGGCTCCGGTTCCGCGACCGGCCCCGAGGAGGGCGCCTACCCGGTCACCATCAAGCACAAGTACGGCGAGACCACGATCGAGAAGGCCCCGGAGCGCGTGGTCTGCGTGGGCCTCACCGACCAGGACGCGTTGATGGCCCTCGGCGTCGTGCCGGTCGGCATCACCTACTGGTTCGGCGACGAGGAGCTGCAGGGCGTCTACCCGTGGGCGCAGGAGCACCTCGGTGACGCCGACCTGCCCACCGTGCTGAACGACACCAACGGCATCGAGATCGAGAAGGTCGCCTCGCTCGCACCCGACCTGGTCATCGGCCAGTACTCCGGCATGACCGAGCAGGAGTACAAGAAGCTCTCCGCGATGGGGGTCCCGATCGTCGCCCAGAACGGCGAGTACGCCGACTACGGCACCCCGTGGGACGAGGCCGCGCTCACGCTCGGCACCGCGATCGGAAGGCCGCAGGCGGCCCAGGAGCTGATCGACTCGGTCAAGCAGCGCATCGCCGAGGAGGCGGCGGCCCACCCGGAGTTCGAGGGACAGACGGCCGGGGTCGTCACGCCGTACGAAGGCCTCTTCCTCTACGGTCCGGAGGACCCGCGGTCCCGGATGCTCGTCGACCTCGGCTTCACCCTGCACCCGCTCATCACCGGCGCCGAGGACAGTGAGTTCGGCGTCTCGCTGAGCGCCGAGCGGACCTCCGACCTCGCCGACGTGGGCGTGGCCGTGTGGATCGACCTCGCGGCGGATGCGCAGGTCAGGAAGCTCTTCGAGGCCACCCCGGCCCACGACGAGGGCCGCTGGGTCGACATCAGCGAGGACGACGGCAACTACTACGTCGCGCACAGCTTCGTGACGCCGCTGAGCATCCCCTACGTCCTCGACCGCTACGTCCCGCAGCTCGCGGCAGCGGCGGACGGCGACCCGAAGACCGAGCCGCCGGCCGTGACGGACTGACCGGCGGTCGCTCGCAGAGACCTGTCCGGGGTCGTCGCCACAGCACCACGGACGGAAAGCAGGAGCCCGGCCCCTCTCGGGGCCGGGCTCCTGTCGCATGCGGTGGGTGGTGCGAGGTCAGGAGGCGACGTCCTCGTCGGTTTCGAGCCACCCGGTGAGCTCGTCCATGTACGACGTCAGCGACACGTAGTCCATCGCCTTGTACTTCCAGGGGTGGATCTGACCGGCCTCGACGGCGGCGAGCTTGCCGAAGACCGGCTGCTCCTCGAGCTGCTCGGTGGAGTAGGAGCCGCGCTGGGAGTTCAGGACGAGGTCCGCGTCGTACTTGCCGGCGTTCTCCCAGCTCAGCGTCTCCCAGTAGTAGTCGTCCTTGCCGCCGGTCTTCTCGAACTGCACGCCGAGGTCCTGGAAGTAGCTCATCATCGGGTCGTCCTGCGGGATGAGGACGTAGAGGCCGGCGTCCTCGGCGTACATCGGCAGCACCGTGAGGCCGGAGCTCGCCGCCTCGGTCAGCTCGGCCGACGCGGCCTCGAACTCCGCCCTGTCCTCGGCGACGTCGGAGCCCTCGCCGGTGTCGACGCCGAGCGAGGCCGCAAGCTCCTCGTTGGTCGCGACGACGTCGAGGGCGGAGCCGGACTGCTCGATGCCGACGACCGGGGCGATCTCCTTGATCTTCGCCAGCTGCGCCTCGTCCTTGAAGCCGTACATCTCGTCGGCCGTGTCGCCGTCGAACGTCGTCGTGACGATCAGGTCCGGCTGCAGCGCGGCCAGCTCCTCGAGGTTGATCTCGCCGTAGGCCGTGCCGATCACCTCGGTCTCGGAGAGGTCGAGGTCCTCGAACGTCGGGTCGTCGGCGGGGTCCATGTAGTGGAAGAGCGCGACCGGGGTGACGCCGAAGTTCCAGAGCGCGGCGCCCGCGTCGCCGTACGCCGCGATGCGCGTCGGTGTCTCGTCGAGCTCGATCGTCTGGCCGAGGTCGTCGGTGTAGCTCCAGGGCCCCTGGCTCGGCGTCGCGCTGCCCTCGGCGGCGGTGTCGCCGCCGCCCTCGTCGCCGCCGCAGGCGGCGAGCAGCGCGCCCGCCGCGACGGCGACCGTGGCGGCGAGGAGCCGCCGGCGGGAGGGGTCAGGGCTGCGGAGCATGGGCGAGCTCTCTCTGCTGGGTGACGGGGGAGTCGGCCGACGAGATCGGCACGATGATCGGGAGCCCGGTGCGCGGGTCCGGGAGCACGTCGGCGTCGAGGCCGAACGTGTGCGCGAGCATGGCGGGGGTGAACACCTCGGCCGGGTTGCCCTCGGTGACGACCACGCCGTCCTTCATCACGACGATGACGTCGCTGTAGCGCGCGGCCAGGTTGAGGTCGTGGAGCACCATGACGACCGTGCGGCCGCGTTCGCGGTTGAGCCGGCAGACGAGGTCGAGGACCTCCACCTGGTGGGCGAGGTCGAGGTACGTCGTCGGCTCGTCGAGCAGGAGCAGGTCGGTGTCCTGCGCGAGCGTCATCGCGATCCAGGCGCGCTGGCGCTGCCCCCCGGAGAGCTGATCGAGCGGCCGGTCGCGCAGGTCGGTCGTGTCGGTCAGCTCGAGCGCCAGGTCGACGATCCGCTCGTCCTCGGGCGACCACTGGCTGAACCAGCGCTGGTGGGGGTGCCGGCCCCGGCCGACGAGGTCGCGGACCAGCAGGCCCTCCGGCGCGATCGGGCTCTGCGGCAGCAGCGCCATCCGGCAGGCGACCTCGCGGGTGTGGATGTCCTGGATCGGCTCGCCGTCGAGCAGCACGGTGCCGCTGGACGGCTTGAGGAGGCGCGACATGGTGCGCAGCAGCGTCGACTTGCCGCACCCGTTGGGCCCGACGATCGTGGTGACCTTCCCGTCGGCGACCGTCAGCGAGAGCGAGTGGACGACCGGGGCCTCGCCGTACCCGACGGTGACGGCCTCGGTGCGCAGCCGCGCAGGGGCAGGGGCGTTCATGCGGGGTCCCCTCGGAATCGTGGGCTGGAGGAGCGGAGCGGGGGAAGCCCGCGATTTCGTGGGGTGCTCATGCTGACACCTTTCGGTTGGTGCGGAGCAGCAGCCAAATGAGGTAGGGGGCGCCGATGGCCGCGGTGACCAGGCCGGCGGGGAGGGCGAACGGGATCAGCACGCGGGTCACGAAGTCGGCCGCCACGACCAGGCAGGCGCCGTAGATCATCGACGCCAGCATCGGAGGCCGCGAGCCGCCCGTGAGCCGGAGCGCGATCTGGGGGACGACGAACGCGACGAACTCCAGCGGTCCGACCGCGGAGACCGAGACCGCGACCAGTCCGACCGCGGCGATCAGCGTGAAGAGCTGCGTGGTCTGGAGGCGCACGCCCAGTCCGCGCGCGGAGTCGTCGCCGAGCTGCAGCGCATTGAGCGAGCGGGCGAGCAGCAGGGCGAGCGGCACGAGCACCGCGAGCGTCCAGACCAGCGGCCACGCCTGCTCCCACCCGCGGGCGTTGAGCGAGCCGTTGAGCCAGACCTGTGCGCTTGCGGCGTCCTCGATGCGCGCCTTCACCAGGAGGTACGACGTCGCGGCGGTGAGCGCGGCGCTGAGCCCGACCCCGACGAGGACCAGGCGCTGGCCGTCGATGCCCTTCCGCCAGGAGAGCAGGTAGAGGAGCGTCGCGGCGATCATGCCGCCCGCGAACGCCGCCAGCGGGACGCCCATCGTCTGCAGAGGTCCGGTGATCAGCCCGCCGCCGTACCCGGACGCGCCGGAGAGCACGATCACGGCGACGGCGCCGAGGGCGGAGCCGCGGGTGACGCCGAGGATGTCGGGGCTCGCCAGCGGGTTGCGCGCGAAGGTCTGGAAGAGCGCCCCGGACAGGCCGAGTGCGGCACCGGTGAGGATCGCGACCAGGGTCTGGGGGAGCCGCAGCTCCCTCACGATGAACTGCTGCCCGGGGTCCCCACCGCCGAGCAGGGTGCGGACGACGTCGGCGACCGGCACGTCGAAGTCGCCCTTCGCGAGGTCGAGGGCGACCAGCACTGCCAGCAGGACCAGGCCCACGAGGCACGCGAGCCCCGCACGCAGCGGCACCAGCCAGGACGCGGGCCCGATCCGCAGCGGCCTGCTCAGGCCGGCGGAGACGCGTCGGGTGTCGGTCTCGGTCGTCAGCTGCGCCGTCATGGGGTCCTCATATCCGCACCATCCGGGTACGCCGGACCAGGTAGATGAACACGGGGCCGCCGACCAGCGCCATCACGATGCCGACCTGCAGCTCGGCCGGCCGGACGATGACGCGCCCGAGCACGTCGGCGGCCACGATCAGGAGGGCGCCGATGAGGCCGGAGTAGGGGATCACCCAGCGGTAGTCGACGCCGGCGAAGAAGCGGGCGACGTGCGGGACGACCAGGCCGACGAACGCGATCGGGCCGCACGCGGCGGTCGCCGCACCGGTCAGCATCATCACGCCGAGGACGCCGATGGCCTTGTGCCGCATCGGGTGCAGCCCGAGGGAGACGGCGACGTCGTCGCCGAGCTGGAGCAGGTTGAGCGTCGACGCGCTGGTCGCCGCCAGCACGAGGCCGACGACGATGAAGGGCAGCACCTCCCAGAAGACGTCCATGCCGCGACCGGCGACCGAGCCGACCGCCCAGAACCGGTAGGCGTCGAGGGTGTCGATGTCCCTGAGCACGACGACCTGGGTGAGCGCGAAGAGGAGCGCGCTGACGGCCGTGCCGGCGAGCACCAGCGACACCGGGTCGGGGCCGCCCTTGGTGGAGCCGATGGCGAAGACGGCCGCGGCGGCGAGGCCGGCGCCGATGAGCGAGAACCACGCGTACCCGGTGAGGTCCTGCACGTCGAAGGCGTAGATCCCGATCACGACGGCGAACGCCGCGCCGGCCTCCACGCCGAGGAGCCCCGGGTCCGCGAGCGGGTTGCGGGTGTGGCCCTGCATCAGCGCGCCCGCGATCCCGAGTGCGGTGCCCACGGCGATGGCCAGCATCGTGCGGGGGATGCGCAGGTCGTGGATGATCGTCGACGCGTCGGACCCGTCGGGGTCGAAGAGGACGTCGATCACGGTGCCCAGCGGGATCGCGCGGCTGCCGACGGCGAGGCTGAGAAGGCCGGCGAGCGCCAGCAGCACGGCCAGCACGACCAGGCCGCGCACCGATCCACGCCGCAGCACGGACGGCTTCCCGGCGGACACCACCGGTGTCGGCGCGGTCGAGGTCATGGGCGGTCCCGGGGAGGCGGCGGAGCATGCCGGCGGATGCCGGACACACGTGAAGGTTAGGCTTACCTTACGGGCTGGACCACTCGCGTTTGAAGGGGGTGCCGTCCTCCCGGGGTGCGGCGCCGGTCACAGGTAACCTCGGGCCGTGACGACCACCCCCTCGCCGGCCGGCGCCGCGGGCTCCGCCGAGCGCCCGACCGTCGGCGGCTACACGCTGCTGACCAAGCTCGGCGAGGGCGGCATGGGCGTGGTCCACCTGGCGCGGCGCGGCGACGGCGAGCGGATCGCGCTCAAGGTGCTCCGGCCGCACATCGTCGGCGACGACGAGGCCCGGCAGCGACTGGAGCGTGAGGTCGGCTCGCTGCAGCGGGTGCACAGCCGCTGGGTCGCCGGCATCGTCGACGCCGACCCGTGGGCGCCGGTGCCGTACGTCGCGACCCGCTACGTGCCCGGGCCGTCGCTGCACGACCTGGTCGTGGACGAGGGCGCGATCACCGGCCCCGACCTCTACTGGCTGGCGGGCTGCCTCGCCGAGGGACTCGCCTCGGTGCACGCGGCCGGCGTGCTGCACCGCGACGTGAAGCCCTCGAACGTGCTGATGGAGGGGCGCACCCCGATCCTCATCGACTTCGGCCTGGCCCGGGTCGCCGACGACCCGAAGCTCACGCACACCGGATGGCTGCTCGGCACACCGGGCTATCTCGCGCCGGAGATCCTGTACGGCGAGGACGCCACCGCCGCGTCCGACGTCCACTCCTGGGCGGCGACGGTGGCGTACGCCGGCACCGGTCATCCGCCGTTCGGCCGGGGCCCCTCGATGGCGATCATGGACCGGGTCCGCCGCGGCCAGTTCGACCTGGCCGGGCTGCCCGACGACCTCGGCGGCGTCGTCGCGGCCGCGCTCGACCCGGAGCCCCGCAACCGGCCGACCCTGGCCGACCTGCTCGCCTGGCTGCGGCCGCTCACCACCCGCCGCGACGCGCCGTCCGTGGCGCCGCCCGCCGCGGTCGAGCACGACCCCTACACCGTCCCGCTCGCGCTGGCGTCCCAGGCCGCGGCCGACGACGAGACCGACGTGTGGCCGGGCCACGAGTCGGCCGAGCCGTACACGCTGGCCCTGCCCCCGGAGGGCGCCACCGAGCTCGTCGACGACCAGTGGGGCCGGGCGCGTCCCGGCCCCGCCGAGCGCCTGCGTCGCGGCACCCTGCTGGCCGGGCTCGCCCTGGCCGCGGGCGCCGGCTGCGCGGCGTACCCGTGGCTCACCGCCGGCCTCCTCCTGCTGCTCACCTGGCTGCTGCGCAGCGTCTCGCTGGCCGCGTCGGCCCACGACCAGCGGCGGCAGTACCGCGGTCGCAAGTGGTACGACGGCGTGCAGCTGCTCGTCGCGGCACCCTGGCACCTCGTGCAGTCGATCCCCGGCGCCCTCCTGCTCGGGCTGTGGGCGCTCGGCCTGGCCGCGGCCGCCGCGCTGGTCTGCTACGCCGTCGCGACCGGGGTCGAGCTCGCGCTGTTCGTCTGCGGCGTGGTGCTGGCCGGCTCGCTGTGGTGGGGTCCGGGCGGCTCGCGCCTGCGCGGCCCGGTGAGCGCCGTCGTCAACCCGGTGGCCGCGCGACCGCGGCGCTGGGTCGTCGCGCTGGTCGTCGTGGTCGCGGCCGTCGCCGTCCTCGGCTTCCGTGCCGAGCTCTCGGGGGCCAGCTGGAGCCCGGCCGGCGGCCGCCCGCATGTCGAGATCCCTGGCCGCTGATCCGCGCACCGTGGCACGATGAGCCCGTGCACCACCAGCCGATCATCATTCCCTAGCGCGTCGCCGCGCCCCACGACCCGGGGCGACCGACGCGCCAACCTCTCGTTCCCGAGAGGTTTTTTTGTTGCCCGGACCAGCACGGAAGAGAGCCCGATGGACCTCCACGGCGCGTTCCACGTCTACGACACCACCCTGCGCGACGGCGCGCAGCAGGAGGGGCTCAACCTCACGGTCGCCGACAAGCTCGCGATCGCGCGCCAGCTCGACGGCCTCGGCGTCGGCTACATCGAGGGCGGCTGGCCGGGCGCGAACCCCAAGGACACGGAGTTCTTCCGCCGGGCCACCCAGGAGCTCGACCTCAGGCACGCGAGGCTCGCGGCCTTCGGCGCGACCCGCCGCGCCGGGGTGAAGGCGGCCGACGACCCGCTGGTCGCGGCACTGCGCGACAGCGGCGCCCCGGTCGTCACGCTGGTGGCGAAGTCGCACGACCGGCACGTCGAGCTCGCCCTGCGCACGACGCTCGAGGAGAACCTCGCGATGATCCGGGACACGGTCGCGCACCTGCGCGCCGAGGGGCAGGAGGTGTTCCTCGACGCCGAGCACTTCTTCAACGGCTACCGCGACAACCGCGACTACGCGCTCGAGGTGCTGCGCACGGCGTACGACGCGGGCGCCGCGGTCATCGCGCTCTGCGACACCAACGGCGGCATGCTCCCGAGCTGGGTGGCCGACACGGTGCACGACGTCGTCGAGTCGACCGGCGTACGGGTCGGCATCCACGCCCACAACGACACCGGCTGTGCGATCGCGAACTCGCTCGCCGCCGTCGACGCCGGAGCCACCCACGTGCAGGGCTGCCTCAACGGCTACGGCGAGCGCACCGGCAACGCCGATCTCGTCGCGGTCGTCGCCAACCTCGAGCTCAAGCTCGACCGCCAGGTGCTGCCGCAGGGGCTGCTCGGCGAGGCCACCCGGATCGCCCACGCGGTCGCCGAGGTCACGAACTTCCCGCCCGCGTCGCGCCAGCCCTACGTCGGCAGCTCGGCCTTCACGCACAAGGCCGGCCTGCACGCGAGCGCGATCAAGGTCGACCCGAACCTCTACCAGCACATGGACCCCGCCGGCGTCGGCAACGACATGCGCCTGCTGGTCTCCGACATGGCGGGCCGCGCGTCGATCGAGCTCAAGGGCCGCGAGCTCGGCTTCGACCTCTCGGGCGACCGCGAGCTGGTCACCCGGATCACCGACCGGGTCAAGGTGCTCGAGAACCGCGGCTTCACGTTCGAGGCCGCAGACGCGTCCTTCGAGCTGCTGCTCATCGAGGAGGTCGAGGGGCAGCGCCCGACGTACTTCGAGGTCGAGTCGTGGCGCGTCATCACCGAGACGATGCCGCACGGCGACGCCCTGTCGGAGGCGACCGTGAAGCTGCGCGCGGGCGGCGTCCGCTACGTCGTCACCGGCGAGGGCAACGGCCCCGTCAACGCGCTCGACCAGGCGCTGCGAGCGGCGATCGAGCAGGCCTACCCCGAGGTCGCGAAGTTCGAGCTCATCGACTACAAGGTGCGCATCCTCGACCAGGGCCACGGCACCGACGCGATCACCCGGGTGCTGATCGAGACCAGCGACGGCGAGACGTCCTGGCTGACCGTCGGCGTCGGCGCCAACGTCATCGAGGCGTCGTGGGGCGCGCTCGTCGACGGCGTCACGTTCGGGCTGCGGCGCCATCACCAAAGCTGACCCGTCAGAAACTTTCGGGCGGGTCGGCGTCCCGGCCGACGATCCGGCGCGCCAGGTCGACCCAGCCGGCGTAGACGCGCTCGAGCGGGAAGCCCTCGATCGTCACCTGCTGGTCGAGGATCGGCGCCTCGAGGGGCGCGAGCAGCGCGGTCGCGAGGATCGGCAGGTCACCGGTCACCCCGAGCTCGGCGAGCAGGTAGCGCGTGTGCATCGCGACGAAGGAGTACGCCGCGAACGAGCGCATGCCGGCCCGACCCGCCTCCCGGATCATCTCCGCGTGCAGCAGCGTCGTCTCGAGCCGCGACCTGCCGAACGCCAGCAGGCGGTCCCACGGGTCGGCGCCCGGCCCGAGCGGCGGCGCGCCGGACATGACCTGCGCCTGCCACTCGGTCTCGGAGTGGTTGAGGACCGCCGCCATCAGTCCCTCGCGGGACTCGAACCGCCGGAAGACGGTGCCCTTGCCGACGCCGGCCGCCGCCGCCACGGCGTCCATCGTCACCGAGTGCGGCCCGTGTCGCTCGACGAGGCCCTGCGCCGCGTCGAGCAGCAGCTCGCGGTTGCGCGCCGCGTCGCGGCGCTCCGTCGGGAGGGAGTCGAGGAGGGGCAGCAGCTCGGGCTCGGACATGTCGCGGCCACACTAGTGAGCGGTGTGACCCAGCGCTCGCGAAAATCCCCCGCCTCGCCGGAATACGAAACGGACCGCGGTCCGTTTAGGCTCGCATGACAGACACCACGATCGCCGTCCTCGTCGGCAGCCTGCGCACCGACTCCGTCAACCGCAAGCTCGCGGAGCTGCTGGCCGCCCAGGCGCCCGACGGCGTCGCCGTCGACATCGTCGACGGTCTCGGCGAGGTCCCGTTCTACAACGAGGACCTCGACAGCGAGACCGGCATCCCGGCCGCGGCCGCCGCCCTGCGCGAGCGCGTCCGTCGCGCCGACCGGGTGCTGGCCGTCACCCCCGAGTACAACGGCACCATGCCCGCCGTCCTGAACAACGCCATCGACTGGCTCTCGCGCCCCTACGGCGCCGGCGCGATGGTCGGCAAGCCGTTCGGCGTGATCGGCGCGACCCCGACGCCCTACGGCGGCAAGTGGGCCCACGAGGACGCCGCCCGCTCCGCGCGGATCGCCGGAGCGACCGTCGTCGAGGACGTCACCATCTCCCAGTCCGCGATCGAGGTCGACGTGCTCACTGACCCCGACGTGCTGGCCCGGCTGACCAACGCCGTCCGGCTGCTCGCCGACCACGACACCGAGGTCGCCGTCGCCTGACGGGTGCACGGTCTCCGTGCCCCGGCTAGTGGTCGTGCCCGTTGATACGTCGGGGGTATCCGTGCTCAGCGTGCGTGCATCGCAAGGCGGCGGCGCGACGGCATACCGGGTTGTCTACCGAGCGTCGCCAACGCAGCGAGGTGCGTGCGCTGGGTGCGTAGATCCCTGGTGAATCAACGGGGATGACCACTAGCGTCGGGTCGTGGCCGCACTCCATGACCTGACCGCGCTGGAGCAGGGCGCCCTGGTGCGTCGACGTGAGGTGACGCCGCTCGAGCTGACCGACCACTACCTCGAACGCGCCGACCGTCTCGACTCCGGGGCCGACACGGTCGGCGCGTTCGTCACGCTCACCCCCGACCTCGCTCGCGAGCGCGCCCGGCTGCTCGGCCCGGGCGACGACGCCGGCCCGCTCTTCGGCGTGCCGACCGCCATCAAGGACCTCAACCCGACGGCCGGGGTGCGCACGACGTTCGGCTCCGCGGCGTTCGCGGACTTCGTGCCGGAGGTCTCCGACGGCGTGACCCTCTCGATCGAGGCCGCGGGCCTGGTGAGCCTCGGGAAGACGAACACCCCCGAGTTCGGCTCGCCCTGCTACACCGAGCCCGACGTCGCTCCTGCGGCGGTCACGCCGTGGGACCGCACCCGCACCGCGGGCGGCTCGTCGGGTGGCGCGGCGGCCGCCGTGGCGGCGGGTCTGGTGCCGGTGGCGCAGGGATCCGACGGTGGTGGCTCCATCCGGATCCCGGCGTCGTGCTGCGGCCTGGTCGGCCTCAAGCCCACGCGTGGGCGGATCAGCGGTCACCCGATGTACGGCGACCCCGTGGGTTTGGCGACGGCCGGGTCGATCGCCCGGACGGTCGCCGACGCGGCGGCGATGCTCGACGTGCTCGCCGGTCGTCGGGTCGGGGATCCTTCCTGGGCGCCACCTCCCTCCGAGAGCTTCCTGGCCTCCTGCGGCCGCGACCCCGGGCGGCTGCGGGTCGCTCGCTTCATCACACCAGTCATCACCGACACTCCGGTCGACCCCGAGTGCGCGCGCGCCTGGGAGGACGCCTCGCGGCTCCTCGAGTCGCTCGGCCACGAGGTGGAGGACGTCGACGTGCCCCTGCCGGCCGAGGCGGTGCCGGTCTTCGAGGTCTGCTGGGCGGTGCTGACCGCGCTCTCCGTGGTGCCGCCCGAGCGGGAGCACCTGATCCGCCCGCTCACGCGGTGGCTCTCGGAGCGCGGCCGCGCGGTCAGCGGACCGGAGTTCGGGCTCGCGATCGGCGCCATGCGCCGCCACGCCGCGGCCGCGCTCACCGCGCTCGCGCCGTACGACGCCGTGCTGACCCCGACGCTCGCCACCCCGCCGCTGCCGGTGGGCGCGATGCGCGACGACGAGCGTCCCGAGCGTGACTTCGAGGCGCAGAAGGCGTTCACCCCATGGACGTCCGCGTGGAACGTCACCGGCATGCCCGCCGTGTCCCTCCCGCTGCACTGGACCCCCGGCGGCCTGCCGGTCGGTGTCATGCTGGCCGCGCGGCCGGCCGAGGAGGAGCTGTTGATCTCGCTCGCGGCGCAGGTCGAGTCGGCCGCGCCGTGGGCCGACCGGAAGGCACCTGGATGGTGAACGGGATGTCCGTACGTCGCTGCCACACCGGCGAGCTGAGCCCGCGGGACCTCGCCGAGTCCCGCGAGCTGTGCGCCGGGTCGTTCCGCGACTTCACCGACGCCGACTGGTCCCACGCGCTGGGCGGCACCCACGCCCTGGTGCACGAGGACGGCCGTCTGGTCGCGCACGGGTCGCTGGTGCTGCGCCGGCTCATGGTCGACGGCCGGTGGCTGCGGTGCGGGTACGTCGAGGCGGTGGCCGTCGCCGACGACGTACGACGTCGCGGCCGCGGATCGGCGGTCATGGAGTCGCTCGAGGAGCTGGCGCCGGGCTACGACCTGCTCGCGTTGAGCGCCTCGGACGCCGGGGCGCCGTTCTACGAGGCCCGGGGCTGGGACCGCTGGCGCGGCCCGTCGTCGGTCGCGACGACCGTCGGCGTCGTGCCCACGCCCGACGACGACGGTGCCATCTACGCGCGCGGCGAGCGCCTGGACCTCGACGCGCCGATCACCTGCGACTGGCGTGAGGGTGACGTGTGGTGAGCGAGCTGACGCCGTACCTCTGCGTCGCGGACGCCCGGACCGCGATCGAGTGGTACGTCGAGGTGCTCGGCGCCGAGGTCACCCACGAGCCGATCGTGATGGACGACGGCCGCATCGGGCACGTCGAGCTGGCCGTCGGCGGTGCGGGCTGGATGATGTCGGACGAGTTCGAGTCGGCGGGCGTCGCCGCTCCCGACCCCGCCCGTGGTGCCGCGGTCTCGCTGCACCTGACGGTCGCCGACGTCGATGCCGTCTGCGCACGGGTGACGGCGTGGGGGATCGCGCTCGACCGGGGGCCGGAGGACAGCCCGCCGGCCGGGCGCGTCGCGGTCTTCCGGGATCCCTTCGGGCACCGCTGGTTCCTCGACCAGCCGAGCTGACGCATCTCCGCCGGCGCCGCTGGCTACGGTGGCACCATGAGTCGTCCGGTCGTGGTGATCGTGGGAGCAGGTCCGGGGGTCAGCGGGTCGGTGGCGCGCCGCTACGCGCGTGAGGGGTATGACGTGGCGCTGCTCGGCATCGACGAGGAGCAGCTCGCCTCGCTGGCCGGCGAGCTGCAGCAGCTCGGTGTCGCGGTCGGGCACGCCGTCGCCGACGTCACCGACGGGGACGCCGCGACGGCCGCGATCCGCCGGTTCGGGGAGCACGCCGGCCGCATCGACGTGCTCCACTTCAACCCGAGCGCCTTCCGCGAGAAGGATCCGCTCGAGCTCGGGGTCGACGAGCTGCTCGCCGACGTCGCGCTCGGCGTCGGCGCGCTGCTCACGAGCGTGCAGGCCGCGCGGCCCTTCATGACGACGGGTGGCCGGATCACCGTCACCGGCAGCATGGCCGCCGACAGGCCGTGGCACCGGGCGGCGTCGCTGGGCGTGCAGAAGGCCGGCGTACGCAACCTCGTGCGCAGCCTCGACGCCACGCTCGAGCCCGACGGCATCCGCGCGGTGTCGGTGACCGTGCGCGGCACCCTCGGTCAGGAGGGCCCGTTCACCCCCGACCGCGTCGCCGAGGTGCTGTGGGACGCCGCGCACCAGGTCGAGGCCGACTGGCAGACCGAGGTGCCCTACTCGGGGTGACGCCGCGGCGATGAGCAGAGCACGGAAGGCGCGGGTCCAGGACGTCCACGAGATCGCCCTCGGGATGCCCCACGTCGAGATCGCCGACGGCACGACGGCCGAGCGGCCGGTCTACCAGGTCGGCCGGAAGTCGTTCGTCTTCTTCCGCACCCCGCGCCCCGACGCGTTCGACCCGCAGACCGGGGAGAGGTACGACGACGTCATCGTGCTCTGGGTGCCGTCCGAGGCCGACAAGCAGGCGATGGTGCTCGACGAGTCGACGCCCTACTTCACGACCCCGCACTTCAACGGACACCCCTCGGTGCTGCTGCGCGCCAGCCGGTTCGGCGAGCTCACCCGGGACGAGGTCGCCGAGGTCGTCCAGGACGCCTGGCTCGCGCGGGCCTCGAAGCGCCGCGCGACCGCGTGGCTCGCCGAGCACGGCCCGGCCTGACGGCTGCCGGCCCGAGTCGCGGGGCTCAGCGGCGGACGACCCGCACGCCGAGCCACAGCGCGGCCAGCACGACGACGCCGCCGATGAGCACGAGGCCGGGCGCGTCGTCCGCCTCGCCGTACGCGGCCGCCCCCACGCCGAGCAGCGCGACGAGGACGGCGAGGAGCAGCGGCGGGACCTTCGAGGCATCCATGCATCGAGGATCGCTGCTTATCTATCGAAAATCAATAGGTCATGCCGTCGTCGTCCCCGAGGCCACGTGCGTGGAGGGCGTCGCCGGTCTCGTGTGCCCGGGCGACCACGCGGATGACGAACGGCGTGAGGAACGCTCGCGGATGCCGTACGCCGCGGGCCCGGGCCGCGTCGCGGGTCTCGATCGCCAGGGCGACCGTGCCGGGCAGGGCCTGGATCGCGAGGCCGATCGTGAGCGCGACCCGGTCGGGATCGACGCCGACACGGCGCAGCGGCCCGATCCAGCGGATGAGGGCGTCGAGCATCGCATTGACCGGCGTGGTGGCCGAGACGACCACGGCCGCCACGGACAGCGCCACCAGGTCCACGAAGGTCTCGACCGCCTTGTCGCGGCCGTACCACCACCACTGCAGCGCGCCGACGAAGACCGCCAGCAGCAGCACGGTCCGGGCGGCCCGGGCCAGGGTGATGAGCCGGATCCGGGCGAGGAGGGCCAGCCCGAGTGCGGCCGCGAGGAAGACCCAGGCCGCCGGCATGCTGCGCACCAGCACGATCGCGAGGCTGAACGCCGCGAGACCACCGAGCTTGGCGCCCACGGGCAGGCGGTGCAGCAGGCTGGTGCCCGGTTGGTAGACGCCGACGAGCCCGGCGCCGCTCATCCGGTCCTCTTCACGACGTGCTCATCGGGCGACCGAGGCCAGGTAGTCGTCGACGGCGGCCTCCGCCGGTCCGTCGAAGCGGACCCGCGCGTCCTCGACCACCAGCACGCGGTCGCAACGACGGGCCAGGTCGAGGTCGTGGGTGACCAGGACGAGCTGCTGGTCGAGCCCGAGGAGGAGGTCCGCCACGCGGCGGGTGTTGGCCAGGTCGAGCAGGGTGGTGGGCTCGTCGGCGACGACGATCGCCGGGTCGACCGCCAGGACGCCGGCAAGGGCGAGCAGCTGCTTCTGGCCGCCCGAGAGCGTGTGCACGCTGGCGTCGGCGTGGTCGCCCAGGTCGTGGCGCTGCAGCACCGCGAGCGCGAGCTGGTGTCGACGGCGGGCGTCCTTCTCGCGGCGGCGCAGCGAGAGCTCGACGTCCTCGAGGCAGGTCGGCATCACGAGCTGGGCGGCCGGGTCGGTGAAGACGAACCCGACGGTGCGGCGCACGGCGGAGCCGTGGCGAGCCACGTCGACGCCGTCGACGAGCACGCGGCCGGTGGTCGCGGCCACGAGGCCGTTGACGAGGCGGGCGAGCGTGGACTTGCCGGACCCGTTGGCGCCGATGACGCCGATGCGCTGCTCGGTCAGCGTCAGCGTCGTGGGCTCTAGGATGACGCGGGTGCCGGCCGGTGTAGCGACGCCGACCCCGGCGGCGTCGAAGGTGATCGTGGGCAACGTCAGTCGATGCGCTGCATCCACGGGAACGCGCGGAACACCTCGGCGGCGATCAGCGCGACCAGCGTGGTCTTGAGCAGGTCGCCGATCCAGAACGGCGTGTCGTAGGTGAGCGCCTCGTGCCAGGACACGTCGAAGTACAGCTTCATGCCGACGATGCCGAGCGGGTGGATCACCAGGATGCTGCCCGCCAGCGAGCAGGCGAAGACCCAGACCGCACGGGTGCGGCGCTCGCGGGCGACGTACTTGACCAGGAAGCCGGCCAGCGCGGCCGCGATCGGGAACGCGTAGAGGTAGCCCGCGCTCGGGCCGGTGAAGACGCCCAGCCCCGACGAGTGCTCGGCGAAGACCGGCAGCCCGATCGCGCCCAGCAGCAGGTAGAGCGCGACGGCCAGGAAGCCGCGCACCGGGCCGAGCACGCAGCCGGCGAGCATCACGGCGAACGTCTGCAGGGTGATCGGCACCCCGGCGCCACCGACCGGGACCGCGCCGATGTAGGCGCAGGCCGAGACGAGCGCGGCGAACGCCGCGACCAGCGCGATGTCCGTGGTCGTCGAACGACGACGCACGCGAGGCGTCGCGCCGTCCGGGGGGCTCGCGGGGGAGGCGGGCGTCTCGGCCATGGTCATGCTCGGTTCCTTCTCTCCGCACCTGAACGCTGGTCAGGTGAACGCCGTTCAGGTTAGGGTTCGGGCGGCGCCGGGTCAACGGCTCCCGGCCGGGCAGGAGGATGTGACGTGCGCTACCACCGCGCCGACGTCGTCGACCGGGCACTCGCCGTCCTGGACGCCTACGGTCTCGCCGACCTGACCATGCGGCGCCTCGGCGCGGAGCTCGGCCTCCGGCCCAGTGCTCTCTACCACCACTTCGGCAACAAGCAGGAGCTGCTCGCCGCGGTCGCCGACGAGATCCTCGCGCGCGGGCGCCGCGGACCCCGGCCCGACGCCTGGGACGCGTGCGTCGAGACCGTCTGCACCGAGCTCCGCGATGCGATGCTCGCCTATCGCGACGGCGCCGAACTGGTCGCGACCGTGCGCTCCTTCGGGCTCGGCGCGGCCACGCCGTACGACGAGCTGGTGGTCGCCCTCGGTGAGGGCGGGCTCGCCCCGGCCCAGGTGCCGGTCGCGGCGCGGACCCTGCTGCACTTCGTCTTCGGGCACGTCGTCGACGAGCAGACCCACCTGCAGGCCGGCTCCGCCGGCGCCATCGACGGAGCGCCGCGCGAGGAGTCCGACTTCGCGCTCGGGCTCGGGCTGGTGCTCGACGGGATCCGTCAACGGTCCGGATCGACGTCGACCGTGCCGCCGCTGCGCCAGTAGACGCCGGCCTCGCGGGTGAGGAAGCCGTTGTCGACGAGGTAGCGACGCAGCGCGGCGTGGTCGTCGTGGAAGCCGCGCAGCACGAGGTCGACCTCCGCCTCCCGGTAGCGCTGGCCGGGCTCGAAGGACTGAGCCAGGTGGTCCAGGACGACGAGCAGCTTGGCGTGCTTCGACGGGATCGTGTGCAGGCGCCCGTCGGGGGCGAGGAAGTTGCGCAGCACCCGCTCGGTCATCGGTCCCGCGGGGTCAGGGCCAGCAGCCTGCGCGGGTGCACGGCGGTCGACAGTCCGCCCCGGACCGCCCGCCGCTCGAAGTGCAGGTGGCACCCGTCGGGCGCACCACTGTCACCGGCCCGGGCGAACATCCTCCCGCGCCGGACCACCTGCCCGACCTCCGCGTAGACGCGGCGGGTGTGCCCGATCACCAGGTCCCAGCCGAGCCGGCGGTTGCGCAGCAGCACGGGGTTCTCGCCGTACGCCGGACCGAGGGGGCGGTTCGAGACGACGCGGACCTTGCGCCCGGCGTACAACGGGGTGCCGCACGGCATGGCGACGTCGAGTCCGTGGTGGAAGCCGCGCCCGCCGCGACACCGCGAGTCCGGGGAGTAGTACGGCGCCGCGGTGCAGCCGAACGGGATCATGATCCGGTGCGCGCCGGCGAACCACGGCGACTCGTAGCGGGTCCGGTCCGAGGTGTAGAACTCCCACCGCGGGTCGGCGTGCGCCGCCGGCACGAGCGAGCCGACGAGCACGAGGCCGATCAGCACGGACAGCAGGCGCATGGCCCCAACCTAACCCGGGCCCGACCCGGCTCAGACCTCGAACTCGCCCGTCGCGAGGCTGCGCAGCACGCAGAACTCGTTGCCCTCCGGGTCCGCCATCACGACCCACGACTCCTCGCCGGTCTGGCCGACGTCGGCCGGGCGCGCACCCAGCTGCTCCAGACGCGCGACCTCGTCGGCCTGCGTGCCGTCGATCGGTGAGAGGTCGAGGTGCAGCCGGTTCTTGACGGTCTTGCCCTCCGGCACCAGGGCGAAGAAGAGCGACGGGGCGACGGGCCCGCGGCGCACCGCCTCGAGGAGCTCGGCGTCCGACCCGCGCCGGGGGCCGATCTCGACGAGGTCGTCGGTGGCGTCGAGCACGGCGTACCCGAGCGCCGCGCACCAGAAGTCCGCGAGCCGGGCCGGGTCGGCGCAGTCGACGTTGATCTCGGTCAGTCGGGAGGTCATGCGATCGGATTATCCAGCGTCCCGATCCCGGCCTGGGACCTGGGAGGCTCCTCGCAGGGGTCACGTTCCGGAGAGGTGGCGGCGGCGACCGCCAGCAGCCGGTCGCACTCCTCGACCAGCCGCGCCCGCAGCGGGGCGCCGCGCTCGGCGAACCCGCGCTGCGCCTCGGCGTACGCCGCCTTGCCGGCGGCCGTCTCGACCCGCACCGGCTCGAGGCCGAGCGAGGCGAGGTCGTACGGCGCGGCGCGCATGTCGAGCACGCGGATGTCCCAGGCGAGCTCGAAGCAGTCGGCGACCAGGTCGGAGCCGATCATCGGCGTCAGCCGGAAGGCGTGCTTGTAGAGGTCCATGCCTGCGTGCAGGCAGGCGGGCTGCTCGAAGTCGGGGCGGTCGTGCGCGGCGGGGGAGAGCGTGTTGAGCGGTGCGGCCGCGGGCGTGAAGAACCGGTAGGCGTCGAAATGGGAGCACGCGATCCGGTGCGACTCGACCACCGCGTCGGTGCCCGCCGGGCCGAGGCGCAGCGGCCAGCCGGCATGCCGGGTCTCGTCCTCGAAGAGCCGATAGACCATCGCCCACTCGTGCATCCCGAAGCACCCGAGGTTCGCCGGTCGGGCGGCCGTCGCGCGCAGCAGCCGCGACAGGGCGACCAGCAGCGGGCGCTGGGACCCGACGTACGCCGACGTGACCGCGCCGTCGTCGTACCCCTTGAGGCCCGCGTAGGACGGAGCGTCGAGCAGGCGCACGCCGTAGCCGGGGTGCCAGCGCCGCAGCTGGGCGGGGCGCTGCGAGTAGTAGGTGAAGAGGAAGTCGTGCACGGGGTGCGTGCGCCCGTCGCGCCGGCGCTCGAGGTGCGGCTCGACGAGGGCGTCGACGCGCCGGGCATGGGCCGCGGCGCGCCGCTCCCACGCCGTGCGACAGATGGACTCCACGGGCCCGAGGGTAGGCCGTCGGTGCATTAACAAGCGCTTGCTTGGGTTCGTTGCTAGCATCGCGTGCCGACAGCGGTCACGACTCCTCCATGAGCGGACCCCGACCCACCGGAGCTGCGCGATGCCTGTCAACACCGTCCTCGGCCCGGTCGCGGCCGACGCCCTCGGCCAGACGCTCGTCCACGAGCACGTGAGCGGAGCCGACTGGTCCCTGCGCGCAGCCTTCGGCACCCGCTTCTACGACCACGACGTGATCCTCGAGCGCGCGACGAAGCACCTCACGCGCGCCCGGGAGGCGGGGGTGCGCACCATCGTCGACGGCACGCCGATCAACCTGGGCCGTGACGTCGCGCTGCTCCGCGAGGTCGCCGAGCACACCGGACTCACTGTCGTCGCCTCGACCGGTTTCTACTACACCGAGCACCCCTACCTGCAGTGGCGCGCTGAGGCCGAAGTCGCGTCGTGGCTCGATCGGGAGTGCACCGACGGCATCGCAGACACGGGCATCCGCCCGGGCATCATGAAGGCGGCCTGCGCGGGAGCCGGGCTGACCCCTCAGCTGCACAACGTCTTCCGGGCCATCGGAGCGGTCGCCGCCTCGCACGACCTCCCGATCTTCGTGCACCACGAAGTGGAGGCGGCCAACGGCCAGGCGATCGTGGACCTCTTCGACGAGACGGGCGTCGCTCCCGGCCGACTCATCGTGGGGCACTGCGGCGACAGCAACGACCTCGACTACCTCCAGGCGCTGCTCGACCGCGGCGTCTACCTGGGCATGGACCGATTCGGCTACTGCTCGGTGGGTAACAGCCTGGAGAACCGTGTCGCGACGATCGTCGCCCTCGCGCAGCGGGGATACGCGGCGCAGTTGCTGCTCGCCCACGACCTGGCGGTCTACTTCGGCGTCTTCGGCTCCTGGGAGGACTTCGTCGAGCGGGACCCGTTGGAGGATGGCGTCGACTTCACCTTCATCCACACCCGGGTGATCCCTGCGCTGGTCGCCGCCGGTCTTGACCAGACGACCGCGCGGGCGATGCTCACCGACAACCCGCGTGCGCTGTTCGGCTGAGCTCGGACCCGGGGGTGCCGCGACCCGAGATCCCGCAGATCGCAGGCAAGCGCACCGCGATGCGGCACGCTCGCGACTGTGACGACCGTTACGGTGCACTCGTGCATCTGCGTCCGGCCGTGATCGGCCTCACCTCCCTCCTGCTCCTCGCCCCGGCCGCCCTCACCGGCGGGGGCCAGGCGATCGCCGTCCCCGCCAGGACCGCCGCTGCGTCGACCGCTGCGTCGACGGCTGCGTCGACGGCTGCGTCGGTGAAGGCCGAGCAGCCCCGGAAGCCCCGGAAGAAGTACGCGGCGAAGATCCGGATCACCAAGCACGGCATCCCGCACATCCGCGCCCGGAGCTTCGCCGGCCTCGGCTACGGCGCCGGCTGGGCGACGACGGCCGCCGCGACCTGCAACCTCATGGACACCGTGCTCACGGCTCGCGGCGAGCGCTCGCGTCGCCTCGGCGCGAAGGCGACGTACAACGACCGCGTCGGCGGTGTCGGCACCAATCTCCAGTGGGACACCCTCGTGACCGACCTCCACGACCGCCGGGTCGTCGAGAAGCTGCTCGCCGACGAGGTCGCCGGCCCGAGCAGGCGGGCCAAGGCGATGGTCCGCGCCGAGGCGGCCGGCATCAACAGGTGGCTCCGCACCCACGAGATCACCGATCCCGCCTGCGCCAAGGCCACGTGGATCCGGCCGAACGTGACGAGCAACGACATCTGGTACGCCATCTACCTGGCCCAGCTGATCGGATCGACCACGCGGTTCCTGCCCGCGATCACGCAGGCGAGGCCGCCCGCGGCGGGTCAGCGGGTGGCGGCGCCGTCGCTGAGCCGCGAGGAGCTGGCCCGCAACCTCGGCGCCGACCAGAGCACGTCGTTCGGCTCCAACGCCACCGCGGTCGGCGGCTCGGCCACGACCACCGGACGCGGGATGCTGCTCGGCAACCCGCACTTCCCGTGGCTGGGTCGCTACCGCTTCACGCAGATGCACCTGACGATCCCGGGCCGCTTCGACGTGGCGGGCGGCTCGCTGCTCGGCTTCCCGGCGATCAACATCGGCTTCAACGAGGACGTCGCCTGGAGCCACACCGTCTCGACCGGCTACCGGTTCACGCCGTACCAGTACACGACAGCCGGCAGCCCGACTCGCTACCAGACCGGGGACGGCACCCGCCGGCTCCAGCGCCGCCACGTCGAGGTCCGGGTGCGCACCGACGACGGCGTCAAGACCGTCACCCGCACGCTCTACCGCACCCCGCAGGGCTACGTCATCAACTCCCCGAGCCAGTTCATGACCTGGACGCCGTCGAGCTTCTGGGCGATGCGCGACGCCAACGCCGAGCACCTGCGCACGCTCGACACGTTCCTCTCGATGGCGCGGGCGTCCGGGGTGCGCGACCTGCTGCGTCGCCAGGACCGTGGCGGCGGGATGCCCTGGGTCAACACCATCGCGGCGGACCGCAGGGGCCACGTCCTCTACGCCGACCACTCGGTGATCCCGCACGTCACCGACAAGCTGGCCGACAAGTGCATGACCCCCAACGGCCGCCTGCTCTTCAAGGTCGCCGGCCTCCCCGGACTCGACGGCACCCGGGCCGGCGGCGCCTGCGCGTGGGGCACCGACCGGGACGCCCAGCGACCCGGCATCCTCGGCCCGAAGCACCTCCCCGAGGTCGTGACGGACTCGTGGGTGATGAACGCCAACGACTCCTACTGGGCACCCAACGACCGCAAGCGGCTCGAGGGATACCCGCGCATCATCGGCTGCGAGAGGTGTGAGAGGTCCATGCGCACCAAGGTCGTGATGTCCTACGTGCGCGACCAGCTCGCGAAGGGCAAGGAGTCGCCGGCGACCCTGCGCTCCCACGAGTACGCCAACCGCGTGTACGCGGCCGAGGTGGCGCGCGCCGGCGGGCGCCTCGACCGGGTCTGCGCCGCCACCGGCCGGACCGCGGCCTGCCAGGTCCTGCACGACTGGGACGGTCGCTCCGACACCACGTCGGTCGGGACCGCGATCTTCCAGGAGTTCATGCGCCTGGCCGGCGCGGACGGCGTCGACCTGTGGGAGGTCCCGTTCTCCGCGGCGGACCCGCTCACGACGCCGCACACCCTGTCGACCTCCCCGGCCGTCGTCGACACGCTGGCCGAGGCGATCAAGACGCTCACCGACCGCGGCATCGACCTGAGCGCGCCGTACGGCTCCATGCACCGGTCCGCCGACCGTGGCGACGCGGGCGAGGGCATCGCGATCGGTGGCGGCCTGGGCAGCGCCACGGGTGACGCCAACGCCACGTCGTCCTCCGGCACCGACGACCCGGTCGTCGGCGGCGTCAACACGGGGTCGTCGTACATCCAGGCGATCGCCTTCCGCGGCAAGCGCAGGATCGAGGCCCGCACGGTGCTCACCTACGGCCAGTACGAGGACCCCGCGTCGCGGTGGTCGGACGACCAGACCCGGATCTTCTCGCGCGAGCGATGGGTCGCGTTCCCGTGGACCGAGCGGCAGATCCGCAAGGACCTGGTGAGGACCGTCCGGATCCGCGGCTGACGGGCGGCCTCGATAGGCTCGCCACGTGACCACCCCCCGAAATCGCAGGCTCCCCCGCTACGCTCCTCCGCCCACGATTCCGCGGGGACCCCGGTAATGCGCATCGCGAGATTCACCACCGGCGAGGACCCGATGTACGGCGTGGTCACGGGCGAGCTCGACGAGCTCGGCCAGCCCGACCCCGACAGCGCGGTCGTGGCGCTGGCCGGCGACCCGTTGTACGTCGGCGTGAAGCTGCTCGACCAGGAGCACAGGCTCGAGGACGTGCGGCTGCTCGCTCCGGTCCTCCCGCGCAGCAAGGTCGTCGGCATCGGCCGCAACTACGCCGCGCACGCGGCGGAGATGGGCAACGACCTGCCGACCGAGCCGCTGATGTTCCTCAAGCCGAACACCAGCGTGGTCGGACCGGGCGACCCGATCTTCTACCCGCCGCAGACCCAGAACCTGCACTTCGAGGGCGAGCTCGCGGTCGTGATCGGCCGGATCTGCCGCGACGTGCCCCCCGAGCAGGCGACCGACGTCATCCACGGCTACACGATCGCCAACGACGTGACCGCGCGCGACCTGCAGCGGAGCGACGTCCAGTTCACCCGGGCCAAGGGCTTCGACTCGTTCTGCCCGCTCGGGCCGTGGATCGAGACCGACCTCGACCCCCACGACTTCGCCGAGGGCCGGCGGGTGCAGACGCACCTCAACGGCGACCTGCAGCAGGACGGCAGCACCAGCGACCTGATCTTCGACATCCCCACGCTGGTCGCGCACGTCTCCAGCGTGATGACGCTGCTGCCCGGTGACGTCGTCCTCACCGGCACCCCCGAGGGCGTCGGCCCCATGGAGGTCGGCGACGAGGTCGAGGTCTCGATCGCCGGTCTCGGCTCCCTCACGAACCCCGTCAAGGCAAGGTGACACCACCCGTGACCGTCCGCGTCCGCTTCTGCCCGTCCCCGACCGGCTCGCCGCACGTCGGCCTGGCCCGTACGGCGCTGTTCAACTGGGCCTTCGCGCGCCACCACGGCGGCACGATCGTCTTCCGGATGGAGGACACCGACAGGGAGCGCAGCACGCAGGAGTCCTACGACGCCATCCTCGACCTGTGGCGCTGGCTCGGTCTCACCTGGGACGAGGGCATCGAGGTCGGCGGCCCCCACGGCCCCTACCGGCAGAGCGAGCGCGGTGACATCTACCGCGACGTCCTCGCCCGGCTGCGCGACTCGTCGTACACCTACGACTGCTTCTGCACCAACGAGGAGGTCGACGCCCGACGCAAGGCGTCCGGCTCCAAGATGATGGGGTACGACGGCTTCTGCCGCGACCTGTCGGCCGACCAGCGGGCGGCCTTCGAGGCCGAGGGCCGTCGACCCGTGGTGCGGTTCCGGATGCCCGACGGCGCGATCACCTGGCGGGACCTGGTGCGCGGCGACATCACCTTCGAGACCGAGAACGTCCCCGACTACGCGCTCTCGCGCGCCAACGGCGATCCGCTCTACACGCTGGTCAACCCGATCGACGACGCCCTCATGGGGATCACCCACGTGCTGCGCGGCGAGGACCTGCTCTCGAGCACCCCGCGCCAGCTCGCGCTCTTCGACGCGCTCGTCGAGCTCGGGATCGCCACCGGCGTCCCGGCGTACGGCCACCTGCCCTACGTCATGGGCCAGGGCAACAAGAAGCTCTCGAAGCGCGACCCCGAGGCGCACGCCCTCGCCTACCGCGACCAGGGCTTCCTGCCCGAGGGGCTGATGAACTACCTCGCGCTGCTGGGGTGGGCGATCGCGGCCGACCGCGACGTCTTCTCGCTGGAGGAGATGGTCGAGGCGTTCGACATCGGCGACGTCAACCCCAACCCGGCGCGCTTCGACCTCAAGAAGGCCGAGGCGATCAACGCCTCCCACATGCGCCTGCTCTCGCTCGAGGAGATGACCGACCGGGTGCTGCCGTTCCTGAAGTCCGCCGGGGTGGTGTCCGACCCGGTCGGCGACGCCGATGCGCAGCTGCTCGAGCAGGCGATGCCCCTGGTCGCCGAGCGCATCAACAAGCTGGTCGAGGCCGTCGACATGCTCCGCTTCCTCTTCGTCGCCGAGGAGGCGTTCGCCGTCGACCCGGCCGACGCGGAGAAGCTCCTGAACGACGACGGGCGCGCCGTCGTACGCCGTGCGCTCGACCGGCTCGAGGTGCTGCCCACCTGGTCCACCGCCGAGATCCAGGAGGCGCTGCAGGCCGAGCTGGTCGAGGCGATGGGGCTCAAGCCGCGCAACGCCTTCGGCCCCGTGCGGGTGGCGGTCACCGGCCGCCGGGTCTCGCCCCCGCTCTTCGAGTCGATGGAGCTGCTCGGGCGCGAGCGCTCGCTCGCTCGACTCCAGAGCGCGCTCGGCTGACCGCCTTGGCCGAGATGACCGACCCGCCGGGCCTGCCCTACCACCTCGTGCAGCGCGGTGGCCGGCCCGGAGCGTGGCGCCCGATCGTGGGCGTGCTCGCGCTGGTCGCCTGCTTCATCGTCGTCGTGCCCGTGCTGGTGCAGGTCCCGTTCGCGATCGGCCTCGCGCTCGCCGGGCGCGACGTGACGGACGGGCTGACCCGGCTGCTGGATCTCGACGACCCGACGCCACTGGGCCTGGCCTACCTCAACGTCACGCTCGCCTGCGCGATCCTCGTGACGTGGCTGCTGACCCGGGTCCTCCACAGGCTGGCTCCGCGCTGGCTGGCGTCGGTCGCGCCCCGGATCCGGTGGCGCTGGATGGCGGTCTGCTTCGGGTTGTCGATCGTCGCCCTCGTCGCGACCCTGGTCGTCTCGGCCGTGGTGCCGTCGTCCGGCGGTGGCGCCGAGATCAGCGGCGAGCTCAACGAGTTCACCTCGACGACGCGCGCCTTCGTGCTCGTGGTCGTCTTCCTCACGCCGCTGCAGGCGGCGGGGGAGGAGTACGCGTTCCGCGGCTACCTCACGCAGGCGTTCGGCAACGTCTTCGGCAAGCCCTGGGCCGCCGTGCTGTTCCCGGCCCTGTTGTTCGCCCTCGCGCACGGCGCCCAGAGCGCGCCGATCTTCCTGGATCGCTTCGCGTTCGGAGTGGTGGCCGGCCTGGCCGTCGTCCTCACCGGCGGGCTCGAGGCCGGCATCGCCATGCACGTGCTGAACAACTGGCTCGCGTTCGGCATCGCGCTCGCCTTCAGCGACATGGCGTCGACGCTCAACCCCACCGGCGGCGACTGGTGGACGATCCCCGTCACCCTCACCCAGTCGCTCGTCTACCTCGGCCTCGTGGTCTGGGTCGCGCGCCGGATGCGGGTCCGGGAGACCACGCAAACCCCCGCAGAACCTGGCGTTTTGGTCGGCCGAACCGGACTTGTGTAAGGTTTCTCCTCGGCTCCACGGGCCGCCGTTCGGTGGCGTCGGAAGGGCCACAACACTGGACTCTACTGAATCACTAGTAGGGCAGTGGGATATGGTGTAATTGGCAGCACGACTGGTTCTGGTCCAGTTAGTCTAGGTTCGAGTCCTAGTATCCCAGCGAGATCGCCGCTCAACCGCGGCGATTTTGTGCGATCGAAGGCAGCCGATAGAGTTCCGCAGGTTGCTCGAGAGAGCGAAGCCCCCGTTGTGTAGCGGCCTAGCACGCCGCCCTCTCAAGGCGGTAGCGCCGGTTCGAATCCGGTCGGGGGTACCAACGAACAAGGGGTCTCTGGCCAGCGGAAACGCTGAGCCGGGGCCCCTTTGTCATGTCCGGCTGTGACCAAGCCGATCCGGGCGTTCGACGGACAGCTGTGCAGAATCGTGGCGACGCCGAAATCGCTCGCGGCAGTGGGCGTTCCCCAGCCCGGAGGCGAATCGAGCGGCACCCACAGTAGGTACTGGACAGGGTCAGACATCCTGAGTCTCGCGCCGGTCCACCGGGGCGTGGGTCAGCCGGGCATGCTGCGAGCTGCGGCCTGGAGCATGAGGTCGCGCATGGTGGCGTCAAGGCCGGCAGGCTCCAACGGCCCGCCTACCTCACGGAACGAGACCACGACCATTCGGCCCAGGTCGGAGAGGACGCCCATCCGCTCGAACCAGACGGCGTCGCAACCGGCGGTGCACATCTCCGGCGCCGGATGGACCCAAGCGCCGTAGGTGCCGGCTTCGGTCTCGCGGAGGCAGGTTGGGCTTCCTCCCACGGCGTGAGCCGTTCACGGGTCGGCAGCTGACCGGGTCTAGGCAGGAGCCTCGGGTGCAGCAGCGGGGCGCGCTGGTCGTCGTCGCTCGCGACGCCCGCAGGGGCGACGTCGACGACCAGACGGGTGGGCCGGGTGAGGGCGAGGACGCGGAAGGGTCGGCGATCTCCGTCGACCCCGGCGAACACCTGGGTGTCGCCCTCGAAGGTCCCACCGACGTAGGCCTCGGTGACTCCGTCGGGTCCACCGCCGTCTCCGGAGGTGACCCGTGTCGGTCCGTCGTAGTAGTCCTGCGCCGGCCACGTGGTGCCCGAGACAGAGATTCCCAGCACCGCGTCTCCCGTGAGGTCGACCGTCTCGCCGCTGCCGTCGAGCACGGCCCGGTCGACGTACTCGACGTCCCATCCGGGTGTGCCCGTGCCGCTGAAGCTCAGCACGACGCGGTCGAAGTTCCTTGCCTGCAAGACGCGGACGTCGACGAGCACCAGATCTGATCCGTTTGACCCGTCGCCGATCTGCCGGGTCGTGCCACCACCGAACCCCGGAGCGTCTGGCCCGGGGTCGCCATCGGCAGGCGGGCTCATCATCGGGGTCGCAGCTGGGGTCGCCGGCGCCCCGGCCACCCCAGCGCCGCTCTCGTTCGCGCAGCCCGGCCCGATCCCGATGACGGCGATGACGGTGACCAGGATGGACAGCGGGCGTCGCAGCGCTCCGCCTCTGTCGGAGCAGGCAGCCGGTGTGCTCACGCACGTGTGACGCGCCGTCGACGATCGTGGTTGCCTACCCGCGCTGGGCGCAGCGGCGAGGCGGGGCAGCGTGCCGACACCCGGATGCGCCGGTCAGGCCAGCAGGCGTTGCTTCGCGGCCGCGAACTCCTCGTCGCTCAGAAGTCCCTGCTGGTGGAGCTCGCCGAGGCGGGTGAGCTGGGCGATGAGGTCGTCGCCGGCATCGGCCGGCGCTGCCGCGGCCGGCGCGGGGGCAGGCGCTGCCGGCGGGTAGGCCTGGGCCGCCTGTTCCTGCTGGTACGCCGAGGCTTGCGCGCGCTCCTCGGCGCGAGCCATCTGGCGGCGGTTGACGGCGTTGCTGGTTGCCTGGGCGGTGCCGGCGATGACCGCGGTGCGCGCCACCGTGCCGATCAGCCCCGGTCGGCCTACTCGTCGTCCCATCATGGTGTGCCTCCTCGGATCTCAGCTCTGGGCCGCGGCGGCGGCAAACGCCCGGTCGACGTCTTCGCCGGGGATGTGGGCGAACAGCGCGACCTCGGCTCCGAGCTCACGCAGCGCGGTGACGGTGGTCCGTGCCCAGACCTCCTCGTAGACGAGGGCGACGCCGACCTCTCCTTCGCCGAGGGAGGCGACGAACACCTCGATGTCGAGGTCGCTGAGCAGGTCGTGGGGGTCGATGCCGAGTCCCGCGAGCTCGGGCGGCAGGTCGGTCTGCTCCTCGAGATCGACGACGGCGACGGTGCCGTCGTCGCCCGGGAGCATGAGGACGCAGTCGATGAACCGCACGAGCCCGTCGTCCGCGGGCTTGCGCAGGACGCCGACGACGTCGGCGAGGGCGTCGCCCAGCGATGCTCGCGCGGGCAGGGTCAGGAACAGCACTTTCACCGGGCCGTGGTCCATGCGTTCTCCTCGAGGCGTTGCAGGTCTCGGCTAAGGTCTGGTGGTCGCTCTCACGCTATGAAGCCGGGCGCCCGCTCTGGCTCACCCGGTCCGGGTGAGGTCCTGGACGCACGACCCGTCGAGCCTTGCCGCATGGACGAGAACTCGCACGACGCATCCAGCACCATCTCCCGTGCGCACGGCGACGCGCTGGGGTCACTGCCGTTCGCCGACGAGCGCGACTTCGAGGCCGCGCAGCGTGGGTACCTCGGGAGGCTCGAACCCGGCACGGTCACCGCCGCCGACGGACGCAGTCTGTGGGACAACGACTCGTACGCATTTCTCGACGGGGATGCCCCGGCCACGGTCCATCCGAGCCTGTGGCGCCAGTCCAGGCTCGTCGCCCAGCAAGGACTGTTCGAGGTGGTGGAGGGCATCTACCAGGTCCGCGGCCTGGATCTGTCGAACGTCACGTTCGTCGAGGGCGAGACCGGCGTCATCGTCATCGACCCCCTCATCTCGACCGAGACCGCCGCCGCCGCGCTCGGCCTCTACCGCGAGCATCGTGGCGACCGGCCGGTGACCGGCGTCATCTACACCCATTCGCACGTCGACCACTTCGGTGGCGTCAAGGGCGTCACGACCCAGGACGACGTCGACGCCGGCCGGGTGCCGGTGCTCGCCCCCGAGGGGTTCGTGGAGCACGCGATCTCCGAGAACGTCTACGCCGGCACCGCGATGGGACGACGGGCCGGCTACATGTACGGCGCCGCGCTCGCACGCGGCCCGCGCGGTCAGGTCGGCGCGGGTCTGGGTCAGACGACGTCGACCGGGACGGTCAGCCTCATCGTCCCGACCCTCGGCGTGACGACCACCGGGCAGGAGGAGGTCATCGACGGGGTCCGCATCGTGTTCCAGATGGCGCCCGGGACCGAGGCGCCCAGCGAGATGCACTTCTACTTCCCGGACCGGAAGGCCCTGTGCATGGCGGAGAACGCCACCCACACGCTCCACAACCTCCTCACCCTGCGCGGAGCGGTGGTCCGCGACCCGCACGGCTGGTCGAACTACCTGACCGAGGCCATCGACCTGTTCGGCGCCGACGCCGAGGTCGCGTTCGCCTCGCACCACTGGCCGACCTGGGGCACCGAGAACATCGTGGAGTTCCTCTCGTTGCAGCGTGACCTCTACGCGTACCTGCACGACCAGACGCTGCGGATGCTGAACCGCGGACTGACGGGCCCCGAGGTCGCCGAGGTCATCGAGCTGCCGCCGGCGCTGGAGGACGCGTGGCACGCCCGCGGCTACTACGGGTCGGTGAGCCACAACGTGAAGGCCATCTACCAGCGCTACCTCGGCTGGTTCGACGGCAACCCGGCCCACCTCTGGGAGCACACCCCGGTCGAGCGCGCCCGGCGCTACGTCGACCTCGCCGGCGGCGCGGACGCGGCCACCGAGGAGGCGCGGGCGGCCTTCGACGCCGGCGACTTCCGGTGGGCGGCCGAGCTCGCCAACCACGTGGTGTTCGCCCAGCCGGAGCACCGGGCCGCAAGGACGATTCTCGCCGACACCTACGAACAGCTGGGATACGGGTCAGAGAACGGCACGTGGCGCAACTTCTACCTGTCGGGGGCGACCGAGCTCCGGGCAGGATCGTTCGGCACCCCGACGCAGACGAACTCCCCGGACCTGGTGGCCCAGCTGACCCCGACGATGCTGTTCGACGCGCTCGCCATCCAGGTCGACGGCCCGCGAGCCTGGGACGAGCGCCTGACCATCGACGTCGTGCTCGTGGACGGACCCGGAGGCGAGGAACGGTATCGGCTGCGTCTGGAGCACGGTGCCCTGACCTACAGCAGCGCGCCCCAGCGCACCGAGGCCGACGCCGTCCTGAGGCTGCCGAGAGCCTCGCTCCCGGTGCTCGCCCAGGGCACGACCGACCCGAAGGCGCTCGCGGGGGCGGGTGTCGACGTGTCCGGAGACAGCGGAGCGCTGGGCCGACTGCTCGGCGTCCTCCAGCCCGGGGACCCCGACTTCGCCATCGTCACCCCCGAATGACGACCCGAATTGGTCTCTTTCGGGCGAGTCCTGTCCGCTGATCGAGGAGGTAGCGTCACTCCATGGCTCTCGGGAGCAGCGCTCCGACCGACGTCCAAGCCAGGCGCCGAACCGTTCGACGGCGGCGCTCGTGGATCGCCGCGGTCTTCGGGCTGCTGCTCCTCGCCGGGGTCCTGCAGGCGGGGCCGGCCTTCGCGCAGGGAGAGGGAGTCCTCTCGATCGACAAGACGGTCAGCGAGCCGGGGCCGTTCCAGCCGGGCGACACGTTCACGTACACGATCACCGTCAGCTGTTCGAACACCACCGCGCTGGGCTGCGACAACGCGCAGCTCACCGACACCCTCCCCGCGCCCCTCGTCCTCGACCCGGACGGCGCCCCCGTCACCGTGACGGGCGTCGTCCAGAGCGAGGTCACCGTCCAGGGCGACAACGCCTTCACCGTCGACTTCACCTCGCCGCTCGAGCCGGGCTTCGACGGCCTGCCCGCCGGGCGGGTCATCACGATCATCGTCGACGTGATGGTGCCGCTCGACGCGTCGGGCGACGACGCCGGCACCCTGACGAACACCGCGACGATCACGGCCGACAACGCCGAGACCATCAGCGACAGCGCCGACGTCGTGATCGAGGTGCCGGTCGAGCTGGCGTCGACGGTCACGAAGGACATCGCGCAGGCCGGACCGATCCCGGCGGTGCCCGGCGAACCGGTCGACTTCGCGATCGGCGGCGCCAACACCTCGAACGCGTCGGTCGACGCGCTGATGATCCAGGATCCCCAGGACGGCGGCGCCGATCCGTTCGAGTACCTCGCGTTCACCGGCATCGACAGCATCACCCCGCCCGACGGCGCGGACACCGTCCAGGTCGACTGGCTGGACTCGAACGGCGTGTGGCACACGGGTACGCCGACGTCCCCGATCCCGGCCGACCCGAACACCCTGCTCGCGGAGCCGGTCGACTTCGCGGACGTGCACGGCCTGCGCTTCACCTTCACCTCGTCGGACGGCACCGTGCCGGTCACCCCGGACGGCGGCGACGCGGCGATCGCCGTCGGCACCGAGACGCGCGACAACGTCACCGACATCCCGGCCGGCAGCACGGAGACCGTCACCAACACGGCGTCGTCGGTCGTCCAGCTGGACGACCAGTCGAGCCCGCCGGTGACCGCCGACGACGCGGTCGTCATCGAGCGCAACCCGCCCGAGGTGGCGATCGACAAGGCCTTCGCGCGCGACCAGCTGATCCCGGGCGACTCGACCACCGCGACCATCCTCGCGACCAACTCGAGCACCCCGGTCACCGAGATGGTGATCACCGAGCCCGCCGCGGGTACGCCGGACCTCGTCGCGCAGGGGCTGACCTTCGACGGCTTCACCGACGACGTGGCGTGGCCGGCGAACGCCACCGAGGTCGAGGTCGTCTATACGTACGAGGACGGCACGACCGAGACGCTGACGTCGACCGACGCCAACACGATCCCCGCACCCACCGGCGGTCGGGTCGCGGGCTTCACGATCACCTTCACCGGCCCGATCCAGGCGAACGCCCAGGCGAACCTGCCGTTCGACGTGACGGCCGATCCGCTCCCCGGCACCGACCCGGTCACCACGACGAACACCGCCTCCGCCCAGGTCACCGCCTCCACGGGCGAGGAGAGCGACGTCGTCACCGACCCCGCGGACATGACGCGCAACCCGGTGCGGGTCTCCACCAACGTCACCAAGGACATCCTCAACCCCGAGATCCCCGGCGTGCCGGGCGCGGGCAGCGTCGTCAGCATCACGGGAGACGTGGACGACCAGGGGCCTGACGCCTCCACGATCGGCTCGGAGTACCTGGTCATCTCCGACCCGCCGAACCCCCAGCCCGGAGATCCGCCGACGGACTTCTGGAACCACTTCGACGTCACGTCCCTCGGGCCGACGGACGTGCCGGCCAACGCCGACCTCGAGGTCGAGTACTGGAACGGGACCGAGTGGGTCGCCTTCCCCGGTGGGACCGTCACCGGTCCCGGCACCTTCACGGCCACCTTGCCGCCCCCGCCGCCGGAGGACGTCCAGGGCCTGCGCTTCACGTTCACGCCCAAGCCGGGCGAGCTGCTGCCCCCGGGGTTCAACGTCGTCGTCCACTTCAACGTCGAGCTGCGCGACCAGTTGCGCGACGGCAGCGGCCCGGCGACGCCGGACCCCGACGGCGACCCGGTCACGATCGACAACACCGCCGGCAGCGAGGTCCACAACGACGACGCGGTGGTGCCCACCGACAACGCCACCGACGACGACAGCATCGTCGTCGACCCGGTCTCGGGCGACGGCCCGGGCGACACCATCGAGAAGGGCTGGCTCGTCGACGGCACCCCGCAGGACACCGGGGCGACCGTAGTCGCGCTCACCGACGACCAGCGGACCGCGCGGATCTCATGGAGCACCAACCTCTTCCCGGCCGACAGCTACGTGATCCAGGACCACGACCCCGCCGAGCCCGTCGTCGGCTCGGTCTTCGATGCGTGGAACCTGGTCCGGATCGAGCCCATCACCGCTGACACCGATCCGTTGATGACCTTCGACGCGATCGAGTCGGTCGTGCTCCTGACCGAGGGCGGTGGCGAGGAGGACATCACCGCCGCGGCATGCGCCCTCGGGTGCGACGGCGAGTTCGGGGGCTACACCCTGACCGAGGACCAGCAGGACGACGCGATCGGCGTACGCATCACCTACGTCGAGTCCCCGACCCGGGCCTCCCGGATCGACTCGCCGGAGGACCCGCAGGTCGGGACCGGAGTCGCGCGATCGTCGGGCGACGACCGGCCGCTCGACCTGACCTTCCAGCTGCGCCAGCAGCTGCGCTCGGATCCCGACCAGGCCGTGCTCGGCGAGCTGCACGACTACACCTACAACACGGGGGAGCCGGGCCTGGTCGACAACGTCGCCAGCGGCACCCTGAACAACGGCGGCGACTCGTACACGGCGACCGACGACGCGCAGATCCAGATCCTCGACAGCCCGGTCGACGTCGAGACCACCAAGGAGTTCGACCAGGCCCAGCTGCCGGTCCCGCCGGCGGGCACCGAGCAGAGCGACTACCCGCTCCTCACGGCCGACCTCACGGCGACCAACGCCAGCGTCGCCAAGGTGCGCGAGCTCAGTATCCGGGACCCGCAGGGCCCCCAACCCACCAACCCGGAGCCCTTCCAGACGCTCGATCTCCACGAGATCGGCACCATCACCGTCCCCGACGGAGCGACCGACACCCAGGTCGTGCTCTATCGCAGCTTCAGCGGCACGCCTACCGACACCCTGACGATCGCGGAGGCCCAGGCGCTGACGCCCGACCAGCTCACCACGGTGACCGGGATCGAGGTCGTCCACACCGGGTTCATCGAGTCCGAGGCGACCACCGAGGTCGAACTCACTTTCCAGCTGCGTGCGACCAACCGGGTCACCGGCGACCCGCCGGCGGCGACCGACACCCCGATCCCGAACACGATCGTGGCGACCGCGAGCAACCCCAGCGAGACGGCCACCGGCACGGCGACCGACGACTTCACGCTCGTCGCGCCGACGTACGGCGTCGAGGCCGCGAAGTCGATCGATCCCGCCGAGCGGGTCGAGGACGAGCCGAACGACTACACGGTGACGCTCGCCGGCCAGCCGACCGGCACCGTGCGCACGGTCGAGCTCACCCTGGCCGACACGACGGCGACCTTCTGGAACGCCTTCGACTTCGTCGGGTTCACCCCGATCACCCTGCAGTCCCCGATCCGGCAGCTCAAGGTCGACGCGCTGGTCGGCATCACCTATGACGAGGTGGACGACGCACTGGTCCCGCTCTGCGGCGGGTCGCCCGACCTCGACGCCTGCTGGGAGGAGGGCGTGTACGTCGCCTCGGACGGCGCCGGCAACATCACGCCGGCGCTGCCGGACGGCGTCGCGGCCGGCGACGTCCGCGGACTGCGGATCTCGGCTCAGAACGCCGACGGCACCAACTGGGAACAGCCGATCAACCCCCAGCTGGTCGTGCCGTTCGACGCCGCAATGCGCGACTTCCTGATCTACGGACCCGACGGCGAGGCCGACACCGTCCCGGTGCCCTCGACCCAGCCGGGCCTCCCGACCGCGCCGGGTGAGACCGTCCAGGGCCAGACCACCGACACCGTCGACGTCCACGGGCTCGGCACCTGGGTCGCGCCGAACGACCTGCCCTGGGAGGCCGACGCCTCCGCGAGCGACACGACGATCCTGCGACACCTGACCAACGGCATCAGCGTGACCAAGGAGCCCGGCAACGGCAGCGCCACCGACCCGCCGAACTTCGCCCCGAGCCAGCGGATCCCCTACGTCCTGACCTACGAGAACACCGGCGACTGGCCGATGACCGGGCTCGAGCTCTTCGACCAGATCGAGACCGACGCCGACGGATCACTGCTGATCGAGCCGCGCAACGCCAACGGCCAGCCGGCGCCTGACTACTCGTTCGAGCTGGTCGGCGGTGACGGCACGGCCAAGCCGGTCGACGGCTTCGACGCGAGCCTCGACGAGGACACGGGGCTGCTGACGATCGACGTCCCCGCGGACTTCGTGTTCGAGCCCGACGACGTCCTGACCGTCAACGCGCCGCTCGTCTTCCGGCTCGGCCTGCCGCCTGGCACCGTGGTGGAGAACAGCACCACGGCGACCAGCGACCGCACGTTCGACACCTGCGAGTTCACGACCGACGAGACGCAGGGCGACACCACCGACCTCGTCGACGAGTGCACCGCCGTCACCCACGTCGAGCCCGACGCCGCCAGCCCGCTCGCCGTCGTCAAGTCCGTGCGCGGCGTCGGCGCAGGTGTCGAGGGCGCCGCCCCGGGTGACGCGAACTACGACGACCTCGGGCGCCTGGTCACCGGCGGCTCCGGGACCTCGGCGTGCGAGAGCCCGAACGCGCCGCGCGGCTACTACCGCACGCCCTGCGTCCCGATCACCCGGCCGGGCGGGATCGAGCGCTGGCAGTTCAGCGCCGCCAACGTCGGCAACATCCCGGCCCGGGTCATCGCCGGCATCGACACGTTCCCGCAGTACGGCGACGTCGGCGTGATCACCGGCACCGACCGCGGGTCGGAGTGGGCGACCACGCTCGTCGGCAACCCCACGAACAACCTCGACACGGTCGACAACCAGGACAAGTCGGTCCAGTGGTACTACTCCAACACGGTGCCCGGCTCGGACTGCAACGACGCCGACATCCTCGACGAGACCACGCCGGGCGGGCTGCCGGCCGACGACGAGTGCTTCGACGAGGTGAACGGCCGGGAGTGGATCCCCGCCGACGCGAGCACCCCCGAGTCGGAGCTCGCGGACGCCGTCGCGGTCAAGTTCGTCATCACGTACGCCGAGCCCGACGGTGGCCTGCAGCCCGGGTCGGTCATCCACCTGACCATGGACACCCGCACCGCGTGGACGGTCGACAACCCGGTCGGCGACGAGCTGCCGATCGCCTGGAACTCGGTGGCGTCCGGCACCCAGGGTGTCTTCGGCGACCAGACGGTCGTCACGCCGGTGACCGAGCCGACCCGCGTCGGCGTCGCGACCGCGACCGGCAAGTTCGAGCTGCAGAAGCTCGTGGACGCACCGGAGTTCGAGGACATCGACCTGCCGTCGTCGTACCCGTTCCGGGTCGAGTGCACCTCCGGGTCCGAGGACGTCACCCTGCTCTACTCGGCCGGGAACTCCGCGGAGCTCGTCCAGGTCGCGGCCGACGGCACCGTCCTGACCTACAACGCCGACGACAACGTCAACCTGCCGCTCTACGCCGACTGCACGGTCAGCGAGGACCCGGTCGCCCAGGGGGCCACGGTCACCTACGACCCCGCGGGCACCGGCAACACCTCGGGCCCGGTCACCGCGCTCAGCGACCAGTCGGCTCGTGACGACATCGCCGACCCGGCGTTCCCCGACGCGCTCGAGCTCGCCGAGATCGACGTGACCAACACCTACGCGGCCGGCGGGTTCGACGTCACGAAGGCCGTCGACGACGGCGGCGCGGTCGACCAGGACGGCGACGCGATCACCTACGACGAGACCTACACGTTCACCGCCTCCTGCATCTTCCAGGGTCAGGAGGCAGTGCCGGAGGGCCAGCGGGAGTTCACCCTCGCCGAGGGCGAGGTCGAGGAGTTCGACAACCTGCCGGCGGGGTCGGAGTGCACCGTCGAGGAGACCGACGCCGGCACCTCCGCGACCACGAGCGTCGTCGTCACCGAGGACGGCGACGAGGGCGCCCCCACCGACGGCACGACGGCCGAGTTCACCATCGGCGCCGACGACGCGGACGGCACCCACGTCAACGCGGTCGCGTTCACCAACCACTACACGGTCGGCGCGGTCGAGATCGCCAAGGACGTCGCCGGGGACGGCGCGGACGATTGGGGCGCGGGGCCGTTCGAGGTGGCGATGGTGTGCACGCTGGACAGCGCCACGCCGACGACGGTCTTCGACGACACGCAGACCCTGACGCCGCCCGACCTCACCTGGGAGGTGACGAACCTGCCCACCGGCGCCGAGTGCACCGTCACCGAGACGGCGACAGGCGGCGCGAACGACGTCGAGATCACCCCGTCGACGTTCACGGTCGGCGACGACACCGCCGACCCGGCACTCGTGACGGTCACCAACACCTTCACGCTCGGGTCGATCGAGCTGCGCAAGGTGCACCTGGGCGGCGGTGCCGATGCACGCGACGGCTCGATCACCTTCTCGCTGTCGTGCACGCGGGAGGTCGACGGCGAGACCGAGACGATCGCCGTCCCGGGCGGGCCGGACCGCGAGCTGGTCCAGGTCAACGGCGACCCGAACACGGTGTCGTGGACCGGCCTGCCGACGGGTGCGACGTGCGAGGTCGAGGAGACGGACAACACGGCGCCGACACCGGAGGAGACCATCATCACGCCGGACAGCATCGTCGTGCCGGAGGGGACGACGGCGCCGGTCGAGTTCGTCGCCCTCAACGTCTACGAGCGAGGCTCGCTCGCGATCGAGAAGCAGGTCGCCGGCGACGCGGCGGCGTTCGGGCCGGACGAGTTCCTCGTCGCCGTGCGGTGCACCGCCCCGGGTGGGACTCCCGTCCCACTCGGCCCCCCCGTGGGTCTCGACGGCACCGTGCTCGTGCCCGGCAACGGCACGGTCACGATCGACAACGTCCCCGCGGAGGCGACCTGCGAGGTCACCCAGGAGGCGCCGTCCGGCGCCACCGACACCGATCTCGGCGAGCCCGTCGTCATCGAGCCCGGCGAGACGGCGGAGATCGAGGTGACCAACACCTACGACGCCACCGGCTTCACGGTGCGCAAGCTGGTCGACGGCGCCACAGACGCCGACGGGAAGCCGATCCGCTACACCGACGACTTCACCTTCACCGCGTCGTGCACCTTCCTCGGCGAGGAGGTGCTGCCCGTGGCCGACCAGGCGTTCACCCTGCACAAGGGCGACTCACACACGGTCGCCGGCCTCCCGGTCGGAGCCGACTGCGTGGTCGAGGAGACCGGTGACGGGACCGCGTCGGGCACCTCCGTCGTGGTCACCCAGGGCGGCGACCCGGTGGAGACGGACGGCGGCACCGCCACGAGCAGTGGCGAGTTCACGCTGGTCGAGGGCGGCACCGACGCGACGCTGGTCGGCTACACCAACACGATGCCCGTCGGCGCCATCACCCTCACGAAGGCCGTCGCCGGTGACGGAGGCGCGCTCTGGGGCGACGGGGAGTTCCGGGTGCGGCTCACCTGCACCTTCGCCGGTGCCGACCCGACGACGGTGTACGACGCGACCCGGACGATGTCGCGCGCCGAGCCGACGTGGACCGTCAGGAGACTGCCGGTCGGCGCCTCGTGCGACGTCACCGAGCCCGCGACGGGCGGCGCGACCAGCACGACGATCACGCCCGCCAGCCCGGTGACGATCACGGCCGACGCGACGACGCCAGTCACCGTCACCGTGACCAACACCTTCGACGTCGGCTCCGTCAGCGTCGAGAAGCGGATCGTCGGCAGCGGCGCCGACGAGCGCGGCGGGGTGCGGTTCGTCGTCTCGCTCGCCTGCACCCATGACGTCGACGGCGTCACCGAGGACGTCGAGATCCCCGGCGGTGCGACGCGGACGCTCCGGCGACCCGACCGCCTGGTCGCGACGTACGACGGGCTGCCGGTCGGTGCCGACTGCGCGGTCACCGAGACGGAGACCGGCGACGCCGACGAGACGACGATCGAGCCCGGCACGCTGACCGTCGGTCCGGAGTCCGCCGACGAGCCGGTGCAGGTGATCGTGAAGAACCGGTTCGGCGCGCCCGCCGAGGGCGGCGGCCCCGGTGGCGCCGACGAGCCCCCGGGCGCCGGTCCCGACGACGACGACCAGCCCGACGGGGGCCTGATCCCCGACGGGGGGCTGCCCGGCACCGGCAGCTCGATCCCGATGGGATTGCTGTGGCTCGCTGTCGGCCTGCTCGCCGCCGGCGTGGGCTCCGTGACCGTCGCGCTCCGCCGCGGACGTGGCCGTTGACGCACGGCCCGAGGGACTCGATCCGTGCGACGTGGGTACCGAGGTGCCACGCCCGTGCGATCTGGAGGAGGGGGCCCTATGCCGGTCGACAGGCCCGCGTCTCGGCGGCGATTCCCGACGAGGTGGTCGGTGATCGCCTTCGTCGTCCTGGCGCTCGCCGTGTCCATCGCCGTCATGATCTGGCAGTCCCGAGGGGCGCCGCCGGAGCACACCGACACGGGGCTGGGGGAGCCGATGTCGGCGGCCACCCCCGTTACCAAGTTGTGACCGTTATTTGCGGACACTTGCGGTCCGGGCTAGCGTGCTGGACCGGTCCGGCGGGAGCGTCTGACGAAGACGCTCGGCGACTCGCGCAGTGCGGCTTCTCGGGTTCCGGCGCGGAGGAATCGCCTGGCCGACCGAGCGACGTCGGCGGGAGGCCGGCGTCCCTGGCAGCAATGAGGAGCCCTAGCGCGTGCCGTTGATCGAGGCCCACGAGATCCACAAGGTTTTCGGACGTCGACCGGAGCGAGCGGTCGAGCGTCTGCGACGAGGAGAGGACCGGGAGGCGCTCAGAGCCGACGGCTACACGGCTGCGGTCATCGACGCGTCGTTCGAGGTCGAGCAAGGTCAGATCTTCGTGGTCATGGGCCTGTCGGGATCCGGCAAGTCCACGCTGATCCGGATGGTCAACGGCCTGCTCGCGCCGACGGCGGGGCGGATCGAGGTCGCCGGCCGGTCGGTGGCCGACCTGGGTTCGGCGGGGCTGCGACAGCTGCGCCGCGAGCAGGTCAGCATGGTCTTCCAGCACTTCGCGCTGCTGCCGCACCGCACGGTCGGCGAGAACGCGGCGTACGGGCTGAAGGTCCAGGGGCTCAACCGGGCCGATCGCCAGCGGCGTGCCGAGGAGGCGCTCGAGCTCGTCGGTCTCGGCGGGTGGGGCGGATCGCTGCCCGGCGAGCTGTCCGGCGGCATGCGGCAGCGGGTCGGGCTGGCGCGGGCGCTCGCGGCCGGCACCGAGGTCCTGCTGATGGACGAGGCGTTCAGCGCCCTCGACCCGTTGATCCGCCGGGAGATGCAGGACCAGCTCGTCGAGCTCCAGCACCGCCTGGACAAGACGATCCTCTTCATCACCCACGACCTCAACGAGGCCATGCGCCTGGGCGACCGGGTGGCGATGATGCGCGACGGCCGCATCGTGCAGGTCGGCACCGCCGAGGAGATCCTCAACGACCCGGCCAACGACT
The DNA here is from genome assembly GCF_029210375.1 of Nocardioides sp. YIM 152315. Lineage (GTDB taxonomy): Bacteria > Actinomycetota > Actinomycetes > Propionibacteriales > Nocardioidaceae > Nocardioides. Next base: position 193,414 of record NZ_JARGER010000015.1, on the reverse strand, counting down.
ACGTCGCGCAGTTCGTGCAGGACGTCGACCGCACCCGCGTGCTCACCGCCTCCTCGGTGATGGAGCCGCCCGTGGCCGTGCTCGGTCGGTCGCAGGGACCGCGCGCCGCGCACAAGCTCATGCGTGAGCACCAGGTCGGGTCGCTGATGGTGGTCGACCGGGACCGTCGGCTGCACGGAGTCGTGACCGAGGACGATGCGGCCGACGCCGTACGCCGTGGGGTCGACGACCTCGCCGACGTGACGCGCCCGGCGGTGTCGACGGGCCCGGACACCGCGGTGGCCGACCTGTTCGCGGCGGCGGCGGACTCGCCGGTGCCGATCGCCGTCATCGGCGACGGGGACCGGCTGCTCGGGGTGATCCCGCGCGTCACGCTGCTCAGCGCGCTCGGCGCCGGCACCTCCTCCGAGGTGGTCAACGTGCCCCCGGAGCCGGACGACCCGAGCAGCACCGAGCCGGTGGAGGTGGGGGCATGACCCGGACCGTGTGGGAGACCGTCGACGGGGTGCCGCGCATCCCCTTCGGCGACTGGATCGAGTCCGGCTTCGAGTGGGTCGAGGACAACCTCGGCGACTTCTTCGACCGGGTCTCGGACCTGATCGAGTCGACGGTCAACGGGCTGAGCGACCTGCTGAACTCGCCCGCGCCGCTGGTGATGGTGGTGATCCTGTCGCTGCTCGCCTGGCTGGGGCGGGACTGGAGGCTCGGGCTGGGGTCGCTGATCGGGTTGACGTTCGTCGTCGGCGTGGACCAGTGGGCGGCGACCATGGAGACCCTGGCGATGGTCTTCTTCGCCACGCTCGTCGCGCTGGTGATCGGCATCCCCCTCGGGATCTGTGCCGCCCGGTGGGACCGCTTCAGCAGGCTGGTGCGACCCGTGATGGACCTGATGCAGACGATGCCGGCCTTCGTCTGGCTGGTGCCCGTGGTGACGCTCTTCAGCATCGGCGTCCCGGCCGGGCTGGTCGCGACGGTGATCTTCGCGCTGCCGCCGGGCGTCCGGCTCACCGAGCTCGGCATCCGCCAGGTCGATCCGGAGGTGGTCGAGGCCGGGCACGCGTTCGGCGCCAAACCGCGTCAGATCCTGCGCGAGACCCAGCTCCCGCTGGCGCTCCCGACCGTGATGGCGGGCGTCAACCAGGTGATCATGCTCGCCCTGTCGATGGCGGTGATCGCCGGACTGGTCGGGGCGGGCGGGCTCGGCAGCCAGGTGACCACGTCGATCTCTCGGCTGGACATCGGCCTCGGCTTCGAGGCCGGGTTCTCGGTGGTGATCCTGGCGATCTACCTCGACCGGCTCACCGCCTCGCTGGGCGCCGATCGCACCCGGGCCGGGCTCCTGCGCCGGCTGCGGGACCGGGCCGCGGCGCGGTCCTTCGCCAAGGCGCCGGCCTTCTGAACCGGCCGACGACATCGACCCCCAGGTTTCTCGGGACGGCGCGCCGGTGCCAACGGCGCGCAGCACACAACTGAACCCAGAGTGAGTGAAAGAAGAGCGAGAGGACGACGAACGATGCGGACGACGAAGACGAGAAGAGTCGGAACGGTGCTGGCCGCGGTGCTGAGCCTCGGCCTGCTGGCGGCAGGGTGTGGCAGCGACGACGGCGACGAGGGTGGCACGGCGACGGACAGCGGCTCCAGCGCCGACAAGTCGATCACGCTGGGGATCATCCCGTCGTGGACCGACGGCCTGAGCACGGCGTACCTCTGGAAGGACGTCCTCGAGGAGGACGGCTACGAGGTGACGATCAAGGAGCTCGCGGACGCGGCGCCGCTCTACGCCGGACTCGCCAACGGTGACATCGACGTCTACCCGTCGGCGTGGCCCGAGGTCACGCACAAGTCCTACATGGAGCAGTACGAGGACGACATCGAGGACGTCGGCACCTACTACGACGGCGCGAAGCTGACCTTCGCGGTGCCGGAGTACACCGACATCGACTCGATCGCCGACCTGCCGGACCACGCCGACGACCTCGACGGCAAGATCATCGGCATCGAGCCGGGCGCCGGGCTCACGGAGACGACCAAGAACTCGGTGATGCCGGCCTACGGCCTCGAGGACGACTTCCAGCTCGTGGAGTCGTCGACGACGGCGATGCTGGCCCAGCTCAAGAAGGCGACCGACGCCCAGCAGGACATCGTCGTGACGCTGTGGCGTCCGTTCTGGGCCAACAACGAGTTCCCGGTGAAGGACCTCGAGGACCCGGAGGGCGCGCTCGGGGAGGCCGAGGGCCTGCACGAGCTGGCGCGCGACGGCTTCAGCGACGACTACCCCGAGGTCGCGGAGATGATGAGCAACCTCAAGCTCGACGACGCGCAGTACGGCAGCCTCGAGGACCTCGTCGTCAACGAGTACGGCCAGGGCAAGGAGGCCGAGGCCGTGACGGCGTGGAAGAAGGACCACCAGGACGTGCTGGACAGCCTCCAGGGCTGATCCCACACTCCCTACGACAGGGGCCGTCCCGACCGGGACGGCCCCTGCTGCGTCTTCGTTGACGACCCGCAGCCCCGAAGTTATCTTCGACAGAACTGCCCTCTCAGCTCCTCCGAGGTTGCCATGACGAAGTCGTCGTCCGTGAGCGCCGACGTCCGGCGACTGATCCACGTCTCGGCCTGGACCCGGGGTCGCGTGGCTCACGGCGTCTGACGCGCCGCTCCGCGAGAAGGCACCAGTCTGCGCTCCTCGCGGATCCGCCCGGCCGACCGATCCCGACGTACCGACCCGCGCTGGTGTGTCCCCGTCGGCCGTCGTCCGACCCCACCTTCGGTACCCACAGCGCTAGGAGACGAAGTGGCCGAGATCCTGGTCAACGGCACGCCGCACTCCCTCGACGGCGTGCCGCTGCACACCAACGCCCTCGACTTCGTCCGGGGGTCCGGCCTGACCGGCGCGAAGGAGGGGTGTGCGGAGGGCGAGTGCGGAGCGTGTGCGGTGCTGGTCGCCCGGCCCGCGCCCGACGGCACGGACGCGACGGAGTGGACCGCCGTGAACTCCTGCCTGGTCCCGGCCGCGGCGCTCGACGGACAGGAGGTGGTGACCGTCGAGGGCCTGGGCACCCCGGGTGACCTGCACCCGGTCCAGCGGGAGATGGCGGTCCGCGGCGGTTCGCAGTGCGGGTACTGCACTCCCGGGTTCGTGTGCAGCATGGCCGCCGAGTTCTATCGCCCGGCTCGCACGGCCGACGGCTACATCCACGACGACGGCGGCGCCCACGGGCCGAACGGGTTCGACCTCCACGCACTCAGCGGCAACCTGTGTCGCTGCACGGGCTACCGCCCCATCCGGGACGCCGCGTTCGCCCTGGGGACACCCACCGACGACGACGAGCTGAGGGCGCGATGCGGTCGGGCCGCTCCGGCACCCGTGCCCACCGATCTCCGGGTCGGCGCGAGCAGGTACGTGCGCCCGCGGGACCTCGCCGAGGCGACTCGGCTGCTGGCAGAGCACCCGGACGCCGTCGTCGTCGCGGGCAACACCGACTGGGGCGTCGAGGTCAACCTGCGCGGGCGCCGGGCTCCGATGCACGTGGCCGTCGACCGGCTGCCGGAGCTGCGCGCCTCGAGCGTCACCGACGACGAGCTGAGGCTCGGCGCCGCGCTGACCCTGAGCGAGGTCGCGCGACGCGTGGACGGACTGGTGCCGTTGCTCGCGGCCCTGATGCCCCAGTTCGCCTCCCCGCTGATCCGCAACAGCGCCACGCTCGGAGGCAACATCGGCACGGCGTCACCGATCGGCGACGGTGCGCCCGTGCTCCTCGCCCTCGACGCGTCGCTGGTGCTGGCCTCGACGGACCGGACGAGGACCGTCCCGCTCGCGGAGTACTTCACCGGCTACCGCCAGTCGATCCGCGAACCCGGTGAGCTGATCACCGAGCTCGTGGTCCCGTTGCCGGTCAGCACCACCTCCGCCTTCCACAAGATCGCCAAGCGTCGCTTCGACGACATCTCGTCCGTGGCGGCGGCCTTCGCCCTCGACGTGCGCGACGGGGTCGTCCGCAAGGCTCGCATCGGGCTGGGTGGGGTGGCCGCCACACCACTCCGCGCCACGCGCACCGAAGCCGCCCTCGAGGGAAGGTCCTGGAGCGCCGAGACGGTCGCGACGGCAGCCGACGTGATGGCGACGGAGGGCACCCCGATCTCGGATGCGAGATCGAGCGCCGACTACCGGATCGCGATGCTCGGGCAGGCGCTCCGGAAGCTCTTCGAGGAGGTCCCCGCATGACGCTCGACACCCGGTCGGCGACCGGACGGACCGACGCCGCCCTCGCCGGCCCGCACGCGGAGGTCGACGGATCCGTCGGGACCCCGCTCAGCCGACGCCCGGAGGGAGCCGTCGTCGGCGAGGTCCACGAGCACGAGAGCGCGACCCTCCACGTGACGGGAGCCGCCCTCTACACCGACGACCTCGTCGGCCGGATGCAGGACCTCCTGCACGCCCACCCCGTCCAGGTGCCGAAGGCACATGCCCGCGTCACGGGGCTCGACGTGTCGCCGGCGTACGACGTGCCGGGCGTCGTCCGGGTGCTGACCGCCGCCGACGTGCCGGGCGTGAACGACGCGGGGGTCAAGCACGACGAGCCCCTGTTCCCGACCGAGGTGATGTACCACGGTCACGCCGTCTGCTGGGTCCTGGCCGACACCTTGGAGTCGGCCCGTCTCGGCGCCGCCGCCGTCGTGGTCGAGTACGTCGAGCTGCCCGCCCTCGTCGGTGTCGAGGAGGCCGTCGCGGCCGAGAGCTTCCAGGGCGCCCGCCTGGCGATCCAGCGGGGCGACGCCGGTGCCGGGCTGGCGCGGGCGACCCACGTGTTCGAGGGCGTGACCACGTGTGCCGGGCAGGAGCACTTCTACCTGGAGACGCACTGCTCGATGGCGTCCGTCGACGAGTCGGGCCAGGTCTTCGTCCAGTCCAGCACCCAGCACCCGAGCGAGACCCAGGAGATCGTCGCCCACGTCCTCGGGCTGGCCGACCACGCCGTCACCGTGCAGTGCCTCCGGATGGGCGGCGCCTTCGGCGGCAAGGAGATGCAGCCGCACGGGCTCGCCGCCGTCGCGGCACTCGGCGCCACCCTGACCGGTCGACCGGTCCGGCTGCGGCTCAGCCGCGCGCAGGACATGTCCATGACCGGCAAGCGGCACGGCTTCCACGCCACGTGGAAGGTCGGCTTCGACGACGACGGGCTGTTCACGGGCCTGGCGGCGACCCTCACCTCGGACGGCGGGTGGAGCCTGGACCTCTCCGAGCCGGTTCTCTCCCGAGCGCTCTGTCACATCGACAACGCGTACTGGATCCCCGACGTCGCGGTCGAGGGCAGGATCGCGAGGACCCACAAGACCTCGCAGACGGCCTTCCGGGGATTCGGAGGCCCGCAGGGCATGCTCGTCATCGAGGACATCATCGGGCGCTGCGCGCCGCAGCTCGGCCTCGCGCCCGCGGAGCTGCGCCGACGCAACTTCTACGCCGAGGGACAGGCCACGCCGTACGGTCAGGAGGTCCGCCATCCCGGACGGCTGGTCACGGCCTGGGACCAGGTCCTCGCCGAGTCGTCGTACGCCGGCCGTCGAGCCGCGATCGAGGGATGGAACGCGGCGCACCCGCACCGCAAGCGGGGCCTCGCCGTCACGCCGGTCAAGTTCGGGATCTCGTTCAACTTCACCGCGTTCAACCAGGCCGGCGCACTCGTCCACGTCTACAAGGACGGGTCGGTGCTGATCAACCACGGCGGCACGGAGATGGGCCAGGGGCTCCACCTCAAGATGCAGCAGGTCGCGGCCACCGCCCTCGGGGTGCCGCTCCCGACGGTGCGACTGGCGCCGACGCGGACCGACAAGGTGCCCAACACCTCGGCGACGGCGGCGTCGTCCGGCGCAGACCTCAACGGCGGGGCGATCAAGGACGCCTGCGAGCAGATCTCGGCGCGGCTCGCGCCGCTGCGTGCGGCGATGCCGGACGCCTCGTGGGGGGAGCTGGTGTCGGCCGCCTACTTCCAGCGCGTCCAGCTCTGGGCCGCCGGCTTCTACCGCACCGAGGGGCTGAGCTGGGACTCCGCGACGATGACCGGCTCGCCGTTCAAGTACTTCGCGTACGGCGCCGCCGTCGCCGAGGTCGAGGTCGACGGGTTCACCGGTGCCTACAGCACCCGCCGGGTCGACATCGTCCACGACGTCGGCGACAGCCTCTCGCCCCTGGTCGACATCGGGCAGATCGAAGGGGGATTCGTCCAGGGCGCCGGCTGGCTCACCCTCGAGGACCTCCGGTGGGACGAGTCGTCGGGGGACACCCGGGGCCGGCTGACCACCAACGCCGCGTCGACGTACAAGATCCCGTCGCTCTCGGAGATGCCGGCGCAGTTCAACGTCTCGCTGCTGCAGGACGCCCACGAGGACGGCGCGGTCTACGGGTCGAAGGCGGTCGGCGAGCCGCCGCTCATGCTGGCCTTCAGCGTGCGCGAGGCCCTGCGCGACGCGTGCGCGGCGTTCGGGCCGCCGGGCGCGGTCGTCCAGCTGGCGTCGCCGGCCACCCCGGAGGCCGTCTACTGGGCGCTGTCCGCCGCCCGGGAGTCGAGCTCATGACCACGTGGCTGCACGGCGTGACCGTCCTCCGGGAGGCGCGTCAGCCCGGGGTTCTGGTGACGGTCACCGGTGTTCGCGGCCACGCGCCACGCGAGGCGGGGGCCAAGATGGTGGTCTCCGCGACCGCGACGTGGGCGTCGATCGGGGGCGGCAACCTCGAGGAGCGCGCCGTCCGGCGCGCCCGGGAGCTGATCGAGTCCGGACCCCGGGCGCCGGAGTCGTTCGTGGCCAACCTGACCGACCAGACGGCCGTCGAGCACGGAGTCCAGTGCTGCGGTGGCGAGGTGTCGGTGCTGCTGGAGCCCCTGCCCGTGGTGCCGGCAGTCGCGATCTTCGGGATGGGCCACGTCGGCATCGAGCTCGCCCGCATCCTCGCCCGTCATGACCTCGAGCTGCACCTGGTCGACTCGCGCGAGCCGCACGTGACGCCCGCGGCGCTCGCACCGCTCGCGGACGCCGTCGCCGACGTCCACGCCCACCACGTGCCGGTGATCCCCGAGCTCGTGCTCGGGAGCCTGCCGCCCGGCACCAGCATCCTGGTCCTGACGCACGACCACGCCGAGGACTACGCGATCGTCGACGCGGCCTTGCGCTGCGAGCATCTCGGATCGATCGGCCTCATCGGGTCGTCGGCCAAGTGGGCCAGGTTCCGGGGCCGGCTGCTCGCCGCCGGTCTGGATCCCGAACGCGTCGACACCGTGCGGACGCCGATCGGGCTCCCGGGCATCACCACGAGCAAGCACCCTGCCGCGATCGCCGTCGCGGTCGCTGCCGCCTGGCTGTCGGACCTGCAGCCGGCGAGCCGGTCGAGGCGCGCATGACGCCGCGCGACGGCGGAGGCCGGGCCGAAGGCGCGGACCCGACGGGCTCGGAGGCTGTCGCCGCCCGGCTGCTGGCAGCGCTCGACGAGCAGCTGGCCGCGGCCGACGCCGCGCTCGCGTCCCGCTACCCCGGCGACCGGCCTGGGCGGCAACCGGTCCACACGCTGTACGTGCCCGCGGACCGCTACGGGCCGGAGCTCGTGCCCGCGTCCGGAGCGGCCGCACTGCGAGCCCTCGAGGAGCAGCCGGACGGGTTCGCCGCGGTCGTCCGGGACGACGACATCGTCGCCCGGGTCCGCGCCAAGCTCGGCACCGAGCCCGTCGAGGACCTCCGCATCGACTTCGAGGACGGCTACCGCGGGAAGTCGGAGGCCGAGGAGGACGCGGACGCCGTGCGGACCGCGCAGGCTCTCGCCCGCAGCCAGCGAGCAGGAGACGCGGCGCCGTTCGGTGGGATCCGGATCAAGTGCCTCGAGGCCGCGACGCGCGCTCGTGGGGTCCGGACGATGACCTCCTTCCTGGCCACGTTGCTCGAGCACGGCGGATCCCTCGAGGGCTGGGTCGTCACGCTCCCGAAGGTGACGAGCGTCGACCAGGTCGAGGCGATGGTGTACGTGTGCGGGGAGCTCGAGCGCGGGTTCGGCCTTCCACGAGGGGCCGTTCGGTTCGAGATCCAGGTCGAGACACCGCAGTCGATCCTCGGCCCCGACGGCACCGCCCTCGTGGCCCGGATGATCCACGCGGCCGGCGACCGGCTGACCGGACTGCACTACGGCACCTACGACTACTCGGCGTTCTGCGGCATCGCCGCACCGCAGCAGTCGCTCGAGCACCCGGTGGCCGACCACGCGAAGGTCGTGATGCAGGCGGCGGCCGCGGGGACGGGGGTGCGGCTCTCCGACGGCTCGACGAACGTGCTGCCGGTCGGCACCGCGGACGACGTCAGGTCGGCGTGGGCCAACCACCATCGCCTCGTGCGACGCTCGCTCGAGCGCGGCTTCTACCAGGGGTGGGACCTCCACGCCGCGCAGCTGCCGACCCGCTACGCGGCCACCTACGGGTTCTACCGGCAGGGCACGCCCGACGCGCTGGAACGTCTCGTGAGCTACACGGGCGGCACCGCGGGGCGCATCGCCGACGAGCCCGCGACCGCACGGGCGCTCGCGTCGTTCCTGCTTCGCGGAGTCGACTGCGGGGCCGTCGACGCGGCCGAGGTCTCCGGCGCCTCCGGCTTCGACACCGAGCGCCTCGACATCGAGCGCCTCCACGCCCTCGCCCGGACCGGACGCTAGGAGGGCACCTCGATGGCACACAGGCTGGGACGCAACCAGTACGGCAAGGCGGAGACCCGTGTCGTGCGGATCGTCCGCGACTCCGACCGCCACGACATCCGGGACCTCAACGTCTCGACCTCGCTGCGCGGCGACTTCGCGGACGCGCACATCAGGGGCGACCAGGCCCAGGTCCTGCCCACCGACACCCAGAAGAACACCGCCTTCGCCTACGCGAAGCTGCACGGCGTCGACTCCATCGAGAGCTATGCGATCGCCCTCGGGCAGCGCCTGCTGGAGGCGTGTCCGGCCGCGACCTCGGCGCAGGTCAGCGTCGAGGAGTACGCCTGGGACCGCATCGGCGACCACTCCTTCGTGCGCCGGGGCGGCGGGGTGCGCACGGCCGTGGTGACCAGTGGCCGCGGGCGGAGGCACGTCCTGTCCGGGGTCAAGGACCTCGTGCTCCTCAACTCCACGGACTCGGAGTTCAAGGGGTTCCTGACCGACGAGTTCACGACCCTGCCCGAGACGGACGACCGCATCCTCGCCACGTCACTGGTGGCGACGTGGCGCCACACCGGCGCCGACAGCCGCACCGACGTCGACTGGAACGCGTCGTACGACGCCGCAGTGGCGACGCTGCTGGGCGCCTTCGCCGGCACCTACTCCCGGGCGCTGCAGGAGACGCTCTTCGCGATGGGCGACGCGCTGCTCGAGGCCCAGCCCGAGCTCGCCGAGGTCCGGCTCTCCGCGCCGAACCGGCACCATCACCTCGTGGACTTCAGCGGGTTCCGGGTCGACGGGCTGACGAACGACGGCGAGGTCTTCGTCGCGACGGACCGTCCCTACGGACTGATCGAGGCCGAGGTGACCCGGGACGGTGCGCCGCCCGCAGGTGATGCCTGGCTCGCCGTCCCGGGGTTCTGCTGATGCCGGCGGTCGAGGTCGGTCGGGAGACGCTGCTCGGGTGTCTGTCCGTCCCCCGATGGGCGGACGACGTGCTGGCGGGACAGCCCTACCCGAGCCGGGAGGCACTGCTCGACGCTGCGGACCGCGCCGCCGCCGAGCTCAGCGACGACGAGCTCGATCAGGCGCTGTCGGCACACCCCCGGATCGGCGAGCGCGGCGGCGCGCAGTCGCGGCGCGAGCAGGCGGGAGTCGATCCGGCGAGCCGAGACACGGCGGCGCGGCTGCGGGACGGCAACGCGGCGTACGAGGCGCGGTTCGACAGGGTCTTCCTGATCCGGGCTGCCGGCCGGAGCGGCGAGGAGATCCTGGCCGAGCTCGACCGTCGCCTCGGGAACGGCGACGCGGCCGAGCGCGCGGAGACGGTCGACAACCTCCGACAGATCGCGCTGCTGCGGCTCGAGGCGGCCCTGTGAGGCCGGAGCTGGTGGTGCGCGCCCGGCGCGCGATCATCGGCGACGCCGAGGTCGGCGCCGCCGTCGGCGTCGCCGCCGGGCGGATCGTCAGCATCACGGCGTACGACGCGCCGCCCGCCGCCGGGCGCACGGTCGACCTGGCGGACGACGAGGTGCTCCTGCCGGGCCTCGTCGACACCCACGTCCACGTCAACGAGCCGGGACGGACCGCGTGGGAGGGATTCGCGTCCGCGACGCGCGCGGCGGCGGCGGGCGGGGTGACGACGATCGTCGACATGCCGCTGAACTCGGTCCCGCCGACGACGACGCTCGACCACCTCCGCGCGAAGCAGCGTGCGGCGCAGGGTCAGGTCGCCGTCGACGTCGGGTTCTGGGGCGGCGCGGTCCCGGGCAACCTCCCCGACCTGGCGCAGCTGCACGACGCCGGGGTCCTCGGCTTCAAGTGCTTCCTGCTCGACTCCGGCGTCGACGAGTTCGGCCACCTCGACCCCGACGAGTTCGGTCGCGCGATGCGCGAGACGGCCAGGCTCGGAGCGTTGCTGGTCGTGCACGCCGAGGACGCCGGCGAGCTGCAGCCCGCGGCCCTCGACGGCCGGCGGTACGCCGGGTTCCTCGCCTCCCGGCCGCAGGCCGCCGAGCGGTCCGCGATTGCGCAGGTCGTCGCTCGGGCCGAGGCCACCGGTGGACGCGCTCACATCGTGCACCTCAGCGCCGCGGAGGCACTGCCCGTGCTGCGGGAGGCGCGGGCGGCGGGCGTGGACGTGAGCGTCGAGACCTGCCCGCACTACCTGACCTTCGACGCCGAGGACATCGAGGACGGCGCGACCGAGCTCAAGTGCTGTCCGCCCATCCGCGAGGCCGCCAACCGGGAAGCCCTCTGGACCGCCCTGGCCGCGCGCGAGATCGACCTCGTCGTCTCCGACCACTCGCCCTGCACGCCCGACCTGAAGCGTCGAGGCGACGGCGACTTCGCCCACGCGTGGGGCGGCATCGCCTCGATCCAGCTGGGACTGCCCGTCGTGTGGACCGAGGCGCGGGCACGAGGGCTGCCACTGTCCGACGTCGTCCGGTGGATGGCCACGGCACCCGCCGACCGCGTCGGGCTGCGGCGGAAGGGTCGGATCGCGGTCGGCGCCGACGCCGACCTGGTGCGGTTCGCACCCGCCGAGGAGTTCACGGTCGAGCCCGCGAGGCTGCATCACCGCAACCCGGTCTCGGCGTACGCCGGGCGCCGACTGGCGGGCGTGGTCCGCGAGACCTGGCTGCGAGGCGAGCCCGTCGGCGAGTCGCCGCGTGGACAGCTGCTGAGGAGAGGCACGTCATGACCTACCACGTCCCCCGCGGCGGGCTTCCCCCGCAGACGGCGCTGACCACCGACCGGGCCACGTTCACGGAGGCGTACGCCGTCATCCCCGGCCGCACGCTCAGCGACATCACCACGTCCTACCTCCCCGGCTGGGACGGGACGCGCCTGTGGGTGCTCGCCCGACCGCTGTCGGGCTTCGCCGAGACCTTCAGCCAGTACGTCGTCGAGGTCGCGCCGGGCGGCGGGGGGTCACACGACCCCGCGACGGACCCGGACGCGGAGGCGGTCCTCTTCGTCGTCGCCGGCACCGGCGCGCTCGACATCGAGGGCGCCGAGCACCCGCTCGGTCCCGGCAGCTACGCCTACCTGGCCGCCGGGGCCGCCTGGGCCCTCCGCAACCAGGGGCCTGACGTGCTCTGCTTCCACTGGATCCGCAAGGCCTACGAGCGAGCCGACGGACTCGAGGTCCCCGAGTCGTTCGTGACGCGGGAGCAGGACGTCGCGCCGGTCGACATGCCCGGGACCCACGGCGCCTGGTCGACGACACGGTTCGTCGACGTCGCGGACCTGCGTCACGACATGCACGTCAACGTCGTGAGCTTCGAGCCCGGCGGCTCGATCCCGTTCCCCGAGACGCACGTCATGGAGCACGGCCTCTATGTGCTCGAGGGCAAGGCGGTCTACCTGCTCAACCGGGACTGGGTCGAGGTCGAGGCCGGAGACTTCATGTGGCTGCGCGCCTTCTGCCCGCAGGCCTGCTACGCCGGCGGGCCCGGTCCCTTCCGCTACCTGCTCTACAAGGACGTCAACAGGCACGTGCGCCTCACGCTGCGGTGAGCCAGGTCGGTCAGGCGGGCACGCCCCGCACCGGGCGACCCGGATAGGCGTCGGCGTCGAGCACCCCGTCGCGGATCACGAAGGTGCCGCCGACGACCAGGTGCCGGACGCCGCCGGAGGGGCGGACCGGGTCGGTGACGGTCGCATGGTCGGTGAGCGTCTCCGGGTCGAGGACGACCAGGTCGGCGTCCGCGCCCGGTGAGAGCAGGCCCTTCGTACGCATCGACGGCGCGACCTCGTCGAGCACGCGCGCGGGCAGGTAGGAGCAGCGGCGGAAGGCCTCCGGCCAGGTCCAGACGCCGTGCTCGACCACCATCAGCCGGAGGCTGCGCGCGAACGTGCCCGCGGTCCGCGGATGGGTCGACGCGCCCGGCGGCAGCGGCCACTCGCGGGTGTCGTGGCGGTGGTCGGGCCACTCCAGCGGCATGGCGTCGCTCGCGACGATCGCGTCCGGGAAGGCCAGCGCGCGGCGCAGCAGCGCGCGGTCGGCCTCGTCGCGCTCGTCGAGGAACTCGATGACGCACGTCGCGCCCGGGTCGAGCTCGCGGAGCTCGGCCAGCCGGCGTACGTCGGCGACGCGCTCGCCGGTGCCGAGCATCACGACGCTGGACGGCGTCAGCCCCCAGGCCGGCAGCCGCTCGGGGGCGAGGAAGAAGGCGCCCACGCTCGTGCTGCCCATGGAGTAGGGGTAGGCCTCGACCGTGACCCGCGACCCGGCGCTGCGCGCCTGCTCGAGGGTGCGGAGCACCCGGTCGACGTGGCGGCGCGAGGTGCTGTTGACGTGGCAGTGATGCATGGCGGCGCCGGTCTCCGCGGCGGCGACGGCGACCTCGCTCGAGCCGTCGACCGGTGTGGTGGGGTCGGCTTCGACGAGCTCGCGGACGTGCGTGAAGGTCGGTGCGCCCGCGGTCGCCGCGAGCCGGGCGACGGCCAGGTACTCGGCCGGGTCCGAGCGCGGCGCGTAGCCCATGAGGACGCCGATGCCGAGCGCCCCGTCGGCGAGCTCGCGCTCCAGCAGGCCCAGCCAGGCGGTCAGCTCGGCGGGCGAGGACGTGCGCTGCCAGTCGAGGTTGCCGAGCAGGCCCGCCGAGGCGTCGAACCGCGCGGTCGGCCCGAGACCCGCGAGCACCTGCCCCCGCGCGTCGGTCCACGACGCGGAGAAGCCGTAGTTGAGCACCCTTCCCGCGGCGGCCGCCTCGGCGTACGCCCGCTCGAGCGGCATCAGGCCGGCCTCGAGGTCGAGGTTGGTCGTCACGCCGTCGAACGCCTGGAGGCGCTGCCCCGCGATCGAGTGGACGTGACTGTGGAGGTCGACGAACCCCGGGCCGACCACGAGGCCGCTCACGTCGACGACGGTCGCGTCCGTGGCCGGGACCGGCTCACGCGACACCGCGAGGACGGATCCGTCCCTGATCACGACGTCGGCCACGGCCTCGGTGCCGGCGGCCGGGTCCGCGACGCGTCCGCCGCGCAGTATGGTGGTAGTCACCCCGGCATTCTCCCGCGCGGTCTCAGCCGGCGGCGCACAGGCCGTTGGCGGCGGCGTTCTCCTTCGACCCGCTCGGGTTGCGTCCGCTGATCGCGCCGCGACCGAGCGAGCCGAGCGGCTCATCGTCCACGACCTTCTGCCACAGCTGGTCGGCCTCGGGGAGGAGCTGCAGGCGGCCCCAGTTCGGACTGTCGATCGGGAAGTCGGCCGTGGGCGCCGTGACGAACCGGATCTTGTCGAGGTCGGCCTTGCGCAGCGACGACGCCAGGTCGACGAGCTCGCCGACACTGGCGATCTCGGGGTTCGTCTGGATCGAGCCGGCCAGGGCGCTGGCGAACCGGAACAGCTTGTCGGGCCGGGTCAGCGTGTCGGCGGACATCACCCGGTTGAGCATCGAGGCGATGAAGGCCTGCTGGCGCTTCATTCGGCCCAGGTCGGCGTTGGGGGTGGACGTCCGCTGGCGCACGTACGCGAGCGAGTCCTCGCCGTAGAGCTTCCGGGTGCCGGCCTCGAGATGGATGTTGTGCTCGGTGTCGTCGATGTCGGCCGGGATGCAGACCTCGACGCCGCCGACGGCGTCGACCATGTCCTTGAAGCCGCCGAAGTCGATGACCATGTAGTCGTCGACGTAGACGCCGGTGACGGCCTCGACCTGGAGGGCCGCGCACGGCGCGCCGCCGAGGGCGAACGCCTCGTTCCACATCCGGTCGGCCGCGGCCGGGATCGTGCGACCGTCGACGCGGCACTCGGGCCGGTCGACGAGCGTGTCGCGCGGGATCGAGATGCCGTACGCCGTGCGCCGCCCGTCGGCCACGTGCAGCAGGATCGTCATGTCCGAGCCGCCGAGTCCGCCCTCGGTGTCGATCCCGCAGCCGTCGCAGTCGCGGGTGTCCGTGCCGAGGACGAGCATGTTGAACGCGCCCGTCGGCAGCTTCGGCTCCTGGCGCACGCTCCGGTGCTCGATCGAGCCCCCGACGTCGATCTTCCGGTCGACGTGGTTGTAGGCGAAGACGACTCCGGCACCGGTGAGCAGGGCGATCACCAGCTCGGCGACGACGATGACGACCAGCACCGTGCGTCGCTGCCGACGGGTCGCCTTGGCCACGGCGGATCCTCCCTCCCAGTCCCGAGATCCACGCTGTGCGCGGAGCCTACGCCCTGCCCGCCACGGGTATGGTTCCGAGGCGTGACGGCGGTGTCCGATTTCCGCCAGTAACCACCGGCCGCGTCGGGGAGGATATGAGGCATGAACCCGACTCCCGAGATGCGGCTCGATCCCGAGTCCTGCTACCGGGCGGTGAAGTCGCGGGACCGCCGCTTCGACGGCGTCTTCTACACCGCCGTCCGCACGACGGGCATCTACTGCCGACCATCGTGCCCGGCCCGCACGCCGGCGTTCCACCACGTCTCGTTCCACCCGAGCGCCGCCTCGGCGCAGGCGGCGGGCTACCGCGCCTGCAAGCGATGCCTTCCCGACGCCACCCCCGGCAGCCCCGACTGGGACGTCGCGGCCACCGCCGCGGGGCGGGCGATGCGGCTCATCGCCGATGGGGTGGTCGACCGCGAGGGCGTCGACGGCCTCGCCGACCGGGTCGGCTACACCGCGCGGCACCTCGGCCGGATCCTCTCCGCCGAGCTCGGCGCCGGTCCTCTGGCGCTCGCGCGGGCCCGCCGCGCGCAGACCGCGCGCGTGCTGATCGAGACCACCGACCTGACCTACGCCGACATCGCGTTCGCCGCCGGGTTCTCCAGCGTCCGCCAGTTCAACGAGACGATCCGCGAGGTCTACGCGTCCTCGCCGACCGACCTCCGCGGCCGACGCGGCGGCCGACCCGCGACCGGCACGGTCACGATGCGGCTCGCGGTGCGCACGCCGTACGCCGGCAGCGCGCTGCTCCGGTTCCTCGCGATCCGCGCGGTGCCGGGAGTCGAGGCGGCGGGGGAGGGTTGGTACGCCAGGACGCTGTCGCTGCCGCACGGCTCCGGCACCGTGCGCATGGAGATCCCCGACGAGCCGGAGCCCAACCGCACGGCGTTCGTGACGGCGACGTTCACGCTGGAGGACCTGCGCGACATGAGCGCCGCGACCGAGCGCGTGCGTCGGCTGCTCGATGCCGACTGCGATCCGGTGGCGGTCGCGGACGCGTTCGCCGGCGATCCGCTCGTCGGGCCGCTGGTGCGGACCTGGCCCGGGCTGCGCGTGCCCGGGCACGTCGACGGCCACGAGATCGCGGTGCGCGCCGTCCTCGGCCAGCAGGTGAGCGTCGCCGGGGCGCGCACGGTCGCCGCCCGGCTGGTCGCCGAGCACGGCCGGCCGCTCGCCCGGCCGGTCGACGGGCTCACGCACCTCTTCCCCGACGCCGCGACGCTCGCCGCGCTCGACGCCGAGGACCTGGCGATGCCGCGCTCCCGCGGCCGTGCGTTGATCGCGCTGTGCGCGGCGCTCGCCGACGAGTCGATCGCCCTCGACCGGGGACCCGATCGCGACCACGTTCGCCAGGCACTGCTGGCGATCCCCGGCATCGGACCGTGGACGGCCGACTACGTCGCGCTGCGCGCGCTCGGCCATCCCGACGTGTTCCTGCCGACCGACATCGGCATCCGCGACGCACTGCGCGGCCTGGGCCGGAACCCGGCCGAGGCCGCCGCGCTCGCCGAGGCGTGGAGCCCCTGGCGCTCCTACGCCCAGCTCTACCTCTGGCAGACACTCACCACCCCGAAGGAGCACTGACATGTGGACCGTGATGGAGTCCCCGATCGGACCGCTGCGGCTCGTCGAGCAGGGCGGCGCGATCACCGCGATCGAGTTCTCGCCCTTCCGCGACGCCGACGGTCGGCCGCGCGGCGACCAGGAGGACGACCACCCACTGCTCGTCGAGGCCGCCCGCCAGCTCCGGGCCTACTTCGACCGCGACCTCAAGGAGTTCGACCTCCCGCTCGCGCCGCAGGGCAGCGACTTCCAGCAGCGGGTGTGGGCGCAGCTCCTCGGCGTCGGCTGGGGCGAGACCGCGTCGTACGGCGAGATCGCGCACCGCCTCGGCATGACCAACGCGGCGTCGCGGGCGGTCGGCCTGGCCAACGGCCGCAACCCGATCCCGATCGTGATCCCGTGCCACCGCGTCATCGGCGCCAACGGCACGCTCACCGGATACGCCGGCGGCCTCGACCGCAAGCAGCTGCTCCTCGAGCTCGAGCAGGATGCGTTGTTCTGAGCGGATCGCGAAACGATCCGCTCGGCTGGCCAAGGCGGCGGTGGCTCCGGCTCGGTTCCGAGGCGCAGAAACGGTGCCTCTCCCACCGCCGGTTCGTCCGGGGGCAAGCGGGTCCGAGTCTCAGGCCGCCAGCAGCTCCAGCAGCTCGTCGCGGCTCCAGGCCGGCGTCGCGCCGGGGCACTCGAGCAGGTAGTCGGCGAGCGCACCGTCGTCGAGGTCGTGCGTGTGTCGCAGGCCGCGGGCCATGGTGGCGACGTAGGCCGGCGCCGGGGCGCGCAGCCCCAGCGGCTCGACGTCGGAGGTGCTGAAGGTCAGCACCGGCCGGCCGTCGAGCTCGCCGGCGAGGTGCACGGTCTCGTAGTGACCGGGGCCGACGGCGTGGCGACCACCGAAGAGCACCTCGTCGAGGTCGTGGTCGACTCCGGGCTCGCGCCCCATCTCCTGCTCGAGCACGTCGGCGAACTGGTCGGCCGTCACGAGGTACGCACGAGCGAGCGTCTCGGCGTCGGCATCGGGGTCGTGGAACGCGACCCCGCCGCCCCACGTCGGCGACCGCCAGGCGAAGCGCACCTGTCCGGGCATCCGGAACGGTCGGTCGTCGAGGGCGTCCGTCGGCTCCCGCGCGCCCGGATAGGTGCGTGCGGCGCCCGGTGGGCAGCCGCCGAGGAGGTAGCAGCGGAAGCGCTCGGCGTCCAGGTTGGAGCCGTACGCGGCGTACCAGAGGGTGTCGAGGGGCACGAGTGCCCAACGATCACTCGGCCGCCGCGCGACGCAGGGACTCCGAGAGTCGCTCGGCGGCGGCGATGACGGCGGGGGCGTGCATCCGGCCCGGCTGTCGGGAGAGCCGCTCGAACGGCCCGGACACCGAGACGGCGGCGATGATCTTGCCGCCGGGGGAGCGCACGGGTGCGGAGACCGACGCGACCCCCTGCTCGCGCTCGCCGACCGACTGCGCCCAGCCGCGGCGGCGTACGCCGGAGAGCGCGGCCGCCGAGAACGCGGAGTTCTGCAGCCCCCGGTGCATCCGCTCGGGGTCCTCCCACGCGAGCAGGACCTGGGCGGCGGAGCCGGCACGCATCGTCAGCTGCGAACCGACCGGGATCGTGTCGCGCAGGCCGCTGGGCCGTTCGGCGGCAGCGACGCAGACTCGGTGGTCGCCCTGGCGGCGCCACAGTTGGGCGGACTCTCCGGTGATGTCGCGCAGCCGCGCGAGCACCGGCCCCGCAGTGGCGAGCAGCCGGTCCTCGCCCGCGGCCGCCGACAGCTCGGCGAGCCGGGGGCCGAGCACGAACCGGCCCTGCATGTCGCGCGCGACGAGTCGATGGTGCTCCAGGGCGACCGCCAGCCGGTGCGCGGTCGGCCGGGCCAGGCCGGTGCCGGCGACGAGGCCGGCGAGCGTCGCCGGCCCGGACTCGAGTGCGGTGAGCACGAGGGCGGCCTTGTCGAGGACGCCGACGCCACTGGAGTTGTCCATATGGCAATACTGCCGTCTCAGATCATGGGATGCAAGCGGTAGGGTGCGCGGACACGGGAAATCCGTGGGCGTCGACAGCGGTGTCGACGGCGAGCCGAGACGAAGGGGAGCGAAGTCATGGGCAAGACCCTGGCGGAGAAGGTGTGGGACGAGCATGTCGTCCGCTCGGTCGACGGGGAGCCGGATCTCCTCTTCATCGACCTCCACCTCATCCACGAGGTGACCTCGCCCCAGGCCTTCGACGGCCTCCGGCTCGCCGGGCGCCCCGTACGCCGCCCCGACCTCACCCTCGCGACCGAGGACCACAACGTCCCGACCGTCGACTGGGACAAGCCCATCGCCGACCCGGTCTCGCGCACCCAGGTCGAGACGCTGCGCACCAACTGCGAGGAGTTCGGCGTCCGCCTGCACCCGCTGGGCGACGTCGAGCAGGGCATCGTGCACGTCGTCGGACCGCAGCTGGGCCTCACCCAGCCCGGCATGACGATCGTCTGCGGCGACTCCCACACGGCGACCCACGGAGCCTTCGGCGCGATCGCCTTCGGCATCGGGACCTCGGAGGTCGAGCACGTGCTCGCGACGCAGACGCTGCCGCAGGCCCGCCCCAGGACGATGTCGGTCACCGTCGACGGCGACCTGCCCGAGGGCGTCACCGCGAAGGACCTGATCCTCTACCTGATCACGCAGACCGGCACCGGCGGCGGCCAGGGCTACATCGTCGAGTACCGCGGCGACGCGATCCGCGCACTCTCGATGGAGGGGCGGATGACCGTCTGCAACATGAGCATCGAGTGGGGCGCGAAGGCCGGCATGATCGCGCCGGACGAGACGACGTTCGCCTACCTCGAGGATCGCCCGGAGGCCCCGAAGGGAGCCGAGTGGGACGCCGCGCTCGAGCACTGGAGGAGCCTGGCCACCGACGACGATGCCGTGTTCGACAAGGAGATCGCGATCGACGCGGCCGACGTCACGCCGTGGGTCACCTGGGGCACCAACCCGGGTCAGGGCGCACCCCTCGGCGGCACGATCCCGGCGCCTGGCGACTTCGACGAGGAGATCGACCGGGTCGCGGCCGAGAACGCCCTTCGCTACATGGCCCTCGACGCCGGCACGCCCCTGCGCGACGTCCACGTCGACACCGTGTTCGTGGGCTCGTGCACCAACGGCCGCCTCGAGGACCTGCGCCTGGCGGCCGAGGTCATCAAGGGCCACAAGGTCGCCGACGGCACCCGGATGCTCGTCGTACCGGGATCCGCGCGCGTGCGTCTCGAGGCCGAGGCCGAGGGCCTCGACCTGGTCTTCAAGGAGGCAGGGGCCGAGTGGCGCGGTGCCGGCTGCTCGATGTGCCTGGGCATGAACCCCGACACGCTGTCGCCCGGCGAGCGCAGCGCCTCGACGTCCAACCGCAACTTCGAGGGCCGGCAGGGCAAGGGCGGACGCACCCACCTGGTGTCGGTGCCGGTCGCTGCCGCGACGGCCGTGCGCGGCACGCTGTCCTCGCCCGCCGACCTGCGGCCCGTCGCGGCCCGCTGATCCGATCCGACGAGAGGGAGAGCGTCATGGAGAAGTTCACGACCCACACCGGCGTCGGGGTGCCGCTGCGCCGCAGCGACGTCGACACCGACCAGATCATTCCGGCCGAGTACCTCAAGCGCGTCACGCGGACCGGCTTCGAGGACGGGCTCTTCGCCGCGTGGCGCAACGATCCGTCGTTCGTGCTGAACCGGCCGGCGTACGACGCGGGCACGGTGCTCGTGGCCGGCCCCAACTTCGGCACCGGGTCGTCGCGCGAGCACGCCGTCTGGGCGCTGCAGAACTACGGGTTCAGGGTCGTGATCTCGCCGCGCTTCGGCGACATCTTCCGGGGCAACTCCGGCAAGGCCGGGCTCCTCACGGCGCGCGTCGACGACAAGGTCGTGCTGCGACTGTGGGAGCACCTCGAGGCGGAGCCGGGTGCCACGGTCACCGTTGACCTGGAGGCTCGCACCGTGCGCGCGGGCGAGGGGCACGACGCGATCGAGGACTCCTTCGACATCGACGACTACACGCGGTGGCGGTTGCTCGAGGGACTCGACGACATCGGCATCACCCTGAGCCACGATGACGACATCGCCGCCTTCGAGTCGAGTCGCCCGAGCTGGAAGCCGGCCACGCTCCACGCGGGTTGACCGCAGACCCACGATCCGGCCGATGCCGAGATTTCCCTGTCCTGGTTGGGAAATCTCGGCATCGGTTCATTTGGGCAGCGCCCGCCGCGCAGGTCCCGAACGGAGGAAATTGCCCGCCGCTGAGCGGATCTGAGTGCGCTTCGGGCGTTCGTCCGCCATCGCAAGCGCGGAGGACGCCGACGAAAAACACGTCGCAAAACACCCTCTGGTGATTGTGAGTATCGCCCCGTTTACCTAGCGTGCATTGAAGAAAGTCGAGCATGGGCTCGACCACAAGCGTTCATTGGAAGGGAAGACAGTGAACAAGTCAGAGTTCATCGAGGCTCTCTCGTCCCGTTTCGACGGGAACAAGAAGGCCGCCGCCCACGCCCTCGAGTCCGTGCTCGACACGATCACGCGCGAGGTCACGAGGGGCGAGAAGGTCGCGATCACCGGCTTCGGCTCGTTCGAGAAGCGGATCCGCGAGGCACGCTGGGTCCGCAACCCGCAGACGGGTGCGCGCATCAAGGCGAAGAAGACGGCGGTGCCGAAGTTCACCGCCGGCGCCGACCTCAAGAACGTCGTCTCGGGAGCCAAGAAGCTGCCGAAGCTGACGCTGGCCGCAGCGCCCGCCGCGGCCAAGAAGGCGTCGGCGGCGAAGAAGGCCGCGCCCGCCAAGAAGGCGGCTCCGGCCAAGAAGGCGTCGACCGCCAAGAAGTCCTCGACCGCGAAGAAGGCGGCACCGGCCAAGAAGGCGTCGGCAGCGAAGAAGGCCACCCCCGCCAAGAAGACCGCGAAGAAGGCTCCGGCCAAGAAGGCACCGGCCAAGAAGACCGCTCCGGCCAAGAAGGCGCCGGCCAAGAAGACCTCGACGGCGAAGAAGGCACCTGCGAAGAAGGCGCCCGCCAAGAAGGCTCCGGCCAAGAAGGCTCCGGCCAAGAAGACCACGGCCAAGAAGACGGCCAAGAAGACGGCCAAGAAGGCCTGACGCCAACGGCTCCCCGGACGGGCCGTCACCCCTCGGGGTGGCGGCCCGTTCGTCATGTGGTGAGCATCGCGACCGACGTGGCCGGTCCGAGCCCGAGGCCGGTCGCGTCGGCCAGGTCGTCGGCGTCGTCGACGTCGCGGCGCACGGACGCGGGCGCGTCCGTCACCTCCAGCGCCCCGGACTCGAGGTGGGCGGCGCGGGACTCGTGACCGAACCGGGGATCGAAGAGATCGTGCGCCGCGGCGTACATGGTGGTGCCGACGGCAGCGGCGTCGGGGACGAAGCGTGGCCGGTCGCGGACCGTCGCCCCCATCCGGTCGAGCACGGCGTCGAGATCGTCCGGCCGGAGCGCGGGCAGGTCGGCGCAGATCGCGACTGGCACCAGGCCGGCCCAGCGCCGGCGTGCCTCGGCCGCGGCCTGGCGCAGCGACCCGTTGAGGTCACCGGAGACCCCGTCGGGGATCGCGTCGCAACCCAGCGCCGAGAGCACCGTCGAGAAGTGGGCGTCGTCGGTCACGACCAGCACCTCGGCCACGCGCTCGGCGCGTAGGCACGCCCGCACGGTGTCCTGCGCGAACGCCTCGGCGAGCCGACGGCGGGCGTCGCCGTCGAGTCCGGCGAGGCGCGACTTGCCGACGGCCGGCGGCTTGACCGGGACCAGGACGGCGTACGTCGCGACGAGCTGGGACGGGGGCATCGACCCGATCCTGTCAGGTGCGCAGGAGGACGGCGGCACGGCGTCCGCGGCGCAGACGGGCACCGGGCATCCGACCGAGTAGCCTGCGCACGTGGTCGTTCGCAAGATGCAGGAGAGACGCAACTGGGCATGGCACCTCGCCGTGCCCATCGTCCGCAGCGCTCTGGTCGCCACGACCACCCACGAGTGGATCGGAGGGGAGCGGATCCCCGAGGCCGGCGGCTGCATCATCGTGCTCAACCACGTGTCGCACGTCGACCCGCTCACGGCGGCGCACCTGGTCTACGACCACGGCCGGCTGCCGCACTACCTCGCCAAGTCCGGGCTGTTCCGGAACAAGGCACTCGCGTCGTTCCTCACCGCCGCCGGGCAGATCCCCGTCGAGCGCCTCAGCAGGAACGCCGCGGGCGCGTTCGACGCCGCGGTCGCCGCCGTGCGCGGCGGCAAGTGCGTCGTGGTCTACCCCGAGGGCACGATCACCCGCGATCCGGAGGGCTGGCCGATGACGGGCAAGTCGGGCGCGGCGCGGATCGCGCTCGAGACCGGCTGCCCGGTGATCCCGGTGGGGCAGTGGGGGGCGCAGCAGCTGCTGGCGCCGTACGCGAAGATGCCCGACCTGTTCCCGCGCAAGCTGGTCACCATGCTCGTGGGGGAGCCGGTCGACCTGTCCGACCTCGCCGCCCAGCCGCGCTCGGTCGCGGTGATCCAGCAGACGACCGACCGGATCATGGCCGCGATCACCGCGCTGGTCGAGGAGGTGCGGGGGGAGACGGCTCCCATCGAGCGCTTCGACATGAGGCGGGCGGGGGTGCGCCAGACCGGCAACCCGAACAAGCCCGAGCCCGAGAACAAGATCCCCGGGGAGGACCCGTCGTGACCGCTTCGCACGGCAAGGTCGCCGTCTTCGGCGCCGGCTCCTGGGGCACGGCCTTCTCGATCGTGCTGGCCGACGCCGGCAACGACGTCACGCTGTGGGCGCGCCGCGAGGAGGTCGCCGCGACGGTCAACGACAAACGCGAGAACAGCGAGTACCTCCCGGGCGTCGAGCTCCCGCCGGCCGTCCAGGCGACCCACGACGTCGAGAAGGCGCTGCACGGCGCCGACGTCGTCGTGCTCGCCACGCCGTCGCAGTCCCTGCGCGCGAACCTCACCGAGTGGGCGCCGTACGTCGAGCCCGGGGCGGTGCTCGTGTCGCTGATGAAGGGCGTGGAGCTCGGCACGCTCGAGCGGATGAGCCAGGTGATCGCCGAGGTCACCGGCGCCGGTCCGGAGCGGATCGCGGCCGTCAGCGGACCCAACCTCGCCAAGGAGATCGCGCGCCGCGAGCCCGCCGCGTCGGTCGTGGCGTGCGCGGACGAGGAGGTCGCGAAGCGCATCCAGGCGCGCGTGCACTCGCCGGCGTTCCGCCCCTACACGAGCGTCGACGTGCTGGGCTGCGAGCTGGGCGGCGCCTACAAGAACGTCGTGGCGCTCTCGGTCGGCATGGCCGTGGGACTGGGGTTCGGCGACAACACCACTGCCTCCGTCATCACCCGCGGCCTCGCCGAGACCGCACGGCTGGCGATGGCCCTGGGCGCCAACCCGCTGACGCTGATGGGCCTCGCCGGCCTCGGCGACCTGGTCGCGACGTGCTCGTCGCCGCTGTCGCGCAACCGCACGTTCGGGGAGAAGCTGGGGCAGGGCATGACGACCGAGGAGATCGTCGCGTCCACGCGTCAGGTCGCCGAGGGCGCGAAGTCCTGCTCGTCCCTGCGGGCGCTCGCCGAGCGCACCGGGGTCGACGCACCGGTCGCGCAGTACGTCGACGAGGTCATCGCCGGCCGGATGACCGCGCAGCAGACCATGGACGCCTTCCTCACCCGCGACACCAAGGCCGAAACCGACTGACCCCGCGGCCCGAGCGCCGACCCGCCCGAAAGTTTCGGGCGGGTCAGACCAGGTCGTCGAGCGCCTTCTCGAGGTCGGCCCACAGGTCGTCGACGTCCTCGATGCCGACCGACATTCGCACGAGCCCGTCGGGGATCGTGGCGGCCTCGCTGCGCCAGCGACGCCGCCGCTCGAACGTCGACTCGACGCCGCCGAGCGAGGTGGCGTTGACCCAGAGCGCGGTCTTGTGGGTCAGCAGGTCGGCCGCCATCGCCCCCTGGGCGAGGACGATCGCGACGATGCCGCCGAAGCCCGGGTAGCGGACCTCGCCGATCGCCGGGTGGGCCTGCAGCCTGCGGACCAGCTCCCGCGCGTTGTCCTGGGCCCGCTCGACGCGCAGGTGGAGCGTCCGCAGGCCCCGCAGTGCCAACCACGCCTCCAGGGTGCCCGGGGTCGCGCCGACCAGGTCGCGCCTGCCCTTGAGCACGCCGTGGAGCTCGTCGTCCCGGGTCACGACGGCGCCGAGCAGGGCGTCGCTGTGGCCCGCGAGGTACTTCGTCGCGGAGTGCAGCACAATGTCGACCTCGTCCTCGAGCGGTCGCTGCAGCACGGGCGTGGCGAAGGTGTTGTCGACGACGACGTAGGCGCCGGCGTCGTGCGCGGCCGCGCGGATCGTCGGGATGTCGGCGACCTCGAGCGCCGGGTTCGTCGGCGACTCCAGCCACACCAGGGCGGCACCGTCACACGCGGCCATGACGGAGTCGGTGTCGGTGATGTCGACCAGCCTGGCCTTGATCCGGCCGCGCGCCTCGAGGTCGGCGAGCTGCATCACGCTGCCGTTGTAGGCATGCCGCGGCGCGACGACGGTCGCACCCTGGCCGACCAGGTCGAGCACCGTCGCCACCGCCGCGAGACCCGTGGAGAAGGCCAGCGCCCGGCCGCCCTCCAAGGCCCCGAGCGCCTCCTCGAAGGCCGCCCAGGTGGGGTTGCCGTAGCGGCCGTACTCGAGATCGCCGCCCGCGACGTAGGTCGACGCCATCACGATCGGCTGGTTCAGCGGCTGGTCGGCCTCGTGCGGCGGCCGGCCGGTGGTCACGGCGACGGTGGCGGGTCGCAGGCTCGGCTCTGGGGTGGGCGGGGCGTCGGTCATGGGGTGCACGCTAGATGGATAGGGTCGAGCCGATGAACTCCGCATCGGGTCGGGCACCCCGCAAGCCCCGAGTCGCCGTCGTGTTCGGCGGCCGGTCCAGCGAGCACGCGATCTCCTGCGTCACCGCCGGCAGCGTGCTCGCCGCGATCGACCCCGAGCAGTACGACGTCGTCCCGATCGGCATCGCGATCGACGGTCGCTGGGTGCTGGAGTCCGGCGACCCGGAGCGGCTGCGGATCCAGGGACCCGACCGGCTCCCGTCGGTCGACGGCGACCGGGCCACGATCGCGCTCGCGCCCGAGGCGGCGTCGACGGGGCTGGTCGTCACCGAGCCGGCGAGCCCGCCGCGCACGCTCGGCGAGGTCGACGTCGTCTTCCCCTTGCTGCACGGGCCCTGGGGAGAGGACGGCACCATCCAGGGGATGCTCGAGATGGCCGGGGTCCGCTACGTCGGCGCCGGCGTCCTGGCCTCGGCCGTCAGCATGGACAAGGCCTACATGAAGGTGGTGCTCCAGGCGGCCGGCCTGCCGGTCCTGCCCTGGGTGGTGGTGACCGCGAGGGAGTGGGAGCGCGACGCCGTGCGGTGCCGCGACCAGGCCGCGCGGCTGGGGTTCCCCCAGTTCGTGAAGCCGGCGCGCGGCGGCTCGAGCTTCGGCATCTCCAAGGTCCACGACGCCTCCGAGCTCGACGCCGCGATCGAGGAGGCCGCCCGCTACGACCCGAAGATCCTCGTGGAGGCGGCGGCCGTCGACGCCCGCGAGATCGAGTGCGGGGTGCTGCAGGCGCTCGAAGGGACCCCCGAGACCAGCCTCCCGGCCGAGCTGCGCGTCGGCGGCGACCACGAGTTCTACGACTTCGCCGCCAAGTACCTTCCCGGCGAGCACACCGAGATCGACATCCCGGCCGACCTCCCCGCCGAGGTGACCGAGCAGGTCAGGGAGCTCTCGGTGCGCGCGTTCACGGCGGTCGGCTGCGAGGGGCTCGCGAGGGTCGACTTCTTCGTGCTCGCGGACGGCCGGGTCGTGGTCAACGAGATCAACACGATGCCCGGCTTCACGCCGACCTCGATGTACCCGCAGATGTGGGCGGCGTCCGGCGTCGACTACCCGGCGCTGGTGGACCGGCTGATCCGGCTCGCGCTCGCGCGCGACACCGGCCTGCGCTGACCGGCCGGCTCAGCTCAGCACCCGTCGACCTCGTCCAGGTCGCGCGCGATCACCTTGGCGAGCGCACCGATGGCGTTGCCGAAGCCGTCGGGGCGGTAGTCGGACGGCAGCCGGAGCTCGACCCGCGGGTGGTGGTTGAGCTCGGTCGCGGTCACGTCGACGTCCTGATCGCCGTCCGCGGCGGCGGCCATCACGTCGTCGGGCACGAACCAGCTGGCGTCGTCGACGCGCACACAGCTCGCGCCCGCGGTGAAGTCGGCGGGCTCGGCGACCCCGCACGTCACGACGATGGCGGGGTCACCCCAGGCGGCGCCGTACGCCGTGTCGCCGCTCGTCTCGCGTCGCTCCTGTCCGGCGAGGGTCTCGGGCAGGTCGTCGACGAGGCTCCGGCAGGTGGCGGCGTCGGCCGAGGAGAGGTCAGGGGCGTCGATCTCGACGGGTCCCGCGGAGCAGCCGGCGACCAGCGCGACCGCCACGCATGCGACGGCGCCCCGTGTCGTCAGCGACACGGGGCGCCGGAGTCGCGCGAGGTGGGGCACTCAGATGTGGACGACCGGGCAGGTCAGCGTGCGGGTGATGCCGTCGAGGTTCTGCACCTTCGAGACCACCAGCTTGCCCAGCTCGTCGACGTTGCGGGCCTCGGCGCGCACGATCACGTCGTAGGGACCGGTGACGTCCTCGGCGAGGGTCACGCCCTTGACCTGGGCGATGGCGGACGCCACCTCGGCGGCCTTGCCGACGTCGGTCTGGATCAGGATGTACGCCTGGACGACCATCGAGCTCTCCCTCGGGTTGTTGCTGGCAGGGACGCCCCAACCTACCGTGCGGTACTCGCGTGTCGGTAGGTGGCCGCGCGCCGTGGACCCCGGCGTCTGGTGGGATGGGGTCATGGCCGCCCCCGCTCCGTTCCCGCCCGACGCCACGCTCGCCGATGCGGGGGAGTTCGGGCTGATCTCGGCGCTGGTGGACCTCTTCCCGCAGGGGGAGCAGGTCCTCGTGGGTCCGGGCGACGACGCCGCGGTGCTGCGGATCCGCAACGGCCACGTCGTGGTCTCGACCGACCTCGTCGTCGAGGGTCGGCACTTCCGTCGCGACTGGGCGAGCGCCGAGGACGTCGGCCACCGGGCGGCCGCCCAGAACCTGTCCGACATCAACGCGATGGGCGGCCGCGCCACGTCGCTGACCGTCGGGCTGGCGGCGCCGGGCGACCTGCCCGCCCGGTGGGCCCTCGACTTCGCCCGTGGCTTCGCCGACGAGTGCGCGCTGGTCGGCGCCAGCGTCGTGGGCGGCGACCTCACCAGCGCCCACGAGATCGTGATCGCGGTGACCGTCCTCGGTGGGTGCACCCAGGCGCCCGTGCTGCGCTCGGGCGCCCGTCCGGGCGACGTGCTCGCCCTCCACGGCCGCCAGGGCTGGTCGGCGGGTGGCCTCGCCGTGCTCGGGCGGGGGTTCCGCTCGCCGCGCGTGCTCGTCGACGCCTACCGTCGCCCCGAGCCGCCGTACGACGCGGGCCGGATCGCCGCCGAGGCCGGTGCGACCGCGATGATCGACGTCTCCGACGGCCTGCTGGCGGACGCCGGCCACATCGCCGACCTGTCGGAGGTGGCGATCGACGTGCACACGGCGGCGTTCGAGGTACCCGAGCCGTTGCACGCCGTCGGCGCCGCGCTGGGGGCCGAGCCGCTGTCGTTCATCCTCGGCGGAGGGGAGGACCACGCGCTGCTCGCGACCTACGCCGACGTGGCCGCCGTGCCCGACGGCTGGGCCGTCATCGGGGCGGTCGGGGAGGGGGCCGGCGTCACGGTCGACGGCGCGGCGTACGACGGGCCCACGGGCTGGTCACACTTCTGACGGACTTCTCGGGCACTCCCTGCACTTATCGGGTGTTGCAGGCGAGAAGTGCAGGGATACCCGGTGGACCGGGTATCCCTGCACCGATCCGGCCCCAGACGCGACGAGGCCCCGACCACAGGGTCGGGGCCTCGTCGACGAGACGACGTCAGGTCAGCGGGTGACCTTGCCGGCCTTGAGGCAGCCGGTGCAGACGTTCAGGCGCTTCGGGGTGCCGTTGACGGTCGCCCGCACGCGCTGGATGTTGGGGTCGAACCGACGCTTCGTGATCTTGCGCGACCACGGCCGGTTGTTGCCGAAGCCCGGCTTCTTGGCGCAGATGTCGCAGACGGCAGCCACGAGGTACTCCTGAAACGAATCGATGATCTGACAGAGCGAGGGGCCCGCGAACGGGCAACCGCACCAGCGTATCCGACCACCCCGCGGACGCGGAAATCGCGCGATGGCCACTAGCCTGTGGCACTCATCTCCCGGAGCGCCGCACGCGGCACCCGGACAGTCTCCCCGATCGAGGACGGCGATGGAAACTCCGCGCGGCGGTGTCATCACGGTCGAGGTCGTGCTCCGCTTCGTGGACCTCGCCACCGACGCCCTCGCCGCCGCCCGCGAGGAGATCGACGCGCTCAACGTGTTCCCCGTGCCCGACGGCGACACCGGCACGAACATGTACCTCACCGTCTCCGCCGGTCGGGACGCCATCCGCGGCGTGGTCGAGGCGGACCACGACCTCGAGGTCGGCGCCGCTCTCGCGACGTTCAGCCGCGGCGCCCTGCTCGGCGCCCGGGGCAACTCCGGGGTGATCCTCAGCGAGATGCTCGGCGCGATCGCCCGCCGGATCTCGCAGGCGGGCCCCGACGAGCGCAACGCCCGGGTCATGGCCGCGGCGCTGCACGAGGCGGCCGAGGCGAGCTACGCGGCGGTGGGTACGCCGGTCGAGGGCACGATGCTCAGCGTGATCCGCGCCGCTGCCGGCGCGGCCGTCGCCAGCGCGGAGGGCCCCGGCACCCGCGCGCGCGACGTGTTCGCCGTCGCCGCGGCGGCGGCCCGCGAGGCGCTCGCCCGGACCCCTGAGCAGCTGCCGACCCTGGCCGCGGCCGGGGTCGTCGACGCGGGCGGGCGCGGGGTCAGCGTGATCCTCGACGCGGCCGAGACCGTGCTGACCGGGCGACGCCCGGTGCCGGTCACCTCCCCGCTCGGCACGCGGCACATCCCGGTGCCGGCCACCCGGCCGGCCGGGGGCGACCTCAGCGCGGAGGGCCCGTCGTACGAGGTCATGTACCTGCTCGACGCCGACGACGCGGCCGTGCCCGCCCTGCGCGAGGCGCTCGCGCCGCTCGGCGACTCGCTGGTGGTGGTCGGCGGCGACGGGCTCTGGAACGTCCACGTGCACGTCGACGACGTGGGCGCCGCGATCGAGGCCGGCATCGGTGCCGGCCGACCGCACCGGATCCGGGTCACCCACTTCGCCGAGCAGGTGGAGGCGGCCCGCGCTCGCACCCCGTCGACGCGCACCGGCCGCCGGGTGATCGCGGTCGCGGCGGGCGACGGCCTGGCGCGGCTCTTCGAGGCCGCGGGCGCGGTCGTCGTGCGCGGCGGTCCAGGCCAGCGGCCCTCCACCGGAGACCTGCTCGAGGCGATCACCACGTGCGGCGCGGCCGAGGTCGTCGTCCTCCCCAACGACGCCGACTCGGTCCGGGCGGCCGAGACCGCGGCCCGCACCGCGGAGGCCGACCTCGGCAGCGCGCTGCGCATCGCCGTGATCCCGACCCACGCGCAGGTCACCGGGCTCGCCGCGATCGCCGTCCACGAGCCCGGCCGGGCCTTCGACCAGGACGTGCTCGAGATGACGGCGACCGCCCGCCACGCGCGCCAGGGCGCCGTGACCGTCGCCGCGAGGCAGGCGATCACGATGGCGGGACCCTGCGAGCCCGGTGACGTCCTCGGCGTGGTCGCCGGCGACTTCGCCGTCGTCGGCCCCGACCTGCTCGAGGTCGCCAGGGACGTCGTCGACCGGCTGCTGGCCGGCGGCGGCGAGCTCGTCACGATCGTCGCCGGCGAGGACGACGCCGAGGGCACGCTGGCCACCCGCTGCGCGGCGTACGTCGAGGAGCACCACCCCGCTGTCGACGTCGTGGTGTACGACGGAGGGCAGCCGCGCTACCCGTTGCTGATCTCTGCCGAATGAGGGGCCGAATGAGGGGCCGAATGAAGGAACGTCCGTGATCACGCTCGACTCGCCCGTCGCCACCGTCCTCGGTGACCAGAAGAAGAAGCGCGACGCCATCGTCGAGCGGCTCGGGCTGCGCACGGTCGGCGACCTGCTCCGCCACTTCCCACGGCGCTACCTCAAGACGGGCGAGCTCAGCCGGGTGGAGCGGCTGCACGAAGGGGAGATGCTGACGATCTCCGGCCGCCTCGGGAAGCCGCAGAAGAGGACCTACACCGACCGGCGCACCGGGCGCACGGCGTACCGCGTCGACACGATCGTGTACGCCGACGGCGCCAGCCTGCGGATGTCGTTCTTCGCCCAGTCGGGCCGCATCGCGGACTGGAACGTCTCCCGGCTCGCCGAGGGGCGTCGGGGAATCTTCCTCGGCAAGGTCGGGAGCTTCCGCGGCGACTGGCAGCTCACCAACCCGCAGATGGTGCTCTTCGGCAGCGGTGGCGAGGACCTCGCCGAGCTCTCGCTGGAGACGCTGCGTGCCTTCTACCCCATCTATCCGCTCACCAAGGGTGTCGACTCCTGGGACGTCCAGAAGGCGATCGCCTTCGCGCTGTCGGTGGTCGACGACGTTCCCGACGTGCTGCCGGCCGAGATCCGGGAGCAGTACGACCTGCTCGAGGCCCGTCGAGCGCTCGAGCTCGTCCACGCTCCCGACGACTACGCCGAGATCACCCGGGCGCAGCGCCGCTTCCGCTTCGAGGAGGCGCTGGTCACCCAGCTCGTGCTGGCCCGCAGGCGTCGCGAGGTCCGGGCGCTCGGCGCGCGGGCGCGCGCCGGCGACCAGGGCGGCCTGCTGGCGGCGTTCGACACCCGGCTGCCCTTCGAGCTGACCGCGGGGCAGCGCGAGATCGGCGCGCAGATCGAGGCCGACCTGGCGCAGGACCATCCGATGAACCGCCTGCTCCAGGGCGAGGTCGGCTCCGGCAAGACCCTGGTCGCGCTGCGCGCGATGCTGCGGGTCGTCGACTCCGGCGGCCAGGCCGCGCTGCTGGCGCCGACCGAGGTGCTCGCGCAGCAGCACCACCGCTCGATCACCGCGATGCTCGGCGACCTGGCCGCGGGCGGGATGCTCGGCGGGGCCGCCGACGCGACGAACGTCGAGCTGTTGACCGGGTCGATGACGAAGGCCCAGCGCACCGAGCCGATGTCGCGGATCGCGACCGGCGAGGCAGGCATCGTGATCGGCACCCACGCGCTGCTCGAGGAGAAGGTGATCTTCGCGGACCTCGGTCTCGTGGTCGTCGACGAGCAGCACCGCTTCGGCGTCGAGCAGCGCGCCGCGCTCACCGACAAGGCCGGCGCGCCGCCGCACGTGCTCGTGATGACGGCGACGCCGATCCCGCGCACGGTCGCGATGACGGTCTTCGGCGACCTCGAGACCTCGACGCTCACCGAGCTCCCGGCCGGGCGTGCGCCCATCCAGACCAACGTCGTACCCCTCGGCGAGCACCCCGGCTGGCTCGGTCGCGTGTGGGAGCGGGTCCGCGAGGAGGTCGAGAAGGGCCACCAGGCCTACGTCGTGTGTCCGCGGATCACCGGCGAGGAGCAGGAGCAGGGCGAGACCGACGATCTGTACGAGTTCGGAGAGGTCGACGAGGACGGCAACGTCGTCACGCCCGAGCGACCGGCCGGGGGCCTGTCGGCCGTCGAGGAGGTCGCGGCGCAGCTGGCCGATGGGCCCCTGGCCGGACTCCGGGTGGAGAGGCTCCACGGCAGGCTGCCGCCCGAGGAGAAGGACCGGGTGATGCGCGCCTTCGCGGCCGGAGACATCGACGTGCTGGTCTCGACGACCGTGATCGAGGTCGGCGTCGACGTCGCCAACGCCACGGCGATGGTGCTGCTCGACGCCGACCGCTTCGGCGTCTCCCAGCTCCACCAGCTGCGCGGCCGGGTCGGCCGCGGCGGGCACCCCGGCCTCTGCCTCCTGGTCTCGCACGCCGAGCCGGGCGGCGACGCACGCGAGCGGCTCGCGGCCGTCGCGGCCACCACCGACGGCTTCGAGCTCAGCCGGGTCGACCTCGAGCAGCGACGCGAGGGCGACGTCCTCGGGAAGTCGCAGTCGGGCTACCACTCGGGGTTGCAGAACCTGCGGGTGCTTCGTGACGAGAAGACGATCGTCCAGGCCCGAGAGGCCGCCAACGCGCTGCTCGACGCCGACGCCGATCTCGGCCATGCCCCTGGTCTCGCCGGGGCGGTCGCGCGGCTCGAGGCATCCGTCCAGGCCGACTTCCTCGAGAAGTCGTAGCGATGACGCGGATCATCGGGGGACGGGCCGGCGGGCGGCGCCTCCAGACGCCCCGCGGGGCGGCGACGCGCCCGACCAGCGACCGGGTGCGCGAGGCGCTCTTCTCCGCGATCGAGTCGTGGTGCGGCTCGCTGCACGGGCTCCGCTTCCTCGACCTGTACGCCGGGTCGGGCGCGGTCGGCCTCGAGGGCTGGTCGCGCGGCGCGGCAGCTGTGACGCTCGTCGAGCAGGACCGCCGCACCGCCGCGCTGATCGGCGACAACGCCCGGACGATCGGCTTCGCGAAGGCCCACGTCCTCGTCGGCTCGGTCGCGACGACCCTGCGCAAGCCGCCGAGCGCGTCGTACGACGTCGCGTTCCTCGACCCGCCCTACCCGCTGGGGGAGGAGGCGCTCGCCGGCGACCTCGGGGCGCTCGTCGAGCACGGCTGGCTGACGCCCGGCGCCCTGGTGGTCGTCGAGCGTTCGTTCCGCAGCCCCGAGCCGACCTGGCCCGCGGGCATCGTCGAGACCCGGATGAGGCGCTACGGCGAGACCACGCTCTGGTACGCCGAGTCCGGGCCGGGACGGTAGCCTCCACGCCATGACGCGCGCCGTGTGCCCCGGATCGTTCGACCCGGTGACCAACGGTCATCTCGACATCATCCGGCGCGCCGCCGCGATCTTCGACGAGCTCGTCGTCGCCACCGGGGCCAACCCGTCGAAGTCGCGCCTCTTCGACCCCGAGGCGCGGCTGGAGATGCTGCGCGAGGTGTGTGTCGACCTGCCGAACGTCACCGTGATGGGGTTCAGCGGCCTGATCGTCGACTTCTGCCGCGAGATCGGCGCGCAGGCGATCGTCAAGGGCCTGCGCGGCGGCAACGACTACGAGTACGAGCTGCCGATGGCCCAGATGAACTCGCACCTCACCGGCGTCGAGACCGTCTTCGTCCCCACGAACGCGTCGTGGGGCTACGTGTCGTCCAGCCTGGTCAAGGAGGTCGCCTCGCTCGGGGGCGACGTCTCCACGCTCGTGCCCCCGGCCGTGCACGCCCGGCTGACGCTCCGCCAGGCCGAGCGAGCGTCCGGAACCGGGTGAAGTTGGTCGGGCCAGCGCCCGACCGGTACGCTTCTCGCTGATCTGTCGTGCCTGAATCCGGAAGTAGAACCCTGAGCAGCCTGGACCCGAGAGCGCCGCTCGTGCTCGACACCCGCGAGCTCGGCCGCCGCCCGGGGTCCCAGCAACAGGTGACGCGGACGGTTCCGGCACCGGCAGATCTGGGCATCGAAGTCCTCCGTGTCCCGGAAGGCTCCCAGGTCGAGCTCGACCTGCGGCTGGAAGCGGTCATGGAGGGCGTGCTGGTGACGGGCGCGGCCTCGGTCGAGCTCGCCGGTGAGTGCGCGCGGTGCCTGGAGCCGATCTCCGACGACATGGAGGTCGACTTCCAGGAGCTGTTCGTCTACGAGGACCAGCGCGACCCCTCCGGGGAGGACGACGAGGTCAGCACGCTCGAGGGAGATCTGGTCGACCTCGAGCCCCTGCTGCGGGACGCGGTGGTGCTCGCACTGCCGTTCCAGCCGAAGTGCTCGGACGACTGTCCCGGGTTGTGCCCCGAGTGCGGGGCCCGGCTCAAGGACGATCCAGACCACGCGCACGAGGAGCCGATCGACCCGCGGTGGGCCGGACTGGCCGCCCTGAAGCAGGACCAGCAGGACCAAGACTGAGATCGAGAGTGGCCGGGCATCCCGGTCCTGGTTAGAGGAGAGAACTGTGGCTGTCCCGAAGCGGAAGATGTCGCGCAGCAACACGCGTCACCGTCGCTCGGCCTGGAAGGCCGTGGCGCCGTCCCTGGTGACCTGCGCGAACCCCGCCTGCGGTGCCAAGCACCTCCCGCACCGCGCGTGCGGCGAGTGCGGCCAGTACGGTGCCCGCGCCGACCGGCGTCAGGTCCTCTGACCGGCCCCGGTCCGCTGACCAACTACGCCGCGCTGCGAGCAGCGCTCGGGGACCCCGTCCTGGACCCCGAGCTGCTCGAGCGCGCGCTCACCCACCGTTCCTACGCCTACGAGAACGGCGGGCTCCCGACCAACGAGCGCCTCGAGTTCCTCGGTGACTCCGTGCTCGGAGTCGTCGTCACCGAGACGCTCTACCGCACCCACCCGGACCTCTCCGAGGGGCGGCTGGCGAAGTTGCGTGCCGCGGTCGTCAACGCCCGCGCGCTGGCCGAGGTCGGTCGGGGCATCGGCGTCGGCGAGCACGTGAAGCTCGGCCGCGGCGAGGAGACCACCGGCGGCCGCGAGAAGGCGTCGATCCTCTCCGACACCGTGGAGGCCGTCATCGGCGCCGTGCACCTCAGCGGCGGATTCGAGGTCTCCGCGCCCGTCGTGCACCGGCTCTTCGACCCGCTCATCGAGGCGGCCTCCGCCATGGGCGCGGGCCTCGACTGGAAGACCTCGCTGCAGGAGCTGTCGGCCGAGCACGGGCTCGGCGTGCCCGAGTACGTCATCGCCGACGACGGCCCCGACCACATGAAGACCTTCACGGCCCAGGTCCGGGTCCGCGGTCGTCTCTACGGCAACGGCGTGGGGCGTTCGAAGAAGGAGGCCGAGCAGGCCGCCGCCGAGACGGCGTACGGCGAGATCGCCACCGAGCTCGACGTCGCCGACCCGGCCACCGACGCCGCGAAGGACGCCGCGGCCGAGCAGGGCTGATCGGCTCCGGTGCCCGAGCTCCCCGAGGTCGAGGTCGTCCGCGCCGGCCTCGAGCGCCACGTCGTGGGCGCGACCGTCGTCGGCGTCGACGTCCTGCACCCGCGACCGGTGCGCCGCGACCTGCGGGGCCCGGCCGGCTTCGCCGCCGCCCTGGCGGGTCGGCGCATCGAGGCCGCCCGCCGGCGCGGCAAGTACCTCTGGCTGCCGCTCGACAGCGGCGACGCGCTGCTCGGCCACCTCGGCATGAGCGGCCAGCTGCTCGTGCAGCCGCCGGCCACCCCCGACGAGCGGCACCTGCGCGTCCGCTTCCACCTCGACACCGACCTCGAGATGCGGTTCGTCGACCAGCGGATGTTCGGCGGTCTGAGCGTGTCCGCCGGCGGCGCCGAGCTGCCGCCGGAGATCGTGCACATCGCCCGCGATCCCCTCGATCCCGAGTTCGACGACGACCTGTTCGTGCGCCGGGTCCGCAAGCGCACCTCCGGCATCAAGCGGCAGCTCCTCGACCAGGGCCTGATCTCCGGCGTCGGCAACATCTACGCCGACGAGGCGCTCTGGCGGGCGCGGATCCACGGCGAGCGGCCGGGGGACCGGCTGGGCGCCGCCCAGGTGCGCGAGCTGCTCGGCCACGCCCGCGAGGTGATGGTCGCCGCGCTGGGGCAGGGAGGCACGTCGTTCGACGCGCTCTACGTGAACGTCAACGGCGAGTCCGGCTACTTCGACCGCTCCCTGCACGCCTACGGCCGCGAGGGCGAGCCCTGCGAGCGCTGCGGCACCCCGCTGCGGCGGATCGCGTTCATGAACCGCTCGTCGTACTTCTGCCCGGCGTGCCAGCCCGCGCCCCGCGGTCGTCGCCGGCCGGTCGCCCAGGCTTCGCCCCTCGCGTTTCGAGACGGCTCGCTCCGTCCGTCGCAGGCTCCGGACCGAGCCGAGCCTCCTCAACCTCCTCGCTGACCGGGCCGTCGCAAGCTCCGGCCCGCGCTCGGAGATTGACCGGGAGGCGTGCTGGTGGGACTCTTGAAGACGGTCGCCATCGCGACCCCAGCTCTCACCACCCCGGAAGGCTCATTCATGGCCAAGGCGCTGATCGGCTACATGAACAGCGACCTGCGAACCCCCGCACTCTCGGCCGAGAACGCTCGGCTGCGCGCGCGTGTGGGCGAGCTCGAGGCGCTGGTCCTGCGCCTCAGCGAGGAGAACGACAAGCTCGCGGGCGCGCAGGCCGCCGCCCTCCTCGACGAAGCTGCCTCCCTGTCGGAGATGCAGCCCGCCTGATCTGCGGCACAAACCGGTCGCGGCCCGGCGGGTCGCGACGGTAGCGTCACGCCCTTGTGAGCAGCCCCCTCCGGCGCGTCGTCGAGATCGTCGCCCCGCGTCGCCTCGGCACCGGGTTCCGCTGGCTCCTCGCGTCGTCATGGGTGAGCAACCTCGGCGACGGGCTCGCGCTCGCGGCCGGTCCGCTCCTGGTGGCGTCGATGACCGACGACCCGGCCCTCGTGGCGATGGCGGCGCTTCTGCAGTGGCTGCCGCCGCTGGTCTTCGGGCTGTACGCCGGGGCGCTGGCCGACCGGCTCGACCGTCGGCTGATCATCGTCACCGTCGACCTGCTCCGCGCGGTCGTGCTGGTGCTGCTCACCGTGGCGATCGCCACCGACGTGGTGTCGATCTGGCTGGTGCTGCTGGCGATGTTCCTGCTCGGGACGGCGGAGGTGTTCGCCGACAACACCGCGTCGACGCTGATGCCGATGCTGGTGCACCGCGACGACCTGGCCGTCGCGAACGCGCGCCTCACGACCGGCTTCATCACCGTCAACCAGCTCGCCGGGCCGCCGATCGGGGCGGCGCTCTTCGCCGCCGGGCACGCGCTGCCGTTCCTGGCCCAGGGGGTGGTCGTCGCGCTCGGTGCGCTGCTGGTCGCGCGGGTGGTGCTGCCTCCGCACCGACGGGAGACGCCGGAGACCCACATCCGGCAGGACATCGCCGAGGCGTTCCGCTGGGTGCTGCACCACCCCGCCGTACGCACCCTGGTGCTCACGATCTTCGCCTTCAACATCACCTTCGGCGCCGCCTGGTCGATCCTGGTCCTCTACGCGACCGAGCGCCTCGGCCTGGGCGAGATCGGGTTCGGCCTGCTGACGACGGTCTCCGCGGTCGGGGGGCTGGTGGGCACGCTCTCCTACGGGTGGATCACCCGACGCGTCAGCCTGGGAAACCTGATGCGCATCGGGCTGGTCTTCGAGACGTTCACGATGCTCTCGCTCGCGCTGACCACGAGCGCGTGGGTGGCGATGTGCATCTTCTTCGTCTTCGGTGCCCACGCCTTCATCTGGGGCACCACGTCCCTCACCATCCGCCAGCGGGCGGTCCCGACCGAGCTCCAGGGTCGCGTCGGCAGCGTCAACCTCGTCGGCGTCTTCGGCGGGCTGGTGATCGGCTCGGGCATCGGGGGCGTGATCGCGCAGCACGCCGGTGTGACCGCGCCGTTCTGGTTCGCCTTCGTCGGCTCCGCCGTCTTCGTGGTCCTGATCTGGCGCCAGCTCACCCACATCGCCCACGCCGACGAGGCGGACCCGGCACCGGCGGCACCCTGACCCCGCGCTGCGGGTCTCGGTGTGGGTGGCGGCGGTCCGGGCGGGGTGGCGGTGGGTGAGGCACCGTTCGGGTGGCGGAAAGGGTGCCGGAGCCACCGCCGCCCGGGCCGCGGCGGGGCGGCGGTGGGAGAGGCACCTTTGGGGTGGCGGAAAGGGTGCCGGAGCCACCGCCGGCCGGGCCCGGGCGGGGCGGCGGTGGGCTCGGCACGCGCGCGGATGCCGTGGATCGGGGGTGGCGCCGGGTATCGTGAGCCTCGCTGAGCTTCCCCCATGGCCGGCTGCGATGATGCTGCCTTCGTCCTCAGTCCGACGAACCGCACTGATGAGCTGGGAGCCGCACGTTGTACCTGAAGAGCCTGACCCTCAAGGGGTTCAAGTCCTTCGCCTCCTCGACCACGCTCCAGCTCGAGCCGGGCATCACCTGCATCGTGGGTCCCAACGGCTCCGGCAAGTCGAACGTCGTCGACGCGCTCGCCTGGGTGATGGGCGAGCAGGGCGCCAAGTCCCTGCGAGGCGGCAAGATGGAGGACGTCATCTTCGCCGGTACGTCGGGCCGTCCGCCGCTCGGCCGCGCCGAGGTCGTGCTGACGATCGACAACTCCGACGGTGCGCTGCCGATCGAGTACTCCGAGGTGACGATCAGCCGCACGATGTTCCGCAGCGGCGGCTCGGAGTACGCCATCAACGGCAACTCGTGCCGACTGCTCGACGTCCAGGAGCTGCTCTCCGACTCCGGCATCGGCCGCGAGATGCACGTGATCGTGGGCCAGGGCCAGCTCGACACGATCCTGCACGCGACACCCGAGGACCGGCGCGGCTTCATCGAGGAGGCTGCGGGCGTCCTCAAGCACCGCAAGCGCAAGGAGAAGGCGCTCCGCAAGCTCGACGCCACCGAGGGCAACCTCACGCGGCTCAACGACCTGCTGGTCGAGATCCGCCGCCAGCTGAAGCCGCTGGGACGCCAGGCCGAGGTGGCCCGACGCGCGGCGACCGTGCAGGCCGACGTGCGCGACGCCCGCGCCCGCCTGCTCGCCGACGACCTCGCGACCGCCCGCAGCTCGCTCCAGCAGGAGATGGCCGACGAGTCGATCCTGGTCGCGCGCCGCGAGCAGGTCGAGGGTGAGGTCGCCCGGGGACGCGAGCGGGAGGCGGCCCTCGAGGCCGCGCTCCGCGAGGACCTGCCGGCGCTGGCCCGGGCGCAGGAGACCTGGTTCGCCCTGTCCGGACTCAAGGAGCGGCTGCGTGGCACCCAGTCGCTGGCCGCCGAGCGGGTGCGCAACGCCGCGGGCACCCGCGACGTCGAGGAGGCGCGCTCCGGTCGCGATCCCGAGCAGCTCGAGGTCGAGGCGGGCCAGGTCCGCGAGCAGGAGCAGCGGATCGCCGCCGAGGTGGACGCCCACCGGGTGGCGCTCGAGGAGGCGGTGACCGCGCGTCGCGCGGCCGAGGACGCCGCCGCCGAGGAGGACCGCAAGGTCGCCGCGCTCCAGCGCGCCGCCGCCGACCGTCGTGAGGGGCTGGCCCGGCTGCACGGCCAGGTCAACGCGCTTCGCCAGCGCGCCGCCGCCGCCGACGAGGAGGTCGGGCGCCTGAGGCTGGCCCGCGAGGAGGCCGTCGCCCGCGCCGAGCGCGCACAGCGCGACTTCACCGCGCTCGAGACCAAGGTCGCCGGCCTCGACGCCGGCGAGGAGGGCCTCGACGCCGAGCACGAGGCCGCGTCGGCAACCCTCGACGACGTCGAGGAGCGCCTCGCGAAGGCTCGCGACGAGGCGCTGCAGGCCGACCGCGACCGCAGCGCGCTGGCCGCCCGCAAGGACGCCCTCGAGCTCGGCCTCAACCGCAAGGACGGCGCCGGCGCGCTGCTCGCCGCGACCGACGAGCTCTCCGGGCTGCTGGGATCGGTCGCCGCGCTGCTCAGCGTGCGCGCCGGCTTCGAGACCGCGGTCGCCCAGGCGCTGGGCTCGGCGGCCGACGCCGTGGCCGTGGCCGACGCCGACGCCGCCGTCCGCGCGATCGACCACCTCAAGGGCGCCGACCTGGGGCGTGCCGGGCTGCTGCTCGGCGGCGCGCCCGTCCAGGGGCGCGACTGGCCCGCGCTCCCCGCGGGCGCCGAGTACGCCGTCGACGTCGTCGACTGCCCCCCCGAGGTCCGGCCCGCCCTGAGCCGGCTGCTCCTCAAGGTGGCC
Source organism: Nocardioides sp. YIM 152315 (assembly GCF_029210375.1). GTDB lineage: Bacteria > Actinomycetota > Actinomycetes > Propionibacteriales > Nocardioidaceae > Nocardioides. Next base: position 153,251 of record NZ_JARGER010000015.1, on the reverse strand, counting down.
GTCGTCGACGACCTCACGACCGCCCGGGCGCTGGTCGCCGGACTGCCCGACGTCACCGCGGTGACGCGCGAGGGCGACCTGATCGGCGCCCACTTCGCGTCCGGCGGCTCCGGCAGCCAGCCGAGCCTCATCGAGGTCCAGGCCGCCGTCGACGAGGCCACCCAGCAGCTCGCCGAGGTGATCGCGTCCTCCGAGCGGCTCGGCTTCGAGATGTCCCGCATGGAGAGCGAGCGGCTGGAGGCCCAGAAGCGGGTCGACGTGGCGCTCGCGAAGCTCCACGAGTCCGACGCCACGCTGGCCGCGGTCGCGGAGGAGCTCGGCCAGTTCGGCTCCCAGGCCCGCGCGGCTCGGGGCGAGGCCGAGCGGCTCGCCCAGGCGATCGCGAAGGCGGAGGAGGCGCGCGAGCAGGCGGTGTCGGGTCTCACCGACCTCGAGACGCGGCTCGCCACCGCCGAGGACGCCCCCGAGGAGGAGCCCGACACCTCGGCCCGCGAACGGCTCGCCGACGCCGCCCGCACCGCCCGCCAGGACGAGACGGACGGCCGACTCGCGCTGCGCACGTCGGAGGAGCGAGCCCGCGCCCTGCACGGCCGCGCCGACTCCCTGCTGCGTGCGGCCGAGAAGGAGCGCGAGTCCCGGGCCCGAGCCGCCGAGCGTCGTGAGCGGCTTCTGCGCGAGGGCCGCGCCGCCGAGGCCGTCGGCGTCGCCGTCGGCTACGTGCTCCAGCGCCTCGAGGTCTCAATCCACCGGGCTGCCGAGGCACGCTCCGCGGTCGAGCAGTCGCGCAGCGGCCGGGAGCAGGAGCTGCGGGAGGTGCGCGCCGCGCTGCGCGACCTCGGCAAGGAGCACGACGAGCTGGTCAGCTCCGTGCACCGCGACGAGCTCGCCCGCTCCCAGCAGAGGATGCGCATCGACCAGCTCGAGGAGCGCGCGCTCGAGGAGCTCGGTCTCGACGGCGACGCGCTGGTGGCCGACTACGGCCCCGGTCAGCCGGTGCCGTTCGCCGGCGAGGTCCCCGACGGCGAGGAGACACCCGAGCCCACGCCGTACGTTCGCGAGGAGCAGGCGAAGCGGCTGCGCACCGCCGAGCGTGCGCTGCGCGAGCTGGGCCGGGTCAACCCGCTGGCGCTCGAGGAGTTCTCGGCGATGGAGGAGCGGCACAAGTTCCTCACCGAGCAGCTCGAGGACCTCAAGAAGACCCGCAAGGACCTCCTCGACATCGTCCGCGAGGTCGACCAGCGCGTCGAGCAGGTCTTCACCGAGGCGTACGCCGACGTCAGCAGGGCCTTCGACGCCACCTTCGCGAGGCTGTTCCCCGGCGGCGAGGGTCGCTTGGTCCTCACGACGCCCGACGACATGCTCAACACCGGCGTCGAGGTCGAGGCTCGCCCCCCGGGCAAGAAGGTCAAGCGCCTCTCGCTGCTCTCCGGCGGCGAGCGCTCGCTCGTGGCCGTGGCGTTCCTGGTCGCGCTGTTCAAGGCGCGGCCGTCGCCGTTCTACATCCTCGACGAGGTCGAGGCGGCGCTCGACGACACCAACCTCGGCCGCCTCCTGGAGATCTACGAGGAGCTGCGCGAGAACTCCCAGCTGCTCGTCATCACCCACCAGAAGCGCACCATGGAGGTCGGCGACGCGCTCTACGGCGTGACCATGCGCGGCGACGGCGTCTCCGCGGTGATCAGCCAGCGGCTGCGCGAGGCCGAATCGGCGTGAGCACTCGCCCGACGCGGTCCGACTACGTCGCGTGGCGCACCGTGACGACCCGCTGGCGCGACGACGACGCCTACGGCCACCTCAACAACGCGACCTACTACGAGCTGTTCGACACGGCGGTCAACGCGCACCTCTACGAGGCGACCGGGGTCGACGTACGCCGGCTGCCGCAGATCGGGATCGTCGCGGAGACGGGCTGCCGCTACTTCCGTGAGCTCGGCTTCCCGGCGCCGATCGAGACCGGGCTCGTGGTCGACAAGCTCGGGCGCTCCAGCGTCGTCTACCGCATCGGCCTCTTCCAGGGCGACGGGGACGAGGCGGCGGCGGAGGGCAGGTTCGTCCACGTGTACGTCGACGACACCGATGCTGCTCGCCCGGTGACGCCCGTGCCCGACGTGATCCGCGCCGCAGTCGAGCCGTTGCTGCGCGCCTGAACCGTGTCGCCGACCGCCGGTGTGACACGGTGGGGGAGCGGGTACGCGTCGGATGTCCGCCTGTCTCGGGAGGTATGAGTGCTCACTGTCGTCGTCGTGATGGTCCTGATCCTGGTGGTGGCCGGGCTGGTGACGGCGTACGTCGCCTACCCGCACCGTGGGGAGCAGATGCCGGCCGCGCCCTGGCTCGGAGACGCGATGGCGAGGGCCGCGGAGGCGGCGCCCCTGATCGAGGAGGACGACCAGCCGGTCTTCGCCCTCGACCGCGAGCCCGAGGAGTCCGAGCAGCACCGCTGAGGGCGCCGGCCCCGGGCTCTGGTTGGATTGAGCCATGGGTGACTGGCTCTACCTCGTCATCGCGATCGCCGTCCTGGCGGTCGTGCTCGTCGCCGGGCTGCTGGTCCGCGGCGGCCGGCGCGCGCCGTCGGCCCCGGCGCCGACCCCGCCGGCCGACGTCGCCCCGCCTCCGAGCGCGCCGACCGCCGAGACGGCGGCCGAGGTCGAGGTCCCCGAGGCCCCCGTCGAGCCTGCCGCACCGGCGCTCGAGCGGCCTGAGGGCACGGCCTCCCGGCTGGTCCGATTGCGGCAGCGCCTCGCCGGGTCGCAGAGCGGGCTGGGGCGCGGGCTGCTCGCGCTGCTGTCGCGCGACCGGCTCGACGAGGACACCTGGGAGTCGATCGAGGACACGCTGCTCACCGCGGACGTGGGCGTCGCGCCGACCCAGGAGCTCGTCGAGAGGCTGCGGACCCGGCTGCGGGTCGAGGGCGCGGCCGAGGACGCCCGCGTCGTGCTCCGCGAGGAGCTCCTGGCGCTCGTGGACGCCGGGATGGACCGCCGACTGCAGGTGAGCGGCGCCGACGGCAGGCCCGGCGTGGTGCTCGTCGTCGGTGTCAACGGCTCCGGCAAGACCACCACGGTCGGCAAGATCTCGCGGATCCTGGTCGCCGAGGACCGCAGCGTCGTGCTCGGCGCGGCCGACACGTTCCGGGCCGCGGCGGTCGAGCAGCTGGCCACCTGGGGCGAGCGGGTCGGCGTCGACGTCGTGCGCGGCGCCGAGGGCACCGACCCCGCGAGCGTGGCGTTCGAGGCCGTCAAGGAGGGCGTCGACACCGCCGCGGACACGGTCATCGTCGACACCGCCGGCCGCCTCCAGAACAAGGCCGGTCTGATGGACGAGCTCGGCAAGGTCAAGCGCGTGATCGAGAAGCAGGCGCCGGTGACCGAGGTGCTGCTCGTGCTCGACGCCACCACGGGTCAGAACGGCCTGATCCAGGCGCGGGTGTTCAGCGAGGTCGTCGACGTCACCGGCATCGTGCTGACCAAGCTCGACGGCTCCGCCAAGGGCGGCATCGTGGTGCAGGTGCAGCGCGAGCTCGGCGTACCGGTGAAGCTCGTCGGGCTCGGTGAGGGCGCCGACGACCTGGCGCCCTTCGATCCCGGCGCCTTCGTCGACGCGCTGCTCGGCTGAGCCAGAGCGGCGCGCGGATCAGTCGGGCTGCGGCCGGGACTGCGAGCCGCGCTCGTCGAGGTCGAGTCGGAGCAGAGCGACCTCCTCGGCGAGGGTGCGGGTCTCCTCCTCGAGGCGACCGAGCTCGTAGCTGTGCTGCATGCTCACCAGCATCAGCACGACGCTGGCCACGAAGAAGAGCAGGTTGGTCGGCACCTCGACGCCGACCAGGTCCGCCAGGGCCGGCAGCAGAGCCGGCACCAGGGCGATGAGGACGAGACCGACCGAGACGGTCACCCACAGCACGGCGTACTTCTCGCGCAGACGGCGCCGCCGCATGAGCTCGAACAGGGCTGCGAACGTGATCAGCGAGCCGAGGATCCCGAGGATGTGGTTGGCGGTCATTCGTGCTCCGGGGCAGAGTGTTCGAGGCTGGTCGGCCACGGTCGCACGAGGGCGAGCGAGAGCGCGACGACTGCGCGGCACAGGTACAGGGCGGCCCGGACCGGAGACTGACTCGGCTGCCCGACCGTGCGGGGCCGCATCACGACCGGCACCTGCGTGATCCGGCAGCCGCTGCGGTGGGCGATGACCAGCGACTCGACCGTGTCGCCGAGGTACTCCGCAGGGTAGTGCGCCGCGAACACGGTCATCGCGCGCCGGTTGGCCGCCCGGAAGCCGCTCGTGACGTCGGTGAGCCGCTGGCCGGTGAGTCGGCTCAGCGTGCCGGCGAGCAGACGCATCGCGATACCGCGCAGCAGACCTACCCGGTACTCGCCCTCGCCGGCGAACCGTGCGCCGATGACCACGTCGGAGTCCTGCAGGCCGTCCACGAGCTTGGTCAGGAACGCAGGGTCGTGCTGGCCGTCCGCGTCGACCTGCACCCCGGCGTCGTAGCCGTGCCGGATGGCGTAGCGGTAGCCGGCGCGCATCGCGCCGCCCACCCCGAGGTTGTACGGCAGGCGGGCGACCAGCGCGCCGGCGCCCTCGGCCTCGTCGCCGGTCCGGTCGCTCGAGCCGTCGTCGACGACGAGGACCTCGATCCCGGGATGGAGCTCCCGGAGCGCGCCCACCGTCTCCCCGACGGCGCCTTCCTCGTTCCACGCCGGGACGATCACGAGGATCCTCGGCGGTCGCTGGGACGCTTCAGGCATGCCGCGCATTCTACGGACGGGTGGTTGCTCCGCCGTGGCCCGGGGCGTCGGCGAGCCGCCGATGCCGAAACATCGCCGTAACAGAGCCGCCGAAGTCGTTTCCTGCGCGCAACACGGAGCGGCGCGGGTCGAAACCTCGGGCCCGAAGGGTGACTGCCAATGGGGCGGAGCCCGGAGCCGACAGTGCGGTCGACGCCGTCGCCGCCCTCCCGAGATGTGATCCCTGGAGGTTCTGTGGACGGCTACTACGCCTTCATGCTGGTGGCGACGGCCCTCGTCCTGATGATGACCGTTCCGGCGCTGGCCCTCTTCTACGGCGGCATGAGCCGCTCCAAGTCGGTGCTGAACATGATGATGATGTCGTACGTCGCGATGGGCGTGGTCGGCATCGTGTACGTGCTGTGGGGCTGGTCCATGACGTTCGGCCCCGACGACGTCGGCGGGTTCTTCGCCAACCCGTTCGACCTGTTCGGCCTCGACGGCGTGACCCCCGACGGCTACGTCGCGGTGATGTTCCAGATGACGTTCGCCGCCATCACCTCGGCCCTGATCTCCGGTGCGATCGCCGACCGCGTGAAGCTGTCGTCGTGGATCGTCTTCCTGCCGCTGTGGGTGACGCTGTCGTACTTCCCGATCGGTCACATGGTGTGGGGCGGCGGCTTCATTTCCGAGCACTTCGGAGCCCAGGACTACGCGGGAGGCACCGTCGTCCACATCAACGCCGGCGTGGCGGGCCTCGTGCTGGCGCTGGTGATCGGCAGGCGGATCGGCTTCGGCAAGGAGCCGATCCGACCGCACAACCTCACCCTCACCATGCTCGGCGCCGGCCTGCTGTGGTTCGGCTGGTACGGCTTCAACGTCGGCTCGATCGTCTTCGCCGGCGAGACCGACGAGGAGAACATCGCGCAGTTCTACTCGGAGACCGGCGTGACCTTCCTCAACACCACGATCGCCACCTGCGCCGCGATGCTCGCCTGGATGCTCATGGAGCGGATCCTGCACGGCAAGGCGACCTCGCTGGGGGCCGCCTCGGGCATCGTCGCCGGCCTGGTCGCGATCACCCCGTCCTGCGGCGCGGTCGAGGTCCCGGGCGCGATCCTGATCGGCGCGGTCGCCGGCGCCCTGTGCGCCTGGGCGGTCGGGCTGAAGTTCCGGTTCGGCATGGACGACTCGCTCGACGTCGTCGGCGTGCACCTCGTCGGCGGCATCGTCGGCACGGTCCTGATCGGCCTGGTCTCGTCGTCCGACGCGCCCGGCGGGATCGACGGCCTCCTCTACGGCGGCGGGTTCGGCTCGCTGGGCGACCAGGTGATGGCGGCGGTCATCGCGATCGCGTGGTCGGCCGTGGCCACGACGATCATCGCCGTCGCCATCAAGCTGACGATCGGCTGGCGGGTCGCCGAGGAGGCGGAGGTCGAGGGCATCGACGCCGACCAGCACGGCGAGTCGGCGTACGACCTGCACGGCGGGCTCGGGGGTGGTGGCTCCACCTCCACCTCGTCCGTCCTGGCGAAGAGCACCGTCACCGAAGGAGTGAACGCATGAAGCTCGTGACCGCGGTGATCAAGCCGCACAAGTGGGAGGACGTCCGCGAGGCACTCGAGACGTTCGGGGTCACCGGCATGACCGTCAGCGAGGTCAGCGGCTACGGCCGGCAGAAGGGGCACACCGAGGTCTACCGGGGCGCGGAGTACGACATCGCGCTGGTGCCGAAGATCCGCCTCGAGATCGTGGTGGGCGACGACGACGCGGACGACGTGGTCGGCATCATCGTGAAGACCGCGCAGACGGGCCGGATCGGCGACGGCAAGGTGTGGGTCAGCTCGATCGACACGGTGGTGCGGGTCCGCACGGGCGACCGGGACGACGCCGCCCTGTGACCTCTCCGCGGCCCGGCTCCTCACGCAGGAGCCGGGCCGCGGCCGTGTCTACGGCATGATCGGGAGCGAGGAGGTGGCGTCCTGACCACCGAAGACCGGACCCTGAGGGCCGCCGAGGCAGACGCGTTGTGCGCCAAGGCGTACGAGTCGAGCGGCGGGCCGGACGCCGGCGCCGCCATCGTCGCGGTCGGCGGCTACGGCCGCGGCGAGCTCGCGCCGTACTCCGACCTCGACGTGGTGCTCGTCTCGGACGAGGGCGTCGACGTGGGCGAGGTCGCGGGGGAGGTCTGGTACCCGCTGTGGGACTCCGGCAGTCGGCTGGACCACTCGGTGCGCACGATGACCGAGATGGTCGCGGCCGCCGACGCCGACCTCAAGGTCGCGCTCGGGCTGCTCGACGTTCGCCACCTGGCCGGGGACCCTGCCCTGACGTTGCGGCTGCGCACGACGATGCTCGCGCACTGGCGTCGCGGCTCCCGCGACCGACTGCCGGCGCTGCGCGACCTGGTGCGCACCCGGCACGAGCTGGCCGGCGAGCTGGCGCACCTGTCGGTGCCGGACGTGAAGGAGGCGGAGGGCGGGTTGCGCGACGCGACCGTGCTCAAGGCGCTGGTCGCGACCTGGCTGGTGGACGTGCCCCATGTCGAGCTGGAGCGCAGCCGGGGCGCGCTGCTCGACGTGCGCGACGCCCTGCAGGAGGCAGCGGGCCGGGGGACCGACCGCATCGCACCGGAGCTGTGGACCGACGTCGCCCACCGACTGGAGCTCGCGGACGCCCGGGCCGCGCAGGTCCACGTCCGCGAGCTCGGGCGCCGGATCGCCCACCTCTCGCACCTGACCTGGCGGCGGGTCGACGCCGTCCTGGCCGAGCCCGCCCGCATCCGCGGACCGCGAAGGCCGCGGATGGAGCGGATCGCACCCGGTGTCGCGCTCTCGGCCGACGAGATCGTGCTCGACGCCCGCGCGCGGCCGGCCGACGACCCGCTGCTGCTGCTCCGGGCCGCCGCGGAGGCGGCCGAGCGCGACGTCGTGCTGGCCCCGGCGACGGCGGCCAGGCTGGCGCGTGACTCCGCGCCGCTCCCCACACCGTGGCCGGCGGAGGCGCGACGGCTGCTGGTGCGGCTGCTGGCGTCGGGCCGCGGACTGCGGTCGGTCTGGGAGACCCTCGAGGAGACCGGCGCACTGCCGGCGATCCTGCCCGAGTGGCAGCGGATCCGGCTGCTGCCGCACGCGTCCGCGATCCACCGGTTCACCGTCGACCGCCACGTGGTCGAGACCTGCGTGGAGGCATCCGCGCTGATCCGCCACGTCACGCGACCCGACGTGCTCATGGTCGCCGCGCTGCTGCACGACATCGGCAAGGGCGGACTGACGGAGCACAGCGTCGCCGGTGAGCCGATCGCTCGCGAGATCGCCGAGCGGATGGGCTTCGACCCCGCTGCCGTGGACCTGGTCGCGCGGCTGGTCCGCTGGCACCTGCTCCTGGCGGAGACGGCGACGACCCGCGACCCCGACGACCCCGCGACCGTCGAGCTGGTCGTCTCCCGGCTCGAATCGGTGGAGGCGCTCGACCTGCTGCTCGCGCTCACCGAGGCCGACGCCCGCGCGACGGCCCCCAAGGCCTGGTCGTCGTGGCGCGCCGGGCTGGTCCGTGACCTGGCGCGCCGGGTCGGGGTCGCGCTCCACACCGGGTCGACGCTGCCGCCGATCGCGACCGAGGACGTGGTGGTGCCGCCGGTCGTCCGCGCGGGCGGTCTCTCGATCGTCGTCGACCCCGCCGTCGACGGCTCGCGGGTGAGGGTGGTCGCCCCGGACCGGGTGGGCCTGCTCGCCGACCTGGCCGCGATGTTCGCTCTCGCGCGGATCCCGGTGCGGGCGGCGCGGGCCTGGGCGCAGGAGCAGTACGCCGTGTCCGTCTGGGAGGTCGGGGAGCCCGGGCTGGACGCGGCCGTGCTGAGGCAGCGGTACGACGGGGTCGTCGACGGGCGTCCGGACGCCGCGCGGCGGCTGCGCCCGGCCGGCGGCGCCGGACTCGAGCCGGCCGTCGTCGTGCGCCCGGAGGCGTCGGACCAGGCGACGGTCCTGGAGGTGCGGGCCGACGACCGGCCGGGTGCCGTCTACCTGGTCTGCGCCGCGCTGGCGCGGCTCGACGTCGCCGTCCGGTCCGCGCACGTCGACACGGTCGGGCCCCAGGCCGTGGACGTCTTCTACCTGCAGGAGGCGTCGGCGGGCGTGCTCAGCGATGTGCGCGCCACCGAGGCGGCGCACGCCGTGCGCGCCGCGCTCAGCGAGCCCGCGGGATCCTGACCTGGTTGCGCTGGAGGTCGACCCGCCAGACCGGATGGTCCTCGTCGTCGGGTGAGGGCAGCACCTCGCCCATGAACTTGCGACTCCGCAGGTCCTCGTCGGCGCGGGCCCGGGCCGGGTCGAAGACGTCGATGAAGTTGCCCAGCCCGTCGGCGAAGCCCGACGAGCGCGGGCCGGGAGCGGTCAGCATCCGGTGGCCCGCGACCGCGACCAGGGCGGTCACCAGCACCAGCGCGACGCCCGTCACCACCCAGAGCATGCCGCCAGCGTACGGCGTACCGGGGTCGCCCGGTTAGGCTTGACCGACGCTGACGTACGACTGCCGAGGGACGATCTTGTTCGCCACACTCTCCGACCGCCTCGCCGACACCTTCAAGAACCTCCGGGGCAAGGGTCGGCTCTCCGAGGCCGACATCGACGCGACCGCGCGCGAGATCCGGATCGCCCTGCTCGAGGCCGACGTCGCGCTGCCGGTGGTCAAGGAGTTCGTCGGCGCGGTCAAGGAGCGGGCGCGCGGCGAGGAGGTCAGCCAGGCGCTGAACCCCGCGCAGCAGGTCGTCAAGATCGTCGACGAGGAGCTCGTCGCGATCCTCGGCGGCGAGACGCGCCGGCTGCGATTCGCCAAGTCCGGTCCGACCGTGCTCATGCTCGCCGGCCTCCAGGGCGCCGGCAAGACGACGCTGGCCGCCAAGCTCGCCCTGTGGCTCAAGGAGCAGGGCAGGAGCCCGCTGCTCGTCGCCGCCGACCTGCAGCGTCCCAACGCCGTCAACCAGCTCCAGGTCAACGGTGAGCGCGTCGGCGTCAAGGTCTTCGCGCCGGAGCCCGGCAATGGCGTCGGAGACCCGGTGCGGGTCGCGCGCGACGCGGTCGAGGAGGCCAAGCGGACCCTCCACGACGTCGTCATCGTCGACACCGCCGGCCGCCTCGGCGTCGATGCCGAGATGATGAAGCAGGCCGCCGACATCCGCGACGCGGTCCAGCCCGACGAGGTGCTCTTCGTCGTCGACGCGATGATCGGTCAGGACGCCGTGACCACGGCGCAGGCGTTCCTCGACGGGGTCGGCTACGACGCCGTCGTGCTGACCAAGCTCGACGGCGACGCCCGCGGTGGCGCCGCGCTCTCGATCGCGTCGATCACCGGCAAGCCGGTCATGTTCGCCTCCAACGGCGAGAAGATGACCGACTTCGACCTCTTCCACCCCGACCGGATGGCCTCGCGGATCCTCGACATGGGCGACGTGATGACGCTCATCGAGCAGGCCGAGAAGGCCTTCGACGCCGAGCAGGCGGCCGCGGCCGCCGCCAAGCTCACCGGTCAGGGCGGGGAGTTCACCCTCGACGACTTCCTCGAGCAGATGCAGCAGGTCCGCAAGCTCGGCTCCATGTCGAAGATCATGGGGATGCTCCCCGGGATGGGCCAGTTCCGCGACCAGCTGGAGAACTTCGACGAGCGCGAGATCGACCGCATCCAGGCGATCATCCAGTCGATGACGCCGGCGGAGCGCGCCAACCCCAAGCTCATCGACGGCTCCCGGCGCGCGCGCATCGCCAAGGGCTCGGGCCGCCAGGTCTCCGACGTCAACCAGCTCGTCGACCGCTTCTTCGAGGCGCGCAAGATGATGCAGTCGATGGCGCGCGGCGGAGGGATCCCCGGGATGCCCGGCATGCCGGGCATGCCCGGCGCGGGCGGCAAGCGTGGCAGGTCGAAGCAGCAGCCCAAGAAGGGCAAGGGCAAGCGGGTCTCCGGCAACCCCGCCAAGGCCGCGCAGCAGGCCGCGGCGCAGAAGGAGAAGTCGGCCAGCGGCGGCGGCAACCCCTTCGGCACGCCCGCCGGCGAGGAGCCGATGGACTACGAGAAGGCCGCCGCGGCGCTGGACCTGCCGAAGGACTTCTCGAAGTACCTCAAGTGATCCAGCCGCTCGCCGGGTGTCGCTTCATCAAGGGATGAAGGCGGGCCTGCGCCTCCCTGGGCCAACTCGGCGAGGGAAGCGTGGGTTCCCCAAGGGGTGATGGCGAACCGTCGGCGCTCCGCCCCCGCGCAGGTTCGACCACATCCCTTGATGAAACAAGCAGCCCGAGCAGACGGCTAGTCTCGCCCCATGACCCAGGTCCTGGTCGTCGATGCCGCGAACGTCGTCGGCAGCCGCCCGGACGGCTGGTGGAAGGACCGCGCCGGTGCGGCGCGGCGCCTCCACGAGTCGCTGCTGGTCGCCGACACGGCGTACGACGAGATCGTGCTGGTGCTCGAGGGGCAGGCCAAGGGCGGGGTGAGGGCCGGGCGCGACGGACACGTGCGCACCGTGCACGCGCGGGGCGAGGGCGACGACACGATCGTCGCCGAGGCGCAGGCCGCGGCGCAGCGCGGCGACCGGGTCGTGGTCGTGACGGCCGACCGGCTCCTCCAGGCGCGGGTCGGTGGCGCGGGCGCCCAGGCGCTGGGCCCGAGCTGGTTGCTCGACCAGCTCTGAGCCGTCCCGACGAATGGGCACCGGCGACGACGGAGCCGTAGGATGGAGCCAGCTCAGGGTTTCACGCGTCTTGGAGGTGGGTTCGGCGCGTCGTATCGACGCACCCGAAAGGCCCACCCCGTGTCACCCCTCGCCTCCTACCGACGGCTCTTCGAGCTCGCGGGCACGCCGTACGTCGTCGTCGCGTTCGTCGCCCGGCTCCCACTGGCGATGAGCCAGCTCGGCACCCTCCTCCTCGTCGCCGGTGCGACCGGCAGCTACGGCCTCGGCGGACTGTCCGCCGGCGCGCTCGCGGTCGCCAACGCGGTCGGGGCTCCGTTCGCCGGCTCGCTCGCCGACCGCCTGGGCCAGCGCCACGTGGTGCTCGTCCAGTCGCTCGCCGGCGCCGCGTCGCTCACGCTGCTCGTCGGGCTCGTGCACACCGGCGCACCGGACGCCGCGGTCGTCGGCGTCGCCGCCCTCGCGGGCCTCACGATGCCCCAGGTCGGCCCGCTCGCGCGCGTGCGCTGGCGGCCGATCACGGCGCGCACCGGATCGCAGCAGCGCCGTCTCGTCGACGTGGCGTTCTCCTACGAGGGCGCCGCCGACGAGGCGTCGTTCGCCGTCGGCCCGGCCCTCGTCGGCGTCGGCGTGGTCGCGATCTCGCCCGGCGGTGCGCTGCTGCTCGCCGCGGGCATGCTGGCGGTCTTCGGCACGGCGTTCGCGCTGCACCGCACGGCCGCGACCGGCCACGGCGACGGCATCGCGCTGCCGACCGGCCGTCTCCTCACCCCGGTGCTGCTGGTGCTCGTCGCCGCCCAGCTGCTCATCGGCACGCTCTTCGGCGCCACCCAGACCGGCACCACCGTGCTCGCGACCGAGGCCGGCCAGCCCGGCGTGGCCGGTCTCGTGCACGCCACGCTCGGTCTGGGCAGTGCGGTCGCCGGCATCGCGACCGCGTTCATCCCCGACCGCTTCGGCCCGGAGCGGCGCATCCTCGTCGCCGCCGGTGCGCTCCTCGTGCTCTCGCTCCCGCTGCTGCTGGTCGACGGCCTGCCGGCGCTCGTCGCGGTCGTGGCCGTGCTCGGGTGCGCCGTCGCGCCGTTCATGATCGGCGTCTTCACCCTCGCCGAGCGCGTCGTCTCGCCGGCGCGGGTGGCCACGGCGATGACCGTGCTCGCCAGCGCCACCGGCCTCGGGTACGCCGTCGGCTCGACGATCGCCGGCCGGCTGGCCGACCACCACGGCTACACGGCCGCGTTCGCGGTGACCGTCTCGGCGATGGCCCTGGCGCTCACCCTGGTCGCCGCCGCCCAGCGGATGCTCCGCGCTGCGCTCGCACCCTCGGCGTCCGCGCCCGACCTGGTTGCCGCCTAGACGAGTTGTTCCAAGGGGTCGCGCAGCGTGCGAGCCCCTGGAGTGAGTCGGCTAGCCCACGCCCTGGCCCACCGCCACCCGCGCGATCGCCAGCGACACCGCGCCGACGACCTCGGCGCGGTCGCCGAGCTCGCCGGGGACGACCCGCACCGCGCCGGCGGCGTCGGGCTGGGCGTAGCGGTCGATGGCCGAGCGCACGCCGGCCGCCAGCGACGCCGACCTGCCGAGCGAGCCCCCGAGCACCACGGCCTCCGGGTTGAGCCCGTTGCACAGGTCGGCGAGGGCGCGACCGACCGCGCGGCCGGCGTCGTCGAGCACCCGCCGCACCCCGGCATCGTCCGCCGCGTCGAGCTCGAGCACGCTGTCGACCGACAGCTCCTCGTCGTACGCCGGCTGCAGGAGCGCCAGCAGGCGGGGCGCGGCGACGACCGTCTCGAGGCAGCCGCGGTTGCCGCACCGGCAGACCAGGCCGTCCTCGCCGACCTGGACGTGGCCGATCTCGCCGGCGATGCCGCTGGTGCCGCGGTGCAGCCGGCCGCCGAGGACGATCCCGGCGCCGAGGCCGCTGGCGAGCTTCACGTAGACCACGTCGGCGGCGCCCCGGGCGGCGCCGCCGCCCAGCTCCGCGAGAGCGCCGAGGTTGGCGTCGTTGTCGGCGAAGACCGCGACGTCGAGCCGGCGGCGCAGCTCGTCGGCGGGGGAGAGGTGCCGCCAGCCGGGCATGATCCCCGTGCGGATCCGCGCCGAGCGGCGGTCGAGCGGGGCGGGCACGCACATCCCGGCTCCGAGCAGCTCGGTGCGGTCGACGCCGGCGGTGGCCAGCCCACCGCGGACCATCCGGGCGGCACGGTCGAGCGCGTCGGTGCCGTGGGTGTCGACGTCGAGCGACGCACTCTCCTCGGCGAGCACCAGGCCCGCACGGTCGGCGACCGCGACGCGGATGTGCCCGTGCCCGATGTCGACGCCGGCGACCACGCCGTGGGGAGTGCTCAGCGCGACCAGGTGGGGCGGCCGGCCGCTCCCGCCCTTGTGCGGACGGCCGCGGTCGGCGGTCTCGACGATGTGGCCGGTCCCGATCAGGTCGCCGACCAGGCTGGAGATCGTGGTGCGCGAGAGCCCGGTGCCGCGGGCGAGGTCCGCCCGGCTCATCGGTCCCTCGCTGGCGAGCAGCCCCGTGATCGCCCGGCGATGAGTCTCGCGCAGCCGCTCGAGCGCGCCCACGGTGACCATCCCCGCAGCCTAGGAGAGTTCATCCGGGAAGTGAACAAACAAGCGGCGTTCTGCGCTTCTTTACGCATTGACCCGGACGAAGCGCCGTTCCTAGCGTGACCTCCATCACCCCTTGGTCTCGGCAAGGAGAGGTCCCATGTCCCCACGCTCCCCTCGGCGACGCCGCGCCGCGCTCGCCGCTCTCGCGGGCGGTGCGCTCGCCGTCGCGTTGCTCCAGCCCCTCGCCCCCGCCGCCGGGGACGAGACGCTGCCCTACCAGGACCGGTCGCTGCGCACCTCCGCCCGCGTCGCCGACCTGCTCGGCCGGATGACGCTCGCCGAGAAGATCGGTCAGATGACCCAGGCGGAGCGGATCGACGTCGACGCGGACCCGTCGCTCGTCACCGACAACCTGCTCGGCAGCGTGCTGTCCGGCGGCGGGTCCGTGCCCGACCCCAACACGCCCGAGGCATGGGCCGACATGGTCGACCGCTACCAGGCGGCGGCGCTCGACACCCGGCTCGGCATCCCGCTCATCTACGGCGTCGACTCGGTCCACGGCCACGCCAACCTCCACGGCGCGACGGTCTTCCCCCACAACATCGGCCTGGGCGCGACCCGCGATCCGAGGCTCGTCGAGCGCATCGGTCACATCGTGGCCGAGGAGACCCGGGCGTCCGGACCGCAGTGGGCCTTCGCGCCGTGCATCTGCGTCGCCCGCGACGACCGCTGGGGCCGCACGTACGAGAGCTTCGGGGAGAGCCCCAGGCTGGTGGCCTCGATGGAGACGATCATCGACGGCCTCCAGGGCCGGCGCGGCCAGCTCGACGACTCCGACCGGGTGCTCGCGTCGGCGAAGCACTTCGCGGGCGACGGCCTCACGACGTACGACGAGTCGAAGGCCGGTACCGGCGCCTACCCGATCGACCAGGGCATCAGCGAGGTGTCCCGCGACGACTTCGCCGAGCTCGCACTCGCGCCGTACGTGCCCGCGATCAGGAAGCACGGCGTCGGCTCCGTGATGCCGTCCTTCTCCAGCGTCGACTGGACCGAGGACGGCCTGGGCAACCCGGTCAAGATGCACGCCAGCGAGGAGCTGATCACGGGGTGGCTCAAGGAGCAGCAGCGCTTCCGGGGCTTCGTCATCTCGGACTGGCGGGCGATCCGACAGCTGCCCGGCACCTACCGCGACCAGGTGAGGGCGTCGGTGCTCGCCGGCGTCGACATGTTCATGGAGCCGATCCAGGCACCGAACAACCCGACCGGCTGGGACGAGTTCATCCCGACCCTGACCGACCTCGTCGACGACGGCGAGGTCCCGATGAGCCGCATCGACGACGCCGTCGCCCGGATCCTGAGGGCCAAGTTCGACCTCGGTCTCTTCGAGCACCCGTTCACCGACCGGCGCCACCTCGACGACGTCGGCAGCCGTGCGCACCGCGCCGTCGCTCGCCAGGCCGTGGCCGAGAGCCAGGTGCTGCTGCGCAACCGGCACCGCACGCTGCCGCTGCGCAAGCACGACGACGTGTACGTCGCCGGCTCCAACGCCGACAACATCGGCAACCAGGCCGGCGGCTGGACGCTCACCTGGCAGGGTGGCTCGACGAACGTCATCCCGGGCGACACGATCGTCGACGGCATCGAGGACGCCACCCGTGGCGACGTCGTCTTCAGCCAGGACGCCAGCGCCCCGGTGCCGTCCGACGCGGAGGGGATCGTGGTCGTGGGCGAGACGCCGTACGCCGAGGGCTTCGGCGACGTCGGCGGCCCGCAGTGGGCCTACGACCCGGGTGACGCCGGCGTCCCGCGCCCCGCGCAGACCATGAGGCTCAGCGCCGCCGACACGCAGGCCGTCGAGACCGTCTGCGCCGCCGCGGCGTCGTGCACCGTGCTGGTGGTCTCGGGCCGCCCGCTGGAGATCCCGGCGGACCTGCTCGCGCAGACCGATGCGCTCGTCGCGTCCTGGCTGCCGGGCAGCGAGGGCGACGGCGTGGCCGACGTGCTGTTCGGCAGGCGTCCCTTCACCGGCGAGCTGCCCGTCACCTGGCCGCGCACCGTCGAGCAGGAGCCGATCAACATCGGCGACGCCGACTACGACCCGCTCTACCGCTACGGGTTCGGCCTGCGCACCCGGACCGGCCACCACCACGGGCACCCTCACCACGGGCACGGGCACGGGCACGGGCACGGTGACCACCGACACCGGTAGCGTCCGGGAGCATGACCGCTCCCGCGCTGAAGTTCTCCGGACCGGTGCTCCCCGACGGCGAGCGGCGTGAGCTGTACGTCGTCGGGGGGACGGTCACCTACGAGCCGGTCTCCGGTGCCGAGCGCGCCGTCGACGGCTGGATCGTCCCGGGGCTCGTCGACGCCCACTGCCACCTCGGGCTCGGCGAGGAGGGTGCGATCAGCGACGAGGAGACCGAGCAGCAGGCGGTCGAGGACCGCGACGGCGGCACGCTCCTCATCCGCGACTGCGGCTCACCGGTCGACACGCGCTGGGTGCAGGAGCGGGAGGACCTCCCTCGGCTGATCCGGGCCGGCCGCCACATCGCGCGCACCAGGCGCTACCTGCGCAACTACGCCCACGAGGTCGAGCCGGGCGACCTCACGGCGACCGTCGCCCGGGAGGCCCGGCGCGGCGACGGCTGGGTCAAGCTGGTGGGCGACTGGATCTCACGGGAGGACGGCGACCTGATGCCGTCGTTCCCGGCCGAGGACTTCGCGGCCGCCATCCGGGTCGCACACGAGCACGGCGCGCAGGTGACCGCCCACTGCTTCGGCCGCGACGTCCTCACCGGTCTGCTGGAGGCCGGCATCGACTGCATCGAGCACGGCACCGGCCTCGACGAGAGCCACCTCGCGCTGATGGCGGAGCGCGGCGTCGCGCTGGTGCCGACCGTGATGCAGACCGAGAAGTTCCCCGAGTACGCCTGGGCCGCGCGGGGCCGGTTCCCCGACTACGCCCGCACCATGACCGACCTCTTCGTGCACCGCCGCGACACCCTGATGGCGGCGTACGACGCGGGTGTGCCGCTCTACGCCGGCTCCGACAACGGCGGCGTCAGCCGGCACGGCAACCTGGCCGGCGAGGTGATCGGCCTCGCCGCGATGGGGCTGCCGCGCGAGTACGCACTGGGCGCCGCGTCCTGGCGCGCCCGGGAGTGGCTGGGCTGGAACGCCGGGCTCACCGAGGGGGCACCGGCCGACTTCGTCGTCTACGACGCCGACCCGCTGACGGACCTGTCCGTCCTGCTACGCCCCGCCTGCGTCGTCCTGCGCGGGCGCGTCGTCTGAGGCGGGCTGCACCAGCCGGTACTTGTCGCGCGGCAGCACCTGGAACCAGCGCGGCCGCGGTCCGTCGTCCTTGATCCCGGCCCGCAGGCCGTCCATCAGCCACGCGATCCAGCGCTCGTCCTGACGGTGCGGGGTGGTGGAGGTCTCCTCGGTCTCCCCACGCACCCGCAGCGCGAGCTGCCGGGCGCTGAGGGTCCGGCTGCCGACGTACATCAGCACCTCGAGGAGGTCGACCTGGTCCTGTGGCAGGTCGACGAGCCGGTCGTCGACGACCACGATGCCGCGCGCCGGGTTGATCCGCAGGCCCCGGAACTCCACCCATCCGCCCACGAAGCGCATGCCGACCTCGAGCATGCCCTCGCGGCCGTCCTTGCCGGTCTCCGCGTCCTCCTCGTCGGCGACGTCGGCCGTGACGGGGGCGCCGGCGGCGACCTGGCGCAGGAACTCCGAGCGCGCGGTGTCCTCCGCCGCGGGCGCCCAGGCCGCCGGCGGCTGCTGCTGCGCACCGTCGGCGCCCTCGACCGCCGGGCGCCGCGCGACCGCCGCGAGGCGGGCCCGCAGCTCGACCGGCCGGATCGGCTTCGGGACGTAGTCGTCGGCACCCGCGTCGAAGCCGGCGAGGATGTCGGTCTCCTGCGAGCGGCTGCTGATGATGACGATGTACGTCGCGCTGAAGTCACGGATGCGACGCGTCGCCTCCAGGCCGTCCATCCCCGGCATCGTCACGTCGATCGTGGCGAGGACCGGCCGGTGCTCCTGTGCCAGGGCGATGCCGTCGGCGGCGTTGTCGGCGCTGAGAACGGCGAACCCGGCCTGCGTCAGCACGACCTCGAGCAGGTCGACGGTGTCCTGGTCGTCCTCGATGATCAGCGCGACCGGACGTGCGTTCCCCGAGCCATCTGACACGCGACGGAGTATCACAGGATCAGGGGCGCAATGTCAGGATTTCGGGCGCGCCGGGCGGGTGGCCCACAGCACCCCGGTGACGATCAGCGTCGCGAGACCGAAGAGGCCGAAGAGCGCCGGGACCGCGATCGTGGCGACGAGCCCACCGACGAAGCCACCCACGCTCGGGGCCGGCCCGATCTCGACCTTCCCCCACCCCATCGTCCAGTCCGGGTCGCCGCTCGCGTCGGACTGGAGGGTGCAGGTCACCTCGAGCTCACCCGAGCCCGGGTCGAAGCGGTACGCCGCGACCCGGTCGCCGTCGCCGGTGTCTCGGCTGAACTGGCTGGTGACCGGCCGCAGGCGGATCTCCTCGCCGGTCGCGGTGTCGACGATCCGGCACCCGGGGTCGAAGACGTCCTCGTCGCGCCACAGCATCCGGTCGCCGTCGGTGTCCACGGTCACGGTGTGCGGCTGGCCGTCCGCCGGGACGCTCGCGTCGGTGGTGAAGAACGCCGCGAGCGTCCAGATGAAGAGCGCGACGCCGGCGGCCAGGCCGACGACGATCAGGCCGCCCCCGACCAGGAACCACGCCCAGCTCGGGCGATACTTCTGGGGGCGCGGCGGCGGCGCCGGCGGATAGCCCGACGGCGTCGGGTACGACGGCGGCGGCTGGCTCATTCGGGGTCCCCGCGAAATCGTGGTCTGGAGGAGCGAAGCGGGGCAAGGCCGCGACTTCGTGGGGTGTTCATGAGGTCGACTGTGCCCGATTTTCTCGTGGCGTGCCCGGTCTGGCAGACTTGGCCGCTGAGTCCTGCGCGCCCGGACCCTCTCACCCGGTCGACGCAGAGCCCATCGAGGACACCGCTCCTGGTCCCCACCCGGTCCGCGGTCCCTCACCACACACAACTTCCGAGGAGACACCACAAACGTGGCCGTCAAGATCCGTTTGAAGCGCCTGGGCAAGGTCCGGGTGCCGCAGTACCGCATCGTCGTCGTCGACTCGCGCAAGAAGCGCGACGGCAGGGTGATCGAGGAGATCGGCAAGTACCACCCCAAGGAGAGCCCGTCGTACATCGACGTCGTCTCCGACCGGGTCGCGTACTGGCTCGGTGTCGGCGCGCAGCCGTCCGACGCCGTCGCCAAGATCCTGACCATCACCGGCGACTGGCAGAAGTTCAAGGGCTACACCGGCACCGAGGGCACCCTCAAGGTCGCCGAGTCGAAGCCGGACAAGCTGGCGATCTTCAACGAGGCGCTCAAGGAGGCCGCGAGCGAGCCCAAGGGCGACGCCGTGACCAAGAAGGCCGCCGCGAAGAAGTCGACCACCAAGAAGGTCGAGGAGGCGCCCGCCGAGGAGGCCGCTCCGGTCCCGGCCGCGGAGACGCCCGAGGGCGCGACCGCCGACGCCGAGGCCGCGGAGGCCGCCGAGAAGCCGGCGACCGACCCGACCGAGGCGGACAACTGAGCGCGATGCTCGCCGAGGCGCTCGAGCACCTGGTGCGCGGCGTCGTCGACCACCCCGACGACGTGCGCGTCCAGGACAAGCAGCTGCGTCGCGGCTCGATCCTCGAGGTGCGGGTGCACCCCGACGACCTCGGCAAGGTCATCGGCCGCGGCGGCCGCACCGCCACCGCGTTCCGCACCGTCGTGTCCGCCCTCGCGGGCCGCGGCGGGGCGCGGATCGACTTCGTCGACGTCGACCGCCGGCGCTGACGCGCTGCACGACTGCTTCTCGACGCTGACCCGCCCGAAAGTTTCGGGCGGGTCAGCGTCATTTGGGTGGCGGCATCCGCTTCGTCGTCCTCGACCCCCAGCCCCTACGCTGAACCCCGTGGAGAGCGGCGCGGAGACCATCGACGTCCTGGTCGGCCGGATCGGCAAGCCGCACGGCATCCGCGGCGACGTCACCGTCGACGTGCGCACCGACGAGCCCGAGCGTCGCTTCGCGCCCGGGTCGGTGCTCGCGGTCGAGGCACCGCGCGGATCGGCGACCGGTCTGCGCTCACTCACCGTGACCGGCACCAGGTGGCACCAGTCGGCGCTGCTGATCCGCTTCGAGGAGATCCCCGACCGCAACGCCGCCGAGGCGGCGCGCGGCATCCTGCTGCACGCCGAGATCCCGGTCGACGCGTCGCCGGAGGACCCCGACGAGTTCTACGACCACCAGCTGGTCGGGCTCGCGGCGTACGACGAGGCCGGGGCGCACCTCGGCGAGGTCAGCGGGCTCGTCCACGGCGGCGCGCAGGACCTGCTGACCGTGCGCACCCGCGACGGTCGCGACGCGCTGGTGCCCTTCGTCAAGGCACTGGTGCCGGAGGTCGACCTGGTCGGTGCGCGGGTCGTCATCGCCGACCGTCCCGGCCTGGTGTCGCCGCTTCCCGAGGACGAGTGAGCCAGTGACGAGCGAGCCAGTGCAGATCGACATCGTCACGATCTTCCCCGACTACCTCGCCCCGCTCGAGCTGTCCCTCGCGGGCAAGGCGCGGGAGCGCGGCCTGATCGACGTGATGGTCCACGACCTGCGGCGGTGGACCCACGACCGACACCGCACCGTCGACGACACGCCGTACGGCGGCGGCGCCGGCATGGTGATGAAGCCCGAGCCCTGGGGCGAGGCCCTCGACCACCTCGTGATCGAGGGCGCCACGGTGGTCGTGCCGACGCCGTCGGGTCGGCGGCTGACCCAGGCGCTCGCACGCGACCTGGCCGCCCGAAAGCGTCTGGTCTTCCTCTGCGGCCGCTACGAGGGCATCGACCAGCGGGTGCTCGACGAGGCGGCCGCCCGCACCGAGGTCGTCGAGGTCTCGCTCGGCGACTACGTCCTCAACGGGGGAGAGGTCGCCGCGCTCGCCATCACCGAGGCCGTCGTGCGACTCGTGCCGGGCTTCATGGGCAACGCCGCCTCGCTCGAGGAGGAGTCGCACGAGGACGGCCTGCTGGAGTACCCCGTCTACACCAAGCCCGCGACCTGGCGGGGCCACGACGTGCCGCCCGTGCTGCTGTCCGGCGACCACGCCGCGATCGCGGCGTGGCGGCGCGACCAGGCGGTCCGGCGTACGGCGGAGCGGCGGCCGGACCTCGTCTCGGCGTCGGTCCTGCTGGACGGCGTCGAGATCCGGCCCGTCGACCCCGCCGACGCCGGTGAGCTGCTCGTGCTGCAGCTCGCGTGCTGGGTGGCCGAGCAGCACGACAACCCGGGCGTGCGCATCCCCGCCCTGCACGAGACGCTCGACGACGTCCGCGGGTGGCTGGTGCGCGACACGGTGCTGGTCGCCCGCGCCGCCGGCCGGCTGGTCGGCGCGGTGCGCGCCTCGCTCGACGGCGAGTCGTGGGAGGTCGGCCGGCTGATGGTCGCGCCCGACCTGGCCGGGCGCGGGCTCGGCCGCGCGCTCCTGGAGCGCATCGAGGCGCTGGCGCCAGCCGCGGCCACGACGTACTCGCTCTTCACCGGCGCCGGCAGCACCCGCAACCAGCGGATGTACAAGAAGGCCGGCTACCGCCTCCGCGGCGAGATCGAGCCGGGCGTCGTGCGGATGACGAAGAAGGTGACCCAGCGGATTTCCCGGGGGTGAGAGCCCTGTGGCAGACTTGACCCTCGGTCCAGCCGGCCAAACAAGGATCGCCCGGAGGAAGTCTCCTGTGGGGGTCCGCACCGCCTCCTGCCACAGGGGGAGCGCGGCGCCGCCGGCCGGTGAGGCTGGATCACCCAACTGCATCACCATCCCCGTACCGCGGCTGACCTGTGGCACCCGCGAGGAGAGACAATGAGCAACGTCATCGCCGATCTCGGCAGCGCGATCAAGCGCACCGACCTCCCGGAGTTCCGCTCCGGTGACACCGTCAAGGTGCACGTGAAGGTCGTCGAGGGCAACCGGTCCCGAATCCAGGTCTTCCAGGGCGTCGTGATCCGCATCCACGGCTCCGGCGTCGGTCGCACCTTCACCGTCCGCAAGGTCTCCTTCGGCGTCGGTGTCGAGCGGACCTTCCCGCTGAACTCCCCGATCTTCGAGCAGATCGAGGTCGTCACCCGCGGTGACGTCCGCCGCGCGAAGCTCTACTACCTGCGCAACCTGCGCGGCAAGAAGGCCAAGATCAAGGAGCGCCGCGAGTCCTGAGCGCCTACGCTCGGACCGTGACTTCCGAGGACCGCGATCCCGCCGGGGATCGCGGTCTTCGTGCGTCTCGGGCCAACGTCTACTCTGGGGCGTGGCTTCCGACGATCACGATGGCGAGGGCATGAGCACCACGGATGAACCCACGACGAACGCGGAGTCACCCGACGGCAGCGGACAGTCCGGCGGGACGCCCAGACGGCGCCGGAAGTCGAAGAAGCACCTGCCGGTGTGGCAGGAGACGATCCTGCTGCTCGGCATCGCGCTGGTGCTGGCGATCCTCATCAAGGCGCTGTTCGTGCAGGCGTTCTACATCCCCTCGGAGTCCATGGAGCCCGGGCTGGTGAAGAACGACCGGATCCTGGTGGAGAAGCCGTCGTACTGGTTCGACGGCCCCGAGCGCGGTGACGTCGTGGTGTTCAAGGACCCGGGTGGCTGGCTCAACGGCGAGGAGGCCGCAGGACCCGAGAGCCCCGTCGCCAAGGTGCTGTCGAAGGTCGGCCTCTATCCGACGGGCGGTCACCTGGTGAAGCGGGTGATCGGCGTCGCCGGCGACACCATCGAGTGCTGCGACGACCAGGGTCGGCTGACGGTCAACGGACAGCCGCTCAACGAGGAGGACTACGCCCGGCTCGGCGGGGCGGAGTGCTACGGCCCGATGGTCAACGACTGCAGCAAGGACTGGGAGGTCGGGCCGATCCCGGACGGCCGGATCTTCGTGATGGGCGACAACCGCAGCAACTCGGCGGACTCGTCGTTCCACATGTGCAAGCCCGACCAGACCGACTGCACGAAGAACCCGTACGTCGAGACCGACGACGTGGTCGGCAAGGTCTTCGTGCTGCTGTGGCCCAGCGATCGCTTCGAGGTCCTGCACCGTCCCGACACCTTCGCGGACGTGCCGGACGCCGGTTGACCTCGGCGGAGCTGGACCGATGAGCGAGCTGCCCCGCGGCGCGACCGTCCGGAGGGACGCCGGCCTCTACGGCTACGAGCGTGCCCTCCGGCGGCACGGCATCGACCACATCGCCGGCGTCGACGAGGCGGGCCGCGGTGCCTGCGCGGGTCCGCTGGTCGCCGGCGCGGCGATCCTGCCGCCCGGCAAGGCGGGCATCGTCCCGGGGCTCGCCGACTCCAAGCTGCTCACCGAGAAGGCACGGGAGCGCTGCTACGAGCAGGTCGTCAAGCGCGCCCTGGCCTGGTCGGTGGTCGTGATCTCCCACGGTGAGTGCGACCGGCTCGGCATGCACGTGGCGAACGTCGAGGCGCTGCGGCGCGCCGTCGCCCTGCTGGACCTGCCGCCGGCGTACGTGCTCACCGACGGGTTCCCCGTCGACGGGCTCGGCGTGCCCGGGCTGGCCGTCTGGAAGGGCGACCGGGTGGCCGCGTGCATCGCGGCCGCGTCGGTGCTGGCCAAGGTCACCCGAGACCGGATCATGACCGACCTCGACGCCGAGTGGCCGGCGTACGACTTCAAGACGCACAAGGGCTACATCACCGACGTGCACACCGCGGCGCTCACCGAGCACGGGCCGTCGCCGATCCACCGGATGCGCTTCGTCAACGTCCGGCGCGCCGCGGGCCTCGAGCCCGGCGTGGGCGAGCTCGGCCTCGAGCCCGCGGGGATAGAGTCGCCTCTGTGAACACGCCACGAAAGCGCGCGACGGGAGCGCTTCGCGCGGAGGCACGCAACCGCTGGGACCCCGGAACAGCATGAGCGCGGAGGACCTCGAGAAGTACGAGACCGAGATGGAGCTGACGCTCTACCGGGAGTACCGCGACGTCGTCGGCATCTTCAAGTACGTCGTCGAGACCGACCGCCGCTTCTACCTGTGCAACCAGGTGGACGTGAAGGCACGCACCGAGGCCGGGGACGTGTTCTTCGAGGTGTCGATGAGCGACGCGTGGGTGTGGGACATGTACCGGCCCGCCCGCTTCGCCAAGAACGTCAAGGTCCTCACCTTCAAGGACGTCAACGTCGAGGAGCTCAGCCCCACGGAGATCGACCTCCCCAAGAGCTGACCCGCCGCTCACGAGCCGCTCTCCGTCCACAGGACGTGCTCGGACGGCGTTCTCCACAGCCGCCCCGCCCGACGCCGTCGATCGTCCCCTCCTACCGCCACGCTGGCAGTCAGGAGGTCACGGACATGACTGGATCGGCGACGACGACGCGGCAGCGGGCGCTCGGTGACTACGGCGAGCGGCTCGCCGAGCGACACCTGGTGGAGCAGGGGATGGTCGTGCTCGACCGCAACTGGCGGTGCGAGGCGGGGGAGATCGACCTGGTGCTGCGCGAGGGCGACGTGCTGGTGGTCTGCGAGGTCAAGACCCGCACGACCGTCGACTACGGCACCCCGCACGAGGCGGTCGGCGCCACCAAGCTCGACAGGCTGCTCCGACTCGCGACGCGGTGGCAGGCGGCGCAGGGCCTGGCGGTCCCTGACGTCCGGGTCGACCTCGTCGCGGTGCTGCGGCCGCGGCGCGGACCGGCGACGGTCGACCACGTGCGAGGGATCGGCTGATGCCGTTCGCCACCGCCCACACCGTCTCGCTGCACGGCGCGGTGGGCCACCTCATCGACGTGCAGACGGACGTCTCGCCAGGACAGGTCGGGGTGACCATGGTCGGCCGCGCCGACACCACGATCAACGAGGCGCGCGACCGGTGCCGCATGGCCATCATCAACAGCCACCTCGACTGGCCGGGGACGCGGCGGATCACGATCCTGCTCTCGCCGGCCGACCTGTTGAAGAGCGGGACCCACTTCGACCTCGCCGTCGCCGTCTCCGTCCTCGCTGCCGCGGGCTCGATCCCGGTCGGATCCCTCACGAGCGCCGCGTTCGTCGGCGAGCTCACCCTCGACGGCAACCTGCGCCCGGTGGCCGGGGTGCTGCCGATGGTGCTGGCGGCGGCCGAACGCGGCATCGGGGCCGTGTTCGTGCCCGAGCCGCAGGCCGCGGAGGCGGCCATGGTCCCCGACATGAGCGTCATCGGCGTGCGGTCGCTCGCCCAGGTGGTCGCGGTGCTGCGCGACGAGGAGGTCCCGGACGCGGCGCCGGTCGCGCCGTTGTCCGGGGCACCGCTGCTGGCCTGGCGAGGTCAGGAGCGGCTCGACGAGCTCGACCTCGCCGACCTGCTCGGCGTCGACGACGCGCGGTACGCCGTCGAGGTCGCGGCCGCAGGCGGTCACCACCTGCTCCTGTCCGGACCGAAGGGCTCCGGCAAGACCAGCCTGGCCGAACGCGTCCCCGGCATCCTGCCCGACCTCGCCCAGGACGAGTCGCTCGAGCTCAGCGCGATCTGCTCGCTGGCCGGCACCCTCGACCCGGCGGCCGGCATGCTGGTCCGGCCGCCGTTCTCGGCGCCGCACCACGACGCCAGCAAGGCGAGCATCATCGGTGGCGGGTCGGGCGCCGTGCGCCCGGGGGAGGTGAGCCGGGCACACGGCGGCGTGCTCTTCCTCGACGAGTTCCCGCTCTTCCGCTCCGACGTGATCGAGGCGCTGCGCCAGCCGCTGGAGAGCGGCGACGTGACCGTCGCCCGCCGCGACGAGTCGGTGACGCTCCCCGCTCGGGGCATGGTCGTGCTCGCCTGCAACCCGTGTCCCTGCGGCGACTTCAGCGGCGACGTCCGGCTCAACCGGTGCACGTGCCGGGAGGTGCAGCGCCGCGACTACCGCAACAAGGTGACCGGGCCGGTCGCCGACCGCGTCGACATCGTGCGGCACCTGCCGCCGCTGCGCAGGCGCGACGCGGTGGCCGACACGGAGCGGCCCGAGTCGTCCGCGCAGGTGCGCGCCCGGGTGGTGGCGGCGCGGGCCCGTCAGGCCGAGCGCTACGCCCCGGAGAGCTGGCGCCTCAACGGGCACGCGCCCGGGCCCGTGCTGCGCGAGCGCTGGCCGCTCACCAAGGCCGGCCAGCGGGCCGTCGACGACCAGCTCTACGCCGGCCGGTTGAGCCGACGCGGCGCGACCCGGGTCCATCGGCTCGCGTGGACGATCGCCGACCTGCGGCGCGTGGACCACCCGGGGATCGACGAGGTCGAGACCGCGCTGCGTCTTCGCACCGGTGAGCCGCTGCTGCTCCAGATGCTCGAGCGGGTCTCATGAGCACCCCGACCAGTTGCACGCTCCACTCGCTGCGCTCGGTCTGCGCACAACCCGCCGGGGACCCCGCATGAAGGCCCCGGTCGACGCCGACCGGATGGCCCGGGTCGTGCTCGGCCGGATCGCCGAGCCCGGCAAGGCGTCCCTGCTCGACGCCGTGAGCGAGCTCGGCGCCGTCGAGGTGCGCGACCGGCTCGCGGCCGATCCGGTGCTGGGCCCGCGGGTCGACGGGGTCGACCCCGAGCGCGAGCTCGACCGGGCCGCGCGGTCAGGTCTGCGGTTCGTCGTGCCGGGCGACGACGAGTGGCCCTCCGGCCTCGACGACCTGGCCCGGACGCCGGCGGTCCAGGAGCGCGGCGGGGTGCCGCTCGGCCTCTGGGTGCGCGGGCCGGTGCGGCTCGACGCGCTCGACGGCGCGGTCGCCGTCGTGGGATCCCGCTCGGCCACCACGTACGGCGACGACGTCGCGCGCGGCCTCGCGGCCGACATCGCGCGGGCCGGACGCATCGTCGTGTCCGGAGCGGCCTACGGCATCGACCAGGCCGCGCATCGAGGCGCGATCGCCGCCGACGCGCCGACGGTCGCCGTGCTGGCCTGCGGCGCCGACAAGGTCTACCCGGAGCGACACGCCGACCTGCTCGCGCACCTGGCCGTCGAAGGTGCCGTGATCTCCGAGACGGTGCCCGGTGGCGCCGCGATGCGGGTCCGGTTCCTCACGCGCAACCGGCTCATCGCCGCGCTGACCGGCGGCACCGTGGTGGTCGAGGCCGCGCTGCGCAGCGGTGCCCTCAACACCGCCAACTGGGCGACCCGTCTCAACCGCCAGCTGATGGGAGTGCCCGGTCCGGTCACGAGCGCGACCTCGGCCGGCGTGCACCAACTGGTCCGCACCGGAGCGGCGACGCTGGTTACCTCGGGTGCCGAGGTGCTCGAGGTCCTCGGCGCCGCAGGGGAGCACCTCCTGGTCCCACCGCGGGGGCGTGAGCGGCCCCGGGACACTCTCACCGACCGCCAGCGGCTGGTGCTCGACGCGGTGCCGGTCGCCCGCGGTGCCACCTCGGCCTCGGTGGCCCGGATCGTCGGCCTGGGCACGGACGCCGCTCATGCCGCCCTCCTCGAGCTCGAGGTGCGCGGCATGGTCCAGTGCGACGAGGGCGGCTGGCGGCTCGCCGCGCTTGCTCACGACTGAGAGCACCGGTCGTTCCTAGAGTGGAGCCGTGAGCGAGCAGGAGGCGGTCGGCGACGCGCTGCCGGAGCCGATGGCAGCCGTCCTGGGCGACTACGAGCGCCACCTCGCTGTCGAGCGCGACCTCACCGCCCACACGGTCAGGGCCTATGTGAAGGACGTGCACGGGCTGCTGGAGCACGCCGCCCGTCTGGGCGGCACCGGGGTCGGCGACATCGACCTGCGCACGATGCGCAGCTGGCTGGCCAAGCAGCAGACGCTGGGCCGCTCGCGCACCACGATCGCGCGGCGCGCGACGGCGGCCCGGGTCTTCACGGCCTGGCTCGCCCGGACCGGGCGGATCCCGCACGACGTCGGCGCCAGCCTCCGGTCGCCCAAGGCGCACAAGACGCTTCCGCCCGTGCTGCGCGCCGACGAGGCCGCCGAGCTGATCCGGTCGGCGACGGAGCACGCCGACGACGGCAGCGCTACGGGGCTGCGCGACGTCGCGATGCTCGAGCTGCTGTACGCGACCGGCATCCGCGTCGGCGAGCTCGTCGGACTGGACGTCGACGACGTCGACCGGGAGCGCAACGTCGTCCGGGTGTTCGGCAAGGGGCGCAAGGAGCGGACCGTGCCGTTCGGGCGTCCCGCGGCGCGGGCGCTCGACTTCTGGGCCCGTCAGGGCCGGCCGCGGCTGGCCGTCGAGGGGGCCGGGGCGGCGCTCTTCCTCGGCGCCCGGGGTCGCCGGATCGACCAGCGGGCGGTGCGCGCCATGGTCCACCGGCGAATCGCGGCGGTGCCCGGCGCCCCGGACATCGGTCCCCACGGTCTCCGGCACACCGCCGCCACCCATCTGCTCGAAGGCGGCGCCGATCTGCGCTCGGTCCAGGAGCTGCTCGGTCACGCCTCGCTCGCGACCACCCAGCTCTACACCCACGTCACGACCGACCGACTGCGGCGGGCCTACCAGCAGGCGCACCCGCGGGCATAGCCCGTCCTCAAGCCCGCTGTCAACCGGCGAGGAACAGCTCCATCGGCGAGCGCCACCCGGCGTACGACGTGAGCATCTGGCCCACGGGCGGCGAGGCCCGGGCGATCCCGGTCGGCTCGTCGCGCCACAGCGGGAGCAGCCGCACCGGCCCGGCACCGACCAGGCGCAGCGGGTCCAGGTAGGTCTCACCCTCGATCCCGCCTCCCCGGATCCAACCCCAGTGCAGGCAGGCGCGCGGGGCGCAGTGCGAGCCGACGGACTCGAGCGTCGCGATCGGGTCGCCCGCGGCCACGGGGTCGCCGACCTCGACCGTGGCGGCGACCGGCTCGTAGGTCGTGCGGGTCGCGCCGTGGTCGACGACGACCACCCCCCGACCGGCGAGCACCCCCGCCCACGAGACCCGGCCCGGCAGTGCCGAGCGGACGCGCTGCCCCTGGTGGCCGAGGAGGTCGACGCCACGGTGCCCGGCTCCCCACGGATCGATCGGCGGATCGAAGCCGCGCTCCACGGTGGGCTCGGGGACCAGCGGCCAGACCCCGACGGGATCGGTCGCGCCGGACGCCGGCGACGCGAGGCCGAGCGCGGCGAGGACCGGGACGAGGAGCAGGCCGACGAGCGTGCGGCGTGGTGTCATGGGTCGAGGCTGCCCGGGGCCGGGGACGATGCGTCCGCTCCGCCGCCGAGGCTGTGGAGGAAGGTGCCGGAACGGTCGCTGTGGACGGTGGGCGGGCCGACGGTCGCGATTGGTCGGGAGCCACCGCGGTCGACTACTCTGGTGGGCGCAACCCGCATGGGTTGACTTCGCACGTCCGCAGACCACGACGGGCCCTGGCACTCCGAGGATCCGATCACCCGTGGGCGACGACCCTCAGTCCGACTCTCCACAGTGGGGGAAGGTCGGGTCGCGCGCAGGCGTCAGGGCCGAGGGCATCCGCCCGAGGCAGCAACTGAAAACCAACGAGAGCACGCGCCGGCCCACCTGCCTCAAGGTCGGGCGCAGCAGGCGCGGGCTCCACACACCAGGAGATTCACATGGCAGTCGTGACCATGCGCCAGCTTCTCGAGAGCGGCGTGCACTTCGGACACCAGACCCGGCGCTGGAACCCGAAGATGAAGCGCTTCATCATGACCGAGCGCAACGGCATCTACATCATCGACCTCCAGCAGTCGCTGTCCTACATCGACCGCTCCTACGCCTTCGTCAAGGAGACCGTCGCCAAGGGCGGCACCGTGATGTTCGTCGGCACCAAGAAGCAGGCCCAGGAGGCGATCGCCGAGCAGGCGACCCGCGTGGGCATGCCCTACGTCAACCAGCGCTGGCTCGGCGGCATGCTCACCAACTTCCAGACGGTGCACCAGCGGATCAACCGCCTCAAGGAGCTCGACGAGATCGACTTCGACGACGTGGCCGGCAGCAGCCGCACGAAGAAGGAGCTGCTCCAGATGCGCCGCGAGCGGGACAAGCTGAACAAGTCCCTCGGTGGTATCCGCGAGATGGGTCGTACGCCGTCCGCGGTCTGGATCGTCGACACCAACAAGGAGCACCTCGCCGTCGAGGAGGCCCGCAAGCTCCGGATCCCGATCATCGGCATCCTGGACTCCAACTGCGACCCGGACCTCGTCGACTACCCGATCCCGGGCAACGACGACGCGATCCGCGCGGTCGGCCTGCTGACCCGCGTGATCGCGGACGCCGTCGCCGAGGGCCTGATCGCACGCTCGGGCGCCAAGCCGTCGGAGGGCACCGAGGCGGTCGGCGCCGAGGAGCCGCTGCCGGAGTGGGAGCGCGAGCTCCTGGGTGGCGAGGCCGAGCAGGCCGCCGCCGAGGCGACCGGAGACGCGACCGCGGAGACGCCGGCCGCAGAGGCGACCGGTGCTGCGTCCGAGGCCGCCGAGGCCGCCGAGGCGACCGAGGCCGTGGCGCCCGCCGTGGCGCCCGCCGAGGCGCCCGCCGAGGCGTCCGACGCCCAGGCCTGAGCACCGCCCGAACCCGACGTACTCGAAGAGGAAGACACATGGCTTACACCGCTGCCGATGTCAAGAAGCTCCGTGAGCTCACGCAGGCCGGCATGATGGACTGCAAGAAGGCGCTCGACGAGACCGACGGCGACTTCGACAAGGCGGTCGAGCTGCTCCGCGTCAAGGGCGCGGCCAAGGCCGCCGCCCGCGCCGCCGAGCGCGAGGCCTCCGCCGGCCTGGTCGCGGCCTCCGGCAACGCGCTGATCAGTCTCAAGGCCGAGACCGACTTCGTCGCCAAGAACGACGCCTTCATCACGGCGGCGCAGCAGATCGCGGACGCGGCCGACGCCCACGAGGTCGGCGACGCCGAGGCACTCAAGGCCGTCTCGCTCGGTGACAAGACGGTCGGCGAGACCGTCGAGGAGCTTGCCCGCACCATCGGCGAGAAGATCGAGCTCGGTGAGGTCGCCTACTTCGGCGGCACCACCACGGTCTACCTCCACAAGAAGGCCTCGGACCTGCCCCCGTCGCTCGGCGTCCTCGTCGAGTTCGAGGGCGACGAGGCTGCGGCGAAGCAGGCGGCCCAGCAGGCCGCCGCGCTGAAGGCGCAGTACCTCACCAGCGACGAGGTCCCCGCCGACATCGTGGCGGCCGAGAAGGACGTGCTGACCAAGAAGACGCTCGAGGAGGGCAAGCCCGAGGCGGCGGTCGCCAAGATCGTCGAGGGCCGCATCAACGCCTTCTTCAAGGAGATCGTCCTGCTCGACCAGGAGTCGGTCTTCGAGGCCAAGAAGTCCGTCAAGCAGGTCCTCGACGCCGCCGACACGAAGGTCAAGCGCTTCGCCCGCTTCGAGGTCGGCGCATAGCTCGCCAGGCGGGATGATGGACTAGGTTCACAGCCACACGTACGACGAGGAGGCCGGTGCGATGACAGCAGGACTGATCATCGGACCGGCCTTCGTCGTCTCCGCCGGACCCCGAAGGAGCCGCCCGTGACCGGTTACAAGCGAGTCCTGCTGAAGCTCTCGGGCGAGGTCTTCGGCGGCGGCAAGGTCGGCGTCGACCCCGACGTCGTGCAGAAGGTCGCCCGTGAGATCGCCGCCGTCGTGGACGCCGGCGTGCAGATCGCGGTCGTGACCGGTGGCGGCAACTTCTTCCGCGGCGCCGAGCTCCAGTTGCGCGGCATGGACCGCGTGCGCGCCGACTACATGGGCATGCTCGGCATCGTCATGAACTGCCTCGCGCTCCAGGACTTCCTCGAGAAGCTGGGCGTGGAGACCCGCGTGCAGACCGCGATCACGATGGGCCAGGTCGCGGAGCCCTACGTCCCGCGGCGCGCCATCCGGCACATGGAGAAGGGCCGGGTCGTGATCTTCGGAGCCGGCATGGGCATGCCGTTCTTCTCCACCGACACGGTCGCCGTCCAGCGCGCGCTGGAGAGCAAGTGCGACGTGGTGCTGGTCGCCAAGAGCGGCGTCGACGGCGTCTACTCCGCCGACCCGCACGTGGATCCGACCGCGACGAAGTTCGACGAGCTCACGTACGGCGAGGCCATCGCCCGGGGCCTGAGGATCATGGACCAGACGGCGTTCGCGCTCTGCGGGGAGAACAAGCTGCCGATGGTCGTCTTCGGCATGGAGCCCGAGGGCAACATCCTGCGGGTCGTGCAGGGTGAGAAGATTGGCACGCTCGTCAGCGCGGGCTGACCGCGTCGACCCGAGCAGCACCATCGTGCAGCACCGGACAGCAACGAATCAGGAGCAGCCGTGATCAACGACATCCTCAACGAGGCCGACGGCAAGATGGACAAGTCGGTCGAGGCGACGCGCGAGGAGTTCGCGGCGATCCGGGCCGGCCGCGCCCACCCGAGCATGTTCAACAAGCTCGTCGCCGACTACTACGGCACCCCGACGCCGTTGCAGCAGCTCGCGTCGTTCACCGCCCCCGAGGCCCGGGTCATCCTGATCCAGCCGTACGACCAGGGCGCCATGCAGGCCATCGAGAAGGCGATCCGGGAGTCCGACCTCGGCGTCAACCCGGCCGACGACGGCAAGGTCATCCGCTGCGTGTTCCCCGAGCTCACCGAGGAGCGCCGCAAGGAGTTCATCAAGGTCGCGCGCGCCAAGGCCGAGGACGGCCGGGTCGCGGTCCGCAACCTGCGTCGCACGGCCAAGCAGAGCCTCGAGAAGCTCGAGAAGGACGGCGAGGTCGGCAAGGACGACGTGACCGGGGCCGAGAAGCGGCTCGACGGCATGACCAAGAAGCACACCGACTCCATCGACGAGATGCTCAAGAACAAGGAGTCCGAGCTGCTCGAGGTCTGAGCGGCCCGGGACTCACATGAGCGACCCCTCGACCCCGGCGCCACCGAAGAAGGACCACGGCCGCGCCGGGCGTGACCTGCGCGCGGCCTTCGCCTCCGCGATCGTCCTGCTCGCGGCGATCGCCGTGTCGCTGGTCTTCTGGAAGCCGGCGTTCATGTTCATCGTCGCGGCCGCCGTCGTGGTCGCGGTCTGGGAGCTGCATCGCGGGCTGCTCGCGAAGGACATCGACATCCCCGAGCAGCCGCTCATGCTCGGCGGCGTCGTCATGGTGGTCGTCGCCTATGCCTGGGGCGCGCCCGCGCTGGTGACGGCGACCGCGGTGACGGCGCTCGTCACGATGCTGTGGTTGCTGCGACGCGGGGTGGACGGCTACGTCCAGAACGCCACCGCCGCGGTGTTCAGCCTGGTCTACGTGCCGTTCCTCGGCTCGTTCGTGGCGCTGCTGCTCGCGGAGGGGCCGGACCGCAACGGCGGCGGCCTCGACGACCCGGGGGTCCAGGGGATCATCGCGTTCGTCCTCGTCACGATCGCCTCCGACATCGGCGGGTACGTCGCCGGCGTGCTCTTCGGCAAGCACCCGATGGCGCCGGTGATCTCGCCCAAGAAGTCCTGGGAGGGCTTCGCGGGCTCGATCGTCTTCTGCCTCGCCGCGGGATGGGCACTCGTCGTCTTCCTGCTCGACGGCGACTGGTGGGTCGGGCTGCTGCTCGGCGCCATCGCGGTCGTGATGGCGACGCTCGGTGACCTGTGCGAGTCGGTCATCAAGCGGGATCTCGGCATCAAGGACATGAGCCAGGTGATCCCCGGCCACGGTGGGCTCATGGACCGGCTCGACTCGCTGCTTGCCACCATCGCCCCGATCTGGCTGCTCCTGCACTACCTCGTCTACACCTGACCGCTCGTGCGCCACCGGGCCGGGCCGCCCGGGAGATCTGTGTCCATGACCGGCACGGCTGCGACGGCCGGGGCCGGGGCCGACGTAGCATCGTGACGATGTCGACCGACCAGGACCAGGCTCCCGAGCCCGCCTCCGCCGACCGGCGGGAGGAGCGTCCGCCCGACTGGTGGCACCGCGACCACCCGACGTTCACGGCGCTCTCCGGCTTCTTCACCGGCCTGGTCTTCGTGGTCGTGGTGCCGGGCCTCTTCATCGGCCTGCTGCACCTGCTCGTCGACGACGAGACCGCCGAGGGCCTCTTCCCGTTCGTGCTGGTCACCCTGGCCGTGCCGCTCGGTCTGGTGGTCGCTCCCCGCACCCGGAGGTTCGGGATCTACATGCTGATCGGGGTGGTCACCACCGCCCTGGTCGTCGGGGGAGTGGCCGCGCTCGTGCTCTGGTACATGATCACCTACGAGGGCTGACTGCCCGCCCGACCGACGAATCGTCCGGCGGGGCGGACGAGTGGGAGAATCGACCCCGATGTCCGAGCGCACCAGCCTTCCTCTCGTCTTCGACGAGCCGCGCGGCCGCAAGAAGCCGCCGCGGCACCTCGCCGACCTCACCCCCGAGGAGCGCAAGGACCGGCTCGTGGAGCTGGGCCTCCCCGGCTTCCGGGCCCGGCAGCTGTCGACGCACTACTTCTCCCGGCTGGTCGACGACCCGGCCGAGATGACGGACCTGCCCGCGGCGCAGCGCGACGAGCTCGTCGCGGGGCTGCTGCCCGAGCTGATGACGCCGCTGCGCGTGATGGAGGCCGACCGCGGCACCACCCGCAAGACGCTGTGGAAGCTCTTCGACGGGGCGCTGGTCGAGTCCGTGCTCATGCGCTACCCCGACCGCGCCACCGTGTGCGTCTCGAGCCAGGCCGGCTGCGGCATGGCCTGCCCCTTCTGCGCGACCGGCCAGGGTGGCCTGCAGCGCAACATGTCGACCGCCGAGGTCGTCGAGCAGGTCGTCGCCGGCGCTCGCGCGCTGGCACGCGGCGAGGTCCCGGGTGGCCCGGGCCGGGTCTCCAACGTGGTGTTCATGGGCATGGGTGAGCCGCTGGCCAACTACAAGGCCGTGATCGGCGCCGTACGCCGTCTGACCGACCCCGGCCCCGACGGCCTCGGCATGAGTGCCCGGGGCGTCACCGTCTCCACCGTCGGCCTGGTGCCTCGGATGCTCCAGCTGGCCGACGAGGGCATCCCGGTCACGCTGGCGCTGAGCCTGCATGCGCCCGACGACGAGCTGCGCAACGAGCTGGTGCCGATCAACACCCGCTTCTCAGTCGCGGAGACCGTCGACGCGGCCTGGAACTACGCGCAGGTGACCCGGCGCCGGGTCTCGATCGAGTACGCCATGATGCGCGGCATCAACGACCAGGCATGGCGTGCCGATCTGCTCGCCGACGTGCTGCGTGCGCGGGGGGACTGGGGCTGGGTGCACGTCAACCTGATCCCGCTCAACCCCACGCCGGGGTCGAAGTGGACCGCGTCCGACCCGGCGGACGAGCGCGAGTTCGTCCGCCGACTCGAGGCCAAGGGCATCCCCACGACGGTGCGGGACACGCGGGGCCGCGAGATCGACGGTGCCTGCGGCCAGCTGGCCGCCACCGAGTCCTGACCCGGCGCGGCTCAGCCCTTCTTCTTCTTGTTCTTCTTCGCCTTGGCGCGGAGGAACTTCGGCGCGCGCACCAGCAGCTCGACGTTGCGGGCGGTGCGCTCGCCGCGCCGCTCGTTGTCGCGCTCCTGCCAGTCGTTGGCCGCCAGCAGCCGGGAGAGCCCGGCGAGCTGCTTCGGGTCGTCGAGGTCGCCGTTGAAGGCGAGGGAGCCGCTGTGGTCGATCATCGTCGTGAAGATCGACAACGAGCCGTCCCTGTTGTCGGCGATCTCCAGCAGCCGCGCCTGCTGGGGCCAGTCGATGTGGGAGGCGGTGTTGATCTCCCAGAACCCGCCGACGACCTTCCCCTTCTTCCTCCGGGGGTGCGCCCAGATGTGGTTGGTGTGGGTGTGCCCGTTGACCCAGGCGACGACGTTCTCCCGCCGGACGAGCTCGGACCGGATCTTGCGGGCGAGCCCCTGGTCCTCGAAGGACGACAGCGGGTGGTGGCTGAACAGCACGACGACCTTGTCCCGGCTGCGGTCCAGGAGGCGGGTGAGCCACGTGTGCTGCCGCTTGTCGAGCGCGCCGTTGTCGCCGACCTCGGCGACGGTGTCGAGCACGACGAACCGGGCGGCGCCGCGGTCGAAGTAGTAGTACGCCGTGTTCTTCGAGCGGTTCTCGGCGGTGAAGCCGTGGCCCTTCGGCGTCCCGGTCGTGTCGAAGTGCTCGTCGACCCACTCCGACCGGTCGAGGAGGCGCCGGTTCCTGTCCGGCGTGACCTGGCGGATGCGCGTGCCGTCCGTCGACAGCACCTTGGCGGTGCCGGTCGCCCGGCTGTTCTGGGAGGCGTTGATCGGGAAGTTGCCCTGGACCAGGCCGTCGTGGTTGCCCATCGCGGCGTACCACGGCATGTTCAGGCCCTCGGGCGTGAACGGCCGTCGCGCGGCGTCGAGGAGGCCCGGGTACGTCGGGAACCCGCTCTGGG
The DNA here is from genome assembly GCF_029210375.1 of Nocardioides sp. YIM 152315. Taxonomy (GTDB): domain Bacteria; phylum Actinomycetota; class Actinomycetes; order Propionibacteriales; family Nocardioidaceae; genus Nocardioides. Next base: position 116,930 of record NZ_JARGER010000015.1, on the reverse strand, counting down.
TCCCGAGGTCGGCAGGCTTGCCGACCGGCGTCCCGTCGGGGTGCCAGAAGTTCACGTCCCAGAAGTCGAGGCTCTGGTCCATGACGCCCTCATAGCGCGACGGGTCACCCGAGTCGACCGTGATCTTCCGGCCGCCGTCGAGCAGGTCGATGTTCCAGCGGACCTCGTTGTACTGGGCGGTGTCGGAGTTGTCGCCGGTCTGGATCGTGAACTCGAGCTTCCGCCCGGTCGCCGGGCCGCGCTTGATCTTGTTGATCTCGCGCACCATCGCGTCGGCGACGAAGGCGCCCAGCATCTCCTGGGGCCGGTAGGCGCTGCTGCTGGCGAACTCACCGAGCTCGGCGCGGACCGGTGACTGCGTGTCCATGATGTGCACGTCGCTGAGCTGGGCGAAGGCCGCCATCGCCTTGCGCCGCCTGACGCGACCCTTGCCCGGCTTCGCACCGAGGCCGGTGCGGACGACGTGCTTCTCGCCCGCCAGCCTGACCACGGGGCGCCATCCGCCCGCGCCGGCGTCGCCCTTGCCGAGGACGGTTGACGTGGTGGTGCCGCGGACGGCGGGGCCGGCGACGGCGGCGTCGGCGAGCCCGGCGCTGCCGAGTGCTGCGGTGCCGCCGACGGCGGCGGAGGAACGGAAGAGGTCACGACGCGAGATCTGCACCGCGACAATCTAGGGTCCGGCGGGCGCTCGCGTCACCGAATTGCACTCAGGTCGCCGAAATGAGCTCCGCCGCCTCGTCGACGCTCTCGACCAGGTGCACGTGCCGCTCCATCGCGCGGCCGCGCGCGAGCGCCTGCAGCAGCGGCCACGCCGGAAGCGTCCGCGTCCAGTACGTCGCGCCCACGAGCACCATCGGGGCGACCGCGGACTCGGCGGCGTAGAAGTTCTCGCAGGCGTCCTGGAAGACCTCCTGCACGGTGCCGGCGAGGCCGGGCAGGAAGACGATCCCGGCGTCGCAGACCTCGAGCAGGATCGCCTCGCGCTGGGAGTTGCGGAAGTACTTCGCGATCGCGGTCGCGAAGACGTTGGGAGGCTCGTGCCCGTAGTGCCACGTGGGGATGCCGAGGCCCGGCGCACCGTCCGGGTGCTGCGCGAGCAGCTCGAGGGCCACCCGCGCCCACGCGTCGACGGACGGCCGGAAGGTCGGCACCGTCGCGAGCAGCGCGAGCGCCTCCTCGAGTGCGTCCGGCCGGCCGGAGAGGTATCCGCCGAGGTTGGCCGCCTCCATGGCGCCCGGTCCGCCGCCGGTGGCCACGACGTGCGACGCCCCGAGCAGGGCTCCGAGCCGCGCGGCGTCGGCGTACGCCGGCTCGTCGCGCTCGATGCCGTGCCCGCCCATCACGCCGACGAGGCGCCGGTGGCCGATCCAGCGCTCGAGCGCGACGTCGATCGCGTGGTCGTGCAGGGCGCGGCACAGCGCGGCCTCGGGGGTGCGCGGCGCCGCGGCCCAGCGGTAGGCCCGGGCGTCCAGCGTGTCGTCGTACGCCGCGGCGTCGTAGAGCTCGCCCGGGGTGTAGAGCGTCCGCCGCGTCGGGTCGACCGGGACGTCCCTTCGCTGCGCCATCCGGCGCTCGAGCCCGACGACGAGCTCGCCGGGCTCACCACGGACGACACGACGCGAGCGCACGCCACACCCTAGAGCCAGCTAGAACGCCTGGGCCATCAGCTCCCCGAACAGGTCGTGCTCGTCGACCTCGAGCCCCCGCGACCGGAACCACGTGCAGACGTTGGTGCAGTCACGCAGCAGGAAGTCCATGCCGGCGGCGTTGCCGGCGAGGTCGACGATCTGGGGGAGGTCGATGATGACGAGTCGCTCGCCGGCGGCGAGGAGGTTGTACGCCGACAGGTCACCGTGCACGATCCCGCTCGCCACCATGGTGCCGAGCGCCTCGCGGAGCTGGTCGAAGTACGACGCGAGCAGCGCCGGCTCCGGACGGGCCTGGGCGAGGCGGGGCGCGCTCTCTCCCTCGTCGTCGGTGATCCACTCCATGAGGATCTCGGTCCCGTCGATCTGGACGGGGTAGGGGACCGGCAGGCCGAGCTCCCAGCAGCGCTTGAGGGCGTCCCACTCCGAGACGGCCCACTCGCCGCTGGCGACCAGCTTGCCGAACGTGCTCTTGCGCTTGAGGGCCCGCTCGTCGCGCGAGCGCTTCATGCTGCGTCCCTCGGTGTACGCCGCGGCCCGGTGGAAGTTGCGGTGGTCGGTGCTGCGGTAGCGCTTGGCCACCATCACGACGGACTCGCCGAGAGCGTCGCTGCCGGGGACGGCGCGCTCGAGGAGGAACGCGTCGGCCTCCTTGCCGGTCTTGAGGATGCCGAGGTCGGTGTCGACCGCGGCCTGCGAGGTCACCACCCAGTCGGGGCGGGGCTCGGGGCCGCGGCTCAGTGGCTCGACGGCGAGCCAGGTCGACCAGCGCTGGCCGTCGTCGAGCTCGTCGTAGGTCTGGAAGTCGAAGACGAACGTCGGGTCGACGTCGGAGAGGTCTGAGGTGTCAGACGGGTAGTACGTGAAGTCGAAGGACATCGCTGTGGGTGCTCCGGAGGTGAGAGAGGAGGCGGTCTGCGGACAGGCCAAGGACAGTCGTGGACATGTCACGCTCCTCTCGCTCGGGCACCCGGGAGGTCCGGGGCTTCGCCGCATACTCTCGGGCACGTCGGCGCGGGGGCGCAACCGAATTGCCGAGGATCGCCGGTGGTCCGGGGTGCGGGAAGGTACGTTGCGGTCGTGTCCGCCCGCCGCCGCTCCGTCGCCGCCCTGCTGGCCCTCGTCCTGGGCTTCGGTGGCCTGGGCGTGGCCTCGGCCTCGGCGCCGGCCCCCGGGCCGCCCGGCGCCCGCGGCATCGGCGACGCCTACTTCCCGCTGGACGGCAACGGCGGCATCGACGTCCTCTCCTACGACATCCACGACCGCTACGGCTTCGGCCAGGGTCGGCTGAGCGGCTGGACCCGGCTGCGGCTGCGGGCCACCGCGACGGTGTCGAGCTTCTCGCTCGACTTCCTGCTGCCGGTCCGACGGGTGCTCGTCGACGGTCACCGGGTCGGGTTCCGCCAGCGCCCCCACGAGCTCGTCGTCGGGCGCGCGCTGACGGAGGGGGAGACGGTCGACGTCCGGGTGCGGTACGCCGGACGCCCGGGTGGCCGGGCCTACGCCGGCGAGCGCAACTGGCTGGCCGGCCCGACGGAGGTCGTGGCGATGAACCAGCCGCACATGGCGCCCTGGTGGTTCCCGGCCAACGACCACCCGGCCGACAAGGCGACCGTGCGGATCAGCATCACCGTGCCGACTCGGTACGCCGTGGTGGCCAACGGCCGCCAGGTGCGCCGCACCGAGCGCGCGGGCGACGGCAGGGGCTGGGCGACGACGACCTGGCGCGCGGACGAGCCGATGGCGCCCTACCTCGCGTTCTTCGCCGCCGGACGCTTCCGGGTCGCCCGGGGCGGCCACGCCGACACCCCCTGGCTGATCGCCGTCTCGCGCGGGCTGAGCCCGGCCCAGCAGCAGCGTTCGATGGCGCTGTTGCGCCGGACGCCCGCGATCGTGTCGTGGCTGGAGGGCGAGCTCGGCGACTACCCCTTCTCGACGGTCGGCGGGGTGACCACGAGCCTGCCCGTCGGGTTCGCGCTCGAGAACCAGACGCGGCCGACCTATCCCTACCTAGGAGACGGGCCCGGGGCCGTCCCGACCGTCGTGCACGAGCTCGCTCACCAGTGGTTCGGTGACTCCGTCGCGCTGCGCAGGTGGAGCGACATCTGGCTCAACGAAGGGGCCGCGACGTTCTTCGAGTGGCGCTGGGCGGAGGCGACGACGGGCGCCTCGGGCGCCGACCGGCTGCGCGCGTCGTACGACGCGATCGCGGCCGACGACCCGTTCTGGACGGGTCGGGTCGCCGACCCGTGCCCGCGCGGCGTCGGCTGCGTCAACCAGATCTTCGCGTCCTTCGTCTACGAGCGGGGTGCCATGACGTTCCAGGCGCTGCGCAACCGGATCGGCGAGGCCGCGTTCTCCACGGTCCTGCGGCGCTGGGTCGCCGAGCGCGCGGGTGGGCACGGCACGACGGCCGAGTTCGAGGCGCTCGCCGCCGAGGTCAGCGGGGCCGACCTCGGCGCCTTCTTCGACGCCTGGGTGCACACCGGGAGCAAGCCGGCGGACACGGCCGCGAACGGCCTCGCGGGGTGATTCATCCCAGCAGCGGGCTGACCGCCCTCGCCACGAGGCTCGGCAGTCGCGTGACTCGCTCCTCCGCGTCGGCGAGTGTCATGGCGCGCAGGCCGGCGTTGATGCCGAGCCACCGCAGCGGCTCGGGCTCCCATAGCGGGGAGAGGTGGCCGACCCAGGGCAGTCGGGTCAGCTCGGTGTCGCGGCCGAGCACCAGGTCACGCAGCGTCCGGCCCGCGAGGTTGGTCGTGCTGACCCCGTCGCCGACGTACCCGCCCGCCCAGCCGATCCCGGTCGAGCGGTTCAGCCCTACCGACGCGCACCAGTCGCGCGGGATGCCGAGCGCACCGCCCCAGGCGTGCGAGACGCGGGCGCCCGCGAGCACGGGGAAGAGGTCGACGAGCGTGGAGTAGAGGCTCGCGAAGACCTTCTCGTCGCGGTCGTGCTCCGGGCGGATCCGGGAGCCGAGGTGGTACGGCGCGCCGCGGCCGCCGAACACCAGCCGGTCGTCGGCGGTGCGCTGTCCGTAGACGATCAGGTGGCGGTGGTCGGTGAAAGTCTCGCGCCGGGCGAGGCCGATCTCGTCCCAGACCTCGGGTGCGAGCGGCTGGGTGGCGATGATCAGCGAGTAGACCGGCACCATCGTGCGTCGCTCGCCGCGCAAGGAGGACGTGTAGCCCTCGGTGGCCCGCAGGATCGTGCGGGCGGCCACGACGCCTTGGTCGGTGCGCACCCGGCGTGGCTCGATCGAGCTCACCCGCGTCCGCTCGTGGATCGTCACGCCCCGACGCTCGACCGCGTCCGCCAGTCCGCGCACGAGCCGTGCGGGGTGGAGCGCGGCGCAGTCCGGGGTGTACGTCGCGCCGCGGGTGCGGCTGCCGCGCAGGATCTCCTGCGCCTCCTCCTGATCGAGGAGGCGCAGGTCGTCGTCGCCGCGGTCCCAGGTCCGCGCCTCGGCGACCTCGGCCCTCGCGCGCGCCCACTGCGCACGGCTGCGGGCCAGGGTGATCGTGCCGCCCTTGGCGACCTGGGCGTCGATGCCCTCGGCGGCGGCGACCCGGGCGACCTCGTCGACGGTCTCGCGCATGGCCCGGTGCTGGGCGAGGGCGGCCGCGCGGTCGGCGTACCCGGCGAGCGTGTCGAGCGACGCCGGGAAGAGCGCCGAGCACCAGCCGCCGTTGCGTCCGGACGCGCCGAAGCCGGCGGTCTCGGCCTCGAGCACGACGATGCGGAGCTCCGGGTCCGCCGCCGCCAGGTAGTGGGCGGCCCAGAGCCCGGTGAGGCCGGCGCCGACGATCGCGACGTCGGCCTCGGCGTCGCCGTCGAGCGGCGCGCGCGGGGTCCAGTCGGTCTCGACCGTGTCGTGCCAGAGCGAGAGGCGCTCGTAGTGGGGGTCGACGCCGACGATGTCGCCGTTCAGCGCACCCCCCAGGAGTAGGTCTGCTTGCGCAGGCTCAGGTACATGAACGTCTCGGTGGCCTGGACGCCCTCGATCGCGCGGATCCGGCCGGAGATCAGCTCGAGCAGGTGCTCGTCGCTCTCGCAGACCACCTCCACGAGCAGGTCGTAGCTGCCGGCCGTGACCACGACGTAGTCGACCTCGTCGAGCTCGGCGAGCCGGTCGGCGACCGGCTCGAGCGGACCGGTGACCCGGATGCCGACCATCGCCTGGCGGGCGAAGCCGAGCTCGAGCGGGTCGGTCACGGCGACGACCTGCATGACGCCGGACTCGATGAGTCGCTGGACGCGCTGACGCACCGCCGCCTCCGACAGCCCGACGACCTTGCCGATCGCGGCGTACGACCGGCGGCCGTCCTGCTGCAGCTGCTCGATGATCGCCTTCGACACGTCGTCGAGCGGTTGTGCCGTCCGGCCGGTCCTCCTGCTCATGGCAGGGATGGTTGCGCAGTCCACCGCCGGGGTCAAAGGCCGTCGGCGCGTGGCGCCGTGGAATCCGTCGTCGTGGGTCCGCCGTCCTGCGGGATCGCTCGCCGGGAACGGCGTGCGCGGCCGGTCTGCGTGGTCCGGGGTGCCGGAAGGGTCTGAAAAGCCCGACGGAACGAAGGATTTCGTTGCAATCATGTTTCTGCTCGACTGGATCGCTTGTCGATGGCCGCCATGCGTGGCACGATCCACCCGTCGAGGTGGGGCGCGAAGGGAGTCCGGATGGTGCAGGGGCAACCAGGAGGACGGGGCGGACTGTCCCGCCGCGGACTGCTCAAGGCCGGCGGCGGGGTCGCCTTCGCCGGGGTCAGCATCGCCGCACTCAAGCTGCCGTTCTTCTCCACCGACGGTGCCCAGCAGGACCCGCTCGAGTGCCGGACGGCCGACCTCTCGGCCGAGCAGCGCGAGCTGATCGTCTCCAACTGGCCGCAGTACATCGACCCGCGCAAGAAGGCGACCTCGACGCTGTCGGTCTTCCAGGACCGGACCGGCATCAGCGTCGACTACCACGACGACGTCAACGACAACGCGGAGTTCTACGCCAAGGTGCGCAACCAGCTCGCGAGCTGCGAGCCGATCGACCGCGACCTGATGATGCTGACCGACTGGATGGCGGCGCGGATGATCGGGCTGGGCTGGATCCAGCCGCTGGACCCGAAGAAGATCTCCAACGTCCACGACAACCTGATCGAGCCGCTGCGCAACCGGCAGTGGGACACCGACCTGACCTACCACGCCCCGTGGCAGAGCGGGCTGACCGGCATTGCCTACAACGCCGCGAAGACCTCGGAGATCCGGAGCTTCGAGGAGCTGCTGACCCGCCCCGACCTCAAGGGCCGCGTCACGCTGCTCTCGGAGATGCGCGACACGATGGCGTTCATGCTCCGGGTCGTCGGGGCCGACCCCGACGAGTTCAGCGAGGCCGAGTGGGGCAAGGCGATCGACCGACTCCAGGAGGTCGTCGACAGCGGTCAGATCCGCGCCTTCACCGGCAACGACTACACCCAGGACCTCGCGGCCGGCAACATCCTCGCCTGCGAGGCGTGGTCGGGTGACGTGATCCAGCTCCAGTTCGACAACCCGGACATCAAGTTCGTGGCGCCCGAGGAGGGCCTGTCGCTGTGGAGCGACAACATGATCGTCCCGAACCTCGCGCAGCACCAGGCGAACGCCGAGGAGTGGATCAACTACTACTACGAGCCCGAGGTCGCCGCGAAGCTCGCCGCGTGGGTCAACTACATCTGTCCGGTCGAGGGAGCCCGCGAGGAGATGGAGAAGATCGACCCCTCCCTCGTCGACAACCAGCTGATCTTCCCCGACGACGACCTGCTCAAGACGACGTTCGACTTCATGCCGCTCGACGACCGGCAGACGACTGAGTACGAAGGAGACTGGGCCAATGTCACAGGTGGCTGAGACGGCATCACCCCCCGCCGGCGACACGACGTACGACGGCCTCCGGCTGCGCGGGGTCACCAAGTCCTTCGGTGCCTTCACGGCGGTGCGCGACCTCGACCTCGACGTACCCCGTGGCTCGTTCTTCGCGCTCCTCGGACCGTCGGGTTGCGGAAAGACCACCACGCTGCGGATGGTGGCCGGCCTCGAGACGCCGACCTCGGGGTCGATCACGCTGGCGGGTGACGACATCACCTACGCCAAGCCCTACCGGCGCCCGGTCAACACCGTCTTCCAGAACTACGCCCTCTTCCCGCACCTCGACATCCACGAGAACATCGCCTTCGGCCTCAAGCGCCGCAAGGTCGCCGACGTCGACACCCGGGTGCGCGAGATGCTCGACCTCGTCGAGCTCGAGACCCAGGCCCGCAAGCGGCCGGCGCAGCTCTCCGGCGGTCAGCAGCAGCGGGTCGCGCTGGCGCGCGCGCTGATCAACGAGCCCGAGGTGCTGCTGCTCGACGAGCCCCTCGGCGCCCTCGACCTCAAGCTGCGCCGGGCGATGCAGATCGAGCTCAAGCGGATCCAGACCGAGGTCGGCCTCACCTTCGTGCACGTCACGCACGACCAGGAGGAGGCCATGACGATGGCCGACACCGTCGCGGTGATGAACCGCGGCGTCATCGAGCAGATGGGCGCCCCCGAGGAGCTGTACGAGAACCCGCACACGACGTTCGTCGCCAACTTCCTCGGCCAGTCCAACCTCGTCGAGGGCGCGATCAAGGGCCGGGGCGGCGACGTGGTCACCGTCGACATGCACGGCATCGACGTGTCGATCCCGGCCGCCCGGTCGCACGCCGCGGGTGACCGCGGGTGGATCGGCATCCGGCCCGAGAAGGTGCTGATCGGCGACCCGGGGGAGGACCTCGACGCCCCCGGCAACTCGATCCCCGGCGGGGTCGTCACCGACGTCAGCTTCGTCGGGGTGAGCACCCAGTACCTCGTGCGGATGCCGTGGGGCCAGGAGCTCCAGGTCTTCCAGCAGAACACCGGCCATCGACGGCTCTACCGCACCGGTGAGGCGGTCGAGCTGTCGTGGCGCCCGGAGTACGCCTTCCTGCTCGACATCAGCCAGGACGCATCGGCCGGCGCCGAGCAGGAGGACTGATGGCGAGCACCGCCGGGACGGCGCCCGTCGCGGTCGACGCCAAGCCCGACACCGGCCGCCGCCGCGGGCGGACCGGCTACCTCCTGATCCTGCCCGGCCTCGCCTGGCTGGTGCTGTTCTTCGTCATCCCGTTCTACTCGCTGATCGCGACGAGCCTCTACGACCCGAACGGGTCGGACTTCCGCGGCTACGACATGACCTACCACATCCAGAACTACTGGACGGCGATCCAGGAGTACTGGTCCCCGCTGCTGCGGTCCCTGGCGTACGGCGCGATCGCGACGCTGCTGTGCCTCGTGCTCGGCTACGTGCTGGCCTACGCGATCGCCTTCAAGGCCGGCCGGTGGAAGAACCTCATGCTGGTGCTTGTCATCGCGCCGTTCTTCACCAGCTTCCTGGTCCGCACGCTCTCGTGGAAGCTGATCCTGGCCGACGACGGATTCGTCGTGGACCTCCTCCAGACCGTCCACCTGCTGGGCGAGGACGGGCGCCTGCTGGCGACGCCGGTGGCCGTGGTCGCCGGCCTGACCTACAACTTCCTGCCGTTCATGGTGCTGCCGCTCTTCGCCAGCGTCGACAAGATCGACCCGCGCCTGATCGAGGCGTCCCACGATCTCTACGCGAGCTCGTTCGTCGGGTTCTGGAAGGTCACCTGGCCGCTGTCGCTGCCGGGCGTGGTCTCCGGGACGCTGCTGACGTTCATCCCCGCCGTGGGCGACTACATCAACGCCCAGCTGCTCGGCAGCCCCAACCAGCGGATGATCGGCTCGGTCATCCAGAGCCAGTTCACCGATGCCAACAACTACCCGATCGCCGCGGCCCTCTCGATGATCCTGATGGTGCTGATCCTGGTGATGGTCCTGGTCTATGTCCGCAGGGCGGGGACGGAGGAGCTGCTGTGAGCACCCCACGAAAGCGCGCGTGGGAGCGCTGCGCGCGGAGGCACGCAACCGCTCGGACCCCGGCATGAGGTGGGTGCGCGAGCACCTGGTGCTGATCCTCGGGATCCTGGTGCTGATCTACACGTTCATCCCGATCTTCGTGGTCGTGCTGATGAGCTTCAACGACCCCGCGAGCCGCAACGTCTACCGCTTCGACGGGTTCACGCTCGACAACTGGACGAACTTCTGCGGTGCCGAGGGCATGTGCGACGCGCTCTGGAAGAGCATCCAGATCGGCATCCTGGCGACGCTGGCGTCCACGATCCTCGGCACGTTGGCGGCGTTCGCGCTGGTGCGCTGGGAGTTCACGTTCCGGTCGACGACCAACCTGCTGATCTTCCTGCCGATGGCCGCGCCCGAGATCGTGCTCGGCTCCTCGCTGCTCGCGCTCTTCGTGTCTGCCGGCTTCGCCGGCCAGCTCGGCTTCTGGACGATCCTGATCGCGCACATCATGTTCTGCCTGTCGTTCGTGGTCGTCACCGTGCGCTCGCGCCTGGCGGGCATGAGCGACACCCTCGAACAGGCGGCGGCCGACCTCTACGCCAATCCGCGGCAGACCTTCTGGCGGGTGACCTTCCCGCTGGTCTTCCCGGGCATCCTCGGCGCCGCCCTGCTGAGCTTCTCGCTCTCCTTCGACGACTTCATCATCACCAACCTCAACGCCGGCACCACGACGACCTTCCCCATGTACGTGTGGGGCGCCGCCCAGCGCGGCGTCCCGATGCAGGTGAACGTCGTCGGCACCCTGATGTTCGCCGTCTCGGTGCTGATCGTGGTCGGCGCGGAGCTCAACCACCGGCGCCGGGTCCGCGCCCTGGCCTAGGGTCTGGCTCCCTGGCCGCCGGGTCGGACGAGCACGCGACGCGCCCGGTGCTTCATCACGCGCCCGGTGCTTCATCAAGGGATGCAGGCGAAACCCCGCCTCCCTCGACGAGCTCGTCGAGGGAACCGCGGCTCGACCTTCATCCCTTGATGAAGCGACTGCGAGGCGCGGCGAGGCAGCCCCCGCAGCCTCAGAGGAGCGTGCCGGCCTTGTCGAGGACGGTGCGCAGGATCTGCTCCATCTCGTCGAAGTGCTGCTGGTCGCAGATCAGCGGGGGGGAGAGCTGGATGACCGGGTCGCCGCGGTCGTCGGCGCGACAGTAGAGGCCCTCGGCGAAGAGCTGCTTGGAGACGAAGCCGTAGAGCAGGCGCTCGCACTCGTCGTCGGTGAACGACTCCCGGGTCGCCTTGTCCTTGACCAGCTCGATGCCGTAGAAGTACCCGTCGCCGCGGACGTCGCCGACGATCGGCAGGTCGAGCAGCCGCTCCAGGGTGGAGCGGAAGGCGCCCTCGGTGGCGCGGACGTGCTCGAGGACCTGCTCGGACTCGAAGATCTCGAGGTTCTTCAGCGCGACCGCGGTCGAGACCGGGTGGCCGCCGAAGGTGTAGCCGTGGGCGAACATCTGCCCGTCGGCCAGGAACGGCTCCATCAGCCTGTCGCTCGCGATCATCGCGCCGAGCGGCGCGTAGCCGGAGGTGATGCCCTTGGCGCAGGTGATCATGTCGGGCTCGTAGCCGTAGCGCTCGGCGCCGAACATGTGCCCCAGCCGGCCGAAGGCGCAGATGACCTCGTCGGAGACCATGAGCACGTCGTACTCGTCGCAGATCTCGCGCACGCGCTGGAAGTAGCCGGGCGGCGGCGGGAAGCAGCCGCCGGAGTTCTGCACCGGCTCGACGAAGACGGCGGCGACGGTGTCGGGGCCCTCGTTCTCGATCGCCACGGCGATCTGGTCGGCGGCCCAGCGCCCGAAGGCCTCGGGGTCGTCGCCATGGACGGGAGCCCGGTAGATGTTGGTGTTCGGGACCCGGAACGTCGAGGGCACCAGCGGCTCGAACTGCTGCTTCAGCGGAGGCAGGCCGGTGATCGACAGCGCGCCCTGGGTGGTGCCGTGGTAGGCGATCGCGCGGGAGATGACCTTGTGCTTCATCGGCTTGCCGACGAGCTTGAAGTAGTTCTTGGCCAGCTTCCACGCGGTCTCGACGGCCTCGCCGCCGCCGGAGGTGAAGAAGACCCGGTTGAGGCTCCCCGGCGCGTAGCCCGCGATCTTCTCGGCGAGCAGGATCGCGTTCGGGTGCGCGTAGGACCACAGCGGATGGAAGGCCAGCTCCCTGGCCTGCGCGGCCGCCGCCTCGGCGAGGTCGGCGCGCCCGTGGCCGAGCTGGGAGACGAAGAGCCCGCCCAGCCCGTCGAGGTAGCGCTTGCCCTGCGCGTCGTAGATGTAGGCACCCTCACCGCGCACGATGATCGGCACATCCGCCTCGTCGTACGACGAGTGCCGGGTGAAGTGCATCCACAGGTGGTCCTTGGCGGCCCGCTGCAGGTGGTCGAAGTCCGAGGTCATGCGTCCATGGTGCGCGGTCGAGCCGGAGGAAGGCAAGCGAATCCGTGGCTCACGCATGTGATTTGCGCGGATTTCGTTGTCTTGACTCGGTCGCGCGCCCGATGGCTGGTAGGAATGCGCCATGACCCGGTATGGACCGCAGTTCGGACCCGACGTCACCTTCCTCGGCGTCGAGCGCGTCGACCTCGACGATGACGAGGCCCTCGCCGCGGCGGACGTCGTCGTGGTCGGCGCTCCCTTCGACGGCGGCACGTCGCACCGCCCCGGGACCCGCTTCGGCCCGATGGCGATCCGGCAGACCGACTACCTGCCGCACGACGGCTCGCGTCCGCACCTCGCGCTCCGGGTCGACGCGCTGCGGGACGTGGTCGTGGTCGACGCCGGCGACGTGGAGATGCCGCCCGGAGAGATCGAGCGTTCGCTGGGCGCTCTCGAGGAGGCGGTCCACGCCGTGGCCCGCGCCGGCGCGATCCCGCTGGTGCTCGGTGGCGACCACTCCATCGCGCTGCCCGACGCCACGGGCGTCGCCCGCCACCACGGCTTCGGCCGAGTCTCGATGATCCACTTCGACGCGCATGCCGACACCGGCGACATCGAGTTCGGCTCGCTCTACGGTCACGGCCAGCCGATGCGCCGGCTGATCGAGTCGGGCGCGCTGCGCGGCGACCGCTTCCTCCAGATGGGCCTGCGCGGCTACTGGCCCGGTCCCGAGACGCTGGGGTGGATGGCCGAGCAGGGCATGCGCTCCTACGAGATGACCGAGATCGGCAAGCGCGGCCTGGAGGCATGCCTCGACGAGGCGTTCGAGATCGCGCTCGACGACTGCGACGCCGTCTTCCTCTCGGTCGACATCGACGTGTGCGACCCCGGCCACGCGCCGGGCACGGGCACGCCGGAGCCGGGCGGCCTGTCGAGCCGGCAGCTCCTCGACGCCGTACGCCGCATCTGCCGCGAGCTGCCCGTCGCCGGCATCGACGTCGTCGAGGTCTCCCCGCCGTACGACCACGCCGAGATCACCGCCTTCCTCGCCAACCGGGTCTGCCTCGAGGCGCTCTCCGGCCTGGCCGCCCGCAAGCACGGGATCTCCCACGACCCCGCGGGCCCGCTGCTGGAAGGACGCTGATGACCACGCTGTTCCGTGGTGGCACGGTCTTCGACGGGCACCGGTACGTCGGGCGCGCCGACGTGCTCGTGGAGGACGGGCGGATCGCCGCGGTCCAGCCCGGTGGTTTCGAGACAGGACTTCGCCCTTCCTCAACCACCGTGGTCGACGTGCCGTTCCTCGGCCCCGGGTTCGTCGACGCGCACGTGCACGCGGTGCAGGGCGGGCTCGAGCGCATCCGCTGCGACCTCACCGAGGGCGAGAGCCGCGACGACTACCTGCGGATCGTCGCGGAGTACGCCGACGCGCACCCCGACCGCGAGTGGATCCTCGGCGGGGGCTGGGCGATGGCGGCGTTCCCGGGCGGCACACCGACCGCTGCGGACCTCGACCGGGTCGTGCCCGACCGACCGGTGTTCCTGCCCAACCGCGACCACCACGGCGCGTGGGTCAACAGCCGCGCGCTCGAGCTCGCCGGCGTCGACCGGCACACGCCCGACCCCGCGGACGGCCGCTTCGAGCGCGACGGCGAGGGCCGCCTGACCGGCACGCTCCACGAGGGCGCGATGCACGCCGTCGCCCGGCTGACCCCGCAGACCACCGACGACGAGTACTACGCCGCGCTCCTCGAGGGGCAGCGCCACCTCCACTCCGTCGGCGTGACCGGATGGCAGGACGCGATCGTCGGCGCCTACGCCGGCATGGACGACCCCGGCCCGACGTACCTCCGCGCGGCGCGCGAGGGGGACCTCTCCGCCCACGTCGTCGGCGCCCTGTGGTGGGACCGCACCCGCGGCGAGGAGCAGGTCGGCGACCTGGTCGAGCGGCGCGAGCGGTACACCCACGGCCAGTTCCGCGCGACGAGCGTGAAGATCATGCAGGACGGCGTCGCCGAGAACTTCACCGCGGCGCTGACCGCGCCCTACCTCGACCGCTGCGGCCACACGACCGAGAACGCCGGCCACTCGTTCGTCGACCCCGACGCGCTGCGACGCTACGTCGCGCGCCTCGACGCCGAGGGCTTCCAGGTGCACGTGCACGCGATCGGCGACCGCGGCGCGCGGGAGGCGCTCGACGCGTTCGAGGGCACCGACCGGGACCGCCGTCATCACATCGCGCACCTCCAGGTCGTGCACCCCGACGACCTGCCGCGCTTCGGCGCGCTCGGCGTCGCGGCCAACCTGCAGATGCTGTGGGCGTGCTACGACGAGCAGATGATCGACCTCACGCTGCCGTTCCTGGGGGAGGAGCGCGCCCGGTGGCAGTACCCCTTCGGCGACCTCGAGCGGCACGGCGCGCGGCTGGTCGCCGGCAGTGACTGGCCGGTCAGCACGCCCCACCCGCTCGAGGCGATCCACGTCGCGGTCAACCGCACGGCGTACGGCGAGGGCGGCCGGGCCGGCCGGGACCGCTTCCTGCCCGAGCAGGCGATCGCGCTCGAGTCGGCGTTCGCGGCGTACACCTCGGGGAGCGCGTGGATCAACCGTCGTGGCCCCGGGGACGAGCAGAGCGCGGGCGTCCTCCGCGCGGGCGCGGTCGCGGACCTGGTGGTCCTCGACCGCGACCCGTTCGCGGGCTCGGCCGACGACATCGGCGGCGCTCGAGTGGTCTCGACCTGGATCGACGGAACGTCCGTCTACACGGCCTGATTCAACGAAATCCGTCTTCAAAGTCGGCTGACCCCTACAGATTCCGTTGAGACCTCACTAGGCTCCCCACATGGCCGACCAGACCTTCAAGAACGTCGTCAACGGAGAGCTCGTCGACAGCGCGTCGGGGGAGACCTACGACGTCATCGACCCGACCACCGGCGAGGTGTACGCCCAGGCGCCGCGGTCCGGCGACGCGGACATCGACCGGGCGTACGGCGCGGCGGACGCGGCGTTCGACGGGTGGGGGTATGCGACCCCCCAGGACCGCTCGAACGCGCTGCTCAAGATCGCCCAGGCGATCGAGGACCGCGTCGACGAGATCAACGCCGTCGAGTGCAAGGACACCGGCAAGCCGGTGCAGCTCACGATGGCGGAGGAGATGCCCTACGCCTCGGACCACTTCAAGTTCTTCGCGGGTGCCGCACGGCTGCTCGAGGGCAAGGCGGCGGGCGAGTACATGGCCGACCACACGTCGTTCGTGCGCCGCGAGCCGATCGGCGTGGTCGGCCAGGTGACGCCGTGGAACTACCCGCTGCTGATGATGATCTGGAAGATCGCCCCGGCGCTCGCGGCCGGCAACACCGTGGTCCTCAAGCCGAGCGACACCACCCCGGCGAGCTCCACGCTCCTCGCCGAGATCGCGCAGGAGTTCCTGCCGCCGGGCGTGCTCAACGTGGTGTGCGGCGACCGTGAGACCGGCCGCGCGCTGGTCTCGCACAAGACGCCGCAGATGGTCGCGATCACCGGCTCCGTCCGCGCGGGCATGCAGGTCGCCGAGGCGGCCTCCCACGACGTCAAGCGAGTCCACCTCGAGCTCGGGGGCAAGGCACCGGTCGTGGTCTTCGACGACGCCGACATCGCGAGCGCTGCCGAGGGCATCGCCGGCGCCGGCCTCTTCAACGCCGGCCAGGACTGCACCGCTGCCACCCGGGTGCTCGTGCAGGCGGGCATCCACGACGAGTTCGTCGCCGCGCTGGCCGAGGCCGCGAAGGGCATGCCCACCGGCATGCCCGACGACGAGAACACCTACTACGGTCCCCTCAACAACGAGAACCAGCTCGCCCACGTCACCGGCATGGTCGACCGGCTCCCCGACCACGCGACCGTCTCGACGGGCGGCAGCCGCAAGGGGGACCGTGGCTACTTCTACGAGCCCACCGTGCTCTCCGGCCTCCAGCAGACCGACGAGCAGATCCAGACCGAGATCTTCGGCCCGGTCATGACCGTGCAGAGGTTCACCGACGAGGCGCAGGCGCTCACGTGGGCCAACGACGTGCAGTACGGCCTCTCCTCCAGTGTCTGGACCAGGGACCACGGTCGGGCGATGCGGATGTCGCGCAGGCTCGACTTCGGCGCGGTCTGGATCAACACCCACATCCCGTTCGTCTCCGAGATGCCGCACGGCGGCTTCAAGCACTCCGGCTACGGCAAGGACCTCTCCGGCTACGGCTTCGAGGACTACACACGCATCAAGCACGTCATGTCCTACATCGGCTGAGCGCCGCGATAGCGGCGCGCTGCCTGCGAAGTCGCCACCCCACGAAAAGCGCTCGCTGCGCTCGCGTTTCCGCGGGACCCCGGCCAAGCGGCGCTCGACGGCCCGCTCCGCTCAAAGGCCGCCTTCGCGCCTCCGCCTTGGCATCACACCGCTCTCGCGACGCTCAACTCGATGAGGAGAAACAAGACATGAGGATCCTGCTGGTCGGCGCCGGCGGTGTCGGCGCCGCGTTCGCCGCGATCGCCGCGCGGCGCGACTTCTTCGAGACGGTCGTGGTCGCCGACTATGACCTCGCCAGGGCGGAGAAGGCGGCCGCCACCGACAGTCGGTACGCCGCCGCACGGATCGACGCCTCGTCGGCGCAGGACGTCGAGGCGCTGTGCCGTGAGCACGGCATCACCCACGTGATGAACGCCGTCGACCCGGTGTTCGACATGTCCGTCTTCGACGGCGCGTACGCCGCGGGCGCCGACTACCTCGACATGGCGATGTCGCTGTCGAGGCCGCACCCGACCGCGCCGTACGAGCAGACCGGCGTGAAGCTGGGCGACGAGCAGTTCGCGGAGGCGGACCGGTGGGAGTCGGCCGGGCGGCTGGCGCTGGTCGGCATCGGCGTCGAGCCGGGGCTCTCCGACGTGTTCGCGCGGTACGCCGCCGACCACCTCTTCAGCGAGATCGACGAGCTCGGCACCCGCGACGGCGCCAACCTCGTCGTCACAGACGACGACGGCCTCGAGATCTTCGCGCCGTCGTTCTCGATGTGGACCACGATCGAGGAGTGCCTCAACCCGCCCGTCGTCTGGCAGGACGGCGACTGGCACACCACGCCGCCGTTCAGCGAGCCGGAGGTCTTCGACTTCCCCGAGGGCATCGGCCCGGTCGAGTGCGTCAACGTGGAGCACGAGGAGGTCCTCCTCATGCCGCGCTGGATCGACTGCAGGCGCGCGACCTTCAAGTACGGCCTCGGCGACGAGTTCATCAACATCCTGAAGGTGCTGCACACCCTCGGTCTCGACAGCACCGAGAAGGTGCGGGTGAAGGGCGTCGAGGTGTCGCCGCGCGACGTGGTCGCGGCGGTGCTGCCCGACCCGGCGACGGTCGGGCCGCGGATGACGGGCAAGACCTGCGCGGGCCTGTGGGTCACCGGCACGGGCAAGGACGGCGAGCCGCGGTCGACGTACCTCTACCACGTGGTCGACAACGAGTGGACGATGCGGGAGTACGGCCAGCAGTGCGTGGTGTGGCAGACCGCGATCAACCCCGTGGTCGCGCTGGAGCTGCTCGCGCGCGGCACCTGGAAGGGCGCCGGCGTGCTCGGCCCGGAGGCCTTCGACGCCGTGCCGTTCCTCGACCTGCTCACCGACTACGGCAGTCCCTGGGGGATCAAGGAGCTCTGATGCCGGTCGCGGCCCCCGCGTGCGATGAGTCGGGGCCGACGGCCGGGTCAGCACCTGGATGACCGCAATCAACCTCGACACCCAGGACGGCCAGCCGACCCTCGACCTCGCGACGATCACCGACCGCCTGGATCGTGGCTACGACCAGGCACCCGACGGCGGCGGGCCCGACCGGCACAGCACGTGGATCACGACGCTGAACGTCGACGGCGGGCCGCACACGACCGGGATCGGGTCGTTGTGGGCCGACGGCGCGTTCTGGTTCGAGACCGGCCCGGGCACCCGCAAGGCGCGCAACCTCGCTCGCGATCCCCGGTGCTCGCTCGCCCTCGCGGTGCACGAGTTCGACCTCGTGGTCGAGGGCACGGCGAGTCGGGTGACGGACCCGGACGTGGTGGCGGCCCGATGCGCCGAGTGGGCCGCGGGCGGGTGGCCGTGCGAGGTCGACGCGTCGGGGACCGCCCTCACCGCGCCCTTCACCGCGCCCTCGGGTGGGCCGCCGCCGTGGTGGGTCTTCCGGGTCGAGGCGACCTCGATGGTGGCCCTCCTCACGGTCGAGCCCGGCGGCGCCACGCGCTGGCGGTTCTGACGCCGAAATTCGCGCGACGGCTGTCGGTGCCGCGGCATAGCGTCGTACCTCGACATGACTGCCACCCAGCTCGACGCCGGCCACTCGCTCCGGCCCGCCCCTCCCGGTCCTCCCGCGCCCGCCCGGACCGTCGACTGGCGTCGACTCCGCACGCCCGTGGCGATCGTGGCGATCGTCGCCTGCGCCGTCGCGGCGATCGGCACGTCGCTCGGTTCGCTGGTCAGCGGCTGGCTGGCCGAGGACGCCTCCGACGGGCTGGTGGCGCTGCTCGCGCTGTGCGTCGTGGGCGCCGCCGTGCTCGACACCGTGGGGCGCACGCTGTGGGCGGGCGTCGTCGACCGGGCCGAGGGCCAGCTGCGGGCCGACCTGCTCGACGCCGCGCTCCACCAGCCGCTCGACGCGCTCACCGAGCAGGCCGTCGGCGAGGTCCTCGACCGGGTCGACGACGACACCCACGAGGTCGGCACCCTGCTCCGGCAGAGCGTCTGGATGGCGCTGCGCACGGTCCTGGCCTCCGGGCCCCTGTGGCTGGTGGCCGGGTTCACCTGGTGGCCGGCGTTCCTGCTCTTCCCGCTCGCCGGCGTCGCCGCGTTCGGCGTCGTCCGCCCGATGCTTCCGGAGATCTCGGCGCGCAAGGTCGAGGAGGAAGCAGCGTGGACCGACCACGCGGCCGCCCTCGAGGAGGGTGTCGCCGGGCGCGACGACCTGCGCGCCAGCCTCGGGCAGGCCCACGTGCTGCGGCGTACGACCGAGCTCGCTGCGCGGGTGCACCGGCTGTTCGCGGTCGTGCTCGAGCTCGAGGCCCGGGTCAGCCGCCGCACCGGCACGCTCCTGCACGCCGTCCTCGCGGGCACCGCCGTGGTCGGCGTCGCGCTGGTGGCCAGCGACCGCCTCGACACGGCCTCGCTGGTCACGCTGTTCCTGGTCACGACGATGTTCGTCGGCCAGGTCGACCAGCTGGCGCGCCACCTCCCCGACCTCCAGGCGGGCTTCGGCGCCGTGCTCCGACTCCGCGGCCTGATCGGCGCCGAGCGCGAGCCCACCGAGGGCGCCGAGCTCCCCGCCGGCCGACTCGACGTCTCCTTCCGCGACCTGCACTTCGCGTACGCCGAGGGGCGGTTCGCCCTGCGCCACGTCGACCTGCACGTGCCGGCCGGCACCACGTGCGCGCTGGTCGGCCGCACCGGCTCCGGCAAGTCCACGCTCGCGTCGCTGCTGTCCCGCGCGGTCGAGCCCGAGCCAGGCTCGGTGCTCCTCGGCGGCGTCGACGTCCGTGATCTCGAGCTGCAGCGCCTGCGCGCCGCGGTCGGCGTCGTCACCCAGCGCACCGAGATCCTGGCCGGCACGCTCGCCGAGAACATCGCGCTCTTCTCCGACGTCCCCCGCGCCGACGTGGCGGCCGCCGTCGCCGAGCTCGGCCTCGACGACTGGGTCGCAGGTCTGTCCGACGGCCTCGACACCCTGCTCGGACCGGGTGGCACCACGCTGTCCGCGGGGGAGGAGCAGCTGGTCGCCTTCGCCCGACTGCTGGTCCGCGACGTCCGCGTCGTCGTCCTCGACGAGGCGACCGCGCGCATGGATCCGGTCACCGAGGCCCACGTCGTCCGTGCCTCCGAGCGGCTGCTCTCCGGGCGCACCGGCCTGCTGGTCGCCCACCGCCTCTCGACCACCGAACGCGCCGAGCAGGTCGCGGTGCTCGAGGACGGTCGTGTCGCGCAGCGCGGTCCGCGCGCCCGGCTCGCCGCGGAGCCGGGCCCGTTCCGGACGCTGCTGGAGGCGTCGGCCGAGGACGAACGGGTCGACGCAGCCCGCGAGGTCGAGGACCCGGCGGTCGACACCCGGCAGGTCGGCACCGCTCGCCGCACGGGCGAGCCCCCGGCGCCGCCCGAGCTCGCGCCCGTGCCGGGCCTGGCCCGCGCGACGCTGCGGACGATGCTCGTCGAGCCACGGTGGGGCGCTGTAGCGATCGTGCTGTTCCTCGTCTCCGCGCTCACCGGCGCGTTCGGCGTCTTCACCGGCTGGGCGTGGGGACATCTGGTGGAGACGCTCCAGGAGGACGGCGATCCGACCCGGCTGACCGTCGTCCTCGTCGTGTCGCTGATCGTGTCGCCGCTGCTGCTGGCCGAGGCGATCCGGCGCTATCCGCGCTGGTGGATCGCCGTGATGCTGCGGGTGCGCACGGCCGTGCTGGCCGGCCAGACCGAGCAGCACCGGCTGCGGCGTACCCCGCCCGGCGAGGTCGTCGCCCGCACCATGGACGCCGACCGCCTGGCCCGCTACGCCGACCGCTGGGTCGACTTCGTCAACGGCCTCGCGATCGCCGTGATCACCGCGGCGCTCGCCCGGAGCCTGCTCGCCGGCGGCGTGCTGCTCGCGGTGATGCTGATGTCGTCGCTGGCGTCGTCGTTCGGCCGCCGGGTCGCCGGCCGCTCCGCCGCCGCGTCCGCGGCCGCGCGGGCGCGCTTCGGCCGCTCACTCGTCTCGGCGCTCGACTCCGTGCGCACGGTCAAGCTCGCCGCCTCCACGCCGAGCGTCCACGCCCACCTGCGCGACGTCGACGGCGGGCGGGTCCAGGCCGCGGTGCGTGAGCACCGCGTGCAGGCGTTGCTCGACGGCGTCCCGGTCGTCATGGTCCAGTGCGGCGTGGTCGCCGCCTGGGCGGTGCTGGTCGCCGGCGGCTGGGGTCTGGCCACGGCGCTGCTCGTGGCCGGGGCGGTCAACGGCTTCGACTGGTTCGGCCGGGTAGCGGGCGCCGTCATCACCGAGGCGCCCGGCACCCGCGCCTGGATGCAGACCACGAGCCGACTCGCGGGCGGCGGCGACCTCATGGACCTCCCCGAGGGCGTCGACCTGGTGCACGGCACCGCGCCCGCCCCGGTGGCGGGCGTGCGCGACCCGTTGCGCACCCTCGAGCTGCGCGGCGTCTCGGCCGTCCACGACGACGGCACGATCGGTGTCAGCGACGTCGACCTCACGGTGTCCGCGCGGGAGCTGGTGCTGCTGCTGGGCCAGGTCGGCTCCGGCAAGTCGAGCCTGCTCTCGACACTCGCCGGGCTGGTGTCGAGCACGGGCGAGATCCGCTGGAACGGCGCGCCGGTCGCCGACGCGCAGCCCTTCATGCGTCCGGGACGGGTCGCCCACGTGGCGCAGGTGCCGCGGGTGCTGTCGGGCACCTTCGCCGACAACGTCCACCTCGATCACGCCGAGCGCCCGGTCGTCCCCTCCCTGGAGACGGCCCGGCTCACGCAGGACGTCGCCGCCGCCGGTGGTCCCGAATCGCTCGTCGGACACCGTGGCGTCCGGCTCTCGGGCGGACAGGTCCAGCGGCTCGCGCTCGCGCGTGGCGTCGCCTGCGAGGCCGAGCTGCTGCTCGCCGACGACGTGTCCTCGGCGCTCGACGCCGCCACCGAGATCGAGCTCTGGACCGCCCTGCGCCAGGCCGGCGCCACCGTCGTCGGCGCGACCTCGAAGCGGGCGGCGCTGGCCCAGGCCGATCGGGTGGTGGTGCTGGTCGAGGGCCGCGTGGCGGCGGTCGGACCGTGGACCGAGCTGGCGCCGACGTGGGGGCACCTGGCCGGCTAGTGGCCATCTCCGTCAGTTCGTCGGGGTCGCCGCCGCCCAGGCACGCACATCGCTGCGTTGGCCGCGCTCGGAAGACTCCAGTCTGCCTTCGCGCCGCCGCCTTGCGCTGCACACACCTGAACGACGGCTACCCCCGACGAACTTCCGTCGATGACCACTAGCCCGCCGCCAGCCGCCTGAGCTCGACGTGGTCACCGCCCTCTGCGAACGCGCGGACCAGCTCGAACAGGTCCGGCTCGTCGTCGGACTCCACGAGGTAGAAGCCGACGATCTGCTCCGCGGTCTCGGTGAACGGTCCGTCGGTCACGACGGCCGACCCGCGACCCGTGTTGCGCAGCGAGATCGCCTCGCTCGACGGCTCGAGGGGGCTCGCGAGCACCAGCGCGTGGCCGCGCGCGGCCAGCGCCTCGTGGAAGCGCCGGTGGTTCTCCATGCCGTGCTCGTGCTCCGACTCGGGCAGCTGCGCCCACTCCTCCTCCGGAGCGGGGAGGAGCAGCAGGTAGCGACGACGATCTGCGGACACGGGTTCCTCCTCGGTGTGATGGGTCGTCGTGATGACGGACGAGATGCCACGAGATCGACAGGCATCGCGAGACGACGTCCGACAGGCGATCCGGACGCGGCCGCACGGGACTGTAACGCCGCGACGCGCCCGGACGCTCTGGAGGGTGCGGGGGCGGACGCCCGGCTGAGCCGCAGCGCGGAGCACCGACCGCGTACCGGGTGACTTCCCCTTTCCGCCCCCGCAACCCGGACGTCGCCAGGGCCACGGGCTCAGCGCGGGACCGCGAGCGCACCCGCACGGAGCCGGGCCGGGTCGCCGATGATCTCGATCTCGTGGATCCGGCCGTCGGCCCCGATGGCGAGGAGCATCAGCGCGCGCAACCGCCCGCGCGGCGCGATGGCGATCGCCGGCTCGCCGTCGAGCAGGACGACCGCAGCCGAGCGGGCCCGGACCGCGAAGAGCCGTGTCTCCTCGGCGACGTCGCGATCGCCTCGGACCTCGGTGGCGATCGCGTCCGGGACGAGGTTGCGGTCGACCCGCCGCACGACGTCCGGGGCGAGCAGGTGCATCAGGGTGCGGAGGTCGCCGTCGCGAGAGGCGACCAGGAACGCCTCGACGATGCGGACGTGGCGCTCGGTGCGCTCCCGGTCGGGGGACTCCGCGGCGGACGGACCGTCGTGGAGGCGCCGACGCGCCCTGCTCGCGAGCTTCTTCGCGGCGTCCGGCGACCTGTCGAGGACGGCGGCGATCTCGTCGAAGGGCATCGCGAAGACGTCGTGCAGCACGAAGGCGACGCGCTGGGCGGGCGAGAGCCGGTCGAGGACGACCAGCAGCGCGCGGTCGACCGCGTCCGCCCGCAACACGTCCTCGTCCGCGGCGGGCGCCCAGGAGCCGTGCTGCAGGTCGGCGCGCGCCAGTGCGCCGACCAGGCTCCCGGCGCGCCGCCGCGCACGCAGCTGGTCGAGGGACTCGTGGACCGTGATCGTGGTGAGCCAGCCCGTCGGGTTGTCGATCGCGCGCCGGTCGGCCCGGTCGGCCTTCAACCAGGCGGCCTGGACGGCGTCGTCGGCGTCCTCGACCGACCCGAGCAGGTGGAACGCGACCGAGCGCAGGTGAGACCGGGCCGCCTCGAACTCCTCGGTGAGGTCGTCGGGGTCCACCGGGTCACCTTTCGCGAGCGCCGGGCGTCAGCGAGACAGGACCAGTCGTGGAAGGGGTCGGTCTCACATGGACATCGCCTACGTGACGGTCACCGCCGTGACCGCCGCCTTGACCGCAGCCATCGCCCTTGCGGGCCTCGCCGGCGCGCGCTTCGTCACCGCGAACATGGAAGAGGTCGGCGTACCGACCGCCTGGGTCGGATGGCTGTCGACGGTGAAACTGGCGGGGGCCGTCGGCCTGGGGCTCGGGCTCGCCGGCGCCGGCGTCCTGGGGACGGCCGCGGCGTCCGGGCTGGTGCTGTTCTTCGTCGGTGCCGTGGTTGCGCACGTGCGCGCACGCGTGCTCCACAACGTGGCCTTCCCGGCCCTCTACCTGGGACTGTCCACCGCCTCGTGGGCGCTGGCGATCGGACACTGAGGCAGCGTCGTCTCAGGCGGTCGCCGTGAACGCCTCGGCCACGACGTCGAAGGCCTCGGCGAGGAGCCCGTCGCCGATCGAGAGCGGCGGCAGGAAGCGGAAGACGTTGCCCCAGGTGCCGCAGGTCAGGGTGACGACGCCCTGTTGGTGGCAGTACGCCGAGACCGCGGCGGTCCGCACCGGGTCCGGCTCGACGGTGCCGGGCCTGCAGAGCTCGATCGCCATCATCGCGCCGCGACCGCGGACGTCCGCGATCACGTCGTGCTCGCCCGCCAGCGCCTCGAGCCGGCCCTGCACGAAGGACCCGATCTGGCGCGCGCGGGAGGCGAGGTCCTGGGTGCGCATCTCGTCGATCGCACCGAGCGCCGCGGCGCAGGCGACCGGGTTGCCGCCGTACGTGCCGCCCAGGCCGCCGACGTGGACCGCGTCCATCAGCTCGGTGCGGCCGGTGACCCCGGCGAGCGGCAGCCCGCCGGCGATGCCCTTCGCCGTGGTCACGAGGTCGGGCACGACGCCCTCGTGGTCCGAGGCGAACCAGTCGCCGGTCCGGCAGAAGCCGGACTGGATCTCGTCGGCGATGAAGACGATGCCGTTCTCCCGCGACCAGGCCGCCAGCGCGGGGAGGAAGCCCGGCGCGGGGACGACGAACCCGCCCTCGCCCTGGATCGGCTCGATGACGAGGCAGGCGAGGTTGGCGGCGCCGACCTGCTTGTCGAGCACGTCGATCGCGCGGGCGGCAGCCTCGGCCCCGGAGAGCCCGTCGCGGAGCGGGTACGACATCGGCGCGCGGTAGACCTCGCCGGCGAACGGCCCGAAGCCGTTCTTGTACGGCATGTTCTTCGCCGTCATCGCCATCGTGAGGTTGGTGCGGCCGTGGTAGGCGTGGTCGAAGACGGCGACCGCGTCGCGGCCGGTCGCCACCCGGGCGATCTTCACGGCGTTCTCGACCGCCTCGGCGCCGGAGTTGAAGAGGGCGCTCTTCTTGGCGTGCTCCCCGGGCGTGAGCTCGGCCAGCGCCGCGCAGACGTCGACGTAGCCGTCGTACGGCGTGACCATGAAGCAGGTGTGCGTGAACGCCGCGACCTGCTCCTGCACGTGGCGCACGACGGACGGCGCCGCGTTGCCGACGGTGGTGACGGCGATGCCCGAGCCGAGGTCGATCAGGTGGTTGCCGTCGACGTCGACGAGCACGCCGCCGCCCGCCTCGGCGACGAAGACCGGCAGCGTCGTGCCGACCCCGTCGGCGACGTACGCCAACTTGTGTTCGAGTCGCTCGAGCGAGCGGGGCCCCGGGATCGCGGTGACGAGGCGGCGTTCCTGCGCGATGCTCATGTCAGGAGGGTAGTGCGCGACACTGGGTCCGTGAGAGACGTCGCGATCCTCGGCAGCACCGGCTCCATCGGCACCCAGGCCCTGGAGATCGTGCGCGCCAACCCGGACCGGTTCCGGGTGGTGGCGCTGACCGCCGGGGGCTCGCACCCCGAGCTCTTCGAGCAGCAGGTGGCCGAGCTCCGGCCGTCGTACTCGGGTCTCGGCGAGGACGCCTCCGTCGAGGCCGCGTCGATGGCCTGCGACGTCGTGCTCAACGGCATCACCGGCGCCGTCGGACTGCGCCCGACGCTGGCGGCGCTCGAGGCGGGCAACACGCTCGCGCTGGCCAACAAGGAGTCGCTGATCATGGGTGGCTCGCTGGTGCTCGACCGCGCCAAGCCTGGCCAGATCGTGCCCGTCGACTCCGAGCACAGCGCGCTCGCGCAGTGCCTGCGCGGCGGGACGGCCGAGGAGGTACGCCGGCTGGTGCTGACCGCGAGCGGCGGCCCGTTCCGCGGCCGCACCCGCGACGAGCTGGCGCACGTGACGGTCGCGGAGGCGCTCGCGCACCCGACCTGGGACATGGGGCCGGTCGTCACCATCAACTCCGCCACCCTGGTCAACAAGGGACTCGAGGTGATCGAGGCGCACCTGCTCTTCGGCATCCCGTTCGACCGCATCGAGGTCGTCGTGCACCCGACCAGCGTCGTGCACTCGATGGTGGAGTTCGTCGACGGCTCGACGCTGGTGCAGGCGAGCCCGCCGACGATGCTGATCCCGATCGCGCTCGGGCTGGCCTGGCCCGACCGCGTGCCCGACACGGCACCGGCCGTGGACTGGACCCGGCCGGAGACGTGGGAGTTCCTGCCGCTCGACGACGAGGCCTTCCCGGCGGTCGCGCTCGCGCGGGCTGCGGGGGAGCGCGGCGGCACGGCGCCGGCCGTCTACAACGCGGCCAACGAGGTCTGTGTCGACGCCTTCCGGACC
This sequence comes from Nocardioides sp. YIM 152315, assembly GCF_029210375.1. Classification (GTDB taxonomy): domain Bacteria; phylum Actinomycetota; class Actinomycetes; order Propionibacteriales; family Nocardioidaceae; genus Nocardioides. Next base: position 90,743 of record NZ_JARGER010000015.1, on the reverse strand, counting down.
GGCGGGCTCGACTTCATCGGGATCGTCCCCACGGTTCAGGCGGTTCTCAGCCGGCACGACGTACCCTCTGAGGTGGGCATCGAGGAGATCCTCGCCGCCGACGCGTGGGCCCGCGACGAGGCCCGTCAGCTGATCGAAGGACGCTAGTGGACGCGCTGTTCTACCTGCTCGGGGTGGTGATCTTCGCCCTCGCCATCCTGGTCTCGATCGGCCTGCACGAGCTGGGGCACATGATCCCGGCGAAGAGGTTCGGTGGGAAGGTCACCCAGTACTTCATCGGCTTCGGGCCCACCGTGTGGAGCAAGCGGATCGGCGAGACCGAGTACGGCCTGAAGGCGATCCCGCTCGGCGGCTACGTGAAGATCGTCGGGATGCTGCCACCGGGTGCGGCCGAGCTCGCCGACGAGGTGACGACCGACACGGCCGGCAACCAGGTCGTCCGGGTCCGCAAGTCCAACACCGGCATGTTCACCCAGCTGATCTCCGACGCCCGTGCGGCGGAGTGGGAGACGATCACGCCCGCGGACACCGACCGGCTCTTCTACAAGATGGCGTGGTGGAAGAAGGTCATCGTGATGGCCGGCGGGCCCACGGTGAACATCGCCATCGCGTTCCTGATCTTCGGCGGGGTCTTCGCGACCTACGGCAACCTCAGCGACCCGAAGCCGTACACCCCCGTCGTCAGCACGGTCGTCGACTGCGTGCTGCCGGCCACGGAGGCCGACCGGCCGTGCGAGTCGAGCGACCCGGTCGCCCCGGCCAAGGCCGCGGGCATCGAGGTGGGGGATCGGATCGTCTCCTTCAACGGGTCGCCGTTCACCACCTGGGAGGCGCTCCAGCGGGAGATCCGTGCCAACGACGACGGTGCCGCCACGATCGTGGTCGAGCGCGACGGCGAGGAGCTGACGCTCAGCACCAACACGACCGTCACGGCCCGGCCGACCTCCGAGACCGACGCCGACCTCACGCAGGTCGGGTTCCTCGGCGTGAGCCCGACACCCGACGGCCTCAACACCGGCGGGCCGATCTACACGGTCGAGCAGATGGGGCGGATGACCAAGGACACCGTGGCCGCCCTGGGCACACTGCCGATGAAGGTGTGGGACGTGGGCGAGGCGATCGTCGGCCTCGAGGAGCGCGACCCCAACGGGCCCGTCAGCATCGTCGGCGGCGGCCGGATCGCCGGCGAGACGGTCTCCCACGAGGCGTTCCCCGTCAAGGAGAAGACCGTCTTCCTACTGATGCTGGTCGCGGGCTTCAACCTCTTCATCGGCCTGTTCAACTTCATCCCGCTGCTGCCCCTCGACGGTGGCCACATCGCCGGCGCGCTGTGGGAGGCGATCCGGCGTGGGTTCGCGCGGCTGCGCGGCCGACCCGACCCCGGGTACGTCGACGTCGCCCGGCTGCTGCCGATCGCGTACGGCGTGGCCAGTGTGTTGCTCGTCATGGGCGTCGTGCTGATCGTCGGGGACCTGGTCGTCCCCGTTCGGCTGACGTAGCCGCGACACCTAGGATCAGATCATGAGCACCCCACGAAATCGCGTGCTTCCCCCGCTGCGCTCCTCCAGCTCACGATTCCGCCGGGACCCCGCATGAGCGAGATCAGCCTGGGCATGCCCGCGGCGCCGCCGCCGGTGCTCGCACCGCGCCGCAAGACCCGCCAGATCCAGGTGGGCAAGGTCGGCGTCGGCAGCGACCACCCGATCTCGGTGCAGTCGATGACCACGACGGTCACCGCCGACGTCAACCGCACCCTCCAGCAGATCGCCGAGCTGACGGCGTCGGGCTGCGACATCGTCCGGGTGGCCTGCCCCAGCCAGGACGACGCGGAGGCCCTCCCCGAGATCGCCCAGCACTCGCAGATCCCGGTCATCGCCGACATCCACTTCCAGCCGAAGTACGTCTTCGCCGCGATCGACGCGGGCTGCGCGGCCGTCCGGGTCAACCCCGGCAACATCAAGAAGTTCGACGACCAGGTCAAGGAGATCGCCCGCGCGGCGAAGGACCGTGGCACGTCGATCCGCATCGGCGTCAACGCAGGCTCGCTCGACAAGCGCCTGATGGAGAAGTACGGCAAGGCGACCCCCGAGGCGCTGGTCGAGTCCGCGGTGTGGGAGGCGAGCCTCTTCGAGGAGCACGACTTCCATGACTTCAAGATCTCGGTCAAGCACAACGACCCGGTTGTCATGGTGCGTGCCTACGAGCTGCTCGCCGAGCGGGGCGACTGGCCGCTGCACCTCGGCGTGACCGAGGCCGGTCCGGCGTTCCAGGGCACGATCAAGTCGGCGACGGCGTTCGGCGCCCTCCTGTCGCAGGGCATCGGCGACACCATCCGGGTCTCGCTGTCGGCGCCGCCGGTCGAGGAGGTCAAGGTCGGGCTCCAGATCCTCGAGTCGCTGAACCTGCGCCCCCGCCGGCTCGAGATCGTCTCCTGCCCCTCCTGCGGGCGCGCCCAGGTCGACGTCTACAAGCTCGCCGACGAGGTCACCGCCGGGCTCGAGGGCATGGAGGTCCCGCTGCGCGTCGCGGTCATGGGCTGCGTCGTCAACGGCCCCGGGGAGGCCCGCGAGGCCGACCTCGGCGTCGCGTCCGGCAACGGCAAGGGCCAGATCTTCGTCAAGGGCGAGGTCATCAAGACCGTGCCGGAGTCCCTGATCGTGGAGACGCTGATCGAGGAGGCCATGCGGATCGCCGAGGGCATGGAGTCCGTCGATGGCGCGGAGGCGACCGTCACCGTCTCGTGATGACGCTGCCGCTGCTCCTCCTCGCCCTAGCCGCCCTGTTCGTGGTCGCGGGCGTGGTGGCGCTGGTCATTCCTCGTCGAGCTCGGCGTTCCCGATGACGCGGTAGGCGTGCCGCATCCGCTGGACGTGGCGGCTGTCGACCTTGACGCTGCGCGCGTGCCGGACGAAGGCCCGCACGGCGACCGGGTCGCCCGGCTCCACCGCCGGCGCGTTTCGCAGCGCCGGCCGCAGGTCGCGCACCGCTCCCGGCGTGTGCTTCCGGATCGTGCGGAAGGCCGCCCGCAGCTCCGGGCTCAGCTCGTTGCCGAGACCGAGGTAGTGCCGACGGTCCCGCTCGGCCGTCCGGCGGTCGCCGGCGGGGTCGAAGGCGTACAGCTCGTACTGGAAGCTCTCCAGGTCGCCCCACGCGTCGGCGAACTCGTCGAGCACGGCGCCGCAGGTCGCCGGCTCCTTGTCCTCGGCGTACGCCGAGGCCTGCGCGTCGGTCTGCTCCCAGCGCCGGTTGAGCGCTCGCACGGGGCCCCCGGGGTTGCCGTTCTCGCCGTGGAGCTGGACCAGGTCGACCCACTGCTGCCGACAGCTGCGGTCGGTGGCGGGGTCGTCGGCGTACACCCCGGGGGCGAGCAGGGCGATGGCCGCCGCGGCCGCGGCGATGGTCCCGAGGAAACGCATCCCGTCACGATACGAGGTTGTGATCTAGGCTGCCGCCGTGCTCACGACCCGCCACGGTGTCCGCCCGCTCGGGGCCGCGGACCTCGACGCGTTCCTCGCCCTGGCGCGCCGCGAGCCGGTCGTGAACGTCTTCGCGGACTACCGCGCGACGACCACCAACCTCGAGCCGCGCTGGCTCGGCGGTGAGATGTGGGGGCGCTTCGTCGGGGGTGAGCTCGCTGCGGCCTGCCATGTCGGCGCCAACCTGGTGCCGATCTGCGCCACCCTCGACGACGCCGCGGCGTTCGCCGAGCGCGCCCTCGCCCGCGGCCGCACGGTCTCCACGATCGTGGGGCCGCAGGAGCCCGTCCAAGCGTTCTGGAACGGGGTCGCCAGCACCTGGGGCCCGCCGCGGGAGGCTCGCTGGGAGCAGCCGCACCTCGAGATCTCCACCGCTCCGGTCGTCCCGATCGACCCGTACGTGCGGCGGACGACGAAGTCGGACATGGACGAGCTCTATCCCGCGTGCGTGGCGATGTACACCGAGGAGGTCGGCGTCTCGCCGGAGTGGGGCGGCGGCGCCGAGCTCTACCGGGCGCGGGTGGCCCAGCTGGTCAGCCGGGGCTGGTCGTACGCCCGCTTCGACGACTCCGGGCGGCTCGTGTTCAAGGCCGAGGTGGCGTGCGCGACGCCGTACGCCGCCCAGGTCCAGGGTGTCTTCGTGCCGCCCGAGTTCCGCGGACGGGGTGTCGCGACGGCCGGCATGGCCTCGGTGGTGCAGCTGGTGCGGCGCGAGATCGCGCCCGTCGTGTCGCTCTACGTCAACGAGTGGAACACCTCCGCCCGCGCCGTCTACGAGAAGGTCGGCTTCCGCGAGACCGCGCGGTTCGCCACGATCATGTTCTGAGGTCGTCGGGCCCCGCACCTGGATCAGCGCGCAGCGGCGTACACCATGCGCTTGTCGACTCCGGGCCACCCCTGGCGCCAGTCCGGGCCAGACCAGACCGATGACCGAATGATCAGGTCGCCTCCGGTGAGGGCGTCGAGGTCGAAGATGACCTCCTCCATGAAATCCCCAGCGGGCCGGCCCGGGTCTAACGCGACGTGGATGTCCACCCGACGCTCGGCGCGGCTGGTCTCGACTGCGATTGCCTCGACCGACGCGGGGATGGAGCCAAGTAGCGCTTGCACAAGGGCGAGCACCACGTCGTTCTGGAAGGTCAAGTCGTCGTTCATGTCTCACCTGAGTCGGAATAGGGGACTGGTCGGCACGACACTCGGGTGCGCGGATCCCTTGATGAGGAAGACATGCGAGGGCTGATCGATGAAGCCGGCCCCGACGTTGTTGTTGAAGCCTGTCACTCCGTCGTACCGCACGACCAGATGCCCCTGGGCGTTGCGTCCGAGGATCGTCGCCAAACCGTCGTGCACAGCGTCGAGCACTTGCTGCGCCTCAAGCTCGGAGGAGAAGTAGCCGCCTCGGCCCGTCGACCACTCCGACGTCCCGCGAACGTGGCGTGCCTGCCGTTGCACGCTCACGGCGTACGAGAGGTCCTTCGTGCCCTCGAGTCGGCGTGCCGCCATCGTCAGCGCTCGCGCGTCGGACGCGATGACGACGTCCTTGAAGCGTGCGAGGCCGTCTCGGACGTGGGCGAGGGTGGCGCCGACGGTGCGGATGGCGGCGGCGGAGACGGCGGCGGCCGCGCGGACGAGGTCGACGAGGACCTTCAGCTTCGGGGCGGCCTCGCCGATCCGGGCGGCGGTGGCGGCGGTGGCGGCGGCGACGGAACCACCGGCCGTGAGGACGCTGAGGGCGGCGCCTACGCCGGCGATGATGACGGTGTCGCGGACGAGGTCGTGGAGCAGCTCGAGGATGGCGGCGTGCTGCTCCTCGACCTGGTCGGCGTAGTCCTCGCAGGCGGCACCGATGGTGGCGTACTGCTCGGCGGCGTCGCAGACGAGGCCCTTGAGGTCGCGCACCACGTCGATCGCGACCGGGATCTCGGGCGACCGCTCCTCGTGGAGTGCCGCGATGACGGCATCGCAGTGGTCGACGACCGGCTCGAGGCCGGTCGCGGCCGTGCGCCACGTGTCGGCGGCGGCGCGGAGCTTGTCGACGTCGGCATCGGGCCACACGAAGGACTCGACCTGGTCGAGGATCCACGCCAGCTCGCCGGGGAGCGCGGACGGATCGCCACCCAGGCAGGACGGCGGCGTCGCCGGGAGCACGGCCGCGTAGGTGGCGTGGTCGGGGAGATCACCGCCCTCGTAGACGATCGCGCCCGGGAGCACCGATCGCTGCTCCGCGCGGTGGTGGTTGGCCAAGGACGCGTGGGTGAGCCGGCCCACCGTCGTCAGTGCCTCGGCGACGTCGGTCAGGGCCGAGACCGCGGCGCACGCGGCCTCGTCGTACTCAGCCGCGAAGTCGGCGGACGTCGCCGCGTCGCCGGCCATTGCGGCGTACGCCGCGAGCTCGTCCACCAGCACCTGATGACGAAGCGCGACGGCGTGGTTGGCCTCCACGCACGCCTGCTCGGCCGTGGCGTAGCCAGTGCCGTCGACGACGAGTCTCACCCGTCCATCGTCGCTTGCGGACGGCCTCGTCGACAGTGCCCGCGAGACGTCTGTGGACAAGCGGTTGTCCACAGGCGCCGCCGACACCGTTTCGCATCTTCCGCGCTCGGGGAATGATCGGCCGCGTGAGCCGCACTCGGGCCGTCGTCGCCGTGATCGTCCTGTCGGCGCTCGGCCTGGCCGGGTGCTCCGACGACGACCCCGAACCCAAGTTCTCCCCGCCGTCCTCCGAGGCACCTACGTCGTCGAGCACGTCAGCCGCGCCTGTGTTGGACGACCCGTCTGAAGCGTTTCGAGCCTGGGTGGACGCGCGGAACACCGCGGTCCGTACGGGGGACACGACGGATGTGCGCTCGTTGAGCGCTGATGGTTGCCGGACATGTGAAAACTCCATCAGTCCGATTGAAAAGGTCTATGAGGACGGTGGCGAGTACGACACTGAGGGCTGGATCGTCGACTCGTCGATCGTTAAGGAGCGGTCCGAAACGCGAGCCAAGGTGAGCGCGGCCGTGACCTATGCGGCGGGTGAGACAGTGCCGTCCGCGGGGGCTGATCCGGTGCGCTATGACGTCGAGCGGCACATCATGCTCATCGACATGTCAATGGTCGATCGAACCTGGCTAGTGTCCGACATCGGGTACGTGTCGTGATTACGGCGCTGATCGCGTCAGCGTTGCTGTCTTCGACGGCGGTGGTCACGCAGGCTCCGGGCGGGTGCCACCGCGAAGAGACGGTCGAGATGGTGCAGGGCGTAGCCCAGGTCAATGCGACATACGTCTGCGAAGGCACGACGTCACCCACCGGAGAAACTCCAGTCGCTGATCTGCCGCCACGTCAGTCCGGCCTGGACCCCCTCTGCGTGCAGGAGTCGCTGACCCACGGAGTTGACCCGTTCTTGTACTGCGAGCCCGTGGCGGATGGCGATCCCGGCCTACCCGCCGTGACGCCGGGCATAGTCGCTGCCGCACTTAGGCGCATCCCCCTGCCTCCGGTGGACTTGGTGATCCAGCCGCCGAACGGTCGGACGTTGGTGAACTTCGAGACGAACTTCTACACCGAGCAGGGTGAGTTGACGCGGAGCGTGGGGTTGTTGGGGCGCCAGGTGGAGCTGCGGATCTGGCCGGCGGGCTTCGTGTGGCGGTTCGGGGACGGCGAGGTGCGGGAGTCGTCGTCTCCGGGAGCGGCGTACCCGGACCTGGACATCACGCACTCCTACCGGAAGAAGGGCAGGGTGTCGCCGAGCGTCGATGTCACCTACGCGGCGCAGTTCCGGGTCGATGGCGGCCCGTGGCAGGAGGTGCCGGGGGCGGTCACGATCCCCGGCACCCCGCAGGCGTTGCGTGTGGTGACCGCGCGTCCGGTGCTGGTCGGCGGTTGAGGGGCGCGACGCCGTGTCGCGGTGAGTGGGCAACTAAGTGCCAGCGCGGGCCGGTTGCTGGCGCACCTCAGAATGGCCCCCGGATCCATGACGGGCCACCTGCGGCTTACTGGTTCGCAGCAGGCCAGACCCCGCAAGTAGCCTTCTCGCCATGATCATGCGGATGTCGAGCCTGTTCGTGCGGACCCTGCGGGAGGACCCGGCGGACGCCGAGGTGCCGTCGCACAAGCTCCTCGTCCGCGCCGGCTACATCCGCCGTGCGGCGCCCGGCATCTACACCTGGTTGCCGCTCGGCCTGAAGGTGCTGCGGAAGATCGAGAACATCATCCGCGACGAGATGGACGCGATCGGCGCGCAGGAGCTCAGCTTCCCCGCGCTGCTGCCCCGCGAGCCCTACGACGCGAGCAACCGCTGGACGGAGTACGGCGACGGCATCTTCCGCCTGCAGGACCGCAAGGGCGCCGACTACCTGCTCGGCCCCACCCACGAGGAGATGTTCACGCTCCTGGTCAAGGACCTCTACAGCTCCTACAAGGACCTGCCGCTCGCGATCTACCAGATCCAGACCAAGTACCGCGACGAGGCGCGCCCCCGCGCCGGACTGCTGCGCGGCCGCGAGTTCGTGATGAAGGACTCCTACTCCTTCGACGTCGACGACGCCGGCCTGGACACCAGCTACCAGAAGCACCGCGACGCCTACATCCGGATCTTCGACCGGCTCGGGTTCGAGTACGTCATCGTCGAGGCGATGTCGGGCGCGATGGGTGGCTCGAGGTCCGAGGAGTTCCTCGCGAAGGCCGAGGTCGGCGAGGACACCTACGTCCGCTGCACGCGCTGCGACTACGCCGCGAACGTCGAGGCCGTCCGCATCCCGCCGCCGGCGCCGATCTCGTACGACGACGCGCCCGCCGCCCACGCGGAGGACACGCCCGACACGCCCACGATCGACACGCTGGTCGACCACCTCAACGAGCGGTTCCCCCGCGACGACCGGCCCTGGACCGCCGCCGACACCCTCAAGAACGTGCTGTTCTCGGTGCGCTACCCCGACGGCGCGACCGAGGCGCTGGCCGTCGGCCTGCCCGGCGACCGCGAGGTCGACGCCAAGCGGCTCGAGGCGGCGCTGGGCGAGGGCGTGGAGTTCGCGCCGTTCGGCGACGAGGACTTCCGGGCCCGGCCCGAGCTCGCGAAGGGCTACATCGGCCCCGGCGTCCTCGGCGAGAAGCTGCCCGCCGCGATCCGCTACCTCCTCGACCCCCGGGTCGTCGACGGCACCCGCTGGGTGACCGGGGCCGACACGCCGGGCAGCCACGTCATCGACCTCGTCGCCGGCCGGGACTTCTCCGGTGACGGCGCCATCGAGGTGGCCGACGTCCGCGACGGCGACCCCTGCCCCCAGTGCCAGGCAGCGGGGCGCGACGGAGGCGTGCTCGAGACCGCCCGCGGCATCGAGATGGGCCACATCTTCCAGCTCGGGCGCAAGTACGCCGACGCGCTCGACCTCAAGGTGCTCGACGAGCACGGCAAGCTCGTCACCGTCACCATGGGCTCCTACGGCATCGGCCCGTCGCGCGCGGTCGCCGCGATCGCCGAGGGCACCCTCGACGAGCTCGGCCTCGCGTGGCCGCGCGCGGTCGCGCCGGCCGACGTGCACCTGGTCGCCACCGGCAAGGACGAGCAGGTCTTCGCGGCCGCCGAGCGGATCGCCCACGAGCTCGACGCCCGCGGCGTCGAGGTCCTGTACGACGACCGGCCCAAGGTCAGCCCCGGGGTGAAGTTCAAGGACGCGGAGCTGCTCGGCGTCCCGACGATCGTCGTGGTCGGCAAGGGCCTCGCCGACGGCACGATCGAGGTCAAGGACCGTGCCAGCGGCGCCCGCGAGGACGTCGCAGCCGACCACCTCGTCGACCACGTCGTACGCCTCGTCAAGGCATGACCGTCGACGCCGTCATCTTCGACTGGGGCGGCACGCTCACCCCGTGGCACGACATCGACTTCGAGGCGGAGGCGCGCTCGCTCGCCAGTGCCGTCGTAAACGCCGACCACGACGTCGACGTCTCGCTCGAGCGGCTGCGTGCGGCCGGCGACACGGTCTGGGGCCGGTCCCGCGACCACCAGCAGAGCGCCACGGTCGCGGACCTGTTCACCGAGGCCGGCCTCGACCACGATCCCGACCTGCTCATGGCCTACCGCGAGTTCTGGGAGCCCCACACCGCCACGGACCCCGAGGTCGCTCCGCTGTGGCAGCGGCTCCGCGAGTCCGGGGTGAAGGTCGGCGTGCTGTCCAACACGATCTGGCCGCGCGCGTGGCACGAGGACTTCTTCCGCCGCGACGGCGTCCACCACCTCATCGACGCCGACGTCTACACCAGCGAGATCCCGTGGACGAAGCCCTCTCCCCATGCGTTCCGCGCGGCGATGGACGCCGTGGGCGTCGGTGACCCGGCGCGCTGCGTCTACGTCGGCGACCGGCTCTTCGACGACGTCTGGGGCGCCCGCAACGCCGGCATGCGCGCCATCCACATCCCGCTGAGCGCGATCCCGGCCAACCAGATCGGCCACACCGAGGGCACTCCCGACGCGGTCGTGCACCGCCTGTCGGAGATCCCCGACGTGCTCGCGGGCTGGCGCTGAGCGCCCCCGGATCCGACGCCGGAACTGCACGTTTGTGCAATGCACAAACGTGAGGTTGGCGTTCTATCGCGCTGTTCCGGCGCCCTGTTGCATGCTTTTGCAAGAGCGAGAGACCGCCAGTCCCCCCACATCCCGGCGGGATCTCGCTCCCGGGCCAGTCCAGGCCTCAGCGGTCCGCGTGCTCGCCGGCTCCGGGGAACATCTCGGGAGTTCCCCGGAAGGCGAGTTCGCGGACCGCTGTTTCGTTCAGCGCCCCGATCGCCCACCGGCGCGTCTCGTCGACGCTGTTCGCGACGAGCCAGGCGTACGTCGCGGCGCAGGCTCGCTCGGTCTCCAGGGCCACCCGCGCGATGCGGTCGGCGCGCTCGAGGCCCGACGGCACGTCGTAGGCCGCCTCGGCCGCGGCCGGGTCGACGCCCGCGGCGGCGAGCTGCCCGGTCAGTTGGTCTCGGCGGGACCGGTGCGCGGAGTAGGCACCCGAGATCGCGGCGTACAGCTCCGGCATCGCGCTCCGGGACGTGCGGCCGCCGAGGGTGCCGAGGACGAAGACCGCGGCGTGCTCGGCCGCCAGGGTGGTCTGGAGGGCGTCGATCTCGCTCACGCGGGGTCCCCGCGGAATCGTGGGCTGGAGGAGCGCAGCGGGGGAAGCCCGCGACTTCGTGGGGTGCTCACGCGGGGTCCCCGGGGAATCGTGGGCTGGAGGAGCGCAGCGGGGGAAGCCCGCGATTTCGTGGGGTGTTCACGCGGTCTCCCCGGGAAGTGTGGTGAGGTGCTGGCGGACGGAGGCCGACATCGCCGCGAGCAACCGCGCGAGTGGCCCGCTCTCGGCGCGCATCGCGGCCTCGACGAGGAAGTCCTGCAGGTCCCGCTCCGCGCGGCGCACGCGCTTGCGCGACGCCGACGTGACCGCTGGCGCCTCGGCCTCCAATGCCGCCAGGTGGGCGGCGTGCATCCGGGTCAGTGCCGGGACGCGCCCGGTGAGGGCGGCGACCGCCGTGATCCGCGCGACCGCGTCGTCGACGACCGCCTCGTCGGGGTCGCCGTCGGACGCCGGCCGGGGGCGCGGCGCGCCGTCGTCGGCGCACGCGGACGCCGCGAGCAGGCCGCCCGTGGCGACCGCCAACGCGGCGCGTCGGGAGAGGCGCGAGGTGTCGGGCACGGCGCCGACCCTAGACGACCGGCCACCGTGGCGTCGGCGCCCCCCGAAGCCGCTATGGTGGACGATCAACAACAGCACAAGGAGGTCGCCCACCCGTGAGCAGTGCCAACCAGGACGCCATCAGGGAGCGGATCGAGGCTGAGCTCGACGACCCCCTGCGTGCCCTGGGCCTCGACATCGAGGCCGTCGAGATCACCCCGGCGGGCAAGCGCCGGATCCTCCGGGTCGCCGTCGACAAGGACGGAGGCGTGACCCTCGACGAGGTCGCCGAGGCGACCCGCGAGGTCAACCGGACGCTCGACGAGTCCGACGTGATGGGCGAGCAGCCCTACACGCTCGAGGTCACCTCACGTGGGGTCGATCGTCCGCTCACGCGGCCGCGCCACTGGCGACGCAACGCCGGCCGGCTGGTGAAGGTGACGTTCAGCGACGGTCGGTCCGCCACCGGACGGATCGTCGACTCGAGCGACGACGCCGTGACGCTGGAGGTCAGCGGCACGAAGCAGCAGGTCGCGTACGACGACGTCAAGAAGGCGCTGGTGCAGGTGGAGTTCAACCGTCGCGACGACGGTGACGGTGGCGAGGAGGCCTGATGGACATCGACATGAGCATCCTGCGCATGCTGGAGAGGGAGAAGGAGATCTCCTTCGACGTGCTGGTGGAGGCCATCGAGCAGTCGCTCCTCACGGCGTACCACAAGACGGCAGGCGCCCAGGAGCAGGCGCGCGTCGCCCTCGACCGCAAGACCGGGCACGTCACGGTCCTCGCCGCCGAGCTCGACGACGACGGCAACCAGGTGGGGGAGTACGACGACACCCCGGCGGGCTTCGGCCGGATCGCCGCGACGACCGCGAAGCAGATCATGCTCCAGCGCCTGCGTGACGCCGAGGACGACATCCGCTTCGGTGAGTTCTCCGGCAAGGAGGGCGACATCATCTCGGGGATCATCCAGCAGGGACGCAACCCCGACGACGTGATGGTCGACCTCGGCAAGCTCGAGGCGCTGCTGCCGGTGGGCGAGCGCGTGCCGGGCGAGCGCTACGACCACGGCACCCGCATCAAGTGCCTGGTCGTGTCCGTGCGCAAGGGCATGCGCGGCCCGCAGGTCACGCTGTCGCGGTCACACCCCAACCTGGTCAAGAAGCTGTTCGCGCTCGAGGTGCCCGAGATCGCCGACGGCACGGTCGAGATCGCCGCGATCGCGCGTGAGGCCGGACACCGCACGAAGATCGCGGTGCGGTCGGCGGCGTCCGGTGTCAACGCCAAGGGCGCCTGCATCGGCCCGATGGGCTCTCGGGTGCGCAACGTGATGTCGGAGCTCCACGGCGAGAAGATCGACATCGTCGACTGGTCCGAGGACCCCGCCGAGCTGGTCGCCCACGCACTCTCGCCGGCCCGGGTGAGCTCCGTGGAGGTCCTCGACGCCGAAGCCCGCTCCGCCCGCGTGGTCGTGCCCGACTTCCAGCTGTCGCTGGCGATCGGCAAGGAGGGCCAGAATGCCCGCCTCGCCGCCCGTCTCACGGGCTGGCGCATCGACATCAGGAGTGACGAACCCGGTGACTGACGCGCGACGACGCTGCGCGAGGGGCGGTTCGAAATCATTGGCGGGGTCGCGGTAGGGTTGTCAGCAGTGGCGCGTGAACACTTCTCTGCAGCATGCCCGGAACCTTCGGCCCCCCCTGCTCGACCCGGGGGCCCGGTGCGGACATGCGTGGGGTGCCGGGAGCGAGCCGCTAGAGCTGAGTTGTTGCGGGTGACCGTCGGCTCGGATGCGCACGGCCACCCGGCCGTCGTGCCCGATCCGCTGGGCACCGCACCCGGGCGGGGAGCGCACCTGCACCCCACGTCCGAGTGCTACGAGCTCGCGATGCGCCGGCGAGCGTTCGCCCGGGCCCTCCGACACACGGGAGGCGGGGCGGGGCTGGCCAGCGCACCGCTCGGTGAGTACCTCGACTCGCGTGCCGAACCAACCTGACCGTCCGACAGAAACTGGAGCATCCGCTCATGAGCACTCGATGAGTTCTTCGCGATGAGCGTGCACACCCACTAACGGTCTCGATCTACCCCCGGATTCGGGTTCGAGGCCAGAAGGAGAAGCGTGGCTAAGACCCGAGTTCACGAACTCGCCAAGGAGTTCGGAGTCGAGAGCAAGTTCGTTCTCGAGAAGTTCAAGGAGATGGGGGAGTTCGTCAAGTCGGCGAGCTCGACCGTCGAGCTCCCTGCGGAGATGCGCTTCCGCAAGGAGTACGGCGAGAAGCTGAAGGCGGATGCCCCCTCTGCTCCTGCCGAGGCGCCGGCCGCCAAGCCTGCCCCGGCCAAGAAGGCGCCGGCCAAGAAGTCCGCAGCGCCCGCGGAGCCCGAGCCGCCGGCCGAGGCGCCCGCCGCCGAGGCCCCCGCCGCGCCGGCCGAGACGCCGGCTGCCGCCGAGGCTCCGGTTGCTCCCGCTGCCCCCAAGCCCGGCCCGAAGAAGGCCGCCCCGGCTCCCGAGCCTCCCGCCGAGCCGACCGCGCCCGCGGCCTCGGCGACCCCGAAGGCGCCTGCTCCCCGTCCGGTGGGCAAGCCCAGCGGTACGCCCCGACCGGGCAACAACCCGTTCGCGTCCAGCCAGGGCATGGGCCGTCGCCCCGCCCCCGGCGAGCGTCCGGGCCCGTCGACCGGTGGCGGCGACAACCGTCCGCCGCGTCCGCCGGCCTCCGGCGGTCGTCCGGGCATGCCGCGCCCCAACCCGGCGATGATGCCGAAGTCCCCGGCCGCGTTCGGCCAGGGCCCCGGTGGTCGTCCTGCCCGTCCCGGTGCTCCGGGCCGCGGCGGTGCCCCCGGTCGCGGTGGCGCGCCGGGTCGCGGTGGCGCGGGCGCCGGTGCCGGTGCTCCGGGCCGTCCCGGCGGCTTCGGCCCCGGCGGCGGCCGTCCCGGTGGCGGTCGTCCCGGCCAGCGTGGCCAGACCCAGGGCGCCTTCGGTCGTCCGGGTGGGCCCTCGCGCCGCGGTCGCAAGTCGAAGCGGGCGCGTCGCCAGGAGTTCGAGGCCATGGAGGCCCCGACGATCGGCGGCGTGCGCGTCCGCAAGGGCAACGGCGAGACCGTTCGCCTGCCGCGTGGCGCCTCGCTCACCGACTTCGCCGAGAAGATCAACGTCGACGCCGCGTCGCTGGTGCAGATGCTCTTCAGCCTCGGTGAGATGGTGACGGCGACCGAGTCGGTCAACGACGAGACGCTCGAGCTGCTCGGTGAGGAGCTCAACTACGTCGTGCAGGTCGTGTCCCCGGAGGACGAGGACCGCGAGCTGCTCGAGTCGTTCGACATCGAGTTCGGCGACGACGAGGACGTCGACGACGACGACCTTGAGGGACGTCCGCCGGTCGTCACCGTCATGGGTCACGTCGACCACGGAAAGACCAAGCTGCTCGACGCGCTCCGCAGTGCGAATGTCGTGGCCGGCGAGGCCGGTGGCATCACCCAGCACATCGGTGCCTACCAGGTGCACACCGAGGTCGACGGCGACGACCGCCGCATCACCTTCATCGACACCCCGGGTCACGAGGCGTTCACCGCCATGCGTGCCCGTGGTTCGCAGTCGTCGGACATCGCGGTCCTCGTGGTGGCGGCCGACGACGGCGTGATGCCGCAGACCGTCGAGGCGCTCAACCACGCCAAGGCGGCCGGTGTCCCGATCGTGGTCGCGGTCAACAAGATCGACAAGCCGGAGGCGGACCCCACCAAGGTCCGCGGCCAGCTGACCGAGTACGGCCTGGTGCCCGAGGAGTACGGCGGCGACACGATGTTCGTCGACGTCTCGGCCAAGTCCGAGCTCAACCTCGACAGGCTGCTCGAGGCGATCGTGCTCACCGCCGACGCGTCGCTCGACCTCCGGGCGAACGCCGACCGCGAGGCGCAGGGTCTGGTCATCGAGGCACACCTGGACCGCGGTCGCGGCCCGGTCGCCACCGTCCTCGTCCAGCGCGGCACGCTCCATGTCGGCGACTCGATCGTCGCCGGCCCGGCCCACGGCCGCGTGCGGGCGATGCTCGACGAGTTCGGCAACGAGCTCGAGGAGGCCGGGCCGTCGCGTCCGGCGATGGTGCTCGGCCTGTCCGCTGTCCCGGGCGCCGGCCAGAACTTCATCGTGGTCGACGACGACCGGATGGCGCGCCAGATCGCCGAGAAGCGGGAGGCCCGCGAGCGGGCGGCCATGCAGGCGAAGCGCCGCGTGCGTCGTACCCTCGAGGACTTCATGGCGTCCATGGAGAAGGGCGAGAGCCAGGAGCTCAACCTCATCCTCAAGGGCGACGTGTCCGGCTCGGTCGAGGCGCTCGAGGACGCACTGGCGAAGATCGACGTCGGCGACGAGGTCGGCATCCGGGTCATCGACCGCGGCGTCGGTGCGATCACCGAGACCAACGTCGACCTGGCGGCCGCGTCCGACGCGATCATCATCGGCTTCAACGTCCGCCCGCAGGGCAAGGCGACGGAGCTGGCCGACCGCGAGGGCGTGGAGATCCGGTACTACACCGTCATCTACCAGGCCATCGAGGAGATCGAGGCCGCGCTCAAGGGCATGCTCAAGCCGGAGTTCGAGGAGTCGACCCTCGGCCAGGCGGAGATCCGCGCGATCTTCCGCTCGTCGAAGATCGGCAACATCGCCGGCTGCATGGTCACCAGCGGCGTCATCCGCCGCAACGCCAAGGTCCGGGTCATCCGCGACGGCGCCGTCGTCGCCGACCACCTCGACCTCGCGTCGCTGCGGCGTGAGAAGGACGACGCGTCCGAGGTCCGCGAGGGCTTCGAGTGTGGTCTGGTGCTGCGCAACTTCCAGGACATCAAGGAAGGCGACGTCGTCGAGGCCTTCGAGATGCGGGAGATCCCCCGCAGCTGATGCTGCGACAGTGCCGAGTCGGCGCCAGTTTGCGTGCAAACTGGCGCCGACTCGCCGTTTGAGAGAGTAGGAACATGAGCAACCCACGGGTCCGCAAGATCGCCGACCGGATCCAGGTGATCGTCGCGGAGATGCTGGAGCGCCGGATCAAGGATCCGCGGCTGGGCTTCGTCACCGTGACCGACGTCCGGGTCTCGGGGGACAGCCAGCAGGCCACGGTCTTCTACACCGTGCTCGACGACTCCCGCGACGGCAAGGGCCTCGAGAGCACGGCGGCGGCGCTGGAGTCCGCCAAGGGCCTGATCCGCTCCGAGGTCGCCAAGCAGCTCGGCATGCGGCACGCCCCGACGCTGAGCTTCATCCACGACGCGCTTCCCGAGAACGCCCGCCACCTCGACGAGGTGCTCGAGCGCGCCCGGCAGCAGGACGAGCAGGTCGCGGCGCAGCGCGGAGCGACGTACGCCGGCGAGTCCGACCCGTACAAGAAGCCGCGCGAGGTCGACGAGGACGACGACCTGGATGACTGAGTCCGGGTTGGTCGTCGTCGACAAGCCCGGCGCCATGACCTCGCACGACGTCGTGTCCCGGGTGCGCCGGCTGGCCGGCACCCGCAAGGTCGGCCACGCTGGCACCCTGGACCCGATGGCCACCGGCGTGCTGGTGCTCGGCGTCAACCGCGCGACCCGGCTGCTCGGCCACCTGATGCTCACCGACAAGGCGTACGACGCGACGATCCGGTTGGGTGTCGCCACGACCACCGACGACGCCGAGGGCGAGGTCACCGCGACCGTCGCGACCGGTGACCTCGACGAGGCCGAGGTGCGGTCGGCCGCGGCGGAGTTCGTCGGCGACCTGCTGCAGGTGCCGACGGCGGTCTCGGCGATCAAGGTCGCCGGCAAGCGCGCCTACCAGCGGGTGCGCGAGGGCGAGGAGGTCGAGCTCGCGGCCCGGCCGGTCACCGTCCACGAGCTGGTGGTGACCGAGGTCCGCGGCGACGAGCTGGACGTGTCGGTGCGGTGCTCCAGCGGCACCTACATCCGCGCGATCGCGCGCGACCTGGGCGCCCGACTCGGCGTCGGAGGACACCTGACCGCGCTGCGGCGGACCGCCGTGGGGCCCTACGCCCTCGCGGACGCGCGCACGCTGGACGCGCTCGGCGAGCAGTTCGCGGTGCTGCCGATCGCGGCCGCCGCGCGCGCCGCGTTCGCGTCGTACGACCTCGACGAGGCGGGCGCGACCGACGTCCGGTACGGCCGCGCGCTGGACCTCGACCTGCCCGGACTGACCGCCGTCTTCGCGCCCGACGGCGAGTTCCTGGCCCTCTACGAGCCCCGCGACGGTGTTGCGCGGGCGGTCGCCGTCTTCGCCGGCTGACCCGGATCGGTAGTCTTCGCGCGTGCAGATCTGGCGATCCCTCGACGAGGTTCCGGCCGACCTGGGGCCGACGGTCGTCGTCATCGGCAACTTCGACGGGGTGCACCTCGGCCACCGGCACGTGGTGTCGCGGGCCCGGGAGATCGCCGACGAGCGCTCGCTGCCCGTCGTCGCGGTCACCTTCGACCCGCACCCGATGGCGGTGCTGCGTCCCGAGCACGCCCCGACCACGCTGACCACGCTCGAGATCCGCGCCGAGCTGCTCAACGCGGCCGGCGCCGACCACGTGCTGGCCGTGCCGTTCGACCGGGGCGTCGCCGGATGGACGCCGGAGGAGTTCGTCGAGCGCGTGCTCGTCGACAGCCTCCACGCGGCCGCCGTCGTGGTCGGCGCGAACTTCCGGTTCGGCAACCGCGCCTCCGGCGACGTCGCGACCCTGCGGGAGGCCGGGGCGCGGCTCGGCTTCGGCGCCGAGGGCATCCCGCTCGACGGCGGCCCGCAGGTGTGGTCCTCGACGTACGTCCGGATGAGCCTGGCCGCCGGCGACGTCGCCGGCGCCGCCGAGGCGCTCGGGCGGCCGTACGCCGTGCGGGGGGTGGTCGTCCGCGGCGACCAGCGCGGCCGCGAGCTCGGCTTCCCGACGGCCAACGTGCCCACCGACGCGATGACCGCCGCGCCGCCCGACGGCGTCTACGCCGGCTGGCTGCGCCGCCTCGACACCGGCGAGGTCTTCCCGGCGGCGATCAGCGTCGGCACCAACCCCACCTTCGACGGGGTGCGTGACCGCCGTGTCGAGAGCTACGTGCTGGACCGCACCGACCTCGAGCTGTACGGCGTCGAGGTCGAGGTCAGCTTCGTCGAGCGGCTGCGCGGGATGGTCGCGTTCGACTCCGTGGAGGCGCTGGTCGCGCAGATGAAGGCCGACGTCGATCGGGCCCGTGAGCTGCTGACGTGACCCGCGAGGAGGCGCTGCGCTCGGCGGAGGTCTGGTTCCAGCGGCACGGCCTCCCGTACTTCGTGCCCGCGGACCGGGCCGCCGTCCGCGCCGCGCTGCGGCCCGGGCGGACGCTGCCTCTCCTGGTCGCGGTCGTGCTTGTCGCCGTCGCGGCCGGGGTCGGGCTCGCCTGGTTCGCGGACGAGATCACGGCCGGTCCGGCCGTCCTGCTCGCGGTCGTGCTGGTGGCGGCGGTCTGGTACGCGCTGACCGCGCTCCGCTTCCGCCCGATCCTCGGGTGGAGCCTCAGCCGCACGACCGGCACCCTGGTCCGGCTGCTGCCGAACATGTCGCGGGCGCTGCCGCTGCTGCTGGTCTTCGTGACGTTCCTCTTCATCAACGCCGAGGCCTGGCAGATGACCGCCAGCCTCACCCCCGGCCTGCTCTGGCTGACCGTGCTGCTGTTCACGGCGATCGGCGTCGTGTTCCTGCTGGTGCGACTGCCGGAGGAGGTGGACCGGGCCGATGACGAGGTGGACGACGCGTTCCTCGTGCGGGCCTGCGCCCGGACCCCGCTCGAGCAACCCTGCGCCGAGCTGGTCGACGACCCGGAGGCCGATCCGGCGGCGTACGCCCAGGTCACGGGCTTCGAGCGCTGGAACCTGATCCTCGCCCTGGTGATCGTCCAGGCCGTCCAGGTGCTGCTCCTCGCGGCGAGCGTCTTCGTCTTCTTCCTGGTCTTCGGCGCCCTGGTGATGGACGAGGACGTCCAGGTCGCCTGGACCGGGCTGGACGCCGTGCAGAACGTGCCGGGCCTCCCGAGCGTGTCGGTGCAGCTGCTGAAGGTCTCGGTCTTCCTGGCCGACTTCTCCGGCCTCTACCTCACGGTGTCCACGCTGACCGACGAGACCTATCGCGCACAGTTCTTCTCGACCGTGACGCGCGAGCTGGAGCGGGCCGTCGGGATGCGCGCGGTCTACCTCGCGTTGCGCGCCGCCGAGGATGGTGAGCCCCGGCGGACGCCGTAGCGCTCGCCCGGCCTCACGACCCGATCCTCATGCGTCGAGATCCTTCTCGACCAGCGCCACGATGGTGTCGAGGGCGACCTGGTCGTCGCTGCTGACCTCGACCCGGTCGCCGCAGGCGGCCCCGAGGGTCATGATCATCAGCGACGAGCTCGCGTCGACCGGCTCCTGGCCGGAGATGCCGATGAGCACCTCGGCGTCGAGCTCCTCGGCCGCCTCGGCGATGAGCTGGGCGGGACGGGCGTGCAGGCCGACGGAGGAGCCGACGGCGACGGTCTTGCTGGGCATGCTGTTCTCTCCCTGTTGTGTGAGGTTGCCGGCGAGCTCACCCTCCCGGGGCGAGCTGCAGCTGTCGGACCGAGACGAGCTCGGGCTGCACCTGGTGAGGCTGCGGGATGGTCGTGCCCGGCAGGCCGGCGGCGGCGCTGCCGTAGGCGACGGCGAGCGCGAGCCGCCGGCCGGGGTCGAGGCCCTGGAGGTCGCCGAGGAGGTAGCCGAACAGGCTGGAGTCGCCGGCTCCGACCGTGCTCACCACGGTCGTCGGCGGAGGAGCGGCGTGCCACGCGCCGTCACCGGTGACCAGCACCGCGCCGTGCGGGCCGAGCGTCGCCAGCACGGCCTCGACTCCGCGCTCCACCAGGCCGGTCGCGGCCTCCGCGGCCGCGCCGGGGTCGGACTCGAGCACGTCGGGGTCCAGGCCCGTGAACGACGCGAGCTCCTCGCCGTTCGGCTTCATCAGGTGCGGCGCCGCGGTGCCGAGGCCGTCGACGAGGGCCCGCAGGGGCGCGTCCGAGGTGTCGACCGCGACCCGGGCGCCGTGGCCGCGCAGGGCGGCGACGAGCTCGGCGTACCACCCCACCGGCGTGCCGGGCGGCAGCGAGCCGGCGAGCACGACCCAGTCGGCGCTGTCGGCGCGGTGCTGGAGCGACGCGGTGAGCTCGTGCAGCACGTCGGGGGCGAGCGTCGGGCCCGGGCTGTTCAGCTTGGTCGTGGTGCCGTCGGGCTCGGAGACGGTGATGTTGACCCGCAGGGTGCCGTCGATGGTGACCGGCCGGCAGTCGATGCCGGAGGCGAGCAGCTCGTGGACGAACGGATCGTCGTGGGGGGCCGGCAGCACCGCGATGGAGGGGACTCCCGCCGCGACCGAGGCGCGGGAGATGTTGACGCCCTTGCCGCCTGCCTGGGAGAGCACCGACTCGGCGCGGATCACCGCGCCGCGCTCGAGCCGACCCGCCAGCGACACCGTGCGGTCGTGGCTCGGGTTGGCCGTGAGCGTGACGATCATGCGATGACGACCTCGAGACCGGCGTCCTCGAGACCCGCCCGGTCCGCGGCGGTGATGCCGGCGTCGGTCACCAGCGCATCGATCTCGACGAGCCGCGCGAACCGGATGGCCGTCTCGGTGCCGACCTTGCTGGAGTCCGACAGGCAGACCACGCGGCGCGCCGCGCCGACCATGGCGCGCTTGGCCGCCGCCTCGTCGTGGTCGGGGGTGGAGAGCCCGTGATCGACGGTGATCCCGTTCGTGCCGAGGAAGGCGACGTCGACGCGCAGCCGCTCGAGCGCCTCGACGGTGTCGGCGCCGACGGCCGCCTGGGTCGTGGTGCGGACCCGCCCGGGGAGCAGGTGCAGGTCGAGGTGGGGGAGCCCGGCGAGGCGCGCGGCGATCGGCACGGCATGGGTCACGACCGTGAGCCTGTGGTCGCGCGGGAGCAGGCTGGCGAACCGGATGGTCGTCGAGCCCGCGTCGATGAGGACGGTGCCGCCGACCGGGGGCAGCTCGTCGATCGCCGCCTTGGCGATCAGCTCCTTCTCCGCGGTGTTGGCCTGGTCGCGCTCGCCGAGCCCGGACTCGATCACGGCGAGGGAGCTGGCGGGCACGGCGCCGCCGTGGACGCGCCGGACCAGCCCCATCCGCTCGAGCGCGGAGAGGTCGCGCCGCACGGTCTCGGTCGTGACGCCGAACTGCTCGGCGATCGCCGCGACCGACAACCGGCCGCGCTCGCCCACGAGCTGGGCGATCGCCTGCTGGCGCTCTTCGGCGTACATTGATCGCACTCCTTCGGGGATCTGCGTATGTGTTGTTTTATGCCCGAATGTGTTGACGTGTCAAGACCGACGGGCGTTTACTGAGGAGCATGGTCACCGCATCCACCCCGCAGCTGCGCGGCACGCCGGTGGTGGCCGGCGTCGCGTACGGACCGGTCCTCGTCGTCCGCACCGAGGTCGACCCGGCGGCGATCGCGCGCTTCGACGGCGCCGCCTTCGCCGACGCCCAGGCCGCGCTGACGGCGTACGACGCGGCGGTGGGCGCCGTCGCCGACGGGTTCGCCGCCAAGGCCGGTGCGGCCTCCGGCTCCGCCGCCGCCGTGCTCACCGCGAGCGCCGGACTCGCCCGTGACAAGGGCCTGCGCCGCGGGGTGGCGAAGGCACTCCAGTCGGGGGCCGGCCTCCTCGACGCGGTGCACGCCGCGGTCGAGGAGTTCGTGACCATCTTCGACAACATGGGCGGCCTGATGGCCGAGCGGGTCACCGACCTGCGTGACATCGAGCGCCGGGTCGTCGCCCATCTCGTCGGCGAGCCCGAGCCGGGGGTCGACCTGCCCGACAGTCCGTGCCTGGTGGTGGCCGAGGACCTCGCGCCCTCCGACACCGCCGGGCTCGACCCGAGCCGGGTGCTCGCGCTGGTCACCGAGCGCGGCGGACCGACGAGCCACACCGCGATCATCGCCCGTCAGCTCGCGATCCCGTGCGTGGTCGGGCTCGCCGGCGCGACCGACGTGCCGGGTGGCACCTTCGTGCTCGTCGACGGCGCCGCCGGACTGCTCGAGGTCGAGCCCGACGAGGTCGACGCGCGCGAGCGCGTCGTCGCCGACGCGGCAGCGCGCGAGGCGCTCGCCTCGTGGTCGGGCCCCGGCGCGACCGCCGACGGCCGGCCGGTCAAGATCCTCGCCAACGTCGCCGACGGCGAGTCGGCGCGTGCGGCCAGCGGCGCACCGGTGCAGGGCGTGGGACTGTTCCGCACCGAGCTGTGCTTCCTCAACCGCAAGGACGAGCCGCCGGTCGAGGAGCAGGCCGAGATCTACGGCCGCGTCCTCGACGCCTTCGGCGACGAGAGGTACGTCGTGGTGCGCACCCTCGATGCCGGCTCGGACAAGCCGGTCGCGTTCGCGACCCTCGACGGCGAGGAGAACCCAGCGCTCGGCGTACGCGGGCTGCGGCTGTCCTTCGACAACCCCGGTCTGCTCGACCGCCAGCTCGACGGCATCGCCCGGGCCGCCGAGCAGACCGGCACCGAGGCGTGGGTGATGGCCCCGATGGTCGCGACCGTCGCGGAGGCCGAGACGTTCGCCGCGAAGGTCCACCGCCGCGGACTGCGCGCCGGCGTGATGGTCGAGGTGCCGAGCGCCGCCCTGCTCGCGCACCGGATGCTCCAGGTCGTCGACTTCCTCTCGATCGGCACCAACGACCTCACGCAGTACACGATGGCCGCCGACCGGATGGCCACCGACCTCGCGCACCTCACCGACCCCTGGCAGCCGGCTGTGCTGCAGCTCATCGCGATCACCGCCGAGGCCGGTCGTCAGGCCCGCAAGCCCGTCGGCGTCTGCGGCGAGGCCGCGGCCGACCCGCTGCTCGCGTGCGTGCTGGTCGGCATGGGCGTCAGCTCGCTGTCGATGGCCGCCGCGGCCGTGCGCCCGGTCGGCGCTCGGCTGGCCTCCGTCACCTCGGAGCAGTGCGAGGACGCCGCGGAGGCCGCCCTCGCCGCGGCCGACCCGCAGGCCGCCCGCGACGCCGTGCGCGCACTGCTGGGCTGAAGGTTGAGTCGGGACTTCCAGACACATCAATCGGGACTTCTGGACAAGAGAATGTCCTGAACTCCCGACCCAACTGTCCGAAAGTCCCGATTCAACGTCGGTCAGACGCGCAGCCAGGCCAGCACGGCCCGCACGCGGCGGTGGTCGTCCTCGTCGAGCGGCAGGTCGAGCTTCGCGAAGATGCTGTTGATGTGCTTCGCCACGGCCTTCTCGGTCACGTGCAGGTGGGCCGCGATCGCGCCGTTGGAGCGACCCTCGGCCATCAGCCCGAGCACTTCCCGCTCGCGTGCGGTCAACCGGTCCAGCGGCTCGTCGCGCTGGCGGGCCATCACGGTCGCGACCACCTCGGGGTCGAGCACGGTGCCTCCGCCGGCGACCCGGCGGACGCCGTCGACGAACTCCGCGACGTCGGAGACCCGGTCCTTGAGCAGGTAGCCGACCGCGCCCGTGCCGCTGGCCAGGAGCTCGCGCGCGTAGAGCTGCTCGACGTACTGCGACAGGACCATCACCGGGAAGCCCGGCCGCGCCTCGCGCACGGTGATCGCGGCGCGCAGGCCCTCGTCGGTCTGGGTCGGCGGCAGGCGTACGTCGAGCACCGCCGCGTCGGCGTCGGGGTCGCCCAGCGCCTGCGCGAGGGCGGGCGCGTTGTCGACCGCGTGCAGGATCGTGAAGCCGTTGCCCTCGAGCAGCTGGATCATCCCGGCCCGGAGGAGGGCGTGGTCCTCGGCGAGGACGAGCTTGAGTCCGGCGTCGGAGCCAGGCTGCACGGAACCTCCAAGGTGACCAGGGTCGGGCCGCCGGCCGGGCTCGACACCGACATCGTGCCGTCGAACGCCGCCAACCGCCGCATCACGCCCAGCATGCCGGTCCCGCTCCCGGGGTCCGCGCCGCCGCGCCCGTCGTCGCCGACGATCGCGCGCAGCGTGCCGCCGTTGTCGGCCGGCTCGTGCGTGAGGATGATCCAGGCGTGGCGTGCGGCGGCGTGCTTGCCGATGTTCGCCAGGCACTCGGCGACGCCGAAGTAGACCGCCGACTCGACCGGCGCGGGCGGCCGACCGGAGAGCCGGACCTCTACGTGCACCGGGATCGCCATGTCGAGCGCGATCGCCTCGACGGCCCCGCCGAGGCCGCGGTCGGCGAGCACGGGCGGATGGATGCCGCGTACGACGGAGCGCAGGTCGCCGATCGCCGCGGTGGTCGTGGCGCGGGCGTCCTGCACGAGCCGGCGGGCCTGCTCCGGGTCGGCCTCGAACGCCGCATCGGCCATGCCGAGGCTCATCGACAGCGCCACGAGCCGCGCCTGGGCGCCGTCGTGGAGGTCACGCTCGAGCCGGCGCAGCTCGGCGGCGGAGTGGTCGACGAGGTCGGCCCGGCTCTCGGTCAGGTGATGCACCCGCTGCTCGAGCTTCTCGGTGCGGCTGTAGGCGAGGAAGAACCGGTCGAACATCGCCCGGGCCCGCATCAGCGGCGGCGTCACGAACCACCAGATGAAGCCGGTGACCACCCCGAGCAGCAGGATCACCACGACCAGCGAAACCACGATGCCCACGGCCGGGGCGACGAAGACCCAGGCGAGGTCGCGCCACGTCATCGGGTCGGCCAGCACCGCCCGCGCCTTGGCGAAGAAGCCGCCCTGCGGGAGTGGCCGGTAGGGATCCGGGATCGGCTCACCGAGCGTGCGGGCGGCCATCACGCGGTGCAGGTTCGCGATCCACCGGGTCGCGAAGAGGCATCCGGTGACGATGCCGAGCCCGACCCAGATCACGACGAGCACGCCGCCGACGATCCAGAGCACCAGGAGCACGATCAGCACGATGGCGAGGAAGAACTGGGCGACGGCGTACCCGGTCAGGCGCAAGCGATCCACGTCCCCATCCTCTCGGGCCGGCCCGAGTCGCACAGTGGTGCTGGCACCACCCGGGTCCGGGTCCTGGCGCCCCTGATCTTTTCCGCGCGCGACTCGACGCTGGGAGCACCAACCAGACCAGCCATCGAGGACCCGAGGAGAGACGGCCATGGGCAACCCGTTGACAGCAGTACCGATGAGAGCCGCGCGATGGAGCGCGGAACACCCCTGGCGGGCGATCCTGGCGTGGATCGCCTTCGTCGCGTTCGCGGTCGGGCTCGCCGTGGCGATGCCGACGAAGGCCACGACCGACGCCGACTTCCGGGTCGGCGAGTCCGGCCGGGCCGACGCGATGATCACCGAGTCCGGGCTGGTGCAGCCCGACAGCGAGAACGTCCTGATCACCGCCCGCGGCGGCGACCTCGACGAGGAGGCCGCGCAGAGCGCCGTCGCCGACGTCGCGGCGGCCGCCCGCGACGCCGAGCACGTCGCCGAGGTCGCCGAGCCGCAGTGGAACGCGGACCGGTCGGCCGTGCTCGTCCCGATCGAGCTGACGCCCGACACCGACGACGTCACCGACCTCCAGGACGCCGTCTCGGCGGTGGGGGAGCGGCACGGCGAGGTCGACATCCGCCAGGCCGGCGACGTGAGCCTGGACGTCGCCATCGACGACCGGGTCGGCGACGACCTGGCCGCGGCCGAGACCACCAGCCTCCCGGTCACGTTGATCCTGATGCTGCTCGCGTTCGGCGCACTGATCGCCGCCGGCATCCCGGTGCTCCTCGCCGCCTCCAGCGTGGCGGCCACGATCGGCCTGATGGCGCCGCTGTCGCATCTCGTCCCGTCGGACGACACCGTGGCGAGCATGATCGTGCTGATCGGCATGGCGGTCGGCGTCGACTACTCGCTCTTCTACCTCAAGCGCGAGCGCGAGGAGCGGGCCAAGGGGCGCGGCACGCTTGACGCGGTCGAGATCGCGGCGCAGACCTCCGGGCACTCGATCCTGGTCTCGGGTGGCGCGGTCATCGCCGCGATGGCGGGGCTGTTCGTCATCGACGACGCCACGTTCAACTCCCTCGCGGTCGGCTCGATCCTGGTGGTCGCCGTGGCGGTCCTCGGCTCGATCACCGTGCTGCCGGCGCTGCTGGTCAAGCTCGGTCGCTGGTCCGACCGGCCGCGGGTGCCGCTGCTGTGGCGCCTCAACCGGCGCATCGGTCGCGGCGGGATCAGCCGCCGGCTGCTCGGCCCGGTCGTCCGGCACCCGGTCGTGGCCCTCGTGCTGGCCTCGACGGTGATCCTCGGCCTCGCCGTACCGGCTCTCGGCATGAAGACCCATTCCGGCACGCTCGACACGCTGCCGAGCTCGATCCCGCAGGTGCAGACCGTCAAGGACATCAGCACGAGCTTCCCGGCCGACGAGGGCGCCAGCGCGACGGTCGTCGTGCGCGGCGACGCGCGGGAGCAGGCCGACGTGCGGTCGGCGCTCGAGCGGATGAGCGACGACGCCGTCGACACCGGTCACTTCGTCGCCTCGAGCAACGGCGTGCAGACGTCCGAGGACGGTACGACGTCGATGGTCGTGCTCGGCATGCCCTACGACGAGACCGACGAGCGCGTCGACGCCGCGCTGCACGAGCTGCGCGACGACCTGGTGCCGGCCGCCGTCGGTGAGCTCGGCCCCGGGCACGACGTCGAGCACGCCGTCGGTGGGGGCGCCGCGGAGAGCCTGGACTTCGCGGAGAAGCAGGGCAACCGGCTCGGGCTCGTCATCGGGTTCGTGCTGCTGCTGACGATGCTGATCATGGTCACGACGTTCCGCAGCGTGGTGCTCGCCGGCATCTCGACGGTGCTGAACCTGGCCTCGGTCGGAGCGGCGTTCGGCGTCCTGACGTTGGTCTTCCAGCACGGCTGGTTCAGCGGGTCCCTGGACTTCTCGAGCCCGGGCTTCGTCATCGACTGGATCCCGCTCTTCGTGCTGGTGGTCCTCGTCGGACTGTCGATGGACTACCACGTCTTCGTCCTCAGCCGGGTGCGTGAGCACGTCGAGCTGGGCATGCCCACGCGGCTCGCCGTCCAGCGTGGCATCGTCGACACCGCGGGCGTGGTCACCAGCGCGGCCGCGGTCATGGTCTCGGTGTTCGCGATCTTCGCGACGCTGTCGATGCTGGAGATGAAGATGATGGGCGTCGGCCTGTCGGCCGCGATCCTGCTCGACGCCACGCTGATCCGGCTGGTGATCCTCCCCGCCACGCTGGTCCTGCTCGGCGACCGGGTCTGGTGGCCGTGGCGTCCGGTCCGGCCGCGCGGCGAGCCGGTCGTGGAGCGGGAGCCGGCGTACGCCGGAAGCGCCGGGTAGGTGGGATGGCGCAGGGATACCCGGTGCACCGGGTATCCCTGCACTTCTAGGGAAATGTGCAACACCCGAGGAGTCGCGAGGGCGGCTGGACCTGCGAGGCGGTGGTCTCGGAGTCGGTGACACTGGTCTGAGCCAGTGCAGCGACCGGGTTTGCGCCGCAACCTGGCCGGACACCCTTTCGCTGAGCGCCCAGAAGGGCGCGGAGAGAGGGATGGACATGGGCTACGGACTTGGCGTCTTCCTGCTCGCGGTGGGGCTGATTCTCGCCTTCGCCGTGACCGACAACCTCGCGAACGTCGACCTCACGATGGTGGGATACATCCTCACGGCGGCCGGCGTGCTCGTCATCGTCCTGACTGTCGCGACGACCTCGTCACGGCGACGCTCCACGCACGTGACGCAGTACTCCGACGGCCGCCGCGAGGTCACCGAGCGCAGGGACCCGCCGCCGGCGGTCTGAGTCGTCCGGGCCCGGGCCGGTCAGCGCTGCTGCAGGACCCGCGGCTCCGCCGACGGGCGCAGCCAGGTGAGCAGCCACCGCATCTGCCGCGGGTTCCCCACCTGGGTGCAGCCGGCCGTCGGCGCCCAGCGGTGCCCGGGCTTCGACGTGTGGTAGAAGATCCCGCTGCCCCTGCCGGGCACCGGCCGCGTGCCCGCGCCCGGGCGCAGCCGGACGAAGTTGTAGTCCAGCACCCACCCCGACCGCATCGACGGACGGTTGCCCGACCTGACGCCGCGGACCTCGAGCCACGTGTTGTAGTTCGGTCCCGCTGCGGAGGAGACGATCGAGGTCGGCCGACGCTGGCGCCACGGCATCCGGCCGGGGTTGGACGAGCTGGTCGTGAAGGTCACCTCGATGTCGAACACCCCGAGCGGTGACCGGCGGTCGCCCTCGCGCTGCTTGCCCCACCCCCGCGAGCCGATCGTGGACCGGAGCTCGCGGACCTTCTCCCAGCCGCCGTCGCCGGTGCGCTCCCAGGCCTGGGTGACCGTGCACCAGACCTTGTGGCAGTACTTCCGGCTCGACACCGTGCGCACCACCTGCGTGGTCCGCTCCGGGAGGTCCGCCGCCCATGCCGGCTCGTCGGCCGCGGCGTACGACGGGGGCGAGCCGATCGGCAGGCCGGTCGTCGCTCCGGTCACCAGGCCGGTCACCAGGCTGGTGAGCAGCGCGAGGACGAGCACCGCTCCGAGAGGTCGTGGCACGGCCCGATCATCACATGCGGATTCGGCCGCGCGTCACCCTGCGCGTTAGAGTTCTCAGGTTGCCTGCACGAGGCGACACGCCGTCAGAACGGCCGCGGAACCAGAGTGCCCCGGTGAACAGGCCCGGGCGCGCCGCGCAACGAACTGCCCGAGAGGGCCGGAAGGAGCCCGCATGTCGATCGGTACCGACGCGGAGACCAAGAAGAAGATCATCGCCGAGTACGCCATGACCGAGGGCGACACCGGCTCGCCCGAGGTGCAGATCGCGCTGCTGAGCCACCGCATCTCCCACCTCACCGAGCACCTCAAGCAGCACAAGCACGACCACCACAGCCGTCGTGGCCTGCTGCTGCTCGTCGGTCAGCGCCGTCGTCTGCTCAACTACCTGCAGAAGACCGAGATCGCGCGCTACCGCTCCATCGTGGAGCGCCTCGGTCTGCGTCGTTGACCTTCCCCGTCTCCGGGGCGGAGCGGCTGCCCCTTCGCGGGCAGCCGCTCCTCTCGTATCCGGGCCCGACAACGCTAGGCTCGGACGCGTTCGACAACTGAACACCTCAGAAGCACACCAGGAGCGACCCGCGCGTTCTGGCCCGGTCCTCGGTAGTGGCCTTCAGCCCCCGCACTCGCGGGTGGGCTGCGGGCCTCGATCGAAGACCGGCCCGCACCCCATGCACGTGAGGGCAGAACGGGACGCCGTGGATCGCTCCGCGAACGGATAAGGGAACGACCCTTGACTGACACCTCCACCAACGAGCCCGTGATCTCTGCCGTCGAGACCGTCCTCGACAACGGCAAGTACGGCCAGCGCACCGTGAAGTTCGAGACCGGGCTCCTCGCCCGGCAGGCCGCCGGCTCGGTGACCGCCTACCTCGACGACGACACCATGCTGCTGTCGGCGACCACCGCCGGCAAGCACCCCAAGGAGCAGTTCGACTTCTTCCCGCTCACGATCGACGTCGAGGAGCGGATGTACGCCGCGGGCAAGATCCCCGGCTCCTTCTTCCGCTCCGAGGGTCGCCCGGGCGAGGACGCGATCCTCGCCTGCCGCCTCATCGACCGGCCGCTGCGCCCGACCTTCAAGAAGGGCCTGCGCAACGAGGTCCAGGTCGTCATCACCGTGATGGCGCTCAACCCGGACGCGCCGTACGACGTGCTGGCGATCAACGCGGCCTCGCTGTCCACCCAGCTCTCCGGCCTGCCGTTCTCCGGCCCGGTCGGCGGCGTCCGCGTGGCGCTGATCGAGGGCCAGTGGGTCGCGTTCCCGACCCACAGCCAGCTCGAGGACGCCGTCTTCGACATGGTGGTCGCCGGCCGGGTCACCGACTCCGGCGACGTCGCGATCATGATGGTCGAGGCCGAGGCCACCGAGACCGCCTTCGGCAAGGTCCAGTCCGGTGCCCAGGCGCCGACCGAGGACGTCGTCGCCAGCGGTCTCGACGCTGCGAAGCCGTTCATCAAGCAGCTGTGCGAGGCGCAGTCGGAGCTCGCCAACGTCGCCGCGAAGCCGGTCCAGGACTTCCCGGTCTTCCTCGACTACGAGGACGACGTCTTCGAGGCCGTCGAGGCCGCGGTGAAGGCCGACCTCGCCGCCGCGATGAAGATCGCCGACAAGCAGGAGCGCAACGACCGCACCGACGAGCTCAAGGACGAGGTCATCGCGAAGCTCGGCGGCCAGTTCGAGGGCCGCGAGAAGGAGCTCGGCGCGGCGTTCCGCTCGGTCAACAAGGCCGTCGTCCGCGAGAGCATCCTGCGCGACAAGGTGCGCATCGACGGCCGCGGCCTGGCCGACATCCGGCCGCTGCACGCCGAGGTCGGCGTGATCCCCCGCGTGCACGGCTCGGCGCTGTTCGAGCGCGGCGAGACCCAGATCCTGGGCGTCACCACCCTCGACATGCTCAAGATGGAGCAGCAGCTCGACACGCTCTCCCCGGAGAAGCACCGCCGCTACATGCACAAGTACGTCTTCCCGCCGTTCTCGACCGGCGAGACCGGCCGGGTCGGCTCGCCGAAGCGCCGCGAGGTCGGCCACGGCGCGCTCGCCCGCCGGGCGCTGCTCCCGGTGCTGCCGGACCGCGAGGAGTTCCCCTACGCGATCCGTCAGCTCTCCGAGGCGATGGGCTCCAACGGCTCGACCTCGATGGGCTCCGTCTGCGCGTCCACGCTGGCGCTGCTGCAGGCCGGCGTGCCGCTCAAGGCGTCGGTCGCGGGCATCGCGATGGGCCTGGTGTCCGGCGAGATCGACGGCCAGACCCAGTACGTCGCGCTCACCGACATCCTCGGCGCCGAGGACGCGTTCGGCGACATGGACTTCAAGGTCGCCGGCACCCGGGAGTTCGTCACCGCGCTGCAGCTCGACACCAAGCTCGACGGCATTCCGGCCGAGGTGCTCGGGCAGGCGCTGCAGCAGGCGCGCGACGCGCGGATGACGATCCTCGACGTGATGGCCGAGGCCATCGACGAGCCCGAGGAGATGTCGATCCACGCGCCGCGGATCATCACGATCAAGATCCCCGTCGACAAGATCGGCGAGGTCATCGGCCCCAAGGGCAAGGTCATCAACCAGATCCAGGACGACACCGAGGCGTCGATCTCGATCGAGGACGACGGCACCATCTACATCGGTGCCACCAACGGCGAGGCCGCCGAGGCCGCCCGGTCCGCGATCAACGCGATCGCCAACCCGACGATGCCGGAGGTCGGCGAGCGCTACCTCGGCACGGTCGTGAAGACGACGAACTTCGGTGCGTTCGTCTCGCTGCTCCCCGGCAAGGACGGCCTGCTGCACATCAGCAAGCTGCGCTCGCTGGCCGGTGGCAAGCGCGTCGACGCCGTCGAGGACGTGGTCTCGGTCGGCCAGAAGATCCAGGTCCAGATCGCCGAGATCGACGACCGCGGCAAGCTGTCGCTGGTCCCGGTGGTCGAGGAGGGCGCTGCGGATGCCGAGGGGTCCGCGGACTCCGAGGGAGCTGACGACTCCGAGTGACCAAGGCTGCACCGAAGGTGACCCGCCAGAAAGTTTCTGGCGGGTCACCGTCGTCTTCCCGGCCGGCGACGCGCACGCTGCACACCGTGACCGACGCCGGCGGCCAGGTGACCTCGCGGATCCGTCGTACGACGCTGCCCAGCGGCCTGCGGATCATCACCGAGCAGCAGGCGGGCGTCCGCTCGGCGGCGATCGGTGTCTGGGTGGGCATCGGCTCGCGCGACGAGTCGCCCGCCCTGCACGGCTGCTCGCACTTCCTCGAGCACCTGCTGTTCAAGGGCACCGCGGAGCGCTCGGCGCTCGACATCTCGGTGGCCCTCGACGCGGTCGGCGGTGAGTTCAACGCCTTCACCGCCAAGGAGTACACCTGCTTCCACGCGCGGGTCCTCGACGAGGACCTGCCGCTGGCCGTCGACGTGCTCGGCGACATGATCACCAGCTCGACGCTGGCACCCGCCGACGTCGAGGCCGAGCGCGACGTGATCCTCGACGAGGTCGCGATGCACGACGACGACCCCGACGACGTCGTGCACAACCTCTTCGCCGCCCAGGCCTGGGGCGACTCCCCGCTCGGCCGCCCGATCGCCGGCTCGGAGGAGTCGATCGCGGCGCTGACCCGTGCCCAGATCCGGCGCTTCTACAAGCGCCACTACCGGCCCGCCAACATCGTCGTCGCCGCTGCCGGCAACGTCGACCACGCGAGCCTGGTGCGCCAGGTGCGCGCGGCGTTCGGGCGCAACGGCTGGCTCGACGTCGAGGAGTCACCCGTGGCGGCGCGACACGGCAGCCGCAAGCGGGTGGCGCCCGGGCTGATCGAGGCGACGCGTCCCTTCGAGCAGGTCAACCTCGTGCTCGGCATGGAGGGCCTGCGCCGCGACGACGACCGCCGGTTCGCGCTCGGCGTGCTCAACACGGCGCTCGGCGGGGGCACGTCGAGCCGGCTCTTCCAGGAGGTCCGCGAGCACCGGGGGCTGGCCTACTCGGTGTTCTCCTTCTCCTCCCACCACGCCGACTCCGGTCTGGTCGGCGTGTCGGTCGGCTGCCTGCCGAACCGGCTCGACGACGTGCTCGCGGTGGTCCGCGAGGAGCTCGCGAAGGTCGCGCGCGACGGCATCACCGCCGAGGAGCTGGCCCGCGGCAAGGGGCAGCTGCGCGGCGGCCTGGTGCTCGGGCTCGAGGACTCCGCGTCGCGGATGTCGCGCATCGGCAAGGCCGAGCTCGTCCACGACGAGCTGCTCAGCATCGACGAGGTGATGGCGCGCATCGACGGCGTCACGCTCGACGAGGTGCACGAGATCGCGCGTGACGTCTTCGGACGGTCCGAGATCCTCGCGATCGTCGGCCCCGCCTGACCGGTCAGGTCGTCGAGACGAGCGCCACGACACCGGCGGCGGCGCACGCCCACAGCACGCTGGTGAACGTGCCGATGATGAAGCGCTCGGCCGCACCGGTGCGTACGCCGTCCTCGGCCGCGCGGAGCTCGGGATAGCGGCCGAGGCCCTTCAGCGCGAGCACCACCGCCAGTCCCTCGGGCCAGCCGGCGACCAGGGTCGCGAAGGTCGCGAGCCGCTCGAGCGCTCCGATCCAGGCACCGCCGCGCAGCACGTGCCCGGCGCGGTCGAGCGACTCCGTCGGCGGTTCGCGGCGGTCGACCAGGTCGAAGACGAGCGCGGTGGCCGGGCCACCGCCGGCGACCGCGACGGCGCCGCCGAGGGCCATCAGCAGCGTCGCGGCCGCGTTGCCCTCGACGGCGACCCGCTCGGGTGCCGCGGCGACGGCCGCGGCCGCCGCGACCAGCACCAGCGCGGCCGGCACCCAGATCCGGCGGCCGGCCGATGCCCAGGCCGCGAGGCTGCAGGCCAGCGCGAAGGCGAGCAGCACGAGCGTCAGCGCGCCCCAGTTCTGGGCGGTCAGGATGTCAGCGGTCATGCCTTCTCTCCCGTCCCGAGCAGGTGAGTGGTGATCCCGGTGACGAGCTCGTGCGCTCGCCGGGCCTCGACGATGCCCGCCGCCTGGGCGCGCTGGCTCACGGCCGACTGGCTGATGCCGAGGCGCTCGCCGATCTCGGCGTACGACAATCCCTCGGCGGCCAGGTCGGCCACCTCCCACCCGCGGCTGGTGCGGCGGGCGAGCACGGCGGCCCACAGCCAGATCGTGGTCTCGAGCGCGCGGGTCGTCGGCTCGTCGCCGACGACCCGGGTGTGCCACGGGCTGCTCTTCGCGGCGGTCACGGCCGCGCGCGCGTGGACGTACGCCGGCCCGCGGCCGGCGCGGGTGTGGTCGGGCAGCGGCTCCTCGACGGCGCCGACGCCCAGGCCGATGTTCCACGCCTCGGCGCGGAGCAGCATCCCCACCGCGTCGGCGACCGACGTCCCGTCGTCGAGCACGCCCTGCAGCTCGTCGCCCACGGTGCGCTCGAAGGGGAGCCGGACGCGCAGCGGCGCCAGGGCGGCGAGCGCCTCGGGGATCCGGTCCGGACCGGTCCGGCTCCCGCGCTGGTCCACGGTCAGGACCACGGCGGTGGTCATGGGAAGAGCATACTTCAGGAAATAACCTAATGCAAAGGCAATGAAGGCTATTCTCTTATCGGCGGCCGATGATGCCGACCACCGGGGGAGCCTTCTGGTCCACGACCGAGACCCGGAAGCCACCCTCCTGGAGCGCCGCGGACGACTTGCGGACGATGTTGGGCACCAGCTCCGGCCGGTTGGCGTCGAAGAAGAGGTAGACCGCGCCCCCCGGCAGCACCCGTTCGTGGAGCAGGGCGACCTCGTCGGCACAGCCCCGCACCCAGAACAGGTTCACGTTGAACGCGAAGACCTTGTGCAGCCGCTTCACCGGCACCCGCAGCGTGGCGAGGTCGATCTGGCGGACCGTGAGGCGGCCGCTCTCGACGAAGCGCGCGCAGCGCCGCTTGGTGCGGTCGACCCCGGACTCGGAGCGGTCGATGGCGAAGAGCCTGCCGGTCTCCAGCCGCTCGCAGATCATCTCGGCGCCGTACCCGGGGCCGCAGCCGATCTCGAGCACGTGGTCGGCGGGCTGCACATCCATCACGTCGACCGCCCACCGGATCCGTGGTGGGATCGTCTGCAACGCCATGCCCA
Source organism: Nocardioides sp. YIM 152315 (assembly GCF_029210375.1). Taxonomy (GTDB): domain Bacteria; phylum Actinomycetota; class Actinomycetes; order Propionibacteriales; family Nocardioidaceae; genus Nocardioides. The sequence goes on along the minus strand of NZ_JARGER010000015.1, from coordinate 56,087 downwards.
CAGACTGCCAGACGCCCGCCGCCGAGTCAGGGACCGCCGAGCCGGTAGGTTGAGGCCGTGATCGAGGCCGTGACCAAGGTAGGTGTGCTGGGGGCCCGGGGCCGGGTCGGCTCCGAGGTCTGCCGAGGTGTGGAGGCGTCCGACGACCTCGCGCTGGTCGCCGCGATCGACGCCGGCGACGACATCGGCGGGCTGGTCACCTCGGGTGTCCAGGCCGTCGTCGACTTCACCCATCCCGACGTGGTCATGGACAACCTGGAGTTCTGCATCGACCACGGCGTCCACGCCGTCGTCGGCACCACCGGCTTCGACGACGCCCGCCTCGACACCCTGCGGCGCTGGCTCGCGGACGCGCCCTCGGTCGGGGTGCTGATCGCGCCGAACTTCTCGATCGGCGCGATCCTGATGATGCGGTTCGCGGCGGCGGCCGCGCCGTACTACGAGTCCGCCGAGGTCGTCGAGCTCCACCACCCGACGAAGGCGGATGCACCGTCCGGCACGGCCCGGCGTACGGCGGAGCTGATCGCCGCCGCCCGGCGCGACGCCGGGCTCGGCCCGGTCCCGGACGCGACGACCACCGGTCTCGACGGCGCCCGGGGCGCCGACGTCGACGGCATCCGCGTGCACGGCCTGCGGATCCGCGGCCTGGTCGCCCACCAGGAGGTCGTGCTCGGCGGGCCGGGGGAGACCCTCACGATCCGGCACGACTCGCTCGACCGCGCGTCGTTCGTGCCCGGTGTGCTCACCGGTCTGCGCCAGATCGCCGACCGGCCCGGACTCACCGTCGGTCTCGAGCACTTCCTCGACCTCGTCTGACCTGCCGCGCTGCAGGTTCGTGCATTGCACGAACCTGTGCGTGCCCCCAGGTTCCACTCGTCGTTAGGACCGACGAGGCTGCGGTCCCGTAGCCCTCTCCCTCAACGAGTTGGACGGTTTCATGCGCACGCTCTCGGGATCCGCCGCCGTAGCGGCACTCGCCCTCATCGCCGGCCCCGTCGCCGTCGGCGCCACCGCGCCGGTCGCGGCGGCGTCGCCGTCGCTGGAGACGGAGACGACCGCGTACGACGTGGTCGACGTCGTCGAGGACGCCGACGGCACCACCCACACCCGCATGGTCCGCACCTACGAGGGCCTGCCCGTCATCGGCGGCGACCGCGTGGTGCATCGAGGACCGGCCGGCGTCCGGCGGGGCGTGAGCCAGACGCTCGAGGCGCCGCTCGCGCTGGCGACGAAGCCGGTGGTCGGCGCTTCCGCCGCCGCGCGCACGGCGCTCGCGAAGGCGCCCGCCATCCGCGACATCACCGGCGCGAACGAGAAGACGTCGCGCCTGGTCGTCGACGCCACCTCCGGCACCGGCCGGCTCGCCTGGGAGGTCGTCACCGGCGGCACCCAGGCCGACGGCACGCCGAGCCGACTGGCGACGTACGTCGACGCACGCAGCGGCAAGGTGCTCTGGCGCGAGCAGCAGATCCAGGACGTCGACGGCACGGGGCAGTCGCTCTACTCGGGCACCGTCCCGCTCCAGCTGACCCGGTCGGGCGCGGCGTACCAGCTCAAGGACCCGACGCGCGGCAACACCTACACGACCGACCTGAACAACCAGGAAGACCCGCTGCTGTGCCAGCTGTTCGGCTTCCGCTGCCCGACGGGGACGCTGTTCACCAGCCCGGACGCATCGTTCGGGAACGGCGCGGCCGGCAACCGGGAGTCGGCGGCCGTCGACGCGCAGTACGGCACGAACATGACCTGGGACTTCTACCAGACGACGTTCGGGCGCAACGGGATCTTCGGTGACGGCACCGGCTCCTACAATCGGGTCCACTACGGGACCGACTACGTCAACGCCTTCTGGGACGGCACGAAGATGACGTACGGCGACGGCGACGGCACCGACTACGGCCCGCTGGTCTCCCTCGACGTGGCGGGCCACGAGATGTCCCACGGCGTCACCGAGCACACCGCCAACCTGACCTACTCGGGCGAGTCCGGCGGACTCAACGAGGCCACGTCCGACATCTTCGGCTCGATGGTGGAGTTCTTCGCCGCCAACGCCAACGACCCGGGCGACTACCTGATCGGCGAGGAGTTCGACCTCAAGAACCACCTCGGCCTGCGCCGGATGGACGACCCCTCCTCCGACGGCTCGTCGCTGAACTGCTGGACCTCGGGCGCCGGCGACGTCGACGTCCACTACTCCTCGGGCATCGGCAACCACTTCTTCTACCTGCTGTCCGAGGGCTCGGGCGCGAAGACGCTCAACGGGGTCTCCTACGACAGCCCGACCTGCGACGGCTCCACCGTCAGCGGCATCGGCCGCGACGCCGCAGGAGAGATCTGGTACCGCGCGCTCACGGTCTACATGACGTCCAGCACCGACTACCACGGTGCGCGTACGGCCACCCTGGACGCGGCCCGCGACCTCTTCGGCGCCGGGAGCGTCCAGCACAACGCGGTCGCCACGGCCTGGAGCGCCGTCGGCGTGAGCTGACCCTCCGGGAGACCGCGGGCAGGCCCGCACCGGCCAGGTCGGTGCGGGCCTCGCTGTCGGCGGCTCTCGAGTTCAGGTCCCTGGACACCGTCAGCGGCATCGCGACCGCTGCGACGGGACGAGCGACGGACTGGGCGACGGGCTGGGCGGCGGATGAGCCACTCGGCGACGGCGAGGTTGATGACCCAGGCCGCGCCCTTCGCGAGGTCGCCGGCCAGCACGCCGGCGCCGAAGAACGCTTCGCCGAACCCTTCGGTGAGCACCTGCGTGCCCGCGCCCAGGCCCAGCGCGTACGCACGCATCATCCAGGCGCGGTGCGCGGCGAGGTCGCGGCGACGGGCGGCCGTGACCCCGAGGACCAGGCTCGAGGCAGTGCCCGTCACGACGATCAGCCGGAACACGTACAGCAGGTCGCCGGTGCCAGGCTGCGCCGGATAGAACAACGTCAGCCAGAGCGCCGACCCGACGACGAGCAGTCCGTCGACCGCGAGGACGCGGCCCGCCCGCCGGTGCCAGTTCGGGTGCTTGCGGCGGAACCGGGGTACGAACTGGAACGCGCCGACCAGGGCGTACCCGGCCGCACCGACGATGTGAACGACCAGCGCGACCGGGAGGCCGGCGAACCGGTCGTCAGCCGGGATGACCTCGGGTCCGCCGGCGAGCTGGATCAGCCGCAACGCACCCGCGGCGAGGGGAATCAGGCTCAGCACGAGGAGCGGGACGGGGATGATCACCTGCCGGCGACCGGTGGCGGCGACGGTTGCCACGGCGGGTGCGCTCATCGGCCGCTGTCCTCGCCCGTGGGCTTCACCGAGATGAGCGGCACGCCGAGGTCGTGCACGCGTGCCAGAACACCGTGGAGCGCCGCCTGGTCGACGACGGGGCCACGCAGGACGGTGACGCCGCCGGGCGCGGGCTCGATGGTCATTCCGTCGAACCACGCCGCCCAGCGCTCATCGAGCCGCCCCTGCAGGCGGATCTCATACCAACCGGGTCCCTGTGCGGTGCTCACGGTCCTGCTCCTAGCGCTCGTGCCGCGGTGTTGCGGCGATATCGGGACGCTAGGAGCGGAGGTGGTGACCGGTCCTCACATCATGTGGTGACCCGAGTGGTGATTCGTCCGTCGCGGACCGAGCGCGAGGTCGCGACGTGACCCCGTGCGAGCTTTCAACTGCGGCCGGCACGAGAGCCGCGGCCGAGGAGCCCGAGCTGGTGCGCCCGGCTGACGGCCGCCCGACGGCTGTTCACGCCGAGCTTGGAGTAGACGTGCTTGGTGTGAGTACGCACCGTGTTGAGGGACACGACGAGCTCGCGGGCGATGCTGGGACCGTCGAGGTCAGAGGCGAGGAGGCGCAGGACGTCGAGCTCGCGGTCGCTGAGAGGGTCGAGGAGCCTCCCCGGCGGCTCGGAAGCAGCCGGCGTCGTCGGAATCGGCTGGGGGCCGACGGCCGGCCGGGATCCCGTGCTCCGGGCGGCAGGTTCGTCCACTCTCCGCGCGATCAGGTCCCGAACGAACGCCGCGTGCGGTCGACGCCCGGCCAGCATGACGAGCAGCTCACCAACGCCGGGGCCGGAGTCGAGAAGGAACCGGACCCAGCCTTGGGGCTCGGCCAGCTCGACGGCGTGGTCGAGGGACTCCAACGCGGCATCGGTGTCGTCGCCGGAGGCGTGGCGGGCGAGGGCCCGGAGCACCTCGACCTCGAGGACCGTGCCGGTCCGAGATCCTGCCTCGGCAGCTTCGAAGAGGCGGTCGAGGAGCGCTCGGGCGTCCCGGAGCGCGTTCTCGTCGCCGCCAGTGCGGTGCTGGGCGAGGAGGATGCGGGCGAACGTGAGGTGCTCGTACTCGCGCAGGTAGCTCAAGTCGTCCTCGGCGCTCAGCCCGTGCTCGCGGGCCCAGGCCGCGGCCGCATCGAGGTCGCCCGCGGCGGCGAGCAGTCTCGCGCGAGTCGCATGGAGGGGATGGACCGGCGGGGAGAAGTCGCCGACGTAGACGCGCACCGCGTCATCGACGAGCTCGAGCGCGCCGGTCCAGTCGCGTTCGGCGGCGCGGACCCTGGCCATCGCAACCCGCCACCGGTACGGGTTCTGCGGCAGGCCGGCCGCCTCGCCGAGATCGTCGGCGCGACGCACCAGATCGGCCGCGGCCGCCATGTCATCGCGGTGCCAGGCGATGCGACTGAGCGCGACCAGCATGTCCGCGGTGCCGCGCAGGACGCCACCGACCGGCGAGTTCCGTTCGGCGAGCTCGAGCGCGCCGCGCAGAGTCGCCTCCGCGTCGCCGAGCCGACCGAGGGTGAGCTCCATGTCGGCGATGGTCAGCGAGCAGCCCAGGACGTCGGCGACGTACCCGGCGCTTGCCAGCCCCGCGGCCGCTGTCACGTACGACGCGTGCGCCGCGACCACGTCACCCATCGTCCACGACGCGAGCCCGGAGATGCCGGCAGCAGCGGGCGGGGTCAGGTCATCGTCGGCGGGGGCCGCGTCGATCGCTCGTGCGGCTCGCGCGACGGCGGTCTCGGGATCGCCCCCGACGAGCGCGAGCGCCGCCCGATACATCTCGATCGCGGCCGGAATGCGGTCGAACTCAGCCTGATCCACGACCACCAGCTCAGATCCAGGCCGAGTGACGGTCGCTTCGACGGCGCGCAGTCGGTCCTCGACGCCGGCGAAGTCGTTGCTGGCCATCAGGCCGCCGACCAGTCCCATGGCGAGCGCCGGACGGTCCACCAGCACGTCGTCAGGTAGGTCGTCGACCCATCGCCGGATGACGCTCTCGCGGCGCAACCTGCGCAGGTCCGGGACGGCGCGTTCGACCAGGTCAGCGGCCGCGCCCAGGTCACCGGCGGTGAGGGCATGCCGGACGGCTTCCTCGACATCCCCGTTGGCGGCGTACCAGCTGCTCGCACGGCGGTGCAGCTCAGGCACGTCGCCGGGGCGCTCCTGGAGCAGGTGGGCTCGGAGGACGTGGCCGAAGAGGTGGTGGTACCGGTACCAGCGGCGGTGGTCGTCCAGCGGCACCACGAAGAGGTTCTGCCGGTCGAGCAGGTCGAGCATGGCCCGCCCCGCGCCCGGGGAGTTGCTTGCTGCGTCGTCGAGGAGCGCATCACACAACGTGCCGGTGAGCCGCTCGAGGACGGAGGTGTCGAGCAGGAAGCGGCGCACGCTGTCGGGTTGCCGGTCGAGGACCTCATCGACGAGGTAGTCGACGACGAACCGATCATCTCCGGCGAACCGGTCGATGAACCCGGCAGCGTCAGACCGGTCCCGCAACGAGAGGACCGCGAGCTGAAGCGCAGCGACCCACCCCTCGGTGCGCGTCTCCAGCGCTGCGACCGCCTCCGCGGGGAGCCCGAGCCCGTTGAGGTCATTGAGGTACGCCGCGACCTCGTCGCCGTCGAACCGCAGGTCCGTGGCACGGACCTCGACCAGTTCCCCGCGGGCACGCAGTCGCGGCAGCGGCAGTCCCGGATCGGCGCGGGTGCTGACGACCAGATGCAGCTGCGGCGGTAGATGCTCGACGAGGAACGTCATCCCCTCGGTGACCTCCGGGCCGTCGGCGAAGTGGTAGTCGTCGAGGACCAGGACGAGGTCACCGTCGTGGACGCTCAGCTCGTTCACCACCCCGGCGAGCACCGTTTCGATGGCGGCCTGACCGGACCCGAACAGGGCGAGGGCGGCGGCCGCCCCAGAGCCTAGGACAGCCCGATCGAGGGCCGTGAGCACGTACGGCCAGAACGACGCCGCAGCGCGGTCGCGCGCATCGAGTGACACCCACGCAGTCGGAACCTCGGTGGTGGACAGCCAGCTGGCGAGCAGGGTGGTCTTCCCGAACCCTGCCGGCGCCGAGACCACCGTGACCGGGAGATCGGTCGCGTGGCGGAGCAGCGCAGCCAGGCGCGGCCTCTGAACCGCCTCGCGGCGGGGGCGCGGCTGGAGCAGCTTCGTCTCCACGAGCGCGTCGACCATCCGCGCCATCCCTCCCCGTTCGTCGCCAGCGGAGCCCCACTGCCCCGATCCCTTGTCATTGCGACCGCCCGCTCAGTGCGCGGCCTCCATCATGGCCTGCTCGCCGTGGAGGTGCATCCGTTCTCCGGGGCGGCCGAAGATGCTCAGCACCTCGGCGGGCTCCCTGCCGGTGCTGCCGAACCAGTGCGGGACCTGGGTGTCGAACTCGGCGGCCTCGCCGATCCCGAGGACGAGGTCCTGCTCTCCGAGCACGAGCCGCATCCGCCCCGAGAGGACGTAGAGCCACTCGAATCCGTCGTGGGTCCGCGGCTGCGGGTCGGACTGCGTGCGCGGGATGACGATCTTCCAGGCCTGAATGCCCCCGCCCGGGCGGGTCAGTGGGAGCACGGTCCGGCCGTTGACCCGGCGCGGCTTGAGCCGGATCCGTGGGTCACCCACCTCAGGCGCGCCGACCAGGTCGTCGAGCGGGACCCGGTACGTCTGCGTCAGTGGGAGCAGCAGCTCGAGGCTCGGCTTGCGCTGACCCGTCTCCAGTCGCGACAGGGTGCTCTTGGAGATGCCTGACTCGAGTGCGGCGTCGGTCAGGGTCAGGCCGCGTTGCTCCCGCACCCGGCGAAGTCGCGGACCGACCATCTCGAGGGCCGCCGCCAACGCACCGGCCGTCCCGCTCGACTCGTCCGTCATGGTCCCCATTGGACCGCATCTGTACCGGGTCGAGCACCGTCGATTCCCGGGAACGGCAACAACCGTTGTCGGGGACCACTCAGGCCGAGCACTCTCGAGACATGAACGAGAACGAGCCCGTGAACGGAAACGCCGAGGATGTCGGCGACGTCGAGTGCTACGACGTCGTCGTGGTCGGCGGCGGCGCCGCCGGACTGTCCGCTGCCCTAGTGCTCCGTCGCGCCCGCCGCCGCGTCGCGGTTGTCGACGCCGGCGAGCCGCGTAACGCGCCGGCCGCACACATGCAGGGCTTCCTCGGCTCCGACGGCCTCCCGCCGTCCGAGCTCATCGCTCGGGGTCGCGCGGAGGTGGCCGGCTACGGCGTCGACCTCGTCCACGACACCGTCACCGGCATCGCCCCGTGCGAGACCGGGCCGCTGCGCCGCCGCCGCTTCCATCTCACTCTCGCCAGCGGGCGCACCCTGACCACCCGCCGCGTCGTGGTGACCACCGGACTGCGCGACGTGGCACCCGACGTGCCCGGTGTGGCCGACCGGTGGGGCCGCGACCTGCTCCACTGCCCGTACTGTCACGGGTACGAGGTCCGCGACCAGCCACTCGGCGTCCTCGCCGGCGGCGAGACCTCGATCGAGGAGTCCCTCGCGCACACCCACCTGGTCCGGCAGTGGTCCGACGACGTCGTGTTCTTCGCCAACGGCGCCACGCTGAGCGTCGATCAGCGCGAACAACTCGTCGCCCGCGCCATCGGCCTCGTGGACGCACCCGTGACCCGGCTCGTCGTCGAGGACGGCCAGCTCACCGGGGTCGAGATCGCCGACGGGCAGGTCGTGCCCCGGGCCGCGGTGTTCGTCCGGCCGCACTTCGTCGCCAACGACGCCCTGCTGACCGACCTCGGCTGCGCCACCGGGGCGAACGGGTGGGTCACCGTCGACCCGACCGGCGCAACCAGCGTCGCCGGCGTCTGGGCGGCAGGGAACGCGGTCAACCCGCGCGCCCAGGTCATCACCGCCGCCGGCGAGGGGTCCGCTGCCGCGATCGCGATCAACAACGACCTCGTCGACGAGGACCTGCCCATCGCCGTCGCCAACTTCCGGCTCGGCCTGCCCGTCTAGTCCCCGGCACCAAGCCCGCCGCCGGCCTCGGGGCCGCCGGCCGACCCAGCACGCCCCATCCCCGAAGGAGCTCCGCCATGTCCATCCCCCAGAACGCCCCGACCGGCGCGTCCACCGCCAGGGGCCGCCGCGCCGCCGCGCTCAACCCGGTCGGGCCGCCGACCAAGCACCAGCTCGCCCTCATGATCTGGATCGCGGTCTTCCCGACCCTGACCGTCATCAACCTGACCATCGGGCCCCACCTGAAGGACACCAACCCCGTCCTGCGCACCTTCGTCCTCGCGACCATCGCCGTGCCCATCGTCATCTACGGGCTCATGCCGCGGCTGCACCGTGTCCGCGGACGCATCCTCGCCCGCCGCGCCGCCTGAGACCGCTCGGACGGCCGCGCACCGGACTCGTGGTGGAAGGAGCGGACGAATCACCATCCTGCTCACCACGTGTGGTGACGACCGCTCACCACGTCGCTCCCTACGTTCCGGGCCATCAGCCACCCATGGCCACTCTTCCGAGGAGCACGATCATGAACCGCTTCACCCGAGCCATCGCCCTGGCCAGCGCCCGCCACCCATGGCGCACCATCGCCACCTGGGTCGCCGTACTCGCCGGCATGTTCGTCCTCGCCGGCGCGGCTGGCGGCACGTTCGCAGACGACTTCGCAGCGAAGGGCAGCCAGAGCGACCTCGCGATGAACCTGATCAACGACAACTTCCCCCAGGCCGCCAAGGGCAGGGCGATCGTCGTCCTCGAAGCCCAGGACGGCACCACCATCGACCAGGACCGCAGCGACGTCGCCCGGGTCCTCGGCGACGTCGAAGGCCTCGACCACGTCGCAGAGGTCACCGACCCGTACCTGGCCGGCACCGTCTCCGACGACGGCCGCATCGCGTACGCCGAGCTCACCCTCGACGTGCCGGAACGTGACATGGGCAAGCCCGCCTTCACCGCCCTCTCCGACGGCGTCGCCTCCATGGGCACCAGCGACCTGCGCGTCGAGCTCGGCGGCGACGCCGTGTTCCTCAACGCTGAGGACGAGACCTCCAGCCACGTCGCCATCGGGCTCCTGGTGGCGCTCATCGTGCTCCTGGTCGTGTTCGGCACCGCGGTGGCGGCCGTCCTCCCGATCGGCCTGTCCCTGGTGGCGGTCGGCGCCGGCATCGGCGCCATCACCCTCCTGGCGAACCCGATGACCGTGTCGGTGTCCGCCATCCCCGTCGCCGGCCTCGTCGGTCTCGGCGTCGGTGTCGACTACGCGCTGTTCGTCGTCGCCCGCTACCGCGAGAACCGCACCACCGGGCAGGACAACGGCCGCGCTCTCGCCCGTGCCATGAGCACTTCCGGTGCCGCGGTCGTGTTCGCCGGCGGCACCGTCGTCGCCGCCACCGCCGCGCTCGCCATCACCGGCATCGGCGTCCTGACCTCCATCGGGTTCGCGACCGCGCTCATGGTGGCCGCCGCGGTCGCCGCCGCCATCACCCTGCTCCCCGCGCTCCTCGGCGTGCTCGGGGACCACATCGACAAGGGCCGGATCGGCCTGCGCCACCGGGCCGTCAAGGCGGCGGAGGACACCGTCTGGTGGCGGTTCGGACACCGCGTCGCCGCCCGCCCGTGGCCCTACCTGGTCGCCGCCGTCGTCGCGCTCCTCGCGCTGGCTGCCCCGGCCATCGCGATGCAGACCGCGTTCCCCGCTGCCGGCGACGCGCCCGAGCACACCACCCACCGGCAGGCCTACGACCTGCTCACCGACGGGTGGGGCGAAGGCATCAACGCGCCCCTGACGGTCGTCGTCGATCTCAGCGACACGAGCGTCGGCTCCGCCGCCGCGGACGACGTCGCCGCTGTCGCGGCCGACATCGCCTCCGTGCCCGGCATCACCACCGTCGGTGATCCCGCCACCTCCGACGACGGTGACACGGTTGTCTTCGCCGCGACCCCGACGACCGGGCCGGCCGCCCCCGACACCTCGACCACCATCGACCGCGTCCGCGACGTCATCCCGTCCAACGCCTACGTCACCGGGATCACGGCCATCACCGACGACCTGAACGCCCAGCTCAGCCGGACGCTGCCGCTCTTCATCGGCGCCGTCATCGCGGTCTCGTTCCTGCTGCTGATGATGGTGTTCCGCTCGATCGCGGTCCCGCTGAAGGCCGCCGCGATGAACCTGCTGTCCATCGGCGCCGCCTACGGCGTCCTGGTCGCGGTCTTCCAGTGGGGCTGGGGCGCCGAACTCCTCGGGCTCGAGGGACCGACCCCCATCACCTCGCTCATCATCGTCATCATGTTCCCGATCCTGTTCGGGCTCTCCATGGACTATGAGGTGTTCCTGCTCTCCCGCATCAAGGAGGAGTACGACGCGACTGCCGACAACACGGAGTCCGTCGCCCGCGGTCTCGCCGGCACCGGCCGCGTCGTGACGTCGGCGGCGCTCATCATGGTCGCGGTCTTCCTCAGCTTCGTGGCCAGTCCGGTCCCGTCGCTGAAGATGCTCGGCCTCGGCCTGGCCGTCGCGGTCGTGGTCGACGCGACCGTGGTCCGGATGGTCCTGGTGCCGGCCACGATGGTCCTGCTCGGGAAGCGGAACTGGTGGCTGCCGACCTGGTTCGACCGGCTCCTGCCGCACCTGTCCATCGAAGAGCACTCATCGGCCAACGCCGGAGAGCGCGGATCGACCGCTACGGAGACTGCCCCGTCGGAGGAACTCGTCCGGCGTTGATCCGTCTTGCGATCGCACGCTGCGGCGCCTCCTCCTGCCCGCGCGGAACTGCGGACGGTGAGTCAGACGTCGTACGAGCATTCGGGGTGAGCACAGTGCCAACCGTCGGTCTCGACCACCGCGCGATCACGGCTCGACGATGGGTTTCGACGCGCCCGTCGGGGCCTCGCAAGCCCGGACGTGGGGCTTGCTCGACCTCCCCGTCGGACGCCGCGATCGACTTCGTCGATCACGGCTCGACGGTGACCTTGATGGCTTCGCCGGCCTTGACGATCTGGAAGGCGGAGAGCACGTCGTCGAGGGGGATGTGCCGCGTGATCAGGTCCTTGACCGGCACCTGACCGGAGGAGATGTACTCCAGCGCCCGCTTGTTGTGCTCCGGCGCGGAGCCGTTGGCGCCGTGGATGTGGAGCTGGCGGTAGTGCACCAGGTTGGAGTCGCACTTGATGAACGGGTCGTTCTTCGGCAGGCCGCCGAAGAACGAGATCCGGCCGTTGCGCGCCGCCATAAGGATCGCCTGCTCCTGGGTCACGTTCGCCGCGGTCGCGGTGATGACGACGTCGGCGCCGCGACCCCCCGTCAGCTTCATGACCCGCTCGACGACGTCGACCTCGGCGGCGTTGACGACCTCGTCGGGCCGCACCGCGTCGGCCGACATCTTCAGGCGTTCGGCATTGACGTCGACGAGGTAGACCGGACCGGCCCGGTGCACACCGCGGGCGATCCGGATGTGCATGCAGCCGATCGGACCGGCCCCGAAGACCACGACGGTGTCGCCGGCCTCGATCCCCAACAGCTCCTGGGCGTTGATCGCGCAGGCGAACGGCTCTGCGGCCGACGCCTCGTCGTACCCGACGTTGTCGGGGATCCGGTTGAGGCCGTCGACCTTGAGGACCTGCTGCGGCACGATCATGTACTCGGCGAAGCCGCCGTCGTACTGGTAGCCGACCGACGTCTGGTTCTGGCACACCGCCATCCAGCCCTTGCGGCACTCGTGGCACTCTCCGCACGGGACGGCCGCGATCACCTGGGCGCGGTCGCCGACCCGCCAGTCGCTGCCGTACGTCGCGTTGACGTCGGCGCCGACCTCGACGACCTCGCCGGCGATCTCGTGGCCGATGGTGCGCGGGGGAGTGAGGTTCTGGTGGCCGTTGTGGAAGATCTTCACGTCGGTCCCGCAGGTGGAGCAGTTGCGCACCCGGAGCTTGACCTCCCCGGGGCCGCACGCGGGCTCCGCCACCTCCTCGAGGCGGACGTCCTCGGGTGCGTAGAAGCGCAGGGCCTTCATGAAGTCTCCTCCAGGTCATCGGTGCTCTCGGCATCCGACTGTACCGCATTTATGTGGATGTGTGCCCGGTCATGTTGGTTTAGGCCCTTGACAGGCCGGAATCAGGGCGCATATAAACACAATCAAAGATCTACGTGATCGGTGTCACTGCGCATCGGTCCGGTCGAGAGAAGGTGCGATGACCACCACCACGTCAGCTCCCGAGAAGCCCGCCCAGCAGCGGGTCAGCGCGAGGGTCCACGTCCAGCGCGTCGGGACGTTCCTGTCGAACATGATCATGCCGAACATCGCCGCGATCATCGCGTGGGGCCTGATCACGGCGTTCTTCATCCCGGACGGCTGGACGCCGAACGAGAAGATCGCCACGATGGTCGGCCCGACGATCAACTACCTCCTGCCGATCCTCATCGCCTACACCGGTGGGCGCCTCGTCTACGACACCCGCGGTGGCGTCGTCGGCGCCATGTCGGTGATGGGCGTGATCATGGCGACCAGCGACCCGATCTTCCTCGGCGAGGACAGCGGCTCGCCGATGTTCCTGGGCGCGATGATCATGGGGCCGCTGACGGCCTGGGGGATGAAGCGGCTCGACGCGCTCTGGAGCCACAAGATCAAGCCCGGTTTCGAGATGCTCGTCAACAACTTCTCCGCGGGCATCTTCGCCGGGCTGATGGCCATCGCGAGCATGTTCCTGCTCGCGCCGGTGCTGCGCCAGGTCATCGACTGGCTCGGCGACGCCGTGAACTTCCTGGTCGACCACGACCTGCTGCCGCTGACCTCGGTCTTCATCGAGCCGGCCAAGGTCCTCTTCCTCAACAACGCGATCAACCACGGTGTGCTGACGCCGCTCGGCATCCAGGAAGCCACCGAGCAGGGCAAGTCCGTGCTGTTCCTGCTGGAGGCGAACCCCGGCCCCGGCCTCGGCCTGCTCCTGGCCTACACCGTCTTCGGCCGCGGCATCGCCAAGGCATCGGCCCCGGGCGCCGCGATCATCCAGTTCTTCGGCGGCATCCACGAGGTCTACTTCCCCTACGTGCTGATGAAGCCGAAGATGATCCTCGCGACGATCGCGGGCGGCATGACCGGCGTCTTCTGCTTCACGCTCTTCGACGTGGGTCTGCGGGCGCCCGCCGCTCCGGGCTCGATCATCGCGGTCTACGCGCAGACTCCCGGGGGCGACTTCGTCGGCATCACGATCGGCGTCTTCGGGGCGGCGCTCGTGTCCTTCCTCGTCGGTGGTCTGCTGCTGAGGACCGATCGCTCCGAGGACGAGGGTGACCTCGCCGGCGCGACCGGGGCCATGGAGGAGATGAAGGGCAAGAGGTCCGTCGCCTCGGCGATCCTCACGGGGACGGCCGTGGGTGCGGGTCGGGTGCGTTCGATCGTCTTCGCCTGCGACGCCGGCATGGGCTCGTCGGCGATGGGCGCGTCGGTGCTGCGCAAGAAGATCCGCGACGCCGGCTTCACCGACGTCACCGTGGTCAACCAGGCCATCTCGAGCCTTCGCGACGACCACGACATCGTCGTGACCCACGAAGACCTCACCGACCGGGCACGACGACAGACGCCGTCGGCGGTCCATGTCTCCGTCGAGAACTTCATGGCCAGCCCGCGGTACGACGACGTCGTCGAGCTCGTCCGGGCCCGCAACGGGATCGGCGGGATGGCGGCGCCGGACACCGCTGCAGACCTCGCGCCGGACGGGAGCGGCGGCCTGCTGGCGGAGGGGTCGATCGTCCTCGACGGGGGGAGCGCGTCCCGGGACGACGCCATCACCCGCGCCGGCGAGCTGCTCGTCGCATCCGGCGCCGTCGACCCGGCGTACGTCGAGGCCATGCACGAGCGGGAGGGGTCGGTGTCCACGGCGATGGGCAACCTGCTCGCCATCCCGCACGGCACCAACGAGGCCAAGTCCGACGTGCGACGCACGGCGCTCTCCTTCGTGCGCTACCCGGACGGCATCGACTGGAACGGCCGTGAGGTCAAGTACGTCGTCGGCGTGGCCGCGCTCGGCAACGAGCATCTCAAGCTGATGGCCCGACTCGCCGAGGTCTTCACCGATCCCGACCGCGTGCGGCACCTCGAGATCGCCAACTCCCCGCTCGACGTGCTCGAGGTGCTCGGGGAGGTCCAGCCGGCCTGAGGACCTACGCCAGCCGCACGAGGGCCGCAGCCAGCGCAGCGCCGAAGACCACCACCAGGAACGGCGCCCGCAGGAGCAGCAGCACCACCGCGACGGCCAGCCCGAGGGCACGAGCATCGACGACGAGCTCGTGCCCTCGGGCGAACACCTGCACGGCGACCAGCGCCGAGAGCAGCGCCACGGGGATGAGGTCGGCGACCCGCTCGACCAGGGGCCGTTCGAGCACCCGCGGTGGCACCGACAGGCCCGCCAGCTTGAGCAGGTAGCAGCCGATCCCGGTGACGACGACGGCGACCCAGATCATGACGGCCGCTCGCTGCGGGTGAGCACGCCGGCCAGCAGGGCGACGGTGGCGGCAGCGAGGACCGGCACGCCGGCGGGCACGACCGGGACCGTCGCGAGGGCGACGACGGCGGCGGCGACCGCGACCTGGAGGTTGCGGCGCCCGCGCAGCCGCGGCCACAGCAGCGCCAGGAAGGCGGCGCCGACCGCCGCGTCGAGGCCGTAGGTGCGCGGGTCGCCGATGGCATTGCCGGCGACGGCGCCGATGCACGTGGCGAGGTTCCACAGGACGAAGATCGAGACGCCGGTGGTCAGGAAGCCGACCCGCGCGGCGGCCGTCGATCCCCGCGTGACGCCCATCGCGGTCGACTCGTCGATGAGCACGTGGGCGGCCAGGACCCGCCGCAGGCCGGTGAACCGGAGCAGCGGCGCCATCCGCAGCCCGTAGAGCGTGTTGCGGGTGCCGAGCAGGAGGGCCGTCAGCGCACCAGAGATCGGTGCGCCGCCGGCCGCGACCACCCCGATCAGCGCGAACTGGCTGGCGCCGGTGAAGACCAGCAGCGACAGGACGCAGGTCTGGGCGACCGAGAGCCCCGCCGCGACGGAGACCGCGCCGAAGCTCACGCCGTACGCGCCGGTGGCGACGCCGACGCCGAGACTGTCGCGGATGATCGAGCGCCGCTCGCGGGGATCGAGGAGTGCGTCGGTCACCCGGCCGAGGCTAGTGGGGTGGTGCGAGTGGTCGTGCTAGTGGCGGCGGACGCGCACCGGTCGAGCTCGGTGGTGGAAGTCGTGCAGCAGCACGTAGTTGAGGAGCAGGCCCGCGAGCAGGCCCCATCCGATGCCGGCCCCGATCAGCGCCGGGGCGTCCAGCGCCTCGACCATCCACACCCCGGAGAGCAGACCCACCACCAGCGCGGTGAGGATCACGAGCAGGCGGTGCAGGCGCGGTAGAGGTCCGAACACGGGAGTGCTCCGTTCTGGAGTGGGACTCCATCCTCGTCCTGGATCCTGGGAAATCAAGAGGTGACTTCTGTGAGTGCCGTGTGCATCCTGACCTGCTTGACCCGGGTGGCGCCGGAGCCGTCGAGATCGAGCTCACGATGGGCGCCGTCGGCGGCCCATCCGGCGCCGGTCAGGAAGGTGCGCAACGCGTCGTCGGTGGCGACCGTCCAGAGCACGGCGCGCCGGAATCGGTCGGCCGCCATCGTCTCGGCCGCCGCCTGGAGCAGCCGCGAGCCATGACCCTTCCCGCGCTCGGCGGGCTCGACGGTGAGCTCGGCGAGCTCGCCGTCGACGATCGGGTCGCAGTCGGGGTCGCCGGCGGGCGAGCAGATCGCGAACCCGACCACGCGGTTGCGCTCGAGCGCCACGAGCACCCGGTTGCGGGCATCGCCGGGCCGGCCGAGGGACGCCCGCCAGGCGGCCGCCGCGGCCTCGGGATCGTCCGGGATCGCGTCGGGCGGCAGCACGCCGGCGTACGCCGCGCGCCAGGTGCGCAGCTGCAGCGCGGCGATCGCCGGCGCGTCGTCCGCCCAGGCGATCCGCACCGACACGTCGGCGGTGGGGAGGCTCCGCTCGCTCATGCGCACCATCCTGTCAGCCGGTCCCGGCTGTTACAGAACGTCGTTCGTCCGGAAAGAATCTGTCACAAGTCTGCTAGCCTGCCGAACGTGCACTTCGAGGAGCTGCTGGCCGGGGACGGTCGCGTCGAGCCACGCGACGAGATGCCGGACGCCTACCGTCGCACCCTGGTCCGCCAGATCGCCCAGCACGCGCACTCCGAGATCATCGGCATGCAGCCCGAGGGGAACTGGATCAGCCGCGCGCCGTCGCTGCGCCGCAAGGCCATCCTGATGGCCAAGGTGCAGGACGAGGCCGGCCACGGGCTCTACCTGTACGCCGCTGCCGAGACCCTCGGCGTCGACCGGGCCGACCTGCTCGACCAGCTTCACGGCGGCCGGCAGAAGTACTCCTCGATCTTCAACTACCCGACGCTCACCTGGGCCGACGTCGGCGCGATCGGCTGGCTCGTCGACGGCGCCGCGATCGTCAACCAGGTGCCGCTGTGCCGCTGCTCCTACGGGCCCTATGCCCGCGCGATGGTGCGGATCTGCAAGGAGGAGTCCTTCCACCAGCGGCAGGGCTTCGAGATCCTGCACACGCTCGCCCACGGCGCGCCCGCGCAGAAGGCGATGGCCCAGGACGCGGTCGACCGCTACTGGTGGCCCTCGTTGATGATGTTCGGGCCGCCCGACGACGACTCGACCCACTCCGCGCAGTCGATGGCGTGGGGGATCAAGCGGTTCTCGAACGACGACCTGCGCCAGCGGTTCGTGGACATGACGGTGCCGCAGGCGGAGGTGCTCGGCCTGACGCTGCCCGACCCGGAGATCCGGTGGAACGACGAGCGCGGCCACTACGACTTCGGCGCCGTCGACTTCACCGAGCTCTTCGAGGTGATCAAGGGCAACGGCCCGTGCAACCGCGAGCGGATGGCCCACCGGGTCGCGGCCCACGAGGACGGCGCATGGGTGCGCGAGGCGGCCGCGGCGTACTCCGCCAAGCGTGCCGAGGCGGCGGCATGACTACCCCGCGGTGCTCTTCGCTTCCCCCGCCTCGCTCCTCCAGCGAACGACACCGCGGGGACCCCGCATGAACGCGTGGCCGCTGTGGGAGGTCTTCGTGCGCTCGCGGCGGGGCCTGTCGCACGTGCACGTCGGCTCGCTGCACGCCCCGGACGCCGAGCTGGCGCTGCGCAACGCCCGCGACGTCTACACCCGTCGACAGGAGGGGGTCTCCCTGTGGGTGGTGCCGTCGTCGTCGATCGTGGCGTCGGACCCGGGGGAGCGGGACGCGTTCTTCGACCCGGCCGAGGACAAGGTCTACCGGCACCCGACGTTCTACGACGTGCCCGAGGGGGTCGAGCACCTATGAGCACCCCACCGAATTCTTCGTCTCCTCCGCTTCGCTCCTCCGACGAACAATTCGCCGGGGACCCCGCCGTGACCACCTCCTGCGACTACGTGCTCGCCCTGGCGGACGACGCCCTGGTGTCCGCGCAGCGGATGAGCTGGTGGATCAGCCGGGCACCCGAGCTCGAGGAGGACGTCGCGCTCGCGAACATCGGCCTCGACCAGCTCGGCCAGGCGCGGGCCCTGCTGACCTACGCGGGCGCCCTGGAGGGTGCCGGGCGCACCGAGGACGACCTGGCCTACCTGCGCGACGACCGCGAGTTCCGCAACGTGTGGCTGGTCGAGCGGCCGCAACCGGACTTCGGGGTCACCATCGCGCGGCTGCTGATGCTCGCGACGTGGCAGTCGGAGCTGTACGCCGCGCTCGTGTCCTCGTCCGACGCGACCCTCGCCGGCATCGCGGGCAAGGCGGTCAAGGAGGTCGCCTACCACGTCGACCACGCCCGGCTCTGGACGCTCCGGCTCGGCGACGGCACCGAGGTCTCGCATGCCCGGATGCAGGCGGCGCTCGAGAGCGAGTGGCCCCACCTCGAGGAGCTCTTCGCGCCCGTCGACGGCGCGGTCGTGGATCCGCGATCGCTGCGCGACCGGGTGATGGGACGGATCGAGGAGGTCGTCGTCGAGGCGACCCTGTCGGTCCCGCAGGTCGCACCGGCCATCGGGGGAGGCCGGCGCGGCCTGCACACCGAGCACCTCGGGCACCTGCTCGCGGAGATGCAGCACCTGCACCGATCGCACCCGGGAGCGACGTGGTGATGAGCCTCCAGTCCGCCGCATGGAAGATCGCCGCCGACCTCCCCGACCCCGAGCTGCCGGTGGTGACCATCGGCGACCTGGGCATCCTGCGCGACGTCACCGAGGACGACCAGGGACGCGTGCACGTGACGATCACCCCGACGTACTCCGGGTGTCCTGCGATGGAGACGATCAGCGCGGACCTGGTCGAGGCGTTGACGTCCGCCGGCTACCAGAGAGTCGACGTGGAGTACGTGCTGTCGCCGGCGTGGACGACCGACTGGATGACCGAGGAGGCGCGGGCCAAGCTCGCGGCCTACGGCGTGGCGCCGCCGGGCCCGGCCGCGGCCGTCGCCGGTCCGGTCCCGCTGCAGCTCGCGGTGCGGTGCCCGCAGTGCGGGTCGCTCGACACGCGGGAGTCGAGCCGCTTCGGCTCGACCGCGTGCAAGTCCCTGTGGGTGTGCCGGGCGTGCCGGGAGCCGTTCGACCACTTCAAGGCACACTGAGGTGTCGGCGACCTTCCACTCGCTGCGGGTCGCGGCGATCGACGAGCTGACCGACGACGCGGTCGCGCTGACCTTCGAGGTGCCGCCGGCGCTGGCGCCCGACTTCCAGTGGAGCCCCGGGCAGCACCTGAACATCCGCGGCGGCGACGACGTACGCCGCTCCTACTCGATCTGCACCACGCCGACCTCGGGCCGGCTGCGGATCGGTGTGAAGCGGCTCCCGGGGGGCGCCTTCAGCACCGGCGTCCTCTCGACGCTCGCCGTCGGCGACGCCCTCGACGTCATGACGCCCGCAGGGCGGTTCACCACGCAGGTGTGCCCGACGGCCGCGCGGCGCTGCGTGGCGGTGGCGGCGGGCTCGGGGATCACGCCGATCCTCTCGATCGTCACCGCGGTCCTCGAGGGTGAGCCCGACTCGACGGTCACGCTGGTCTATGCCAACCGCACGCACCGGTCGGTGATGTTCCTCGACGAGGTGCACGACCTCAAGGACCGCTTCCCGGCCCGGCTGCAGATCGTGCACGTCCTGTCGCGGGAGACCTCCGAGGTGGAGCTGCTCTCGGGGAGACTCGACGGTGCCCGCCTGTCGCGCCTGGTCACGGCGTTCGGACTCGACGAGGCCGACGACTGGTTCCTCTGCGGCCCCCAGCAGATGCTCACCTCGCTCCGCGACGCCCTCGCCGGGCTGGGGGTGCCGGCCGAGCACGTGCACAGCGAGCTCTTCCACGCCGACCCGGTCGAGCGCGCGCCGCTGGAGGCGCTCGCCGACGCCCCGGACGGCGCGGCCCAGGTGACCGTCCGCCTGGACGGCCGCTCCTCCTCGCTCGACCTGCGTCCCGACGACGTACCGGTCCTCGAGGCCGCGCTCCGGGTCCGCTCCGACCTGCCCTTCGCCTGCAAGGGCGGCGTCTGCGGCACGTGCCGTGCCCGGCTGGTCTCCGGCACCGTCGCGATGGACGCCAACTACGCGCTCGAGCCCGAGGAGATCGCCGCCGGCTACGTGCTCACCTGCCAGGCGCACCCCACCTCGGAGGAGGTCGTGCTCGACTACGACGCGTGAGAGCCTCGGAGGCGTGCGCGTCACGATGGCGACCAGCCCCGGCCACGTCGGGCGGGACAACGAGGACTTCGTCGGAGCCGTCCCGGCCTCCGTGGTGCTCCTGGACGGCGCCGGCATCCCGGGTGCGGAGCAGCTGTGCCGCCACGGCGTCGCCTGGTACGCGCACTCGCTCGGCGCCGCCGTGCTCGGTCGGCTGTCCCGCGGCCCCGGCGTCGACCTCGTCGGCGCGCTCGCCGAGTCGATCGACGAGGTCACGGGTCGGCACCGCGGCACCTGCGACGTCGCCGACCCGAGCAGTCCGCAGGCGACCGTCGCCATGGTGCGGGTGACGGACGGACGCCTCGACCACCTGGTGCTCGGCGACTCGTACGTCGTGCTGGCCGGCGTCCGCCCCGTCGTACTCGCCGATCCACGCGAGCTCGACGTCCGGGCCGCCGTCATCGCGGAGCACGACGACCTGGCGGCGCGGATCGACGCCTTCCGCGCCCGACGCAACCGACCCGGCGGCTACTGGATCGCCAAGGACGACCCGGCGGCCGCGGCCGAGGCGGTGACCGGGAGCGTCCCGCTGGCGTCTCTCGACGATGTGGCAGTGCTCAGCAACGGCGTCCGGCGCCTGGTCGATCCCTACGGCGTCCTGGGCTGGGCCGGTCTCATGGAGCGTCTGCGCGCCGGCGGTCCCGACGACGTGCTCAGCCGGTTGCGTGCCGTCGAGCCCCACCCCGACGGGGCGCCGGACGACGCGACGGTCGCGTACTGCGCTCTCCGGTCCGCCACGCCCCCAGCGTGACGGGGTCGGTGGTTGAGGAGGTTGCGCAGCAACCGACGCTCGAAACCACCCCGGGGGTGCGTAGTTGCGGTGGTTTCGAGGCCGGGCGCGGGGGCGCCTTCCTCAACCACCGGGGTGCCGGGCGCGGGGCGCCTTCCCCGATCACCGTGCCCGAGGGCCGGGGGCGCCGGTGGGCCGGCGTGCGTCGTGTCCGTGTGGCCGGCCTGTCGGGAGCGACCACCAGCGGCTGGCTAGGGTCGAACCATGAAGACTCGCAACCTCGGCGGCAGTGGACTGAAGATCTCGGAGATCGCGTACGGCAACTGGCTCACCCACGGGTCGCAGGTCGAGGAGGACGCGGCGACGGCGTGCGTGCGGCAGGCGCTCGACGAGGGCATCACGACGTTCGACACCGCGGACGTCTATGCCAACACCGCGGCCGAGACCGTGCTGGGCAAGGCGCTCGAAGGTGAGCGTCGCGAGGGGCTGGAGATCTTCACGAAGGTCTTCTGGCCGACCGGGCCCGGCAAGCACAACGACCACGGCCTGTCGCGCAAGCACATCATGGAGTCGATCGACGGCTCCCTCGAGCGCCTGCAGACCGACTACGTCGACCTCTACCAGGCGCACCGCTACGACCACGAGACACCGCTCGAGGAGACGATGGAGGCGTTCGCGGACGTCGTGCGTCAGGGCAAGGCGCTCTACATCGGCGTCAGCGAGTGGCGCGCGGAGGAGATCCGCGCGGCCCACGAGCTCGCGCGTGAGCTGCGGATCCCGCTGGTGTCCAACCAGCCGCAGTACTCCATGCTCTGGCGGGTCATCGAGGCCGAGGTCGTCCCGACCAGCGAGGAGCTCGGCATCGGCCAGATCGTGTGGTCGCCGATCGCCCAGGGCGTGCTGACCGGCAAGTACCTCCCGGGGCAGCCGGCGCCCGAGGGCAGCCGCGCGACCGACGAGAAGGGCGGCGCGAACATGATCGGCCGGTGGCTGCGCGACGACGTCCTCGAGCGGGTCCAGCAGCTCAAGCCGATCGCGGACGAGGCGGGGCTGTCGATGGCTCAGCTCGCGGTGGCCTGGGTGCTGCAGAACGACAACGTCTCGGCCGCGATCATCGGCGCCAGTCGGCCGGAGCAGGTCACCGACAACGTCAAGGCGTCGGGGGTGAGCCTCGACCCGGCGACGATGAGGGCGATCGACGACGTCGTCGGCCCGGTCGTCGAGCGCGACCCCGCGAAGACGCAGTCGCCACGTCGCCGCGACTTCTGACGACAGGTGGGGAGGCCGACCCGCCCGAGCCGCAGCGTCAGCGCCGGTACTCGTCGGGCAGCGCCTGCCCGATCTTCACCTGGGGCTTGGGCAGCCTCATGAACTTCATCTGCATCGCCCGCGTGATCGCGTAGTAGGTCGTGCCCTTCAGCGGCTGCTCGGGGAAGCGCCGCGCCAGCTCGCGGCGCAGGCGGAAGCGCAGCCAGAACATGTCGAAGACGACCACGATCACGATCACCAGCAGCAGCGTGTTGCCCCACTGGGCGAGCGCGCGGCTGCCGGAGTAGCCGAGGACCATCGTGACCAGCAGCAGCGGGATCACGAGCTCGATGAGCGAGAAGCGCGCATCGACGTAGTCGCGGATGAAGCGCTTGACCGGGCCCTTGTCCCGAGCCGGGAAGTACCGCTCGTCGCCGTCGCGCATCGCCTGCCGGACGGTCTTGCTCGACTCCGAGCGCGTCGCACGCTGGGCGGCCGCCAGCTCCTTGCGGGTGCGCGGAGTCTTCGCGCGCGCCTTGGCGGCGGCCTCGGCGTCCTTGCGGGTCGGGGTGGGACGACCCTTGCCGCCGGCCTTGGTGGTGGCGCTGGACTCGGGGGCGGGCTCGGACTTGCTGCGACGGAACAACGCGGGGCCTTCGGTGGTGATCGAGGAGCGGGAACGAAACGTTCCTCTCAGACTACCGGCGGCGTCGCCATGACTTGCCATTGCAGCCTAGGGTTGGGCCTGAGACCGGACCGTATCGAGAGGGACCACGCCGCAATGGGACTCTGGCAGCGCTTCACCCTGATCTTCAAGTCGAAGGCGAGCAAGGCGCTCGACCGCGCCGAGGACCCGCGGGAGACCCTCGACTACAGCTACCAGAAGCAGCAGGAGCTGCTCTCCAAGGTACGCCGCGGGGTGGCGGACGTCGCCACCAGCCGCAAGCGCGTCGAGCTGCAGATCAACCAGCTCGAGCAGCAGTCCACGAAGCTCCAGGGCCAGGCGCAGAAGGCGATCTCGGTGGACCGCGAGGATCTCGCCCGCGAGGCCCTGACCCGCAAGTCCGGGCTGACGACGCAGATCAACGACCTCAAGGGGCAGCACGCCCAGCTGCAGGCGGAGGAGGAGAAGCTCACCCTGGCGCAGCAGCGGCTGCAGGCGAAGGTCGAGGCCTTCCGCACCCGCAAGGAGACGATCAAGGCGACCTACACCGCCGCCGAGGCCCAGACCCGCATCAACGAGGCGATGTCGGGCATCGGCGACGAGCTCGGCGACGTCGGCCAGGCGGTCCAGCGGGCCGAGGACAAGACCGCGCAGATGCAGGCCCGCGCGGGCGCGATCGACGAGCTCATCGCCTCCGGCGCGCTAGACGACGTCACCGCTACCAACAGCGGCGACGACATCGCGCGAGAGCTCGACGCCCTGAGCTCCCAGACCGACGTCGAGGCCGAGCTGGCCGCGCTCAAGGCCGGTGGCTCGAGCGGGCAGCCCGACGCGATCGAGGCCGGCGACGACGGCGACATCCTCGAGCCCGCCCCGGAGAAGAAGGCCCAGGAGAAGGCCGACGGCGAGCAGGCCTGACGCCACCCACGCTTGCGCGATCCCGGAGAATAGGGCCATGGCACGCACGCGCTTCGTCGGCGACCCGGGGCTGACCGCCCGGATGACCACCGTGATCTTCCTGCTCGGCGCGCTCTTCGTCGCCCTCATCGCGATCCTGATCGCCGTCGCGCCCGCCGGCTGGGCGCCGATCATCGCCGTCATCGGCCTCGGCGTCGTCTGGTTCCAGTGGTACAACTCCGACAAGGTCGCCATGAAGGCGATGCGCGCGCGGGAGGTCACTCCGGAGCAGGCGCCCGAGCTGCACGCGATGATCGACCGCCTCTGCGTGCTCGCCGACATGCCCAAGCCGCGGGTCGGCGTCGCCGACACCGACCTGCCCAACGCGTTCGCCACCGGTCGCTCGCCCAGCCACTCGGCCGTGGTCGTCACCACCGGCATCCTCAAGCGCCTCAGCGCCGAGGAGCTCGAGGGCGTGCTCGCGCACGAGCTCTCCCACGTGGCTCACCGCGACGTCCTCGTCATGACCGTCGCGTCGTCGGCGGGCATCGTCGCGGGCATGCTCACGCGCGGCGCACAGTACGGCGCCATCTTCGGCGGCAACCGCCGCGACAACAACAACGGGCTGCCGGTCTGGCTGGTCGTGCTCGTCGTCTCCCTGATCACGTACGCCGTGAGCTTCCTGCTCCTCAAGCTGCTCTCGCGCTACCGCGAGATGTCCGCCGACCGGGCGGGCGCCTACCTCACGATGAAGCCCGAGGCGCTCGCCTCCGCGCTCCAGAAGATCACCGGCGAGATGAACACCATCCCCGATCGCGACCTGCGGGCGTCGAAGGCGATGAACGCGTTCTTCATCGCGCCGGCGGTCAAGGGCGTCTCGCTGCGCACGCTCACCTCCACGCACCCGACGCTCGAGCAACGGCTCGAGCAGCTCGCGAAGATCCGCGCCGAGCTCGACCGGTCGGCCTGAGGGGCCGTCCTGATGGGTTTCTGGGCAGCTGTCACCGGTCGCTCGCGCCCCAAGGCACCCCGTCTCGACGCGCTCTTCCACGTGCCGAGCGCGGCGATCACGCTGGAGACGAGCCTCGGGCTGCGCCCGACCGGCGCCGGCTCGGTCTGCTATCGCGCGGCGACCGGCAACGCCTTCCAGCAGGTGCAGTCGGAGGTCGTCGAGCTGCTGAACGCCGATCCCGACCAGCCCGACGTCGAGCTCTCCGAGGACGAGTACGGCTTCACCTGGCTGGTCGTGCGCGACGAGCGCGCGGGTCTCGACGGGATCGCCGACCTCTGCACCGACCTGCACGCGGTCAACACCTCGCTGGAGGAGCAGGGGTTCGGGCCGGGCCTGCTCTGCTCGCTGATCCCGTTCGAGGGGGCGGACGGCCGGCGGGTCGGCCTGGTCTACCTCTACAAGCAGGCCACGTTCTACCCGTTCGCGCCGCAGGCGGGCACGACGGACCGCCAGCGCGACAACCTGCTCGAGATCCAGCTTCGCGACACCCTCGCCGGCGAGCTCCCGATGGAGCAGGACCTCGGCCGGTGGCTGGCCGTGTGGGGCGCCCCGGGCATGTAGCCCGACGCACAGCCCGACGCACAGCCCCACAGCGCGCAGACAGGTCGGCCCCAGGGGCGGCACAGACCGCGCCGGCAGGGTCTCCCTCGCGGGCCGACCGGTCCCGCATCGACCCACGTCGAGAGGGACCACCGTGCGACTGCCCGCCCGTCGCCGCTCGCGGATCCTGCTGGCTTGCGCCCTGGTGGTGCTGGTCGCGGTCGCGAGCTCCGGCGCCTGGCTGTTGATCCGTGACAGCTCACAGGCCGCGTCCAGCACCACCGCGACCGTCTCCACCGAGACCGTGCGCGACACGGTCACGGCTGACGGGACCGTCGCCGCCAGCACGACGGCGGACGAGTCGTTCGCGGTCGCCGGCACCGTCACCCGCGTCGCGGTCGCCGAGGGCGACAGGGTCCGCAAGGGCGAGGTGCTCGCCGTCGTCGACGACGCCGGCCTCGTCGCCACCCGCCGGGCCGCGCAGTCGTCGTACGACGCCGCGCTCGCCCAGCTCGACGAGGACGAGGACGCCGGCGCCAGCGACGTCCAGCTCGCGAGCGACCGGGCCGCGATCGTCTCGGCCCGTGCCTCGCTCGCCGACGCCCGGCGTGCGGTCGAGGACGCCACCCTGCGCGCCTCGATCAGGGGCACGGTCACGGCGGTCGGGCTGAGCAAGGGCGACACGGTCGGTTCGGGAGCCGCGGGTGCGGACGCCGCAGGCGCGGGCGACACCACCGACTCCACGAGCGGCACGATCTCGATCGTCGCGACCGGCACGTACGTCGTGGACGCCACCGTCGCCGCCGCCGACGTCGACA
This sequence comes from Nocardioides sp. YIM 152315, assembly GCF_029210375.1. Lineage (GTDB taxonomy): Bacteria > Actinomycetota > Actinomycetes > Propionibacteriales > Nocardioidaceae > Nocardioides. The sequence continues at coordinate 30,184 of NZ_JARGER010000015.1, read as the reverse complement.
GCCTGAAGAAGGGGTTGCAGGCCGAGGTCGCCGTCACGGGCGTCACCGACACGGTCTACGGCACCGTCGAGGAGGTCGGGCTCGTCGCCGAGACCAACGACAGCGGCGCCGCGGCCTTCCCGGTGACCATCGGCGTCACCGGCAGGCGGAAGGACCTCTACGCCGGGGTCTCCGCCACCGCCACCATCATCACCAGGCAGCGCCAGGGCGTCCTCACCGTCACCAGCCGGGCGCTCTCGACCGAGGACGGCGCGACGTACGCCACCAGGCTCGAGGACGGCGACGAGACCAGGGTCGAGGTCGAGACCGGCGAGACCTTCGGCATGACCACCGAGGTCCTCTCCGGGCTCGAGGACGGCGACACGGTCGTCGTGCCGGGCTTCGAGCGGATCGTCGGAGGCGGTGGCGACGAGGGCGGACAGCAGGGCGCCCCCGACGGGGGCGAGCCTCCCGCCCTCAGCGAGCTGCCGGGTGGCGGCCAGGGCCCGACGATGGAGGGCCCGGCCCAGTGAGCACGACGCCGATCAGTCCACCCATCATCGCGATCGAGGGCATCCGCAAGACCTACCGCACCGGCAGCCTGGAGTTCGAGGCGCTGTGCGGCATCGACACCACGATCCGCGAGGGCGAGTACGTCGCGGTGGTGGGTCCGTCGGGATCCGGCAAGTCGACGCTGATGAACATCCTCGGCTGCCTCGACAACCCCACCGTCGGCGGCTACCACCTCGCCGGCGAGGACGTGTCGACGATGTCGGAGGCCCAGCTCGCCGAGGTGCGCAACCGCCGCATCGGCTTCGTCTTCCAGCAGTTCAACCTGCTCGCCGGCCTGCCCGCGTGGCGCAACGTCGAGCTGCCGCTGGTGTACGCCGGACTGCCGCGTCACGAGCGACGGGACCGCGCCGTCGCCGCGCTCGAGCGCGTCGGCCTCGGCGACCGCACCGAGAACCGCCCCGGTGAGCTCTCCGGCGGCCAGCAGCAGCGCGTGGCCGTCGCCCGGGCCCTGGTCACCGAGCCCGCGATGATCCTGGCCGACGAGCCGACCGGCAACCTCGACTCGCGGTCGACCGCGGACGTGCTCGACCTCCTGGACGCGCTGCACGACGCCGGCCGCACGATCGTGCTGATCACGCACGAGAAGGACGTCGCCGCGCGCGCCGGCCGCAACCTGGTCATCAGCGACGGCCGGATCGTCTCCGACACCCCGGCCGTACGCGCGGGGGCACCCGCATGAACTGGATCGAGACCCTCCGCGCGGGCGCGGAGGCGGTGCGGGCGCACCGGATGCGATCGCTGCTGACGATGCTTGGCATCGTCATCGGCATCGCGTCGGTGATCCTCACCGTCGGCTTCGGCCAGGGCGCGCAGCAGCAGGTGCGCGACGAGATCGACGCGCTCGGCAGCAACCTGCTGATCGTGTCGCCGGGCAGCGCCACCGACTCCGGCGGCCTGCGCGGCGGCTTCGGCTCGGCGACCACGCTCACCCTCGAGGACGCCACCGCCATCGCCGACGACACCGCAGCGCCCGACGTACGTCGCGTCGCGCCGACCACATCGTCGTCGGTGTCGCTGGCGGCGGGGGAGACGAACTGGACGACCTCGCTGGTCGGCACCACGACCTCGTGGGCCGACGTCCGCGCCCGCACCCTGACCTCCGGGCGGTTCTTCACGGCGGACGAGATCGCCTCCGGTGCGCACGTCGCGGTGCTCGGGCCGGACACCGCGAGCGAGCTCTTCGCCGTCGGCAGCCCGGTCGGACGGACCGTGACGGTGGCCGGCCAGCAGCTGACCGTGATCGGGGTGCTGGACTCGAGTGGTGCCTCCGACTCCGGCAGCTCCGAGGACGACCAGGCGATCCTGCCGATCAGCACCGCCAAGGCACTGACGGGCGCGACGTCGGGCTCCGTCTCGACGATCTACGTCGAGGCGACGTCGCAGGAGACGCTCAGCGCGGCGTACCAGGAGGTCGAGAGCCTCCTGGCGACCCGACACCGCGTGACCGCCGCGGAGGCCGACTTCGGCATCTCGACCCAGGAGTCGCTGGTCGAGACCGCGAACTCCACCAACAAGACGCTGACCGTCCTGCTGACCGGCATCGCCGCGATCTCGCTGCTCGTCGGCGGGGTCGGCGTCATGAACATCATGCTCGTCTCGGTGACCGAGCGGATCCGCGAGATCGGGCTGCGCAAGGCGCTCGGCGCGACCCCGCGGGTGATCGGCCGGCAGTTCCTCGTCGAGGCCTCGATGCTCGGCCTGGTCGGCGGCGTCGTCGGCCTCCTGGTCGGGGTCGTCGGCTCGTGGGTGCTGCCCCCGCTGATCGACCAGCCGATCACGCTCTCGGCGCTGGCGGTGGGCGCCGCGCTGCTCACCTCGCTCGGCCTCGGCGTCGGCTTCGGGGTCTATCCCGCGAGCCGAGCCGCCCGCCTCACGCCCATCGACGCCCTCCGCAGCGAGTGACGCTGCACCACCACGAAAGGCCCTTCCATGAACCTGACCCGCGTCACCCTCGCCACCGCGCAGGTGCAGAGTCGGCAGGGCGGCCAGGTCGCGGTCACCTGGACCGAGGACACGACGTTCACCGAGCAGGTCGACGGCACGCTCGACGATGTCACCGTCGGCGCCTGTGCCGTGGTCACGACCGGCGCGGAGACCTCGCAGGACTCCACGGAGGAGGTCGCCGAGGTCGCCGCCGCGACGGTGCGGGCGACCGAGGCGAACGACGGCGGTGGCTGCGGTTTCGGTGCCGGCGGGCCCGGCCGAGGTGAGCCTCCGGAGGGGACGCCGACGGACCGGCCCAGCGATCGACCCAGCGACCTGCCCGGGGACCTGTCGTCGGATGCGCCGAACGGCCCGCGGGTGCGCGGCGTCGGCACGGTCGGCGAGGTGACCGCGGTGTCCGCCGACGGCTTCACCCTCAGCACGATCACCCCCGACAGCGACGACGCCGCCGAGGTGACCGTGACGGTCGGCGACGACACGACGTACACGACGACGGCGGACGCGAAGTCCTCGGCCGTGAGCGTCGGACGCTGCGTCACCGCGCGCGGCGAGAGCGACGACACCGGTGCGGTCACGGCCGACACCATCAGCGTCTCGGACCCGGTCGACGGCGAGTGCGGTCTCGGGTTCGTCAGGCGCGACCCGGAGGGCGGGGACACCGCATGAACACCCCGCGTCGCGCCATGGCGGGGATCGCGACCCTCGCCGTCGTCGGGGTCGGCTGGGCGGGGTACGCCGCGCAGGCCGACGACCCGTCGTACCGGACCGCTCGAGCGACGACCGGCGACGTCGAGGAGACGCTCGACCTGGCCGGCACCGTCGAGCCGGCCGGTCGGGCCGACCTCGCGTTCGCGACGTCGGGCACGGTCGCACGGGTCGCGGTCGAGACGGGCGAGCGGGTGAGGGCCGGGCAGACGCTCGGGACCCTCGACGACGAGACGCTCCGCAGGGCCGTGCAGGCGGCCCGCGCGACCCTGGCAGGCGCCCGTGCGCAGCTCGAGTCCGACGTCGCCGCCCAGACCGCCGCGGTGTCGGGGGCGGACAGCGGGTCGTCAGAGGCGCCGCAGTCCGACCAGGGTGCGCAGGGTGCGCAGGAGCCGCGGACGCCGCAGGGCCCGACGGTCCCCGCGACTCCCGCGCCGTCGGCGACACCCGACGAGGAGCCCGAGGAGCCCGAGGAGCCCGAGGAGGGGTCGGACGCGCTCGCCGACCTCGCCCAGCAGCAGCGGGCCGTCATCGCCGCGCAGTCGACGGTGTCGGCGTCGCTGGCAGCCGCGCAGCAGGCGCTGGAGGCCCAGCAGGCCGCGTGCGTCGACGTGACCGGCCAGGGCTGCACCGACGCGCTCGCGGCGGTGCAGGCGGCGCAGCGGCAGGTCGCCACGGACCAGCAGGCGCTGCAGGACGCGCTCGACGCCCTCGGGGGCACGCTCTCGGCCGCCGCCGGCGGCGGGTCGGCCGACGCCGTCGCCGCGACGACCGCCCGGGAGCCCGCGATCGTCCTGGTCGCGGAGACCACCCCCACCGGCGGCGCGGGCGGCGGCGTGAGCGGCACCGTCACGGCGGCGACGCTGGCCCGCGACCAGGCGTCGATCGACCAGGCGAGGGCCGACCTGGTCGCCGCCGGGCAACAGCTGGCGACGGCCGCGGTGACCGCCCCGCTCTCGGGGAAGGTCGTCGCCGTCGACGCAGGCGTCGGCGACTCCGTCGCCGCGGGGACCGACGTCTTCGTGTTGGTCTCGCAGGGCACCACGACCGTTCGGGTCGCTGCGACCAGCACCCAGGTGCAGCGGCTCGAGGTGGGTCAGCGCGCCACGGCGACGCCGGCCGGTGCCGAGAAGGCGCTGGCCGGCACCGTCACCCAGGTCAGCTCGGTGCCGGACGACGACGCGACGTACGCCGTGACCATCACGCTGAAGCGCAAGCGTCTGGACATCGCCACCGGCCTCACCGCGACGGTGGCGGTCGTCACCGGCTCGGCCTCCGACGTGGTCACGGTGCCGGCCTCGGCGGTGTCCGACGGCACGGTGACGGTGCTGGAGGACGGCGCGGCCACGCCGACGCCGGTCACGACCGGCGTCACCGGCGGCACCCGCGTCGAGATCACCGAGGGGCTGTCGAAGGGCGACGAGGTGGTCCTCGCCGACCTCGACCGGGCGCTGCCGAGCGGCGACACCCGGACCGGGGAGCTCCGGTCCGGCGGGGGCGGCGCCCCCGGTGGTGGGATGGTCCGGTTCCGCAGCGGTCCCGGCGGCATGCCGATGTCGCAGTGACCCGCTGCCGACGCTGACCCGCCCGAAAGTTTCGGGCGGGTCAGCGTGGAGATCAGTCCTTGGCGGTCTTCCCCGGCAGGGCGAGCATCCGCTCGAGCGCGACCAGCGCCCACTTCTCGGTCTCGGGGTCGACCTCGATCCGGTTGACGACCGTCCCGGCGACCAGCGACTCCAGCGCCCACACGAAGTGGGGCAGGTCGATGCGGTTCATCGTCGAGCAGTAGCAGACGGTCTTGTCGAGGAAGACGATCCGCTTGTCGGGGTGAGCGGCCGCCAGCCGCTTCACGAGGTTGAGCTCGGTGCCGATCGCCCAGCTCGAGCCCGCCGGCGCCGCTTCGATCGTCTTGATGATGAACTCGGTGGAGCCGACCAGGTCGGCCCCGAGCACGACCTCGTGGCGGCACTCGGGGTGCACCAGGATGTTGATCCCGGGGATCTCGGCGCGCAGGTCGTCGACGACGTCGGGGGAGAAGCGGCCGTGCACGGAGCAGTGGCCCTTCCAGAGGATCACCTTCGCGTCGCGCAGCTGCTCGACGGTGAGGCCGCCGTGCGGACGGTACGGGTCCCAGACCACGCAGTCGTCGAGCGAGTAGCCCAGCTTCAGGACAGCGGTGTTGCGTCCGAGGTGCTGGTCGGGCAGGAAGAGGACCTTGGCGCCGCCCTCGACGTCCGCCTTCTGCCCGAAGGCCCACTCGAGCGCGACCTCGGCGTTGCTCGAGGTGCACACGACGCCGCCGTTGCGGCCGCAGAAGGCCTTGATGTCGGCCGAGGAGTTCATGTAGGTGACGGGTACGACGGAGTCGGCGACGCCGGCCTCCGCCATCGCCTCCCACGCCATCTCGACCTGGGTCAGCCGGGCCATGTCGGCCATCGAGCAGCCGGCGGCCAGGTCGGGCAGGATCACCTGCTGGCCGGGACCGGTGAGGATGTCGGCGGACTCGGCCATGAAGTGCACGCCGCAGAAGACGATGTACTCCGCCTCCGGCCGCGCCGCAGCGTCGCGGGCGAGCTTGAAGGAGTCGCCGGTGACGTCGGCGAACTGGATGACCTCGTCGCGCTGGTAGTGGTGCCCGAGCACGAACACCCTCTCACCGAGGGCCTCCTTGGCCGCTCGGGCACGCGCCACCAGGTCGGGGTCCGAGGCCGGGGGCAGGTCACCCGGGCACTCGACGCCTCGCTCGCTGGCGAGATCGGTCCCGCGCCCGAGGGGGAGCAGCGGCAGGTCCACGGTCGTCATGACGGCCATCCTATTTGGTCGGGGCTCCGGTCAGAGCAGCGCACCGTGGTGAACGTACGGCGCGGGCGGCTTCATCCCGCGCAGCCCGAGATATCCCTCCTGGTGCAGCTCGAGCCGAGCGGCGAGGCCGACGTCGAGCACCCACTGGTTGGCGCCGGTGACGTGACCCACGCTCGCGCGCTCCGGCGCCTCGGCCAGCGCGGCCCACAGCAGCCGGGTCGCCGTGCGCCGGTTGGACGCCGCCAGCAGCGCGAGCCGCCCCCGCTCGTCGAGGTAGGCGTAGCCGGAGCCGGTCGAGGTGTCGGACACCAGCAGTCGCCAGGTGCGCAGCATCAGCTCGTGGTCCGGCCCGTGCCCGGCGCCGCGGGCTCCGCGGTCGAGGGAGTCCATCAGCTCGACGTCGCCCGCGCTGCCCTCGCGGACCTTCTCGATCGCCGGCAGCGCCGACCGGTCGACGGTGCCGGTGAGGTGCATCTGCGGGTGCAGCTCGAAGCCGACCTGGTGGTAGATCCGCACCGCCTTGGTGTCCGCCGACGCCGCCAGCATCCACCGGGTGCACGACCGGCCGTGGTTCATCGCGGCGGCCAGCAGCGGCTTGCCGATGCCCCGGCCCTGACGGCCCGGCAGCACGGCGTACGTCGCGAGGCACCACAGCACCTCGCGCCGGAACGACGTCGCGATCCCGACGATCCCGGTGTCGTCCTCGGCGACCCAGCAGCCGCCCGGGTCGGTGCGCACGAGGTGGCGGGTCCGCTCGATCCACACCGCGCGGTGGGTCTCGGAGCGGCGCTCCGGCGCGGGGCCCGCGGTGCGGCGCATCCGGGTGTCGAGCTCGAAGAACCCCTCGTCGCTGATCCGCTCGGCCTCCGGGACGTCGTCGACGGTCATCGGTCGGATCACGAGGTCGGTCACCCGCCCGACCCTAGGGACCCGCGAGGATGGTCGCATGCGCATATTGGTCGCCCCCGACAAGTTCGCCGGCACGCTCACCGCCGTCGAGGCCGCGGACGCCATCGCGGCGGGCTGGCGGCGGCGGGCGCCCGACGACGAGATCGACCTCGCGCCCATGGCCGACGGCGGCCCCGGCTTCGTCGACGTGCTGCACGCCGCGCTCGGAGGCGACCTGCTGGCGGTGACCGTGCGCGGCCCGCACGGGGAGCCGACCCCGGCGACGGTCCTGGTCCACGAGCGGACGGCGTACGTCGAGAGCGCCCAGGCCTGCGGCCTGCACCTCACCGGCGGCGAGGGCGCCGAGACCGCGACGACGTACGGCGTGGGCGAGCTGGTGCGCGCGGCGGTCGACGCCGGGTCGAGCCGGGTCGTCGTCGGTCTCGGCGGCAGCGGCACCAACGACGGGGGAGCGGGGCTGCTGGCCGCCCTCGGCGCCACCGCCGACCGCCCGCTCGACCAGGGGGCCGCCGGGCTGGCCGGGGTGACCCGGATGGAGGTGCCGACGGTGCCGGTGGAGCTGGTCGCCGCCACCGACGTCGACAACCCGCTCACCGGTCTCTTCGGCGCGACCAAGGTCTTCGGGCCGCAGAAGGGGGTCCCCGACGATCGGCTCCCGGTGCTCGACGGCTGGCTCCAGGACCTCGCGGCCGCGACCGACCGCAAGGTCGCCCTGGCCGAGGGCGCCGGCGCCGCCGGCGGGCTGGGCTTCGGGCTGCTGCTGCTCGGTGCGACGCGCGAGCCGGGCATCGGCGTCGTCGCGGCGGCGCTGCGGCTCGCCGACCGGGCCCGCGTCGCCGACCTGGTGGTCACCGGCGAGGGCGCGTTCGACTACTCGAGCCGGGGCGGCAAGGTGCCGTATGGCGTGGCCGAGGTCGCCGGGGCCGTGCTGCGCCCCTGCGTGGTGCTGGCCGGGCAGGTGCACGTCGGCGCGCGGGAGATGCGGGCGCTGGGCGTCGAGTCGGCGTACTCGCTCGTGGAGGTGGTGGGAGAGGAGCGGGCCTTCGCCGATCCGGCCGGGGCGCTCGCGGCGCTCGCGGGGCGCGTGGCGCGGACCTGGTCGCGCGAGTCACCGGAATAACCGCCCGTGTGCGACCATTGGTGTCAGTGAGACCGTTCCATCGACTTCGGGAGAATCGCCCATGACCGAGCAGGTCGAGACCACCACCGAGCGCCGCGCCGACTCCATCAACCTGAGCCCCGTGGCCGCCGCCAAGGTGAAGAGCCTCCTCGAGCAGGAGGGCCGCGACGACCTCTCGCTGCGCATCTCCGTGCAGCCCGGCGGGTGCTCGGGCCTCCGCTACCAGCTGTTCTTCGACGAGCGCAGCCTCGACGGCGACGTCGTGACCGACTTCGACGGAGTGGCCGTCGTCGTCGACCGGATGAGCGTCCCCTACCTCAACGGCGCGATGATCGACTTCGTGGACTCCATCGAGAAGCAGGGCTTCACGATCGACAACCCCAACGCCACCGGCTCCTGCGCCTGCGGCGACAGCTTCCACTGACACAGCTCGACGAAGCCCCCATCCGATCCGGTCGGGTGGGGGCTTCGCCGCGTCTCGGGTCAGTCGCCGTCGAGCTGGAGGTGGAGCGCCCGGGCGAGCCGGGCGGCGGCCTCGGGGACCTCGATGCCCGCGGCCTTGGGCTGCTCTCGGGAGAGCTCTCGGGCCGCGGCGGCCAGGGGCCGGGTCAGCGCCGCCTGCGCGGCGAGGCAGTCGGCGCTCATCTCGGCGGGGCTGGAGAGGTCCTCGTAGGCGAGGCGCTGGCCGCTCATGCGCGTGCTCGCTTCGCTCCGTGCGCGCATGAGACACAGGTCGCGCTGTCCTGCATGATTCGCTCGCTCCGCTCGCTCATGCGTCGAAGGTAGGCGCTACCGATTGGTACCCGTAGCGGTACCGATCGGTAGTGTTCCGTGTCGTGTCCTTGCTGATCGCCGGCTCCATCGCCACCGACCACCTGATGACGTTCCAGGGCAAGTTCCGCGACTCGTTGGTCGTGGAGCAGCTGGACAAGATCTCCCTGTCGTTCCTCGTCGACGACCTCGAGATCCGGCGCGGTGGCGTCGCCGCGAACATGTGCTTCGGGCTCGGCCAGCTCGGGCTGCGGCCGGTGCTCGTCGGCGCGGCCGGCGAGGACTTCGCGGACTACCGCTCGTGGCTCGAGCGCCACAACGTCAACTGCTCCCACGTGCGGATCTCCGACACCCAGCACACCGCCCGCTTCGTGTGCACCACCGACCCGACCGGCGCCCAGATCGCGTCGTTCTACCCGGGGGCGATGAGCGAGGCGCGGCTGATCGAGCTCGGTCCCGTGGTGGCGCGTGTCGGCGAGCCGGAGTACGTGCTGATCGGCGCCGACGACCCCGACGGCATGCTGCGGCACACCGAGGAGTGCCGCCAGCGCGGCTACGCGTTCATCGCCGACCCGAGCCAGCAGCTCGCGTTCAGCGACGGTGCGCTGATCCGCGACCTGATCGACGGGGCCGCGATCCTCTTCTCGAACGAGTACGAGTCACACATGATCGAGCAGAAGACCGGCTGGTCGGCCGACGAGGTCCTCGCGCGCGTCGGCGTCCAGGTCACCACGCTCGGCAAGGACGGCGTCCGCGTGACCCGCAGCGGCGAGGAGCCGATCGTGCTCGCGGCGGCCCGCGACGTCACCGCGGTCGAGCCGACCGGCGTGGGCGACGCGTTCCGCGCCGGCTTCCTCGCGGCGCTGGCGTGGGGGCTCGGGCTCGAGCGGGCCGCGCAGGTGGGCTGCGTGCTCGCGGCGTACGTCGTCGAGACGGTCGGCACGCAGGAGTACGCCTTCACGCCGGCCCAGTTCCTCGCCCGCGTCGAGCACTCCTACGGCCGCGAGGCGGCCGGTGAGGTGGAGGGGCACCTGAAGGCGATGGGCTGACCGGTCACGCGGTGGTCGAGATGCGAGGCGCGATCCGGCCCTTCACGCAGCACCGGCCGGCTTCGGGGTCGAGGCGGGCCGCGACGTCGCAGCCGACCCCGTCCGCGACTCCCTGCACGAAGGAGCGGTTGAGCCCGCAGACCAGGGCGGTGTGGCGGCGGGCCAGTGTGTCGAAGGGGCAGTTGGCGAGCAGCACGGTGTCGCCCTCCACCCGCGGCTCGAAGCCCTGGGCGGCGAGCGCGCGGCTGAACGCCGGGACGTCGTTCCCGTCCGCCGTCGCACCGACCTCGCGCCCGGCGTCCGTGGCCGCCGCGTCCAGCGCGGACGCGAGGGACTCGCCCGACGACGCCCGCTCGACGCCGGCGGCGAGGATGTGCCCGACGAGGTCGTAGGCGCGCTCCGGCAGGGAGACGGCGACCTCTCCGTCGGCGCGCCGGTAGAGCTTGCTGGGGCGACCGGCGCCCGGCCCCCGGCGTCCGCCGAGCCGGCGGTACTCGGTCGCGAGCAGGCCGGTGGTGACCAGCTTGTCGAGGTGGAACTTCACGGTGTGCGCCGGCATGCCCAGCGCGGCGGCCGCCTCCTCGCGCCCGACCGGCGCGGACCGGCCCACGACGTACTCGTAGAGCGCCCGCCGCGTGGGGTCTGCCAGCGCGCCGACTCGGGTCGCGCGAGTGCCGAGGTCCATTGACGAGAGGATCCCACAGTTTCTAAAGTGCAACAATGACGATATTAGAAGCGCGGCGGCCCTCCGTCGACCTCCGGGCCGCGCGGGACGCCGCCGCCGACCTGCTCGCCGCCCTCGGGCTCGATCTCGCCGACGAGGCGATGGCCGCCACGCCCGGGCGGATGGCACGGGCGTTCGCCGAGCTCCTCACCCCGGTCCCGTTCGAGATGACGACGTTCCCCAACGACGAGGGCTACGACGAGCTGGTGCTGGTGCGCGACATCCCGGTGCGGTCTCTGTGCGAGCACCACATGCTGCCGTTCGTCGGCGTCGCGCACGTCAGCTACCTGCCCGGCGACCGCATCCTCGGGCTGTCGAAGCTGGCCCGGCTCGTCGACCACCACGCCCGCGGCGCCCAGACCCAGGAGCGCCTGACGCAGCGCGTCGCCGACCACCTCGGAGACGCGCTCGGCGCGGCCGGGGTCGGGGTCGTCGTGGAGGCGGAGCATCTCTGCATGACGCTGCGGGGCGTCCGGGTGCCGGGCAGCCGCACGGTGACCTCCGCCCTGCTCGGCCGCCTGCGGGAGGACCCGGCCAGCCGCGCGGAGTTCCTGGCGCTGACCCGCACCGGACCCACAGGAGGCTGAGAATGAGCATGCTCGTCGTCGGAGCCGGACTGGCCGGCAACGCCGCCGTGGAGGAGCTGCGCGCCCAGGGGTACGACGGCCACGTCGTGCTGATCGGCGCCGAGCAGCACCTGCCCTACGACCGGCCGCCCCTGTCGAAGGACGTGCTGCTGGGCGACAAGGACGTCGCGGCGACCGGCCTGCACGACGCGGGCTGGTACGCCGAGCGCGACATCGACGTGCGCACCGGCACCGAGGTCAGCCGGGTCGACCCCGTCCGGCGCGTGGTGGTGACGCCCTCCGGTGAGCTCGGCTTCGAGAAGCTGCTGCTCGCCACCGGCTCCGAGCCGCGTCGCCTCCCGGTGGAGGGTGCGCCGGCGGCGTACCTGCGCACCCGCGACGACTCCGCCGCGCTGCGCGCGGCGCTGCTCGAGCAACCCCGGCTGACCATCGTCGGCGGCGGCTGGATCGGGCTCGAGGTCGCGGCCGCGGCCCGCCACGCCGGGTGCGCGGTGACGCTGGTCGAGCCGCAGGCGCGACCACTGCTCGGCGTGCTGGGGAAGCGGATGGGTTCCGCGTTCGCCGACCTGCACCGCGAGCACGGGGTCGACCTGCGGCTGGGCACGACGTTCGAGGGCGCCAGCCCGGTGCCGGCCGATCTCGTGCTGGTCGCGGTCGGCGCGGCGCCACGGCTGGGCCTCGCCGAGAGCGCGGGACTCGACGTCGACGGCGGGGTGCTCGTCGACGCGACCCTGCGCACCTCGCACCCCGACGTCTACGCCGCCGGCGACATCGCGGCCCACGACCACCCGACCCTCGGCAGGCTCCGGGTCGAGCACTGGGACAACGCGATCGAGCAGGGCCGCGCCGCCGCCCGCAACATGCTCGGCGCGGACACGCCGTACGAGCGCTCGCCCTACTTCTTCACCGACCAGTACGACCTGGGGGTGGAGTACGTCGGGCGGGTGCCCCGCGAGCACCTCGACCGGGTCGTGGTGCGCGGCGACCTGGCGGGTCGGCGGGCGGTCGTGCTCTGGCACGACGCGGGCCGCGTGCTCGGCGGGATGCACCTCAACGAGTGGGACAGCACCGACCACCTGCGCGCCCTGGTCGGCCGGACCGTCGACGTGGCTCGCCTGGAGGACACCGGTGTCGACATCGCCGACCTCGCCGCCTCGCTCAGCTGAGGCGGCGTACGACGTAGCGCGGGACGCCGTCGGGAGCGGAGTCCTCGCCGACGTACTCCTGGCCGCGCATGCGGCACCAGGCCGGCACGTCGGTGCGGGCGGCCACGTCGGTGGCGACGACACCGATCAGCCCGCCGATCGGCACCTCGGCGTACCTCGTGCCGAGGCGGATGACCGGCTGCGGGCAGATCATCCCGCGGCAGTCGAGCTCGAGGTGGACGTCCATCTAGAGACCCGCCTCGGCGCGGAGGTCGCGCACCACCTCGGGCAGCGCGGCGAGGAAGCCGTCGACGTCCTCGCCGGTGGTGTCGCGGGTGAGCGAGACGCGCACGTTGCCGTGGGTGAGCACGCCCATCGCCTCGAGCACCCGGCTCGGGGTGAGCGTCGAGGCGGTGCAGGCCGAGCCGCTGGCGACGCCGTACCCGCGCTTGTCGAGCTCGGTGACCAGGGCCTCGCCGTCGACGTAGAGGCACGAGAACGTCACGAGGTGGGGCAGCCGGTCGACGGGGTCGCCGGCCACCTCGACGTCGGGGATGCGTGCGACAGCGGCGCGGATCCGGTCGACGAGCGCGAACTGGCGGGTGTTGACCCGGTCTCGCTCCTCGACGACGGCGCGCAGCGCGGCGGCCGCGGCGAGGGCGGCCGGGACGTTCTCGAAGCCGCCGGCCCGCTCGTCGACGCGGTCGTCCCCGGGGAACGGGTTGGCCCAGCGGGCGCCCTTGCGCACGACGAGGACGCCGACGCCGGCGGGGCCGCCCCACTTGTGTGCGGAGCCCGCGAGCGCGTCCCAGCGGTCCGGCAGCGGGAGTCGACCCATCGACGCGCAGGCGTCGACGAAGAGGGGCGCGGCGGAGTCGAGCCCGGTGAGGCGCTGCAGCGTGCCGACCTCGTGGTTGGCGCTCTGGACGGCGACGACACCCGCGTCCGCGGGCACTGCCGGGTGGACCCGCCCGAGGCGGTCGACGGGGAGCTCGCGGGCCGCACCGGCCCACGTCGCGGCGTGGACCACGGACGAGTGCTCGACCGCCCCGTGCACGACGGCTCCGGCACGACGACGCAGCCCCAGGACCCCGCGGTGCACCGCGTCGGTGCCGGAGGGCGTGAACGTGACCTCGTCGGGTCGGACCTCGAGGCACTCGGCGACGACGGCGCGCGCGTTGTCCAGCAGCAGCCGGGCGTCACGACCCGCGCCGTGCAGGCGGCGCGGGTCGGCGTACCCCCGGTCGTAGGCGGCCAGCAGGGTCTCGCGAGCGGCCGGGTGCAACGGCTCCGAGGACGCCGAGTCGAGGTACGCCGCGGCTTTTCTCACACTCCCCAACTTATTGCACTGTCTACCGGTACCCCACCGGCTCAATAGGGGGGCGATTCCGATAGTGTGCGACGTATCCGTGATCGATGAGAGAGAGGCTCGTTCGTGGGTCTGCAACTCCCCAGGCGTTCGGCCGGGAAGCCGGTGACCGCCCGTCGCGTGGCCGCCCTGACGGCTGTCGGTTTCACCGCTCTGGCTCTGGGCGGCTGCTCGTCCGAGGCCCGGGGCGAGTGGGAGCGGTTCGCGATGCCGGAATCCGCCTCCGTGCAGGGTGATCGCATCCTCAACCTGTGGCAGGGCGCGTGGATCGCGGCGTTGATCACCGGTGCGGTCGTGTGGGGCCTGATCTTCTACGCGATCATCAAGTACCGCCGGCGCAGCGCCGACGAGATCCCGGTGCAGACCCGCTACAACCTGCCGCTCGAGATCCTCTACACGATCGCCCCCGTCATCATGGTGATCGTCTTCTTCGCCCACACCGTGAAAACCCAGAACTTCGTCCTCGACGAGGACCGCCCGGTCGACAACACCATCGAGGTCGTCGGCCAGCAGTGGACCTGGACCTTCAACTACGGCATCGGCGAGATGGACGACAGCGCCAACGACGACGCGGCCGACGACCGGTTCGCGTACTCGTCGTACGCCCACGTCTCCGGCACCGGGTCGCAGATCCCGACGCTCGTGCTGCCGGTCGACCAGACCACGCGCTTCAACCTGCACTCGCCCGACGTGATCCACGACTTCGGCGTCCCCGCCTTCCTGATGAAGATGGACGTCATCCCGGGGCGGGTCAACCACTACTCGATCACCCCGACCGAGACCGGCGAGTTCGCCGGGAAGTGCTACGAGCTCTGTGGTGCCTACCACTCGCGGATGCTCTTCAACGTCCGGGTCGTGAGCCAGGAGGAGTACGACACCTTCGTGCAGCACCTCGCTGACGCCGGCGCGACCTCGGAGCTGCCGCTGCTCGGCGGCGACTTTGCCCGCACCCAGACCGGACTCGAGTCCGGCGACGAGTCCGAGGAGGGGGCGGAGTGACCGCCACGTCCGCACAGCCCACCGGTGCCATCGCGGCACCTCGCCGCTCGCTCGGTGAGCAGGTCGTCCGCATCCTCACGACGACCGACCACAAGCTGATCGGCAAGCTCTACCTCGGCACGTCGTTCGCGTGGTTCCTGGTCGGTGGCCTGATGGCGATGCTGATCCGCTCGGAGCTCGCCTACCCGGGCATGCAGGTCGTCAACGACGAGCTCTACAACCAGCTCTTCACGATGCACGGCACGATCATGCTGCTGCTCTTCGCGACGCCGCTCTTCTTCGGGTTCGGCAACGTGATCATGCCGCTGCAGATCGGCTCGCCCGACGTGGCGTTCCCGCGCCTGAACATGTTCAGCTACTGGCTGTTCCTCTTCGGCGGCCTCATCGCCGCCTCCGGCTTCCTCACCCCGCAGGGCGCCGCCGACTTCGGCTGGTTCGCCTACACGCCGCTCTCCGACGCCGTCCGCTCGCCGGGCGTCGGCGGCGACCTCTGGATCATGGGCCTGTGGATGGCCGGTCTCGGCACCATCCTGGGCGCGGTCAACTTCATCACCACGATCATCTGCATGCGCGCGCCCGGCATGACGATGTTCCGGATGCCGATCTTCGTCTGGAACACGCTCGTCACCAGCCTGCTGGTGCTGATCGCGTTCCCGGTGCTCGCCGGTGCGCTGCTCTCGCTGGAGGCCGACCGTCAGCTCGGCGCCCACGTCTTCGACACCGCCCACGGCGGCGCGATCCTGTGGCAGCACCTCTTCTGGTTCTTCGGGCACCCCGAGGTCTACATCATCGCCCTGCCGTTCTTCGGCATCGTCACCGAGATCCTGCCGGTCTTCAGCCGCAAGCCGGTCTTCGGCTACATCGGCCTGGTCGGCGCGACGCTCGGCATCGCGATCCTCTCCGTCGCCGTGTGGGCGCACCACATGTTCGTCACCGGTGCCGTGGACCTGCCGTTCTTCTCCGGCATGACCTTCCTGATCGCCGTACCGACAGGGGTGAAGTTCTTCAACTGGATCGGCACGATGTGGGGGGGCAGTCTGTCCTTCGACACCCCCATGCTGTGGTCGGTCGGCTTCCTCACCACCTTCCTCTTCGGTGGCCTGACCGGCATCATCCTGGCCAGCCCGCCGCTGGACTTCCACGTCTCAGACTCCTACTTCGTGGTCGCGCACTTCCACTACGTCGTCTTCGGGACTGTCGTGTTCGCGATGTTCGCGGGCTTCTACTTCTGGTGGCCGAAGATGACGGGCCGGATGCTCGACGAGCGGCTCGGCAAGCTGCACTTCTGGCTGCTGTTCGTCGGCTTCCACGGGACGTTCCTGATCCAGCACTGGATCGGCGTGGAGGGAATGCCGCGGCGCTACGCCGACTACCTGCCCGCCGACGACTGGACGGGCATGAACCAGGTCTCGACGATCTTCGCGTTCCTGCTGGGCGCCTCCACGCTGCCGTTCCTCTACAACGTCTACGTCTCGCGCCGGGCCCCGCTGGTCCAGGTCGACGACCCGTGGGGCTGGGGCCGGTCGCTGGAGTGGGCGACCAGCTGCCCGCCGCCGCGGCACAACTTCGTGACCATCCCGCGGATCCGCTCGGAGTCCCCGGCCTTCGACCTGCACCACCCGGAGGTGGCCGCGATCGAGCTCGAGGACAACGAGCTCGCGCGGGTCGGCGGCCCCGCGGACGCCCCCGACATGGAGGGTCGCGAGGAGATGCTGCGTGACCGCAACGACAACCCGGAGGGCAACGCCTGATGAAGTCCGAGGCCTGGATCTTCGCGATCGTCACGATCTTCTTCGTGCTGGTGAGCCCGGCGTACTGGTTCATCACCGGTGACTGGACGGGCACCTCCGCCTTGACCATGACCACCCTGCTCGCGGCGATGGTCACGGTCTACCTCGGCTTCCACGCCAAGAACATGGATCCGCGGCCCGAGGACCGCAAGGACGGCGAGATCGCCGACGGCGCGGGTGAGCTCGGCTTCTTCCCGCCGTACTCGTGGTGGCCGCTGTGGTGCGCGCTGACGCTCGGCGTGTGCGTCTTCGGCGTCGCCGCGGGGGCCTGGTGGCTGTTCATCATCGGCGTGGTCATCGGCGCGCTGGCGCTGTCCGGTTGGATCTTCGAGTACTACCGGGGTGTCCACGCCCACTGAGGCGGGCCGACCGGCGGCGTCGACCTGACGGCGCCGACCTGGCGTCGCGCCGAATCGGCCTGCGTGGTCCCGGCAGTTACGCTGGGCGACGTACGTAGACCACCAGCTCTTCGGGGGAGTCCATGTCCGTGAGTCGCACGCGCCTGTCCGGCGCGGTTGCGGTCCTGCTGGTCGCGAGTGCGGGGCTGTCGGCCTGCAACGCCGACGACGTGCCCGGCGCGTCGGCGGTGACCAGCGACGACGGCTCGTCGTCGGCGGAGCCGACGCCCGAGGCCGCGCCGTTCACCATCTCGGCCAACGTGCGGCGCGGCGCGACCGACGTCCCGGTCGACACCTCGCTCTCGGTGACCGCCTCCGGCGGCACGATCAGCTCGGTCTCGGCGTCCTCGTCGGCGGGCGACATCCCCGGTGACGTGGCGGCGGACGGCACGTCCTGGCAGGCCTCCGGGCTGCTCGAGCCCGGCGCGACGTACGTCGTGAAGGCGACCGGTCAGACCGAGGCCGGCGACCGCGCCACCCGCAAGCTGCGCTTCACCACGCAGGACCTCACGCTCGACGAGCAGACCTACGCCTCGCTCGCCCCGCTCGACGGCGAGACCGTCGGCGTGGGCATGCCCGTGATCGTCAGCTTCGACGTCCCGGTCAAGGACAAGGCGGCCTTCGAGAAGCACATGGACGTGACGTCCACCCCGACCCAGCCGGGCGCGTGGCACTGGCTCAGCGACAACGAGGCACACTGGCGGCCGAAGAAGTACTGGCAGGCCGGCACCGACGTGCACGTCGACATCGACGTCAACAGCATCCCGGCCGGCAACGGCGTCTACGGTCAGGAGAGCCGCGAGCTCGACTTCCACGTCGGCGACGCGCACATCTCCCGGGTCGACATGCAGACCCACCAGATGAAGGTCTTCAGCAACGGCAAGCTGCTGCGCACGATCCCGATCACCACCGGCAAGCAGCCGGCGTTCACGACCCGCTCGGGCGTGAAGGTCATCATCGAGAAGTTCGAGTCCAAGGACATGAACTCCGAGACCGTCGGCATCACCGGCGCCGAGGCCTACAACATCGCCGGCGTGAAGTGGGCGATGCGACTCACCTACTCGGGCGAGTTCATCCACGCCGCTCCGTGGTCGGTCGGCTCCCAGGGCTACGCGAACGTCTCCCACGGCTGCACCGGGATGAGCACCGAGAACGCCGGCTGGCTCTACGCCATGTCCCGCCGCGGCGACGTCGTCGAGTACACCGGCAGCAGCCGCCCGATGACCCTCGACAACGGCTACGGCGACTGGAACGCCTCCTTCAAGGACTACAAGCAGGGCTCCGCGCTCGCCTGACCCCGACCCGCCCGAAACTTCACGCTGACCCGCCCGAAAGTTTCGGGCGGGTCAGCGTCTTTCCACAGGTACGTCGGGCCTAGGTGGCGACCGGGGGGCGGCGGGGCAGACACCGTGGCATGCCCCTGATGCCCCCACTGGACGATCGCGAGCACGACGTGTTGCAGGCGCTGCTGGCGAGACCGGGTCCGTTCGTCACCCAGGACGCCCTCGAGGCCGGCGCGTCGTACACGTGGCTGCGCCGATGGTGTGAGCTGGGGCTGCTGTGCCGTCCGGTGCGAGGCGTGTACCACTCCCCGTGCCTCACCGACGACCTCATGCTGCGGATCGGCGTCCTCCGGCTGGTCGTTCCCGACGAGTGCGTCGTCACTGACCGGACCGCGGGATGGCTCTGGGGCGCGGAGATGGTCCTCGCGCCGGGTGACCACGTGGTGACGCCGGCGGTGAGCGTCTTCTCCCCGCCGGGACACCGCCTGCGCAACGGCCTCGTGGACAGTGGCGAGCGCCGGCTGCGGCCTCAGGACGTGGTCGAGCTCGACGGTCTGCGCGTGACCGTGCCGCTCCGCACCGCGTGCGACCTCGGGCGGCTCCTGCATCGAGACCAGGCGTTCGCAGCGCTGGACAGCCTGGCGCGCCTGGGTCGCTTCACGCTCGACGAGCTGTCGCTGTCCGTGCAGCGCTACCGCGGCTATCGCGGAGTGGTGCAGCTGCGCACGCTCGTGCCGTTCGTGGACGCCGGCGCCCAGTCGCCGGGGGAGAGCATCCTGCGCCTGCGCTGGCTGGACACGGGGTTGCCGCGGCCGAGCTGCCAGGTGCCGGTGCCGTCGCCGTACGGCGGAAGCTACGCGATCGACATCGGAACGGCGGGTGAGAGGTTCGGCGCCGAGTACGACGGTGAGGAGTTCCACGGCGAGGACCGCGCCGCGCACGACGCCGACCGTCGCGCCTGGGCGCGGGACGAGTACGGCTGGACGCTCGTGGTGGCGCGGCGGGGCAACGTGTTCGGCCGCGCGCGGGACATCGAGACCCGACTCCGCCAGGCGTGGGAAGGCCGCAAATGAGGCTGACCCGCCCGAAAGTTTCGGGCGGGTCAGCGTGGACGGTCAGTGGCGCAGGGATTCGTCGTCGACGAGGTGGTGGCCGTCGAACTGGTGGCCGTCGGCGGCGTGCCCCTCCATCGACTCCTGGAGCTCGTGCTCGTGCTCGGCGTGGTGGTGGCCGTGATCGAGCTCGTCGCGGGTCGGCTTCTGCACGTTGTCGGAGTACCACATCGTGCGGATGCGGTGCCGGAGCGCCGCGAGACGACCCTGGCCGGGAGCCGGTACGCCGTTGGCGTCCGAGCCGGCCTCGACACCGTTGACCACCGGGTCGCGGTCGCGAGCGGTGAGCGCGTAGGCCCGGGACTCCGGCAGCGGCAGGTGCCGCTCGGAGTAGCCGCCCTCGGGGGAGCGCATGATGATGCCGGTCTCGTAGCCGTGGAGCACGGTCTCGTTGTCCTTGCGCTGCAGCGAGATGCACCAGCGGCGGGTGATGATGAACGCGATCACCGGACCGATGAACACCGCGCCGCGCAGGAAGTACGTGATCTGGTTGATCGACGCGTGCAGCTTGATCGCGATGATGTCGTTGCCGCCGGCCGCCCAGAAGAGGCCGTACATCGTCATCAGCGCGACCATGAGTGCCGTCCGGGTCGGCGCGTTGCGCGGACGCTGGAGCAGGTGGTGCTCACGCTTGTCGCCGGTGATCCAGGACTCCAGGAACGGCAGCAGCAAGAGGATCGTGAACATCAGCATCGGCAGCACGAGGATCGGGAGCATGACGTTCCAGGAGATCGTGATGCCCCAGATGTGGGTCTCGATGCCGGGCATGATGCGCAGCGCGCCGTCCGGCCAGCCCATGTACCAGTCCGGCTGCGAGCCGGCGGTCACCTTGGACGGATCGTAGGGGCCGTACTTCCACACCGGGTTGATCGACAGCAGGCCGCCGAGGAGCGCGGTGACGCCGAAGACGATGAAGAAGAAGCCGCCGGCCTTCGCGGCGTACACCGGGAGCATCGGGAAGCCCACGACGTTCTTCTCGGTGCGGCCGGGACCGGGCCACTGGGTGTGCTTGTGGTAGACGAGCAGCAGCATGTGGGCCGCGATCAGCGCGAGCAACAGGCCAGGGATCAGCAGCACGTGCACGACGTACAGGCGCGGGATGATCGACTCGCCGGGGAACTCGCCGCCGAAGAGCAGGAACGACATGTAGGTGCCGACGACGGGCGTGGCCTTGATGAAGCCGTCCGCGGCCCGGATGCCGGTGCCGGAGAGCAGGTCGTCGGGGAGCGAGTAGCCGGTGAAGCCCTCGAGCGTGCCCAGCAGGAGCAGCAGGCAGCCGATCACCCAGTTGAGCTCGCGCGGCTTGCGGTGCGCACCGGTGAAGAACACCCGGAGGAGGTGGATCATCATCGCCGCGATGAAGAGCATGGCGGCCCAGTGGTGCATCTGCCGCATCAGCAGGCCGCCGCGGACGTCGAACGAGATCCGCAGGCTCGAGGCGAACGCCTCCGACATGTGGATGCCGCGCAGCTGCTCGTAGCTGCCGTTGTACTGGACCTCGCCCATGCTCGGCGTGAACCACAGGGTCAGGAAGACGCCGGTGAGCAGCAGGACGACGAAGCTCCACAGCGCGATCTCGCCGAGCATGAAGGACCAGTGGTCCGGGAAGACCTTGCGGAGGTTCTTCTTGGCGAGGGTGGCCAGGCCGAGTCGCTCGTCCGCCCAGGTGGCGACCGCGCCGACGCGGTTGGGCTTGCTCGCCGTCGCGGCCGTCGTGCGGTTGCTGTCGGCGACCTTGCTGGTGTCCATGATCAGCCACGCTCCCAGTAGCTCGGTCCCACGGGTTCGGTGAAGTCGCTCTGTGCGATCAAGTATCCCTCGCCGTCGACGGCCAGCGGCAGCTGCGGCAGCGGACGGGCGGCCGGACCGAAGATCACCTTGGCCGAGTCGGCCAGGTCGAAGGTCGACTGGTGGCACGGGCAGAGCAGGTGGTGGGTGGTGCGCTCGTACAGCGAGATCGGACAGCCGACGTGCGTGCAGATCTTCGAGTAGCAGACGATGCCGTCGACCGACCAGTTCTCGCGGCCCGAGCCCGGGATGATCTCGTCGGGCTCCATCCGGACGAGCACCACCGCACCCTTGGACTTGCCGACCTGCAGCGCGACGCCCTCCAGCGGCTCACCGTCCTCGGGGCTCTTGAACAGACCCTCCGGCTCGGCGTTCACGAGGTCGCCGATCTGCAGGTCGCTCGGCTTGATGGGCGTGCCGACGACGTCGCGCACGACGCGCATGCCCTTGTCCCAGATGGTGTTCTCGAGACCCGAGCCGGGGAAGGGCGGGTTGTCGGTGACGTCGGCATTGGTCGGGCCGAGGTCCCACAGCGGGACGATCGCGGTGAGGCCGACCAGGCCCGCGGCGCCGAGCAGCGAGTTGCGCACCATCGGACGCCGACCGATGCCGGACTCGGCCAGGCCGGTGCTGAGCGCCTCGAGCGTCGCGGCCCGGTCCTCGTCGGAGGAGGAGGCCGGGTGCCGGTACTCGATGATCTCCTGATCGGACATCAGCTTGCGCGCCCACTGGATGACGCCGATGCCGATGAAGAGCAGCGCGCCGGCCAGGCTCAGGCCGAATGCCAGGTTCTGCGCGCCGAGGCCGGCGAAGGTGTCGTCCGCGTCGACCGTGAAGTAGGTGACGACGAAGAGCACGGTGCAGATCGCCGACAGCCCGAACAGCGTGGCGACCTGGCGCTCGGCCCGCTTCTCGGCCTTGGGGTCGACGTCGGTCGGCCGCCACTCGTGCTCGTGGAGACCGGGGTTGGCGTACAGGTCGTCGCGCTCGGGCAGGTTCTCGTCCGCCGGCTCGACGTGGCTGTCGCTCGTCGGGGAGCTCATTCGGGGCCCCCTCGGAAGTGTGAGCTGGAGGAGCGAAGCGGGGGAAGTGAGCACTTCCGAGGGGTGTTCACGCGTCCACCTTCTTCTTGTTCGAACGGGTCGTGTGGGCCGCGATCCACACGGCGAAGCCCACGCACAGGCCGATGCCACCCAGCCACGCCGCCATGCCCTCCGGCACCGGACCCAGGCCGCCGAGGCCGAAGCCGCCGTAGTCGGGCATCTCGCGCAGCGAGTAGAGGTAGGCGATGACGTCGCGCTTCTCGTCGGGCGAGAGGTTGCCGTTGCCGAAGTTCGGCATGTTCTGCGGGCCGGTGAGCAGCGCCTCGTAGATGTGCTTGGCGCTGGTCTCGTGCAGGGACGGGGCGTAGCCACCGCGCGGCATCGCCCCGCCGGAGCCCTCGAAGTTGTGGCAGGCCGTGCAGTTGGTGAGGAAGATCTGGCCGCCGCGCGAGATCGCGGCCTCGCGCTCCTCGTCGCTGAGGCCCTCGAGGCTGTAGTCGGACTCGTCCGGGATGGCCGGGCCGGGACCGAGGGAGCCGACGTACGCCGCGAGCGCGGCGATCTCCTCGTCGTCGAACGTCTCGGGCTTGGTGGGCACCTGCGCGCCGGGCTGGGCCATGGGCATGCGTCCGGTGCCGACCTGGAAGTCGACGGCCGCCTCGCCGACGCCGACCAGCGAGGGGCCGAGCTGGTTGCCGTTCTGGGTGCTCACGCCCTCGCCGTTCTGGCCGTGGCAGAAGGCGCAGCTCACGAGGAACAGGTCGCGGCCCTGAGCGACGAGCTCGTCGCTCGAGGCGGTCTCGTCGGCCTGGGCGGTGGTGTTGACGACGGCGGTGAAGAGGCCACCGGACAGCAGCAGGCCCGCGACGATGACGAGCAGGCCCGCCAGGGGGCCACGGCGGTGCCGCGAGAGTCGACCTGCGGATCGATTCAGGAGACGCACATCAAGTCCTTGCGTTGGTAGGTCTGCTCGGGGCTACTGGACGAGGTAGATGGTGGCGAAGAGCCCAATCCACACGACGTCGACGAAGTGCCAGTAGTAGGACACGACGATGGCGCTGACCGCCTGCTCGTGGGTGAACTTCCGCGCGACGAGGGTGCGGCCCAGCACGAAGAGGAACGCGATCAGCCCGCCGGTCACGTGGAGGCCGTGGAAGCCGGTGGTGAGGTAGAACATCGTGCCGTACGCCGAGTCCTGGATCGTCACGCCCTCGTGGACGAGCGCGGCGTACTCGGTGGCCTGGCCGCCGATGAAGATGGCGCCCATGACGTAGGTGAGGACGAACCACTCACGCAGGCCCCAGCCCTTCACGTTGAACACCGACCCGGTGCGGCCCACCTGACCGCGCTCGGCGGCGAACACGCCCAGCTGGCAGGTCAGGGACGACAGCACCAGGATCGTGGTGTTGACGGCGGCGAACGGCACGTTGAGCAGCTCGGTGTTCTGTGCCCACAGGTCGGGGCTCACCGCCCGGATCGTGAAGTAGGACGCGAACAGGGCCGCGAAGAACATCAGCTCGCTCGAGAGCCAGATGATCGTGCCCACCGAGACCATGCTCGGGCGGTCGTGGTGCCCGTGCAGACGGGAGGCCGGAATCGCTGTTGCTGTCGCCACGATCGTCATTATGTCGTGACCGCTCGGGGAGGGCACCCCGACCCCCTGCGTTTCGCCGTCATAAAGTTCACAACGTGCTCATCCCCGCCGTCGGGACCGTGCTGGACGCCGGTGCCGACCTTCCCCGCTTCACCTTCGGCACCGTCTTCACCGGGTGGTCGCTGCAGCCCGTCGCCTTCATCCTGACCGTCTGGATCGCCGGTCTGTACGTGTGGGGAGTCGTCGTGCTCCACCGCCGCGGGGACCGCTGGCCCGTTGGCCGGACCGTCGCCTTCGTGCCCGTCGGGATGGGCTTCTTCTACTTCGCCACCGCCTCCGGCCTCGGGACGTACGACGACACGCTGATCAGCGTGCACATGGTCCAGCACATGATCCTGTCGATGCTGGTGCCGATGGCCCTCGCGCTGGGCGCCCCGGTCACCCTGGCGCTCCGCACGCTGCCCCCGAGGCCGCGCCGGTGGCTCCTGGTCGTGCTGCACTCGCCGGTCGCGAAGGTGCTGTCGTTCCCGCCGCTGACGCTGCTGCTCTACATCACGTCGCCGTGGATGCTCTACTTCAGCGGCTGGTACCCCGCCACGCTGGAGTCGACGTTCCTGCACGAGACCATGCACCTGCACCTGGTGCTGGTCGGCTGCCTCTTCTTCTGGCCGATCGTCGGCGTCGACCCGGTGCCGGGCAAGGTCAGCTACCCGTTCCGGATGCTGCTGATCGTCCTCACGCTGCCCTTCCACGCCTTCCTCGGCATCACGATCATGCAGGAGCAGGAGGTCATCGGCGGCGACCACTACGCCGGCCTCCACGGGGGCCCGATGGGCTCCTGGCTGCCCGACCCGCTCGACGACCAGCATCTCGCCGGCGGCATCCTGTGGGGCTCCGGCGACCTGATCGCGCTCGTGCTCTTCGGGGTGCTCTTCACGCAGTGGGTCCGGCAGTCGTTGCAGGAGGCCGAGCGCGAGGACCGCCGCCTCGACCTGCTCGAGGCACGAGAACGCGCGGCCTCCGCCCGCGCCACCCCCGGGGACGAGTAGCATCCCGGGCGTGAGCGACTCGACCTCCCGGACCGCCCTGCGGGTGCTGGTCTACAGCGACGACGTGAACACCCGCCAGCAGGTGATCCTGGCGCTCGGCCGCCGGCCGCACCCGGACCTGCCCGAGCTCGAGTACGTCGAGGTCGCGACCGAGCCGGTCGTGATCCAGAACATGGACGCCGGCGGCATCGCCCTGGCGATCCTCGACGGCGAGGCCGTGCCCGCGGGCGGGATGGGCATCGCCAAGCAGCTCAAGGACGAGATCCATCAGTGCCCCCCGGTGCTGGTGCTCACCGGCCGCCCGCAGGACGCGTGGCTGGCCACCTGGTCGCGGGCCGAGGCCGCCGTACCGCACCCGCTGGACCCGATCCAGCTCGCGGAGACGGTGGTGTCGCTGCTGCGCTCGCGCGTGCCTGCCGCCACATGAGCAGCCGGTGATCGGGCACCAGTCCAGCTGGCCCGAGGTCCTCGGCACGCTGGTCGCCGGCACCGACCTCAGCGCGGAGCAGACCGCGTGGGCGATGC
Source organism: Nocardioides sp. YIM 152315 (assembly GCF_029210375.1). GTDB lineage: Bacteria > Actinomycetota > Actinomycetes > Propionibacteriales > Nocardioidaceae > Nocardioides. Next base: position 4,926 of record NZ_JARGER010000015.1, on the reverse strand, counting down.
GCGAGATGCTCTCCGGTGAGGCCACGCCGGTGCAGGTCGCGGGCTTCGCGGTGGCGCTGCGGGCGAAGGGGGAGACGGCCGAGGAGGTGCTCGGGCTCGTCGAGGCGATGTACGCCGTCGCGACGCCGCTCAGCATCCCGGGTCGGCTGCTCGACGTCGTCGGCACCGGCGGGGACCGCTCGATGTCGGTCAACATCTCGACGATGGCGGCCGTCGTCGCCGCCGGGGCGGGCGCCCGTGTGGTCAAGCACGGCAACCGGTCGGCGTCCTCGCAGTCCGGCTCGGCCGACGTGCTCGAGCAGCTCGGCATCCGGCTCGACCTCGCGCCCGCGCGGGTCGCGGCGGTGGCCGAGGAGGCGGGCATCACCTTCTGCTTCGCCGCGACCTTCCACCCGGCCATGCGGCACGCCGCCGTGGCCAGGCGCGAGCTCGGCATCGGCACGACGTTCAACCTGCTCGGTCCACTGACCAACCCGGCCCGGGCGGGCGCCCAGGCGATCGGCTGCGCCGATGCGCGGCTCGCGCCCGTGATGGCGGGCGTGTTCGCCGGCCGGGGCGTCGACGCGTGGGTCTTCCGCGGCGACGACGGGCTCGACGAGCTCACCACCACGACGACCTCGCGGGTCTGGCGCGTGCGCGCCGGCGAGGTCACCGAGTCGGTGGTCGACCCGGCGGACTTCGGGATCCCGCGCGGCACCACCGAGGCGCTGCGTGGCGGCGACGCGGCTCACAACGCGGGCGTCGTGCGCCGCGTGCTCGAGGGCGAGCCCGGCGCCGTACGAGACGCCGTGCTGCTCAACGCCGGCGCGGCGCTCGCCGTCCACGACGAGCCCGGGGCCGAGCCGGCCGCGGCGCTCGCCGCCGGCATCGACAGGGCGCGGGCGGCGGTCGACTCCGGGGCGGCGAAGGCGACCCTGGACCGCTGGATCGCCGCGACCGCCTAACGGTCGAATCGGGACTTCTGGACAGTTGAATCCGGAGTTTCGGACGTCCGTCGCCGGGCCCGGTGTCCGAAACCCCCGACTCGAGTGTCAGGAAGTCCCGACTCAACCTTCAGTCGAGGCCGAGCGAGAACGCCGACTCCAGGTCGTGGCGCGAGTAGGTGCGGAACGCGATGTGCGTCTCGGTGGCGTTGACACCCGGCACCTTGTTGAGCCGGTCGGCGACCACCGAGGCGACGTCGTCGTGGTCGCGCACCCGCACGAGCGCGATCAGGTCGATCTGGCCGGTCACCGAGTAGACCTCGCTCACCCCGTCGAGCGCGGCGATGGCCTCCGCCACCTCCGGGATGCGGGCGACGTCGGCCTTCACGAAGACGATGGCGGTGATCACGGGACGGACACTACTCGGCCCGGCCTCGCTCACCGCGTCGGCTGGTGCACCGGCGTCAGCCCGCGACGGTCGGCGAACGGCACCAGCGACAGCCGGGACTGGTTGACCGCGTCGTGCACGGCGAGGTGGCGGGTCGCGCCGGCCACCGGGCAGGTCCACTCGCCGTCGACGTCGACCAGGCGGATGCCGGGCGACTCCAGCCAGCGCAGCACCTTCTCGGTCTCCTCGGCGGTGGCGGACGGCACCGGGCCAGGCCCGGGGCGGACCGTCTCGGCGGACTGCCGCAGCGTGGCGACGTAGGCGTGGGCGTCGGCACCCGACGGGATCACGCCGGCGGCCGCCAGCCGACCGCGGCGGACCACGTGGACCGCCCACCGGCCGTCGTCCTCGCGGCGCGCCGCGACCACCTCCGGGCACCGCGTAAGTGCGGCGAGCCGCTGCGTGCGGGCCGCCGCCCGCACGAAGGCCGCGAGCCGGTCGCGGTGCACGCCCGCCTCCTCGAACCTCTCGTCGCCGGCCAGCGCGGTCATCCGCGCGTTGATCGCCTCGACCACCTCGTCGGGTCGCCGGAGCAGCGAGTCGCGCAGCTGGCGCACCACCGCGGCGTACGCCGTCTCGTCGACGCTGCCGTCGCAGGGGGAGAGACACCGGCCCATCTCGGCCAGGACGCACGCTGACTTGGCCGCGGCCTTGGGCAGCCGGTCGGAGCACTGCCGGATCGGGAACGTGTCGTGGAGTGCCGCCAGGCACTTCTCCGCGGTCTTCTTCGACGAGAACGGCCCCAGGTAGTCGGCGTCGTCGTCGAGCACCCGGCGCACCAGGGAGAGTCGTGGCCACGGCTCGCGGGTCAGCTTGACGAAGTGGACCTTCTCCGGGAAGCGAGAGCGCCGGTTGTAGCGCGGCTTGTGCTCGGCGATCAGCCGCAGCTCACGGACCTCGGCCTCCAGCGCGGTTGCGCACTCGATGCCGTCGACCGCGCTCGCGATGCCGACCATCTCGCCCATCCGGGACCGCGTCTCGGACGCGGTGAAGTAGGAGCGCACCCGGGTGCGCAGGTCGCGGGACGTGCCGACGTAGAGCACCCGCGCCTGCTCGTCACGGAACAGGTAGACGCCCGGGGCGTGGGGGAGGGCCTCGGCCAGGTGACGCTTGCGGCGCTGGGCGCCGGTGACCCGCGACGAGAAGGTCTGGAGCTCCTCGAGCGTGTGCACGCCGAGCCCGCCCAGGCGCTCCATCAGCCCGTGCAGCACGTCGACCGTCGCGCGGGCGTCCTGGAGCGCGCGGTGGTTGGGCGTGGTCGCGGAGCCGAACGCCTTCGCCAGCGACGACAGCTTGCAGTTGGGCGCGTCGTCGCGCGTGATCACCCGCCGCGCCAGGCGCGCCGTGTCGAGGACCTCGAAGGTCGGCCACGGCCGGCCCTGCTGCTCGGCGAAGTAGCGGAGGAAGCCGACGTCGAACGGCGCGTTGTGCGCCACGAGCACGGAGCCGGTCGCGAACTCGAGGAACGCCGGGAGCGCGGACTCGATCGCCGGCGCGTCGGCCACCATGCCGTTGGTGATTCCGGTCAGCACCGCGATGAACGCCGGGATCTCGGTGCGGGGATCGACCAGCGTCTGGAACTCGCCGAGCACCTCGCCGCCGCGGACCTTGACCGCCCCGATCTCGGTGATCATCGCGCCGCCCTCGGCGGACCCTCCGGTGGTCTCGAGGTCGACGACGCAGAAGGTGATGTCACGGAGCGGACGGCCGAGCTCGTCGAAGCTGCGTTGGGGCTCCCAGCCCGCCCCGGGGCCCCGGGGCGCCGAGGGGGCCTCCGTGGTCCGCGGGGTGAGGTTCATGCTCGCGACGCTAGATGTGGCCACCGACAATCCGGCGGCGGCGCGCGGGGTGCCGCCGTAGGGTGGGGCCACCTTGGTCACCACGCTGGTCACAGGGCAGGAGGTGCGATGTCCGCGACGGTCCCCGACACCGGGCAGCGGTGGCGCTGCGGCGCCTGCGGCAACCTGACCCGCTTCGACGTGACCCGCACCCGGCGCACCACCGAGTTCTGGCACTTCGACCTCGCCGGAGACCACCGGGTCGAGGAGAGCGTCCTGCGGGCGGAGTCGGTCGAGCAGGTCACGTGCCGCTGGTGCGGGCGCTCCGACGCCGTCGAGGTCGTCACGCGGTACGACGCGGCGCCGCTCGAGACGCCCCTCGAGACGAGCTGACGGAGCCGTCGTGTCCGCCTCCGAGCCCCGCGCACTGGCCGGGCTTCCCGAGCCGGTCCGCACCCGCGTCGTCGCCCAGACGGCCGAGGTGCTGCCCGACGTGCCGTCGCTGCCCGCCGCCGTACGTCGCGTCGCCGCCTTCGCCCCGGCCCGGCGCGCCCGCCTCGGGGCGAGCGCCATCACCGACGCGCTCGCCGACGACGAGCTGAGGGAGCGCGTCGGCGTGCAGCTGGCGGCCCGGCCGGAGCCCGAGGACGGCGACGACGCCGCCGTGGCCGCCCGGGTCTGGCTGGTCCGGCCGGAGGGCTGGGAGCAGGTATTCGCCGGTCGGGTCGAGCGGATCGCGGCGCCGAGCCGCGAGGAGGAGGCTCGGGAGCGAGAGCTGACGCGGCTGCGTGGCCGGCTCGCCGACGCGGAGCGGACGGTCCGTGAGCTGCGCGAGGCGCAGCGGGCTCAGGCCGAGGAGCACAAGGCCGAGCACACCTCGCTGCGCCGCAAGGTCGGTGAGGCTCGCGCCGCGGAGCGGGAGGCCCGGGCGCTCGCCGAGTCCGCGACGCAGGAGCTCGACGCCGCGCGGGCCGAGGTCGAGGACCGGGTCGTGTCCCTGGAGAAGGAGAACCGCCGGCTCCGCGCCGAGGTCGAGCGTCGGGACGCCGAGGAGGCGCAGGCGCGCCGGGTCGCGCGCACCGAGCGCGACGAGGTGTCGCTGCGCGCGCGGCTGCTGCTGGACACCGTCACCGACGCCGCGGCCGGCCTGCGGCGCGAGCTGGCACTGCCCACGGTCGAGGGTGCGCCGGCCGACCGGGTCGAGGCCGAGGCCGCGGCGTCCGGCGCGCGTACGACGAGTGGGGCCGGCGCACTGGGTCCGGCCAGTCCGGCGCTCCTCGAGCAGCTGCTGGGGATGCCCCGGTCGCGACTGGTCGTCGACGGCTACAACGTGAGCAAGCGTGCCTGGCCGAGCTCCTCGCTCGAGGCACAGCGCAACCGGCTCGCGGGAGGGCTGGCCGCGCTGGTCGCGCGCACCGGTGCCGAGACCACGCTGGTGTTCGACGCGGCCGAGACCGACCACCGTCCACCGGTGGTCGCGCCGCGCGGCGTCCGGGTGCTCTACAGCCCGCGCGGGGTCATCGCCGACGACGTCGTGCGCGACCTGGTCGCCGTCGAGCCCTCCGGGCGCGTCGTCGTGGTCGTCACCGCCGACCGGGCGGTCGCCGACGACGTCGCCCGCGACGGTGCCCGCGTCGTCGACCCGGAGGCGCTGATCGCGCTCATGAGCCGCTGAGCGATCGACTGAGTTCCTAAGGGAAGTCAAGCGACCTCGGGGGTGGTTATCGTGGTGTTGGCGGGCCGGGATGTTGGAGCGCTCTGCGACTCCTGTGACTCC
>NZ_JARGER010000014.1 GCF_029210375.1 Nocardioides sp. YIM 152315 | reverse complement strand
GCGTCAGCCTCTGCCACTGGCACCACAACCGCGCCCACGACCCAAACTACGACACCACCTACCTGCCCACCGGCCAGGTCCAGTTCCACCGCAGGACATGACAGGGGAAGTGGGTAGTCGTCACCAGCCGCGCGCGCGCCATTCCGGCAGCGACGCGCGCTCGGCGCCGAGCGTGGAGTCGTCACCGTGACCGGGGTAGAACCACGTGTCGTCGGGGAGTCGGTCGAACAGCTTGGTCGACACGTCCGCGATGAGGCGGTCGAAGGCGGCGGAGTCGCCGAACGTGTTGCCGACGCCGCCCGGGAAGAGCGAGTCCCCGGTGAAGAGGTGCGGGTGGCCGGACGGATCGTCGTACAGCAGGGCGATCGAGCCAGGGGTGTGCCCGTCGAGCGCGATCACCGACAGCGTGCACGAGCCGACCACGACCGTGTCCCCGTCGTGCACGGACCGCGTGACGGCTACGCCGGTCTGCTCGGTGACCGCCTCGGCGTCGGGCGCTCCGGCGACGACGCCCGCGCCGGTCGCCGCGACGACGTCGGACAGCGCCCGGTGGTGGTCCCAGTGCTGGTGGGTCGTCACGACCGTGGTGAGTCCGGCGGACCCGATCAGCGGCAGCAGCGTCTCGGCGGAGTCGGCGGCGTCGACCAAGACCTGGTCGCCGGTCTCGCGGCAGCGCAGGAGGTAGCAGTTGTTCGACATCGTCGGGTCCACGGCGACCTTGGTGATCACGAGGTGCTGCAGCTCGCGTACGTCGGGCCCACCGCCGACCGTCACGGCTCCGGTGTAGGCCATGTCACATGCCTCCGATCCGCGGCAGGGCGCCGCCCTCGCAGGTGAGACCGGGCGCCGGTCGTCCGGTGAGCCACCAGGCCAGCTCGCTGGCGGTGCCCGTGACGGTCGGACCGCCGGTGCCGGCGGACCACGCCCGGTCCAGGTCCGTGGGCTGCAGGGAGAACGCGCCGGCGGCGGGGTCGCGGAGGTGCTTGGAGTCCAGGACGTGCAGGACGAAGGCGTCCGGCCACTGCGGGTGGGTGTAGCCGGCGTCGAGGTCGGCGTGGTGGATCTCCACCTCGCCCAACCGCATCCAGGGGACGTCGCCGACGCGGAAGGTCCGGCCGCCGGGCACCCGTTCGACCACCGTCTCGCCCTCGTCGTCCGGGACCGCGTCGATCGCGTCCGCGAGGTCCGTGCACGCGCCGAGCAGGCGCGACCGCAGCACGGCGGGAGCCGCCGTCGCCAGCGACTCGATGTCGCCGTCCCGGTCCTCCTGGGAGCGGTACATCGAGACCCGCCGTCCCTCGACCACACCGGTCAGCGCGCCGGCGAGGCCCTCGGCGTTCAGGGCGAGATGGGCGACGACGTGCGCGCGTGTCCAGCCGGGCAGCCCGCTCGGCTCGGCGTACGCCGGATCGGGGAGCGCGTCGACCGTGCGCACGAGGCGACGCGTCGCCTCCGGCAGCTCGGTGTCCACGACGGTCTCCGCAGTGAGGTCGGTCATGGTCACATCCTGCCGGACCGGTCGACCCGCGGGCATTGTCGGTGGCCCGTGAGATCGTGGGGACCACCGGCGCGTCCCGGGTCGTCGTGGCTTGCTCGCGCCCGTTAGGATGGCGAACGTCTGTTCGAAGCGAGGGGAATCAGTCAGTGGCGGACCAGCTCATCATCCGGGGTGCCCGGGAGCACAACCTCAAGGACGTCTCGCTCGACCTGCCGCGTGACTCGCTGATCGTCTTCACCGGCCTCTCCGGGTCCGGCAAGTCCTCGCTCGCCTTCGACACGATCTTCGCGGAGGGCCAGCGGCGGTACGTCGAGTCGCTGTCCGCCTACGCCCGTCAGTTCCTCGGCCAGATGGACAAGCCCGACGTCGACTTCATCGAGGGCCTGTCGCCCGCAGTGTCGATCGACCAGAAGTCCACCTCGAAGAACCCGCGCTCGACGGTCGGCACGATCACCGAGGTCTACGACTACCTCCGCCTCCTCTACGCGCGCGCGGGCCGACCACACTGCCCGACCTGCGGCGCGCCGATCGAGCGACAGACGCCGCAGCAGATCGTCGACCGGGTGCTCTCCCTGGAGGAGGGCCGCCGGTTCCAGGTGCTCGCACCGGTGATCCGGGGCCGCAAGGGCGAGTACGTCGAGCTCTTCAAGCAGCTGCAGACGCAGGGGTTCTCGCGGGCCCGGGTAAACGGTGAGACGTACGCGCTCGACGAGCCACCCAAGCTGGACAAGCAGAAGAAGCACACGATCGAGGTCGTGGTCGACCGACTGGCCGTCAAGGCGTCGTCCAAGCGGCGCCTCACCGACTCGGTGGAGACGGCGCTGCAGCTCGCCGGCGGCCTGGTGCTCTTCGACTTCGTCGACCTCGATGCGAAGGACCCCGGTCGCGAGCTGCGGTTCAGCGAGAAGATGGCGTGCCCCAACGAGCACCCGATCGACACCGACGAGCTCGAGCCGCGCTCGTTCTCGTTCAACTCGCCGTTCGGCGCCTGCCCGGCCTGCCACGGACTCGGCACCCGGCTCGAGGTCGACCCCGAGCTGGTCGTGCCCAACCCGGAGGCCACCCTCGGCGAGGGCGCGATCCAGCCGTGGAGCCAGGCGCACGTCGCCGACTACTTCCTGCGACTGCTGGGCGCCCTCGGCGACGAGCTGGGCTTCGACCTCAACACGCCGTGGGAGGACCTGCCGGCGAAGGCGCAGAAGGCGATCCTCAACGGGCACCCGACCAAGGTCCACGTCGTGACCCGCAACCGCTACGGACGCCAGCGCGCCTACTACGCGGAGTTCGAGGGCGTCGGCTCCTACATCGAGCGACGCCACCACGAGGCGGAGTCCGACGTCAGCCGGGAGCGCTACGAAGGCTTCATGCGCGAGGTGCCCTGCCCCTCGTGCGGCGGCAGTCGCCTCAAGCCGGTCTCGATGTCGGTGACGCTGGGCGCGTCGCTCCAGGACGGCGGGAAGAGCATCGCCGAGGTCTGTGCGCTGCCGATCAACGAGACCGCCGACTACCTGCGCGACCTCGACCTCACCGCACGCGAGCGGCAGATCGGCGAGCGGGTCCTCAAGGAGATCCAGGAGCGGCTGAACTTCCTCCTCGACGTCGGCCTCGACTACCTCTCGCTCGACCGGCCGTCGGGCTCGCTCTCCGGTGGCGAGGCGCAGCGCATCCGGCTGGCGACCCAGATCGGCGCCGGCCTGGTCGGTGTCCTCTACGTGCTCGACGAGCCCTCGATCGGCCTCCACCAGCGCGACAACCACCGCCTGATCGAGACGCTGGTGCGCCTCAAGGACCTCGGCAACACGCTGATCGTCGTCGAGCACGACGAGGACACGATCCGGGTGGCCGACTGGGTCGTCGACATCGGCCCGGGCGCCGGCGAGCACGGCGGTCAGGTCGTCCACAGCGGCAACGTGGCCGACCTGCTCACCCACCCGGACTCGATGACCGGGCAGTACCTCTCCGGCCGCCGCGAGATCCCGGTGCCGGAGGTGCGACGTCCGCGCACCAAGGGGCGGGAGCTGACCGTCCACGGCGCCCGCGAGCACAACCTGCAGAACGTGGACGTCTCGTTCCCGCTCGGCATGTTCGTGGCCGTCACCGGGGTGTCCGGCTCAGGCAAGTCCACGCTGGTCAACGACATCCTCTACACCTCGCTGGCCAAGCAGATCTACAACGCCCGCGCGATCCCGGGCCGTCACCAGAAGATCACCGGACTCAACCACGTCGACAAGGTCATCCACGTCGACCAGTCGCCGATCGGCCGCACCCCGCGCTCCAACCCGGCGACGTACACCGGTGTCTTCGACCACATCCGCAAGCTCTTCGCCTCGACCCCCGAGGCGAAGATGCGGGGCTACCTGCAGGGCCGGTTCTCGTTCAACGTCAAGGGTGGCCGCTGCGAGGCGTGTGCCGGCGACGGGACGATCAAGATCGAGATGAACTTCCTGCCCGACGTCTACGTCCCGTGCGAGGTCTGTCACGGTGCGCGCTACAACCGCGAGACGCTCGAGGTGCACTACAAGGGCAAGACGATCGCCGAGGTCCTCGACATGCCGATTGAGGAGGCCGCCGACTTCTTCGCCGCGGTCCCCGCGATCGCGCGGCACATGAAGACGCTGGTCGAGGTCGGTCTCGGCTACGTCCGGCTCGGCCAGCCCGCCACCACGCTGTCGGGCGGCGAGGCGCAGCGGGTGAAGCTGTCCTCGGAGCTCCAGAAGCGGTCGACCGGGCGCACCGTCTACGTGCTCGACGAGCCGACCACCGGCCTGCACTTCGAGGACATCCGCAAGCTGCTGCTGGTGCTCGGGCGCCTCGTCGACCAGGGCAACACCGTGCTGGTCATCGAGCACAACCTCGACGTCATCAAGACCGCCGACTGGCTGGTCGACATGGGTCCCGAGGGCGGCTCGCGGGGCGGCACGATCGTGGCCGAGGGCACCCCGGAGGCGGTCGCGGCCAACCCGGCCAGCTACACCGGCCAGTTCCTCGCGCCCCTGCTCGAGGGCCGGGCCGCGGAGCAGGCGAAGAGGGCACCGGCCCGCAAGGCCGCGGCCAAGAAGGCACCCGCCCGGAAGGCGCCCGCCAGGAAGACCGCCGCGCGGGCGGGGACGGCCAAGAAGGCCGCGGCGCGGAAGGCCGGCTGACCGGTCAGTCGGCGCCCGCGTAGATCGCCAGCTCGGCGGCGAAGAAGTCCTCGAGCCGGCGGCGTACGCCGGGGTCGAGCTCGGCGGGGCGCTCGGGCGACTGGTTGAGCCGTCGCAGCGCGAGCGGCGACCCGACCCGGTCGCCGACCCAGGCGAGCAGCGCGTCGATGTGGTCGTACCTCCACAGGCGGTCGACCAGCACGGTCCCGGTGTCGTCGGAGAGCCAGACCGAGGGCCGGGTGAAGCCGCCCTCGCCGGCCATCACCTGCTCGGCGTACTCGTCCAGCGTGACGTCGGCCGTCGAGCGGTCCTTGCCGTCGAGGTCCGGGCGGGACCGGTAGCGCCACCAGGACGTGACCAGCTCGAGCGGGTGCCGCACCATCGCGATCGTGGCGTACGACGAGCGCGGGAAGCCGTCACGCGCCAACCGCGGCGCCACCTCGGCCTCGAAGCGACGAGGCGGCATGTGCTTGTCGGACGGGGGCGTCCGGATCTCGAGGTGGGCGTAGGGACGCAGCGCGCGCTGGACCGAGGTCGATCCGGCCTTCGACGCCGCGAGGAAGACGAAGCCGTGCTGGGGCGCCGCGAGCATGGCCCGCAGTCTAGGAGGGCGGACCCGCTGCCTCTCATCGGACTCTCATCGGCCTCTCACCGACGAGACGTCGTCCCCGGCTAGTGTGAACTTCAACGAACGCGCACCCGTGACAGACGCATGGAGGACGACGACTTGTGACCACCGACGGCATCACCCGCCGCCAGACGTTGACCGGAGCCGCCGCCCTCGGAGTGGCCACGCCCCTGCTCGCAGCCTGCGGGAGTGACGACGGCGGCGAGGCCGCCGAACCGCCTCCCGCCGGCGAGGAGCTCGGCGCGACGAGCGACGTCCCCGTCGGTGGGGGCAAGATCTTCGGCGACCAGAAGGTGGTGGTCACCCAGCCGACCGAGGGCGACTTCAAGGCGTTCTCGGCCGTCTGCACCCACCAGTCCTGCGTCGTCGCGCGGATCGCCGATGGCACGATCGACTGCACCTGCCACGGCAGCAAGTTCTCGGCCGCCGACGGCTCGGTCGTCAACGGGCCGGCCACGTCCCCCCTCGCCCCGGTGAGCATCAGCGTCGACGGGGACACCATCTCGACCGCCTGACCGGGCGGTCCCTCTCGGGAGGTAAGCCCATGCAAGGACCCCTCGACAGCGCACGGCTGTCCCGGCGCCGCACCCTCGGTGGCGCGGCCGTCGCCGGCGTCGCAGTGCCGCTCCTGGCCGCGTGCGGCGACGACGGGGGCGATGCCCACGGCAGCAGGTTCTCGATCGAGGACGGCTCCGTCGCCAATGGACCCGCGAGCTCGCCGCTCGAGGAGGTGCCGGTCGCCGTGCAGGGCGGCACGATCGGCCGCGCCTGACGAGCCGACGGCCGCGGTGCGCGACTGTCGGCACCGGACCGTAGGGTTGGGTCGTGCCTCCCGCTCCACCCCCGCGCTCGCCCCGAGGCCCGCTGTCCTACCGCCCCGCGCCCGGCTCGATCCCGACCCAGCCCGGTGTCTACCGGTTCCGCGACCCCCGCGGTCGGGTCGTGTACGTCGGCAAGGCGAAGAACCTGCGCGCCCGGCTCTCGTCGTACTTCCAGGACGTCGGCAACCTGCACCCGCGCACGGCGACGATGGTGACCACGGCGGCGTCGGTGGAGTGGACGGTCGTGAAGACCGAGGTCGAGGCGCTCCAGCTGGAGTACTCCTGGATCAAGGAGTACGACCCGCGGTTCAACGTGAAGTACCGCGACGACAAGTCCTACCCGTGGCTGGCCGTGACCGTCGGCGAGGAGTTCCCGCGCGTGATGGTCGGCCGCGGCGCCAAGCGCAAGGGCACCCGCTACTTCGGCCCCTACAGCCACGCCTGGGCGATCCGCGAGACCGTCGACCTGCTGCTGAGGGTCTTCCCGATGCGCTCGTGCAGCAAGGGGGTCTTCAAGCGGTCCAGCCAGATCGGGCGTCCCTGCCTGCTCGGCTACATCGACAAGTGCTCCGCACCGTGCGTCGGCAGCGTCACGGCCGAGGAGCACCGCGCGATCGTCGACGACTTCTGCGACTTCATGGCCGGGCACACCTCGGCATTCGTGAAGCGCATCGAGAAGGAGATGTACGCCGCCTCCGACGCGCTCGACTTCGAGAAGGCGGCGCGGCTGCGCGACGACCTCGGCGCGCTCAACAAGGCCCTCGAGAAGCAGGCCGTGGTCCTCGGAGACGGCACCGACGCCGACGTCATCGCGCTCGCGGAGGACCCGCTCGAGGTCGCCGTCCAGATCTTCTACGTCCGCGGCGGTCGCATCCGCGGCCAGCGCGGCTGGGTCGCCGACCGCGTCGACGAGGGCGACACGGCGAAGCTCGTCGACGACTTCATCCTCCAGCTCTACGCTGGCGCCGGTCCCGACGAGATCCCGCGGGAGATCCTGGTGCCGGCGCTGCCGCCGGACGTGGCGACGTACGAGACCCTGCTGGGCGACCTGCGCGGCTCGAAGGTGTCGATCCGGATCCCGCAGCGCGGGGACAAGAGGACCCTCCAGGAGACCGTCAAGCAGAACGCCGCCCAGGCGCTGGCGCTCCACAAGACCAAGCGGGCCAGCGACCTGACGACCCGCAATCGCGCGCTGGAGGAGATCCAGGAGTCGCTCGGGCTCGACGAGGTGCCGCTGCGCATCGAGTGCTACGACGTCTCCCACCTGCAGGGGTCCGAGATCGTCGCCTCGATGGTGGTCTTCGAGGACGGCCTGGCGCGCAAGAGCGAGTACCGCCGGTTCCTGATCAAGGGCCAGGACGGCTCCGACGACGTGCGTGCCATGCACGAGGTCATCACGCGGCGCTTCAGGCGGCTGCTCGACGAGCAGGCCACGAGCACCGAGCAGGTCACCGAGAGCGGGCCGATGCTGGTCGACCCCGAGACCGGCCGGCCCCGGAAGTTCGCCTACGCCCCGGGCCTCGTGGTCGTCGACGGCGGGGCGCCTCAGGTCGCGGCGGCGCAGCGGGCGCTCGAGGAGCTCGGCATCGTCGACATCCCGGTGTGCGGACTCGCCAAGCGGCTCGAGGAGGTCTGGCTCCCCGACCAGGAGGACCCCGTCATCCTCGCGCGGTCGAGCGAGGGGCTCTACCTGCTCCAGCGGGTGCGCGACGAGGCCCACCGGTTCGCGATCACCCACCACCGCTCGCGACGGTCGAAGTCGATGGTCGAGAGCCTGCTCGACGGCGTCCCCGGCCTCGGCGAGGTGCGCCGCAAGACCCTGCTCAAGCACTTCGGCTCGCTCAAGAAGCTGCGCGCGGCGACCGTCGACGAGATCGCGATGGTGCCTGGCATCGGCGAGCGCACCGCTTCCGCGATCAAGGAGGCGGTCGCGCAGGAGACCGGCAAGACTGGTCCCAGCATCGTCAGCGTCAACACCGCGACCGGCGAGATCGAGGAAGGCTGAACCATGGCGGAGGGCGTGTCGGCAGCCAGTGCCGACCACCACGGCGAGCTGGTCGTCGTGACCGGCATGACGGGCGCCGGGCGCAGCACGGCGGCCAAGGAGCTCGAGGATCTCGGCTACTACGTGGTCGACAACATGCCGCCGAGCCTGTTGCGCGACGTCGTGCGGCTGGTCGACGAGAGCCGCGGCAAGGAGCAGCCGATCGCGGTGGTGGTCGACGTCCGCTCGGGATCGTTCTTCCAGTCGCTGCAGGCGAACCTGGCGCAGGGCGCGACCGGACGGCGTACGACGCTGGTCTTCCTCGAGGCGACCGACGACGTCCTCGTCCGCCGGCAGGAGGCGGCCCGCCGCCCGCACCCGCTCCAGGGGACCGGGCGGCTGCTCGACGGCCTCCAGCGCGAGCGGCAGGTGTTGGCCGACCTGCGCAGCGAGGCCGACCTGGTCATCGACACGTCGGCGCTCAACGTCCACCAGCTGACCGACCGGATCGCGGAGGCGTTCGGCACCCCCGACACGACCCGCCTCAAGGTGACGGTGACCAGCTTCGGGTTCAAGTACGGCATCCCCGTCGACGCGGACTTCGTGGCCGACATGCGGTTCCTGCCCAACCCGCACTGGATCCCCGAGCTCCGGCCCAGCAGTGGCAAGGACGTCGAGGTCTCCGAGTACGTCATGGCGCAGGCTGGTGCCACCGAGTTCCTCGACGCCTACGTGCCGCTGCTGGAGGGCGTCGCGCAGGGCTACCTGCGGGAGGGCAAGCGGTTCATGACCGTCGCCGTCGGGTGCACGGGCGGCAAGCACCGCAGCGTCGCGATGACCGAGGAGATCGCGCGCCGGCTGACGGACGCCGGCCTCGACGCACGGGCGACCCACCGCGACCTGGGACGGGAGTGAGGCGCGGGTGAGCACTCGGGCGCCGGCACCGGTCGACCGAGCCCAGTCCGTCGTCGCGTTCGGTGGCGGGCACGGGCTCGCTGCCTCCCTGCAGGCCCTGCGCCTGCTGGTCGCCGACCTGGTGGTCGACGATCTCACGGCCGTCGTGACGGTCGCCGACAACGGCGGCTCGTCGGGTCGGCTCCGCTCCGAGTTCGGCGTCCTCCCGCCGGGCGACCTGCGGATGGCGCTGGCCGCCCTGTGCGGTGAGCACCAGTGGGGTGACACCTGGGCCCGGGTGCTGCAGCACCGGTTCGCCGGCCATGGCGAGATGAACGGTCACGTGATCGGCAACCTGCTGATCGTCGGCCTCTGGGAGCAGCTCGGCGACCCGGTGGCGGCGCTCGACTGGGTCGGCCGGCTGCTCGGCACGTCCGGACGCGTCCTGCCGATGGCCCTGGACCCGCTCGACATCACGGCCGCGGTGCGCGGGGTCGACGCCGGTGCTCCCGCTTCGCTCACGACGGTGCGTGGGCAGGTGGAGGTCGCCACCACCCAGGGACAGATCGTCTCGATCGCCCTCGACCCGCCCGATCCTCGCCCGTGCCCGGAGGCGCTGGTGGCGGTCACCGAGGCCGACTGGGTGGTGCTTGGGCCCGGGTCGTGGTTCACGTCGGTGATGCCCCACGTCATGGTCCCGGCACTGCGTACGGCGCTGGTCGGCACCGACGCCCGCGTCGTCGTGGTGCTCAACCTCGTGGACGAGGTGGGGGAGACCTTCGGGTTCGGCCCCCGCGACCATCTCGCAGCTCTCATGGAGCACGCACCCGACCTGCGCGTGCACACCGTGCTCGCCGACCGCGCCTGCGTCGGGGACGGTCTCGCCGACCTGGAGGAGGCGGTCGCGTCGTACGGCGCGCGCCTGCACCTCGCCGACGTCGCCACGGCGGGCGACAGCCAGCACCACGACCCGCAGCGGCTGGCCGCGGCGTACGCCGAGATCATGGCCGCCGGCTGACCGTCCGACCGGTGCCCGCCGGTGCCGGGCTGGCTCTGGGCTGGCTCTGGGCTGGCTCCGAGGATCGTTGACGCGCGTGGCAGGATCGGCATCATGGCGATGACGGCACAGGTGAAGGCGGAGCTGTCGAGCACCCAGGTGACCAAGACCTGCTGCCGCAAGGCCGAGGTGGCCTCGATGCTCCGGTTCGCCGGCGGCCTCCACATCGTGAGCGGCCGGATCGTCGTCGAGGCGGAGTTCGACACCGGCGCCGCCGCCCGTCGGCTGCGCACCAACATCGCGGAGGTCTACGGCCACCAGTCCGACGTCGTCATGGTGCAGGGCAACGGCATCCGCAAGGGCAGCCGCTACATCGTGCGCGTCGTCAAGGACGGCGAGGCGCTCGCGCGCCAGACCGGCCTGCTCGACCAGCGGGGCCGTCCGGTGCGCGGCCTGCCCCCGGCCGTCGTCTCCGGCGGCGGCTGCGACGCGGTCGCCGCGTGGCGGGGCGCCTTCCTCGCGCACGGCTCGCTGACCGAGCCGGGCCGCTCCTCGGCGCTGGAGGTCACCTGCCCCGGCCCCGAGGCCGCGCTGGCGCTCGTCGGCGTCGCGCGTCGGCTGGGCATCCACGCCAAGGCGCGCGAGGTCCGAGGCGTCGACCGCGTCGTGATCCGCGACGGCGACGCCATCGGTCAGCTGCTCACCCGCCTCGGCGCGCACGAGTCGCTGATGGCCTGGGAGGAGCGCCGGATGCGCCGCGAGGTGCGTGCCACGGCGAACCGGCTCGCGAACTTCGACGACGCCAACCTGCGCCGTTCGGCCCGGGCCGCGGTGGCCGCGGGTGCGCGCGTCGGCCGGGCGATGGAGATCCTCGGAGAGGACGTGCCCGACCACCTGCGCATGGCAGGTGAGCTCCGTCTCGAGCACAAGCAGGCGTCGCTGGAGGAGCTCGGCCAGCTCCACGACCCCGTGCTCACCAAGGACGCCATCGCCGGCCGGATCCGTCGGCTGCTGGCGATGGCCGACAAGCGCGCCGAGGAGCTCGGCATCCCGGACACCGAGGCGTCGCTGACCCCGGACATGCTGGTCGAGGATGCCTGAGGCGCGTCGAAGTCGAGTCGCGGTCGCGTACGCCGGGCGGGGCATGGGTCTCGGCCGCCCTAACGATAGGGTCGTGACGTCCCCCAAGCAGTCGTGAGATCGAGAAGCAGGAGCTCGCAGTGACCGTTCGAGTAGGTATCAACGGGTTCGGCCGGATCGGCCGCAACTTCTTCCGCGCCGTCCGGGCCTCCGGGCTCGACATCGAGGTCGTCGCCGTCAACGACCTCACCGACAACACCGCGCTCGCACCGCTGCTGAAGTTCGACTCGATCCTCGGCAAGCTCGACGCGGACGTGACCGCCACCGAGGACGAGATCCGCGTCGGCGACCAGATCGTGAAGACCTTTGCGGAGCGCGACCCCGCCAACCTCAAGTGGGCCGACCTCGGTGTCGACGTGGTGGTCGAGTCGACCGGCTTCTTCACCGACGCCACGAAGGCCCGCGCGCACGTCGACAACGGCGGCGCCAAGAAGGTCATCATCTCGGCGCCCGCGAAGAACGAGGACGTCACGGTCGTGATGGGCGTCAACCACACCGAGTACGACGCGGCCGCGCACACGGTGATCTCCAACGCGTCGTGCACGACCAACTGCCTCGCTCCGATGGCGAAGGCGCTCAACGACGGGCTGGGCATCAACCGTGGTCTGATGACGACGATCCACGCCTACACCGCCGACCAGAACCTGCAGGACAACATCCACAAGGACCTGCGTCGCGCCCGCGCCGCCGCGCTCAACATCGTGCCGACCTCGACCGGCGCCGCGAAGGCCATCGGCCTGGTGCTGCCCGAGCTCAAGGGCAAGCTGGACGGCTACGCGCTCCGCGTCCCGGTGCCGACCGGCTCGGCGACCGACCTCTCGTTCGAGGCCTCCCGCGAGACCTCGGTCGAGGAGGTCAACGAGATCGTGAAGGCGGCCGCGGACGGCAAGTTCCTCCGCTACTCGACCGACCCGCTCGTGTCGACCGACATCGTCACCGACCCGGCCTCCTGCATCTTCGACGCGCCGCTGACCAAGGTCATCGGCAACCAGGTCAAGGTGCTCGGCTGGTACGACAACGAGTGGGGCTACTCCAACCGCCTCGCGGACCTGATCGCCTACGTCGGCGAGACCCTCTGACCGTGGGTTCGTACTCCACCCTCGGCGACGTCCAGGGGAAGCGGGTCCTGGTCCGCTCGGACCTCAACGTGCCGCTCGATCGCCAGGAGGACGGGCAGAGCCGCATCACCGACGACGGCCGCGTCCGCGCGAGCGTGCCGACCATCCGGGAGCTGGCCGACGCCGGAGCCCGGGTGGTCGTGACTGCCCACCTGGGCCGGCCGAAGGGCGCACCGGAGGAGCGGTACTCGCTCCGCCCGGTGGCCGCCCGGCTCGGCGAGCTGCTCGGCCGGGAGGTCGGGTTCGCGACCGACACGGTCGGCGACAGCGCCCGGGAGACCGTGGCGGGGCTGGCCGACGGCCAGGTCGCCCTGCTGGAGAACGTCCGCTTCAACCCGGGGGAGACCAGCAAGGACGACGCGGAGCGTGGCGCGTTCGCCGACCAGCTCGCTGACCTCGCGGACGCGTTCGTCTCCGACGGCTTCGGTGTCGTGCACCGCAAGCAGGCGTCCGTCTACGACGTCGCGCAGCGGCTGCCGCACGCGATGGGCCAGCTGGTCTCGACCGAGATCGACGTGCTGCGCCGGCTCACCGAATCCCCGGAGCGCCCGTACGTCGTGGTCCTGGGCGGGTCGAAGGTCTCCGACAAGCTCGGTGTGATCGACAACCTGCTCGGCAAGGCCGACCGGCTGCTCATCGGCGGCGGCATGGTGTTCACGTTCCTGGCGGCGCAGGGTCACGAGGTGGGCAAGAGCCTCCTCGAGGACGACCAGCTCGACACCTGCCGCCGCTACCTCGACCGGGCCGGCGAGTCCGGCGTGGAGTTCGTGCTGCCGACCGACATCGTCGTCGACACCGAGTTCCCCTCGGCCGACCGCACCCCGGAGCCCCGCGTGGTGCCGGCGGCCGAGATCCCCGCCGACGCCCTGGGCCTCGACATCGGTCCCGAGTCGGCCCGCGCGTTCGCGGCGGCGCTCGCCGACGCGCGCACGGTCTTCTGGAACGGCCCGATGGGCGTCTTCGAGGTCGACGCGTTCGCCGACGGCACCCGCGCGGTCGCCGAGGCGCTCACGAAGGTCGACGGCCTGTCGGTCGTCGGCGGTGGCGACTCGGCCGCCGCGGTCCGCACGCTCGGCTTCGACGAAGCGGCGTTCGGTCACATCTCGACCGGCGGCGGCGCCAGCCTCGAGTACCTCGAGGGCAAGGAGCTGCCCGGCATCCAGGTCCTGGAGGACTGATGGCACACGCTCGCACCCCGCTGATGGCGGGGAACTGGAAGATGAACCTCAACCACCAGGAGGCGATCGTCCTGGTGCAGAAGCTGGCGGTGACGCTGGCGGACAAGAAGCACGACTTCAGTCGCGTCGAGGTCGTGGTGGTGCCGCCGTTCACGGATCTGCGGTCCGTGCAGACGCTCGTCGACGGCGACCGCCTGCAGATCCGGTACGCCGCGCAGGACGTCTCGGTCCACGACGCAGGCGCCTACACCGGCGAGATCTCGGCGGCCATGCTGGCGAAGCTCGGCTGCTCGTACGTCGTCGTCGGCCACAGCGAGCGACGTGAGTACCACCACGAGTCCGACGGGGTCGTCAACGCCAAGGCCCACCGGGCCCTGGGCGCCGGGATGACGCCGATCGTCTGCGTCGGCGAGGGCCTCGAGGTCCGACAGGCCGCCGAGCACGTCGGCCACTGCGTCGCCCAGGTCGACGGCTCGCTCGCCGGCTTCTCGGCCGAGCAGGCCGCCGGGCTGGTCGTCGCCTACGAGCCGGTCTGGGCGATCGGCACCGGTGAGGTCGCGACCCCCGAGGACGCGCAGGAGGTGTGCTCCGAGATCCGGGCCCGGATCCGCGAGGTCCACGGCGATGCCGCCGCCGACGGCGTACGCATCCTCTACGGCGGCTCGGTGAAGGCGTCGAACGTCGCCGGCATCATGGCCCAGTCCGACGTCGACGGCTGCCTGGTGGGTGGCGCCAGCCTCCAGGCCGACGAGTTCGGGGGCATCTGCCGCTACTACGACATGCCGGTCCTGTGATCCCGGCCGACCTGACGTAGGCTAAGCGATCGTGGAATTGATCTTCACCATCGTGCTCATGCTGACCAGCGGCATCCTGATCCTGCTGGTGCTGCTCCACAAGGGTCGTGGCGGCGGCCTCTCGGACATGTTCGGCGGTGGCGTCTCGAGCTCGCTGGGTGGGTCGTCGATCGCCGAGCGCAACCTCGACCGACTGACGGTCGGCACCGGCATCATCTGGTTCGCCTGCGTCGTTGCCCTCGGGCTGTTGCTGGCGTACTGACACTCAGGTTCAGAGCGGTCTCGAAGCACTCGAAAGGGATACATCCGTGGCTGGTGGAGGAAACGCTATTCGCGGTAGCCGGGTGGGGGCCGGGCCGATGGGAGAGGCGGAGCGCGGCGACGCCGCTCCGCGACAGACGGTAACCTACTTCTGCGCCCGCGAGCACCGCTCGGTGGTGCCGTTCTCGACCGAGGCCCAGGTGCCCGAGTCGTGGGACTGCCCGAAGTGCGGGCTGCCGGCGAGCCTCGACTCGGACAACCCGCCTCCCGCGCCGAAGATCGAGCCCTACAAGACCCACCTCGCCTACGTGAAGGAGCGGCGCTCCGACAAGGAGGCCGAGGACATCCTCGACGAGGCCCTCGAGCTGCTGCGCTCGCGGCGCAAGTCCGGCGACATCATCTTCTAGCGCACGACGCCGATGTTCCTCGCTGTCGACGCGGGCGGCTCGTCGACGCGAGCGGTCGTCGTCGAGCCGAGCGGTCGATGTGTCGGGCTGGGCGTGGCCGGTGGCGGCAACCCCCGCTCCTCGGGTCCGGACCGCGTGGTCGTCGCGCTCGCGGACGCCGTACGACGAGCGCTCTCGACGGCCGAAGTGACGCCGGCGTCGATCGGGGGAGTGGTGGTCGCGATGGCGGGCTCCCGCTCCCTGGGGCCCGACGCCGAGGACGCCGTCATCGGCGAGGGGCTCGCGGCCGCCGGCGTGCAGGCCCCGGTCGCCATGGAGTCCGACATCCTGGCGATGTTCCACACCGGTTCGTGGGCCGCGGACGGCTACGTCCTGGTCGCGGGCACGGGCGCGGCGGCGATCCGGGTCCGGGCCGGGCGCGTCGACGCCGTGTCCGACGGGATGGGCTGGCTCCTCGGCGACGACGGGTCTGGGTTCTGGATCGGTCACCGCGTCGCGCGCGCCGCGGCCGCCGACCTCGACGGACGCGGCCCGGCCACGGCACTCACCGCGCTGGTCCTGGCGCAGCTCGGCGTCGATCCCGACGGCTCGGGTCGCTCCGCGCTCCACCGGATGGTCGACGTCGTCTACGACCTGCGGCCCGTGGAGCTCTCCCGGCTGGCTCCGCTGGCCTTCACGGTCGACGATGAGGTCGCTGCTGCCATCGTCGACGGAGCCACCGCGGCCCTCGTCCACACGCTCGACACCGTCGTCGACGACCGGGTCGCCGGCCCCCTCGTCCTCGGTGGGAGCGTCCTGCTCCACCAGCGCGTGGTCGCCGCCCGCGTCGAGGACTCCTTCCGCCGTCGTGGTGGTGCAGGGTCCGTCGCGAGGGTGGTCGACGGCGTCGCGGGCGGCGCCGCGCTGGTCCTCCGACACGGCGGGGTCGACGTCGACGCCGCCGTGTTCGCCCGGATCGGCGAGTCCCTGGCGAGCCTGCGGCCGCAGGACGCCTAGGGTGTGGCTCCCAATTGGGGCCGTCGCGAGCGTCGTCCGGCGCGTGCTCTCGCAAGGCGCCGGAGCGAAGGCATACCGAACGTCTTTCGAGCGACGGCAACGCAGCGAGAGTGCGTGCTGGGCGGCGCGCAGCAGGCCATGAATTGGGAGCGAGGCCCTAACGACCGCGACCGCGGCGTGCGGTCACGGCGTGCGACGGGGAGATGTGCTCGGTGAGCGTCATCGAGTGGGCCGCCCGGTCCGGCGTGAGCTGGCCGACGCGGATGTAGAGGCAGTCGGCGACCATCAGCTGCGAGTGTCGCGCGGCGAGGCTCCCGTTGCGGTACGACGTCTCCAGCGCGGCCGTCGTCAGCACCTCGCGCGAGGCCGCGGCGACCGCGGAGCGCGGGTCGCCGGTGATGCCCACCGTCCGGGCGCCGCGGTCGCCGGCGAGCCGGAACGGCTCGACGACCTCCGAGGTCGCGCCCGAGTGGGAGATCGCGATCGCGACGTCGTCGGCCGTCAGCAGCGCGGCGGAGGTCAGCGCGTCGTGCACCTCGGTCCACGCGCGCACGTGCACGCCGATCCGGAAGAGCCGTGTCTCGAGCTCCTGCGCGACGCTCGCCGAGCTGCCGATGCCGTAGATGTCGACGCGTCGAGCCGCGGCGATCGACTGGCTGGACCGGTCCAGGGCGGTGGGGTCGAGCTGGTTGACGGTCTGCGTGATCGCGCGGATGTCGGCGTTCGCGACCACGGTCACGACGTGACGGACGTCGTCGTCGAGGCCGATCTGCAGCCCGACGTCCGTCGGGAAGCCACGCGCCGTGGAGCGGCCGACCTGCTCGGCGAGCGCGAGACGGAGGGCTGCGTGGCTGGCGAGCCCGATCGACTGGGCGAAGCGCGTGACCGACGCCTGCGACACGCCCGCGCGAGCGGCCAGCGCGGCCGCGGACATCCGGGCGGCGCCGGCCGGGTCGGCGAGGACCGTGTCCGCGACCTCCCGCAGGGCGCCGGTCAGCCGCGGCGCCACGGTGTGGATCCGGTCGACGAGGTCGGCGTGGTCGGACACGGGCTTCGTGGGGCCCGGAGCGCGCGTCACTTCGAGGAGCCCTGCGTGACGGAGCCCTGGAGCTGGCGCTGGAAGATCGCGTACACGACCAGCACGGGCACGACCGTGATGACCACCGCCGCGAACAGCCGGCCGTAGTCGACGTTGTAGCCCGCCTGCGACGCGAAGTACGCGAGCCCCTGGGACAGGACGTAGTTGTCCCGCTTGGTGTTCAGCGCGACCGGCAGGAGGAACTGGTTCCAGAGGCCGAGGAAGTTGAAGATCGCGACCGATGCCATCGCGGGCTTCGCCATCGGCAGCATGACCTGGAAGAACTTCCGCCACTCGCCCGCCCCGTCGACCTCGGCCGCCTCGGCGATCTCGTCGGGCAGGGCCTTGAAGAACGGGTAGAGGAAGAAGACCGTGAACGGGAGCGCGAAGGCGACGTAGGTGATGATCAGGCCGGGCAGCGTGTTGAGCAGCCCGATGTTCTTCAGCACGAAGAAGAGCGGCACGATCGCCATGAAGATCGGGAAGGTCAGTCCCGCGAGCATCAGGTAGTAGATGAACCTGCTTCCCCAGAACGAGTAGCGGGCCAGCACGTAGGCGCACATGGAGCCGAGGATCATCACGATGGTGAGGGCGCAGCCGACGACGATGACGGTGTTGAGGAAGTAGCGGCCGATGTCCTGCGCGGTCCACGCCGAGACGTAGTTGTCGAAGTTCCAGTCCGCGGGCAGCTTGAACGGCGACGCGAAGATCTCGCTGCTCGTCTTGAACGACGACAGGAGGGTCCAGAGCAGCGGTGCGAGGACGAGCAGCGACCAGAACGCGAGCACGACGTGGGAGACGGTCGCCACGACCCGGTCGCCGGCGGGCACGTGCTCGGGGGAGTCGCCGTCCGCGATCGTCGGGTGGGTGGTCTCGGTGACGTCGGTGGTCATCGTCGTGTCACCCTCTCGTGGCCCCCGGTCAGGCGGTTGACCGCGAAGACGATCGCTGCGAAGAGCAGGGTGGCGATCGCCATGACGACGCCCATCGCGCTGGCCAGCCCGAACTGGCCCTTGGTGAAGGCGGCGTCGAGCAGGCGTTGCGGCATGACCAGCGTCGCGTTGTCCGGCCCCCCGCCGGGGTTGAGCGCCGCCATGTAGACGAAGGCGTCGAGAGCCAGGATGCCGAGGTAGATGTACGCGGTCTGCACGGTCTCGCGCACGAGCGGGATCGTGATCGACCACGCGATGCGCAGCCGGCCGGCGCCGTCGATCCGGGCGGCGTCGTAGTACTCCGCCGGGATGCCCTTGATCGCGGCGATGAACAGCACCATGTAGAAGCCCACGAAGCCCCAGATGATCACGAAGATCGAGGCCGGCATCGCGGTGCGGGTGTCGCCGAGCCACGGGAAGGACTCGAACCGCTCGAAGCCGAGGCCGGTGAGCACGCCGTTGAGAAGGCCGTTGGACGGGTCGTACATCTGTGCCCAGATCAGACCGATGGCGATGGCCGGGATCGTGTACGGGAAGAACGAGATCACCCGGTAGAAGCTGGAGTTCCGCAACCCACGGGCCGCTCCGTGGGAGGAGCCGCCGACGGTGACCATGGTGGCCAGCGCGAAGCTGAGCACGATGGTCACGAGGGGTACGACGAGCGCCAGCACGACGTTGTTGCGCAGCGCGGTCATGAAGATGTCGTCGTCGAGCAGCCGCCGGTAGTTGTCGAGTCCGACGAAGTTCATGTCCGGCGTGAACCCGGACCAGTCGGTCATCGAGTAGTAGAACGCCTGCACGAACGGCCACACCACGAAGACCAGGAAGAGCGCCAGGGGCAGCCCGAGGAAGACCAGGAAGAAGCTCACCCGGTCGAACGTCAGCGGCCGCCGCGCACTGCGGCGCGGCCGTCGCCTCCTGGCCTCCGTGGTGGCCGACGCCACGGCGGTTTCGGTCACGTGACCTCGACCTTCTTGATCGAGTCGTCCTCGCGGATCTTGTCCGTGATCTCCTGGAGCCTGGAGGTCAACTCCGAGACGCTCGCGTTGCCGGCGAGGAAGCTGTTCCAGACGACCAGCTGGTCGACGTTCGTGCCGTAGAAGTCGACGAACTTCCAGGTGAAGACGTCGGATCCGGCGTCGGTGAGCATCTTGCTCTGCGACACCAGGGCCGTGGACCCGAACCCGTCCGCGGGGACGGTGTCCTTGATGATCGTCGGCGCGAGCTTCGTCTTGGCGAAGTTGGTCGCCGCCTCCTTGGAGAGCATCGTGCGCAGCAGCTCCTTGCCGCCGGGCACGTTCTTGCCCTGGGACGGGATGACGAACGGCTCGCCGGCCGCGCTGTGCATGGCGGTGTACGGCATCGCGGAGCTCGAGCTGACGACCATCTCCGGGAAGCCGGTCATCTCGAACCCGGCCTTCGTCTGGTCCTTCATCTCGTTCTCGATCCAGGAGCCCGACGGGTAGAGCAGGGCGTCCTGGTTGTTGCTCCACTGCGCCTGCGCGGCCGTGAACTGGGTGCCGGCGCCGCCGGGCTTCACGTAGCCGGCCGAGACGATCTCGCCCATCGCCGTGAAGACGTCCTGCACGGCGGACAGCGACCAGCACCCCTCCTCGAGGTTCTCGAGGGCGAGGCGCACCTCGTCGCCGCCCTCCTTGATCGCGGAGCCGATCGCGAGGGTCTGGTAGTATGTCGCCGCCTCCTTGCCCCACAGGAAGAGGTACTTGTCCTTCGCCTTCGCCTTGCCGCCGAGGTCGATCGCCTCGTCCCACGTCGTCGGCGGCTCCCAGCCGTTCTCCTTGAACAGGCTGGCGGAGTACCAGACGGCGTACACGGTTAGGACGTAGTTGAGCGCGGCGAACTTGTCGCCGAAGGTGCCCGGCGCCTCGACCCCACCGAAGAGCGTGTCGCGGATCGGCGTGCCCTCGAGGTTGTCGGCGTCGAGGACCTCCGTGAGGTCCTCGAGCTGGTCGAGGATCGTGGCGAAGCCGATCGAGTTCTCGCCGGAGTTGTCGATCAGGTCCGGCGGGTCGCCACCGACGAAGCGCGGCTGCAGCTCCTGGGCGATCTCCGTGGTCGCCGAGACCTTGACCGTCGAGCCGGCGAAGTTCTTCTCCATCAGCGCGGCGGCGAAGGCGACGTAGTCGGTGCCGTAGCCGCCGTCGAAGATGACCGCGTCGACGTTGGCGTTCTCCGCCATCCCGAACGGGTTGTCGGCGCTCTTGGTGCCGCCGTCGTTGTCGTTGTCGTCGTCGCTGCCGCTACCCGCACAGGCGACGAGTGCGCCGCCCAGCGGGGCGACGGCCGCCGCGGCCAGTGCACCGCGCATGAAGGTGCGCCGGCCGACGGTCCTCTGTTGGATGTTCATGCACTGCAACCTTTCCGTGGTCGTGCCTCAGGCGCGGCGTCGCAGCCGGTCGCCGTACTGGCCCTCGAGCTGATGGTTGTGGTCGTCGCCTCCGGGGATGTTCGCCGATAGGTAGATGGGTGGGACCGAGCCGGCGGCAGCGATCCGCTCGGCCACGCCGATCGTGAGGAGCTGGGCGATGAACGCCGTCGTCATCGAGGAGACGGCCCCGACGCCGGTGGCGCCGTCGAGCGTGAGGGTGGTGTCGCCGTACGGCGCCAGGTTGTCGATCACGACGTCGGCGACCTCGCTCAGGCGCCGACCGCTCGGGTGCTTGGGCTCGACCCGGGCGGTGTGCTCGAGGCTGGTGACGGCGATGACGCCGTGCCCGTGCTCCTTCGCCTGCAGCGCGATGCCGACGATGGAGCCGTTGACACCGGAGTTGGACGCGATCACGAACACGTCCTCGGGGTGCGGCCGGATCGTGCGCCAGAGGTCGTCGACGATGGCCGGGTCCCGCTCGAGGGTCGCCGCGCCAGAGAGGATCGACGGGTCCCGGTCGCCGAGGAACACGACGTCGCGCAGCGCGATGCTGGTGGTCGGGATCAACCCGCCCGCGCGGCCCGCGATCTCCATGGCGAACGCCTGGGAGTGGCCGGTCCCGAAGGCCTGGACGATGCCCCCGGCGTCGAGCGACTTCGTGATCATGTCGACGGCGTCGTCGAGCCCGCCGGCGTCGGCGAGCGAGGCGAGGCGATCGAGCCTCGTCGTGGTCTCGTGCAGCAGGTCCCGGGAGCGGCCGATCACTCGGCCACCGAACCCATGAATGATTCATTCAGGTGGTTCATGAGAAGTGAACCAAGCAGTTACGAACCGGTGTGTCAAGGGTCACAGCCGGGTCGTGTTCAGACCGTTGCGGAAGACCGCGGTCGGCTACAGCGCGGAGGCGGCGTCCCGGTCCAGGAACCAGATCGTCTCTTCGCGCCCGGAGACTCCGGCGGCGGGTGTCTCGTGGAGGTCGGCGCCGCCGAGCGCCGACGCGACGGCGGCCGCCTTGCCGCCGCCGCTGACGAGGAACCACACCGACCGGGCCCGGTTGAGCGCCGGAAACGTCAGGCTGACCCGCTCCGGCGGCGGCTTGGGCGACCCGGTGACCCCGACCGCGACCCCGTCGGCGTCGAGCTGCGGGAAGCCCGGGAAGAGCGAGGCGATGTGGCCGTCCGGACCGATGCCGAGCATGACGACGTCGAACTCTCCGCTGCCGTGCTGGCGCAGCCTCTCGGCGTACGCCGCGGCGCCGGCGTCGACGTCCGCGGCGTCGGCCGTCGACGGCATCTCGTGGGCCTGGGTCGCGCCGACGGCGTCGAGGAACGCGGCCCGCGCCTGGCCGCTGTTGCGGTCCGGGGAGTCGGGGGCCACGAAGCGCTCGTCGCCCCACCAGATCACGACCCGGGTCCAGTCGACCTCCGAGCCGGGCGTGAGGCGCGCGATCTCCCGATGGACGTCCTCGGCGATCGTGCCGCCGGTGAGCGCGATCTGCGGGACGCCACCCGCCGCCTGGGCGTCGGCGAGCCGGCTGAGCAGCTCGCCGGCGACGGCGGTCGCCAGCTCGGCGGAGCCCTCGTGCACCTCGACGCGGGGTTCGTTGGTCACTTCGCGGTCTCCATCTTCAGCAGTCGTCGCGTGGTCTCGGCGTAGACGTCGTCCTCGTCCAGGCGCCGCAGCTCCTCGGCCAGCAGCTCGGGGAGGTCGCGCCTCTTGAGGGCGACCGGCCGGTCCGGTCGGCCGGGGGAGGAGAACGTCGCGAGCTTGCCGTCCGCCCGCGCGATCCGGATCGGGCCCTCCCGGGTCTCGAGCACGACCTCGGTGATGCCGGGCCCGGAGGAGCTCATCCGCTCGACGTCGACCTTGAGCCGGTCGGCCAGCCACGCCGCCAGCAGGTCGGCGCTGGGGCTGATGCGCTCGGCCGTCACGGACGCCCGGGTGACCCGCAGCGGCTGCTGGTCGAGCGCCGCCGCGAGCAGCGCGCGCCACGGGGTGATCCGGGTCCACGCCAGGTCGGTGTTGCCGACCGTGTAGGTCCGGCACTGCTGCTGCATGGCCTTCGTCTTGCCGCGGGCGGCGGCCGCGGCGTCGGTGATCCGACGTTGCGCCAGCCGCCCCAGCGGGTCGTTGGCGGGGTCCGCCGGGGGATGGTTGGGCCACCAGACGGCGACGGGGGAGTCCGGCAGGAGCAGCGGCAGCACGACGGACTCCGGGTGCTTCACGACCTCGCCCTTGAGCCGGATCAGCGCCGTCTCACCGGTCCAGCCGGACCCGGTGCCGACCTGCGCACCGATCTCCGCCGCCCCGCGGGCGTCACCGAGGATCACCCCGAGGACCCGGGCGGGATGCTCGTGGGACGCCGCCCGGGCCGCACGCATCGCCCCCTCGGCGTCGTCGGCCTCGACGACGATGACCAGGGTCATCACCATCCCCATCGCGGGGCTGCCGGCGCGCACCCGGGCGCGCTGGAGCTCGGCGGCGATCTCTGCGGAGTTGGTGTCGATCAGCTCGATCATCTCTACGGTCGCCTCCACACCCGGCCGTCGCGGGCCAGCATCGCGTCGGCCGACGCGGGGCCCCAGGTGCCGGACTCGTAGTGCTCCGGCTTCGCCTTGCCCTTCTCGTCCTGCCGCGCCCAGAACTCGAGGACCGGATCGAGGATCTGCCAGGACAGCTCGACCTCCTCGTGCCGGGGGAAGAGCGGCGGGTCGCCGAGCAGCACGTCGAGGATCAGCCGCTCGTAGGCCTCCGGGGACGACTCGGTGAACGCGCCACCGTAGACGAAGTCCATGTTGACGTCGCGGATCTCCATCTGCGTGCCCGGCACCTTGGAGCCGAACCGCAGCGTGACGCCCTCGTCGGGCTGGATCCGGATGACCAGCGCGTTCTGTCCCAGCTCCTCGGTGGACGCGTCGGCGAACGGCAGGTGCGGTGCCCGCTTGAAGACGATCGCGACCTCGGTGACGCGTCGGCCCAGCCGCTTGCCGGTGCGCAGGTAGAACGGGACGCCCGCCCAGCGTCGGGTCTCGACGTTGAGGGTCACCGCGGCGTACGTCTCGGTGGTCGACGTGCGCTTGATGCCCTCCTCCTCCAGGAATCCGGGCACCTTGACGCCGCCGGCCCAGCCCGCGGCGTACTGTCCGCGTGCCGTGGTCAGGTCGAGGCGGCGGGGGAGGGTGACGCTGGAGAGCACCTTCTGCTTCTCGATGCGCAGCGCCCTTGCGTCGAAGGAGGTCGGCTCCTCCATCGCGACCAGGCTGAGCAGCTGGAGGAGGTGGTTCTGGATGACGTCCCGGGCGGCGCCGATGCCGTCGTAGTAGCCGGCGCGGCCGCCGATGCCGATGTCCTCGGCCATCGTGATCTGCACGTGGTCGACGTAGTTGGAGTTCCAGATCGGCTCGAACATCTCGTTCGCGAACCGCATCGCGAGGATGTTCTGCACGGTCTCCTTGCCGAGGTAGTGGTCGATGCGGAAGATCGAGTCGCTCGGGAAGACGTCGCCCAGGATGTCCTGGAGCTCGCGCGCCGACTGCAGGTCGTGGCCGAACGGCTTCTCGATCACCACCCGGCGCCACGACTCGGTGCGCGGCCGCGCCAGCCCGTGCTCGTTGAGCTGGCCGACGACGTCGCCGAAGAAGCCGGGCGGGATCGCGAGGTAGAAGGCGTGGTTGCCGCCGGTGCCCCGCAGCTCGTCGAGCTCCTCGATCGTGCGGCGCAGGCGGTCGAAGGCGAGGTCGTCGTCGAAGTTGCCGGGCACGAACCGGAAGCCCTCGGCGAGCTGCTGCCAGACCTCCTCACGGAACTCCGTGCGCGCGTGGGCCTTCACGGAGTCGTGGACGATCTGGGCGAAGTCCTGGTCGGCCCAGTCGCGCCGGGCGAAGCCGGTCAGGCTGAACCCCGGCGGCAGCAGGCCCCGGTTCGCCAGGTCGTAGATCGCCGGCATGATCTTCTTGCGGGACAGGTCGCCGGTGACGCCGAAGAGCACCATCCCGCAGGGCCCGGCGATCCGGGGCATCCGCCGGTCGCGCGGGTCACGCAGCGGGTTGCCGATCTCCTTCGCGCTCACCGACGGTGCCTCCGGTAGTAGTCGATCAGCGCCTGCGTGGAGGCGTCCTGGGTCGCCGCGACCTCGGCGTCACCGGCGACCGCCGGACTGACCTGCTGGGCGAGCTGCTTGCCGAGCTCGACGCCCCACTGGTCGAAGGAGTCGATGCCCCAGACGGCGCCCTGGGTGAAGGTGATGTGCTCGTAGAGCGCGACGAGCTGGCCCAGCACGCTCGGCGAGAGCTCGGGCGCCATGATCGAGGTCGTCGGCCGGTTGCCGGAGAAGACGCGCGCGGGCACGATCTCCTCCGGAGTCCCCCCTGCTGGCTCCTGGGCGCGCACCTCGTCCGCGGTCTTGCCGAAGGCGAGCGCCCGGGTCTGGGCGAAGAAGTTCGCGAGGAAGAGCTCGTGGACGTCCTGGCTCCGCCCGTCCTGGGCATCCTGCAGCGGGTACGCCGGGTTGGCGAACGCGATGAAGTCGGCGGGGATCAGCCGGGTGCCCTGGTGGATCAGCTGGTAGAACGCGTGTTGCCCGTTGGTGCCGGGCTCGCCCCAGAACACCTCGCCGGTGTCGGTGGTGACCGCCGAGCCGTCCCAGCGCACACCCTTGCCGTTGGACTCCATGGTGAGCTGCTGGAGGTACGCCGGGAACCGGTGCAGGAGCTGTGCGTAGGGCAGGACCGCATGGGTCTGGGCGCCGAGGAAGTTCGTGTACCAGACGTTGAGCAGCCCCATCAGCAGCGGCACGTTCTCGGCGAGGTCCGCGGTGCGGAAGTGCTCGTCCATGGCGTGGAAGCCGGCGAGGAAGTCGCGGAATCGCTCAGGGCCGATCGCGATCACGAGGGAGGTGCCGATCGCCGAGTCGACGGAGTAGCGGCCGCCGACCCAGTCCCAGAAGCCGAAGGCGTTCTCGGGGTCGATCCCGAAGTCGGCGACCCTGCCGAGCGCGGTGGAGACGGCGACGAAGTGCCTGGCGACCGCGTCCTTCTCGTCGAGCGACTCGTCGCGGGCGCCGAGGCCGTCGAGGAGCCACGCCTTGCAGAGCCGCGCGTTGGTGAGCGTCTCCAGGGTCCCGAAGGTCTTGCTGGACACGATGAAGAGCGTCGTCGCGGGATCGAGTCCGGCCAGCGTGGTCGCCGCGTCGGTCGGGTCGATGTTGCTGATGAAGCGGCACTCGGGGCCCTGCCCTCCCTCCGGCAGTGCGCGGTACGGCGCGAGCGCCTCGTAGGCCATCACCGGCCCGAGGTCGGAGCCGCCGATGCCGATGTTGACCACGGTGCGGATCCGCTCGCCGGTGACTCCGGTCCAGGCGCCCGACCGGACCTCGTCGGCGAACGCGTAGACCCGCTCGAGCACCTCGTGGACGTCGTCGACGACGTCCTGGCCGTCCACCTCGAGGGACGCGTCGGCAGGGAGGCGCAGCGCCGTGTGCAGGACGGCTCGGTCCTCGGTGACGTTGACGTGGTCGCCGCGGAGCATCGCGTCGCGTCGGTCGGCGACGCCGACCTCGTCGGCCAGGGCCAGCAGCGCCGAGAGGATGTCGTCGTCGACGAGCCCCTTCGAGAGGTCGACGTGCAGGTCGGCCGCCGAGAAGGTGAGCCGCCCGACCCGGCCGGGGTCGTCGGCGAACCACCGGCGCAGGTCGGGCTCGAAGTCCGAGGCGATGGTCGCCAGGCGCGACCAGGCCTGCGTCGTCGTCGGATCCACCGGTGGGGTGGAGTCCGTCATCTCGCGGCGGCCTTGTCCATCTGCGCCTTGACGGTGTCGACCAGCTCGTCCCAGGACTTCTTGAACTTGTCGACGCCCTCGGTCTCGAGCACGAGGAGCACGTCCTGGAAGTCGATGCCGGCGGCGGTCAGCTGGTCGAAGATCGACTGCGCGGCGTCGCCCCTGCCCGTCACCTGGTCGCCGGTGACCTCGCCGTGGTCGGCGAAGGCGTCGAGGGTCTTCTCCGGCATCGTGTTGACGGTGTCTGCCACGACCAGGTCGGTGACGTAGAGGGTGTCCGGGTAGTCGGGGTTCTTCACGCCGGTGGACGCCCACAGCGGACGCTGGGGGTTGGCGCCGGCCTCGGCCAGGACCTTCCACCGGTCGGAGGCGATCACGTTCTGGAAGGCGGCGTACGCCAGTCGCGCGTTGGCGACGGCGGCCTTGCCGCGCAGCGCCAGCGCGTCGTCGGTGCCGATCCCGTCGAGGCGCGCGTCGACCTCGGTGTCGACGCGAGAGACGAAGAACGACGCCACGGACTGGATGCGGCCGAGGTCGAGACCGGCGTCGCGGGCGGCCTCGAGCCCGGACAGGTAGGCGTCCATGACCTCGCGGTAGCGCTCGATGCCGAAGATCAGCGTGACGTTGACGCTGATGCCCTCGGCGGTCGCGGCCGTGATCGCGGGCAGGCCCTCCTTGGTGGCCGGGATCTTGATGAACGCGTTGGGTCGGTCGACCGCCCCCCACAGCGCGCGCGCCGAGGCGATGGTGCCCTCGGTGTCGTTGGCCAGGGCGGGCTCGACCTCGATCGAGACCCGACCGTCGGCGGCGGTCCGCTCGGCCACCGGCCGAAGGATGTCGCACGCGTTGCGGATGTCTTCGGTGGTGAGCTCGAAGATCACGCGGTCGACGGGCTCGCCCTTGTCGACGAGCTGGGCGACCTGCTCGTCGTATCGCTCGCCGTTGGCGATCGCGGCCGCGAAGATCGTGGGGTTGCTGGTCACGCCGACGACCGACTTCTCGTCGACGAGCCCGGCGAGGTTGCCGGTCTCGATGCGTTCGCGCGAGAGGTCGTCGAGCCAGATCGACACCCCCGCGTCCGACAGGGCCTGCAGGCGGTCACTCATCAGTTCTTCCTCTCTGGATCGCAGATGTCGGGGGACCGGACGCGGCTAGCTGGTGGCCGCGGCGATCGAGTCGTGGGCCGCCGCGACGACCGCTTCGGCCGTCACGCCGTACTCCTGGAAGATGCGCGCGTAGTCGGCGGAGGCGCCGTAGGTCTCGATCGAGATGATCCGGCCATGGTCGCCGACCACCTCGCGCCAGCCCTGCGCCACGCCGGCCTCGACCGACACCCGTGCCTTCACGGTCGGCGGGATCACCGTCTCGCGGTAGGACTCCTCCTGCGCGTCGAACCACTCCCGGCACGGCATCGACACGACCCGGGCGCCGACGCCCTCGTCGGCCAGGCGGGAGCGCGCCTCGACGGCGAGCTGCACCTCCGAGCCGGTGGCGACCAGGACGACGTCGGGCAGGCCGCCGTTCGGCGTGTCCTGCAGCACGTAGGCACCACGGTGGACGTTGCTGGTGTCGCTGAATCCCTGCTCGCCGCGCGGGAACACCGGCACGTTCTGACGGGTCAGCGCGATGCCCGTCGGGTGGGTGGTGTCCTCGAGCGCCGCCTTCCAGACCGCCGCCGTCTCGTTGGCGTCGGCCGGCCGGGCGACGTGCAGGCCCGGGATGGCGCGCAGCGCCGCGAGGTGCTCGATCGGCTGGTGGGTCGGGCCGTCCTCGCCCAGGCCGACCGAGTCGTGCGTCCACACGTAGGTCACCGGCAGCCCCATCAGCGCGGCGAGCCGGACCGCGGGCCGCATGTAGTCGGAGAACTGCAGGAACGTGCCGCCGAAGACGCGGGTGCCGCCGTGCAGCGCGATGCCGTTCATGATCGCGCCCATCGCGTGCTCGCGGATGCCGAAGTGCAGGACGCGGCCGGCGTACGGGTCGCCCTCGAACATCTTGCTCGAGCGGGCCTCCGGGATGAAGGAGAGCGCACCCTCGATGGTGGTGTTGTTGGACTCGGCGAGGTCGGCCGAGCCGCCCCAGAGCTCGGGGATCACCGCGGCGAGCGCGTTGATGACCGCGCCGGAGGCCTTGCGGGTCGCCATGCCCTTCGGGTCGGCGTCGAAGGACGGCAGGGCGTCGGCCCACCCGTCGGGCAGGCGACGGGTCTGCATCCGCTCGAAGAGCGCGACGTCGGCCGACGGCTTGGTCGTCCAGTGGTGGAACTGCTTGTTCCACTCCTCCTGGGCCTGCTGACCCCGGACCACCGCCTGGCGGGTGTGCTCGATGACGTCGGCCGGGACCTCGAAGGTCTGGTCGGGGTCGAAGCCCAGGATCTCCTTGGTGGCCTTGACCTCCGCCTCACCGAGCGCGGAGCCGTGCGCCTTGCCGGTGCCCTGGGCGTTCGGCGCCGGCCAGGCGATGATCGTGCGGAGCACGATGAAGCTCGGCCGGTCGGTGACCGCCTCGGCGGCGCGGAGTGCGTCGTACAGGGCCGGCAGGTCCTCCCGGTAGCCGCGGCCGCCGTGGGTCCAGTCGACGGTCTGGACGTGCCAGCCGTAGGCCTCGTAGCGCGCGGCGGTGTCCTCGGAGAGGGCGATGCTCGTGTCGTCCTCGATGGAGATCTGGTTCTCGTCGTAGATGAGGGTCAGGTTGCCCAGCTGCTGGGTGCCGGCCAGCGACGACGCCTCGCCGGAGACTCCCTCCTCCATGTCGCCGTCCGAGCAGATCGCGTAGATGTGGTGGTCGAACGGCGACTCGCCCGGCGCCGCGTTCGGGTCGAGCAGGCCGCGCTCCTTGCGGGCGGCCATCGCCATGCCGACGGCGTTCGCGACGCCCTGGCCGAGCGGGCCGGTCGTGGTCTCGACGCCGGCCGTGTGGCCGTACTCCGGGTGGCCCGGGGTCTTGCTTCCCCAGGTGCGCAGCGCCTTGATGTCGTCGAGCTCGAGGCCCCATCCACCCAGGTAGAGCTGGAGATAGAGGGTGAGCGACGAGTGGCCGGCCGACAGTACGAAGCGGTCGCGACCGGGCCAGTGCGGGTCGGCGGGGTTGTGCCGCATCACCTTCTGGAAGAGCAGGTACGCCGCGGGGGCCAGGCTCATGGCGGTGCCAGGGTGGCCGTTGCCGACCTTCTGCACCGCGTCCATGGCGAGGACGCGGACCGTGTCCACCGCCTTCTGGTCGAGATCGGTCCAATCGAGGGCAGAGGTCTTGCTCACAAGGTTCCTTTCGGCGGGTTCGGCCAATGCCGAGCCTACTCACGTCGGGCGATAGACTCCCATCCGTCCACGCACCGCTCCGGTGCCCACCATCGCGCTCGAGGACTCCCGTGACGTACGTCGGCCACTCGGCCTCTGCCGCCAGGCAGTCAACGGCCGAGCGGGCGAGCGTGAAGGACGTCGTCGCGGCGTACGTAGGGCTCACCAAGCCGCGCGTCATCGAGCTGCTGCTCCTCACGACGGTGCCGGTGATGTTCTACGCAGCGCGGGGCGTGCCCGACCTCGGCCTCGTCGTCGCGACCGTGGTCGGCGGCACGTTCTCCGCCGGCTCGGCGTCGGTCTTCAACTGCGTCTACGACCGCGACATCGACGAGCAGATGCGGCGTACGCGGCGCCGCGCGCTGCCGCGGCACATCGTGTCGCCGGGCGCCGCCCTCGTCTTCGGGTTCGTGCTGGCGGTCCTGTCCACGGCGATCCTGCTGCTGTGGGTCAACCCGCTCTCGGCGCTGCTGTCGGTGGCCGCCAACGCGTTCTACGTGTTCGTCTACACGATGCTGCTGAAGCGGCGGACGACCCAGAACATCGTCTGGGGCGGGCTCGCCGGCTGCTTCCCGGCGCTGATCGGCTGGACCGCCGTCACCGGCTCGCTGTCCTGGACCCCGGTCGTGCTCTTCCTGGTCGTCTTCTTCTGGACGCCGCCGCACACCTGGGCGCTTGCGCTGCGCTATCGCGAGGACTACGCCAACGTCGACGTCCCGATGCTCCCGGTGGTCCGGCCGGCCCGGGACGTCGGCCGCCAGATCGTGCTCTACAGCTGGGTGATGGTGGCGACGTCACTGGCCCTCTGGCCGGTCGCTGACACCAGCCTCTTCTATCCCGTCGCGGCCGCCGTGCTCGGCGCGGTGTTCCTGGTCGAGGCGCACCGGATGTGGGGGCGCACCAAGGACACCGAGAGCCTCGCGGTGATCCAGCCGATGCGGCTCTTCCACACCTCGAACCTCTACCTCTCCCTGCTCTTCGTGGCGGTGGCCGTCGACCCGCTGCTCACCCGGTAGCCGTTCGTCGCACCGGATCGACCGTTCGTCGCGCGACGGACGAGCGCGGCGTCCGGATCGCGCCCCGCCCGCGTCTGACCAGAGGCGGCGGTGACCCTGCCCAACGGGGGAGCAGGGCGGCCGCCGCCTCTTCGTTGCGGGAGGGCTTGGTGCGGGAATACCCGGTGCACCGGG
>NZ_JARGER010000013.1:137492-138117 GCF_029210375.1 Nocardioides sp. YIM 152315 | reverse complement strand
CGAAGCGGCGAAGCGAACCCTTGACCGCCCTGGCGGAGGACGAATACTGGCGCCGCCGGGAGGACGTCAACAATCGCTACCCCCTGGAGCGCCACGCCCGATCCGACGTACCCGACCACCCGGGGTGGATTCGAGACGGGCGCCAGGGCGCCTTCCTCAACCACCGACACCGGGCCTCGGTGGTTGAGGAGGGACGAAGTCCC
The DNA here is from genome assembly GCF_029210375.1 of Nocardioides sp. YIM 152315. Classification (GTDB taxonomy): domain Bacteria; phylum Actinomycetota; class Actinomycetes; order Propionibacteriales; family Nocardioidaceae; genus Nocardioides. Next base: position 137,914 of record NZ_JARGER010000013.1, on the reverse strand, counting down.
GTCTCGAAACCGCGCGGTTCGTGTTCGCCTGCGGTGGTTTCGAGACAGGCGCCAGCGAGCTCAGACCTCGATGCCGAGGCGGAGAGTGACGACGTCGCCGACGTCGATGCCCTCCGCGCGGCGTACCGCCGCCTTGAGCGGCACGATGTAGCCGCCGTCCTTGGGCCACAGCGACGTCGTCCAGGTGGAGCCGCCGAGGTGGACGGTCACGGGGACCATGCCCCAGCCGTAGGTGACGGCGGCGGCGACGTCGTCGATCTGGGCGGCGTCGTCCTGCGGCACCCACACGAAGTGGTGGGGCGCCGGGCCGCGCCAGTGCCACACGTCGCCGGAGAACTCCAGGTCCATGCGAGGACCCTAGACGCACCCGGCCCTGAACCTAGCCGGGGGGGGGGGGGGGGGGGGGGGGGGGGGGGGGGGGG
>NZ_JARGER010000013.1:0-137482 GCF_029210375.1 Nocardioides sp. YIM 152315 | reverse complement strand
CCCCCCCCCCCCCCCCCCCCCCCCCCCCCCCCGCGGCCGGCCTCCCTATCAGAAGGCGTTCAGGAGCACCCGGTGGTCAGCAGGAGAAGCGCTTCTCCCCGGTGCAGCGGTCCCAGCCGGAACCGCCGTGGATGATGTCGCGCGCTGCGCCGCCGTGGAGCCGGTCGGCACCGCCGCGGCCCCAGAGCACGTCGCGACCCTTGTTGCCGTCGATGTGGTTGGCGCGGCTGGTGCCGTAGAGGCGGTCCCGGTAGCGCGAGCCCTCGATCGACTCGAAGTCCGGCGCGGGCACGCGCTTCCACTTCGGGCTCTGCGCGGTGGGCCGCAGCACGACCCGGCCCCTGGCGAGGTCGACGACGCTGCCGCCCTCGAGCTTGCCGAGGTGGACCTTGTCGACGCCCGGACCGCCGTTGACGCGGTCGTGGTTGCGCTTCTTGGCGCCCGCCCAGACGTAGATCACGTCGCGGCCGGTGTCGCCGTACAGGCGGGTGCCGCCGGTGCCCGCCTTCTCGGGAGCGGCGTCGGAGCTGGCGCGCAGCACGTCGGCCTTCGGGCCGCCGTGGGCGACGCCGTAGTTGACGACGTTGATCTCGTCGTGGCCCCAGCCACCGTCGGAGCGGCCACCGTTCTGCGTGATGGTGTCGTTGCCGTTGCCGGCGTGGAACTCCGACTTGGTGGCGACGATGGTGTCGTTGCCCGACCGGGACCGGGCGTCCGACGACATGAGCGTCAGCGTGTCGTCGCCGGCACCGGAGTTGATCCGCGACGAGGTCGCGTCGATGGTGTCGTTGCCGTCGCCACCCTTCACCGTCGACGAGGTCGCGGTGACGGTGTCGTTGCCGTCACCGGCATCGACGTCCTTCGAGGACGTGACGGTGAGCGAGTCGTTGCCGTCGCCGGCGTCGACGGTCTTGGCGTTGTCGGCGGTGATGACGTCGTCGCCGCCCTTCGCGTCGACGGTGTCGCCGGCGCCCGCCGTGATGGTGTCGGCGACCTCGCTGCCGACGATCGTGTCTGCTCCGGGCGAGCCGACGACCGCCGCCACCCCGCTGATCGTGTCGGTGCCGTCGCCCGTGGCCTTGCCGGCGGTGAGGTCGACGGCCACCGGGGCGCCGGAGTCGGCGAAGCTGAGCAGCGCGGAGCCGCTGCCGGTCACCTTGTCGTCGCCCGCGCCCGGCTGCGCCGTCGGGTACTTGCCGGCCGCCGGGTCGGTCGCCACGCCCGCCGCGACGTTGAGCGTGTCGTTGCCGGCGTTGCCCTGCGCCACGGTGGTGCGCGACGTGAGGCTGATGGTGTCGTTGCCGTCACCGCCGGCGAGCGTGCCACCGAGCAGCGGGGCTGCGGCGCCGTTGGTGCGGTCGGTGATGGTGTCGTTGCCGGCGTCGCCGTTCACCGTGGGCTGGGCGCTGGTCTCGGCGTTCACCTCGTCGTCGCCCTCGCCTGCGTTGACCACGGGCCCGATGCTGTCGCCGAGGCAGATGACGTCGTTGCCCGCGAGGGCGTTGATCGTGACCCGGTCGAACCCGGCCGTGGTGATCACGTCGTCACCGGCGGTCCCCTCGACCGTGGTGTCGTTGGCCGTGGCGGCGATGACCCCCGTGGCGGCCTGGCACTGGGCCGGGTCGGCGGAGGCCGTGCCCATCGGTACGAGGGACAGTGAGAGTGCCGTGATGGCGGCCGCGCTGAGCGCGATATGACGCATGGGGTTCCTCCCGAAGTCGTTTCATCGGTACACCCACACACAGCGCATGTGACTCCTGTTGCGTTACATCGCCGTCACTGCCCCCCGCCGCCGAAGCCGATCTCGTTGCCGTCGGCGTCGCGGAAGATCGCCTTGCGGACGCCGTTGCCGTAGGTCTCCGTCCGGTCCGGATCCAGCCCGCGCTCCGCCGCGTCGGCCAGGAACGCGTCGAGGTCGCCGAGGAAGACCGTGACCATCGCGTGTCCGGCGTGCTCCGGCTCGAGCACGACGTACAGGTAGCAATGCTCGGCGAGCTCCCACACGCTCTCGGTCTCGTGGGCCTCGAAGGCGGACGGCCTGCCGAGCAGCCGCTCGATCCACGCGACACCGCGGGCGTAGTCGGTCACGGGCAGGCCGGCGAAGAGGTCAACGTCCATGCGGGTTGCGACCCGGTCGTCGGTGCGAACTCATCGGCGGGACGCACCCGCGCACGGCCCCGGCGCTACCAGGGCGGCGTCGGGTGCGTGGTCACCCACCGACCGCGCGCTCGCGGCGCCACGAGTTCCAGTGCCGTCGCCGGGTCGACGCTCGACGGGCGCGCCGATCTGGAGTAGAACAGGTTACAGTTTCGCGGCAGGACCCCGACGATCGGCAGGAGACGCAGGTGACAGAGGCAGCCGAGGCCGTCCGGTCCGTGGTCCGCGAGGTGCTGGACCGGGTGACCGACGCCCGGTCCGACGAAGCGGGCGCCGCGACCTGGTCGGCGTTCGCCGGTGCCGGACTGCTGGCGCTTCCGGTTCCCGAGGCTCAGGGCGGGGAGGGCCTGGGCCTCGCGGAGGTCGCCGTGCTCCTGCGCGAGACCGGTCTGCGCGCGGTCCAGCTGCCGGTCTGGGAGACGCTGTGCTGCGGCGTCCTCACCCTCGCGGCCGCCGGCGCGGCGGAGCAGCAGGCGCTGTTGCGCGATGTGTCCGCCGGCGACACGGTGCTGACGCCCGCGTTGCGCGATCACGGCGCGCCCACGGCGTACGCCGGCGGCAGGGTCAGCGGCCGCAAGGTCGGCGTCACGTACGCCGGCCGCGCGGCCCGCGTGCTCGTGACCGCGACGGAGGGCGACCGGGAGGTCGTGGCGCTGGTCGACCCGGCCGGCCCCGGGGTCGAGCTGCTCGAGTCGCACTCGTCGCTCGGCACCACCCAGCACACCGTCGTGCTCGACGGCGCCCCCGCCGAGCTCGTCCCGGGCGACGGCGCGGCCCGACTGCTGCGCGAGCTGGCGGCGGCAGGCCTCTGCCTGACCGCCGCGGGCCTCGTGGCCGGCGCCCGTGACCTGACCGCCGGCTACGTCAAGGCGCGCACGCAGTTCGGCCGGTCGCTGGCAGAGTTCCAGGCCGTGGCGATGCAGATCGCCGACGTCTACATCGCGTCGCGCACGATCGACCTCGCGGCCGACAACGCCGCCTGGCGGATCGGAGCGGGCCTCGACGTCGCGGACGACCTCGCGGTCGCGGCGTACTGGACCTGCCACGAGGCGCCGCAGACGATGCGCACCTGCCACCACCTCCACGGCGGCATGGGCGTCGACATCACCTACCCGATGCACCGCTACTTCTCGTGGGTCACCGACATCTGCCACGCGCTCGGCGCGACGCCCGCGGACGTGCGCATCGAGGACCCGACCACCAAGAACCTCGAGCTCACCGCCGAGCAGCGCGCCCTCAAGGCCGAGCTCCGCGCGTACTTCACCGGTCTCGCAGATGGCAACGACCACCGCGACATCGGCCAAGAAGGTGGGTACAGCGACCGGCACGGTGAGACCTACCAGCGCGTCGTGAAGCAGATGGGCACCGACGGCTGGATGGGCGTCGGCTGGCCGCAGGAGTACGGCGGACACGGCCTCGGCGAGATCGAGCAGACCATCTTCGCCAACGAGGCGCAGCGCGCCGACGTCCACCTGCCGGCCGTGACGCTGCAGACGGTCGGACCGACGCTGATCAGGTACGGCACCGAGAAGCAGAAGGAGCTGTTCCTCGGCCGGATCCTCGCGGGCGACGTCCACTTCGCGATCGGCTACAGCGAGCCCGACGCCGGCACCGACCTGGCGTCGCTGCGCACGACGGCTCGCCGCGACGGCGATCACTACGTCGTCAACGGCCAGAAGCTCTGGACGACGGGCGGACACCAGGCCGACTACGTCTGGCTGGCCTGCCGCACCGACCCCGACGCCCCGAAGCACAAGGGCATCTCGATCCTCATCGTCGACACGACCGACCCGGGCTACTCACACACGCCGATCATCACCGCCGACCGCGCCCATCATGTCAACGCGACGTACTACAACGACGTGCGAGTGCCTGTCGACATGCTGGTCGGTGAGGAGAACCAGGGCTGGAAGCTGATCACCACCCAGCTCAACCACGAGCGCGTCATGCTCGGCCCCGCCGGGCGGCTCGAGGGCCTGCGCGACCGCGTCGCCGACTGGGCCACCAAGGCCGGAGTGATCGATCGTCCCGACGTACGCCGCATCATGGGCGAGGTGACCACGGTCTTCCGGGTCAACGAGCTGCTCAACTGGGAGGTCGCCCGCGCCGCCGCCGCCGGCGGGATCAGTGTCGGCGACGCCTCGTCCTCGAAGGTGTTCGCCGCCGACCAGGTGCAGCACCTCGCCGCCGACCTGGTCGACGTCGTGCACCGCTACGGGGACCCCTCGGACCAGGAGACCGACCAGCTGATGACCTATCTCGACGGCCAGACGAAGAGGAACCTCGTCCTCACCTTCGGTGGGGGCGTGCAGGAGGTGCAGCGCGAGCTGATCGCGATGTTCGGGCTCGGCCTCCCGCGGGTGCCCCGATGAACGACGAGATGAGCGCACACGAGCGGATCATGGCCGAGGCCGAGCGCCTCAAGGGGCTCGGCGAGGCGTCGGAGTCGGTCGCGCCGTACGAGGTCAACCAGCCGACGATCGGCACCTGGCTCGACGCGATGGGCTACGACAACGAGCGCTTCCGCAACGGGGAGGCGCCTCCCTCGATGGCGCAGGTCTGGACGATGCCCGGCCTCGGCAGGCGGCGCCCCGACGACGACCCGCTGAGCGCGATGACCGAGTTCCTCACCGACCAGGGATACACCGCAGTGCTCGGCACCAACTGCGAGCAGAGCTACGAGCGCTACCTGAAGGTCGGCGAGCTGGTCCGGGTCACGACCGCGCTCGACTCGGTCGTCGGACCGAAGCAGACCGCGATGGGCGAGGGCTACTTCGTGACGTCGCGCAACACCTGGTACGTCTGCCAAGGAGATGGGCAGAGCGAGAAGGTCGCCACCATGCTCTTCCGGGTGCTGAAGTTCATCCCGGCCCGGAGGCAGGGGGAGAAGGCATGACCACGGCCGTGATCCGCCCGATGATCGGGCAGGACTCGCAGTTCTTCTGGGACGGTACGACGGCCGGCGAGCTGCGCGTCCAGAAGTGCAACGCCTGCGGCGTGCTGCGCTTCCCGCCGGGCCCGGCCTGCCCCGAGTGCCACGCCCTCGACCGCGGCCACGTCGTCGCCGCCGGCACCGGCACGGTCTTCTCGTACGTCGTGCACCGGCACCCGCCCGTCCCCGGCAAGGAGCTGCCGATCGTGATCGCGCTGATCGACCTCGACGAGGGCGTCCGGATGGTCGGGGAGGTCGTGGACGTGGCAGACGACGAGATCGAGGTCGGGATGCGGCTGCGCGTGGACTACCGCCGCGTCGACGACGAGCTCACCCTGCCGATCTGGAGGAAGGCATGACCCCCGGCGAGACGATCCCGGAGTGGTCGCTGCCGCTCACCCCGACCACGATCGTGAGCACCGCGATCGCGACCAGGGACTGGCAGGACGTGCACCACGACCGGGACATCGCGCAGGCGGCCGGGTCGAAGGACATCTTCATGAACATCCTCACCACCAACGGGCTGGTCGAGCGGTTCGTCGTCGACTGGGCCGGGCCCGACACCGAGCTCAAGGGCATCGCGATCCGGCTCGGAGCCCCGGCCCACCCCTACGACACGCTGACGTTCAGCGGCACGGTCGAGTCCGTCGGCGACGGCATCGCGACGATCTCGGTCGTCGGTCGGGTGTCGCTCGGCGACCACGTCACCGGGACCGTGCGGGTGGTGGCATGAACACCCCACGCTGTTCTTCGCTTCCCCCGCTTCGCTCCTCCAGCGAACAACACCGCGGGGACCCCGCATGAGCCTCTACCGGAAGGCCGCGATCGCGGGCATCGGCGCGACCGAGTTCTCCAAGGCCTCCGGCCGCTCCGAGCTCCAGCTCTCCGTCGAGGCGGTGCAGCACGCCCTCGCCGACTGCGGGCTCACACCGGCGGACGTCGACGGCTTCACGACGTTCACCATGGACACGTCCTCGGAGATCGCGGTCGCCCGCGAGCTGGGCTGCGGGGAGCTGCGCTTCTTCAGCCGCATCAACTTCGGTGGCGGCGGTGCCTGCGCGACCGTGCAGCAGGCCGCGATGGCCGTCGCGACCGGCGTCGCCGACTGCGTGGTCGCCTACCGCGGCTTCAACGAGCGATCGGGGAGCCGCTTCGGACAGGTCTCGGTGGCGGCCGCCTCCCAGGTCAACACCAACGGCCTCGACAACGCCTGGACCTACCCGATGGGCCTCGGCACGCCCGCGGCGACGGTCGCCATGCAGGCACGCCGCTACATGCACGAGTACGCCGCGACCTCGGAGGACTTCGGGCGCGTGGCGGTCGCCGACCGGCGGCACGCCGCGACCAACCCGCACGCGTTCTTCCACGAGAGGCCGATCACCCTCGAGGACCACCAGGCCTCACGGATGATCGTCGACCCGCTGCACCTCCTCGACTGCTGCCAGGAGAGCGACGGCGCGGTGGCGCTGGTCGTCGTCTCCGCGGAGCGGGCGCGCGACCTGGCGCAGCGGCCGGCGTACATCTCGGCGGCCGCCCAGGGGAGCGGCGTCGACCAGTTCGTGATGACGTCGTACTACCGCGAGGACATCGGCATCCCCGAGATGGGCGTGGTCGGCCGCGAGCTGTGGCGGCAGTCCGGGCTCGGCCCCGACGACATGCAGATGGCGATCCTCTACGACCACTTCACGCCGTACGTGCTCATGCAGCTCGAGGAGCTCGGCTTCTGCGGTCGCGGCGAGGCGCCGGGGTTCGTCGCCGACGGGGCGATCGAGATCGGCGGCAAGCTGCCGCTCAACACCCACGGTGGTCAGCTCGGCGAGGCGTACATCCACGGCATGAACGGCATCGCCGAGGGCGTGCGGCAGGTGCGCGGCACGTCGGTCAACCCGGTCGACGACGTCCAGCACGTGCTCGTCACGGCCGGCACGGGCGTGCCGACGAGCGGGCTCGTGCTGTCCGTCTGACGATGTAGCGCGGCTCACCGCCGTGTCGGATTCCGACGCGTCGGGTCGCGCGCCTAGGGTTCTCGGTGATGTCTGTGACCTCCGCTCCCGCTGCGCCTGCTCCTGCCCCCGCAGCCGCGGAGCAGGATCGGCAGGGCCGCACGGGCTGGGGCCACCACGCCTCCCTCGACGGCGTGCGCACGATCGCGGTCTACCTGGTGCTGGTCTTCCACTGCGGGGTGGGTGCCGTGTCGGGCGGGTTCGTCGGGGTCGACCTCTTCTTCGTGCTCTCCGGCTTCCTGGTCTCCAGCATCCTGCTCGAGGAGATCGGTCGCACCGGCACGATCCGGGTCGGCCGGTTCTACGCGCGGCGGGTGCGCCGGCTGCTGCCGGCCGCCGTCGTCGTGGTGGCGGCCACGTCCGCGGCGTCGGTGCTCGTGCTGTCGGTCGTGCGCCGGCTCCCACTCGTCGGCGACGCCCAGAGCGCGCTGCTCTACTTCTCCAACTGGCGGTTCCTGTCGCAGAGCAACGACTACTTCGCGGCCGACGGCGTCGACCAGAGCCCGTTCCTGCACTTCTGGTCGCTGTCGATCGAGGAGCAGTTCTACGTGGCGTTCCCACTGGTGCTGCTCGCGCTCGCGTGGCTCGACCGCCGGTGGCGCCGAGCGACGCTGGTGGGCATCGCGGTGCTGTTCGGAGCCTCGGTCGCGGCCCAGCTCGTGTGGGCCGCCGTCGACGCCGACCAGGCCTACTACGGCACCGGCGCCCGGCTCTACCAGCTCCTGGCGGGCGTGCTGGCCGCCCTGCTCCTCCGGTCCCGGTTCCGACCACGCGGACGCGGCATCGGCATGGTCGCGGTCGTCTCCCTGGCCTGTCTCCTCGTGGTCGCGTCCGGGCTCGTCGACGTCACGCCGTCGTGGCGCGGTCTCCTCGCGACCGTCGTGTCGGTGTCGCTGATCCTCGGCCTGATGGGATCCGACGACGGCCTGCTGGCGCGCGCACTGGCGCGGCCGACCCCGGCGTACCTCGGCAAGATCTCCTACGGCACCTACCTCTGGCACTGGCCGGTGATCATCCTCTTCGGCGAGCTCATGGACCTCGACCCGCTGGCTCTGGTCGGGTTCGCGGGGGTCGTCGCGACGGCGCTGGCGGCGCTGTCGTACGCCGTCCTCGAGATGCCGATCCGGCGCGCGCCGCTGCTGCAGCCGATCACGTGGCCGACCGTCGCGGTGGGCGTCGCGCTGAGCGTGCTGGTGGCGGTCACCGTGGTGCCCGACCTGCTCCGCTCCGAGCACCGCCCGGCGCTGGCCTCCGCCGGCGCGGCTGTCACCGGCTCGGCCGCCAACCGGGAGGGTCCGGTGCCGAGCGACGTCGACTGGGAGGAGTACGTCGAGGACCGCGGCGCCGACGACACCGCGTGCACGCTCAACGACGCCGACAACTGCGTCATCGTGGACGGCGACGGCCCGCACGTCATGCTCGTCGGCGACTCGCACGCGCGGATGATCGCCCCGACGCTCGCGAAGCTCGCCCGGCTGCACGGGTTCAAGCTCTCGGTCAGCCTCCAGGAGGGCTGTCCGTGGCAGCTCGGCGTCTACAACGCCTTCGACAGCAGGTCGGCCCAGCGGCGCTGCGCCGAGATCCGCGAGGAGACCTTCGACGACGTCATCCCGAACACCGACGTCGACCTGGTGATCCTGTCGCAGATCGCCCGCGACACCGATGCCTGGCGTGACCACCTGCTGAGCGTCGACAAGGTGCCGGGGGAGACCCTCGAGCAGCGGTTGGTGCGCACGATCGACGACACGCTGACGGCCGTGCACGGCGCGGGAGCGCGGGCGCTGATCATCGACAGCATGCTCGGCGTGCCCTGGGACCAGGACCCGCCCCTCGACTGCCTCGCCAGCGCGACCGACCTCGCGCAGTGCCGGGTGCCGGTGCCGATCGAGTCGCCGCCGACCGACGGCTTCTACCAGGCCGCGGCCGCGACGGACCCGGGAGTCTTCACGGTCAACGTCAACCCGATCATGTGCCCCGCCGCCCCGGTGTGCGATCCGATGACCGGCGAGGTCCCGGTCTGGAAGGACCGCAAGCACTACGCGCCGAAGGCGCTCGACCTGCATCGGGACGAGATCTGGCAGGCGATGCTCGACAGCGGGGCGCTGGACGGGTTCGACCTCGGCTAGCGGGGATCGAGCTCCGCCCATACCGTCTTGCCCGACGAGTGGACGTCGACGCCCCACTCGCGCACCATCGCGTCGACGAGCAGGATCCCGCGCTGGCCCTCGGCGTCGGGGTCCGCCGCGACCAGGGCGGGCCCGTCGAGGTCGGAGTCCGTGACCTCGATGCGGACGCCCGACCCGGTACGCCGGAGCACGAGGTCGGCCACCCCGCCGCCGTGCTGCAGGGTGTTGGTGACGAGCTCGGTGACGACGAGCATCACCGGAGGAGCCAGCTCGGGGAGCGACCAGATCTCGAGCTGGTCGGCGGTCAGCGACCTGGCCAGGCGGACCTTCTCGGGTGCGTCGACCGTGACGAGGTGGTCGAGCGGCGTGATGTCGCAGACGACGAGGGCGACGTCGTCCTCGTCGCGTCGGCCGAGGTTGCGGAGGATCTCGTCGGCCGCCTCCTCCGGCGTCAGCCGCGCGACGCCCTCGACGACGGTGGCGAGGTCCCAGATCCGCTCGGCCATGTCGGTGCCGCGCAGGTCGACGAGGCCGTCGGTGTAGAGGACGATGCGGTCGCCGTGGCACAGGCGGATCCGCTCCTCCTTCCACGTCTCGTCGGGGAAGAGACCGAGGGGTGAGTCCTCGAGCGCGCCGAGCTCGACGACCGTGCCGTCCGCGCGGTGGAGCATCGGCAGCGGGTGCCCGGCGCGCACGATCACCCCCTCGCCGGAGCGCAGGTCGACGCTGATCAGGCAGCAGGTCGCGAGCAGCGCCTCGGAGTCGCTGGTGGTGAGCTTGTTGGTCCGGGCGAGCGCCTCGGCCGGCGAGTGGCCCTCGGCGAGGTAGGCACGCAGCGTCGTGCGGAGGCGGCCCATCTCCGCGGCAGCCTGCATGTTGTGGCCCTGGACGTCGCCGATCGCCAGCGTCACGGCGGTCTCGCCGGTCGCGATCACGTCGTACCAGTCACCACCGACCTCGGCGTGGGCGACCGCGGGGAGGTAGCGGACCGCCGTGGTCACCCCCGGGACGTCCGGGAGGTCGGCCGGAAGCAGCGAGCGCTGGAGCGTCAGCGATGCCTCGGTGAGCTCCGCGACGTGGCGACGCAGCTGCTCCCGGGCATCCTCGGCGTCGCGCCGGGCGGCCTGCTCCTGCTCGAAGAGCTGGGCGTTCTCGACCGCGATCGCCGCCTGTGCGGCGACGGCGCCGACGATCTCCTCGGTGCGCTCGTCGAACATGCCCGGCTCCTGGTGACCGAAGAGGAGCGACCCGATCACCGTGCCGTCGCGACCGATCACCGGCGTCGCGAGGTAGGACCGCACCGGCAGGTGCCCGCGCGGCATGTGGCCGCGGTAGGGGCCCTCGACGAGGTCGTCGACCCGAACGGTGTGCTCGCCGCTGAAGGTCGGCTCGAAGAGCTCAGTGATCCGCGGCGACGGCATCTTCGCGAACGACGCCGCCTCCGCGCCGGAGACCACGTGCAGCCGGTACATCTCGCCGTCGGTGTCCACGGCGTTGTAGAAGAACGCTCCGAAGCGGGCGCCGCTGAGGCGGGTGCCGGTGTCGGTGACGCTCTGGAGCACGCGCTGCAGGTCGAGGTCCGCGCCGACCTGCAGCATCTCGGCGGGGACCGAGGTCAGCGCGCCAGGGCGCGCGGCGTCCGTCACGGGGACATTGTGGACCACCGGCCACCCCGGACGCGGCAACCACGGCCGCGGACAATGGAGTGGTGCCGATGCTCCACGCACTCGAGCTGGTGCCCGACGACGCGGGTCGCGACGCGGTGCTTCGCGACTGGCAGGCGCTGCGCGACGCCGACCTGCCGTCGATGCTCGACCACACGGGTCCGGCCAACACCCCGCACGTCGGCGTCGTCTCCGCGCCGGATCTCCCGGACGCGGCGATCGACGTCGCCCACGCCCGGCTCGGCAGCCTGCTCCCCGTGCGTGCCCGCGCGGCCGGACTGCTGCTGCTCGGCGGTGAGCGGCTCACGATCGCGCGAGCGGTCGACCTCGACGACGACGTCGTACGCCGCGTGCTCGCCGTGCGCGTGCAGGTGCCCGATCGTCAGCACGTGGGCTGGCTGCCCCACGTCACGCTCGCGCGGCGGGTCGCGCGTGCCGACGCGCAGCGGGCGGTCGACGTCCTCGGGTACGCCGACGTCGAGCTGACGCTGACCACGCTGCGTCGGTGGGACCCGGAGCACGGTCGGGTCACGACGGTCGCGCAGGGGCGGGCGTAGGCGGCCTCGCCGGGACCAGGAACGACAGCCCGGCGGCGGCCACCGTGAGGCCGATCGACCACCAGAAGGCCCGGTCGAAGCCGCCCGCGCCGGCGACGACCACGGCGAGCAGGGCGGTGCCGAAGGAGCCGCCGATCTGCATCGCGACCCGGGTCACGATGCTGGCGTCGGGCATCTCGTCGCGAGCGAGGCCCTGGTAGGCCAGCGTCATCAGCGGGATGACCACCGCGCCGAAGCCGAGACCGCGGGCGAGCAGGGCCAGCAGCAGCCACCACGTGGGCGTCGTGGAGTCGGCGTACGCGAACGGGAGCGTCGCGACCGCGAGCACGGCGAAGCCGACGACCGCGACCCAGCGACCGCCGATCGAGTCGGTGAGCCGTCCGGCCAGCGCCCGCGAGGCCAGGGCGCCCACGCCCTGCGGGATCAGCAGCAGGCCGGCGCCGAGGGCGTCCTGGCCGCGGACGGTCTGCCAGTAGAGGGGGAGCAGCAGCATGGCGCCGTAGAGCGCGGCTCCGGTGAGGAAGAGCAGCACGGCGGAGACGGTGAGCGGTCGGTGCCTGAGCAGGCGTACGTCGATGAGCGCCCTCGACCCACGGCGCAGGCCCCAGACCGCGAATGCCGCGAGCAGCACGAGCCCGACCGCGAGCGGGACGAGGACGTCGGCGCGGCCGAAGCCACCGTTGCCGCCGACGTTCGAGAGCCCGTAGATCACGGCGACGACTCCGGGGGAGACCAGCAGCAGCCCCGGGAGGTCGAGCCTGACCCGGCGCCCCGGACCGTCGGCGGGGAGGAGTCGCACGGCCAGGGCCAGGCCGACGGCGCAGAACGGCACGTTGACCAGGAAGAGCCACTGCCACGAGAGGCCGCCGAGGATGAGCCCGCCGACGACCGGGCCCAGGATCGGACCGAGCGCGGCGGGCAGGCTGACGGCGGCCATCAGCCGGCCGAGGTTCCGGCCATGTGCCGCCTGCATCAGGATCGTCGTCATCAGCGGCATCATCACGCCACCACCCAGTCCCTGGACCACGCGGAACGCGATCAGGCTCTCCACGCTCCACGCGCAGGCGCACAGCACCGAGCCGGCGAGAAAGACCGTCAGCGCGAGCAGCCACAGCCGCTTGGCGCCGAGCCGGTTCTGTGCCCAGCCGGAGACCGGGATGCTCACGAACATCGCGAGCAGGTACGCCGTGCTGACCCACTGGACGGTCTCGACCGAGGCGTCGAGCGCGGCACCGAGCTCGTGCAGCGCGACGCCGACGATGGTGGTGTCGAGGATGACGGCGACCGCCCCGGTGATCACGGCGCCGGCGATGCGCTTGAGCTCCGGGTCGAGCGTCGCTTCCGGCGCCACCGTCGTGGTGCTCTGCGTCATGCTGCCCCCTGATTAGATACGTGGACGTTTCTTGTCGAGCAGCCTAGGCATCGGCGCTAAGATACGCAAATGGACCTTGATGGAGACGGTCCCCAGCGGCGCCGTCGGGGTGCGGAGCTCGAGGCCGCGCTGCTGGAGGCGGCCTGGGCCGAGCTGGCCGAGCACGGGTACGGCGCGCTCACCTTCGACGCGGTGGCGCAACGGGCGAGCACCAGCCGGAGCGTCGTCTACCGCCGCTGGGCGACCAAGCCCGCACTCGCCGAAGCCGCGATCACCCACGTGGGGCGGCGCGACAAGGCCAGGCCGCCGAACACCGGCTCGCTGCGCGAGGACATGCTCGCGATCCTGCGCCACACCAACGAGAAGCGCATCGGCCTGATGGCGCTGACGATCTCGTTCCTCGGCGGCTACTTCCAGGAGACGGGGACCACGCCGTACGACCTCCGCAGGCTGGTGCTCCACGACGGGCCCACGGTGCTGGACGTCGTCGTCGAGCAGGCCGTCGCACGAGGCGAGATCGCCGCCACCCTGCCCCCACGGGTGGTCGACGTCGCCTTCGACCTCTTCCGCCACGAGGCGCTGATGCGTCTCGGACCGGTGCCGGACGCAGTGCTGGTGGAGATCGTCGACGAGATCTTCCTGCCGCTGGCGACGGGGTCGGTACGGTCGGACCCGTGACCGACCTCCCACAGCTCGACGCCGAGGAGCAGCGTGTCCTCGGCAGCCTCCTGGAGAAGCAGGCGACCGTCCCCGCGTCCTACCCGATGACGCTCAACGCGCTGCGGACCGCCTGCAACCAGTCCAACAGCCGCGAGCCCGTGGCCGACTACGACGAGCAGACCGTCGACCGAGCCGGCCGTCGCCTCAAGGACCGCGGGCTGCTGCGCATCGTCTGGTCCGACACCGGGCGGCGGACGCTGAAGTACCACCAGACCCTCGACGAGGCGCTCGACCTCGGCGACGACGAGCGCGCGCTCGTCACCGTGCTGCTGCTCCGTGGCCCGCAGGCTCCCGGCGAGCTGCGGACTCGCACCGAGCGGCTGCACGGCTTCGCCGACCGCGGCGCGGTCGAGCAGACGCTGCGCGGGATGGCCGAGCGTGGCCTGGTCCGCGAGCTGCCGCGCCGCGCGGGCGACCGCGACAGCCGCTGGGTGCACCTGCTGGGCGACCAGCCCGCCGAGGCAGCCGCGGCGCCGGCGGCGCCGGAGGTCGACCGCGACAGCGTGCTCGTCGCCGGCGCCGAGGCGCGCGACGCCCGCGTGCGCTCGTCGTACGACGCGGTCGCAGGGCCGTACGCCGACCACCTCGCCGAGGAGCTGCGCCGGCTGCCGTTCGAGACCTGGCTGCTCGACCGGGTCGCGGCGCACGCCGACGGCGGCCCGGTCGTCGAGGTCGGGTGCGGCCCCGGCCACGTCACGGCGTACCTCGCCGAGGCGGGCGCCGACGCGACCGGCGTCGACCTGTCGCCCGGGATGGTCGAGGAGGCGCGCCGGCGGTTCCCCGACGGCTCCTACGAGGTGGGCGACCTGCGCCGCCTGATGCGGCCGACGACGGCACCCGGCTGGTCGGCGGTGCTGGCGTGGTACTCGCTCATTCACCTGGCGGCCTCCGAGCTGCCCGCCGCCGTCGAGGCGCTCGCCCGGCCGCTCGCCCCGGGCGGCTGGCTCGTGATCGCGCTGCACGCCGGCGCGGAGGTGCGGCACCACGACAGCTGGTTCGACGTACCGATCGATCTCGACTTCGTCTACCACGAGCACGAGGACGTGGTCGATCTCGTGCGCTCCGCCGGGCTGGCCGACGTCGAGTGGTACCGCCGCGGCGCGCTGGAGCACCGGGGCGAGACGAGCAACCGGCTGTACGTCGTGGGGCGGAGGCCCTCGTGATCAGCGTCGTCGTCCTGGTGGTGGCCGCCGTGGTGCTGCTCGTGACGGTGACGCCGGTCGCGTTCCCGCGGTCGCCGGGCGACGCCGCCGGGCGTGCTGCGGCCGAGGCGCGCGGCGTCCCGATCGTCTACTGGCGCCCGGGATGCACGTTCTGTGTCCGGATGCGGCTCGCGCTCGGCCGGTCCGGCGGGCGCGCCGTGTGGGTCAACATCCATCGCGACCCGGCGGCCGCCGCACGGGTCCGCTCCGTGAACGACGGCAACGAGACCGTGCCGACCGTCTTCGTCGGCGACGAGCACCGCACCAACCCGCCGCCGTCCTGGGTCCGCGAGAGGCTGCGGCGCCCGGCCGAGCGCTGAGAGCGCTCCCACGACGACGTTCTCCGCCCTAGGCTGCTCCCGTGAGCCGGGGCGGGAGCGGGTTCTGGGCAGGGGAGCTGGACGGGCTCGTCGGCCGCGACGTCACCCTCGGCATGCTGCGCGACCTGCTCGACTCCGGAAGCCGAACGGCCGTCGTCACGGGCATCCCGGGAGCCGGGAAGACGTCGGTGCTGTCGGTCGCCGCGCGGGCGTGCGCGGCGGAGGGCCGGCTCGTGCTGCCGTTCACCTGCCACGACAGCGACCGGGACCTGGCGTTCGGGATGCTGGTCGACCTGCTCTCCGTGGCGCCGGGAGCCGAGAAAGTCCTCGATCTCGTCCTGCCCACCGCGGCGCGACCCGTGGCCGTCGACCCCCTCCGGCTCCGCCTGGAGGCACTCGGCTGGCTGGAGCGGACGAGCGAGGCACAGCCACTGGTGCTGATCGTCGACGACACGCAGTGGTGCGACGAGAGCTCGCTGTCGGTGCTCGGCTTCCTCGCCCACCGCCTGACGGGATCGCACGCCTCGGTGCTCGTTGCGGTTCGCGGCGACGTGCCGCCGGAGCCGCTGCGTCGGCACCCGCAGGTGAGATTGCCACCCCTCGCGGACGCCGACGCGAGGGCGCTCCTGCGCCGTGCCGGGCTCCAGCTCGATGTGCTGGCGCTGCCCTCGGTCCTCGACCGGGCGGCGGGCAACCCGTTGGCCCTGCTGGAGCTCGGGCGCGCGGCGGCCGGTGCGGGGATCGAGGCGGTCCCGTCGAGCGTGGAGACGGCCTTCGGCGAGCAGCTCGCCCGGTTGCCGGCAGCAACCCGGCGGGTGCTGCTCCTCGCCGCCGCAGGGGACGGTGACCTGCGCGTGCTGGGCGGGCGGTCGACCCGGACGAGCTGCTCGACGCCCTGACGCCGGCCGAGTCGGCCGGCCTGGTGACCGTGGCCGGCCACGTGGTGCGGTTCCGGCACCCGCTGGTGCGGGCGGCGGCCACGTCGCGCGCCTCCGCGGCGGCGCGCCGAGCCGCGCACACGCAGCTCGCGGCGGCGTACGACGACGATCCCGAGCGCCAGGCCCGCCACCGCGCCGAAGCCACCGTCGTGCCGGACGAGGACGTGGCCGGGGCGCTGGCCCTCGCGTCCGAGCTCGCACTACGACGAGGTGCGAGCGCGGAGGCCACCCGACTGATGGTGCGGGCATCGGAGCTCAGCGTCGACCGCGTGAGTCGCGAGGAGCGTGTGCTGCACGCCGTCCAGATCGGCTCGGTCTCCGGCAGCTTCGAGTGGGCCGCCGAGACCGGGACCCGGCTGCGCCTCGAGAGCGAGGACCCGTCGATCCGGCTGCGCGCCGCGCACGTCGCGGCGTACGCACTCGCGCAGACCGATCGCTCCGGTGCTGCCCGGCGGGCGCTGGTCGAGGTCCTCGAGCAGCTGAAGGACACCGATCCCTTCTGGGGCTGGAGCTCCCTGACCACGCTGGCGGTCCTGAGCTACCGCGCCGGCTGGGACCCCGGGGAGGTCGCGGAGTGGCTGGAGGTCTACGAACGCGCGATGGATGGCTCCGAGAGCGCGTTCCCGGCGATCGTGCCGGCCGCCCGGGCGTGGATCCGGCTGCAGATCGACCCGACCTCGCGTCCCGCGGACGTGCTGGAGCTGGTCCGCGAGGCCCCGGTGCCCGACTACCCCGCGGAGGTCACGGGGACGCACGAGATGCTGCTGGGTGCCGCGGCGTGGCTGCTCGACGAGCCGGCGGTCGCCCTGGAGCGGTTGAGCCGGTCGCTCGAGATCAAGCGGCGGGCCGACCAGCCGGGGGAGATGACGCAGACGCTCATCGCGCTGGCTCTCGTCCAGTTCGCCGTCGGCGACTACGACGCCGTCGAGCAGGCCGGCCGGCTGGTCCAGGACATCGCCGAGGCGCGCAACCAGTCGTATGCCGTGGTAGACGGCTACGAGCTGCAGGCGCGCGTGGCCGGCATCCGGGGCGACGCCGAGCGCGCACGGGAGCTGTGTGACCGCGTGCTGCTCGAGATCCCGGCCGGCGAGGCGCTCGCGCTCGAGGTGACGGTGCGGGTCACGATGTCGTGGCTGCGCCTCGCCGAGCACGACGTCCAGGGTGCGTGGCGCGAGGTGAGCTGGATCTTCCACGAGGACGGCGAGCCCCGACACCCGCACATCTGCTATCGCGAGCTGGGCACCTACGCGAGCGCCGCCCTGCGCGCCGGCGCCGTCGAGCACCTGGGCCGCGTGCTGGAGGTCGCGCGGCGCCGACTGCCGGACCCGCGGCCCTACCACCGGCTGCAGCTGGCGCGGGCGCGCGCGCTCGCTGCCGGCGAGGACGCGGAGCCGTGGCACCTCGAGGCGGTCCACGACCCGGACGCCGCCCGCTGGCCGTTCGAGCTGGCCAACGCCCAGCTCGAGTACGGCGCGTGGCTGCGCCGCCGCCACCGGCCGACCGACGCCCGGGCCCAGCTGCAGCCTGCGCTGGAGACCTTCAGTCGCCTCGCCACTCGGGTCTGGGCCGAGCTCGCCCGCGCCGAGCTGCGGGCCGCCGGGGTCGCGACCGCCGTGGCCGAGCCGTCGGCGTGGGCCGGTCTCACCGGCCAGGAGCGACAGGTCGTGCGGCTGGCGGCGACGGGGATGACGAACCCGGAGATCGCCGCCGCGCTCTACCTGTCGCCGCGCACGGTCTCGACGCACCTCTACCACGCGTTCCCGAAGCTCGGGGTCACGGCCCGGGCGCAGCTGCGCGACGTCGTACCGGAGCCGACGTAGGACATCTACGTCAGTCGTCCGATACCGGGAGCGCGGCGCCACTGGCAGCGTTCGAGACATGCCACACATCACCGCCGACGACGGCGCACAGATCTTCTACAAGGACCTCGGGACGGACGGCTCCCCGGTCGTCCTCAGCCACGGATGGCCGCTGAACTCCGACGCCTGGGAGGCGACCGCGCTCTTCCTCGCCGGGCACGGTCACCGCGTCATCGCCCACGACCGCCGCGGGCACGGCCGCTCCAGCCAGACCTGGCACGGCAACGAGATGGACACCTACGCCGACGACCTCGCCTCCCTGATCGCGAAGCTGGACCTGTCCGACCTCACGCTCGTCGGGCACTCGACCGGTGGTGGCGAGATCGTGCACTACGTCGGACGCCACGGCACCGCCCGGGTCGCGCGCCTGGTGCTGGTCAGCGCGGTCCCGCCGCTGATGCTGCGCGCCGATGACAACCCGGAGGGCCTGCCGATCGACGTCTTCGACGGCATCCGGGCGGGGGAGCGGGCCAACAGGTCGCAGCTCTACCGCGACCTGGCCGACGGTCCGTTCTTCGGGCACAACCGTCGCGGGGACGTCGCGCAGGGCTTCCGGGACGCGTTCTGGCTGCAGTCGATGGCGTGTGGCCACCGCGCGGCGTACGAGTGCATCGCGGCGTTCTCGGCGACCGACTTCCGCCCGGACCTCGAGAAGATCGACGTCCCGACCCTCGTGATCCGCGGCGACGACGAC
Source organism: Nocardioides sp. YIM 152315 (assembly GCF_029210375.1). Classification (GTDB taxonomy): domain Bacteria; phylum Actinomycetota; class Actinomycetes; order Propionibacteriales; family Nocardioidaceae; genus Nocardioides. The sequence goes on along the minus strand of NZ_JARGER010000013.1, from coordinate 118,938 downwards.
CAGATCGTCCCGTTCGAGGTGGGAGGGGAGCGGTCGGCGCGGCTCGTCGACGGGGCGGAGCTCCACGTCTACGAGGGCAGCGGCCACGCGCTCCCCGACACCGACCGCGACCGGCTGCACGCGGACCTGCTCGCCTTCATCGACGGCTGACCGACAGCCGAACACCACACCGAGGGAGACACCATGACCGACCGTCCGGACACCATCGTCCTCGTCCACGGCCTCTGGATGACGCCACGCAGCTGGGAGGGCTGGGTGTCGCACTACCAGCGCAAGGGCTTCACCGTCCTCGCCCCCGCGTACCCCGGCTTCGAGGTCGAGGTCGAGGCCCTGCGGGAGCATCCCGAGGTCATCGCCGAGCTCACCGTCCCCGAGACCGTCGACCACCTCGCCGCGGTCGTCGAGTCGGTGGCGACACCGCCGATCATCATCGGCCACTCCTTCGGCGGCACGCTGACCCAGCTGCTGCTGGCGCGCGGACTCGGCTCGGTCGGTGTGGTCATCGACTCCGCGCCGACCGAGGGCGTGCGGGTCAACCCGATCTCCCAGGTGAAGTCGCTGTTCCCGGCTCTCAAGAACCCCGCCAACCGGCACAGGGCGGTCGCCTTCACCGCAGAGGAGTTCCACTACGCCTTCGCCAACACCCTCACCGAGGAGGAGTCGAGGAAGGCCTGGGAGCGCTACGCGATCGGCGCCCCCGGCCACTGGATCTGGGAGTTCGGCCTCTTCGCGAACTTCAAGCCCGGCCACCAGGACACCTGGGTCGACTACGACGCCGACCGGGCACCGCTGCTCTTCATCGGCGGCGAGCAGGACCACATCATGCCGCCGTCGGTGAACAGGTCGAACGCCAAGCACTACAAGAAGTCTCCCGCGCTCACCGAGTACGTCGAGCTCGAAGGGCGCGACCACTGGACCTGTGCCGCCCCCGGCTGGGAGGCCGTCGCCGACCGCGCGCTCGAGTGGGCGCTCGACCACGCGCGCACGGATCGGCCGTGGGTCCTCACGCGAGGGTGAGCACCACGTCTCCGAGCACGGGGGCCCCATCGCGTTCGCCGCCGGCGACGGCGGCGGAGCCGACGACGCGGTCGCCCTCGCGCCAGCCCCGGACGCGGATCGTCTCGCCGGGGAAGACCACGCCGGCGAACTTCACCCCGAACCCGGCGACCGTGGCCGCGTCGCCGCCGAGCAGCTCGTCGGTGAGGGTGCGCAGCACGATCCCGTAGGTGCACAGGCCGTGCAGGATCGGCGCGGGGAAGCCGGCCGCCTTCGCGAACTCCGGGTCCGCGTGCAGCGGATTGCGGTCACCGCACAGGCGGTAGAGCAGCGCCTGCTGGGGCCACACGTCGTACGTCGTGTCCGCGTCGGGCGTGCGGTCGGGCGGCTCGACGGGCTCGGCGGAGCCCCGGTCCCCGCCCCAGCCGCCCTCCCCGCGCACGAAGATCGACGAGCGCGTGGTCCACAGGCGCTCCCCGCTCGGTGTGGTGGCGGTGCCCTCCTGCCAGATGACCGCAGCCTTGCCCTTGTCCCAGATCTCGCTGATCCGCGTGGTGACCGTGGCCGAACCGGACGGGGGGACCGGCCCGGCCACGGAGATCGACTGCGACCCGTGCACGACCTGGGCGAGGTTGATGTCGCACCCCGGCAGGTCGAGCGGCGGCGGGTCGCTGGCGTGGAACGTCGGCGCGACGACGCCGAAGGACGGCAGCACCTGGAGACCGGCGGTCTCCAGGGTGTACGAGAGATCCGTGGCGCCCAGGGCCAGGTGGTAGAGCAGCACGTCGCTCTCGGTCCACGAGAAGTCGACCGAGCCGAGCTCGGCGCCGATCGCGACGGCGGGGTCGATGGGCATCAGGTCTCCTGTCGGGCTGGTGGTGGTTTCGAGACGGGACTTCGTCCCTCCTCAACCACCGGCGGCGATGGTCTCGGCGGCAAGGTAGCCGAAGGTCAGGGCCGGGCCGATGGTCGCCCCTGGGCCGGCGTAGGTGTGGCCCATGACGGCAGAGGAGCAGTTGCCGGCGGCGTAGAGGCCGGGGATCGGTGAGCCGTCCGGGCGCAGCACCCGCGCACCCTCGTCGGTGGCCAGGCCGCCCTTGGTCCCGAGGTCTCCGGGCACGATCTTGACCGCATAGAAGGGGCCCTCGTCGATGACGTGCAGTGACGGGTTCGGCTTCACCGTGGGGTCGGAGTAGTACTTGTCGTAGGCACTCTCGCCGCGGTGGAAGTCCTCGTCGACGCCGGTGTGGGCGAAGCCGTTGAACCGGTCGACGGTGGCGCGCAGGGCGCCGGGCGGGACGTCGATCTCCTCGGCGAGCGCCTCGATGGTCGACGCCTTGCGAATCGTGCCGTACTCGTACCACCGGCCCGGGAAGGGCTGGCGCGGGAAGAGGCCGGCGAAGATGTAGCGGTTGCGATAGCGCTGGTCGACGATCATCCAGCTCGGCACGTGGCCGATGCCGGTGGCCTCGCCGTCGTACATGGCGTGCACGGCCTCGACGTACGGCAGGGCCTCGTTCATGTACCGCTCGCCGGCCTGGTTGACGATGATCGAGCCGGGCAGGTTGCGCTCGGCCAGCGCGAACCACGGTCCCGACGGGAGCGGGATCGTCGGGCCCCACCACGAGTCGTCCATCAGGTCCGTCTGCGCGCCGGCGGCGATGCCGGCGAGGATGCCGCCGCCGGTGTTGAACTGAGACCCCGTCGTCCAGTCGACCGACGTCGGCTGCGGCTGGTACTTCTCCCGCATCTCGAGGTTGCGCTCGAAGCCGCCGCTGCCGAGGACCACGCCCCGGCGCGCGCGGACCACGTGCTCCTGCCCGTCGTGCCGGACGCGTACGCCGACGACGCGGCCGTCCTCGATCACGAGGTCGGTGAGCTCGGTGTCGTAGTGCACGGGCACGCCCGCGTCGACGAGCCCCTTGCGCAGACCGATCGCGATCGCGTTGCCCATCGCGTACATCCTCCGGCCCCGCAGCAGCGAGACCATCCGGCGCAGGAGGATCCTGGCCATCGTCACCGGGCCCCGCAGGGTGCGCAGGCCGAGGCTGATCTTCCGGAAGTCGGCCTGGGTCACGATCATGTTGGCCGGTGCCTTGGTGTACTGCGGGTGCAGCCGGTCGAGCTCGTCGCCGAGGAACCGCGCGTCCATCGGGACCGGCTCGCACGAACGGCCTGCGGGGCGACCGCCGGGCGCCTCGGGGTGGTAGTCGGCGTACTGCGGCACCCACGTGAAGCGCAGGGGCGTGTGGTCGCGGACGAAGTCGAGCACCTCGGGTCCGCGCTCGAGGTAGGTGTCGCGTCGCACCTTCGGCACGACGTCGCCGACGATCGAGTCGAGGTAGGTCCGCGACAGCTCGGGGTCGTCGCCCTGGCCGGCGTCCCTCAGCGCGTAGTTGTTGGGGATCCAGACGCCGCCGCCGCTGCGCGCCGTCGACCCGCCGAAGTAGGCGCTCCTCTCGATCAGCACGGTCTCGAGGCCGTGCGCGCTCGCCGCGAGCGCCGCGGTCATGCCGGCGCCACCCGCGCCGACGACCACGACGTCGACGCTCGCCGGAAGCGACGCGGGGAGGGGGGTCGTCATGGCCAGAAACTGTAACAGGTTCTACTATCGACCCGTGACCACCCAGGATGCTGTCTCGGCTGCTGCCGCGCGACTCTCGGAGGCGCAGGCGACGCGGGTGCCGTGCGCGCCGGTTCGCGACCTCATCGGCACCGACGACGTCGCGGCGGCGTACGCCGTCCAGCAGGGGCTCGTCCGGGCGCGCCTGGCGACGGGCGCCACCGTCGTCGGCCGCAAGATCGGCGCGACCTCGGAGGCCGTGCAGACGCAGCTCGGCGTCGACCAGCCCGACTTCGGCTACCTGCTCAGCGACATGGACGTCAGCGCCGACGACCCGATCTCGATGCGCACGCTGCTGCAGCCGCGGGTGGAGGGGGAGGTCGCGTTCGTGCTGTCTCGCGACATCGACGACGCCGAGATCACGCTCGACGTGGTCCGCGACGCCGTCGACATCGCCCTCCCGGCGCTCGAGATCGTCGACTCGCGCATCGCGGACTGGGCGATCGGCTTCACCGACACCGTCGCCGACAACGCCTCCAGCGGGCTCTTCGTGGTCGGCACCGACGGCCGCACGCTGGAGGAGCTGGAGCCGCGCGACGTCGCGATGACGCTGACCGTCAACGGCGAGGAGCGCTCGACCGGCACCGGCGCCGCCTGCCTCGGCGACCCGCTCGAGGCGCTGCGCTGGCTCGCCGTCCAGGCCCAGCGGTACGGCGACCCGCTGCGGGCCGGCCACCTGATCCTGTCCGGGGCCCTGGGCCCGTTCGTGCCGTTCGGCCCGGGTGACCGGGTCGTCGCCACCATCAGTGGCTTCGAGCCGCTGAGCGTCACCTTCACCGACTGATCCGCGAGGAGTGATCAGATGTCAAAGCTGACGGCCGCCATCGTCGGTCCGGGCAACATCGGGACCGACCTGATGTACAAGCTGCTCCGCTCGGCCAGAGCTGGGGGGAGCATCGATCCCCGGTGGATGATCGGCGTCGACCCTTCGAGCGAGGGGCTCCGCCTGGCGGCCGACGAGGGCCTGGAGTCGACGCACGAGGGTGTCGACTGGCTGCTCAAGCAGGACGAGCTGCCGGACCTGATCTTCGAGGCGACCTCGGCGTCCGTGCACCGCGAGTACGCGCCCCGCTACGAGGAGGCCGGCATCCGCGCGGTCGACCTGACGCCCGCCGCGGTCGGCCCGGCGGTGATCCCGCCGGTCAACGGCGACGATCACGTCGGCGCGATGAACGTCAACATGATCACCTGCGGCGGCCAGGCCACCATCCCGATGGTGGCCGCGGTCTCGCGGGCCGCCGAGGTGTCGTACGCCGAGATCGTGGCCTCGGTCTCGTCGGTCTCGGCCGGTCCGGGGACCCGCGCCAACATCGACGAGTTCACGCGCACGACGTCGCGGGGCGTGACCGAGATCGGGGGCGCGGTCGAGGGCAAGGCGATCATCATCCTCAACCCGGCAGAGCCGCCCATGATCATGCGCGACACGATCTTCTGCGCCGTCCCGCCCGACGCCGACCGCGACCAGATCGTCTCCTCGATCTGCGCGATGGAGCGGGCCGTGCAGGAGTACGTCCCCGGCTACCGGCTGCTCCAGGAGCCGCAGATCGACGACCCGTCGCCGGCCACCCGGGGGCAGACGAAGGTGTCGATCTTCGTCGAGGTGGAGGGCGCAGGCGACTACCTGCCGCCGTACGCCGGGAACCTCGACATCATGACCGCCGCCGCCACGCAGGTGGGGGAGAACATCGCCCGATCGTTGCTCACCACCGGTGGTTGAGGAGGCGCGCCAGCGCCGTCTCGAAACCCCGGAACCCGAAAGGCACCCGATGACAGACGTCAACGCGCTCACCCGCACCTGGTCCGGCACGCACGGCGCCGACGATGAACGCAGCCCGTGGGGCACGCTCGACCTGCGCCTGACCGACACCTGCCTGCGTGACGGCTCGCACCACAAGCGGCACCAGTTCACCGCGACCGAGTGCCACGACATCGTCGAGGCGCTCGACGCGTCCGGCGTTCCCGTCATCGAGGTGACCCACGGTGACGGCCTCGGCGGCTCGTCGTTCAACTACGGCTTCTCGAAGACCTGGGAGCAGGAGCTGATCCGGATCGCGGCCGAGACCGCGAAGCGCGCGAAGATCGCGTTCCTGATGCTGCCGGGCGTGGGTACCACCGACGACATCCGCGCGGCGCAGGACAACGGCGGCCAGATCTGCCGGATCGCCACCCACTGCACCGAGGCCGACGTGTCGATCCAGCACTTCGGCCTGGCCCGCGAGCTCGGCCTGGAGACGGTCGGGTTCCTGATGATGAGTCACACGCAGCCGCCCGAGGTGCTCGCCAGGCAGGCCCGGACCATGGTCGACGCGGGCTGCCAGTGCGTGTACGTCGTGGACTCTGCCGGCGCGCTGATCATGGAGCAGACGGCCGATCGGGTCGCGGCGCTGGTCGCGGAGATCGGCGACCAGGCCGACGTGGGGTTCCACGGCCACGAGAACCTGGGCCTCGGCGTCGCGAACACGATCATCGCGGCCCGCGCCGGCGCGACCCAGATCGACGGCTCGGTGCGCCGCTTCGGCGCCGGCGCCGGCAACACGCCGCTCGAGGCGTTCGTCGGCGTGTGCGACAAGCTCGGCTGGGAGACCGGCATCGACTTCCTGCAGATCGTGGACGCCTCCGAGGACGTCATCAGGCCCGCGATGCCCGAGGAGTGCCAGCTGGACCGGATGACGCTGATGATGGGCTACGCCGGCGTCTACTCCTCCTTCCTCAAGCACGCCGGCAACGCCGCCGAGCGCTACGGCGTCTCCGGCGCGAAGATCCTGCTGGAGGCCGGACGCCGCAAGCTGATCGGCGGCCAGGAGGACCAGCTCATCGACATCGCGCTCATGCTGAAGCGCCGGGCCGAGCTCGAGGAGCCAGCGCAGAGCGGGCAGGAGAAGCAGGCGGCGAACGCGTGATCGTCAGCGCCGCTCGGTGACGCCGGTGGGCTCGATCGTGCGGCCGAGTGCGGCGTCCGGGGCCGTGTCGTCCTCCTGTCGGTGCGCCGCTGCCGCAGCTGCGACGCCGGCAACGTACTTGGCGACCTCCGCCTCGATGGTGCTCGCGTCCCAGCGCAACGGATCGGCGACGATCCGGGCGACGGCCCTCGCCGCGCGGGTGCCGCCGTCCCTGACCTCGATCGAGATGTGCGTCCGCCGGGAGAGCAGGTCGTCGAGGTGCAGGGCTCCCTCGTGGGTGACGCCGTACAGCAGCTCCGCGGCGAGGTAGTCCGCGGCACCGTCGACGGGTTCGAGCAGGCGTGGGTCGTCGGCTGTCGGCCGGAGCACTTCCTCGACCAGGTTTCCGTAGCGGTCGAGCAGGCGACGAACTCGCCAGGGCGCGATCGCGTGCCTGTGTGCGAGTCCGTCGACCCGGTTGACGAGGGCGTGGTAGCCATCTGCGCCGAGCAGCGGCACCCGGTGTGTGATCGACGGTGGCAGGCGGACTCGCAGGTCCTCGGCGGTCGCGTCGATCGCGGCCGCGGCCATCACCCGGTAGGTGGTGTACTTGCCGCCGGCCACCGAGACCAGACCCGGCGTCGGTCTGACTACGGTGTGCTCTCGCGACAGTCGGCTCGGGGACGTCTCGTCCCCGGTCAACAACGGCCGCAGACCGGCGTACACACCGGTGATGTCGGCTCGGGTGAGGGGGGTGGCGAGGACCCGGTTGACCTCGTCGAGCAGGTAGTCGATGTCGCGGCCGGTCGCGGAAGGGTTGGCTCGGTCGTGGGCGCCGTCGGTGTCCGTCGTACCGACAAGCCAGTGCCGGTGCCACGGGATGACGAAGAGCACCGAGGTCGCCGTCCTCAGGATCATCCCGGTGTCGGATCTGATCCGGTCCCTCGGAACGACCAGGTGCACACCCTTGGACGGGCGCACGTTCAACCGGACGGGGCCGTCGGTGAGCCGCTGGATGTCATCGGTCCAGACGCCTGTGCAGTTGACGACCGCGCGCGCACGGACCTCGGTCTCGGCCGCCGTCTCCACGTCCGTGATCCGGGCGCCGGCGACCCGCCCGCCGTCGCTGGTCAGGCCGACGACTCGGGTCGAGGTCCGCACCACCGCTCCGTGATGTGCGGCTGTTCGGGCCACCGTCAGTGTGTGCCGGGCGTCGTCCACCTGGGCGTCGTGGTAGAGCACCGCGCCACGGAGTACGTCGGACCGGAGGGCCGGAGCGAGAGCCATGGCCCGTGACCTCGTGAGGTGGCGATGACGCGGCAGGGTCCGGCGTCCGGCCATGCCGTCGTAGAGCATCAGTCCCGCGCCGACGTACGGCCGCTCCCACCCACGCTGCTGCAGGGGATAGAGGAAGGGAACGGGCTTGACCAGGTGAGGCGCGATCGTGCGGAGCATGAGGTCACGTTCGCGCAGCGCCTCCCTGACCAGGCCGAAGTTCAGCTGCTCCAGGTATCGCAGTCCTCCGTGGAAGAGCTTGCTCGAGCGGGAGGAGGTGCCGAACGCGAGGTCGCTCGCCTCGACGAGGGCGACGGACAGGCCTCGCGTCGCCGCGTCCAGTGCGGCTCCGACGCCCGTGATGCCCCCGCCCACGACCAGGACGTCGAAGTGCGTCGAGGTCAGCCGGTGCCAGCTCTCCGTTCGCTCCGCCGGCCCCAACCGGTTCGTCGTTGTCATGTCGTTCCCTTCCGCCTCTCGTTGTCGTGCCGTGGTCCGCTCCTCAGTGGCTGCGCTTCACCGCTCCGTCCGCGAGCGCGTCCGCGGCCTCCCCGAGCCGGAGCCCCACCACGTCGAGCCGTCGCAGCAGCTCTCTGCGCCTGAGCGTGTAGGTCGTCAGCTCGCCGGAGAGCAGGTCGGCCATGGCGGTCTGGTACCGCTGGCGAATGTCGTTCTTGCGCACCGAGAGGGCGGCGGTGGGCATCTCGGCGCGACCGGACCCGAGCATTCGGACGGCATCTTCCAGCGATGCGATCGCCGCGGCCACGGCCCCCAGGACGTCGACGAGCAGATCGTCGCTCGACACCCCGAGCAGGTCGCACTCCCGGACGAAGTCCCGCAGGTTGTCGAGCACGTCGTCGATCGAACGCGAGAGCCGGAAGAGGTCCTCGCGATCGATCGGGGTCGTGAACGAGCGCGACAACAGGTCGACCGCCCGACGTCGATGCTCGTCCCCATCGTGCTCCAGGTCCGTCATCCGCCGGCGCGCGCCGGCGACGGCCTCCTCCCCGGCAGCGACGGACAGGGCCAGCGCCGAGCCGGCGGCGACCGCCTGGACCTGGCTGAGCAGCACCTCGGTCAGGTCGTGGTCCGAGCGCCCGGTCAGGTTGCGCACGGCGCGCCGGAGTCCGCCTACAGCGTGGTCAGCACTCCGAGCAACCAGGCGAGGCCGAACGCCGACGGCATCGTCGCCACCCAGGCGTTCAGACTTCTTCCGGCGAATCCCCATCGCACTCTCCCTCGTCCCTTCGAAAGGCCCACGCCGACCAGCGAGCCCGACAGTGTCTGCGACATCCCCACAGGGCTCCCGAACAGGGAGCTGGTGAACATCACCGACGCGGTGGACAGCTCGGTGACCACCGCGTCCAGCGGCTGCGCGTTGATCACGCCCTTGTTGACCGCCCCGGCCATGCGGCGTACGCCGACCGCGGCGCCGACCGCGAAGAGCGTGGCGACCACGGCCAGCTGCCACCAGGCCGCCCGCACCGACTCGCCGACCCCGAAGTGGCCGACATCGCCCGTGGCGACGTAGAGCACGGCGAGCAGCTTCTGCGCGTCGTTCGCGCCGAACGCGAAGGTCAGGACGAGGAACGACGCGACATGGAGTCGCGTCACGTACACCCGCGCCGCAGACGGGGTCCGCCACCGTTCGAACCGCCGCCGCAGGGCATGGGCGACGACTGCGCCTGCGACAGGCGCGCATGCCACGAAGAGGAGAACGATCGCCAGGTGGAGCCACGAGACGGGCACCCCGGCCCCCAGGCCGGCGCCGGCGAGCGCGCCGATCAGGGCCAGGGTCAGACTGCTCGGGATCCCTGCCCAGCTCAGCACGCTGCTGGTGACGAGGGCCGCGACCACCGCATCGAGCAGGGCGACCTGCCCGGCCGACCCCGACGTCCCGATCAGGTCGCCGACGACCGTGGAGGCGACCGCGGTGCCGAACACGACGGGCGCGACTCCGACGGCGATCCCCAGGACGACGACGCCGACGAGCGGCGCGAACGCGCGCACGGTCAGTCCGGCGGCCACGATCGTGCCACCTGCGTTGGTTCCGTACACGACGGAGAGCACGCACGCGGCCGCCAGGAGCGTGATGCTCACGGGTGGCCCCCTTCGGTCCGGGATCGGGCGGGCGGGGCGACGCAGAACCCTTGCCAATGCCTGATCAATAGTGCATGTTAACAGGTGTGATCGATCGAATTCGATCATTACTCGGGCGAAGGGACGACGAGGCGATGCGAAAGACCGCGGTGGGCTCACTGCTGGGGGCGCTGATCCTGGCGCTGACCGGGCTGACGTCGACGGGGGGATCCCGGGCAGCGGCGGACCCGGAGCCGGACTACTGGATCCTGGCCGGCGACCAGTCCGGGCCGAGGCTCATCGCGCTCGACCCAGCCGTGACGGACTGGAACACCGCTGCGGCCGTGAAGTGGCAGTGGCAGCCCACCGCCGCGCTGGGGTTCTCTGCCGCAGAGATCGCCGCCTTCGGTCGCGTCACGGGATTCGCGTTGCGAGACACCCCCGCCGGGCAGCGGATCGTGGTCACGGCCAGCTACGGGCTCGCGGCGGTCATCTCCTACCCCGCAGGCGTCCGCCAGTGGGCGACGATCCTGCCCACGAGCGCCAACCTGCACGGGATCGAGCTGCTGCCGAACGGCAACGTCGCCGTCAGCTCCACGAACACGACCTCGGGATTCGTCCGGGTCTACGCCGCATCCCAGGGGCCGAACGCGACGACGTACGCGGAGTACTCGTTGCACGCGCAGTCGCACAACGTCCTCTGGGATCCCGTCACCGAGCGCCTGTGGCTCATCGGGAAGCAGGGCCCGGACGAAGACGATCCGCGCATCCTCACCGCCTTGGCGGTCACCGGCACCGACGACCACCCGCGGCTCACCGAGGACGCGACGAAGTGGAACGAGCTTCCTGACATCGGCGGCCACGACCTGACCGCCGACCCGAACGACCCGCATCGCCTGGTGCTCAGCACGGACGCGCACACCTACGAGTTCGACAAGTCCGCCGGGGGAGGCTTCACCGAGCTGCCGGTCACGGCCGGCGGTCTGGCGAAGGTGAAGTCGATCGTCCGGCAGCCTTCGGGTCGAACGGTGCTGACGAGACCGGACCACGACAAGTCGCCGCAGGGCGACTGCGCGACGGTGAACACGTGGTGCACGGAGTCGGTCGAGCTCTTCGGGCCCGCCGCCACCCGGACCCGCGACGGCGCCCAGTTCTACCGCGCCCGCACGATGAACCCGTCCTACTCCGCCATCGGCGACACGGTCCACGGCCCGGTCTCGGAGCGCGTCCTTCCGGACTGCGGCACCTGGCAGCCCCCCGCGACGGTCGACACCCATTCCGGCGTCGCGTCCACCGCGACGGCGGCAGCCCCGGATGGCACGCTGCACCTCTTCACGCTGGTCCCCGGCGAGGGCGTGTTCGATCGCACCCGGAGCGCCCTCGGCGCGTGGGCGCCGTCGGCGACGCTGATCGACAGCAACCCCGCCGTCACGGCCATCTCCGCCAGCGTGCTCGCCGATGGGGCGGTGCACGTGCAGACCGTGGTGCCCGGAAGCGGGGTCTGGGACCGGACCCTGCCCAGCGGTGGCAGCTGGCAGTCGGCGGTCAAGATCGACGGCAACGGACTCGTCACCGACGTGAGCGCCTCGGCGCTGGGCAGCACGCTCCACGTGCAGACCCTCGTTCCCGGTGCCGGGGTGTGGGACCGGACCCGTGCCGGCGGCTCGTGGTCCTCCGCCACCAAGATCGCGGACGGCTGCGCGGGCCCAGGCGCGAACGACCCCTGTGTCGACGCCATCAGTTCGGCAGCTCTGGAGAACGGGACGTTGCACGTGCAGGCGCTGACCCCGGGCAGTGGGGTGTCCGACATCGCCCGCAGCGCGAGCGGGTCGTGGTCGACCTCGGCGACGCTCATCGACGCCAATGACGGCATCACGCGTATCGCGGCGTCCGCGCTGGACGACGGCACGCTGCACGTGCAGACCGTGGTGCCCGGCTACGGACTCTGGGATCGCACCTGCACCTCGACGGCGACGACACCACCGGTCGTGTCCTGCTCGAGCGCCGCGAAGCTCGACGCGGACGAGTCCGTCTTCGACGTCGCCAGCGCGGGGATGCCGAACGGCGACCTCCGCGTGCTGCACGCATCGTTCACGGGGTGAGGCCGCCCGCGGATCGCTCCCCGGCCGCGCCGGGGGCGATCTCGCGTTGCGGTCACCGGCGGCCACGCCCCTGATCAGTACAGTTGCGCACGGTCGGTACGAGAGGGCGTGTGGGGCGGAATGTCGAAGCAGCAGCGGCTGAACCAGATCCTTGACCTGCTCTCCGAGGACGGTCGGGTCGACATCGAGGCGATCGTCGTCGCGCTCGACGTGTCGCCCGCGACCGCTCGCCGTGACCTCAACGAGCTGGCCGATCGGGGCCTGGTCTCTCGCACGCACGGGGGAGCCGTGGCGGTCGGGTCGGCGTACGAGCTGCCGCTGCAGTACAAGATCGCGCGCAACAGCGCGGAGAAGAAGCTCATCGCGGCCGCGGCGGCGGAGCTCGTCGCCGACGGCGCGGTGGTCGGGCTCACCGGTGGCACCACCACGAGCGAGGTGGCCCGGGCGCTCGGGGGCAGTCCCGCTCTCCAGGGGACGCCGTCGTCGCCCGGCGTCACGATCGTCACGAACGCGCTCAACATCGCGTATGAGATGGCGATCCGGCCGCAGGTGAAGATCGTCCTCACGGGAGGGGCCGCGCGCCGCCAGAGCTTCGAGCTCGTCGGACCCCTGGTGGAGCCGGCGCTGGCGGAGCTGGTGCTCGACTGGACCTTCCTGGGCGCCGACGGGCTTCATCCCGACTACGGGGCGACCACCGTCCACGACGGCGAGGCGATGGTGAACCGTGCGCTCGCGCGGGCCGCCCGGAAGGTGGCGCTCGTCGTCGACGCGTCCAAGATGATGCAGACGCGGCTCGCCCGCATCGTCGGATTCGGCGAGCTCGACCTGATCATCACCGACGCCGAGCCGCCTCGAGAGATCCGCAAGGCGGCCGAGAAGGCGGCGGCTGAGCTCGTCGTCGCCGGAGTCTGAGCGCTCGTCGGTGCCCGTGCCGTGCCGCGGGGGCACGGTTGCCGGTCGGCCGACGGACCGCGCCCGAGGGAGTGCTCGCATGACCCCGAAAGTTGTTGACACGTGCGCGATATGTTCCTAGATTGATCATTAACGAGCAACGGTCCCCCTTCAGGGCGGTGCTCTCGTGCTCCTCAATCGAAAGGGCAGAGATGCGACTTCCAACCCTTCGGCGGGCCGTTGCGGTCGCCGCGGCAACCCTCCTGACGGCCTCCGGCCTCGCCGCCTGCGGCGGGGACGACGACGCCGCGCTGCCGGCCTCCGAGCAGAAGGAGTTCGTCTACTGGTCGATGTGGCAGGAGAGCGAACCGGTCGCCAAGGTGATCAAGGCGGCGATCGCGTCGTTCGAGGACGAGACCGGGATCAAGGTCGACGTCCAGTGGCAGGGTCGCGAGGTCCTCACGAAGGTCAAGGCCGCGCTGAACACCGACGACGTCCCCGACCTGGTCGACCAGGGCTTCCCCGCCATCAAGGCCGCACTCGGTCTCGACGACCAGGCGATGGACCTGTCATCGGTCTACGACATGGACGTCTCCGGTGAGGCCGGGCGCACCGTCCGCGACGCCGTGCCGGAGGCGTACGACGAGCTGAACACGGCCGAGTCCCTCATTCTGGTCCCGTACTACGTGTCCGCGTTCAGCATCTGGTACAGCGGGCGCGACTACCCGGAGCTGGTCGACTCACCGCCCGAGACGTGGAGCGACTTCACCGCCCTCTTCGACCAGGTCAAGGCGAACGGGCAGGCCCCGATCGCACAGGACGCGGACCTGTTGAGCTACGACAGTGCCCTGGTGGACGCCGCGCTCGTCCGCACGCTGGGTGTCGGCAACCTGCACGCCCTCGTCTCCGACGAGTCCGCCGAGGGGTGGGATGCCCCCGAGGTCCACGAGGCCCTCGACGCCATCGCTCAGCTCGCCGTGGACGACGACTACCTGCCGGGCTACGACTCGAGCAAGTGGCCGGCGATGGAGAAGGCGTGGGCGGCCGACAAGGCGGCCTTCCTGCACATGGGGAGCTGGGTCCCCTACGCCCTCGGGCCCGAGCTGGACAAGGACTACGACCTGCACACGTTCAACTTCCCGACGTTCGGCGAGGAGTCCGCGGTGCCGGTCACGACCTACGGCTACGCGGTCCCGTCGGCCGCCGAGGCTCCGGACGCCGCCAAGAAGTTCATCGCCTACTTCCTCGGCAGCAAGTGGCTGACGAAGCTGTCGACCGATGCGGAGATCCTGACGCCGGACCCGAACATCGACGTGCCGAAGATCCTCGAGGACCAGCAGGCGATGCTGGCGGACAACGACCTGTACCTGGCCGACGACGGCATCGTCGCCGACTTCCCCGACCTGACCACACGCCTCGCGTCCCTGAACCAGGGCCTGATCACCGGCGAGCTCTCGGCCGATGAATACGTCGACAAGGCGAAGGAAGTTCAGGAGCAGTACTGGAAGCTGAACGGTTGATCCGGGAAGCCGAGCGGGCGACGGCGACGACGACCGCCGGGGTGACCGACGAGGGTGCTGTGCGTTCCAGCGGAGCGCGCAGCACCCTGGAGCGGGACCGCAGACGACTCTTCCTCCCCTTCGTCCTCCCGGCGCTGGTGCTCTACCTGGTCTTCTTCATCGGCCCGGCGCTCGCCGCGGTCTGGATCAGCTTCACCCGCTGGAACGGCTCCACGGACGCCGAATGGGTGGGCACGCGGAACTACGAGGTCCTGGTCGACGATCCCGTGTTCCACACGGCGTTCGTCAACACCCTCCTCATCCTGGTCGTGGTCGGGGTCGTCGTGTTCGTCATCGCGTTCGGCCTCACGATGGTGCTGCGCGAGATGCGTGGACGCAACGCCGTTCGCTCGATCCTCTTCACCCCCTACATGGTGTCGGCGATCGTCCTCTCCATCCTGTGGGGCTTCATCTTCCAGTACGACGGGCTGGTCAACAGCCTGCTCGAGGCGTTCGGCATGGAGCCCGTGAAATGGCTGTCGGCGGGGAACCTGATGCCGATGATCCTGCTGGGCATGGTGTGGATCAACGTGGGCCTCTACGCGATGATCATCCTCGCCGCGGTGGACCGCATCCCGAACCAGTACTACGAGGACGCGGCGCTCGCCGGGACGAACTCGCTGCAACGGTTCTTCTACGTCACGCTGCCGATGACCTGGGACGTCGTCGCGGTCGCAGCGACCCTGTGGACAATCAACTCGCTGAAGATCTTCGAGTTCATCTTCGCCTTCGGAGGCACGACGACCGACCTGCCGTCGACGGACGTCTGGAACTCCGCCCTCTTCGTCTACGGCATGTCGTTCGGCGGGCGCACCCCGGCATACGCCTTCGGCTACGCGTCGGCGGCCGCGGTCCTCATGCTCATCCTGTTCGCCGTGTTCGTCATCCTGCTTCGCCGCATCATGCGTCGCGAGCCCATCGAGTTCTAGAGCGACGGAGCGTACGAGTGTGACCACGACGACTCATCCCTCGCCCCAGGTGCGGCGCGGCACCCCGGCGCCGGGGACACAGCACCACGGCGTCCTCCGCATCATCGGCACGACGCTGACCTGGGCGTTCGCGTCCTTCAACGTGCTGGTCCTGCTCTTCATGCTGTTCTCGTCCTTCAAGACGACGAAGGAGATCTTCCGTGCGCCTTGGGCTCCGCCGAGCTCGCTGCACTTCGAGAACTGGAGCCAGGCGTGGAGCAACGGTGGCTTCGGAAGCGCCGCCGTCAACACGATCCTCGTGGTCGCCGCGTCGTCGGTGTCCGTACTCGTCATCGCCGCGCCGGCGGCGTACGCCCTGTCTCGCACCCAGACGCGACTCGCCGGCGGACTGACGGTCTTCTTCACGCTGGGGATCGGCATCCCGACCCAGGTGACGATCATCCCGATCTTCGTGATGATGGCCAAGGTCAACCTGGTCAACAACCTCTTCGGTCTGTACGTCGTCTACACGGCCGTGTCGCTGCCGTTCACGGTCTTCCTGCTCACCGGGTTCTTCCGCTCGCTCCCGGGGCGACTGGAGGAAGCGGCGGCGATCGACGGCGCGGGTGTCGTGCGCACGTTCGTCCAGATCATGCTGCCGCTGGCCCGCTCGGGTCTGGTGACGGCCTTGATCCTCAACATCATCGGCCTGTGGCACGAGACGCTCATCGCCCTCGTCTTCATCCAGGACCAGGACAAGTCGACCCTGTCGCTGTCGCTGCTGTCGTTCATGTCGACCATCACCTCGTTCAGCGACAACCCCAACTGGGGGGCGCTGTTCGCGGGAGTGTCCATCCTCGTGCTGCCGATGCTGGCCCTGTACGTCTGGCTCGGCCGGCGGATCGTGGAGGGCATCACCGTGGGCGCGACCAAATGACAACTGATAGGAACCACTGATGGCTGACGTCGTCTTCGACAACGTGACCCGGATCTACGCCGGGGCCGAGACCCCCGCCGTCGACGCACTCGAGCTGGAGATCGCCGATGGTGAGCTCGTCGTCCTCGTGGGGCCCTCCGGATGCGGTAAGTCGACCACGCTGCGGATGCTCGCGGGGCTCGAGGGTGTTGATGGCGGGGAGATCCGCATCGGGAGCCATGACGTCACGCACGTGCGGCCCAAGGACCGGGACATCGCCATGGTGTTCCAGGAGTACGCCCTGTACCCGCACATGACGGTCGAGCAGAACATCGGCTTCCACCTGAAGATCGCCAAGGTGCCCAGGACCGAGATCGCGAGGCGCGTGACCGAGGCCGCGCGGATGCTCGACCTGACGCCGTACCTGCAGAGGAAGCCGGGGAAGCTGTCGGGCGGCCAGCGCCAGCGCGTGGCCATGGGGCGTGCGATCGTGCGTGAGCCGCAGGTCTTCCTCATGGACGAGCCTCTCTCGAACCTCGATGCCAAGCTGCGGGTGCAGACCCGCACCGAGATCGCCGCGCTGCAACGTCGGCTCGGCGTCACCACCGTCTACGTCACGCACGACCAGGTGGAGGCAATGACCCTCGGCGACCGCGTCGCCGTCCTCGACCATGGCGTCCTGCAGCAGTTCGACCGACCGCGCGCGATCTTCGATCGACCCGCCAACACCTTCGTCGCCGGGTTCATGGGATCGCCTCCGATGAACCTGCTGGGAGGCCGGCTCGAGGGCGAGGACGTGCGTGTCGCCGAGCTGACGCTGCCGACGACGCGGGCACAGCGCGAGGCGTTGACCTCGGACGAGGTGACGGTCGGCGTCCGCACCGACGCGTTCGTGCCCGCGGCGGACGGCGAGGCCGCGCTGAACTCGATCATCGAGCTCGTCGAGGACCTCGGATCGGATGCCTACGCGTACTGCATGACCGACCTCGGGGGCGCCGCCCGGCACCTGGCCGTGCGGGTCGACCCCGACGAGGTGCCGGACCGGGGAGCGAAGCTGCGCCTGCGGCCGCGCCCGGGTGCGGTGCATCTCTTCGACGGCCGCACCGGCGACCGACTCCCCGACTGAACGGATGCGATGAGCGACCGACCGAACGTTGTCCTGATCTCGGCGGACCAGTGGCGTGGCGATGCGCTGTCGGCCGCCGGACACGACGTGGTGCGCACCCCCGCGCTGGACGAGATCGCCGAAGGGGGCACGCGCTTCGAGAACGCCTTCAGCGCGACTCCCACCTGCATCCCGGCCCGCGCGGCCCTGATGACGGGCCTCGCGCAGGAGTCGCACCGCCGGGTCGGGTACCGAGACGGTGACCCATTCGACTACCCGGTGACACTGCCCGGTGAGTTCCGCCGAGGCGGCTACCAGACTCGCGCGATCGGCAAGATGCACGTGTGGCCGGAGCGTGCGCGGATCGGGTTCGACGAGGTCGTGCTGCACGACGGCTACGTCCACTTCTCCAGGCGAGGTTCGCGCTCGAGGGCGGAGTACGACGACTACCTGCCCTGGCTGCAGCGTCGCACCGGAGACCCGACGGCCGACTACACGGCGCACGGCCTGAGCTGCAACGGGATGCTCGCGCGGCCGTGGGACCGCGACGAGGCCCTGCACCCCACCACGTGGGTCGTGAGCGAGGCGATCGACTGGCTCTCCCGGCGCGATCCGACGGCGCCCTTCTTCCTGTACCTCAGCTTCCACCGGCCGCATCCTCCGTTCGATCCACCCCAGTGGGCCTTCGACCAGTACCTCGCCGCTCCGCGGCGCGATCCGGTGGTCGGCGACTGGGCAGGGATCTTCGACGACCTGCGCGTCGATCCGATGTCACCCGAGGCGTTCGCGGGCTGGATGGACCCCGACCTGCTCCATCGGGCTCGAGCCGGGTACTTCGGGCACATGTCGCACATCGACGCGCAGGTGCGCCGGTTCAGGGAGTCGCTCGACGAGTTCGGCCTCGGCGACAACACCGTGTTCGCGTTCGTCTCCGACCACGGCGAGATGCTCGGCGACCATGGCCTGTATCGCAAGAGCTTCCCCTACCAGGGCTCGGTGCACGTGCCGTTCCTGCTCTCCGGTCCACGGGACGGGCCGGTCGCCGGCGGTGTGGTTCGCAGCGAGCCGGTCGAGCTGCGAGACGTCATGCCGAGTCTCCTCGATGCGGCGGGGCTGCCGATCCCGGACGGACTCGACGGACGCACCGTCCTCCCGCTGGCTCGGGACGAGGCGGCCTCGTGGCGGGAGTTCCTGCACGGCGAGCACACGCTCTTCGGACAGTCGATGCAGTGGCTGACCGACGGCCAGGAGAAGTACGTCTGGCTGTCGGGCAGCGGACGCGAGCAGCTCTTCGACCTCGCGGTGGACCCGCACGAGTGCCACGACCTCACGCTCGAGGGCGATCGGCGCGAGCGCGTCGCACGATGGCGGACTCGCCTCGTCGAGGTGCTCACGGGCCGCGAGGAGGGCTTCGTGCACGACGGTGAGCTGGTCAGCGGTCGCCCGGTTGTCGAGATGCTCTCCGGCCCGGCCCCCTGGAGGCCCCGCTGACGAGCCGCACGCCGACCTCTGCTCGAGCCCCCGAGCGCACGCTGCTGGCGATCACCGACCAGTCGACGGGCGGGCGCATCCGCATGGTCGATGCCAGGTCCGGTGACACGGCATGGAGCTGGCGCCCGCCGGCACAGCGCGTCGCGGGCTGGGGGCGCCCTTCCGACGTACGTCGGTGCCGCGTCGGCGACTCTCCCGTGATGGCCGTCTGCGACTCCTTCGGCTACGTCGGGGTGATCGGAGAGGACGGTGATCCGCTGTGGTCCGCGGACGTCGGTCGCCGGGCGAACCCTCACGCGGTGGATGCATCGGCGCACGGCCGGATCGCGGTCGCGGCCAGCACCGGGGGATGGGTTCGTCTGTACGACGCAAGGTCGACGAGCGCCGACGCGGTGGCCGAGATCCCGCTCGCGGACGCCCACGGGGTCGTCTGGGACCCGGCCGGAGAGATGTTGTGGATGGTCGGCGGTGACCGCCTGCTGTGCGTGGCGGTCACCGGGCCCGTCGACCGCCCCCGGTGGCGGGTGGTCCTGGAGGACCGCACGCCGAGCCCGGAGGCGCATGACCTCCAGCCGGTGCAGGGGTCCGGCGAGTTCTGGGTCACGACCAGGAGCTCGGTCTACCGCTACTCGCCGGCCGAGGGGGCCTGGTCATCCGACTTCACCGGCGCGGAGGACCTCGACCGACCTGACGTGAAGAGCATCGGTACGCACCCGGGCGACGGCACCGTCATCCAGACGGTCCCCGCGTCCGGACTCGGGCTCGGCTGGGTGACCGACACGATCGACGTCTTCGGAGCGGGCCACCGAGCCGTGCGCACCGACGCGTGGATCTACAAGGCACGGTTCTGGGCCGACGAGTCGGAGTGAGCGATTCTGAGCGAGCCATCCACAGAGTTGCCATGTTCAATCACTCTGGCTATGCTCGCCGGGTGAACTCGATGGACTTGGCGGTGGGCGCCGGCGCCCACCTCGCGGCCGAACTCGCCACGCAGCCCGACGACTGGATGGCGGCGGGCGAGGTCGCCCGCCAGCACGCCGACCTGCTGCCCCGGCCCGGCGAGCGGGTCGGCGTGATCGGGTGCGGCAGTTCGCTGTACGCGGCGCAGTCGATCGCCGCCATGCGAGAGTCCGCAGGACTCGGCGAGACCGATGCCTGGCCCGGAGGTGACCCGGTGCTCCGGCGTCCCTACGACCGGGTCATCGCCATCACTCGCTCCGGCACGACCACCGAGATCCTGACCGCGCTCGACCGGCTCGACGGACGAGTCCCGGTGACCGTGATCACCGCGGACCCTGCCTCCCCGGTCGTCGAGCGCGGTGAGGTGATCTCGATCGGATTCGCCGACGAGCAGTCCGTCGTGCAGTCGCGCACGATGACGACCGCGATCGCGCTGCTCCGCTGGCACCTCGGCGAGGATCTGACGTCGGCGGCCGAGCAGGCGCGCGGGGTGCTCGCGCTCGACGAGGACTGGTTCGCCGACCTCCGGCACGCGGCGCAGGTGAGCTTCGTCGGCGCGGGCTGGACCTACGGTCTCGCGAACGAGGCCGCACTCAAGCTTCGCGAGTCGACGCAGTCGTGGACCGACGCATGGCACCAGACGGAGTATCGCCATGGTCCGATCTCGGTGGCCGCGCCGGGGCGCGCGGTGTGGGCCCTCGGTCCGCTGATCGCGAACCTCGCGCGCGACGTCTCCGCCACGGGTGCCACCCTGGTGCACTCCGACCTCGACCCGCTCGCCGAGCTGGTGAAGGTGCACCGGCTCTGCGTGCTGCTGGCCGGTGACCGTGGGCTGGACGCGGACCGGCCCCGGAACCTGACCCGATCCATCGTCCTCGAGGCATGACGCCTGGCCTCGTCCTCGCGATCGACGTGGGCGGCACGACCCTCAAGGGCGAGCTGGTCGACGTCGCGGGCCGGGTGCTGGCCGCTCGAGCCGCGCCGACACCGCGCGGAGGTGACGTCCGCGACGCGATCGCCGAGCTCGGCCGTGCGTTGCTGAGCGAAGCAGGCGGTCGGCCCGTGGACGGTGCCGGCGTGGTCGTGCCTGGCGTGGTCGATCCGGCCGCCGGCATCGCGAGGTACAGCGCGAACGTCGGGTGGCGAGACCTGGAGATCGTGGAGGCGCTCGGCGACGCGTGGTCACTCCCCGTGTCGATCGGGAACGACGTGGCCGCGGGTGGAGTCGCCGAGCTGCGCACGGGAGCCGGCCGGGACGTCGCCGACCTGGTCTTCGTGCCGATCGGGACCGGAATCGCGGGCGCGCTGCTGTCCGGAGGTCGCCTGGTGCCCGCCGGCGGTGGTGTCTGCGTGGAGATCGGCCACGTCGCCGTCCGCCCCGGGATGCCGTGCGGGTGCGGCGGCGACGGGTGCCTCGAGGCATGGGCGTCCGCGGGTGCGATCGCCCGGCGGTACGCCGATCTGGCCGGCGTGCCGGTGGCCGGCGCGGACGAGGTCGCCGCCCGCGTGGGCCGCGACGCGGTGGCCGACCGGGTGTGGGCCGACGCGGTCGACGCCCTCGCGGACGGGCTCACCACGGTCGCACTGCTGCTCGCGCCGGAGCTGGTGGTGATCGGCGGCGGGCTCGGTCAGGCCGGCGACCTGCTGCTCCACCCACTCGGAGAGGCGCTCGAGGCCAGGGCGCGGGTCGTCCCCGCGCCCGAGCTGACCACCGCCGTGCACGGCCTGCGTGCCGGAGTCGTCGGCGCCGGCATGCTGGCTCGCGACGCCTGGTCGGCCGAACGATGACGTCCGCCCTGTCCGGCGCCCTCGTCACGCCGACCGAGATCCTGCGGGAGGGTGTCGTGGAGGTGCGCGGCGATCGTCTCGGGTACGTCGGACCGCGAGCCGGTTGGACCGGCAGCGCCCCCGAGCCGGCCGGGATCCTGGTGCCCGGGTACATCGACCTCCACTGCCACGGCGGCGGTGGCGCGAACGCCACCGACGCCGCCGGTGTCGCAGCTGTCGCCACGCATCATCTCGGGCGGGGGACCACCAGCATGCTGGCCAGCCTCGTCAGCGGTCCGACGGAGACGATCACGGAGCAGGCGTCTGCGATCGCCGACGTCGTCGAGAGCGGCACGACCTCGATCGTGGGCGGCCACCTCGAGGGGCCGTGGCTCAGCCCCGCGCGGTGCGGCGCGCACGACCCCCGTGTCCTGGCGACGCCGGACGAGGCGTCGGCGGCGGCGTGGCTGGCTGCCGGCCGCGGCACGCTACGCATGGTGACCCTTGCGCCCGAGCTGACCGGCGCGCTGCCGGTCGGCTCTCTGCTCGAGGACGCCGACGTGCTCGTGGCCTACGGACACACCGACGCCGACGCGGCGTCCTTCACGACCGCGCTGCGGGCGCGCCGCGCCCCCCTGGTGACGCATCTGTTCAACGGGATGGCGCCGCTGCACCACCGCGCGCCCGGTGCGGCGGGCGCGGCACTGCGCGAGCTCGCGCGGGGAGCGGCGTCGGTCGAGCTGATCGCGGACGGCGTCCACCTGGCGGACGAGACGGTGGCCATGGTCTTCGACGTCGCCCCGGACGGACACGTGCTGCTGGTGAGCGACGCGATGGCGGCGGCCGGTTTGCCGGACGGTGACTTCGAGCTCGGGCCACTCGCGGTGCGCGTCGTCGACGGCGTCGCACGGCTCGACGGCGGCTCGCTCGCCGGAGGTACCTCCCACCTCGGTGAGATCGTGAGCCGATGCGTGACCACGATCGGGCTCGACCCGGTCGCGGTGGTGGCGGCCGCCAGCAGCACGCCGGCTGCGCTGCTGGGGCTGAGCGACCGGGGTCGGCTGGCGCCGGGGCTCCGCGCCGACCTGGTGTCCCTCGGAGCCGAGTGGCAGGTCGATCGCGTGATGCGGGGTGGCGCATGGGTCGTCTGATCCTCACGATCACGCCGAGCCCGGCCTACGACGTCACGTACGAGACGTCCGCGCTGAACCCGGGCGAGGTCCACCGGGTCTCGGCCGTGCACCGAAGGCCGGGCGGGAAGGGCGTCAACGTCGCCACCGTGCTGGCCAGGCTCGGCGAACCCGTGGTCGCGGCCGGGATCGCCACCTCCGAGTTCGCCGCGGACGTCGAGCGCCTCGGCGTCCCCACCGCGTTCACCACGGCGTCGACGGGGGTCAGGAGCACCGTGGTCGTCGTCGACGGTGGTCGTGCGACGTCGTTCTGGGAGCCTGCGGTGGCGCCGCCGGACCCGACCACGGCGGTCGCCGACCTGCGCGACCGCGTGCTCGGACTGCTGCCTGACGTCGGCTGCGTGGCGATCTCGGGCAGCGTGCCCGCGGGTGTCGGTCACGCGCTTCCTGCCGAGCTCGCCCGGCTCGCGCACGACCATGGAGTCCCCTGCCTGGTCGACGCCTCCGGCGAGGCGCTTGCCGCAGCGGCCGCCGTGCCCGGGGTGGTCCTCTGCCCCAACGCCGACGAGCTCGCGGAGCTGTGTGGCCACGTCGCCGACCACCGGGATGCGGTCGCCGCGGCTCGATCGCTGGTCGATCGGGGCGCGGGCATGGTCTTCGCGACACGCGGTGCCGACGGCATCGCGCTCGCCACGCCGGACGGTTGCTGGCTCGTGCCTGCCGTCCCGGACGTCACCGGCAACACGACCGGCGCAGGCGATGCTGCGGCCGCTGCGATCGCCCGAGGCCTGTGTGTCGGCACGCCGGCGGTGCGGATCGCCGAGGACGCGGTGGCGCTGGCGGCCGCCGCCGTCGCCGCTCCCGTGGCGGGGGAGATCGATCCGACCCGCTACGGCGCCTACCGGGCCGGCGTCGTCGCCCGCGCTCTTTCATCCGAGGAGACCCCGTGACCCTCGCGTCCATGTCGGATCTGGCCGCCCGCGCGGCGCGTTCGGGGGCCGGCGTCGGTGCCTTCAACGTCGTCCAGCTCGAGCACGCCGTCGGGATCGTTCACGGGGCGGAGCAGGCGGGCCGGCCGGTGATCCTGCAGATCTCGGAGAACACCGTCGCCTACCACGGTGCGCTGGCGCCGCTGGCGCGCGCGGCCCTGACCGTCGCCGAGCAGGCCTCGGTCGACGTCGTCGTCCACCTCGACCACGCGATGGACCTCGACCTCGTCCGCGAAGCGATCGATCTCGGCCTGCCGTCGCTGATGTACGACGCGTCGGCGATGAGCTACGAGGCGAACGTCAGCGCCACCCGGGCGGTCGTGACCGAGGCCCGCGAGGCGGGCGTGTGGGTCGAGGCGGAGCTCGGAGAGGTCGGCGGCAAGGACGGGGTCCACGCACCCGGGGCGCGCACCCGTCCCGACGAGGCGGCGGCCTACGTCGCCCGGACCGGTGTCGACGCGCTCGCGGTGGCGGTGGGCTCCTCACACGCGATGCTGACGCGCGATGCCGAGCTCGACGTCGATCTCATCGCGCGACTCGCGGCAGCGGTGCCGGCCCCACTCGTGCTGCACGGTTCGTCCGGGGTCCCCGACGAGGGCCTTCGGAGCGCTGTGGCCCAAGGGATGCGCAAGGTCAACGTCGCGACCCAGCTCAACAAGGCGATGACCGCAGCCGTTCGCGCGGCGCTCTCGGATCCCGACCTCGTGGACCCGCGCAGGTATCTCGGGCCCGGGCGTGACGCGATCGCCGCCGAGGTCACCCGGCTGCTGGACCTCCTGGCGCCGACGGCGTACTGATCCGACGGGGCGGCGGCTTCAGGCCGAGCTCGTGGTCGCCCGGCTCTCGAGCGCGGAGACGACACGGGCGTTCACGGCCTCCCGGGAGGCTGCGTAGTGAGCGGGGTCGTAGCTGAAGTGGTCGAAGGCGAGGCTCCCGTCCGGATCGACCAGGGCACGCGCGGTCTCGAAGTCCGTCAGGTCGCGCAGCAGCTGCAGGGCGCGATGGTCTGCCATCGCCTGGCAGAAGACGCGGAACCGGATCGACTCCCACGGGGTGCCGTCGGGACCCGGGTAGACGAGGAAGGGGTCGCCACCCGGGAACCCGTCGTTGGCGCACGTGTCGCGGAAGGGGTCGACCGGGTGCGTCGAGTGGTGCGCGTTGTAGAAGTTGAAGCCCCAGTGCAGGAACCCCGCCACCCGGAAGGCGAAGAGCTGGTGACCGAGGGCCCGGTTCCGCACCGACGGCATCGCGATGAAGCGGTTGGCGACGCCGCGCTGCTGTGCGCAGCAGTAGTAGACCCACAGGGGACGGACGTCGTTCTCCAGGAAAGGCACGACTGCGTCCGTCGCCACCACCGGCACCGCAACTGCCCCCGTGGTGACGAACGCGTGGTTGCTCAGCGCGTCCACGACCAGGCATCCCTCGAGCAGGTCGGCCACGACCTCGCGGGCGGCACCGTAGCCGGCGAGCATCTCCACCGCCGGCTCGTCCGACACGTGGTAGACCACCTCGCCGTCGGCCCAGTGCTCGGCGAGGAACGCACGGAGTGGTGGCACGAGCTGCTCGAGGAGCCGTCGGTAGTCGGGAGACGTGGCCGGGACGTGCCAGCCGAACCGCTGCTCGACTCCTCGGGCGGTCTCGACGTAGATCGCCGGCGTCGCGGTGGCACCCCACTGGGTGAAGAAGTGGGCGATCTCGATCGTCATGATCCCGTGTCGACGGCACATCTCGAGCCATCGGCCGAGCTTGTCGAACTCGAAGTCGTAGCCGTGCGGAGTCTCGGCGATGTCGATCAGCTGGACCGGCAGCCTCGAGGCGCCGACCGCGGTGTCGAGCGGGGGAGTCCACGTCGGCGTGAGCACCGAGGTCGCGTCCATCTCGGACGCCTTGGCGACGAAGGCGTCGAGGACCCGCCAGAGCTCTTCGCTGAAGACGGGGAGGTCGTAGTACTGCGCGAGCGAGTCGACGTGCAGCCAGTGCGTGTTGACGATGTCCAGGGCCGGCAGCCGGTGGGGATGGACCACGATCTCGACCTGGCCCTCGTACAGCAGACCGGACCGTGATCCGCGCGCCCGGAGGACGACGCTGGACGCGCCGGCCAGTCGCGGGTCGTCGACGCAGACGTCGAACCACAGCGCGCGCCAGCTGCCGATGGTGGGCTGAACGACGCGGTCGGGCAGGGGCGCCAACAGGTCCGGAAAGAGTCCCGGCCTCGTCGACAGGTAGTGCTCGTCGTGGCCGTCGTACGCCGCGAGGCTCACGGGCACGAGATCCACCGAGCGGACCACGACGCCGGCCGCCGCCGGTCCGTCGACCTCGATGGTGAAGGTCTCGACGTCGACGAGCTGGTCGGCATGCGGCGGCAGGAAGGCGAGCTGGAAGGACGCGACCTCGCCGAGGAAGACGCTGGTGAGCGGAGCGTCGAGCGGCCGCGGCCGTCGATCGGGGAACACCTTCTCCAGGCTGTCGACGAGGACGAACGACCAGGACCGGCGCGTTCCCATCTCTGCAGCTCCTGTCCGCTTCGACGCCCCCACCGGGCCGGCGCCCGGGGTGTGCGCCCACGCTAGTGTGATCGAACTTGGTGGGTCAATCGCGCTATCGATCGAAAGTGCGCACTCGCAGAGGGATCCGCGGTCACCGGACCGTTGCGAGACCGAGACGTTCGCACGCCTTGGCAAGGCGTCGCCGGAGAGTAGTGTGCCAAGCGGCTTCGTAGATGTGGCTCCGCGATCCGGGACCACTCGACCCGGAGGTGCGACATGGTGAACCGACGATTTCTCGCCGTGGTTGGAGCGGGTGCCCTGGCGTTGGCGCTCGTCGCCTGCGGTGGCGACGACGACGGCGGCGGCGGAGGATCGAGCGGAGGCGGCACCACCGGCACCGAGTGGATCCTCGGCACCACCGACTCGGTGACCGCCCTGGACCCGGCCGGGTCCTACGACCTGGGTTCCTCGGCGCTGCAGTACGCGATGTACCAGCAGCTGCTCACCGTGCCGCCGGGCACGACGACCCCCGAGGGCGACGCCGCCGAGTCCTGCGAGTACACGGACCCGAAGACCTTCCAGTGCACGCTGCGCGAGGGCCTCACCTTCTCCAACGGCGACCCGCTGACCTCGTCGGATGTGAAGTTCACCGTCGAGCGGAACATCAACATCGCCAACCCCAACGGTGCATCGGTGCTGCTGGCCAGCCTGTGCGAGGCGCCGTGTCCCGACGACGCCATCGAGACGCCCGACGACCAGACCGTGATCTTCCACCTGAGCCGGGCCGACGCGACCTTCCAGTACGTGCTGACGCACGCGTCCGCGGGGTCGATCGTCAACGAGGACGTGTTCCCGGCCGACTCGCTCCTCTCCGACGCGGAGGCGGTCGGGTCGGGTCCCTTCGTGATGGCCGACTACGCCAAGGACGAGCAGGCCACGCTGACCAAGAACGACGACTACCAGGGGCCACGCGAGGCGAAGTCGTCCACGGTGTTCGTCAAGTACTACCCGGAGGCGTCCAACCTCAAGGTGGCGGTGCAGAACGGCGAGGTCGACGTGGCCTGGCGCAGCCTGAGCCCGACCGACATCGTCGACCTCAAGGACAGCTCCGACCTGCAGGTCCTGCAGGGCGAGGGGGCGGAGATCCGCTACTTCGTCTGGCAGCTCTCGACACCGACGGCGAAGCAGGAGGCGGTCCGCAAGGCGGTCGCCTACCTGATCGATCGGGCGGCGATCTCCGAGCGGGCCTACGACGGGACCGTCGAGCCGCTCTACTCGCTGGTGCCTCCGTCGTTCCCGGGCGCGACCGAGTCGTTCAAGGACGTGTACGGCGCGGAGCCGGATCCTGCGCAGGCCGAGAAGGTGCTCAACGACGCCGGCATCAAGACGCCGGTCGACCTGGTGATCGGCTACACGCCGACCCACTACGGGCCGAACGCGGTGGACGAGGCGACCGAGCTGCAGAGCCAGCTCAACGACTCCGGGCTGTTCAAGGTCGCGCTGAAGAACGCCGAGTGGGAGCAGTACCAGAACCTCTACAAGGAGGGTGCCTACGACCTGTTCCAGCTGGGCTGGTTCCCGGACTTCGTCGACGCCGACAACTACATCTCGCCCTTCGTGGTCGATGGCGGCTTCTACGCCAACAACTACAGCAACCCGAAGGTCAACGACCTGGTGGCGAAGGAGCAGGGCACGGACGACCAGGCGGTCCGCGAGGACGCCTTCGAGCAGATCCAGGACATCATCGCCCAGGACGTGTCCGAGATCCCGAGCTGGATCGGCCCTAACATCGCGATCGCGGGACCGGGCATGGAAGGCGTCGAGGAGACGCTCGACCCGGCGTTCATCTTCCGCTTCTGGAACGTCACGAAGTCCGGCTGACACGACGTCCGCGAGGGAGGGGTTCCGTCCCGGTTCCCCTCCCTCGGTCTGCGAAGGGATCGAGGGAGATGTCCACCGCGACCGCGCCCGGCTCGCTGCCGCGCTACATCGTGCAGCGGCTGCTGCTGATCATCCCGATGGTGTGGTTCATCCTCACCCTCGTCTTCCTGCTGATGCGGGTCGCGCCCGGCGACCCGGTGAGCGCCTCGGTGGGGGGCCGCCTGCCCGAGGCCGCCCTCGACCAGCGGCGGGAGGCGCTCGGGCTCAACGACCCCCTGATCCAGCAGTACTGGGACTACCTCAGCGGCGTCCTCACCCTCGACTTCGGCAACACGATCACCGACAACACGCCGATCACCCAGATCGTCAAGGAGAACGGCGGCGCCACGCTGACCCTGACGATCTCGGCGATGCTGCTCGCCCTGGTGGTCGGTCTCCCGCTCGGCCTGATCGCCGGCCGCTACCGGGACACTCCGGCCGACGGGGGCATCCGCATCTTCGGCATCGTGACGTACGCCGCGCCGGTGTTCTACACCGGGCTCCTGGTGCAGCTGCTGTTCCTCAACGTGTTCAGCGGGTGGCCGCTGCTGGGACAGAGCACGCCGATCACCGAGTTCACCGTGGAGACCAGGACCCACATCCTCCTGCTCGACGCGATCATCGCCGGCGACGGCGACGCCGTGATCGACGTGCTCAAGCACCTGATGCTCCCGGCGGTGACGCTGGGACTGTTGATCTGCGGCATCTTCATCCGCCTCACCAGGGTCAACGTGCTGCAGACGCTGCAGGCCGACTACGTCGAGGCGGCCCGCGCTCGCGGGATCCCCGAACGCAGGGTGGTGCGGTCCCATGCCTTCCGCAACGCGATGGTGCCGGTGGTCACCATCATCGGCCTGCAGGTCGCGTTGCTGCTCTCCGGCGCGGTGCTGACCGAGAAGACCTTCGCCTGGCCCGGCCTCGGCAACCAGCTGATCACCTACATCGACCAGCGCGACTACGCAGCCGTGCAGGGCATCATCACGCTGTTCGCGGTGGTCGTGGTGCTGATCAGCATCCTCATCGACATCGTCATCGCGCTGATCGACCCGAGAGTGCGGTACTGACATGGCGGTCATGAGGCGGGTGCTGGCACCGTTCCGCGAGACGGTGGGGTTCTCCCGATGGATGCTGCTCGCCGGCATCGTGATCGTGGCGTTCTTCGTCGTCCTCGCGGTCGGCGCGGAGTGGATCGCGCCGTACGGCTACGCGCAGAAGAGCGCCGACGGCGTCGACTTCCCCAAGCTCGCCGAACCCGGCGGCGATCACCTGCTGGGCACCGACAGGCTGTTCTTCGACGTCTGGTCCCGCGTCGTCTGGGGCGCGCGCACCGCGCTCGAGGTCATCGTGCTGGCCGTGGCCGGCTCGATGATCCTCGGCCTGGCGCTGGGCCTCGTCTCGGGCTACGTGGGTGGCTGGTTCGACCGGATCCTCGTCCTGGTGATGGACGCGCTCTACGCCTTCCCGCCCCTGCTCCTGGCGATCGTCTTCGGCTTCCTGCTCGCCGACAAGATCGGGGCCGGCGTCGTCTCGGCCGCCCTGTCGCTGACCGTGGTCTACCTGCCGCAGTACTTCCGCGTGGTGCGCAACAGCACCATCAGCGCGAGGGAGTCGACGTACGTCGAGGCCGCCAGGGCGCTGGGAGCGCCGGGTCGCACCGTCATCA
The DNA here is from genome assembly GCF_029210375.1 of Nocardioides sp. YIM 152315. Taxonomy (GTDB): domain Bacteria; phylum Actinomycetota; class Actinomycetes; order Propionibacteriales; family Nocardioidaceae; genus Nocardioides. The sequence goes on along the minus strand of NZ_JARGER010000013.1, from coordinate 89,199 downwards.
CCCGCTACCTCTTCGGCAACGTGATCCACAGCGTGCCGGTGATCGGCACCCTCAATGCGGCAGACGCGCTCGGCACGCTCGCGGCGCTCGGCTTCCTCGGCCTCGGCATCCAGCCGACCGACGGCGCCGACTGGGGCTTCGACCTGAGCCGCGCCCTCGACGACGCGTCGTCGGGCATCTGGTGGACCGGCGTGTTCTCGGGAGCGGCGATCGTGCTGCTGATCACCGGACTGACCCTCGTCGGCGAGGGGTTGAACGAGACCATCAACCCGGTCCTGCGCAAGAAGCGGCTCCAGAAGATCCGCCGCGAGGAGACGATTCGATGAGCACCCCACGAAGCTGCGGGCTTCCCCCGCTCCGCTCCTCCAGCCCACACCTCCGCGGGGACCCCGCATGAGCACCCCACGAAGCTGCGGGCTTCCCCCGCTCCGCTCCTCCAGCCCACACCTCCGCGGGGACCCCGCATGAGCACCACCGGCCAGGACGTGCTGTCGGTGCGGGACCTGCGGGTCTGGTACGGCACGGAGCGTGGCGCGGCCAGAGCCGTCGACGGCGTCAGCTTCGACCTCCGCCCCGGAGAGATCCTGGGCCTGGTGGGCGAGTCCGGCTGCGGCAAGACGACCCTCGGCCGCGGTCTGCTGGGTCTGCTTCCGCGTGGTGCGTTCGTCGACGGCGACGTCACCTTCAAGGGCAAGCCGATGCCCGCGGTCGCGAGCAAGGAGTACCGCGCTCTGCGCGGCGCCGAGCTCGGGATGATCTTCCAGGAGCCGATGACCCGGCTGAACCCGCTGATGCGCATCTCCGAGCACTTCGAGGAGACCGTGCGGGCGCACCACCCCGGCGTCTCGAGGGAGCGGGTCCGGCACGCCGCGCTCGAGGTCCTCCGGGTGATGGGCATCCCGCCGACGCGCTACCGGTCCTACCCGCACGAGTTCTCCGGGGGCATGCGGCAGCGGCTGACCATCGCGCTCGCGCTGGTGCTCCGCCCGGCGTTCATCGTCGCCGACGAGCCGACGACCGCGCTCGACGTGCTCGTGGAGGCGCAGATCATCAAGATCCTCGCCGACCTGCGCCGCGAGTTCGACACCTCGCTCCTGCTGATCACCCACAACCTCGGCATCGTGTCCGAGGCCTGCGACCGCGTGGCCGTCATGTACGCCGGCCGCATCGTCGAGATCGGCGACGCGCGGCAGGTCTTCCGGAGCCCCCAGCACCCCTACACCCAGGAGCTGCTGCGCTCGACGATCTCGCTGTCGACGACCGGGTTGAGCTTCATCCCGGGGTCGCCGCCCGACCTGGTGGACCCGCCCGCGGGGTGCCGGTTCCATCCCCGCTGTCCGCACGCGATGCGCGTGTGCGCCACCCAGGCTCCCGTGCCGCTCGAGGTGGCGGGCGGCCAGCGCGTCGAGTGCTGGCTGCACGGCCCCGAGAGCCAGGTCCCGCCCGGCGGTGGCGAGCCGCTGCACGTCCGAGAGGAGCTGAGCGTTGCCGACGAAGCCTGAGGCCGCTCGCGCGCCACGACGCGCCGAGCACGACGAGACGCTGCTGTCCATCCGCGACCTGCGGGTGCACTACGCGCTGCGGGGGAGCAGCCTGGCCCGCCTGTTCGGCCGCGACGTCGGCACCGTCAAGGCCGTCGACGGCATCGACCTCGAGATCGCGAAGGGCGAGGTGCTCGGCCTCGTCGGCGAGTCCGGCAGCGGGAAGAGCACGCTCGGCCGGGCCGTGCTCGGCCTCGCGCCGATCACGGGCGGCAGCATCGCCTACGAGGAGCGCCGGATCGAGACCATGTCCGGTCGCGCGCTGCGGGAGGTGCGCCGCAACCTGCAGATGGTCTTCCAGGACCCGAGCGCAGCGCTGAACCCGGCCATGGACATCGAGACCGCGGTCGGACACCCGCTGAGGATCCACCGGTTGGCCCGCGGCGACGAGCTCCGTCGCCGCGTCGTCGACGCACTCGAGCGGGTCGGGCTGTCGCCGGCGGACCAGTTCCTGACGAAGTACCCCGGCGAGCTGTCCGGCGGCCAGAAGCAGCGCGCGGTGATCGCGCGGGCGATCATCCTCGACCCCGTCCTGCTGATCGCCGACGAGCCGATCTCGATGCTCGACATGAGCGTCCGGTCCAAGCTCCTGCAGCTGATGCTGGACCTGAAGGCCGACCTGGACCTGACCTACGTCTACATCACCCACGACCTGGCCAGCGCGAAGTTCTTCTGCGACCGGGTGGCGATCATGTACCTCGGTCGGGTCGTGGAGATCGGCACCACCGAGGAGATCTTCGCCGACCCGAAGCATCCCTACACCCAGTCGCTGGTCGGGGCCATCCCGGACCTGGACCCCGACCGCTCGACTCCCCGCGACCTGCCACGCGGGGAGATCCCCGACGCGGCGAGCCCGCCGCTCGGCTGCGCGTTCCATCCCCGTTGCCCACAGGCTTTCGACAAGTGCGGGTGGGAGAGCCGCGACCTCCGGGTGCTGCTGGAGTCGCACTGGACCACGGTGCCGGAGGCGGAGTACGACGCGGAGCGGGCGATCATCGGCGACGTCGACGCGCTGGACCTGCCCGACCACGTGGCCGCGCTGCCGGCCGGGCGCGGTCACAGCGGCGGCGACGTGGAGCGGGTGCTCGACACCATCCACGCCGCCGACCCGGACGAGCCGTTCTGGCGAGGGGTGCGGCAGCGCCGGGTCGTCGACGCCGGTGTCGGCATCGACTTCCACGAGGGTGAGGACCCCGCGCTGCGGCCGGCCGGCGGGGTCCAGGTGGCGTGCCACCTCTACCCGCCGCCCGGCGATGCGGCCGGGCCCCCGCCTCAGCCGAAGGAGTGACGGAAGTGCAGCAGGACCCACAGCCGGGAGTGGCGGCGGGGCTGCGGGGCGGCCTTGGGGTCGGCGGTGGGGTCGGCGGTGGCGTCCGCGGTGGGTCGCGCACCCGCCCGGACCTGGCGGGCCAGCTGCTGCTGCTGGGCTTCGCGGATGCGCTGCTCGATGACCATCTGGGCGAGCACTGCGCCGGAATCCATCGGGTACATGTCGGCCTCCTGAGGTGGGATCGGATCGGTGGTTCTCGATGGCTCGATCCTTCGCCGGAGCCGGCGAATCCTCTGTTCGCCGGATGACACATCGGGTGACCGGTGCCGAACGGACGCAGCGCCCGCTCATCACCGCCGGTCGGAGCAGCGCCGTTCGAGCGCCGTCAGGTCGAGGACCTCGATGCGGGACCGGCTCAGCGCGACGACGCCCTGCGCCGCCAGGCGTCGCAGGACCTGGTTGACCGGCGGCCGGGACGCACCCACGAGGTCCGCGAGCTGGGTCTGGCTCAACGGGACCGTGACCGGTCCCACCGTCTCTGCGTAGGAGCGGGCGAGCTCGAGGAGGCGCCGGTAGACCCGTCGGTCCAGGCTCTCGTACATGGCCTCGACGAGCCGCCGGCTCAGGTGGTCGACCCGGTCCGCCAGCAGGGTGGACACGATCCGCTCGATGCCCGGGTTGCGCCTGCAGAGCGCGTCGAACGCGCTGGCCGCGACCGCCAGGGTGCGGCTCGGCTCCAGCGCGGTGACCGTCGCCGTCCGTCGGTGGTCGGCGCGCAGGAGGGCGAGCTCGCCGAAGTAGTCACCCGGCGCCAGGATCGTGAACGTCACCGTGGCGCCCGTCGCGAGACTGCCGTGCACGGTCAGGTGTCCGTGCTCCACGAGGTGGAGCGAGTCGGCCGGGTCGCCCTGGTGGCAGAGCACCTCGTTGCGCGTGAACGACCGGCGGCGGGCGAGGGCGAGGAAGGCGTCGCGGTCCTCGGGCCCCAGCGGCTCCAGCAGACGCCACATGGTCAGCGACGCACGCGCGCCGTCATGGCGCGGCCTGGGGGTTGTCGATGCCGGTGACCGCGAAGGCGTGCACCGGCCGGCTGAAGCCGCGCAGCGTACGGACGCCGACGTCCTCGCCCCGGACCGTCGGTCCAGCGGCGACGTGGACCCGTTCGGTCGCGAGGATCTGCCACGGACCCGCGTCGGAGCAGAGCCGCGACCCGAGGTTGGTGACGGTGCCGATCGCCGCGTAGTCGAGCCGCCCGTCGAATCCGATCGTCCCGAGTGTCGCGTAACCCTGTGCGATCCCGATCCCCAGCGCGAGGTCGTGGCCCTGCCGTGCCCAGGCCTCGGCGAGCGACCGGACCCGGGCCCGCATCGCGACGCTCATCCGGATCGCCCGCAGCGGGCCGTCCTCGCAGCGCACCGGGTCGTTGAAGAAGACCATCAGTCCGTCGCCGGTGAACCGCTCCAGCGTGCCCTCGAAGTGGAAGACCAGGTCGCCCACGGCCTGGTGGTACTGCGCCAGCACCCCCATGACCTCCTCGGGCTCGCTCGACTCGGCGAACGGGGTGAAGCCGCGCAGGTCGCAGAACACCACGACGATCTCGCGCCGGTGACTCTCCAGGAACGACTCGTCGCCGGAGTCGACGATCAGCTCCGCGAGCTGCGGCGACAGGAAGCGCCGCAGCCGCTCCATGCGCTGGAGCTGCGCCACGTGGTCGGCGACCCGCGTCTCCAGCTCGCGGTTCCAGTCGGCCAGCTCCGCGGCCTGCCGCCGGATCGTGTCCTGGTAGCGCTTGATGCGCGCGAGTGACGCGACCCGCGCCAGCAGCTCCGGTCGGTCGATGGGCTTGGTGAGGAAGTCGTCGGCGCCGGCGCGCAGGGCCTCGACCTTCTGCTCGACGCCGCTGGCGGTCACCATGACGACCGGCAGGTACGCCGTCCCCGGCCGCTCGCGGATGGCGCGGCACACCTCGTAGCCGTCGATGCCGGGCATCAGGATGTCGAGGAGGACGACATCGTGCTCGGCGGCGGTGAGGACCTCGAGTGCCTCCTCGCCGGATGCCGCCGACGACACGAGGTGGCCGTGCGACGTGAGGATCGCGTCGAGGAGTCGCACGTTAGCGGGCTGGTCGTCGACGACGAGGACCCGGGCACGCTCCTCGCGGTCGTCGTTCATCGCGCAGTCCCGAGGTTCAGGAAGTCCTCCACCTGCTGGGGGAGGGCCCGGACGCTGATGGGCTTCTCGACGTACCCGTCGAACCCCGCCTCGAAGGCCCGCGTGCGGTCGTCGTCCATGGCGAACGCCGTCACCGCGACGACCGGGACCCGGCGTGCGCGGTCGCCGCCGCGGATCCGGCGGAGCGCCTCGGCGCCGTCGATGCCCGGGAGCCCCAGGTCCATGAGGATCAGGTCGGGCACGACCTCCTCGGCGAGCCGCACGCCGTCCTCGCCGTTCGTCGCCGCGACGACCTCGAAGCCGGAGAAGGTGAGCACGTCGCGGACCAGCTTGAGGTTCTTGGGGTTGTCCTCCACGACGAGGATCCGGCGGCTGCTCACGGGCCGCCCGTCTCTCGCGTGCGCGGCGTCTGCGCCGCGGGGCTCGCGCCCACCCGGGAGAGCGCGCCGAGCAGCGCCTCCCGGGAGACCGGCTTGACGAGGTAGTCGGCGGCGCCGAGGGCCGCGCCCCGGGACCGCTCGTCGACGATGGAGACCACGATCACCGGGATGTCGCGGGTGCCGGGGTCGGCCTGCAGCGCCTCGAGGACCGCCCAGCCGTCGATCCCGGGCAGCCGGATGTCGAGCAGCACGGCGTCCGGACGGCCTCGCCGCACTGCCTCGAGTCCGCTGGGTCCGTCCCGCGCCGGCGTCACCCGGAGCGCGGCGGCCGACAGGTAGGCGGTGAAGAGGTCGAGCGACGGACGGTCGTCCTCGACGATGACGACGTGGCCGACGTAGGCGTGGGGTCCGGCCCCGGTCTCGGCACCCGGCTCCTGCGGCGGCCGTTGCGCGGGCAGCGAGAAGCCGAACGTGCTGCCGACGCCGACCTCGCTCTCCAGCCACATCCGTCCACCGAGCAGCTCGACGAGCCGGCGCGAGAGCGTGAGTCCCAGCCCGGTGCCCTCCTCGCGTGGGCTGCCGCGGCCGCCCTGCTGGAAGGACTCGAAGATGCGCTCGCGGTCGTCCTCGGGCACGCCGACGCCGGTGTCGGTGACCGTGATGTCGAGCTCCGCCGGCCGCCGCTCGGCGCGGACGACGACCGACCCGCCCTCGCCGGTGAACTTCACGGCGTTCGTCATCAGGTTGAGCAGCACCTGCTTGAGTCGCAGCTGGTCGGAGTAGACGGCGCCCACGTCGGGCGCCGCCTCGATCCGCAGGTCGACGCCCCGACCGCTCGCCCGCTCTCGCAGCATGCCGCCCGCCTCGTCCAGGATCGTCGGCAGGTCGAACGACGAGTACTCCAGCTCCATCCGCCCGGCCTCGACCTTGGAGAGGTCCAGGATCTCGTTGAGCAGCTCGAGCAGGTGGCGGCCCGAGCCGAGGATGTCGCGCAGGTACTCCTCCTGCCGCTCGTTGATGTCCCCGAACATCCGCTCCAGCAGCACCTCGGAGAAGCCGATCACGGCGTTCAGCGGCGTCCGCAGCTCGTGGGACATGCTCGCGAGGAACTCCGACTTGTGCCTGCTCGCCCGCTCCAGCTGCTGGACGAGCATGACGGCGTTGACCGCCATCGCGGCCTGGACGGCGAACGCGCTGACGATCGCCATCTCGCGGTCGTCGAAGGGGCGGACGTCGTTGCGCCAGACGTTGAGTGCGCCGACCACCCTGTCGTCGACGATCATGGGGGCCGCGACCACGGTCCGGAAGCCGGCGGCGCGCTGGAGGTCGTGACGACCGTAGTCCGGGTCCGCGAGGACGTCGGGGATCTGCAGCGTCCGTCGCTCGAGCCCGACCCGGCCGGTGAGCGTGTCGCGATCGGCGGAGATCGGGTGCTCGGTGATGAGGCGGTGCGACTCCTCGGTCAGGCCGACGGTGTTCCGCAACCGGTAGACGCCGTCCTCCAGGAGGTAGAGGTGCGCGGCGTCGGAGCGGCAGAGCCGGCGGGCGCTCGCGACGATCGTGGCGAGGACGGTGTCCGGCTCCGCGGCCGAGCGACCCATGGCCTCCAGCACGTCCGAGGCCGCCCCGAGCTGGTCCTCGAGGGCGTCGTAGTCCCGGCGGAGCCGTTCGTGCTCCGCAGCACTGACGGTTCCCTGTCCCGGGAACGTCGCAGGTTCGACCACGGCCGGTCCCTCCCGGCGGCCCGGCCGGGCCGGGCCACTGCGCACCACTCTGCGCGGCCACCGGCCCTCGGGCAATCGTCCGTCCGGGTGGTCCCGGGGCGCCCGTCTCGACCAAAACGAGAACGTGTTCTAGTATTGTTCCTGTTCGTCCACGTGACAGGAGAAGCGATGTCCCAGGCTGTTCTCGACGGCGTCCGTGACCTGCTGCCCGGCATCCGGGAGCGGGCCGACGAGGCCGAGCGACTCCGCGTGGTGCCGGAGGCCTCGATCAAGGAGCTGGAGGAGGTCGGGTTCTTCCGGCTGCTCCAGCCGAAGCGGTTCGACGGCCTCGAGGCCGACCCCGTCGACTTCTACACCGCGGTGCGTGACATCGCCGGGGCGTGCGGCTCGACCGGCTGGGTCTCCAGCGTGGTCGGCGTGCACCCGTGGCAGGTCGCGCTCTTCCCCGACGAGGCGCAGCAGGCGGTCTGGGGCGACGACTCGACGACCCGGCTCAGCTCGTCCTACGCCCCGACCGGCAAGGCGCGGCTGACCGACGGCGGCTACCTCCTGTCCGGCAAGTGGAGCTTCTCCTCCGGCTGCGACCACTGCAGCTGGGTGCTGCTGGGCGGCCTGGTCTTCAACGACGAGGGCAGCGTGGTCGACTTCAAGACCTTCCTCGTGCCGCGCGAGAGCTACACCATCGTCGACGTCTGGCACATGGTCGGCCTCTCGGGCACCGGCTCCAACGACGTCGTCGTCGACGAGGTGTTCGTGCCCGAGGCGTTCACGCTGTCGATGGGCGACACCGGTCGCTGCTTCGGGCCCGGGCAGGAGCACAATCCGTCCGACCTCTACAAGCTGCCCTTCCACTCGATCTTCACCGGCACCATCACCACGCCGATCATCGGGATGGCGAGGGGCGCCTACGCCGAGCACGTCGAGATGCAGCAGAAGCGGGTGCGGGCGGCGTACCTCGGCGAGAAGGCGTCGCTCGACCCGTTCGCCGCCGTGCGCATCGCGAAGGCCTCCTCGGAGATCGACGCCGCGTGGGCGCTGCTGGTCAGCAACATCCGCGAGGAGCAGGCCCACGTGGCCAAGGGCGAGAAGATCCCGCTCGGGCTGCGGCTGAGGGTCCGGCGCGACCAGGTGCTCGGCACCCAGCGGGCGATCGACGCCATCGACTCGCTGTTCGAGGCCTCGGGTGGTCGCGCGCTCACGAACGGCACCTACCTCCAGCGGGCCTGGCGCGACGCCCACGCGGGCCGCGTGCACGCCGCGAACGACCCGGAGCGAGCGTTGCAGATGTACGGCGCGCACGAGTTCGGGCACAAGGTCGACCCGGGGATGTACTGACCGATGGCGGACTACTCGCAGGAGGGCACCCGGCGCTCGACCAAGGTGCTGGACATCACCCTCAACCACTACGAGGCCGGCCCTGAGACCGGGGAGCGGGGTGACGTCGGCGGTGGCCTGCCGCTCGTGATGCTGCACGGCGGCGGCCCCGGCGCGTCGGCGTGGTCGAACTTCGGGCGTGCGCTGCCCCACTTCGCCACGACGTTCCGCACGCTGCTCGTCGACCAGCCCGGCTTCGGCGGCTCCGACAAGCCGCCGGTGGTCGGCAACTACTACCGCCACGCGGCCGACCACGTCGTCGCACTGCTCGACGAGCTCAGCATCGAGCGCGTGCACCTGCTCGGCAACAGCCTCGGCGGCGGCACAGCGATGCGTCTGGCGCTCACGCACCCCGATCGCGTCGGGCGGCTGGTCCTGATGGGTCCGGGCGGGCTGTCGCTCAACCTCTTCCACGCAGACCCGACCGAGGGGGTGCAGAGACTGATGGACTTCAGCGCCGAGCCGACCCGGGAGAACCTCCGCGCCTTCATCTCCACGATGGTGGTCAACCAGGAGCTCGTGACCGAGGAGCTCGTCGAGGAGCGCTTCGCCGACGCGACCGCGCCGGGTGCGCAGGACGCGATGCGGTCGATGGGAATGTCGTTCTGGCACCCCGAGACCGCCGAGGACGGCATGCTCTGGCGCGAGGCGCACCGGCTGCGCAAGCACACGCTGCTGACCTGGGGCCGCGAGGACCGCGTCAACCCGCTCGACGGCGCCTTCGCCGCCCTCAAGCTGATCCCGAAGGCGCAGCTGCACGTCTTCCCCAACTGCGGGCACTGGGCGCAGATCGAGGCCGCGGAGGAGTTCGCGGAGATCTCGACCGCGTTCCTCGGTCGTTACCACGGCGAGAAGGGTTGACCCGTGACCGCCGCAACCATAGATGGTGATTGGAGTCGGCCTTGATCGAGATCAAGTCCATGGGCTACGTGCGCGTGGCCAGCACCGACCTGTCGCAGTGGGAGACCTTCGCCGGCAAGGTGCTCGGCCTCGCGGCCGGTCGCGGCCCGAACCCGGACCACCAGTACTGGCGCATCGACGAGGTCTCCGCACGGCTCGTGGTCTTCCCCTCCGACGCCGACCAGCTCTCGTGCGTCGGGTGGGAGGTCGCCGACCACCGGGCGCTCCAGGAGGCCCGCGAGCACCTGCAGAAGGCCGGCGTGGACTTCGAGGAGGGCACCAGGGAGGAGCTCGACGAGCGCCGGGTGCAGGAGCTGGTGCGCTTCTCCGACCCGTTCGACAACGTCTTCGAGCTCTTCCACGGCATCACCTACGAGTCGCGGCCGGTCGTCACGCCGTACGCCGCGAAGTTCGTCACCGGCGACCAGGGGATGGGCCACATCGTGCTGCCGGTCACCGACGACGTGGAGGCGCTGCGGTTCTACGCCGACGTGCTCGGCTTCCGGCTGCGCGACTCGATGAGCATGCCGGGGGAGTTCGTCGGCAAGGAGCCGGGCTCCAAGGTGTGGCTGCGCTTCCTCGGGGTCAACCCGCGGCACCACTCGCTGGCGTTCCTGCCGATGCCCAACCCGTCCAAGTGCGTGCACATCATGCTCGAGGTCGACGAGCTCGACCACGTGGGCCGCGCGCTGGAGCGGGTGCGCAAGCACCAGGCGCCGCTGTCGGCGACGCTCGGCCGGCACATGAACGACGAGATGATCTCCTTCTACGTGAAGTCGCCCGGCGGCTTCGACGTGGAGTTCGGCACCGACGGCCTCACCGTCGACGACGCGCGCTGGGTGGCCCGCGAGTCGACCGCCGTGTCCTACTGGGGGCACGACTTCGGCGCCGGAGCGCAGTGAGACCGCACTCGTGCCTCAGGCCCCGAGTGGGAACATCGGTCTCATGAGCTCCGAACCCAGCCACGAGATCCCCGAGGGGATGAGCCCCGACGCCCGGGAGACCTGGCCGAGCCCGGAGCTGATCATCTCCTGGCTCGGTGACCAGGAGGTCGACTTCGAGTTCCGGCCGGGCGAGGACGTCGCGGTCCACGACGACCCGGAGGCGGTCTACGCCGCACGGCGCTTCCGCGACGTCCTCGGTCGCTTCGCCTCGGGGGTCACCGTGGTCACCGGCGTCAGCAACGACGAGCCGGTCGGCCTGACCTGCCAGTCCTTCTCGAGCGTCTCCCTCGATCCGCCGCTGGTGCTCTTCATCCCGGCCAAGACGTCGCGGGCGTGGCCGCTGATCCAGCGCTCCGGCAAGTTCTGCGTCAACTTCCTCGGAGCCGACCAGGCCGAGGTCTCGAACACGATGGCCAGCCGCGGCACCGACAAGTTCGCCGACGTGAAGTGGAGCCCGTCGCCGCAGACCGGGTCGCCGCTGCTCGAGGGTGCGCTCGCCCACGTCGACTGCGCGATCCACGCCGTCCACGAGGCCGGCGACCACTACGTGGTCATCGGCCGGGTGCTCGACCTGGTCACCGACGACGGCGTCGAGGGCGCCGACGCGGACCTGGACCCGCTGCTGTTCTACCGAGGCGAGTACCGCACCACCGACCCGCGCTGACGTCGCAGTCGCTCAGACCAGGGACCGCAGCCGGTCCAGCAGCGAGTCCTTGACGGCCTGGGCCACGGCCGGCTCGATCTGCTCGTTCAGGGCCTGCTGGTCGTCGACGTTCGCCAGCAGCTCGCGCAGGTCGATGTCCTCGATCGCGCGGGTGAGGACGTCGTCGGTGTGCAGGGCCGAATCGATGACGGAGTCCGGGATCGCGCGGATCAGGGTCTCGAGGAACTCGTTGAGGTCGGCCTGGTCGAGGGCGTCGTCGACGAGGGCCGACGCCGGCGGCAGGGTGCCGTCGGCCGCCATCCGGTCGACGGCGGTCAGCAGCCCGTCCTGCAGCGCCTCGACCTCGGCGTCCGTCGGCGGCCCGCCGCGGGCGAGGTCGAGCGTGAGCGCCTCGCGACTGGTGTCGAGGCTGCACGCGGCCTCGTCGAGACCGATCAGCACGAGCTGCTCGGTGAGCGCGTCGATCCCCTCCGACCGGGACGTGATCGGGCGCTCGACGCAGGGGTCTGCCGGCTCGAGCGGCTCGAAGGTGCCGCCGCCGTACGCGAGCTGGACGCCGAGCATGGTGCCGACCAGGACGAGGGCGATCACCGGCAGGGCGAGGATCCGGAGGCTCATGACCGCCTCCGCAACGGAGGCACGACCACGACGAGGAGCGCGAGGAGGGCGAGGCCGGCGCCGACGACGAAGGAGTCGCGGAAGGCGTGGGTCGCGGCCCGCTCGAGCTGGTCGTCGAGGTCGGCCTCGAGCTCGGCGAGCGCGGCCTGGTCCGCGGGGTCGACCGGGGTGGCCTCGAAGGCTGCGTGCAGGTCCGGCACCTGACCCTGCTGGTCGACCAGCAGCTCGCCGAGTGCGCGGGCCAGGTCGACCTTGGTCTGCGCCGGCAGCGGGGCGTCGAGCACGAGCGCCGTGATCGCCTCCTCGGCCGGGGTCTGGGCGTCCTCGAGGTCCGCGGTGAAGATCGGCGTCAGGATCGCCAGCCCGACGACGACGCCGAGGTGGCGGGCGCTGATGGTCCAGCTCGCGTGCTCGACCCGCGGCTGGCGCAGGTGCACGGCCTGCACGGTCAGCTGGTCGACGGTGAGGCCGAGCCCGAGACCGATGAGCGCCTGGGGCGCGACGGTCCAGGCGAGCTCGGCCGACGGCAGCAGCGCGAGACCGCCGAGCCCACCGGCGACCAGGAAGCACCCGGCGCCGACCTCGACCGCGGCCGGCGGACGCAGCAGACGCGCGAGCGGGCGGGCGGCGAGGGCTCCGACCGGCACCACGGACACAGCCACCGCCGCGGTCGCCGGCGAGTGGCGCCAGCCGTCCACCAGGAGCAGGACCAGCAGGAACAGGGCGGCGGTCAGCGCGGCCGACAGCAGCGCGAGCGTGAGGTTGGGGCGGACGGCGGGACGATGCCGGGCGAACGCCGGCCCGGCCGCCGGCGGTGGCCCGTCGCGCACCGCCAGGGCGGCCGGCACCGCGAGCACGGCGAACGGCACCTGCACCGCGAAGATCGCCTCCCACGAGAACGCCTGGGTCAGCAGGCCGCCGGCGACGGGCCCGGTGGCCGTGCCGACCACGCCGGCCGAGATCCAGGTGGCGATGCCGCGGCGCTCGCCGTACAGGACGACGAGAAGCTCGAGGCACCCGACCAGCGCGAGCGCACCGCCGACCGCCTGCAGGCACCGGGCCGCGATCAGCACCTCGATCGACCGCGCCACCGCGCACCAGGCCGACGACGTGGCGAAGACCGCGATGCCGACCGCGGCGAGGACCCGCGGCCGGGCCCGGCGGAAGCCGATGGCCGTCGGGACCGCGACCAGTCCCAGCACGAGGTTGAACGAGAGCAGCACCCACGCGACCTGGGCGACCGTCGTGTCGAGGTGGAAGAGGATGTCGGGCAGCGCCAGCGTGACGATCGCGGAGTCCGCGAGCACGAGCGCCACCGCCACCGCGATGAGAGGAGCCACGGCGCGACGCACGCCGTCATCCTCGCAGCACGGCGCCGCGATGGCCTCCGCTCGTGCTCGAACCGGCCCCGACTATCGCCGACCGTCGAGGGTCACGGCCGCCCGGTGCTCCTGGGCGGACCCGAAGAGCTGGCCGAGGGCGTGGGCGCGCTTGAACACGAGGTGTGCGTCGTGCTCCCAGGTGATCGCGATGCCGCCGTGCAGCTGCACCGTCTCGCCCGCGATCCGGGCGAGCGCATCGGTGCAGTAGGACTTCGCGACGTGGGTGAGCTGGTCGGCGTCCTCGGCGTGGGTGGCGACGGCGTACGCCGCGGCCCAGGACGCCGATCGAGACATCTCGGCCAGCACGAGCATGTCGGCCATCCGGTGCTTGAGGGCCTGGAAGGAGCCGATCGGGCGGCCGAACTGCACCCGCTCCCTGCTGTAGCCGACCGTCATGTCGAGCGCGCGGGCGGCGAGCCCGGTGGCCAGTGCCGCGCAGCCGGCCGCACCCACCTGCCGGGCCCGTTGGCGGGCGGCCGGGCCGTCGCCGATGCGGGTCGCGACGGAGAGGTCGGCGCGCACGGTGGCGAGCCGGAGGGTCTGGTCCATCGACGGGGTCCACGTGGCCTCGGGGTCCGACACCTCGAAGAGGCCGTCGTCGGTGGCGACGACGACGATCGACGCGAGGTCGCCGTCGAGCACCGGGGCGTCGCCGTCGACGAAGGCGGCGACCTGACCGGCGGCGATTCGCGGCAGCAGGCGGGCACGGGCTTCCTCGTCGGCACCCGCGAGCAGCGCCTCGGAGACGACCAGGGACGACAGCAGCGGAGACGGCGCCAGGGACCGGCCGATCTCCTCGAGCACGAGCGCGGTCTCGAACAGCGACGCGCCGAACCCGTCATGCTCCTCGGGGATGTTGAGCGCGGCGACGCCGATCTGCTCGCAGAGCGTCGACCACAGCGCCTCGTCGTATCGCGGCACGCGGGCGTCGGCACGCCTGTCGAGCAGCGAGCGGACGGTCGAGGCCAGCTCCCGCTGCTCCTCCGAGAGCGCGAACTCCATCAGCTCGCCCCCAGCTGCTGGAGGATCCGGCCGCGATGGAAGTCCGGCGTGCCCCAGGCGGTCACGAGTGCGCGGATCTTGGTGATCCAGACGCTGAGGTCGAACTCCGCGGTGTAGCCGATCGCGCCGTGCACCTGGAGTCCCGTGCGGGAGGCGAGGTACGCCGCGTCGCCGGCCGCGACCTTGGCCGCCGACACCTCGACCGCCCCGAGCGCGGCGCCGTGGACGAGCGGACGGGCGAAGTCGAGCGCGATCCGCACATCGGCCAGCGCGTGCTTGATCGCCTGGTAGGAGCCGATCTCGCGGCCGAACTGCTTGCGCTGCTGGACGTAGGTGACCGAGTCGGCCAGCACCCGCTCGCCGGCGCCGAGGAGCTGCGCTGCGGTCGCCAGCACCGCCAGGTCGAACCCCGCCCGGCTGGGCTCACCCTGCCCGGAGACGTCGAAGAGCCGGCGGGTGCGGTCCACGGAGAGGTGCAACTCGCCGACGGAACCGGCCGGCGTGTCGCCGATGTACACCTGGTCGGCGACATCGGCGTCGAGCGCATAGGGCACGTGCGGCGGCACCGCCACCGTCGCGACGCGCTCGACCTCACGGCCGAGCGCGACCGGCAGGTACGCCGCGGACTCGACCCACGGTCCCGGCACGGCGTGCCGGCCGAGCGCCTCGAAGGCGACCGCCACCTCGACCGGGGTAGCGTCGGTGGCCAGCGAGAGCACGCCGAGCTCCGCGAGCCGGGCCCACAGCTTCAGCCCGGGGCCGTGGTCGCCGTCGGCCCAGGCGCGAGCGGCCGCCACGGTGTCGGCGCTGGAGAGCAGCGACTCCAGGGCCGCCGCGAAGTCGCGCTGGTCGTCGTCGAGCACGAACTTCATCGGCGGGGCTCCTTCGGCAGGCCGAGGATGCGTTCGGCCACGATGTTGCGCTGGATCTCGTTGGTGCCGGCGTAGATCGGACCCGCGAGCGAGAACGTGTAGCCGTCCAGCCACAGGGACTCGAGCTCGGCCTCCGGTCCGAGGAGGTCGAGCGCGGTCTCGTGCAGCGCCACGTCGAGCTCGGACCAGAAGACCTTGTTGACCGACCCGGCCGCGCCGAGGTCGCCCCCGCCCGCGAGTCGGGTGACCGTGCCCCACGTGTAGAGGCGGTAGGCCTGCGCCTTGATCCACGCGTCGACCACGGCGTCGGCGCTCGCGGCGGGCGGCCGCGGCGTACGACGGTAGAGGTCGACGAGGCGGTCGGCGGCCGCACAGAAGCGGCCGGGGGAGCGCAGCGACAGCCCGCGCTCGTTGCCGGCGGTCGACATCGCGACCCGCCAGCCGTCGCCGGGGGCGCCGAGCACGTCGGAGTCGGGCACGAAGACGTCCTCGAAGAAGATCTCGGCGAAGCCGGCCTCGCCGTCGAGCTGCGCGATCGGGCGCACGGTGATGCCGTCGGCGTCGAGCGGGAAGAGGAAGTAGGTCAGCCCCTGGTGGCGGGCGACGCTCGGCTCGACCCCTGCGACGCCGGAGCGGAAGAGCCCGAAGCCCCAGTGCGCGAACGAAGCGCGCGACGACCAGGTCTTCTGGCCGTTGAGGATCCAGCCGCCGCGCTCGTCGTCGCGGCGCGCGGTCGAGCGGAGCGAGGCGAGGTCGGAGCCGGCCTCGGGCTCGGACCAGCACTGCGCCCAGATCGTCTCGCCGGTCGCCATCGAGGGCAGGAAGCGGTCCTGCTGCTCCTTCGTGCCGTGGTCGAAGATGATCGGGGAGAGCAGGAAGATCCCGTTCTGGGAGACCCGGCCGGGCGCGCCGGCGCGGTAGTACTCCTCCTCGAAGATCACCCACTCGACCAGCGACGCGCCGCGGCCGTGGAACTCCTCCGGCCACGACACGACCGCCCAGCGGGCGTCGGCGAGCGCGTGCTCCCACTCCTGGTGGGCGACGAACCCCTCGGCGGTGTCCATGGAGGGGAGCGGCTCGCTCGGCACGTGGGCCGCCAGCCACTCCCGCGCCTCGGCCTGGAAGGCGAGCTCGCTCTCGGACAAGGTCAGGTCCACGGGGTCTCCTGTCGGGTGCGGGGGTTTCGAGACGGTTGCTGCGCAACCTCCTCAACCACCGGCGACGGTTGAGGAAGGCGTGCTGGCGCCTGCCCTTCGAGACGGTTGCTGCGCAACCTCCTCAGGAACCATCTCGAAACCCCGGAGAGCCGGGCGTCGGCCTCAACCACGGCGCAGCTCTGTCTTCAGCACCTTGCCGGACAGGTTGCGGGGGAGACCGTCCACGAGCTCGACGTGCCGGGGCACCTTGAAGTTGGCGAGGCGCCCCTTCGCGAAGGCGACCACGTCGTCGGGCGTGACGGCGCCGACGACGTACGCCTTGCCGACCTCGCCCATCCGCTCGTCGGGCACGCCGACGACGGCGACGTCGTCGACGCCATCCATCCGCAGGAGCGCCTGCTCGACCTCGGCGGGATAGACGTTGAAGCCGCCCGAGATGTACATGTCCTTGATGCGGTCGGTGATCGTGATGTTGCCCTGCGCGTCGATCGTCGCCACGTCACCGGTGTGGAGCCAGCCGTCCGCGTCGATCGCCGCGGCGGTGGCCTCGGGGTCGTCCAGGTAGCCGAGCATCACGTAGTCGCCACGCACCAGCAGCTCGCCCTGCTCTCCCTCCGGCGCGTCGACGCGCACCTCCATGCCCGGGATCGCCCGGCCGCATGTGTTCGCCACGAGGTCGGCCGGGTCGCCGTCACGCGCCATGGTGACCACGACCGCCTCGGTCATGCCGAACGCCGTGACCACCTGGTCGACGCCGAGGCCCTCGGGGGCCGCCGCGCGGGTGCGCTCGATCAGCACCACCGGCACGACGGACGCGCCGGTCACGGCGAGCCGCAGCGACGACAGGTCGAAGTCCGGGCGGCGGGGGGCCGCCAGCAGCGACTGGTAGATGGTCGGCGAGCCGGGGATGACCGTGATCCGGGCGGACTCGATGAGGCGCAGGGTCGCGTCGACGTCGAACGTCGTGACCGGGTAGAGCGTCGCGCCGGTGCACAGGCCCGTGATGATGCCGACCTTGTAGCCGAACGTGTGGAAGAAGGGGCTGATCACGAGGTACTGGTCGTCCGCGGTCACGCCGCCGAGCTCGCCCCAGGTGTCGGCCACCCCGACCGTCTGCCGGTGCGCGGTCATCGCGCCCTTGGGACGACCGGTCGTGCCCGAGGTGAAGAGGATGTCGGCGACGTCGTCGGGGGAGACCGCCTCGGCGACCGCGTCGATGTCGCCGGGCTCGACCTCGACCGCCGCGAGGGCGCCGAGGTCGATGACCTCCCGCACGCTCGGCAGGTCGCTCGCGGCCCGGAGGTCGGCGATCTGGGTCCGGCCGAGGAAGCCGTCCGAGACCACGGCGAGGACCGCCCCGGTGCGGTCGACCAGCTCGGCGACCTCGTGTCCGGTGTAGCGGGAGTTGGCCGGCACCAGCGTGCCGCCGGCGTAGGTCACGGCCAGCGCGGCGACCACCCAGTCGGTGCTGTTGGGTGCCCACACGACGACCCGGCCACCGGGCCCGAGCCCGCGGTCGCGGTAGCCCGCCGCCGTACGGCGGACCCTCTCCAGCAGCTCGGCGAACGACGTCACGACGTCGCCCTCGACGTACGCTGCCTTGTCGCCGTAGCGGTCCGCGGCGGCCCGCAGCACGCCGGGAATTGTGCGGATCATGTCACCTCCATCGCCGTACCAAGCAAGTGCTTGGTAGGCTACCACCCGTGGACCTGACCTACTCCGACGAGGACCAGGCGTTCCGTGCCGAGGTGCGGGCCTGGCTCGAGGAGCACCTCACCGGCGAGTGGGCCGCGCTGCGCGGTCTCGGCGGCGCCGGACGCGACCACGAGGCGCACGACGAGCGCGTCGCGTGGAACCGGCTGCTCGCCGAGCACGGCTGGACCTGCGTCGGCTGGCCGGAGGAGCACGGCGGCCGCGGGCTCAGCCTGACGCAGCAGGTGATCTTTCACGAGGAGTACGCGAAGGCCGATGCGCCGGTCCGCGTCAACCACCTCGGCGAGGAGCTGCTCGGCCCGACGCTGATGGCGTTCGGCACCGACGCGCAGAAGGAGCGGTTCCTGCCGAAGATCGTCGCGGTCGAGGAGCTCTGGGCGCAGGGCTACTCCGAGCCCGACGCGGGCTCCGACCTCGCCAACGTGCAGACCAGGGCGCGCCTCGACGGCGACGACTGGGTCGTCGACGGGCAGAAGGTGTGGACCTCGAACGCGCACTTCAGCCAGTGGGCGTTCGTCGTGTGTCGCACCGAGCCGGGCTCCGAGCGCCATCACGGGCTCTCCTTCCTGCTCGTGCCGCTCGACCAGGACGGCGTCGAGGTCCGGCCGATCGAGCAGCTGACCGGCGGCTCGGAGTTCAACGAGGTCTTCTTCACGGGGGCGCGTACGTCGGCCGACCTCGTCGTCGGCGACCCGGGCGCGGGCTGGAAGGTCGCGATGGCGCTGCTCGGCTTCGAGCGCGGCGTGTCGGTGCTGGCCCAGGTCGTCGGGTTCGCCCGCGAGCTCGACGGGGTCGTCGACCTCGCGAGGTCGAACGGCGCCATCGACGACCCCGTCCTGCGCGACCGGCTGGCCGGACTCAAGGTCGAGCTC
The DNA here is from genome assembly GCF_029210375.1 of Nocardioides sp. YIM 152315. GTDB lineage: Bacteria > Actinomycetota > Actinomycetes > Propionibacteriales > Nocardioidaceae > Nocardioides. Next base: position 70,614 of record NZ_JARGER010000013.1, on the reverse strand, counting down.
GACGTGATGCGCGCCCAGGCGATGCGCGGCCTCTCCACCGACGACGCGGCGGGGCCGTCCGTCTTCAAGCTCGTCTGGGCCAACTGGCACCGGCGCCTGGGCGAGGTCGCGATGGACGTCCTCGGCGCCGACGGCCTCACCACGGCCTCCGCCGACGGCTCCGAGGCCGCCTACGACCTCGGTCGCTGGCAACGACTCTTCCTCTTCGCGCGCGCCGACACCATCTACGGCGGCAGCGACGAGGTGCAGCGCAACATCCTCGCCGAGCGCGTGCTCGGCCTACCCCGGGAGGCACGCGGATGACCGCTCCCCAGTACGTGACCGGACACGACCTGCTGGCCGGCAAGGTGGTCGCCGTGACGGCCGGCGCAGGCGCGGGCATCGGCGCGTCCGTCGTACGGCGGTCCCTCGAGGAGGGCGCGCGGGCGGTGGTGTTCAGCGACACCCACGAGCGCCGGCTCGCGGAGGCCGAGGCGGCGCTGGGCGAGGAGTTCGGCGCCGACCGGGTCCGTCAGCTGGTCTGCGACGTCACCGACGAGGCTCAGGTGGCGGCGTTCCTGGACGTGGCCGACGAGTTCGGCGGCGTCGACGTGATGGTCAACAACGCCGGCCTCGGTGGCACCGCGAGCATCCTGGAGATGACCGACGAGCAGTGGGCGAAGGTCCTCGACATCACGCTCACCGGCACGTTCCGGTGCATCCGGGCCGCCGGACAGCGGATGGTCGCCGCCGGCAAGCCCGGTGTGATCGTCAACAACGCGTCGGTGGTCGGCTGGCGAGCGCAGGAGGGCCAGGCCCACTACGCCGCCGCGAAGGCCGGTGTGATGGCGCTGACCCGCTGCGCGGCGATGGACCTGGCGCCGCACGACATCCGAGTCAACGCGGTCTCGCCCAGCCTCGCGATGCACCCGTTCCTCGCCAAGGTGACCTCCGACGAGCTGCTCGACGAGCTGACCGGCCGGGAGGCGTTCAAGCGGGCGGCGGAGCCGTGGGAGGTCGCGAACGTGATGGTCTTCCTGGCGAGCGACTACTCGTCGTACCTCACCGGTGAGGTCGTGTCCGTGAGCAGTCAGCATGCCTGAGCAGACGACGGCCACCCGCCGCGACGAGCTCCTCGGCATCGCCGCGCGGCTCTTCGCCGACAAGGGCTTCAAGAACACCACGGTCCGCGACATCGCGGACGCGGCCGGCATCCTGTCGGGGAGCCTCTACCACCACTTCGACTCCAAGGAGTCGATGGTCGACGACATCCTCCAGACGTTCCAGGCCGAGCTGTTCGCGGCGTACGACGACGTGCTCGCCAGCGACGACGACGCGCGCACGAAGATCGAGCGCGCCGTGCGCCTGTCCTTCGCGGCCATCGACCAGAACCCGCACGAGGTCGCGATCTTCCAGAACGAGGCCGACTACCTGGGCGGCTTCCCGCGCTTCGGCTACCTCGCCGAGCGCAACGCCCAGTCCCGCAACGTGTGGATGACGCTGTTGACCGAGGGCGTCGAGAGTGGCGCGCTGCGCGCCGACCTCGACGTCACGCTGACCTACCGGTTCATCCGCGACACCGTCTGGGTCGCGGTGCGCTGGTACCGACCGGGCGGCGGCCTCTCCCACGAGGCCATCGCCGACCAGTACCTGACGATTCTCCTGGATGGGATTGCTCATGAGTGAGCGCAGCGAACGAATCATTCGATACAGCCTGACGTGTGCCTCATGCGCGCACGGAGCGAAGCGAGTACGCGCATGAGCGTGGCCTACATCATCGACGCGGTGCGCACCCCCGTGGGCAAGCGCGGAGGCGCGCTCGCCGGCGTGCACTCCGCCGACCTCGGCGCGCACACGCTCGCCGCTCTGGTACGCCGTACCGGCGTCGACCCGGCCGCCGTCGACGACGTGATCCTCGGCTGCTGCGACACGATCGGCTCCCAGGCGGGCGACGTCGCGCGTACGGCGTGGCTGGTCGCGGGGCTGCCCGACCACGTGCCGGGCGTGACCATCGACCGGCAGTGCGGGTCGTCGCAGCAGGCGGTGCACTTCGCCGCCCAGGGCGTGATGTCGGGCACCCAGGACCTCGTGGTCGCCGGGGGAGTGCAGAACATGAGCGCGATCCCGATCTCCGCCGCGATGCTCGTCGGCCAGCAGTACGGCTTCACCACACCGTTCGCCGAGTCCCCCGGCTGGCAGGCGCGATACGGCGACCAGGAGGTCAGCCAGTTCCGCTCCGCCGAGATGATCGCGGAGAAGTGGGACATCTCGCGGCAGGAGATGGAGGAGTTCGCGCTCGCCTCCCACGAGCGCGCGCGCAGCGCGATCTCGGCGGGACGGTTCAAGGACGAGGTCGAGGCCGTGACGCTGCCCGACGGCACCGTCTTCGACACCGACCAGTGCCCGCGCGAGACGTCGATGGAGAAGATGGCCGGGCTCGAGCCGCTCGCGCCGGGAGGCCGCATCACGGCCGCGGTGGCCTCGCAGATCTGCGACGCCTCGGCGGCGATCCTCGTCGCGTCGCAGCGGGCGGTCCGCGACCACGGCCTGGAGCCGCGGGCCCGGATCCACCACCTGTCGGTGCGCGGCGACGACCCGGTCTGGATGCTCACCGGCCCGATCGGTGCGACGAAGCACGCGCTCGCCCGGACCGGGCTCTCGATCGACGACATCGACGTCTTCGAGTGCAACGAGGCCTTCGCGTCGGTTGTGCTCGCGTGGATGAAGGAGACCGGCGCCCCGCACGACAAGGTCAACGTCAACGGGGGCGGCATCGCCCTCGGCCACCCGATCGGCGCCACCGGCGCCCGCCTGATGACCACGATGCTCGCCGAGCTCGAGCGCACCGGCGGCCGCTACGGGCTCCAGACGATGTGCGAGGGCGGCGGCCAGGCCAACGTCACGGTCATCGAACGGCTGTAGCCCTGCGTCTAGTGCCGCGCGTCGGAAGTTCTTGTGCGCTTCGCGCACACATGGCACGCGCTCTGCTGCGTTGCCGAAGCTCGCGAGACGGGCGGGTATGGCGTCGCTCCGGCGCCTTGCAGCGCACGCACCCTGAGCACGCCAACCGTTCAACAACATCCGACGCACGACACTAGGACAGGGTCAGGAAAAGCCCCACGATGCCGGGGATGACGCCGAGCAGCAGCCACGCGGAGAGCATCGACTTCTGGTGGATGGCGCGGAAGACCACCACGGCCAGGACGCCGAACGCCGCCGCGACCAGGTTGAGGCCCACCTGCGCGTCCGTGCGGGACTCGTCGACGTACATGGCGGCGATCACGAGGCCGACCGCCAGGTGCGCGATCGTCGTCGCGGCGAGCACGGAGAGCACCCACTTCTGCACGGGCTCGAGGTGCATCGGGCCGGATCCGCTGTCCCTGATCGTCTCCCGGCGGAGGTTGTCCGGGTCCATCAGGTGGCGGGGGCGCTTGCGGGGGCGCGCCTGCTGGTCGTCCACGACGTCCATTGTCCCCGGGTGGTCTGGTACCCGCGTGATCGGGGTCAGGAGCCGGGTCAGGTGATGCGCAGCCCGAAACTCGGGTGCGGACGCGCCGGTCGCCGGGTCATCCTCGTGCGGTGGAGATCCTGCAGGTCGCGCCGTCGGACACCGACGGCGTCCGACGCCTCGTCGCGGTCACGAACGCCGCCCGCGCGGTCGACGCCCCCTGGGTGCATCCGACGACCGAGCACGCGTGCGCCGGAGAGCTCAGGTGGGGCTGGGACGGCGAGCCGGCGACGGCGTACCTCGCCACTGTCGGCGGCGTCGACGTGGGTGCGGCACGCTACGAGACGTCGACGTACGACAACCTGCACCTCGCGTGGCTCGAGGTCGAGGTCGTGCCGACGCAGCGTCGGCGCGGCCACGGGAGCGCGCTCCTCGCCTGCCTGATCGAGCGGGCGCGCGCGGACGGGCGTACGACGGTCGGCGCCGCGTCGTGGGACGCCGCGGCGCCGGTGGCGCTCGCCGACCGGCTGGGATTCGAGCAGCGGGCGGTCGAGGTGCACCGCCGTCAGTACGTCGCGGACCTCGACCGAGCGGCGCTCGACGAGCTCCACGCCGACGCGCTGCCGCACGCGGCCGACTACGAGCTCGTGCGCTGGCTGTCCCGGACGGCCACCGACGACCTCGGCGCGCTGGCGGGCCTGACGGCGGCGATCAACGACGCGCCCAACGACGACCTCGACGTCGAGGACGAGGTGTTCACGCCGGATCGGATCGCGGCCTACGAGAGGGCTTGGGCCGAGCGCGGGCACCGATTGCGCCGGGTGGTCGCCCGGCACCGGCACACCGGCGAGCTCGCGGGGCAGAGCGTCGTGGCGGTGGACGGGGAGCGGCCCGAGCTCGCCGAGCAGCACGACACGTCGGTCGTGGGCGCCCACCGCGGCCACCGCCTCGGGCTGCTGCTCAAGCTCGAGGTGCTGCGCTGGCTGGCCGAGGCGGAGCCGCAGGTGCGCGAGATCGACACCTGGAACGCCGAGTCCAACGGCCACATGATCGGGGTCAACGAGCTGCTCGGCTACCGCGTGATGGAGCGGGTGCTGGACTTCCAGCGGTCGGTCTAGCGCCGGAGGACGTACGACGAGGTCCGGCGCAGCTCCTCGGCCGCCTGGATGACGATGCGGTCGACCAGCTCCTCGCAGGTGGGCAGGTCGTCGATGACGCCGACGACCTGGCCGCTCGCGAGCACGCCGGCGGAGGTGTCGCCGTCGACGAGGCCGGCCTTGAGCATCATCGGGGTGTTGGCGGCGAGCGCCATCTGCGCGAGCGTGCGTCCCTGGGCCTTCTTCATGGCACGCCCGTCCCTGGCGAGCCCGAGCCACGACATCCCGGTGGTGCGCTTGAACTCCATGGTCCGGCGCAGCGTCGGGCCCATCCGCTTCCACGCGCCCGAGTCCTCGAGCTCCGCGACCAGGTCGGTGCGCAGCATCCGGTGCGGCATGCCGTCGACCTTCGCGGTCACGACGGTGTCGGTCAGTCCGCGGTCGAGGTAGAGGCGCTTGACCGCGTCGGGCACGGCGGAGTCCTGGGTCAGCAGGAAGCGCGTGCCCATGCCGACCCCGGCCGCGCCGTACGACAGCGCGGCCGCGAGGCCGCGTCCGTCGAAGAAGCCGCCGGCCGCGACGACGGGGATGTCGACGGCGTCGAGCACGGTCGGGAGCAGCAAGGTCGTCGGCACCGGCCCGGTGTGGCCGCCGCCCTCACCGCCCTGCACCATGACGGCGTCGGCGCCCCAGGAGGCGACCTTGACGGCGTGCTTGGCCGCGCCGATCGACGGCATCACGACGATGTCGTGCTCCTTGAGCTTCGCGATCAGCTCCGGCTTGGGGGCGAGCGCGAACGACGCCACCTTGACGCCGTGCTCGATGAGCAGCCGGCAGCGGTCGGGGGCGTCGGCGGCGTCGGCGCGCAGGTTGACGCCGAAGGGGTGGTCGGTGCGGCTCCTCACCTCGACGATGGCCTTCTCGAGCTCGTCGAAGGTCATCGTGGCACTGGCCAGGATGCCGAGACCGCCGGCGTTGGCGGTGCCGCTGACCAGGCGGGGGCCGGAGACCCAGCCCATCCCGGTCTGCACGACCGGGTGGCGGACACCGGTCAGCTCCGTGAACGGCGTCTTCAGGAGCTGGTCGATCATGCGTCCGGCACCTCCTTGAAGCGCAGGCCTCTCGGGTCGAGCATCTCCTTGATGAGGACCTGCTCCTCCGTCGTCGGCTCGCGGGTGGTGGGGAGGTCGCTCGGCACGTCGAGCTCGAAGCCGGTCGCCTCGCGCACCTCGTCGACCGTGACACCTGGGTGCACGCTGAGCAGGCGCAGCGTGTCGCCGGCGCCCGTGACGTCGAAGACCGCGAGATTGCTGACGATCCGGTGGATGTCGTTGTGGCGGGCGGCCGCCGGGCCCGCCTGCTTGGCGAGCCTGGGACCGACGCCGGAGACGATGTCGACCCGCTCGACGAAGACGCGGGGGGAGTGCTTGGGCACCCAGTACGACGTCCGGTTGTTGACCGTGTTGCCCGGCGCGCCGCGACTCCCGAGGAGCTGCCGCTTGGGCTGCTTCCAGTCGCCGATGGCGGAGATGTTCTGGTTGCCGTGCCGGTCGACCTGGGTCGCGCCCATCATCACGTGGCGCTTGCCGTAGGCCACCACGTCGAAGACCCGCCGGAAGGGGATCCAGCCCTCGACCACGTCGCCCTTCGCGTTGAGCGGCGGCACGCCGGCGAGGAAGAGCGACTCTCCGTCGGAGATCACGAGGTCTGGGTTGCTCGTCAGCTTCGCGAGGCGCACGCCCAGCATCGGCAGCAGCCCCATCGGGCTGGCGAAGATCTCGCCGTCGTCCTTGAACGCGTCCGCGATCGCCGCGGCGCACACGTCTGCGCGGGTCATGCCTGCTCCTCCCCGAACGCCTCGACCGCGGCCTGGTAGGCGGCCTCGTCGCCGCCCAGGAAGCGCTCCTCGAACGCCGCCCAGTCCTCGTCGCTGCCGGACGCCGCTGCGGCGTACGCCCGCTGGAACCTCTCGTCCCGCTCGTAGTCGGGCGTGCAGGTAGTGAAGTGCGCGCCGTGCGGGGTCTCGACGACGCCGCTGACCATCATCCGGCTGAGCAGCAGCCGCTGCACCGGCGCGTCGACCGTGAGGCCCGCGGTGTCGACGACCTGCTCGCAGGAGACGTAGGCGCGATCGGCGGCCATGCAGAAGAGATCGTCGAAGTAGGGGTCCGGACCGAGGTACGTCGCGTTGCCGTGCTGGTCGGCGCGGTTCATGTGCACCAGGGCGGCGTCGAGGTTCAACGCGGGCACGGCGACGAGCTCTTCCCCACTCTGCCCATCAGAGGGGGCGTACGGGCTGGTCACCGTCTTGATCCACGGCTGGTTGACCAGCACGTCGGAGCCGAGCCCGGCTCGCATGGGAAGGAAGGGCAGCCGCTGCGCGGCGGCCTGCAGGCCGGCCTGGAACATGCCCTCGTCGAGCTCGACGAGCTCGGGGATGGTGCCGTCCTGGCGGGCCCTCTGGAAGTTCGGCTCCAGCGGCACCGAGTCGAGGGAGACGAAGGCGAAGACGAGCTTGCGGATCTTGCCGGCGCGGGCCAGGAGGCCGACGTCGGCGCCGCCCCAGCTGACGATCGTCAGGTCCCTCAGGTCGCTGCGGAGGATCGCCCGGACCAGCGCCATCGGCTTGCGGCGCGCGCCCCAGCCGCCGATGCCGATGGTCATCCCGTCCTTCAGCTCGCCGACGACCTCGTCGATCGACATCCGCTTGTCGCGTGGTCCCTTGCTCATCGCTTGCTCTTGTCCGTTCCCGCGAACTCGTCGCGCAGCTCGTCGCTGACACCGGCGAGGTTGAGCTCGAAGGTGAACCCCTGCTCGAACCGGTAGCTCTTGTTGACGTCGACCGGGTCGATGCCGTTGAGCGCCTCCTTGGCGGCGCGGATGACCCGCGTGTCCTTGGCGGCGATCTCGCCGGCGACCTTCAGGGCGGCGTCGTCGAGCCGGTCGCGCGGGACCACCTCCAGCACGCTGCCGAACTGCACCAGCTCCGACGCCTTGATGGTGCGGGCGGTGAAGTAGAGCGTGCGCATCATGTGCTGGGGCACGAGCCGCGCCATGTGGGTGGCCGCACCGAGGGCGCCCTGGTTGACCTCGGGCACGCCGAGGTAGGCGTCGTCGCTCGCGACCACGCAGTCGGCGTTGCCCACCAGGCCCACGCCGCCGCCGAGGCAGAAGCCGTTGACGGCCGCGATCACCGGCACCGCGCACTCGTAGACCGCCTTGAACGCCGCGTAGCAGCCCCTGTTGGCGCCGACGAGGGCGTCGAACCCGGACGTGTGCTGCATCTCCTTGATGTCGACGCCCGCGTTGAAGCCGCGGCCCTCGGCGCGGAGCACGACGACCTTGGTGTCGAGGTCGGTCGCGGCGTCGTCGAGCGCTCCGGCGACGTCGTACCAGCCCTGGACGGTCAGCGCGTTGACCGGAGGGTGGTCCATCGTCACCACCCGGATCCCGTCGGCGCGGAGCTCGGAAGTGATGGCCATGTCGGCCAACCTAGCATTTGCTTGGTACGGTGGTCCGCATGTCACTGGCTCTGGACCTCACCGGGCGCGTCGCGCTCGTCACCGGCGGCGCCCGCGGGATCGGCCTCGGGATCACGCACGCGCTGCTCTCCGCGGGGGCGTCCGTCGTGACCTGCTCGCGATCCGACGTCGAGCCGGTGCCGGGCACGGCGCACCGGGTCTGCGACGTCCGCGACCCGGAGGCAGTGCAGGCGCTGGTGAGCTGGACGGTCTCCGAGCTGGGCCGGCTCGACGTGCTCGTGAACAACGCCGGGGGCGCGCCGGTGTCCGACGCGGCGACCGCGTCGCCGCGCTTCCACGAGAAGATCGTGGGCCTGAACCTCCTGGGTCCGCTGGCCTGTGCGCAGGCGGCCAACGCCGTGATGCAGGAGCAGGACTCGGGGGGCTCGATCGTCAACATCTCGTCGATCTCGGCGAGCCGACCGGCGCCGACGATCGCGGCGTACGCCGCGGCGAAGGCGGGCCTCGACTCGCTGACCGCGTCGCTGGCGATGGAGTGGGCGCCGAAGGTGCGCGTGAACTCGATCGCCGTCGGCCTGTGCCGGACCGAGCACACCGACGACCACTACGGCGACGACGCGTCGGTCGCCGCGATCGAGCGGACCATCCCGCTCGGCCGGATGGCCCGGCCCGACGAGGTCGGGCACGTGGCGACGTTCCTCGCGAGCGACCTCGCGTCGTACGTCTCGGGTGCGACCGTCGGCTGTCACGGCGGGGGAGAGCCGCCCGCCTTCCTCCTGGTGCAGAAGGGACTCTGAATGAGCAACATCCTCGAGGGTCGCGTCGCGATCGTCACCGGCGCCGGCCGCGGCATCGGCCGGGCGCACGCGCTCGAGCTGGCCCGACACGGTGCCGCGGTGGTCGTCAACGACTACGGCGTCTCCATCGCCGGCGAGGGCACGGGGGAGACCCCCGCCGAGTCGGTGGTCGCCGAGATCTCGGCGGCGGGTGGCCGCGCGGTGGTGAACACCGCCGACGTCGCGGACTTCGCGGAGGCCGAGGCGATGGTGCGGCAGGCGATCGACACGTTCGGCGGGCTCGACATCCTGGTCAACAACGCCGGATTCGTGCGCGACCGGATGCTCGTCAACACCGCGGAGGAGGAGTGGGACGCCGTCGTCCGGGTGCACCTCAAGGGGCACTTCGCCCCGCTGCGCCACGCCGGCGCCTACTGGCGCGCCGAGGCCAAGGACGGACGCCAGCGGGCCGCCCGCGTGATCAACACGTCGTCCGGCGCCGGCCTCCAGGGGTCGGTCGGCCAGACGACGTACTCGGCCGCCAAGGCGGGCATCGCCGCCATGACGCTGGTCGCCGCCCAGGAGATGGGCCGCTACGGCGTGACCGTCAACGCCATCGCGCCGGTCGCCCGGACCCGGATGACCGAGGGCGCCTTCGACACCTCCGCCATGGCGCTGCCCGAGGACAACTCGCCGATCGTCGCCTGGCTCGCGTCCGAGGACGCCGGCGACGTCACCGGCCGGGTGATCGAGATCGACGGCAGCACGATGACCGTCGAGCTCGGCTGGCGCCACGGACCCGCGCACGACCTGGGCCGCAGGTGGGAGGCCGCCGAGGTCGGCCCCGCCCTGCGCGACCTCATCGCTCAGGGTCCCGACCCGGAGCCCGTCTACGGCGCCTAGCGGTGGGTGGGTGGTCGCCGTGCTGCGGTTTCATCAAGGGATGAAGGCGAAGCCACGCCTCCCGTGACGAACTCGCCGAGGGAGCCGCGGCTGCATCAAGGGATGAAGGCGAACCTCCGCCCGGGCCAGAATCCGTCCACAGGAGACGTGGCGACGGCGTACTCCACAACCAGCGGCCCGCAGTCGCCGCGACGAGGGCGCCGAGCGGCAGGGTGCCGGCATGGATCCGCTCCGTCTGCTCGTCACCGCCCAGGGCTTCTTCACGCGCGCCGAGGCTCGCGCGGTCGGCTACGGGGACCGCGACGTCGCGCGAGCGATGAGGTCCCGCACCTGGCACCGGATCCGACGTGGCTACTACACCTTCCTGGATGAGTGGACCGGCCTCGACCCGGTCGGCAGGCACGCCGCCACGGCCCGGGCCGTGGCTCACTCACTCGGTGACGCGGTCGCGCTCAGCCATGTCTCCGGACTGGTCGTGCACGGCGCTGACATCTGGGGCTGCGATCTCAGCCGGATCCACGTGACGCGCCTCGACGGTGGCGCCGGCCGGGTCGAGGGTGACGTGGTCCACCACGAAGGCAGGTGCATCGAGGGCGACGTGGTCGAGAGCGGCGGTCTCTCGGTGCTGCTGCCGGAACGCTGTGCGATCGAGACGGCGTCACGCACGACGAACGAGGTCGCGCTCGTCATCTTCGACGGAGTCCTCCGCGCGGGACACGTCGACCACGACGGGTTGTTCAGGCGGTTCGAGCTGATGGAGCACTGGCCTTACACGCAGCATCTCCACGTTCCCGTCCGCATGGCCGATGCGCGGGCCGCGTCGGTCGGCGAGTCTCGTGGGCGATGGCTGTTCCGTTGCTGTGGACTCCCCGCGCCGGTCCTCCAGTACGACGTGCGTTCGGCCTCCGGAGCGCTCCTCGGCACCTCGGACTGGGCGTGGCCCGACCACGGGCTGCTCGGTGAGTTCGACGGCAAGGTGAAGTACGGACGTCTGCTGAAGCCGGGGGAGACAGCCGCCGACGCGGTGTTTCGCGAGAAGGTTCGCGAGGACCAGCTGCGCGAGGCCACCGGAATGTCGATGGTGCGATTGGTGTGGCGCGACTACGACGCGCCGCAGGCCACCGGTGAGCGGGTCCGGTCGCGACTCCGTCGGCTCGCGTGAGAACGGCGACCGCGCCGCCCCGCGGCAACCGACTCGCGTCGCTTCACCTTCATCCCTTGATGAAGCCGCGCATCCCGCGGCGAGTTCATGGCGGGAAGCGAGGCTTCGCCTTCATCCCTTGATGAAACTGCAGGAGGGCGGGCCCCACACTCCCACCCGCCGCACCGCCTCAGATCCGCTCGAGCACCGTGCCGGTGGCCATGGCACCGCCGGCGCACATCGAGATGAGTGCGGTGGAGGCGTCGCGCCGCTCGAGCTCGTGCAGGGCCGTGGTGATCAGGCGGGTGCCGGTGGAGCCGACGGGGTGGCCGAGGGCGATCGCGCCGCCGTTCACGTTCACGCGGTCCAGGTCGACGTGGTGCTGGCCGGCCCAGGAGAGGACGACGGAGGCGAAGGCCTCGTTGACCTCGAAGAGGTCGAAGTCGGCGAGGGACATGCCGGTGCGGTCGAGGATCTTCCGGGTCGCCTGGATCGGTCCGTCCAGGTGGTAGTAGGGGTCGGAGCCGACCAGGCAGTGCGACACGATCCGCGCGCGCGGCTTCAGGCCGAGGGCGGCGGCGCGGTCGGAGTCCATGATCAGTACGGCGGAGGCGCCGTCGCTGATCTGCGAGGAGGTGCCGGCGGTGTGCAGGCCGTCGGGCAGCACCGGGCGGAGGGCGGCCAGGCCCTCGAGCGTGGTGTCGCGCAGGCCCTGGTCGGTGTCGACCAGCCGGGTCTCGCCGGTGTCGGCGCCGTCGGCGTCGAGCACGGGGGCGGCGACGGGGGAGATCTCGCGCTTGAACCGGCCCTCGTCGACGGCGACCCGTGCCTTCTGCTGCGACGCCAGGCCGAAGGCCTCGAGGTCGGCGCGCCCGAAGCCGCGGTGGCGCGCGATCCGGTCGGCGGCCTCGAACTGGTTGGGCATGTCGATGGACCAGTCGGCGGGCCGCGGGTCGCCGGTCCCGTCGGGCACGTTGGCCCCGAGCGGGATGCGCGTCATGGCCTCGACGCCGGCGGCGATCCCGATCTCGATGGTGCCGGCGGTGATCATGTCGTTGACCAGGTGGGCGGCCTGCTGCCCCGATCCGCACTGCGCGTCGACCATGGTGCCGCCGGTGTGCTGCGCGAGCCCGGCGTGCAGCCAGGCGCGGCGCACCATGCCGTTGGACTGCTCGCCGGCCTGGGTGACGCAGCCGGCCACGACCTGGTCGACGAGGTCGGAGTCGACGCCCCCGCGCGCGAGCACCTCGCGCATCGCGTGCCCGACGAGCACGGCGGGGTGCACGCCGGCCAGCCAGCCCCTCCTCCTGCCGAGCGGGGTGCGGACGGCGTCGATGATCACGGGAGTGCCCATGGGAGAAAACTAGAACACGTTCTCGACCCGGACAACTTCCCCTGCGTACCTTCGGTATGTAGTCTCTTGCCACTAGAACGTGTTCCAGCCAGCACTCAAGGGAGCTCACTGTGACCGCAACCGACGTCCTGCCGACGGGCTTCGACTTCACCGACCCCGACGTGAACCACCAGGCGATCCCGCACGACGAGTTCCGTGCCGCGCGCCAGCACCACCCCATCGTCTGGGTCGAGCAGGACGCGACGTGGCGCAGCGGCTTCACCGAGGAGTCGGGCACCGGCTACTACGCCGTGACCCGCCACGAGCACGTCGCGGCGATCTCCAAGGACAGCAGGAACTGGTCGACCTACGAGAACGGCGCGATCATCCGGTTCCCGACCGAGATGGCCCGCGAGCAGATCGAGCTCCAGCGCGTCATCCTGATCAACCAGGACCCGCCCGAGCACACGGCGACCCGCCAGATCGTCTCCCGCGGCTTCACCCCGCGCTCCATCGCCGAGCTCGAGGAGACGATGGTCAAGCGCGCCGCCCAGATCGTGAACGACGCCAAGGGCCGCGGCACCGGCAACTTCGTCGAGGACGTCGCCGCCGAGCTGCCGCTGCAGGCGATCGCCGACCTCATCGGCGTGCCCCAGGAGGACCGGCACAAGCTCTTCGACTGGTCCAACCAGATGCTCGCGGGGGAGGACCCCGACTACGCGGGCAACAACGACGTCGCGGCCGCGGAGATCCTCGGCTACTCGATGATGCTCGCCGCCGAACGGCAGGCGAACCCCCGCGACGACCTCATCACCAAGCTCATCAACGCCCACAAGGGCGAGCGCGGCCTCACCGACGACGAGTTCGGCTACTTCGTCATCCTGCTCACGGTCGCCGGCAACGAGACCACGCGCAACGCGATCACCCACGGCATGAACGCGTTCTTCGACAACCCCGAGCAGTGGGAGATCTGGAAGCGCGACCGCCCGGCGACGATGGTCGACGAGGTGGTCCGGTGGGCGACCCCGGTCAGCGTCTTCCAGCGCACCGCGCTCGACGACGTCGAGGTCGGCGGCGTGCAGTTCACGAAGGGCCAGCGCGCGGCGCTGTTCTACGCGAGCGCGAACTTCGACGAGGACGTCTTCGAGGACCCCTTCACGTTCGACATCCTGCGCGACCCGAACCCACAGCTCGGGTTCGGCGGCCACGGCGCGCACTACTGCCTCGGCGCCAACCTGGCCCGCCAGGAGATCCGGGTGATCTTCGACGCCCTCGCCGACCACGCACCCGACATCAGCCGGGTGGCTCCGCCCAGCCGCCTGCGCCACTCGTGGGTCAACGGGATCAAGGACCTGCAGGTCAGCTACGCGCGGTGAGCACGAGCGGGCCGTCTGCGGTGATGGCGACGGTGTGCTCCATGTGGGCGCCGCGTGAGCCGTCCTGGCTGCGCAGCGTCCATCCGTCCTCGTCGGTGTAGATCTCGTCGGTGGTGTGCAGGAACCACGGCTCGATCGCGATCACGAGGCCCGCACGCAGCTTGAGCCCGCGCCCCGCGCGGCCGTCGTTGGGGACGTGCGGCTCCCCGTGCATCGTGCGGCCGACGCCGTGCCCGCCGAACTGCAGGTTGACGCCGAGCCCGGCCGACCGCGCCACGTCGCCGATGGCGGCGGAGATGTCGCCGAGCCGGTTGCCGGGCTGCGCCTGGCCGATGCCGGCCTCGAGCGCGCGACCGGTGACCGCGATGAGCTCGAGGTCCTCGGGGCGCGGGGTGCCGACGACCACGCTGAGGGCGGAGTCGGCGACCCAGCCGCCGACGTTCGCGGCGAAGTCGACGGAGAGGAGGTCGCCGTCGCGGAGGACGTAGTCGTGGGGGAGCCCGTGCAGCACGGCGTCGTTGACCGAGGTGCAGAGCACCTTGCCGAACGGCGAGGCGCCGAACGACGGGTGGTAGTCGATGTAGCAGGACTCCGCGCCGCGGTCGCGGATCATCTTGTGGGCGAGCTCGTCGAGCTCGAGCAGGTTGACGCCCACGTCGGCCCGCTCGGCGAGCGCCGTGATCACCTCGGCCACGAAGCCGCCCGCCGGGCGCATCTGCTCGATCTGGGCTGGGGTGCGGAGCTCGATCATGGGGCGACCCTATCCGCGCCGGCGCTCGTCCCTCTGCTCAGGGCGGATCCGCCTCGGGCGGAAACGCTGGATCGCCGACACCCGGCGGCGAACGCTGGACGCATGAACGCACCAGCCACTCCCACCGGCACCCTCGACGACCAGCTGACCGCCCGGCTCATGCACCAACGCATCCTGGTGCTCGGCCAGGAGGTCGACGACGCCATCGCCAACCGGCTCTGCGCCGAGCTGCTCCTGCTCTCGGCCGAGGACCCGCACCGCGACATCAGCCTCTACATCAACTCACCCGGCGGATCCGTCAGTGCCGGGCTCGCGATCTACGACACCATGCGGCTGATCCCGAACGACGTCAGCACGCTCGCGATGGGCCTGGCGGCCAGCATGGGGCAGTTCCTGCTCTCGGCGGGCACGCCCGGCAAGCGGTACGCCCTGCCGCACTCGCGGGTCCTGCTCCACCAGGGCTCGGCGGGCCTCGGCGGCACCGCCGTGGACATCGAGATCCAGGCCGAGAACCTCGAGCACACCAAGAACGTGATGATCGGGCTGATCGCCGAGCACACCGGCCAGCCGCTGGAGGTGATCGAGCGGGACTCCCTGCGCGACCGGTGGTTCACCGCCGAGCAGGCGCGCGAGTACGGCTTCGTCGACCAGGTGCTGACCGACGTCGGCGCGGTGACGCCGGCCCGCACCGCCGCGGCGTTCGGAGTCGGCCGATGAAACACCCCACTCGATTCTCGTCCTCCTCCGCTTCGCTCCTCCGGCCAACAATCGATCGGGGACCCCGATGAGCCAGTACACGATCCCGAGCGTCGTCGAGACGACCCATCGCGGTGAGCGCGCCGTCGACATCTACAGCCGCCTGCTGACCGACCGCATCGTCTACCTGGGCACCGAGATCGACGACGGCGTCGCCAACGTCGTCATCGCCCAGCTGATCCACCTGGAGTCGGAGAGCCCGGACTCGCCGATCGACCTCTACCTCAACTCACCGGGCGGGTCGGTGACCGCGATGCTGGCGATCTACGACGCGATGCAGTTCATCCGGTCCGAGGTCGGCACGACGTGCGTCGGCCAGGCGGCGTCGTCGGCCGCGGTGCTGCTCGCGGCGGGCGCCCCGGGCCGGCGGACGGTGCTGCCCCACGCGCGGGTCGTGCTGCACCAGCCCTCGGGCGGCGGCCAGGGCACGCTGCCGGATCTCGCGGTCCAGGCCAAGGAGATGGCCCGGGTGCGGGCCGAGATGGAGCGGATCCTGTCGCACCACACGGGGCGGAGCGTCGAGCAGGTGCGCGACGACACCGACCGCGACCTGGTGCTGGCGGCCGAGGACGCCGTGGCCTACGGGATCGTCGACGAGATCCTGGACAGCCGCAAGCGCCCCGCCGCCTGAGGGTCAGGCCGCGAGGCAGACCGGGCCGGTCACCGTGCCGGAGGAGAGCCGGCGGCTGACGCGCGTGGTCAGGTCGACCAGCCGCAGGCCGAGCGCTCCCGTGACCGCGCCGAGGACCTCGGAGCTCGGCTCCTTCAGCCCGCGCTCGACCTCGGAGAGGTACTGCGTCGACACCCCGGCCGTCCCCGCCACGTCGGCGAGGGTGCGGCCCGACGTACGCCGCTCCTCGCGCAGCTCGTGGCCGACGGCCTCGCGCCACAGCGGCTCGGGCTCGGGCGTGCGGGCCGGCTCGGGGCGGGGCGGGAATGCGAGGACGTCACCCATGTGCCGACGATACGACCCCGCCCCGCCGTCGCCGGCCCGCGTTCGCGGCGAGCGAACGCCGCGTCGACGGCCGCCGGGGCTCAGTTGGTGGGCTTCTCCGACCCGACCACCCACATCGCGAAGAACTGCGAGCCACCGCCGTACGCGTGACCCAGGGCGCGGCGGGCGCCGTCGACCTGGTGGTCGCCAGCCGCGCCGCGCACCTGGAGCGCGGCCTCGCCGAAGCGGAGCATGCCGGAGGCGCCGATCGGGTTCGACGACAGCACGCCGCCCGAGCAGTTGACCGGGATCCGGCCGTCCATCGCCGTGGCGCCGGACTCGGTGAGCCGCCAGCCGGCGCCCACCTCGGCGAAGCCGAGCGACTCCAGCCACATCGGCTCGAACCAGGAGAAGGGGACGTAGATCTCGGCCGCGTCGATCTCGTCGACCGGGCTGGTGATCCCGGCCTGCTTCCACAGCGCGGCCGCGGCGTCGCGGGATGCCTGCGGGTTGACCTGGTCGCGCTCGGCGGCAGTCGTCGCCTCGGAGCGCATGACGGTGCCGTGGATCCAGGCCGGGTTCGGCGAGGCGGCGGCGACGTCCTCGTCGACGATCACCAGCGCGCACGCGCCATCGGAGGACGGGCAGGTCTCGTCGTACCGGATCGGGTCCCACAGCATCTGCGAGGCCAGCACGGACTCGACGGTGGTGTCGGGGTTCTTCAGGTGCGCGTAGGGGTTCTTCAGCGCGTTCTGCCGGTCCTTCGCGGCCACGATCGCGCCGACGTGGGTCGGCGCCTCGGAGCGGCGGATGTAGGAGCGCACGTGCGGAGCGAAGTAGCCGCCCGCACCGGCGTGCACCGGCATGTTGAACGGCAGCGGCACCGACAGCGCCCACATCGCGTTGGACTCCGACTGCTTCTCGAAGGAGACCGTCAGCACCCGCTTGTGCACGCCGGCCTGCACGAGCGACGACGCGACGATGGCGGTCGAGCCGCCCACGGAGCCGGCGGTGTGCACCCGCAGGAGGGGCTTGCCGGCCGCGCCGAGCGACTCGGCGAGGAACAGCTCGGGCATCATCACGCCCTCGAAGAGGTCGGGCGCCTTGCCGACCACGATGGCGTCGATGTCGTCGAGCGACATGTGCGCGTCGGCGAGCGCGCGATCCATCGCCTCGCGGCACAGGCCGGCCATCGAGACGTCCTCGCGCTTGGCCCGGTGGTGGGTCTGACCCACGCCGACCACGGCGGCCGGTTGCTTGGCCATCAGTTCCTCGCCCCTTCGGTAGTAGAGCCCAGCACGCAGAGCAGGTTCTGTTGCAGGGCAGGTCCGGAGGTCGCGTGACCCACGGCCCTCTCGATCTCGCCGGACCAGATCCGGGCGGCGGCCTCGCCGATCCGGATGCCGCCACCGGAGAACATCGGGTTGCTGGTGAGCGCCCCGCCCGACGGGTTGACGCGCACGTCGTCGGCCAGCCCGAGCTCGCGGCGCAGGATCAGCTCCTGGTGGCTGAACGGTGCGTGCAGCTCGGCGACCTCGACGCCGGAGAGGTCCACGTCGGCGGCAGCCCTCGCGGTCGACGGCGAGCGGGTGAGGTCGCGGGTGCCCATGCTCATCGGATCGATGAAGTGGGACAGCCCGCTGATCCAGGCCGGCCTCTCGCGCACGTCGCGCGCCCGGTCGCCGGCCGCGAGCACGAGGGCCGCGGCCCCGTCGGTGACGGGGGAGCAGTCGTGCTTGCGCAGCGGGTCGGCGTACATCGGCCGGGCCAGCAGCTCCTCGACCGACGAGCCGCCCTTGCGGATGGAGTGCTCGTTCTTCTCCGCGTCGGTCAGCGAGCGGTTGGCGACCTCGGCCATGGCGGCCTCGTCCCACACGCCCGCGTCGATCCCGACGCGCGCCTGCAGCGCCGCGAGCGACACGGTGTCGGGCCACAGCGGCGTCATCGTGTACGGCTCCAGCTGGAGGCTCAGCGACCGTCGCAGCACGCCGGCGGAGGACTTGCCGAAGGCGTAGACGAGCGCGGTGTCGACCTCGCCGGTCTGGATCTTCAGCCAGGCCTCGTACATCGCCCACGCGAGGTCCATCTCCACGTGGGACTCGTTGACCGGCGGGATGACGCCGATCGCGTCCACGGCCTGGACGAACGAGAACGACCGCCCCGCCAGGTAGTCGCTCGACCCCGAGCACCAGAACCCGACGTCCCGGCGGGTCCATCCGGTCTGCTCGTAGCACTCGGCGAGCAGTGGCACGAGCAGCTCGACACAGGTCGGTGAGCCGTCGAACTCGGGCATCTGTCGCTGGGCGAACCCGACGACTGCAACGTCTCTCATCTCTCGCCTCTCGGTTCCGGGTCAGAGGTGGTGCTTGTAGGCGTCGTAGTCGGCGTCCGGATCGCCGGTCGGCTCGAAGTGGTCGATGTTCTCCAGCGAGTACGTCCACTCCTCACGCGGCTTCCAGACCGCCTTGACCCGCATTCCCATCCGCACCTCCGCGGCCGGGACGCCCAGGATCAGGTGCAGGACGGCGATGTCCGCGCCGTCGAGCAGCACGTACGCCGAGACGTACGGCGGCGTGATCTTCTGGCCGAGGAACGGCACGTTCACGATGCAGAAGGTCGTGATGGTGCCGGTCTGCGAGACCTCGACCTCCTCCGCCGTCGGCGTGCCGTCGGTCGGACAGGCGCTCCGCGGCGGCACGTAGACCTTCTGGCACGTGGGACAACGCTGGCCGACGATGCGGCCCTCGTTGAGCCCGCGGTAGAACGCGCTCTCCTCGGGGCTCGCGGCGTACAGGTAGTCCAGCGACACGGGCACGATGACCCCGGTCACCGGATCGATGGTCGAGGAAGGCGCGCTGGCGCCTGTCTCGAAACCACCGTCGGTCGCGGGCTCGAAGCACGCGATGTCGGTGATCGACCCGACCCGCTCCTCGGCCCAGCGCACCTGCACGCGCATGCCGGTCGACACCTCGCCGACGGACGACACGTCGAGCGCGTGCAGCATCGGGACGTCGGCGCCGTCCAGGGTGACGAGGACGAACGCGAACGGCCGGTCGAACGGCTGGTCCTTCACCGGCTCCGGCACCCAGGTCCACGAGGCGACCGTCCCCGTCGGCGCGACCTCGACGAACTCCGCTACGGGGTCGTGCGTCACGGGGTCGAACTCCGGGGGCGGGACGACGACCTTGCCCTCCGAGGTGCGACCGCCGATCACCCGGCCGTCACGGAGCCCGGTGAGGAACCGACCGAGCACCGGCCCGGTCGAGCGGGTGTAGTCGAACGCGACGGTGACCGGGGCTGACAGTGAACGTGTCATGGTCCGAAAGTAGAACACGTTCTACACTTCGACAAGGTCAGTGACCGGCATGTGGCCTCTGGAAGGATGTGGAACATGAAGCTCGGACTCCAGCTCGGCTACTGGGGCGCGCAGCCCCCACAGGGCGTCGCGGAGCTCGTCTCCGCGGCGGAGGAGGCGGGCTTCGACGCCGTCTTCGCCGCCGAGGCGTGGGGGAGCGACGCGTTCACGCCGCTGGCCTGGTGGGGCCGCGAGACGTCCCGGATCGGGCTCGGCACGTCGATCGTGCAGATGTCGGGGCGGGCGCCGACGTCGATCGCGATGCACGTGATGACGCTCGACCACCTGTCGGGCGGCCGCGTGATCCTCGGGATGGGCGTGAGTGGCCCGCAGGTCGTGGAGGGCTGGTACGGCCAGCCCTTCGGCAAGCCGCTGGCGCGCACCCGCGAGGTCGTCGACATCATCCGCAAGGTGCTCGCCCGCGAGGCTCCGGTCACCAACGACGGCCCGCACTACCCGCTGCCGTTCCGCGGCGACAATTCCGTCGGTCTCGGCAAGCCGCTCAAGCCGATCGTGCACCCGCTCCGCTCCGACGTCCCGATCTGGCTCGGCGCGGAGGGCCCGAAGAACGTCGCCCAGACCGCCGAGATCGCCGACGGCTGGATCCCGATCTTCTACACGCCGAAGTCGGCCGGCATGTACCGGCCGTGGCTCGACGAGGGCTTCGCGAGACCCGGCGCCCGGCACTCCGCACCCTGGACGGACGGCTCCGACTTCGAGATCGCCGCCACCTGCCACCTCCAGGTCGTGGACAGCGCCGAGGAGAAGGCCGCCGTGCTCGACGCGATGCGGCCCTTCGTCTCGCTCTACATGGGCGGGATGGGCGCCAAGGAGGCGAACTTCCACAACCAGGTCTTCGTGCGGATGGGCTACGAGGACCTCGCGGCCGAGGTGCAGAAGCTCTACCTCGGTGGCGAGAAGGACCGCGCCACCGCGCTCATCCCCGACGAGCTGGTCGACGACATGCACATCGTCGGCACCGCCGGCGAGGTGAAGGAGCGGGTCGCCCAGTGGGAGGAGACCGGGGTGACGACGCTGTTGCTCAGCTGCCGCTCGGCCGACGAGGTCCGCTCGATCGCCGAGCTGTTGGCGTGACGCCTGCGTGGGTATAGGCCACGCATGCATCTCACGCGCATCTCGGGCCCCGCGGCCGTCGTGCTGGTCGCGGCGGTCGTCCTGGCCGGCGCTCCCGCCGGCGGCGCCGCGGCGGCCGGCCCCTCCCACTCCCACGTCCACTACAGCGACGGCGAGCCGCGCAACGCCCGGCTGAGCATCCCGTCGATCGGGATCCACCGCCTCAAGGTGGTCGCCTACCGGGGCAAGACCGACGACGCGCCGGGCACGCGGATCCAGAACCGCGGCATCGCGGCGAGCTCGCACGGGCCCCACGGCGGCACCGGCCCCGGCGGCATCGGCAACTACCAGGTGGCCGCGCACCGTACGTCGCACGGCGGGATCTTCCGGCGTACGCCGTCGCTGGACCGGCACGACAAGGTCTTCGTCGACAGCGGGCGTTGGCGCTACGTCTACCGGATCATCAAGACGCGGTGGGTCTCCTTCAGGTCCGCCGAGTCCCTGCGCAAGCAGCGCGCGGCAGTGCCGGGCAAGCCGTGGAAGGAGCCGACCCGCGGATTCGTCACGGTGACCACCTGCGCGACGCCCGAGGACCACGCGCGCGGCAACTTCTGGACCGATCGGTTCGGCAATCCCGAGCACCGGATCGACAAGATCGGCATCCTGGTCAAGCGGACCGACCGGCCGCCGCGGCACGGCGGCTGAGAGCGAGGATTGCCCCGTCATAGAACACGTTCTAGTCTCGGGTCCCATGACGGCAGACATGCGAGTCGGGACCCACAACGGCCACCTCATGGTGTCGGCGCTCAAGCGGCACCGCGACAAGCCGGTCATGCACCTCGGCGACGCGACGATCACCGGCCGCGAGGCCGGCGAGCGGATGAGCCAGTACGTCCAGGCGTTCGAGGCGCTCGGCGCCGGCCGCGGCACCGCCGGCGCTCTGCTCGCCCTCAACCGGCCCGAGGTGCTCTTCGTCCTCGGCGCCGGCCAGACGCAGGGCCACCGTCGCAGCTCGCTGCACCCGCTGGGCTCGCTGGAGGACCACGCGTACGTCATCAACGACGCGGAGATCACCTCGCTGACCATCGACCCGGTGCCGATGTTCGTCGAGCGCGCGCTCGGGCTGCTCGAGCGCTGTCCCAAGCTGGAGAAGGTGCTGACGCTCGGGCCGGTGCCCGAGGAGCTCTCGCACGTGGGTCACGACCTGGTCGCCGCGGCCGCGTCGTTCGACCCCCTCCCGCTCGTGGCCGAGACGCTCGACCCCGACCACGTCGTCTCGATCACCTACACCGGGGGCACCACCGGCAGGCCGAAGGGCGTCATCGGCCTCTCGCGGCAGATGAACACGATGACCCAGATCCAGATGGCCGAGTGGGAGTGGCCGGAGTCGCCGCGCTTCCTCATGTGCACCCCGCTCTCCCACGCGGGCGCGGCGTTCTTCGTGCCGACGGTGCTCAAGGGCGGATGCCTGTACGTGCTCGGCAAGTTCGACCCGGCCGAGGTGCTGCGGACGATCGAGGAGCAGCGGATCACCGCCACCATGCTGGTGCCGTCGATGCTCTACGCGCTCATGGACCACCCGGACAGCCGGACCCGCGACCTGTCGTCGCTCGAGACCGTCTACTACGGCGCGTCCGCCATCAACCCGGTGCGGCTCAAGGAGGCGATCGACCGCTTCGGGCCGATCTTCGCCCAGTACTACGGCCAGTCCGAGGCGCCGATGGCGATCACCTACTTCGCCAAGGAGGACCACGTCGGCGACGAGCGCCGACTCGCCTCGTGCGGTCGCCCGTCCGCCTTCATCCGCACGGCGCTGCTCGGCGAGGACGGCAAGCCGGTGCCGGTCGGCGAGCCGGGGGAGATCTGCGTGGCCGGCCCGCTGCTGGCCGGCGGCTACTGGAACCTGCCCGACGAGACCGCCCAGACCTTCCGAGACGGCTGGATGCACACCGGCGACGTCGCGCGCGAGGACGAGGACGGCTTCTGGTACATCGTCGACCGCACCAAGGACATGATCGTCACCGGCGGCTTCAACGTCTTCCCGCGCGAGGTCGAGGACGTCGTCGCCGAGCACCCTGCGGTCGCCCAGGTGGGCGTCATCGGCACCCCGCACGAGAAGTTCGGCGAGGCGGTCACCGCGATCGTCGTCCTGCGCTCCGACGCTCCGCGCGACGACGAGTCGGTCGCGGCCATGACCACCGAGATCCAGCAGATGGTCAAGGACCGCAAGGGCTCCGTGCAGTCGCCCAAGCAGGTCATCGTCGCCGACACCCTGCCGCTCACCGGCCTCGGCAAGCCCGACAAGAAGGCGCTGCGCGCGCAGTTCTGGACCGGCGACCGCGCCGTCGGCTGACGCCGCCGGGAGTTCCGGCACGTCGTTGCGGGTACGACGTGGCACATGCCCCTCCGCAACGGTGCGCACGGCTACGGCGCCGTCACCAAGGCGCTGCACTGGGTGACCGTGCTCGCCGTGGCGACCCAGTTCGTCATCGGCTACACGATGGAGGCCGACGACGGTGGCCACGGGCGCGGCCGGGGGCGCGGTCGCGGGGGAGACGACGACGGCAGTGGCCGCGGTCGCGGGCGGGGACGTGGCGGCGACGACGAGGACGAGGGCCTCGGAGTCCTCGACGGCGGCTTCGACCTGCTCGACCTGCACGTGGTGCTCGGCCTGACGATCCTGGCGCTGGCCGTCACCCGCGTGGTGTGGCGCGCCACGACACCGCTGCCGCCGTGGGACGACCGGCTGACGCCCGCGAACCAGCGCGTCGTGCACGCCACCGAGGTCGCGCTGCTGACCCTGCTCTTCGTCGTACCGCTGACCGGCCTCGCGCTGGTCGTGGGGGAGGACGACCTGCTGCCCCTGCACGTCGCCGCGCACGTCGCCTTCTTCGTGGCGCTGGCCGCGCACCTCGCGATGGTGCTCGGCAGACGACTGCTGCCGCGGATGCTCTGACCGCGTCGAGCCCCGCGACCGGTGGGTGCGCTCCCACCGGTCGGGTTTCGAAAATGGCCGTCTGGTGGAAATCGTTATCGACAACGATTGACACGCCCGGGGCCGGGTGACACCTTTCCGGCATCGTGTGACGTGCGCCGCACCGGTGTGCGCCTGAGCGGAAGGGTTACGAATGAGGTCGAAGACTCGTGGCGCGGCGCTGGCCGCGCTCTGTGCCGGCGCGATGCTGGTCGCGACGGCCTGCGGCTCCGACGACGACTCGTCGGAGAGCGGCGACGCCACCACGATCACCTGGTGGCACAACTCGAACAACGAACCGGGCATGGGCTACTACGAGCAGGTCGCGAAGGACTTCGAGGCCGACCACCCCGGTGTGAAGATCGAGATCAGCGCCATGGCCCACGAGGACATGGTCGACAAGCTGGACGCGGCGTTCCAGGCGGGCGACATCCCGGACGTCTACATGGAGCGCGGCGGGGGCGAGCTCGCCGACCACGTCGAGGCCGGCATGGTCAAGGACATCTCGGACTCGGCCGCGGAGGAGATCGAGAAGATCGGCGGCTCCGCCGGCGGCTGGCAGATCGACGGCCGGACCTACGGCCTGCCGTACTCCATCGGCGTGGTGGGCTTCTGGTACAACACCGAGCTGTTCGAGCAGGCCGGCATCACCGAGCCCCCGGCCACCATGGACGACCTCATCGCCGACGTCGGCAAGCTTCAGGACGCGGGCATCACGCCGATCTCGGTCGGTGCCGGCGACAAGTGGCCCGCGGCGCACTACTGGTACTACGGCGCCCTTCGCGCCTGCCCCTCCGACGTGCTCAAGGACGCGGTCACCAGCCTCGACTTCTCCGACGCGTGCTTCGTCAAGGCCGGCGAGATCGTCGAGCAGCTGCTCGCGGCCGAGCCCTTCAACAAGGGATTCCTGACCACCAAGGCACAGGAGGGTGCGACCTCCGCGTCGGGCCTGCTCGCCACGGGCAAGGTCGCCATGGAGCTCGCGGGCCACTGGGAGCCCGGCGTGATGCAGGGCATCACCGAGGACGGCAAGGGACTCGGCGACCGGACCGGGTGGTTCCCGTTCCCGACGGTCGAGGGCGGCCAGGGCGACCCGGCCGACGCGCTGGGCGGCGGCGACGCCTGGGCGGTCGCCGAGGAGGCTCCGGACGAGGCGGTCGAGTTCGCGCGGTACCTGCTCTCCGACGAGGTGCAGACCGGCTTCGCCGAGAACGACATGGGCCTGCCGACCAACCCGGCCGCGGGAGACGCGGTCAAGGACCCGGCCCTGGCCGGGCTGCTCGAGGTGCGCGACGCGGCGCCGTTCGTGCAGCTCTACTTCGACACCGCCTTCGGCACCTCCGTGGGCGGCGCCATGAACGACGAGATCGCGCTGCTCTTCGCGGGGGAGGCGTCGCCGCAGGACGTCGTCGACGCGACCCAGGCGGCAGCGGACATGGAGCAGTGAGCTGAGCGTGACGGACCGGGGCGCCGCGACCGACGCGGTGCCCGTCGACCCCCAGGAGGCCACCCGGCGCGAGGAACCGCGCCGGGTGGCTCCCCGGCCCGTGGGCTCCGGCTGGCGCCAGCGGCTCGAGATCGCGTTCTTCGTGACCCCCGCGCTGGCGCTGATGGCGGTGTTCGTCGTCTGGCCGGTCGTCTCGGCCGTGCGGATGTCGTTCTTCCGCTGGAAGGGCTTCGGCCCGATGGACGACTTCGTGGGCTGGTCCAACTACGACCTGGTGCTCCACGACGAGGTCTTCCGCGACGCCGTCGCGCACAACTTCACCATCGTCGTCCTGTCGATCGTCGTCCAGCTCCCGCTGGGTCTCGGGGTCGCGCTGCTCCTGAACCGGAGGATCCGTGCCCGGGGCCTGCTCCGGACGATCGTGTTCGTGCCCTACGTGCTCGCCGAGGTGATCGCGGGCGTCGTCTGGTACCAGCTGCTCCAGCCGGAGTCCGGCGTCGTCGACGGGCTCGTTCGCGCGGTCGGCCTGACGCCGCCCGACCAGGGCTTCCTCGGCACCCCGGACCTCGCGCTGTGGACGGTCTTCGTCGTGCTGACCTGGAAGTACCTCGGCCTGGCGATCCTGCTGTTCCTGGCCGGACTCCAGGGCGTGCCCGACGAGCTCTACGAGGCGGCGCAGCTCGACGGCGCCGGCTGGTGGCAGGTGCAGCGCCGCATCGCGATCCCGCTGCTGGCGCCGACGATCCGCACCTGGTGCTTCCTGTCGATGATCGGCTCGCTGCAGCTCTTCGACATGGTCTGGATCCTGACCGGCGGCGGGCCGGCCAACGCGACCACGACGATGGCCACGTACCTGGTCAGCCAGGGCACGCAGCGCCACAACTACGGGATCGCGGGCGCGGCCTCGGTCATCCTGTTCGTGGTCGGGTTCGTGATGGCGCTGGCCTACCAGGTCTTCGTGCTACGGCGTGACACTGCGGTGGAGAGGTGAGGAGTCGATGAGCTCCGGACGCACGCGCGAGCGCGCGAAGCCGTTCGGGTCGGGGGGACCGCTGGTCTACCTGCTGGCCCTGATGGCCGTGATCGTGACCCTCGGGCCGGTGGTGTACGGCGCGCTGGGCGGGTTCCGCAGCAACGAGCAGCTCGCGAGCGACCCGTCCGGGCTGCCGGACCCGTGGGTCTGGTCCAACTACCAGCACGTGCTCACCAACGCCGAGTTCTGGCAGTACGCCCTGAACTCGACGATCGTCGCGGTCGTCACGACGGTCGTGGCGGTGCTCTTCGGCGTGATGGCGGCGTACCCGCTGGCGCGCTACCGGTTCCGCGGCCGCGAGCCCCTCTTCATGGTGTTCGTGCTCGGGCTGCTGTTCCCCGCGGCGGTCGCGATCATCCCGCTCTTCATCCTGGTCACCCGCGACCTCGGGATGGGCAACACCTACTGGGGGGTGGCGCTGCCGCAGGCGGCGTTCGCGCTGCCGCTGACGGTCGTGATCCTGCGGCCGTTCCTGATGGCGATGCCGCGCGAGCTCGAGGAGGCGGCCCTGATCGACGGCGCCTCCCGGATCGGGATCTTCTGGCGACTGGCCGTCCCGCTGTCGGCGCCGGCGCTGGTGACCGTGGGGGTCCTGGCGTTCGTCGCGTCGTGGAACGCCTACCTGCTGCCGCTGCTGCTCCTGCAGGACGACATGCGCACGCTGCCGCTGGGCGTCGCAGACTACTCGAGCGAGCACTCGTCGGACACGGCCGGCGTGCTCGCGTTCACCACGCTCGCCATGATCCCCGCGCTGCTGCTCTTCCTGGCGATGCAGCGCCGCATCGTCAGCGGCCTGCAGGGTGCGGTCAAGGGATGACGGAGCGAGGACGATGAACGACGACATGACGCGGGAGCGCGACCGGCCCGGCGGCCGGGTGACCATGCAGCAGGTGGCCGCCGAGGCGGGCGTGTCCATCTCGACCGTCTCGAAGGTGATCAACGGCCGGTACGGCGTGTCGAGCGAGACCTTCGACCACGTCAGCGCGGTGATCAACCGGCTGGGCTACGAGGCGAGCCTGGTCGCGCGGAGCCTGCGCAACACCCGCACCAACGTGATCGGCGTGCTGGTCGCCGACTTCGAGCCGTTCAGCACCGAGGTGCTCAAGGGCGCGGCGGACGCGATCCGCGACACCGGCTACGAGCTGGTCGCCTACTCCGCCGGCGGTCGGGTCGACGAGCACGTCGGCTGGGAGCGGCGCTACCTCTCCCGGGTGATGGGGACGCTCGTCGACGGCGCCGTGCTGGTCACCCCGACGGTCACCGACGTGCAGTACGACGGACCGGTCGTCGCCGTCGACCCGCACACCGGCCGGTCGAGCCTGCCGACGGTCGCCGCCGACAGCCTGCAGGGCGCCCGGATCGGTGTCGACCACCTGCTGGAGCTCGGCCACCGGCGCATCGCCATGGTCACCGGACGTCCGGACCTGGTCTCCGCGCAGCTGCGCGAGCGCGGCTACCGGGAGGCGCACGGCGCGGCCGGCGTACCCGTCGACGACTCGCTGCTGGTGCTGGGCGCATTCGACGCCGACCAGGCGCGCGGCGCCGCCCGGACGCTGCTGCGCCGGCCGGACCCGCCGACCGCGATCTTCGCCGCCAACGACGTCTCGGCGCTCGCCGCGCTCGAGGTCGCGACCGAGCTCGGCATCGACGTGCCCGGCCGGCTCTCGATCGTCGGCTTCGACAACATCCCCGAGTCCGCGCTCGCGCACCCGCCGCTGACGACGGTCCAGCAGCCGATGCGCGAGCTCGGGCACCAGGCGATCGCGATGCTCGTCGGCCTGATCGCCGGACACCACCTGGAGGAGACCCACGTGACCCTGGAGACGACGCTGGTGCGTCGACGTACGACCGCGGCGCCGGGAGCGGCCTCGTGACCGAGCCCTGGCGCGACGTCACGGTGCCGGTCGAGGAGCGCGTGGCCGACCTCGTGGCCCGGATGGACGTCGCGGAGAAGATCGCCCAGCTGTCGTCGGTGTGGGGCGTCGACCCCGACGTGGGCGAGATGGCGCCGATGCTGCGCGACGGCCTGGGGCCGATGCCGGCGTGGTCCGACCTGATCGCGGGTGGGCTCGGCCAGCTGACCCGCCCGTTCGGGACCGACCCCGTGGGAGCCGCCGACGGGATGCGCGCGCTGGCTCGGCGGCAGCGCGACGTGGTGGCCGCCAACCGCTTCGGCATCCCCGCCCAGGTGCACGAGGAGTCGTTGACCGGGCTGAACGCCTGGCGCGCCACGATCTATCCCTCGCCGCTGTGCTGGGCGGCGTCGTTCGACCCGGCGCTCGTGGAGCGGATGGGCGCGCAGATCGCCACGACGATGCGCAGCCTGGGCATCCACCAGGGTCTCGCCCCGGTGCTCGACGTCGTGCGCGACCACCGCTGGGGCCGGGTCGAGGAGTCGCTCGGCGAGGACCCCTTCCTCGCCGGCCTGGTGGGCGCGGCGTACGTGCGCGGGCTCGAGGGCGGCGGCGTCGTCGCCACGCTCAAGCACTTCGTCGGCTACTCGGCGTCGCGGGCCGCGCGCAACCACGCACCGGTGTCGATGGGTCCTCGCGAGCTCGCCGACGTGATGCTGCCGCCGTTCGAGATGGCGCTGCGCGCCGGCGCGCGGTCGGTGATGAACTCCTACACCGACACCGACGGCGTGCCCGCCGCCGCCGACCCGGCGCTGCTGACCACCCTGCTGCGCGACGAGCTCGGCTTCTCGGGGACGGTCGTGTCCGACTACTTCTCGATCGCGTTCCTGCGCACGCTGCACCGCGTCGCCGACACCGACGGCGAGGCGGCGCGGCTGGCGCTCGAGGCGGGCATCGACGTCGAGCTCCCGTCGGTCAACGTGTACGGCGGGCCGCTGGTCGATGCCGTCGCCGCCGGCGCGGTCGACGAGAAGACCGTCGACCGGGCGGTGTTCCGGGTGCTGGTGCAGAAGTGCCAGCTCGGCCTGCTCGACCCCGGCTGGGCGCCCGCGGAGCCGGCCGAGGTCGACCTCGACCCCCCGGAGGCGCGCGCGCTCGCCCGCGACCTGGCGCGGCGGTCGGTCGTGCTCATGGCCAACGACGGGACGCTGCCGCTCGCGGCCGGCAGCCGGATCGCGGTCGTCGGGCCGCGCGCCGACACCGACGAGGCGATGCTCGGCTGCTACTCCTTCCCGATGCACGTGCTCGCGCACTACGACGACGTCGAGACCGGGCTGACCATCCCGACGGTGCGCGAGGCCCTGGCCGACGCCTTCGAGGTGTCCTACGCGCTCGGCTGCCCCGTGCTCGGCGGCACCGACGCCGACATCGCCGCCGCCGTCGCGGCGGCGACCGACGCCGACGTCTGCGTGGCGGTGCTCGGCGACCAGGCGGGACTCTTCGGCAACGGCACCTCGGGCGAGGGCTGCGACGTGGCGACCCTCGACCTGCCGGGTCGGCAGGAGGAGCTGCTCGAGGCGCTGCTCGCCACGGGCACCCCGGTCGTCGCCGTCCTGCTGGTCGGTCGCCCCTACGACCTGAGCCGGCAGGTGTCACGCCTGGCCGGCGTCGTCTGCGGGTTCTTCCCGGGCGAGGAGGGCGCGCAGGCGATCGCCGACGTGCTCGCGGGCCGGGTCAACCCGTCGGGTCGGCTCCCCGTGAGCTTCCCCGGCTCCGGCTCGACCCAGCCGTCGACGTACCTCGCTCCTGTGCTCGGACAGCACAGCGAGGTGAGCGTGGTCGATCCGACCCCGCTCTTCCCCTTCGGGCACGGGCTCTCGTACGCCGCCGCGACGTGGGGCGAGGTCTCGGCGCCGGCGGACCCGTCGTGGGACACCGAGGGCACCTGCGAGGTCTCGGTCGTGCTCGCGAACGAGGCCGACCGCGAGGTGTCGGAGGTGGTGCAGGTCTACCTCCACGACCGTTCGTCGTCGGTGGTGCGCCCGGTCCAGCAGCTGGTGGGCGCGGCGCGCGTCGACCTGGCTCCGGGCGAGCGCGCACGGGTGCGCTTCGGCCTGCACGCGGATCTGACGTCCTTCACCGGGCGCGACCTGGTGCGGATCGTCGAGCCGGGCCAGGTCGAGCTGCGGGTCGGCGCGTCGAGCGCCGACCTGCGCGCGGTGCTGCCGCTCGAGCTGGCCGGGTCGACCCGGCAGGTCGGCGCCGACCGGGTGCTCGAGCCGTCGATCGTGGTCGAGCCGGCCTGACCTGCGCCGCTTGTCGTGGCGCTGCCGGGTGGCGGTGGGTCCGGCTCGGTTTCGGGGTAGTGAAACCGAGCCGGACCCACCGCCCCATGCGCTCACGACGCCCGGCGCCGTCACCGGCCCTGGAACTGCGGCGCGCGCTTCTCGGCGAAGGCCCGAGGGCCCTCCTTGGCGTCCTCGGAGGCGAAGACGGCCATGCCGACCTCGGCGTCGTCGGCCCAGCAGTCCTCCTCGTGTCGGCCCTCGGAGTCGCGGACGGTCTTGAGGATGGCCTGCACGGCGAGGGGACCGTTGGCGCAGATCAGGTCGGCGACCTCGTGCGCCTTCGCGAGCGCCTCGCCGTCGGGGACGACGTACCCGATCAGGCCGAGCGCCTTCGCCTCCGGAGCCTTGACGTGGCGGCCGGTCAGCAGCAGGTCCATGGCGACGGTGTAGGGGATCTGGCGGGGGAGGCGGACGGCGGAGCCGCCCATCGGGTAGAGGCTCCACTTGGCCTCGGAGACGCCGAAGCGAGCCGACTCGCCGGCGATCCGGATGTCGGTGCCCTGGAGGATCTCGGTGCCGCCGGCGATCGCGGGGCCCTCGACGGCGGCGATGAGCGGCTTGGTGAGCCGGAAGCCCTTGAGCAGGCCCCTGATCACCGACGGGTCGAAGCCGGACTTGAAGCTCTCGTCCGGCGAGCGCTTCGTCGCGGCCTTGAGGTCCATGCCCGCGCAGAAGTAGCCCCCGGCCCCGGTGAGGATGCAGACCCGGATCGAGTCGTCGCTGTTGACCCGGTCCCAGGCCTCCTCCATGATCGCCATCATCTCGCCGGAGAGGGCGTTGCGCGCCTCGGGACGGTTCATCGTGACGATGAGCTTGTGCCCGTCCTGCTCGACGAGGCAGTGCGGCTCTGCGGGCGGCTGCGACGGGACGTCTGCGCTGGTCATGGCGCGAGCCTAGCCAAGAACAAGAACGTGTTCTAGTCTCGCGTCGTGGCTCTCAACATCGCTGATCTCTTCGAACACGCCGTCGACGCCGCCCCCGACAACCTGGCGCTCAAGGTCGGGGACCGGACCGTGACCTACGCCGAGCTCGAGGCCGAGTCGAACCGGCTCGCGCACTACCTCCAGGCGCAGGGAGTCGGCGCCGGCGACCACGTCGCGATCTACGCCAAGAACAGCATCGAGCACGTCGTCGCGATGCTCGCAGTGGTGAAGATCCGCGCCGTGATGATCAACGTCAACTACCGCTACGTCGAGGGCGAGCTCAACTACCTCTTCGACAACGCCGACGTGGTCGCGGTGATCCACGAGCGCTCCTATGCCCCGCTCGTCGCGGCCATCTGGGACAAGCACGAGAAGCTGAAGACCGCGGTCGTCGTCGACGACGCGCTCGACCCGGCGGACCGGTCGGACTTCTCGTCGTACGGCGGCGTGCACTACGCCGACGCGGTCGCCGGCCAGAGCGCGGAGCGCGACTTCGCCGAGCGGAGCCCCGACGACATCCACATCATCTACACCGGCGGCACCACCGGGTTCCCCAAGGGCGTCATGTGGCGCCAGGAGGACTGGTGGCGGGTGCTCGGCGGCGGCATCGACTTCTACACCGGGGAGCCGCAGGACGAGTACGCCCAGTCCCGCCAGGCGACCGACCCCCGGATGGTGACGTTCCCGCTGAGCCCGCTAATGCACGGCGGCGCCCAGTCGGGCCTGCTCATGCACCTCTTCGCCGGCCACCTCACGGTGCTCGAGCCGAAGTTCGACCCGGTGCGCACCTGGGAGCTGATCGAGAAGGAGAAGGTCCAGCTCATCTTCATGACGGGCGACGCCATGGCCCGTCCGCTGATCGAGGCCTTCGAGGCGAAGGCCGCCAGGGGTACGCCGTACGACTGCTCCAACCTGGTCGCCATCTCGAGCAGCGCGGCGATCTTCAGCCCGCCGGTGAAGACGCGCTGGATGGCGGCGTTCCCGAACTCGATCTTCACCGACTCCGTCGGCGCGACCGAGACCGGCTTCTCCGGCATGGGCATGGGCGACCCCAACAACATCTCCACCGACGGCCCCGTCGTCGGCATCGGCCCGGCGACCGTCGTCATCGACGAGGACGACAGGATCCTCGACCCGGCCACCGACATCGGCAAGGTCGGCCGGATCGGCCGCGGCGGCTCGGTGCCGGTCGGCTACTACAAGGACCCGGCCAAGTCGGCGGCGACCTTCCTGGAGATCGAAGGCGAGCGCTACTCGGTGCCCGGCGACTTCGCGCGCATCGAGGAGGGCAACCGGCTGACCCTGCTCGGCCGCGGCTCCAACTGCGTCAACACCGGCGGCGAGAAGGTCTACCCCGAAGAGGTCGAGATGGCGATCAAGGGGCACCCGTCGGTGTACGACGTGCTCGTGGT
Organism: Nocardioides sp. YIM 152315; assembly: GCF_029210375.1. GTDB lineage: Bacteria > Actinomycetota > Actinomycetes > Propionibacteriales > Nocardioidaceae > Nocardioides. Next base: position 38,219 of record NZ_JARGER010000013.1, on the reverse strand, counting down.
CGGCGTCCCGGACGAGAAGTTCGGCCAGGCGGTCGCCGCGGTCGTCGAGCTCCGCGATGGGGCGACGCTCGAGCTGGAGGGCCTGCGCACCTACTTGCGCGAGTTCCTCTCCGGCTACAAGCTGCCGCGCTCGTTGACGATCGTCGACCGAGTGCCGCGCAACGCCGCCGGCAAGGCGCAGTACCCCGCCGCGAAGGAGCTCGCGATCGCGAGCTTCGCCGCCAAGGCCGCAACCGTCGACCCCACGTCCGTCTGACTTCTTCCGGGAGAGCCATGCGTACCCCCCTGTGTGACCAGTTCGGGATCGACTATCCGATCTTCGCCTTCACGCCGTCCGAGCACGTCGCGGCCGCGGTGTCGCGCGCCGGTGGGCTCGGCGTCCTCGGCTGTGTGCGCTTCAACGACACCGAGGAGCTCGAGCGCACGCTGAGCTGGCTCGACGACAACACCGACGGCAAGCCGTACGGCGTCGACATCGTGATGCCGATGAAGATCCCGACCGAGGGCAAGTCGGTCGACCTGAGGGCGATGATCCCGCAGGACCACCTCGACTTCGTCGACCGGACGCTGCAGAAGCTCGGCGTACCCCCGCTCCCGGAGGGCGAGGGCCGGGAGGGAGTGCTCGGCTGGCTGCACTCGGTGGCCCGCTCGCACCTCGACGTGGCGCTGCAGCACCGGCCGGTGCTGATCGCGAACGCGCTCGGCTCCCCGCCGGTCGACGTCATCGAGAAGTGCCACGAGCACGGCATCCAGGTCGCCGCGCTGGCCGGTGCCGCGAAGCACGCGCTCTCGCACGTGCGCAACGGCGTCGACATCATCGTCGCCCAGGGCTACGAGGCCGGCGGCCACACGGGCGAGATCGCCAGCATGGTGCTGCAGCCCGACATCGTCGACGCGGTCGGCCCCGACGTGCCGGTGCTCGGCGCGGGCGGCATCGGCTCCGGCCGGCAGATCGCCGCGTCGCTCGCTCTCGGCGCGCAGGGCGTGTGGACCGGGTCGATCTGGCTCGGCACCGCGGAGTACGAGAACCTCCAGTCCAACGCCGGCTGGACCGAGGCGTTCACGCGCGCGACCTCGTCGGACACCGTGCGCACCCGGATCTACACCGGCAAGCCGGCCCGGCTGCTCAAGACGAAGTGGACCGAGGCGTGGGCCGAGGAGGGCGCTCCCGAGCCGCTGCCGATGCCGCTGCAGAACCTCCTCGTCTCCGACGCCCACAACCGGATCAACGCCTCGGGCGACCCCGACGTGATCTCGATGCCGATCGGGCAGATCGTCGGCCGGATGCACGAGGTGCGCCCGGTCGCCGACGTGATGGCCGACCTGGTCGCGGAGTTCGAGGAGGCCGTCGCGCGGCTGGAGTCGATCCGGAAGTAGGTGCCCAGCGCGTCAGCGCCGCCGGGTGTAACGGGGTGTCGTGGCATCTGCTGACCCGTCACAACGGGGTGAAAGACGCACCAACACCCCGTTACAGCTGTCGGCCGACGTCAGCGCAGGTCCGGGTGCGCGCGGCCGGCGACGAGCGGCAGGTCGAGGTAGGTCCTGATGCCCGGCGCGGCGGCGACGACGTAGGGGATCGAGTTGACGCAGTGCAGGGCGGTGGCCACGACGCCCGGGTTGCGGGCCAGCCCCGCCTCGACCGTGTCGGGCTGCCAGCCCTTGATGGTGACGTACGCCGGCGGATCGCCCTGCACCTCGACCTCGAACCTCTCGCCCTCGGCGCCGAAGGTCCACGCGGGGGAGAGGTGCTCCTCGCCCATCAGCCAGTTGACCGCGATGCGGACGACGCAGGCGTCCCCGACGTACGCCTCCCAGACGAACCGCTGTCCGGCGACCAGCCCGGGCTCGATCACCCCGATGGGGGTGGAGATCGGCGCGGTCGCGACCGCCACCTCCTGAGAGGTGCGGATGTCGGCGTCGGGCGAGAAGCCGAGGACGTCGAGGCACATGCGCACCGACTGGATGAAGCCGCCCGACAGCAGGCCGAGCATGGGGCCGCCCATCGCCTCGTCGGGCCGCCCGCCGAACATCATGATGTGGCGCACGACGTCGGGGGCGTCGTAGGTGCGGATGTCGCTGAACTCCTCGCCGCGCACGAACGTCACCGCCGACGACAGCGCCGAGAACATCAGCGGGTGCAGCTCGGTGATGCCGCCGGGGTTGATGCCGGTGCCGTGCAGGGTGGTCCCGCCCTCGGCGCAGGCGGCGGCGAGCGGCGCGCCGTCCTTCTCGGTCGGGTAGAACCAGCCGACGGGGGTGACGACGTTCTTGCCGGACCGCAGGAGCGCGGCGACCTGGCCACGGTCGGGGATCAGCGGCGCGTAGACGACCGCGTCGGCGTCCAGCGCGAGCACGTCGTCGATGCTCGACGTCGCCCGCACGCCGAGCGGGTCGATGCCGAGGATGTCGCCGACGTCCACGCCGTCCTTGGAGTCGGAGTGGACCCAGCACCCGACGAGCTCGAGCTCGGGGTGGAGCAGGATGCCCTCGATCGCGGCCTTGCCCACGCTGCCGGTGGCCCACTGGATGACGCGCACCGCGCCACCCTCCCAAATAGAACGTGTTCTCGTCTATGGGCGCGCGGGGGCCCCACCGCGACCTCAGAGCGACGTCATCACGCCGACCGACTCGGGCGAGAAGTGCGGGAAGACCTGCGCCGTGGAGGCACCGAAGCGCGTCGACACGATCTCGGCGAGCACGCTGCGGTAGTCGGTCGTGACGAGGAGGTCGGCGTCCGAGCCGGTGCCGAGGCCGTGCCACCGGCCGTAGTAGCGGCCGCCCTTCACCCCGGCGCCGGCGACGAACATGACGTTGCCGTAGCCGTGGTCGGTGCCCTGGCTGGCGTTCTCGACGACGCGGCGCCCGAACTCGCTGATCGTCACCAGCGTCACCTTCGACGCCTGGTCGCCGAGGTCGCCGAAGAACGCCGCGATCGCGCCGGCCAGCTCCTGGGCGTTCCGGGCCATCCAGCCGCCGTCGGCCGAGCCCATCCCCGAGTGCATGTCCCAGTCGCCGTGATCGACGGTGACCACCTCGATGCCGACGTTGCCCCGGATCGCTCGGGCCACCTCGGCCATCGCGCGACCCAGGTCGGTCGCGGGGTAGCTCGCGCTGTTGTCGAAGGCGGCCTTCGCCGGGCCGAACGAGTCCACCGCGGCGTACGTCGAGCGCATCGCGCGCCCCAGCGCCGAGCGGTCGTGGCCCCACAGGGTGCGCAGCGACGCCCGGCGACGCCCCCGGTCGTCGTCGCCCTCGCCGGGCAGCTCCACGTCGTCGACCTCGCCGGCCGACATCGTCGGCGCAGGCCCGAACAGCGACGTCGGCGACACCCCGCCCGACATGTTGAAGCCGTTGAGCGGCGAGCTGCCCGGGGTCGCACCGATCAGGCGGTTGAGCCACCCGCTGCGCACCGACGACCCGGGGTCGGCGTCCTCGACCTCCTCCATGGCGGCGAAGTGCGAGCGGTTGGGCGCCGGCAGCCCGGTCGCGTGGACGGCGGCGAGGCGGCCCTCGCTCCACAGCGGCACGAGCGGCGCCAGCTCGGGGTGCAGGCCGAACATGCCGTCGGGCACGAGCAGCCGGTCGCTGGGGACGCCGATGGCGGGCCGGGCCGCGTGGTAGGCCGGGTCTGCGTGCGGCACCACGAGCGACAGCCCGTCGGCGGCGCCGCGGAGCGAGAGCACCACCAGGACTGCGGTGGCCGGCGTGGCCGACGACGCCGAGGTCGTGACGGCGGCCGAGCCCACCAGCGTGGTGGCGCCGGCCAGGGCGACCGCGCCGGAGAAGAGCCCGCGCCGGGACACGGCGGCGAACTCGGCGCAGCAGGGCAGCTGGGGAGAGGTCATGGTCATCACCGGGTCAGGTGGGCGGGGGAGTCGAGGAGGGTGGCGAGCAGGCGGTACATGCCCCACCGCACCAGGTCGTGATCGGCGGTGATGCGCTCGCGCGGCTTGCAGCCGGTCGCCTGGCAGCAGGCCTTCAGCAGCCGCGGCGTCGCGCGCCGGTGCAGGATGCGGCGCGACAGGTCGTCGACGAGGTCCTCGAAACGCACCCGACGTCGCGGGAGCCAGGCCTCCGGCCGTCGGTAGTGCGCACCGGCGGTCGGCCACCACCCGGCGGCCAGGCTCTGGTGCACCTCCATCGACGCGATCAGCCGCGCCGGCGAGGCCCACGAGGCGTTGTCGATCGGCTGCCCGTCGGGCCGCGGCCACGAGAAGGGCATCGTGCCCATGCCCGAGACCTGCCAGAGCAGCTGGTTGGCGGCGAACCTCTCGCCGGCCTCGCCCGTCGGCGGCCGGCGGACCGTGATGCCGAGGGCGCGGTACGTCGCGACGAGGTCCTCGCCGGGGTCGCGGACCTTGGCGCCGACCGACTGCCGGAACGCCCGCGAGTCCACGAGCGCGCGCAGCACCGGCCTGATCGCGGTGTCGTGGCGCAGGTAGACCCGGGCGAGCTCGGCGACCAGGGCGGCGGGCGGGTCGTCGCGGACGAACTTGGTCGCCAGGCGCCGCGCCACGGTGCGGGCCGTGGCCGGGTGGTGCGCGAGGTAGTGGAGGTACTCGCGGGTGACCTCGCGTCCGTCGGCCTTCTTGTTCCGGTGCCGGAAGCCCATGACCTTCACGCGACCCCGGGCGTGGGCCTCCTCGTCGTACCTGCGGCGGAACGTCTCCCACATGTCGACCGTCCAGCCCGTGAGGATCCGCGCGGAGTGCTTCACGTCGCGCTCGTCGAAGGCGCCCCGGCCGACCGTGTGGAGCTCGAGCAGCTCGCGGCCGAGGTTCTCGTTGGGGAACTCCTTGGTGGAGCTGACGTTGTCGAGGCTGATCAGCAGCGCCGGGTGGGTGACGACCTCGCGGAGCAGCTCGTCGAAGCGGCCGAGCGCGTGCCGACGGATGACGTCGCCGTAGTCGGCGCGCCAGGTGAACTGGGCGTCACCGTTGACCGGCACGTTGAAGTGGTGCTCCCAGAGCTCGGTCATGACCTCGTGGAGCTGGCGGCGCGAGTGCATCCGGCGCAGCAGCACCCACCGCTGGTAGTCGGCCATCACCTCCCAGCCGCCCTCGATCTCCTTGTCCTGACGCTTCCAGAGCTCGGTCGGGCCGCGGTCGAGGCTCGGCCACCAGCCGCGGACGCGGTCGGCGGCGCCGTCGCGGATGCTCCCCGGCTCCAGCTGGCGCTCGAACCACTCGCGCGCACCGCCGGCCCGGCGGACGTCGCGCGCGAGCGCCGGCGTGACGCCGTACGAGAAGCGACCGACGAGGTGGCGTGCCGCGGGGGACAGCAGGTCCGGCATGGGCTGACTCCGAGGGCGTGACGGGGACACGGGACCTGATCCCGAGAAGGTGCGCGGACCGTGGTCGCGTCTACCGTAGGCGGTCGGCCGCGGTCGCGCTGCATCCGCGGCGAATCTTTTCGGTCACCGATCCGCCGGTAACATTCGTCGGGACCTGTCCACCTCCCGTGAGGAACCCACACACCCCGCCATGGACGGCTCTCAAAGTCCCCGGCTCTCCCCGGTCGCGCATTCTGACCCGGGAGAGCACCGATGAACACGTGGCTCCTGATCGCCACCGCCCTGTTGATGGTCGCGGCATGCGGCGTCTTCGTCGCGGCCGAGTTCGCCTTCGTCACCGTCGACCGGGGCCAGGTCGACCGGGCCGTCGCGGCCGGTGACGGTCGCGCCCGCCGCCTGCAGGGCGCGTTGCGCTCGCTGTCGACGCAGCTCTCCGGTGCCCAGGTCGGCATCACGATCACCAACCTGGCCATCGGCTACCTGGCCGAGCCCGCCATCGCGCGGCTCATCGACCAGCCGCTCGCCGACCTCGGGACGCCCGAGGGCGCCGTCACGCCGGTCGCGATCGGCATCGCGCTGGCGCTGAGCACGGTGCTCACGATGCTCTTCGGCGAGCTGGTGCCCAAGAACCTCGCGCTCGCGAGGCCGATGGCGGTCGCGCTCGCGACCGAGCGATTCCAGAGCGCCTTCACCACGATCGCCCGCGGGCCGATCCGGGTGCTCAACGGGTCGGCCAACGCGATCGTGCGCCGGCTCGGCATCGAGCCCCAGGAGGAGCTGCGCTCCGCCCGCAGCTCCACCGAGCTCGCCTCGCTCATCCAGCGCTCGGCCGACCTCGGCACGCTCGACGTCGAGACCGCCGAGCTGATGGAGCGGTCGGTGGAGTTCGGCGCCCGCACCGCGGCCGAGATCATGACCCCCCGGGTCCGCACCACGACGCTGGGCAGCAACGACCGCGCGACGGCGCTGATCGAGAGGGCCCGCGAGACCGGGCACTCCCGCTTCCCGGTGCTCGACGCCGACGAGACCGTGGTCGGCACCGTGCACGTCAAGCACGCCGTCGCCCTGCCGGTGGGGGAGCGCGCGACCACCAAGCTCAAGCACCTGACGGCCAAGCCGATCGTCGTGCCCGACTCGCTGCGCCTAGACCCGCTGCTCGCGCTGCTGCGCAAGGACGGCTTCCAGCTCGCGGTCGTGATGGACGAGTACGGCGGGTTCGCCGGGATCGTCACGCTCGAGGACGTCGTGGAGGAGATCGTCGGCGACATCTCCGACGAGCACGACCGGCTGAGCGCCAGGGCGAGGAGGCTGCGCGACGGCAGCTGGTCGCTGTCCGGGCTCCTGCGTCCCGACGAGGTCGAGGACGCGACCGGCGTCGAGCTGCCCGACCACGAGGACTACGACACGATCGCGGGTCTGGTGCTTCGCACGCTCGGCCGCGTGCCCGCGGTCGGCGACGTCGCCGAGATCGTCGTGCCCGACCGCAGCGAGTCGCCGGACGCCGACCACTACGAGACCCGGGAGCGGCTCGCCGTCCTCACCGTGGAGCGGATGGAGGGGCTGCGCATCGACCGGCTCTCGTTGCGGCTGCTCGGTCGACCGGCCGACGCACCCGCGCCTACCGGGGGTGACGAGGCGTGAACGCCCCGACAGCGGTCGCGCTCGCCGTCGTGCTCCTGGCGCTCAACGCGTTCTTCGTCGGGGCGGAGTTCGCCCTGGTCTCCGCCCGACGCAGCCAGATCGAGCCGCGGGCACAGGAGGGATCGCGGCTGGCCCGGACGACGCTGCGCGCGATGGAGCGCGTCTCGCTGATGATGGCCGGCGCGCAGCTCGGCATCACGATCTGCTCGCTCGGCCTCGGCGCCGTCGGCGAGCCGGCGGTGGCCCATCTGCTCGAGCCGCTGCTGGAGGCGGTGCACGTGCCGCACGGCCTGCTGCACCCGATCGCCTTCGTCGTCGCGCTCGCGATCGTGGTGTTCCTGCACGTGGTGCTCGGCGAGATGGTGCCGAAGAACATCGCGCTCGCCGGGCCCGACCGGGCGGCGCTCGTGCTCGGGCCGCCGATGTTCGCGATCGTGACCGTGCTCCGGCCGCTGATCGTCGCCCTGAACGCCATCGCCAACGGCACCCTCCGGCTGATGCGGATCGAGCCGAAGGACGAGGTGAGCTCGACGTACACGCGCGAGGAGGTCGCCGCACTCGTGGAGGAGTCCCACGGCGAGGGCCTCATCGAGAGCGACGAGTACGACCGTCTCTCCGGCGCGCTCGGCTTCACGGAGAAGACCGTGTCGGCCGTGCTGATGCCTGCCGACACCCTGACGACCGTGCGCCGCGGCTCGTCGGCGGCCGACGTGGAGGCGGTCTGCGCCGCGACGGGCTTCAGCCGGTTCCCGGTGGCCGCCGACGACGGCGAGCTCATCGGCTACCTGCACATCAAGGACGTGCTCGAGACCGATCCGGCGCGCCGTGAGCGCCGGGTCGAGGACAAGTGGATCCGGCCGTTCGCGCCGGTCACCGCCGCCGACGCCCTCCACGATGCGCTCGAGACCCTGCAGCGCCGCGGCGCCCACATGGCGCGCGTCGTCGACACCGACGGCACGACGCTGGGCCTCGCGACGCTCGAGGACGTCATCGAGGAGCTGGTCGGCGAGATCCGGGACGCCGCGCATCTCGACGAGCCAGCCTGACACCCCGGCCCGACACACCCCGGCCCGACATACCCCGGCCCGACATACCCCGGCCCGACACGCTGGCCCGACACCCCGGCCTGACAAGTCGGCCCGAACCCGGTCCGCACGGCGACTCGGGGCGCGCGGCGTACGGCGGCTAAGGTGTGCTCGGCAAGGACCCCGGCAGAATCGCAGGAACGGGACACGGTGGGAGACGACGCGACGCGGAACCGTGTCTGGACGCTGCCCAACCTGCTGAGCATGCTGCGGCTGGCGGGCGTCCCGCTGTTCCTCTGGCTGGTCCTCGGACCGGAGGCCGACCTGCTCGCCCTCGGCGTGCTGGCGCTGTCGGGCATCACCGACTTCCTCGACGGCTACCTCGCCCGACGGCTCCGCCAGACCTCCGCGCTCGGTCAGGTGCTCGACCCGGTGGCCGACCGGCTGTACATCCTCGCCGTGGTCGTCGGCCTCGCGCTGCGCGACATCGTCCCCTGGTGGGTGGCGCTCCTGCTGCCGCTGCGCGACCTGCTGCTGTGGGGCCTCGTGCCGCTGCTGCGCACCCGCGGCTACAGCGCGCTGCCGGTGCACTTCCTCGGCAAGGCCGCGACGTTCAACCTCCTCTACGCCTTCCCGCTGCTGCTGCTCGGCGACGGCGACGGCACGGTCGCGACGCTCGCCCAGGTCTTCGGCTGGGCGTTCGCGATCTGGGGCATCGGCCTCTACTGGTGGGCCGGCATCCTCTACGCCTGGCAGGTGCGCACGCTGCTGCGCACCACCGAGCGACGGCGGGCCGTGAGCGATGCCTGACGACCGCGCGCCCGCGTCGTCGGTCGACCGGGCCCGCACCCCGCTGCTGACGCTGATCACCCAGGAGTCCCTCGACGAGGACTACCGGCACGTCGCCGACCAGCGGGCGGCGGCGAGGGCGTCGGGAGCGGAGTCGGAGGAGTCCTCGGGCACCAGCCGTCGCTCGCACTGGATCGCCGCGGCGGTCGTGGCGGCGTTCGGCGTGCTGGTGACGGTCGCCGCGGTGCAGACCTCGGCGTCGTCCGGCATCAACGCCGCGAACCGCAACTCGCTGCTCGAGCAGATGTCGGCGAAGCGAGAGGACGCGGCCGGCCTGCAGCGACGGATCGTGCGCCTGCGGGAGCAGCTGGTCACCCTGCAGTCGGCGTACGAGCGAGCCTCCGACGACCAGCAGGCCGTCGACAACCGCGTGGAGCGACTGGCGGCGCTCACCGGGTTCGGCGCGGTCAGCGGCCCTGGGGTCGTCATCACCGTCGACGACGCTCCCGACGGGGAGGCCGTCCGGGCCGAGGACCTGGCGACGCTGGTCAACGGGCTCTGGGCGGCCGGCGCGGAGGCCATCTCCATCAACGGCAAGCGGCTCACGGCCCGCTCCGCCATCTTCAACACCGGTGCGGCCATCAACCTCAACGGGTCGCCGCCGCTGTCGCCGCCGTACGCCGTCTCCGCGATCGGCGACACCAGGACCCTCGAGGCCGACCTGCTCGACACGACGAGCGGTCTGAGGTTCAACAACCTCGTCGATGTGCTCGGCTTCCCCGTGAAACGACAGAATGTCGACGACCTCACGCTCCCCGCCGCCACGCTGCGTCGTCCGCGCCACGCGGTGGAGGGGACCGCGGAGCAGAACCGCATCAACCACGGGAAGGAGACCGCGCCATGATCGCCGCTCTCGGGCTCCTTGCTGGCGTCGTGCTCGGCATCCTCTTCCAGCCGGACGTGCCGAACTGGCTGGAGCCCTACCTCCCGATCGCCGTGGTCGCCGCGCTCGACGCCGTCTTCGGCGCGCTGCGCGCCTACCTCGACGGCATCTTCGACGACAAGGTCTTCGTCGTGTCGTTCGTCAGCAACGTGGTGATCGCCGCGGGCATCGTCTTCCTCGGCGACAAGCTCGGGGTCGGCGGCCAGCTCTCGACCGGCGTCATCGTCGTCCTCGGCATCCGCATCTTCTCCAACGTCGCCGCGATCCGGCGCCACCTCTTCCACGCCTGACGCCATGCCTGACCCCATGCCTGACCCCATGTCCGACGACGAGCGCCGATCCGCACCCGAGAAGGAGCCCGGGCGGGCGCAGACCGGCCGCGACCGGCTGCGCCGCGCGGTCCTGCGTCCCTCGCGCGGGCAGGTGGTCGTCGCTCTGCTGCTCGCGCTGGTCGGCTACGCCGCGGTGACGCAGGTGCGCTTCACCAACGTCGACAACACCTACGCCAGCCTCCGCGAGCAGGACCTGATCGACGTCCTCACCGGCCTCGCCGCGCAGACCCAGCGCGCGGAGGCCGAGATCGCACGGCTCGAACGGACCCGCGACGACCTGCAGTCCGACACCGGTCAGCGCGAGGCCGCGATCGCCGAGGCCGAGAACACGGCCGACACGCTCGCGATCATGGCGGGCCTGGTGCCGGTGACCGGCCCCGGCATCCGGGTCACGGTGACCGAGAACGAAGGCACCGTCGACGTCGACACCATGGTCGACCTCGTGCAGGAGCTGCGGACGGCGGACGCGGAGGCGATCCAGTTCAACGAGGAGGTGCGCGCGGTGGCGCAGACCTCGTTCGAGGACGCCGTGGGCGGCATCGAGATCGACGGCACGCTCGTCAGCTCGCCGTACGTCATCGACGTGATCGGCGAACCGGGCACCCTGCACGGTGCGATCGACTTCCCGAAGGGTCCGCGCGACCAGCTCGAGGACGAGGGCGCGACCGTCGAGGTGGAGGAGCTCGCCTCGCTCGACATCACCGCCGTCGTCGAGCCGCGCCGACCGGAGTACGCCGAACCCGACTCGTCGCAGTAACCTCGCGCTGACCCGTCGGCACCCATCCGGCCCGACCCGACGACCCCGACGACCCCCCCGAGGAGACGACGTGTACCCCGACGACCTGACGTACACCACCGAGCACGAGTGGGTGCGCGAGCCCGGCGAGCACGAGGGCGCCGTGCGGATCGGCATCACCCACTACGCGCAGGACGCCCTCGGCGACATCGTCTACGTCTCGCTCCCGGAGATCGGCGACACCGTCGAGGCCGGCTCGACCTGCGGGGAGCTGGAGTCGACCAAGTCCGTGAGCGACGTCTACGCGCCGCTCTCGGGTGAGGTCGTGGCCCGCAACGAGGCGCTCGACGCGACGCCGGAGCTGGTCAACAGCGACCCGTACGGCGGGGGCTGGCTCTTCGAGGTCGTGCCGTCCGACCGAGGGCAGCTCGACGGCCTGATGGACGCGACGGCGTACCAGGGCACCCTCGAGGGCTGAGCCTGCGCCCGACCAAAGGCCGCGAGTCCGCTTGATCGCCCCGACCTGGCTGATAGGTTCGGGGCAACCGTCAACCTCAGCCGTCCCTTGAGGGTTCGCCGCGAGGGCAAGCCGTGAGATCGAAGGACTGACCCGATGCCGTTCTGCACAGTGTGTGGCACGCAGAACCCGGACGACGCGCGCTTCTGCGCCCAGTGCGGCAACCGGCTCGCGACGCCCGCGCCGGGTCCGGGTGAGGCGCCGAGCGACTCGACGGCGACGATCCAGATCGGCGCGGCCGACAAGGTCGAGACCTCCGACCGGCAACTCAACCCGGTCGACGCGGCCGCGGTCGACGCGCTGCCGGCGGGCCACGCGCTGCTGGTGGTCCAGCGGGGCCCGGGCTCGGGGAGCCGCTTCCTGCTCGACCAGGACGTCGTGAGCGCCGGTCGTCACCCCGACAGCGAGATCTTCCTCGACGACGTGACGGTCTCGCGTCGGCACGCGGAGTTCCACCGCCAGGGCGAGTCGTTCACCGTGAGCGACGTCGGCAGCCTCAACGGCACCTACGTCAACCGCGACCGCATCGACCGGGTGCAGCTCAACGACGGCGACGAGGTCCAGATCGGCAAGTTCCGGCTGGTGTTCTTCTCGGGGCACCCGACGGCGTGAACATGACGGCTGGCTCCGCCTCGGGCGCGGCCCCCTCGCCTCGGGCCCGGATGAACATCGGGGAGGTGCTCGACCGGCTCCGTCCCGACTTCCCGGGCATCACCATCCCGAAGATCCGGTTCCTCGAGGACAAGGGACTGATCAAGCCCGAGCGCACCCCGGCGGGCTACCGGAAGTTCTCGGCCGAGGACGTCGAGCGGCTGCGCTACGTGCTGCGCATGCAGCGCGACCACTACCTGCCGCTGCGGGTGATCGGCGAGCACCTCGACGCGATCGACCGCGGGCTCGAGCCGCCGCCGATCGACCCCGTCGTACCCACCGTCCCGAAGGTGACGCTGTCCGCGGACGGGCTGCCGAGCCCGGAGTCGTTCCGCCGGCAGGACAACCTGCGGCTGTCGCGGCGCGAGCTGGTCAAGATCGCCGGCATCTCCGAGGAACTGCTCGGCGAGCTGGAGCAGTTCGGCGTCCTCGCGCCGTCGCGCACGGGCCACTACGACACCGACGCGCTGGTGATCGCCCAGACCGCGCGCGAGCTCGCCGACTTCGGGTTCGAGCCGCGTCACCTGCGCGCCTTCAAGACCGCGGCCGACCGCGAGGTCGGCCTCGTCGAGCAGATCGTGGCGCCGCACAAGCGGAGCCACGACGCGGCGGCGAAGGCTCGCGCCGAGGAGACGATCAGCGAGATCGCCGCCCTCTCGGTGCGGCTGCACGCGACCCTGGTCAAGGCCGGGCTCCGCGGCGCCTGACCCACTCACCACGGCGGAGTAGGGTGAACGCGTGCGCGAAGTCGATGTCTTGGGAGTCAGGGTCGAGATGCCCTCGAACCAGCCGATCGTGCTGCTGCGCGAGGTGGCGGGCGACCGCTACCTGCCCATCTGGATCGGCGCGGTCGAGGCGACCGCCATCGCGTTCGCCCAGCAGGGCGTGGTGCCGCCGCGTCCGCTGACGCACGACCTGATGAAGGACGTGCTCGAGGCGACCGGCAACGAGCTGACGGAGGTCCAGATCACCGAGGTGAAGGGCGGGGTGTTCTTCGCCAACCTGGTCTTCGGCTCCGGCACCGAGGTGAGCGCGCGCCCCTCGGACTCGATCGCGCTCGCCCTGCGCACGGGCACCCGGATCGTGTGCGCGGAGGACGTGCTCGACGAGGCCGGTCTCGCCGTACCTGCCGAGCAGGAGGACGAGGTCGAGAGGTTCCGCGAGTTCCTCGACCACGTCACCCCCGAGGACTTCGACGCGAAGTAGGCGCACCGATCGCACGCACGCTCGGCACGCCCAGACCCTCACCCTCAAGCAGAGGTTGAGGGTTGCGACACGCCGCCCATGTCTTTGACGGGCCGGTCGGCGCGGCCTACCTTGAACTGTCTCTGTTGTAACTCCATCGCTGTGACACCCGCACCGGGCGTTCGGCACCTTCCCCGAAGGAGTTACGGTCAACGGAGTAGCCCACGGAGGACCGTGTGAACGAGAACGAGCAGCAGCACGACGCCGAGGCGTCGCTGGCTGCCCAGGCGGCGGACGAGCAAGGACTGCTCTTCACCGACGACGTCTCCCCGCTGCCCAGTGACACCGGCTACCGCGGTCCGACCGCCTGCAACGCCGCCGGCATCACCTACCGGCAGCTCGACTACTGGGCCCGCACCGGCCTGATCGAGCCGACGGTGCGCGGCGCCAAGGGGTCGGGGTCGCAGCGGCTCTACTCGTTCCAGGACATCCTGCTGCTCAAGGTCGTCAAGCGGCTGCTCGACGCCGGCATCTCGTTGCAGCAGATCCGCAGCGCCGTGCAGCACCTGCGCGAGCGCGGCACCGACGACCTGACCCGCGTCACGCTGATGAGCGACGGCGTCTCGGTCTACGAGTGCACCAGCAACGACGAGATCATCGACCTGCTCCAAGGCGGCCAGGGCGTGTTCGGCATCGCCATCGGCGGCGTCTGGAACGAGATCGAGGGCACGCTCGCCGAGCTCCCGTCCGAGCGCACCGCCGACGCCGAGGCCGAGCCGGCCCCCGGCGACGAGCTCGCGGCTCGCCGGGCCGCCCGCAAGACCGGCTGACCCACCTCCGCACGTCACGCTGACCCGCCCGAAACTTTCGGGCGGGTCAGCGTCATTCGAGGGGTGATTGGTAAGTTGGGCACGCTGACACTCCTGCACGGGAGAGTCCCCGGGATGCTCTTCGGACCGGGGCGCCGAAGGGGCAATTCCTCCCCGGAACCTCTCAGGCCACCGGACCGTGCGGGTCAGGCACTCTGAAGCACCAGCGGCGGTGCGACAGAGGGGGAGGCACCCGAACGATCTTCGAGGAGCCCCACCACATGTCAGACCGGCCCACCCTCACCGAGCTCGACGGCGCGCTGCCGTTCGTCGAGCGCCACATCGGGCTCCGCGAGCCCGACATCGCGACGATGCTCGACCGCCTCGGCTTCGACTCGCTCGACGTGCTGATGGACGCCGCCGTCCCCGGGGCGATCCGGGCCGCGGAGACCCTCGACCTGCCCCGGCCGCTCAGCGAGGAGGCCACCGCGCGCGAGCTGCGCCAGATCGCCCACGCCAACCGGCCGGGGGAGGCGATGATCGGGCTCGGCTACCACGCGACGATCACGCCGCCCGTCGTTCGCCGCAACGTGCTCGAGGACCCCAGCTGGTACACCGCCTACACGCCGTACCAGCCCGAGATCTCGCAGGGCCGGCTCGAGGCGCTGCTGAACTTCCAGACCGTGGTCGGCGACCTCACCGGGCTGCCGACCGCGAACGCGTCGCTGCTCGACGAGGGCACGGCGGCGGCGGAGGCGATGACGCTCGTCCGCCGGGCGAAGAAGAAGGCCGCCGGCCCCTTCGTCGTCGACGCCGACGCGCTGCCGCAGACCATCGACGTGGTGCGCACCCGCGCGGAGGCGATGGGCATCGACGTCGTCGTCGTCGACCTCACCGACGGGCTCCCGGAGGCCCTGCTCGAGCGCGGCCTGTGTGGGGTGCTGGTGCAATACCCCGGCACCTCGGGCCGCCTCGTCGATCCGCGCCACGTGATCGAGCAGGCCCACGCGCGCGACGCCCTCGCGGTCGTCGCCGCCGACCTGCTGGCGCTGACGCTCCTCGAGGCTCCCGGCACGCTCGGCGCGGACGTCGTCGTCGGGTCCAGCCAGCGGTTCGGCGTCCCGCTCTTCTACGGCGGGCCGCACGCCGGCTACATGGCCGTCGCCGCGGGCCTCGAGCGCCACCTGCCGGGCCGCCTGGTGGGCGTCTCCGTCGACGCCGAGGGGCGCCCGGCGTACCGCCTGGCCCTGCAGACCCGCGAGCAGCACATCCGCCGCGACAAGGCGACCTCCAACATCTGCACCGCCCAGGTCCTGCTCGCCGTCGTCGCGTCGATGTACGCCGTCTACCACGGCCCCGACGGCCTGCGCTCGATCGCGCTGCGCACCCACCGGTACGCCGCCGTGCTCGCCACGGCCCTCGCCGACGCGGGCCTCGCGCCCCTGCACCGCCAGTTCTTCGACACCCTCGTCGTGCCGGTCCCCGGTCGGGCCCTCGACGTGGTCACCGCGGCGCGCGGGCTGGGTCTCCAGCTGCGCCCGGTCGACGCCGACCACGTCGGCATCAGCACCTCGGAGCTCACGACGCGGTCCACGATCGCCAGCGTGCTCAAGGCGTTCGGGGTGACCGGCACCGACCTGGACGCGGTCGACGCGGTGACACCCGACGCGCTGCCCGCCGCGCTGCGGCGCACCACGCCGTACCTGACCCACGAGGTCTTCTCGACCCACCACAGCGAGACGGCGATGCTGCGCTACCTGCGCCGGCTCTCGGCACGCGACTACGCGCTCGACCGCGGCATGATCCCGCTGGGCTCGTGCACGATGAAGCTCAACGCGACCACCGAGATGGAGCCGGTGTCGCTGCCCGGCTTCGCCGACCTGCACCCGTTCGCCCCCGCCGAGGACGCCGCGGGCTACCGCCAGCTGGTCTCCGAGCTCGAGGGCTGGCTGGCCGAGGTGACCGGCTACGACCACGTCTCCATCCAGCCCAACGCCGGCTCGCAGGGCGAGCTCGCCGGGCTGCTCGCCATCCGCGGCTACCACCGTGCGCACGGCGAGAGCCACCGCGACGTGTGCCTGATCCCGAGCTCCGCCCACGGCACCAACGCCGCCTCCGCGGTGATGGCGGGCATGAGGGTCGTCGTCGTGAAGTCCGGCGACCACGGCGAGGTCGACCTCGACGACCTGCGCGCCCAGTGCGACAAGCACGCCGACGACCTCGCGGCGATCATGGTCACCTACCCCTCGACCCACGGCGCCTACGAGGACACCATCACCGAGCTCTGTGCGATCGTGCACGGCCGCGGCGGCCAGGTATACGTCGACGGGGCGAACCTCAACGCCCTGCTGGGCTTTGCGAAGCCGGGCGAGTTCGGCGGCGACGTCTCCCACCTCAACCTGCACAAGACCTTCTGCATCCCGCACGGCGGAGGCGGACCCGGCGTCGGTCCGGTGGCCGTGCGCGACCACCTCGCGCCGTACCTGCCCTCCCACGCGATGCATCCCGAGGAGGCCAAGCGCTCCGGCATCGGACCGATCAGCGCGGCGCCGTACGGCTCGGCGGGCATCCTGCCGATCTCGTGGGCCTACATCCGGCTGATGGGCGCCGCCGGCCTCACCCGCGCCACGGCGGCGGCGGTGCTGTCCGCCAACTACGTCGCGACCCGGCTGGGGGAGCACTACCCGGTGCTCTACCGGGGCCACGGTGGCCTGGTCGCCCACGAGTGCATCCTCGACCTGCGCGGTCTGACCAAGGAGACCGGCGTGACCGTCGACGACGTCGCGAAGCGGCTCATCGACTACGGTTTCCACGCCCCGACGATGTCGTTCCCGGTCGCCGGCACGCTGATGGTCGAGCCGACCGAGTCCGAGGACCTCGCCGAGATCGACCGCTTCGTCGACGCGATGATCGCGATCCGCGGCGAGATCGACCGGGTCGCCGCGGGGGAGTGGACCCCGGAGACCTCGCCGCTGCGGGGTGCGCCACACACCTCGCGCGCCCTGGTCGGCGAGTGGGAGCGCGCCTACACCCGCGAGGAGGCCGTCTTCCCCACCGGCATCACTGGACCCAACGGAGCGGGCGACAAGTACTGGCCGCCGGTGGCCCGCATCGACCAGGCGTACGGCGACCGCAACCTCGTCTGCGCCTGCCCGCCGCTCGAGGCCTTCGCCGAATGAAGTCCACCCCACCGAACCGCGGGCTTCCCCCGCTGCGCTCCTCCAGCCCACGCTTCCGCGGGGACCCCGGATGAGCGTCTCGGACCACACCGCGCGGCGCCTGCGGGCGCGGCTCGCCCACGCCCAGTCCACCGGACGGCTGCCCTCGGTGGTCGCCGGGCTGGTCCGCGACGGCGAGCCGGTCTGGTTCGACGCGTACGGCGACCCGGCGGCGCCCGGCCACGACCCGCTCGACGTGCAGTACCGCATCGGGTCGATCACCAAGACCATGACCGCGGTGCTGGTGCTCCAGCTGGTGCGCGACGGCCGGATCGCGCTCGACGACCCGGCGTCGGCGGTGCTCGGCGACGTCGGCTACGCCGACCGGTCGATCCGCACGCTGCTCGCCCACAGCTCCGGGATGCAGTCGGAGCCGGCCGGGTCGTGGTGGGAGCGCTCGGCCGGCCTGCCGTGGGACGAGCTCGTGGCGGCGAACGACGGGTCGGGCGCGGTCTTCCCTGCCCACCAGGAGTTCCACTACTCCAACCTCGGCTACGCGCTGCTCGGCGAGCTCGTCGCCCGGCTGCTCGGCGGCACGTGGTGGGAGGCGGTGCGGCAGCGGATCCTGGCTCCGCTGGGCATGGCGCGCACGTCGTACCTGCCGGACGGCGCGGCCGCGCCGGGCTGGTCGGTGCACCCGTACGAGTCCACGCTGGTCGCCGAGCCGGCGACCGACACCGGCGCGATGGCGCCCGCCGGCCAGGTCTGGGCGACGATCACCGACCTCGCGCGGTACACGACGTTCCTCCTCGACGGTCACCCCGACGTGCTCTCGGCCGACGCGCTGGCGCGGGCCTTCGCGCCGCAGTCGGGCAACCCCAAGGACGGGCTGCGCTCCGGCCACGGGCTGGGATTCCAGCTCCTCCCGGGCGGGTCGGGCACCCTGGCCGGCCACACCGGCTCGATGCCCGGGTTCCTCGCGACCACCCTCGTCGACCGGGGCCGCCGCGTCGGTGGTGTCGTGCTGACGAACGGCACCGTGGGCTACTCGCCCGCGACGATCGTCATCGAGCTGCTCGACGAGCTCGAGCGCTGCGAGCCGACGATCGCGCCCGCCTGGACGCCGTCACCGGCCCTGCCGCTCGAGCTCGCGGGGGTGCCCGGCGTGTGGCACTGGGGCAACACGCCGATCGTCTTCGCGATGGAGGGCACCGCCCTGGTCGCCCGACGCAGCGGCGTCGAGCTCTACCGGTTCGCGGTGGTCGACGGCCGGGTCGTCGGGCTCTCCGGCTACCACGCCGGCGAGGAGCTGCGCGTCGTACGCCGCGCCGACGGCTCCGTCGGCCACCTCGACATCGCGACGTTCATCTACACGCGCGAGCCGTATGACCCGGAGGCCCCCATCCCCGGGGGCCATCCGGGCTGAGGATCAGGCGCCCCGGCGGCTCGGCACGAGCGCGCTCGTGGCGTGGTCGCCCCCCTTCGGCCTCGGCAACGGGTCGCCCTTGATCTTGATGTGCTTCACGATCCCGTGCCCCGCGATTCCGGGCGACGAGAGTCCGGAGCCCCTGAGGGAGCCGGGGCCGATCAGGGCCATCCAGGCGATCGTGTGCCGCTGGATCCGCACCGTGCGGGTCGAGTGGGCCGGAATCGAGACCCGGCCGTCGCGCTTCCCACGCCGCGGGCCGAACAGGAGACGGACGGCCGCGTCGTTGTCGTTGGTGACGCTCAGCAGGCCCTTGCGCCCGGCGACCTCGGTCACCTCGACCGGCTTGACGTCGCGCAGGACGATGGTGAGCGTTGCCGGCACGAGGTGGGTGTGGTCGCAGACGTAGTAGTCGATCACGCGGGTGCCGTGCGATCGCGGCCTCGATCCCACCAGGACCGATCCAGGCTCGGCCTCGTCACCGAGAATCTCCACGGTCCTGTGGGACACGACGACGTGGGGGGTCCTCGCCCCGTCGGAGTAGAAGTCGGCCTCGGGGAAGCGGCAGAGGGCCAGGTCGTCGCCGACGGGCGAGCGGTCGTTGGCCAGCACGTCGACCTGGGTCATCTGGCCCGGCCACAGCGTCACGGTGTCCGCGACCACCACCGGCGGCGCCGCCTCGTCCGCGGCGGCCGCTCCCGCGGACAGGAGAGAGGTGCCCAGGAGGGTGGCGGCGACGACAGCGGCCAGGCGGACGAGGGCACTGGTGCGCAAAGGAGCTCCGATCCCGAGACGACAGGTCGGTGGGAGAGTAGGGCGCCGGCGCCCTCGGCGTACGCGGTTCACTCAATCGACGAGCGATGTCCTCCTGACCAGCTGGTCGAAGTCGAAGGCGTGGTCGCACGTGAGCCTGCCCTGCTTGCCGGCGTACACGGCCACGATCTTCGGGTCGAGGATGGTGTGGGTGCCGTTGGTGACGATTCGCTGGCCGGCGTCCTCCTCGACGCGGCGGATGCGCTTCACCTCGCCGGTGGGCTCGGTGGTCCCGTGGAACCGGACCCGCTTGCCTCCGACCCGCGTGCGGGCGAGCACGTCCTCGCCGACGACGAAGGGCTTCCTCGTCTCGACGGTCCGGCCGGCTTCGCGCCCGGTGCCGTCGTGGACGAGCACCTCGAGGGTGTTGCCGTGGGTCTTGCTCTCGTAGAGGTTCACCCGGACCGGGACCTTGCCGGCGTGGCCGGCGCACTCGATGACCGTGCCGACCTCGTGGGTGGTGGTGCGGGCACTGGCGGTCGTCGTCCCCAGCCCGACGAGGGCAGAGGTCGCGACGACGGCCAGGGCGCCCGGGATGAGCTGGGTTCGCATGACGTTTCGCTTTCCGCGTGGTGTGGATGAACACCCGGGATACGCCCGTCGAGTGCCGCTGGTTGCACCCGCGGTGCGATCAATCTCGCTGAACTTTCCGGAACCGCCTGCATGGTGAGGTCGCACGCTCTAGCGTGATTGGTCTTTGCAGCAACTCTCGGGCAGGGACAGCCGCGTGAACTGACGAGGGAGCCGAGGATGACGGGATCGACACGGGTGCGGACGCTGGTTGCCGGCCTGGCCGCATCAGCACTGGTGCTGACCGGAGGGGGTGGCGCGGCTGCGGCGCCCGGGGACTCGATCGCACTCGGCGTGGCGCCCCAGGTCCCCGGGCGCGACGACTCGTTCCAGGTGCGTGCGACCGGGACCGCGACCGACGGAAGCGGGTCGATCTACGTCTCGGTCCTGCTCGCCCCGGGAGCGCCTGCGTGCCCGCCGACCGCCGACCTGGCGGAGGCGACCTTCTACGACCAGGAGGGAGACGACCGGTGGGGGTTCTGGCTGGAGAACTGGATCGACGAGACCTATGACGTGGCGGAGGTCTTCGCAGGGCGGCCGACCGGCAGGTACCGGCTCTGCGGATATCTCCACGACACCTTCCGCGACCCGATGGCGACCACCGTGGTCGACTTCACGATCGGCGGCACCTGTGCGTCGGCTGCCGCGCAGGTCACGGCGAAGGAGAAGTCCGTCGCGAAGAAGCTCAAGACGCTGAAGCGGGCCAAGCGGGCGTTGCGCTCGGCGAAGGCCTCGGACCAGCCACGCCGCGTCGTCAAGCGGGCAGCGAAGAAGGTTCACCAGGGCAAGCACCGGGTCGTGAAGGCGAAGCGTCAACTGCGCGGCGCGAAGGCAGCGCACCGCGCGCTCTGCTGAACCGCTCTGCTGAACCGGTTCGACCGGCGCTACTGCGCCTGCGACACGCTCGACATGTTGAAGTCGGGCACCCGCAGGGCCGGGGTCGCCGTACGCGAGAAGTAGTCGTCGCCCCACTCGCGGCTGAACGACGGGACGGTCTCCGACGCGTGACTGAACCGGCGCAGCAGGTCGACCGGGCTGTCGTTGAACCGGAAGTTGTTGACGGCGCCGGTGATCTCGCCGCCCTCGATCAGGTAGACGCCGTCGCGGGTCAGCCCGGTGAGCAGCAGGGACTGCGGGTCGACCTCGCGGATGTACCAGAGGCAGGTGAGCAGCAGCCCGCGCTCGGTGCCGGCGACCAGGTCGGCCTCGGTGCCCGACGCGGAGTCGACGGACAGCACGAGGTTGTCGATGCCGGGGGTGACCGGCAGGTCGGTCATGGCGGCCGAGTGCCGGGTCTGGAGCAGCGAGGTCAGGACGCCGTCGCGGATCCAGTCGGTCCGGCCCAGCGGGAGGCCGTTGTCGAAGACCGAGGTCTCGTTGCCGGACTGCGAGGCGACGTTGAACGGCGCGCACTGGATCGGGGCGTGGCCCGGGTCGGAGAAGAGGTGCACGCCGGCGGATGCGATCTGCTCGCCCACCCGGGTGCCGCCGGCACGGTTGCTGTAGACCGACTGGCCCTCGTGCGCCACGCGCGCGCCGGCGTACCAGTAGGCGTCGATCATCAGGTCGGCGACGGCACTCGGCGGCAGGATCGTGTCGTAGCGCCCGGCCGGGAGGTCGACCTTGCGCTGCGCCCAGCCCAGGCGGCGCTCGAGCTCGGCGTCGAAGGCGAGCGGGTCGACGTCGGTGAAGTCGCGGGTGGCGCCGCCGACCCACGCGCTGGTCGAGAGGTCGGTCGGCTTGCCGGTGCAGCCGAAGTGGCCGGTCGGCTGCACGTGGCGCAGGCGGAGGCCGGTCGTCGAGCCGAGGTACGTCGTGGTCATCTCGTGGTTGACGAACCCGTAGAGGATCCGCCCGGCAGCATCGGCGCGGCCGAACGCCTCGCCCAGGGCCGGTGCGAGCGCGTCGTAGACGTGGACGTCGGTCGGCACCGGCGCGTCGTCCCAGTCGGCCGAGGTGGCGTCGGCGACCAGGTCCGCCGCGTCCTCGGCCGCCGTGGACGCGCGGGCGGCCCGATCCGCCGACTCGGCGAGGGCCGTGACCCCGGCCAGGTCCGTCGCCGTGCCGGTGACCGAGCCGGCGGCAGTGCCGGCGGCGCTGCGCACGAACGAGATCACCGTGACGTCGACACCGTGCATGACGCCGTTGGTGGTCAGCGTGTTGTTGGCCCAGCGCAGGTTGGCGCTGGTCGTGTCGCGCACGAGCGCGATGCAGTCGTCGGCCGTCGACGTCGCGAGGGCGTGCTCGACGAAGGACTGGGGGGAGAGCGTCATCAGTTGCCCGCCTCGGTGAGGGTGTTGAGGATCCGGACGTCCCGGAAGAGCGACGTGGGGCAGCCGTGGCTGACCGCCGCGACCTGCCCGGGCTGGGCCTTGCCGCAGTTGAACGCACCGCCGAGCACCCAGGTGTCGGGGCCGCCGACCGCGTCGAGGGAGTTCCAGAAGTCCGTCGTGGTGGCCTGGTACGCCGCGTCGCGGACCTGCCCGACCAGCTCGCCGTCGGCGATGCGGTAGAAGCGCTGGCCGGTGAACTGGAAGTTGAAGCGCTGCATGTCGATCGACCACGACTTGTCGCCGACGACGTAGAGCCCGCGCTCGACGCGGCCGATCAGGTCCTCGGTGGAGGGGCCGTCGGCGGCCGGCTGCAGCGACACGTTGGCCATCCGCTGGATCGGGATGTGGCCGGGTGAGTCGGCGTAGGCACAGCCGTTGGAGCGGCTGCCGTTGAGCTCGGGATGCCTCAGGCCCATCGCCCGGTCGAGCTGGTAGCCCGTGAACACGCCGTCCCTGACGATGTCCCAGCTCTGGGTGGCCACGCCCTCGTCGTCGTACCCGATGGTGGCGAGTCCGTGCTCGACGGTCCGGTCGCCGGTGACGTTCATGACCCCGCTGCCGTACTGGAGCGTGCCGAGCTTGTCGGGGGTGGCGAACGACGTGCCGGCGTAGTTGGCCTCGTAGCCGAGCGCCCGGTCGAGCTCCGTGGCGTGCCCGATCGACTCGTGGATGGTCAGCCACAGGTTGGAGGGGTGGATGACCAGGTCGTAGCTGCCGGCCTCGACGCTCGGCGCCTTGAGCTTCTCGGCGAGCAGCTCGGGCACCTCCTCGATCTCGGTGTCCCAGTCCCAGCTGTGCTCGCCGCCGGTGAGGTACTCCCAGCCCCGACCCACCGGCGGCGCGATGCTCGCCATCGAGTCGAAGGTGTCGGCGCCCGCCCCCATCGCCTCGAAGCCCGGGTGGAGGCGGATGCGCTGCTGGGTCGTGCGGGTGCCGGCGAGGTCGGCGTAGTACTTGTTCTCGTGCACCTGGAGGAGGTGCGCGGAGGCGTGGTCGACGGCGGCGCCGGAGCGTAGGCGGTTGGTCCAGTCCACCAGCAGGGCGGTCTTCTCGGCCGTGGGCACCTGGAAGGGGTCGACGTCGTAGGCCGAGACCCAGGTGACGTCGTCGTACGACGGCTCCGGCGCGAGCTCGACCGGGCTGCTGGTCATCTCCGCGGCGACCCGCGCCACCGCGACGGCGGTCTCGGCGACCCGGACCGCCTCGTCGGGCGTGAGCACGACGCCGGAGGCGAAACCCCATGCGCCCCCGTGCACGACCCGCACGGCGAAGCCGAGGTCCTCGGTGTCGCTCGCGCCCTGGAGCGCGCCGTCGCGGACGGCGAGCTCCTGGTAGCGGACCCGCTCGAACCGGAAGTCGGCGTGCGTCGCGCCGAGCTCCGCGGCCCGGGCGAGGGCCGCGTCACCGAGGCTGCGGTAGGGGAGTGCGGTGAACGTCGGATCCAGCTCGCGGGCGCCCATGTCGCGAACCTATCGGACGCTGTCCACTCGATTGCCGTGGTCGCGGCCGGGTACCTCCCCCGACATGACCGAGACCGAGGACCAGAAGAAGCTGCTCGTGGTGATGGGGGACATCCCGATCACGATGCTGACGACCTTCGGACCGGAGGGCCCGCGCAGCGTCCCGATGGCGCGCCAGGAGGTGGATCCCTCCGCGGAGCTGTGGTTCATCACCGCCCGCGACACGGCGCACGTGCGGGCGATCCGGGCCGACCCGCGGGTGTCGCTGTCGTTCTCGGCGCGCGACTCCTGGGCGGCGGCGTACGGGCGGGCGGCCGTCGTCGACGACCGCGAGAAGCTGGGGGAGCTGTGGACGACCTTCGCCGAGGCATGGCTGCCCGGCGGGCCGGACGATCCGGACGCGACGCTGATCCGGGTCGACCTGGAGCACGGCGAGTACTGGGACACCCCGGGTGGCCGGGTCGCGTCGCTGATCAGCCTCGCGAAGACCAGGCTCACGGGCGACACGTACGACGCCGACCACGGCGCGGTCGACGTCTGAGCCCGGACCCGGGCGGAGCCCCCGGCTGAGCGCCGAGGCGACCCTCAGGCGCGTCCCACCGCGCACCAGGCGGTGCCGGTGACGTCGAACGGCCCATCGCCCAGGCGCTCGCGGGCGCGCCGCTCGAGGCGGCTGCGCTGCTCGGCGGACAGCCCCGTGACGTGGTCGCCGGCCGGGCCGACGCCGAGCGTGTAGGGCTCCCACCACTCCTCGAACGTCGGATGGGTGACCGTCACGGTCAGTCGCAGCTGGCGGACGTCGTCGAGGCCCGCGCTCCGCAGGATCCGCACCAGCTCGCCGTCGCCGACGCCGACCAGCGACGACTCGTCGTACGCGCCCTGGTCGACGTCGTTGACCGCGGCCCAGAAGGGCGAGAGCGGGCTGCTGCCCTGCTCCGCGTGGTTCCAGGCGGTCGCGGCCACCACCCCTCCGGGGCGCGTCACCCGGGCCATCTCGTGGAGGCCGGTGTCCGGCGCGCGGAGGAAGGGCACGACGAGCTGGGCCAGGACGAGGTCGAAGACGTCGTCGTCGAAGGGCAGCTCCTCCGCGGACGCGCTCCGGGCGTCGACGCCCGGCAGCCGGGCGCGGACGGCGTCCACGAACGGCGGCGACGGGTCCACGGCGGCGACCAGGTCGGCGCCGAGGAGGTCGACGAGTCGGGCGGTCAGGGCGCCGGGACCGCAGCCGACGTCGAGCGCCCGCTCGCCGGGCTGCACGCCCAGCGCGTCGAGCAACTGGTCCGCGAGCGGCGCCGAGTAGCGGCCCATGAACCGGTCATAGGCGTCGGCGGCCACGTCGAAGGCCATGACGGTGACGGTACGCCGTCGCGCCCCTCAAGGGGAGATCGAGACCGTCGATCCGGCGCGCGACTTGCCGACCAGGAGCTGGGTGGGGATCCGGTCGCGCATCTCGGCGACGTGGCTGACGACGCCGACGACGCGGCCGCCGTCGCGCAGCGAGTCGAGCGTGTCCATGACGTCGTCGAGGGTGTCGGCGTCGAGGGCCCCGAAGCCCTCGTCGACGAAGAGCGTGTCGAGGTCGGCGCCGCCGACCTCCTGGGTGACCACGTCGGCGAGCCCGAGCGCGAGGGCCAGTGAGACCACGAACGTCTCGCCGCCCGACAGCGTCGCCGGGTCGCGCGCCTCGCCGGACCAGTCGTCGCGCACCACGAGGCTCAGGCCGCCCCGGGTCTCCCCGGCCCCGCGCCGGCCGGTGTGCTCGAGGGTGTAGCGCCGGTCGCTCATCCGGTCGAGCCGCTGGTTGGCGGCGGCGACGACCTGGGCCAGCCGGTAGGCGAGGACGTACGCCGACAGGCGCATCTGGAGCCGGTTGTCGGCCGACTTGCCCTCGACGAACGCCGAGAGCCGGGTGAGCACGTCGAGCTCCTCGTCCAGCGGGCGCGACGCGGCGACCGCCCGGTCGAGGTCTGACGCGAGCCGCCCGAGGCGCTCGGCCCGGGTCGTCCAGGCACTCTCCTGCGCACGGGAGTCGCCCAGGCGACGCAACGCGCCCTGGTGAGCCTCGGCGAGGGCCTCCAGGTCTGGGAGGTCCGCTCGGGCGACCTCGTCGGCGCCGGCCTCGGCCAGCACGGCAGCCGCCGCAGCCAGCCGCCGGTCGTGGTCGGCGGCGCGCCGGGCGAGGTCGTCGTACGCCCGCTGGTCGAGCGCCGCCGCGAGTGCGTCGTCGGCGCCTGCGAACCCCGCCTCGACCGCGGCCGCGGTCAGGGTCAGCTCGGCCTCGGCGAGCGCGGCCTCGGCGGCCTCCGCGGCGTCGAGCGCCCTCAGGCCGGACCTGGCCTCGTGCTCGCGCTCGGCGCACCGGCCGAGCAGACCGTCGTCGTGCTCGGCGAGCTCGGCCTCCAGCGCCGCCGACTCCGCGCCGAGGGCACCGAGCGACGCTTCGACGGCGCCGGTCTCGGTGGCGATCGCGGGCGGCACGACGTCGAGCAGCTCGATCGCGGAGGCGAGCTGGGAGTCGAGGGTGCGCACCTCGACGTCGCGCAGGTGCTCGGTGGCGGCGGCGTCGTCGGCGGCCTTCTGGGCCGAGCGCTCGGCGTCCTCGTCGGGCACGTCGGCGGCGGTCGGGGCCTTGCGGGGGTGGTCGCAGGATCCGCAGACCGGGCACGAGGCGCCGACCGCGAGTGCACCCGCCATCTCGGCGGCCATGCCGGACAGGCGGGCCTCGCGGACGTCGAGGGCGCGGGTGCGTGCCTGGAGGGTGGTCTCCCGGGCGGCGGCGTGCGCCGTGCGGGCGGCGTCGACCTGGCCGGTGAGCGCCGTGACGCGTCCTCGGGCGTCGTCGAGTGCCCGCTGCGCCGCGCTGGCGAGCTCCACCCGCCTCGCCTCGAGCCGGGCTCGCTCGCGGCGGACGGCGGCGTGCCGCTCGACCCGCGGCTGCAGGGCACGAGCGCGCGCGGCGCCGTCGACGGCCTCCTGGAGGGAGGCCTCGAGCGTCTCCCGGTCGCGGACGGGCAGCCGCGCGAGCGTGGTGCGGGCCGCAGATCGTGCGCGGCGGGCGCGGACCGCGACCTGGTGGAGGGCGACGACCGGCGCCGCGCGACGAGCGGAGTCGAGGCGACGGACCCCCTCGGCGTGCTCCTCGGTCGCGGCCTCGAGCCGCCGCCGCTCTGCCGCGGCGGCGTCGACGCGGGCCCGGCGCGTGTGGAGCTCGCGGGCCCGGTCGAGCGCCACTCGGCGCTGCTCCTCCTGCTCGGCCGCCGCGGCGGCTGCGGAGGCGGCCTCGGCGCAGCGGACGGCCGCGGTGTCGAGCAGGGTGCGCGCCCACCTGTCGGGCGGTCCGTCGTCGGGCTGCGTGCCGGTGGTCTCGCTGACCCGGCTGACGAGGTCGGCGACGGTGGCGCGGGCGGCGTCGGCGCGCCGGCGCAGGTCGAGACGGCGGTCGCGCAGCCACTTCTCGACGTCCTCGAAGCGACCCGTGCGGAAGAGCTGCTGCAGCAGCCGGTGACGCTCCTCGGAGCGGGCGCGCAGGAAGGCCTGGAACCGGCCCTGCGGAAGCATCGCCACCTGGGTGAACTGGGCGACGTTCATGCCCAGCAGCCGCGAGACCAGGTGTCCGGTCTCGTCGAGGCGGGTCGACTGGGTGACCCACGCGCCGTGGACGCGCTCGGCGATGACGACGGACGCCTGCTCGGTGGTCATCCCCTCCCCGCGCTTCTTGGGCCGCTCCCATGCCGGCGCCCGGGTGATGCGGAACCGACGCCCCGACAGCGTCGCCTCGAGCTCGACCTCCGGGCGCACGCCCGGAGCCGCGAGGTCGGAGCGCAGCCGCTTCGCGGCGTTGCGGTCGCCGGGCACGTCGCCGTACAGCGCGAAGCAGACCGCGTCGAGCACGCTGGTCTTGCCGGCGCCGGTCGGGCCGGAGAGCAGGAAGAGGCCGGCGGTCGACAGCTGGTCGAAGTCGACGTCGATGGTGCCGGCGAAGGGCCCGAACGCGGTCGCGCGCAGGCGGTGGAGCCTCACCAGAGCCCCTCGGTGCCGGCGGTGGAGACGAGGACGTCGAAGTCCGGGTCGTCGCAGCAGGCCTCGGTCGCCGCCTGCAGCAGCGCCGACTCCGACTCCGTCGCCGGCCCGCCGCGCAGCTCGGCCACGAAGTCGAGAGCGATGTCGTGGTCGGAGCGGCCCTGCGGACGTGCCACGGGGACGGTGTGCGGCGCCGCACCGGCCGGCTCGAACGCGATCACCAGCGTGTGGGGGAATCGGGCGCGGAGCCGCTCCATCGCCTGGAGTGGGCGGGTGGCGTCGGTCAGCGTCGCCTGGACCCAGGCGTCCTCGTGCTCCTTCAGCCGCGGGTCCTGGAGGAGGTCGTCGACCGTGCCGCGGACCCGGGCCAGGCGGCGGGGGACCGGCGCCTCGACGAACTCGGCCGTCGTCATCCCGCCGGCGCCGAGCTCCACGAGCCACGAGCCCTTGAGCTGGTCGGCCTCGGAGAAGGAGTAGGCCAGCGGCGAGCCGGAGTAGCGGACGGTCTCGGTGAGCGTGTGCCGGCCGTGCAGATGGCCGAGCGCGGTGTAGTCGACGCCCTGGAAGGTGGTCGTCGGCACCAGCGAGACCCCGCCGACGCTGATGTCGCGCTCGGAGTCGCTCGGTCGGGCCCCGGCCACGAATGCATGCGCCAGCACGACGCTCCTCGTGCCGTTGGCCCGGCGGCTCCGGTCGGCACGGACCCTGCGCATCGCCTCGTCGAGCGCGGCCTCGTGGGACCGCGTCGGCAGCTGCCACGGCTCGCGGACCGCGTCGGGGTCGAGGTAGGGGATGCCGTAGACGGCGACCTCGCCGTGCTCGTCGTCGACCAGCACGGGCGTGCCGACGGTGGCGGCGTCGGTGCGGATGAAGACCCCGGCCGCGTCGATCAGCCGCGAGCTGAAGCCGAGTCGCTGTGCGGAGTCGTGGTTGCCGCTGGTCAGCACCACGCGGGCGCGGCTGGCCGCCAGCCGGGCGAGGGTCTCGTCGGCGAGCCGCACGGCGTCGACATGGGGGAGAGCGCGGTCGTAGACGTCGCCCGCCACGACGACCAGGTCGACCCGCTCGCGCCCGACCACGTCGAGGAGGTGGTCGACGTACGCAGCCTGGTGCTCCAGCATGCCCTCGCGGTGGAAGGACCGCCCGAGGTGCCAGTCGGAGGTGTGGAGGATGCGCACGCCGCCACGCTAGGAGTCGGCGCCGACAGTGCCCGGGACCCACGCCGAGGTAGTGCAGGATCACACGGGGGCCCGGCGCCCGTGAGGCGGGCTGACCAGGTCAGCCCAGGTGACGGGCGAAGAAGCGACTCGCGTCGTCCGCGGCGAACTGCGGTACGCCGGTGTGCCCGCCCGTGTTGGCCTGGAGCGTCTTCTCCCGGGAGGCGAAGGCGTCGAAGAGGTCCAGTGCCATCTGCCTGTCGTTGCCACGGTCGTCCCACTGGAGGAGGACGTGCACCGGAACGGTCACGAGTCGTGCCTGCTCGATGATGCTGCGGGGGACGTAGCTGCCGGCGAACAGGCCAGCGGCCACGATGCGTGGCTCGACGGCGGCCAACCGGACCCCGACGGCGATGACCCCGCCGGAGATGGCCACCGGGCCGCCGACCTCGGGGAGCTCCAGCACGGCGTCGAGGACCGACCGCCACTCCGGGACGGCCTGTTCGACCAGCGGGAGGATCAGTCGGTCGACGACGTCGTCGCTCGGCCGTTCGCCGGCGGCGATCGCCTGGCGCAGATCGGTGCGGGCCCGTTCGACCACGGCGATGCTCGGTCGCTCCCCGCTCCCAGGCAGCTCGACGGTCGCCGCGGCGTACCCCAGCCCTGCGCAGTGTCGCGCCCGCGCCTCGAGCCGAGGGTGCATCCGGCGCAGTCCACCCGGATGGCCCAGGAGGATCAACGGGACCGGCGCGGAGGATGTGGCGGACGCGGGCGTCCACAGGACGCCGGGGACCTCGTCGTGGGTGAACCCACGTCGGAGGACGCCGCCGTCGAGACGTGCTTCGGAATCGAAGTGCATGGTCGTGCCTCTCGGGAGTGCTCTGGTAGCGGCGCTCCCGGACGACCTACCGCCCGACCGTGACCCCGGAGAGGAGCGCCCATGTCGAATCGTTCACGGGTACCACCTCCTCGGCTGTCGGTCCGGCGCGCTCACGCTATCAACCGCGATCCGAAGGCGCCTATCGGTCTTCCGGGCGGCGGCGCGGCCTCAGTCACCTTCGGTCGAGGGCCGCCGACCCAGGATCGCGGGCGTGGTGGCATCCTGCTCCCTCGTGAGAGCCGAGACGTCGTCCGAACGAGACCTGCTGCTCCGCCGACTGGCCGGGCAGCGTCGCCACGTCCTCGACCAGGTCGAGGGCCTCGGCGACGACCAGCTGCGCCGGCCCGTCCTGCCGTCCGGGTGGACGTGTCTGGGGCTGCTGCGTCACCTCACGCTCTCCGACGAGCGGTACTGGTTCGGCGTGGTGATGGCCGGTCAGCCCCTGGACTTCTGGCCGGAGGGCACCAACGCCGACTGGCTCGTCCGCGACGACGAATCCGCAGCCTCGGTCATCTCGGCGTACCGCGCCGCGATCGACGGCTCCGACGCGATCATCGCCGACCTCGCCCTCGATGCCCCGCCCGCCACGCACGAGGAGTGGTGGGCCGAGTCGGGGCAGTCCTTCCCGGATCTGCGCACGGTCCTGGTCCACGTCATCGTCGAGACCGCCACGCACGCCGGCCACCTCGACGCCGTGCGCGAGCTCCTCGACGGCAAGAAGTACCTGTCGATCTGAGTCGCCGGCGGACGCAGGTGAGCGCGTCGATCTCAGGCGTACCGCACGCACCGCTCGGCGCGGGTGAACCCGTAGAGCGCGAGCCCCGACGACTCCGCCAGCCGAACCGAGAGCGACGTGGGGGCGCCGACGGCGACGAGCGACCCGACGCCGGCGGCGACCGCCTTCTGCACGAGCTCGAATCCGGCCCGGCCGCTGACGATCAGGCAGGCCTCGGCGGGGGACGAGCCGGCGAGCACCCGGGCACCGGTGACCTTGTCGACGGCGTTGTGCCGACCGACGTCCTCGCGTACGACGAGCAGGTCACCGTCGGCGGTCGCGAGGGCGGCCGCGTGCACGCCGCCCGTGCGGTCGAACAGCCGTTGCCGCGACTCGACGAGGCCGGGCAGCGATCGCACCATGTCTGCGGACGGCAGCGGTCCGGACCACGGCGTCGACCCGGGCGCGGTCAGGGCCTCGGCCACGCTGTCCTTGCCGCACACGCCGCACGCGGACGACCCCGACGACTGGCCGACATGTCGGTGCCCGGGGTCGCGCAGCGGGGGCGCCGACAGGGTCACCGTCACGACGTTGAGCTCCTCGTCGGCCGTCAGCGACTCGTCGGTGCAGTAGGCGACGCCGTGGATCGTGGACGCGGAGGCGAGCGCCTCGTGGACCAGCCACCCGGCCGCGAGCTCGAAGTCGTGGCCGGGCGTCCGCATCGTCACCCATACCCGCCGCGCGGGCGCGCCCGGCCACGCGAGGCGGATCTCCAGCGGCTCCTCCGTCGCCAGCCGGTCCTCGTGCCGACGCTCACCCGACTCGGTGAGCTCGTGCACCCGGGTCCGGACGGTGGGTCCGGGGCGTCGGGCGCGGTCGAGGGTCATGACGCCGGGAACGCCCGGGCGGTCGCCAGCTTGCGGGCGAGGTCGTCGGCGCTGTCGGCGAGCCGGCGACGTACCGAGAGGTCGAGGGAGGTGTCGGCGGCGAGGTCCTGTGCGCGCGCCAGCGTCTCGGCGGACAGCGACGTCACCGGGAAGAAGAACTCCGTCGCGTCCGCCAGCACCCATCCGCTCCGCACGGTCACGGTGGCGGGCAGCTCGTCGAAGTAGCGGTCGACGTACGCGGCGAGCAGCTCCTCCTGACCGCCCCGCCACATGCCGAGCCCGGCGGCCTCCAGCTCGTAGTTGGGCACGTCGAGCGCGCCGGTGAACACCGACCAGGCGTGCGCCTTCGCCTCGGCGGTCGGCAGCGACACCAGCGCCTTCATGTGCGCCACCCTCGACACCGCCGTGGGCTCCGCGTCGAGCGCGGCGAGCAGCTCCTCGGGGTCGGTCTCGCCGAGCGCGGCCAGCCGCACCAGCAGGCGCCACCGCACGTCGACGTCGAGCTCGACGCCCGCCGGGGTGGCGGACAGCCACGACCGCAGCAGGGCGGGGTCGGTGGCGGTCGAGATCGCCATCCGCAGCGCCGAGAGCTGGTGCTCGGAGCCGGTGGTCGTGGTCTCGACCTTCTCGCGCGCGGCGGCGTGCACCCGCTCGAGCGAGCCGGCGGGCGCGAGTGGCAGCACGTCGCCGAGCAGCCACGACCCCAGGCGGCGCTTGGTGTCCTCCGTCGACTCCACCGGCGGGCTCGCGACCACGAGGTCGATCACGTCGGCAGGCGACAGCGTCGCCTCGTGGAAGGCGCTGCGCACGTTGTTCCAGATGCCGGCCCGCAGCCCCTCGTCCTCGACGTCGGGCAGCAGCGTCTTGAGCTGCGCGACGGTGGCGGGATCGGGCTGGACGACCGCCCAGCTGTCCTCGTACGGGTCGAGCACGACGGCGTCGGCGTCGACCGCGAAGGGCGTCTCGGGGCCCTCGACCGTCAGCATCCGGGTGCTCCACTTGCCGTCGGTCGCGATCCCCACCCGGAAGGTGTGCGCGCGGTCGGCCGGGTGGTCGGCCGGGGGAGTGCGGCGCACGACGCCGGCCGCCCGGTCGAGCACGATCGTGTCGGGGCCGGCGGTGCGCAGCCAGTTGGACGTGAACGACGAGAGGTCGCCGGCGCCCGCGCGCTCCCACGACTCGAACAGGTCGTGCATGGTCGCGTTGCCGAAGCGGGCCTGCGTGAAGTGGTCGATCGCACCCGCGAAGAACACCTCGTCGCCGAGCGACGCCGCGAGCTGCCTGAGGATGCTCGAGCCCTTCGCGTACGAGATGCCGTCGAAGTCCTGCAGCGCCGCGCTCGCGTCGACCGCGCCGTTGCCCGCGACGGGGTGGGTGCTGGGCCGCTGGTCGGCGTACAGGCCCCACTGGCGACGGGCGTAGGCGTTGTCGACCCAGGCGTCGTCGTACTCGGTGACGTCGGCGGTGACCCGGTTGCCCATGTACTCCGCGAAGGACTCGTTGAGCCAGAGGTCGTCCCACCACCTCGGCGTGACGATGTTGCCGAACCACTGGTGCGCCATCTCGTGCGCCAGCGTCGTCGCGCGCTGGATGCGCATGCCGCGGGTGACCCGACTGGTGAAGACGAGCGGGTCGCGGAAGGTGACGCAGCCCGGGTTCTCCATCGCACCGGCGTTGAACTCCGGCACGAACGCCTGGTGGTAGTTGCCGAACGGGTAGCGGATCCCGAAGACCCGGTGGAACTCGTCGAAGCACTGCCGGGTCATCGTGAGGAGCTCGTCGGCGTCGGCCTCGAGAGCGCCGGCGATGCTGGCGCGGGCCGACAGCCCGAGCGGGATGCCGTCGTGCTCGTCACGGATCACGTGGTAGGGGCCGGCCACCAGGGTCACGAAGTACGTCGAGAGCGGCTGGCTGCGCTCGAACTCCCACACGCCCGGCTCGGGGTTGGTCCCCGGCGCGTTGGCGATGACCGTCCAGGCGTCGGGCGCCTCGACGTGGAGCGAGTACGGCGCCTTGAGGTCGGGCTGGTCGAAGCACGCGAACACCGACGGGGCGGCGTCCATGAACATCATCCCGTAGACGTAGGACCTCCCGTCGGCCGGATCGACGCTGCGGTGCAGTCCCTCGCCGTCGTTGCGGAACGGCATCACGGCGTCGACGACCAGCTCGTTGAGGCCCTCGACGGTCTCCAGCGGCAGCCGGCCCCGCTCGAGCAGGTCGACGTCGAGAGCCCCGCCGTTGAGACGGATCTCGTTGACCCGCACCGGCTTGAGGTCGACGAACGTCGGGCCGCCCCGGCTCGTGAAGCGGATCGTGGTCACGGATCCGAACGTCTTCTCGTCGGCGGCGAGGTCGAGGCGGACGTCGTACTCCTCCACGTCGAGGAGCTCGCGTCGCGCGATGGCCTCCGCGTGCTGGAGGCTCTGGTAGGGGCTGTTCACGCGGTCACCCTACGTCGGCCTATCGTGGCCCTGTGACAGAGGGCACACAGGACCTCCTCGCCCTGATCCGGGCATCCGTGATCGGCGAGGACCACGTCATGCAGACGCCGTATGGCGCCCGTCGGGTCACCTATGCCGACTACACGGCGTCGGGCCGCGGGCTCAGCTTCATCGAGGACTTCATCCGCGACCAGGTGCTGCCCAGCTACGCCAACACGCACACGGAGTCGAGCGGCACCGGTCTGCAGACGACCCGGCTGCGCGAGGAGGCGCGGGCGATCATCCGGGAGTCCGTGGGCGGTGACGACGACACCGTCGTGCTCTTCGCCGGCTCCGGCTGCACGGGCGCGATCGCGAGGCTGATCGGGGTCCTCGGCCTGCGGATCCCGTCGGTGCTCGACGACGCCCACGCGCTGGCCGAGCACATCCCGCCGGCCCAGCGGCCGGTCGTCTTCATCGGTCCCTACGAGCACCACTCCAACGAGATCCCGTGGCGGGAGTCGATCGCCGACGTGGTCACGATCCGGGAGGACGCCGACGGGGGCGTCGACCGCGACGACCTGCGCGAGCAGCTCGAGAAGTACGCCGAGCGCCCGCTGCGGATCGGCTCCTTCTCGGCCGCGTCGAACGTGACGGGCATCGTCTCCGACACGGCCGCGATCGCGACGCTGCTCCACCGGTACGGCGCCCTGAGCTTCTGGGACTTCGCCGCGGCCGCGCCGTACGTCGACATCGAGATGGGCGCCGTCGAGGGGGAGCCGCTGTCGTACAAGGACGCGATCTTCCTCTCGCCGCACAAGTTCATCGGCGGGCCGTCGACGCCCGGCGTGCTCGTCGGACGGCGCGAGCTCTTCACGAACCGGGTGCCCGACGTTCCGGGCGGCGGCACGGTCGCCTACGTCAACGACGACGACCACCGCTACCTCGACGACGTCACCCATCGCGAGGAGGGCGGCACGCCGGCGATCATCGAGTCGATCCGCGCCGGCCTGGTCTTCCAGCTCAAGGAGGCGGTCGGCACCGACACGATCCGCGAGCAGGAGGAGCGACACCTGCGCCGTGCCGTCGCCGCGTGGCGCGACGAGCCCGCGATCGAGCTGCTCGGCAACCTAGATCACGAGCGGCTCTCGATCGTCTCCTTCGTGCTGCGCTCGCCGTCGGGGCGCTACCTCCACCACAACTACGTGGTCGCGCTGCTGAACGACCTCTTCGGCATCCAGTCGCGGGGCGGCTGCTCCTGCGCCGGCCCCTACGGCCATCGGCTGCTGGGCATCGACATCGACCGCTCGCACGAGTTCGAGCGCGAGATCACCGGTGGCTGCGAGGGCATCAAGCCCGGCTGGGTGCGGGTGAACTTCAACTACTTCGTCTCCGACGCCGTCATCGACTACCTCGTCGAGGCGGTCCGGCTCGTCGCGCGCGACGGCTGGCGGCTGCTGGGTGACTACGGCTTCGACCCCGCCACCGGTCTGTGGCGGCACCGTGCCGGCGTCGTCACCCCACCGCTGTCGCTGCGCGACGTCTCGTACGCCGGGGGTCGCGTCTCGATGCCGAGCAACACCGCCACGGGAGGTGAGGAGCTGCTCGTCGAGCATCTCCGTGACGGTGCCGCGATCCTGGCCGGGGCGGTCGGGCCGGACCTCGACGGCCACCCCGGCAACGTCAGCGCCGACTTCGAGCACCTGCGATGGTTTGACCTGCCCGCCTCGGCGCTCGAGCGCGGCTGACGTCCGGCGGTGGGAACGGCTCGGTTGCGGGTGGTCGGAATCGAGCCGTTCCCACCGCCTCCAGCAGGTCCGGCCGGCGTCCGAAAATCGCACGACACCGGTCGCGGGGCGGGAGAGGATCATCGGTGATGTTCGCCGCCCTCCTGCGCCATGCGCGCCCGCCGTCGCCGCTGGCCGGCCGGCTCTCGCTCCAGTCCCTGCTGTTCGCCCTCGGCGAGGGCACCTTCATGACGGGATCTGCGGTGTTCTTCACCCAGATCGTGGGGCTGTCGGCCGCGCAGGTCGGTCTCGGCCTGACGGTGGCCGGCATCGCCGCCTTCCTGGCCGCGCTGCCGATGGGCAAGCTGGTCGACCGCTTCGGTCCGAAGAAGATGTGGGCGGTCAGCGCGCTCGGCCAGGCCGCGATGTTCGGGGTGTGGCCGTTCATCACCGACTTCCAGGGCTACCTGCTGATGGCGGCCGGCATGGAGGTCATCGGCGCCCTCGGCGGTGCCGCGCACGGCGCGTACACGATCGACGTGCTGCCGGCCGACGAGCGCGTGCGGTCACGGGCCTACATGTACTCGGCGCTCAACGTCGGCTTCACGGTCGGCTCGCTGGTCGGTGGTGTCGCGCTGGCGTTCCAGTCCGACGACCTTCTGCAGGCGATCCCGTGGTTCACCGCGGCGGTCTTCCTCGTCAACGCCGCCGCGATCAGCCGACTGCCGAAGGCCTCCCACGACGAGCGCACCCCGGAGGACCGGAAGGTCAAGGTGCCCGGTCCCGGGCCGTTGCGCAACCCGGGCTGGATGCTCACGACGTTCTTCAGTGGGGTCTTCTGGACCAACCAGGTGCTGCTCAACATCGTGATCCCGCTCTGGCTGGTGGAAGAGACCGACGCCCCGCACGTGCTCCTCGCGTTCCTGTTCGGGACCAACACCGTGATGTGCATCTTCCTGCCGATGGCCGCGGCCCGCGGCGTCGAGGACGTGCCGTCCGCGCTCAAGGCGGTCCGGATCTCGTCGACGTTCTTCGTCGTCTCGTGCCTCATCACGCTCGCCACGCACGACACGGTCGGCTGGAAGACGATCGCGCTGGTCTGGCTGGGGCATGTCACCGTGACCGGCGCCGAGCTCTACCTCTCGGCGGCCAGCTGGGCGTTCGAGGCCGAGCTGATGGATCCGCGACAGCGCGGGGCCTACCAGGGCGCCGCCGAGCTCAGCAGCACCCTGGGTCGCGTCTGGGCACCGGCGGTCTACACGTTCCTGGCGATGAACTGGGGCGCCGCCGGCTGGCTGGTGATCGCGGGCATCATCGTGCTGGCCACCATCGGCATCCACCCGTCGACGCGACTGGCTCGCCGCTTCCTCGAGCAGCACGTGCCTGCGGACGTGCTCGCCGACGCCCGGGCGTCCGCTCCCGACCCCGAGGAGGGGATCGCGGCGGGCCCGCCGTCGCTCATCGACACCGAGGCGCCGGCGACCGGACCCACGGGTGGCTCTCTTCGCTGACGCCGCTGAGCGACCACGGCGCGAGGGGGTCAGGTGAGGTGCAGCTTCCGTCGCAGCCTCGCCGACCTGCTGCGGCGCCCGGGGAGGAGGTCCGTCGCATCCTCGACCGCCTCACCGGCGCGTCGTTGTGTCTGCTCGACGGGATGCCGGGCCGCCCGCGGTACGACGAGGCGGCCGGCGGTGCGGAAGAGCTTTCTCGCGACGAAGAGAAGCGGGATCCCGAGCGGGAGCAGCACGAGGGTCACGCTGAGCAGCGCACCCACCAACCCGAGGAGGCCGGCGAGCAGCACCAGCAGGCTCGCTCCCGCCCAACGCAGCGCTCGCACGGCGACGCGCCCTACGACTCGGTCAGCGCCACCAGGCGGCGCATCATCGGGACGCTCGGGTAGGTCTCCTCGCTGATCTTGTCCATCAGCACCGCCGCGTAGGCGGGGACGTCGTCGGGCTGCAGGAGCTCCTCGATGAGGTCCATCATCACGCCGGAGGGGAAGGTGTCCTCCGCGACCTTCGTCAGCAGCAGGTCGAGCAGTCGAGCTCGGGTGTCAGTGCCGTTCTCCGCCATGGTTCCTCCCCGGTCGCGCGCCGATCTCCGTGATCGCACGTACCCGGTCGGCGCTCGTGAATGCGCCTGACGTCGACGACGAAGAGAGACCTCGCCGAGCGCGGCGCGTTTGCTGGACTAGACCACGGGTACAGCGGCGCCAGGAGGGAGGCAGTCGTGCGCCGCTCCGGGCGGGCTGCGCATTGTGACTGGAACACATGTCTGCGAACACGAAGATCGCCGTAGGTGTGGCCGGGGGGTACCTGCTCGGGCGGACCAAGCGGCTGCGTATGGCCATGATGCTGGGCAGCCTGCTCGCCGGGAAGCGCCTTGCGGCGCAGCGGCAGGAGCTGTTGTCCCAGGGTACGAAGCTGTTGAAGGAGAACCCCCAGCTCAAGGACCTGCAGAGTCAGCTGAGCGGCCGCCTGATGAGCGTGGCCCGCGAGGCCGCCCTGGTGTCCGCCGAGTCGGTGACCCGCTCCCTGCAGGCCCGCCAGGAGCAGGACGAGGACGAGTACGAGGACGAGTACGACGAGCCCGAGGACGAGCCGGACGACGAGCCGGACGACGAGCCGGACGACGCGCCGGACGACGAGCCGGACGACGAGGACGAGCCCGAGGACGAGGAGCCGGAGGACGAGGAGCCGGAGGACGAGGAGCCGGAGGACGAGGAGCCGGAG
>NZ_JARGER010000012.1 GCF_029210375.1 Nocardioides sp. YIM 152315 | reverse complement strand
CCGGAGGACGAGGAGCCGGAGGACGAGGAGCCGGAGGACGAGGAGCCGGAGGAGGAGCCGGAGGAGGAGCCGGAGCCCAGGCGGTCGACTGCCAGGAAGACGGCGAAGAAGGCGCCGGCCAAGAAGACCGCGGCCAGGAAGGCACCCGCCAAGAAGGCGTCGGCCAAGAAGGCCGCGAAGAAGGCGCCGGCCAAGAAGGCGCCGGCCAAGAAGGCCGCGAAGAAGGCGCCGGCCAAGAAGACCGCGGCGAAGAAGACGGCCAAGAAGGCACCCGCCAAGAAGACCGCGACGAAGAAGACGGCCAAGAAGGCGTCCTCGCGTTCCCGGTCGGGGAGGTGAGCGGCGATGGCGACGAGCAGCGACGCAGGCGGCCGACTGAAGTCGGCAGGTGAAGACCTCTTCAAGACCCTCGGCGACAAGGCCGTCGGGAGCATCGGTGACCGGATGGGAGGGCTCACCGATCGACTCGAGGACGTGGCGAGCGGCAACTCGACGCTGAAGGCAGCCCTCGGGTCCGGCAAGTCCGCGGCGAAGGGGGACAGTCCGGTCAAGGGCGCACTGAAGGGCGCTGCGTCCGCGGTGAAGGATAAGGTCCCCGGCCTCGGTGGGGGCGGGGGCGGTTCGGGTTCGGGGGGCTCGGGCAAGGCGACGAAGGCCACCAACATCATCGAGCAGGTCGACGTCGGCGTGCCGGTCGACGTGGCGTACAACCAGTGGACCGAGTTCGGTGGGTTCCCGTCGTTCATGAAGAAGGTCGAGAACGTCGACGCCGACGAGGACAACAAGCTGGAGTGGAAGGCCCAGATCGTCTGGTCGCACCGGCACTGGCAGGCCACCATTCTGGAGCAGGTGCCCGACGAGCGGATCGTGTGGCGCTCCGAGGGAGAGAAGGGCCACGTCGACGGCGCGGTCACCTTCCACGAGCTCGGTCCGAACCTGACCCGGATCATCGTGGTCCTCGAGTACTACCCGCAGGGCCTCTTCGAGCGCACCGGGAACCTGTGGCGCGCCCAGGGTCGCCGCGCCCGTGCGGAGCTCAAGCACTTCCAGCGGCACGTGATGACGCGGACGATCCTCGAGCCCGACGAGGTCGAGGGCTGGCGGGGCCGGATCGAGGACAGCGAGGTCGTGGAGTCCCACGAGGAGGCACTCGAGCAGGAAGAGGCCGAGTCCGAGGAGCCGGACGACGAGTACGAGGACGAGGAAGCCGGCGACGAGGAAGCCGAGGACGAGCCGGAGGACGAGTACGAGGAAGCCGAGGACGAGCCCGAGGACGAGCCCGAGGACGAGGACGAGCCCGAGGAGGAGCCCGAGGAGGAGCCCGAGGACGAGTACGAGGACGAGTACGAGGAGGCCCCCGAGGAGGCCCCCGAGGACGAGTACGAGGACGAGTACGAGGACGAAGAAGAGCCGGAACCGGAAGAAGAGCCGCAGCCGCGCTCGCGCCGCAAGCGTGCGAGCTGAGTGATCGGGAAATCCAGGAGGCCATGCCATGACCGTGCAGACGCAACGCCGGAGCGGCGGCGGTTACCTCGAGCGCCCTGCGCCGAGCGGACTCGCCGACGTCATCGACATCATCCTCGACAAGGGCATCGTGATCGATGCCTACGTCCGGGTCTCGTTGGTGGGCATCGAGCTGCTGACGATCGACGCACGCATCGTGATCGCCAGTGTCGACACCTACCTCCGGTTCGCCGAGGCGACCAACCGGCTCGACCTGTACGAGCACGGCGGGAAGGACCTCGGTGAGATGGTCCACGACCTGCAGGAGACCGGTGCCTCGGGCAAGACCCAGGGCGCGGTGGAGGGCGTCAAGCGCGCGCTGGGTCGTGGGCACAGCGACGACGACGACGAGGAAGATCGCGAGCGTCGGCCCGCGAAGAAGGCCTCGAGCCGACGGCGGTCTGAGTCCTCGCGATGAGCGCCGGTCACGTGACCGACGACACCACCCGCAGCGAGGTCGAGGTCGGCACCGAC
Organism: Nocardioides sp. YIM 152315; assembly: GCF_029210375.1. Classification (GTDB taxonomy): domain Bacteria; phylum Actinomycetota; class Actinomycetes; order Propionibacteriales; family Nocardioidaceae; genus Nocardioides. Next base: position 154,070 of record NZ_JARGER010000012.1, on the reverse strand, counting down.
CGCGCCCTCTTCGTCTACGGCGTGGTCCGGGCCGCGGACACACGCGGCGGTGCCCCGGAGCTCACCGGGCTCGACGGCGCGCCCGTGGGCTTCGTCGTCGACGGGCCGCTCGCGGCGGCGGTCACGCCGGTCTCCCTGGATCGGCCGCCGGGTCGTCGTGCCGAGCTGTTGGCCTACCAGTCGGTCCTCGACGTGCTGGCGGAGGCCGGCCCGGTCGCCCCGGTCAGGTTCGGCTCGGTGCTCGCCGACGGACAGTCGGTCGTGGAGGAGCTGCTCGGCCCGCGTCAGGAGGGGTTCGTGGCGTTCCTCGACCAGCTCGACGGGAAGCGGCAGTACAACCTCCGCGCCACCTACGTCGAGGAAGCCGTGCTGGCCGACCTCGTGGCCACCGAGCCGGAGATCCGTCAGCTGAGGGACTACACGAAGGACCTTCCCGAGCACGCTGGGTACGGGGAGCGGGCGCGGCTGGGGGAGCTGGTGTACCACGCGATGCAGGACCGCAGCAGCTTCGACGCCGACGTGCTCCTGGACGCCGTGGTCCCGCTGGCCGTCGCGCACCTCGTGCGTACGCCGCCGTCCGCGACGCAGGTGCTCGACGTGGCGCTGCTGGTCGAGGAGGCCCGCGCGGAGGCGCTGGTGGCGGCGCTGGAGGACCTGGCGGAGGCCGTGCACGAGCGGATCCGGATGAGGTTGGTCGGTCCGCTGGCGGCCTACGACTTCGTCGGGGAGGCCGGATGGGGCTGATCACGGGAATCCTGACCCTGCCCGTCGCACCGCTGCGAGGCACGATCGCGGTCGCCGACCAGATCCTGAGGCAGGCCGAGGAGATCTACTACGACCCGGCGGCGATCCGCAGCGAGCTCGAGGAGGTTGACCGCCTGCGGCAGGAGGGCAGCATCGACGAGACCACCGCGACCGCGTGGGAAGACGAGCTGATCGAGCGCCTGATGATCGGGCAGGAGAGGACCGGAAATGGCTGAGACGACGCGCTCGGCACGACCGGGGGGCGACGGGAGCCGCAAGGCGCCGGCCAAGGAGACGGCCAGGAAGACCGCCAAGACGACTCCGAAGAAGACTCCGAAGACGGCGGCCAAGAAGACGGCCGGGAAGAAGACGGCCGGGAAGAAGACGGCCGGGAAGACCGCGAAGGCGGCGCCGAAGGCGTCCGCACGTCCGCGGCCGCGTGGCGGGTCGGACTCCGGACCGCCTCGGGGCGGCCAGGTCGCCCTGCTCGGCGCCCAACAGCTCGTCGAGCTGACCGGCAAGGAGCTCGAGGGTGTCGTCGGCATCTCCAGGGACGAGGACGGCTGGACCATCCAGGTCGAGGTGTTGGAGATGCGGCGGATCCCGAACACCACGGACGTCCTCGCGGTGTACGACGTCACGGTCGACCGGGCCGGCGACCTCGTCGGGTACCGACGGGCGGACCGCTACGTCAGGGGGAGCGCCAGGGAGGAGCCGCGATGACGGAGTCACCGGGCGGCGTACCGACGTCGCGTCCCTACTACAGCGGGCCGCCGAGCCAACCTGGCCGCACCCAGCCGGCGACGCTCGCCGACATCCTCGAGCGCGTGCTCGACAAGGGCATCATCATCGCCGGCGACATCCGCGTGAACCTGCTGGACATCGAGCTGCTCACCATCAAGCTGCGGCTCTTGGTGGTCTCGGTCGACAAGGCCGAGGAGATGGGCATCGACTGGTGGCGCCACGACCCGATGCTGACCGTCCGCGAGCGTGGGCTCGACGAGGAGAACCGGCAGCTGCGCGAGCGGCTCGCCGAGCTCGAGGGCGGCGGATCGGAGGACGGTTCGTCGGACGGCCAGCCGGCGAAGGAGTCCGGCCGCGCCGGCGGGAGGAGCAGGTGACCGCCCCGCAACCGCCTGTCGGGGTCTCGGCGGACACCGGTCGCTACCTGTACGCCGTGTGCCGCGGGCTCGACGCCGCCGCCGTCGACTCGGTGCAGGGCATCGACGGGGCCACGCTCGAGCTCGTCGACCACCGGGACCTGGTGGCGCTGGTCAGCACCGTGCCGCTGTCGTCGTACGGCGAGGAGGCGCTGCGCCGCAACCTCGAGGACCTCTCGTGGCTGGAGACGGTCGTCCGCGCCCACGACACCGTCATCCACGCCGCCGCGAGGCACGCCCCGACGGCGCCGCTGCGGCTGGCGACGGTGTGCTTCGACGACGCCGCCGTCCGCGACCGGCTGCGCGAGTGGTACGTCGCACTCACCGACGTGCTCGACCGGGTCGACGGGTGCTCGGAGTGGAGCGTGAAGGTGCTCGTCCCCACCGAGGCACCCGAACCGTCCGAGACGGCGGCGCCGACGAGTGGTGCCGACTACCTGCGTCGCAAGAAGTCCGACGCCGCCCGCCGCGCCGGCACGGCGGAGGCGGCGACGGCGACCGCGCACCTGGTGCACGACAGCCTCGCGTCCCACGCCCGGGACAGCCGTCAGCTGCCGCCGCAGGATCCCCGGCTCTCGGGTCACGAGGGCACGATGGTCCTCAACGCCGCCTACCTCGTCCCCGACGACGCCGCCGAGGCGTTCGCGGGACTGGTCGCCGGTCTCGGGGCCGAGCACCCCGACGTGGTCGTGGACGGTCGCGGGCCATGGCCGCCGTACTCGTTCGCCATGCTGGAGCAGCGGTGACGGTCCTGGACTCCGGCGAGCAGCGGGTCGAGCGACAGCCCGCCAGGGACCTGGCTCCGGTCGCGCTCGTCGACCTGCTCGACCGGCTCCTGGGGACCGGGGTCGTCGTCGCGGGCGACGTCGTCGTGTCGCTGGCGGGCGTGGACCTGGTCGAGATCCGGCTGCAGCTGATGATCAGCTCCGTGCGCGCCGCCATGGAGCAGGGCGAGCAGGGCCGGGAGGCGGGATCGCGATGAGCGGGGAGCCGTGGGACGACCTGGCTGCGCTCGGGTGGGCGCACGACCGTCCGGCCGACCGCCGGTCGGGTTCCGAGCGGCGCACCGTGCTGCCCCAGCGGCTGGAGACCGACGCCGAGGCGGTCGAGAGGGACCTGCTCAAGCTCGTGCTGACCATCATCGAGCTCATCCGGCAGCTGATGGAGAAGCAGGCGCTGCGGCGTGTGGACGAGGGCGACCTGACCGACGAGCAGGTCGAGGGTCTCGGCAACGGCCTGATGCACCTCGAGCGGGCCATGGAGGACCTCAAGGAGCGCTACGGGCTGACCACGGAGGACCTCAACATCGACCTGGGGCCTCTCGGCACCCTGCTCCCGGAGTGAGCGGGGGGTACGACGGCTCAGGGTCGGACGAGCATCTTCCCGGTGTTGTCGCCGCGATGCAGTCCGAGGAAGGCGTCGACCGCGTGGTCGAGGCCGTCGACGACGGTCTCGCGCCAGGTGAGCGACCCGTCGGCGACCCACTGGCCGGCCAGCCTGTAGAACTCCGCGGCCACGTCGCGGTGGTCGGTGACGATGAAGCCGCGCAGGGTCAGGCGCTTGCTCACGACCATCATCAGGTTGCGCGGACCCGGGGTGGGGGTGTCGGCGTTGTAGTCGGCGATCGCCCCGCACGCGGCGATCCGGCCGAAGTCGGACATCGCGAAGATCGCGGCCTCGAGGTGGTTGCCGCCGACGTTGTCGAAGTAGACGTCGACCGGGGCGTGTTCGCGCAGCTGCCGGCCGATGGGGGCGGCCTTGTAGTCGAGGGCGACGTCGAAGCCGAGCTCACCGGTGAGCCACTCGCACTTCTCCGGTGAGCCGGCGGACCCGATCACGGTGCCCGCGCCCAGCTGCCGGGCCATCTGGCCGGCCGCGGAGCCGACCGCACCCGCCGCCCCCGAGATGAAGACGGTCTCGCCCTCGGCGAGCGCGGCGACGCGGGTGAGGCCGACGTACGCGGTCATGCCCGGCATCCCGAGCGCTCCGAGGTACGCCGACGCGGGGACCTGTGACACGTCGACGCGTCGTACGTCGCGGCTCGGCAGGAGTGCATGGGTGCGCCACCCCGCCTGGTGCAGCACCGTGTCGCCCACGGCGACGTCGTCGGACGCGGACGCGACGACCTCGCCGACGGCACCGCCGTCCATCGGCGCGTCGAGGGCGAACGGAGGCACGTAGGACTTCACGTCGTTCATCCGTCCGCGCATGTAGGGATCGACGGAGACGAACGTGTTGCGGACCAGGACCTCGCCGGGGCCGGGGTCGGCGAGCTCGGTCTCGACGGTGCGGAAGTCGTCGGGCGTCGGCCACCCCTGGGGGCGGGAGGCGAGGTGGACCTCGCGGGCGGTCGTGGTCATGGCGTTGATCCTCGCAAGAGCGGAGTCCGGACAGGCAGCGGGCCCCGGTCCGTGGCCGGGGCCCGCCTTCCAGGGAGGTTCTGGGTGTCAGCCCTGGATCGCGAGGGCGAACTCGACCTTGCCGCTCGGGTCGACGGCGGCGTCGAGCACCTTGTCGTCGAGCATCGTGGCGGAGGTCTCGTCGAGGTAGATGGTCGCGCCGCCCTGCTCGACGACCTGGTCGCCGGGCTCGCCCTGGGCGGCCGCGGTGATCTCGAAGGCCTGGTCGGGCGTCGACGTCGAGGTGATGCGGAGACCGGCGCTCTCGTCGAGGCCGGGCTGGTGGGTGATCTCGTTGACGATGGCTGTGGCGTTCTCGGTGAGGGTGAGCATGCTCGCCTTTCCGATGGCGTTGGCTGGTCCAGACCAGCGTTGCCGACGGGATGGCTGCGTTCAAGGGCGGACGTCGTCCCGGGCGTGTCGCGGTCTGGCACGCTGTCGCCATGACCCCCGACCTGCCCGTCCCACCCGTCGCAGAGAACGCCCACCGTCACATCGACCTCACCAAGATCGGCGCGGGTCGCTACAAGGCGACGAATGCACGCGGGGGAGTGGTCGCGGTCGGCTCGGGCGACGACCCGGACTTCACGCCGGTCGAGCTGCTGCTCGCGGCGCTGGCCGGGTGCAGCGCGATCGACGTCGACCTGATCACGGGCAAGCGCGCGCAGGCGACGACGTTCGACGTGACGGCCGAGGGCGACAAGGTCCGCGACGAGCACGGCAACCGGCTGGTGAACCTCCGGCTCACCTTCGACGTGCGGTTCCCCGACGGCGAGGACGGCGACCGGGCGCGCGAGGTGCTGCCGCGCTCGATCGCGCAGTCGCACGACCGGCTGTGCACCGTCGGGCGCACCGTGCAGGTCGGCGGCCCGATCGAGTGCCTCGAGGCCTGACCGTGCCCCGCACGCGGGCGCCCCGGTGGGATGCCGTGCCCGCGCAGGACGGCCGCCGGTTCGTGGTCACCGGCGCGAGCGGCGGCCTCGGCCTCGAGACCGCCCGCGTGCTGGCCGGGCGCGGGGCCGAGGTGGTGCTCGCGGTCCGCAATCGCGAGAAGGGCGAGCGCGTGGCAGCCACGCTGCCGGGTGCGGTGGAGGTGCGCAGCCTCGACGTCGCGGACCTGTCCTCGGTGCGCGCGTTCGCCGCCGACGTCGGCCCGGTCGACGTGCTCGTCAACAACGCCGGTGTGCTCGCCGTGCCCCACGCGCTCACCGTCGACGGCTTCGAGACCCACCTGGCGACCAACCACCTCGGGCACTTCGCGCTCACCAACCTGCTGCTTCCCCGACTGCGCGACCGGGTCGTCGTGATCGGCTCGGACGCCCACCACTCCGCGCGCCTCGACCTCGACGACCTCAACTGGGAGCGCCGGACCTATCGGCCCTATGCCGCGTACGCCGCGTCGAAGCTCGCGAACCTGCTCTTCCTCGCCGAGCTCCAGCGCCGGCTCACCGCCGCCGGCTCGACGCTGCGCGCCACCGGTGCCCACCCGGGGTCGACGGCCACGGCGATCACGGCCAACACCGGCAACGCCTTCTTCACCTGGGTCGGCGGCTGGGGCCACCGCGTCGCGGGCATGCCGGCCTGGCAGGGGGCGCTGACCACGCTCTACGCCGCGACGATGGACCTGCCCGGCAACACCTTCATCGGTCCCGGCGGCCCGCTCGGGATGAGGGGCTGGCCGACGGCGGTCGGGCGCAGTCGCGACGCGATCGACCCCGAGCTGGCGCGCGGGCTGTGGCAGCGCTCCGAGAGGCTGACCGGGGTGGCGTTCCCGCTCGGCGACTGAACCCGTGAGCGGCCCCCGGCGTACTCCTCGACATGACCAGGCTCGGGCCCGCCGACCGCGTCACCGGCGTCCGTGCCGCGCTCGTCGTCGTGGTCGCCGGACTGCTCGCGGTCGGTCCTCCGCAGGCGGCGGTGCCGCTGGCGTCGGTCGCGCTCGCGCTCGACTTCGTGGACGGCCGGGTCGCGCGGCGCACCGGCACCGCTTCGGCGTTCGGAGCGCGCTTCGACATGGAGACCGACGCCCTGCTGATCCTCGTGCTGAGCGTCCACGTCGCGGCGTCGTACGGCGCGTGGGTGCTGCTGATCGGGGCGGCGCGCTATCTGCTGTGGGCGGCCGAACTGGTCTGGTCGTGGCTGAGGAGGCCGGTGCCGCCGCGCTACTGGCGCAAGGTCGTCGCGGCGGTCCAGGGCGTGGTGCTGACGGTGGTCACCGCGGGCCTGCTGCCGACGATGGCGGCGACCGCGGTGCTGCTGGTCGCGCTGGCGCTGCTCACCGAGTCGTTCGCTCGCGACGGGGTGTGGCTCGTGCGTACGCGGCCAGGAAGCGGTCGCGGAGCGCGTCCATCCGCCACACTGGCGCGTCGGCCGCGGGCCGCAGCCCCGGCCGCCAGTCCCACTCCGAGATCCGGTCGAGCACCGCTGGGTCCCGGGCGATGACCGACACCGGCACGTCGAAGGTCGCGTCGGGCCCGGACACGATCGTCGCGGGCTGGTGGTCACCGAGGAGGAGCACGACGGTGTCGTCGTCGCCGTAGGTCGTCAGGAACGACACGACCGAGCGCAGCGAGTACTCGACAGCCGCGCCGTACGCCGCGCGCACCCGGTCGGGATCGGGCCAGATGTCGCGCTCCGACGGCAGCGTCTCGGGCATCCCGTCGTAGACCGAGCCGTCGCCGACGGCCGACTGCGCCACCATCCGCGGCGTGCGAGACCACGGTGCGTGGCTGCTGATCAGGTCGATCTCGGCCATCACCGGTCGGCGGTCGCCGGGCGCGAGCTCGAGGCGGTGGAAGGCGTCCAGCGTGTACTGGTCCGGCATCGTCGGGTAGCCGAACCGCGGCCCCTGGTAGCCGACGTCGCGCGAGTCGTAGACCCGGTCGAAGTCGTAGTAGCCGGCCTGGGCCCAGTCGTGGGTATTGGCCGGCACGTCGGCGACCGTGCGCCACCCGGCCCGCCGGAAGAGGCGGCTGAGGGTGAGCCGGGGGCTGGTCACGAGCTGGTCATAGCGCTGCTCGCTGTCGACCCACAGGCCCGACTGCAGCGTCGCGTGGGCGAGCCAGCTGACGGCGCCGAAGGTCGGCGACGTCAGCCAGGCCGTCCGCGCCCCGAAGCCGGCCCCCGCCAGGTCGGCGGTCCCGTCGGCGAGGACCTCCCCGACGCCGGGGGAGACGTCCGGGTCCTCGACCGCGACCCGACCGTAGCTCTCGACGAACACGATGAGCACGTCCTTGCCGCGCAGCGCACCGAGGAGCCGCGAGCCGGGCACGTCGCGGTAGGGGTCCTGCTGCGCGGCCCGGGCGAACTCGCGCCGCTCGGCGAGCTCGCCGGGGATCCGCGCGACCTGGTCGTAGACGTACGCCGCGGTCCCGCGGCCCGCTGCCGCGCGGCCGTCGGTGCGGACGTCGAGCAGTGCGAGCACCAGCCACAGGGCCGCGAGCGCCGCGACAACGCGTCCGGCGGCGGCACGGTCGCGGGCCGCGGCGCGGGTCAGCCGGAGCACCGCGAAGGGGAGGGCTACGAGCAGCACCAGCCCGAGCAGGGTCGCCGCGACCAGCAGCAGCGTGCCGAGCCCGTCGCCCACCGAGGCGCGGAGCGTCCCGGCGACGCGGCCGGCGTACTGCCAGTCGACCAGAGGGTCGAAGGGGCGGTTGAGTGCCTCGCGGAAGCCCAGGTCGAGCACGCGCAGCACGCCGGCCACCGCGAGCAGCAGCCCGACGGCGACGGCGTACGTCGTGCGCAACCTCGGCCGATGCACCGGCAGCAGCAGCGCGATCGCGACCAGGGCCAGCAGCTCCAGCGGCAGGCGCACGAACGCCGCGACCTCCAGCCGGTCGAGCCGCTCGGGGACGTTGAGCACCGCGAGGAGCGGCAGCGTCGCCAGCCCGGTGAGCAGCACCGACCGCACCGGGTGCCGGCGGGGGGCACCACGCTCGAGGAGCACACGGGTTCACACGGGCCCGCGCGCCGGCGGGTTCAGCCGACGGTGACGGACTCGATGTCGACGGGGGTGTGGGGGTGGCCGTCGTTGGCGCCGTTCGCGTTGTCGCTGCCGTCGGCCGCAACCTTCTCGAGCGTCCGCACGGACGAGGTGTCGAGGTGGCCGAAGACGGTGTAGCTGGGCGGCAGCTGCGAGTCGGCGTACACCATGAAGAACTGGGAGCCGTTGGTGTCGGGGCCGGCGTTCGCCATCGCGAGCGTGCCGGCCTCGTAGGTCTCCGAGCCGCTGAGCTCGTCGGCGAAGGAGTATCCCGGCCCCCCGGCGCCGGTGCCCGTGGGATCGCCGCACTGGAGGACCGCGATCGAGGCCGGCGGCGTGACGAGGCGGTGGCAGCCGGTGCCGTCGAAGTAGCCCTGGTCGGCCAGCGAGCGAAACGAGCTCACCGTGCACGGGGCGGCATCGGCGTCGAGCTCGATCGAGAGGTCACCGACGCTGGTCGCGATCGTGGCCGGCACCGTCCCGCCGAGCGTCGTGGACGCCGGCGGCGGGTCGACCTCCTTGGCGGCACCCATCGGCGAGCTGGGGTAGTCGCAGGAGATCGCCTCGGTGGGCGCGGTGTCGGTGGCGGCCCCACCCTCGTCGTCGCCGTCGGAGCAGCCCGTCAGGACGACGCACCACGAGAGCACGACGACCGGCACGGCGAGCAGACGCGGACGCATGGGCCAGAGAGTAGACGAGGTCACATCTCCTCGTGGGTGTCCGGGTCACCGCCGAAGAGGCGGCCATCGGGGCGCGCGAGAGCGGTGATCGCGGCGACCTGGTCGTCGGTGAGCTCGAAGCCGAACACGTCGAGGTTCTGCCGCTGGCGCTCGGGCGTCGACGACTTCGGGATCGGGACGGCGCCGAGCTGCACCTGCCACCGCAGGATCACCTGGGCGGGCGTGACGCCGTGGGCCTCGGCCGCCTCGGCGACCGGCGGCTCGGCGAAGGGCGCCTGCCGCTTGCCGAGCGGGCTCCACGACTCGGTGCGGATGCCGAGTCGCTCGTTGACCGCGCGCATCTCGACCTGGGGGAAGTAGGGATGGAGCTCGATCTGGTTCACGGCCGGCGTCACCCCGGTCTCCTCGATGATGCGCTCGAGGTGCGCCCCGGTGAAGTTCGAGACCCCGATCCTGCGTACCAGGCCCTGCTCGCGCAGCGCGACCAGGGCGCGCCAGGCCTCGACGTACCTGTCCACGCCCGGGTTGGGCCAGTGGATGAGATGCAGGTCGAGGTAGTCGAGGCCGAGCCGCTCCAGCGACGCGTGGGTGCTGGCGATCGCGTCGTCGTACCCGTGGTCGCGACCCGGGATCTTGCTGCACACGAAGAGCTCCTCGCGCGGCAGTCCCGTCGCCCGCACGCCCTCGCCGACGGCCTCCTCGTTGCGGTAGTTCACCGCCGTGTCGAGCAGTCGGTAGCCGTTCTCGACCGCGGACACGATGGTCGAGACGGCCTCGTCCCCCTTGAGCGGGTAGGTGCCGAAGCCGATGGCGGGCAGCGTGCTGCCGTCGTTGAGCGTGTGCGTCGGAAGGACCATGCCGCTCAACGTACCCACACGTGGGGTGATCAGAGGTCCTCGGGCGTCGCCTCGTGGCTCGCTCGCCCGTGAGTGCGGCGGTCCTCCTTCATCTCGGCCTCGTAGAGGTGTCGCCGGCCCCCGACGAGCTGGTCGCGGGCCGCCTCGTCGAGCCCCTTGAACGCCGCGTAGTAGGTGTCGTCGTAGGCCTCGACGATCTGGAAGGTCCAGCGGCCGGGGATCACGTTGCGGCCGACGAGCTCCCGCTCGATCCGGTCGGCCAAGTCGTCGTGGCCGGCCGCGCGCAGGCGCCGTACGGCGTCGCCGAGGGTGAGGTCCGCGGTGCCCGAGAGGCGGTGGAACGCATAGAGGTGGCCGCGCGCGACCTCCACGGCCTCGAGCGCCTCCGAGAGCTTGCCGAGCGCGTCGACGGTCGCGTCGTCGACTCCCTCGGGACGCCGGTGGGCGGCATCGGGTCCGCTCACGCCCGGAGGACCTCCGCGGCGGAGACGGCGCCGTGCTCGCCCTCGATCGCGTCGGTCAGCTGCGTCACCTCGCCGTCCGACACGTCGACGCCGGCCTCGGCGAATCCCTTGCGCAGCTCGGACTCGACCGTGCCCTCGGTCGCGCCGTCCTGCCAGGAGGTGACCCGGTCGACGACGGCCTGGATCGCTTCCATCTTCTCTGCGGACTTCTCACCAGTCATGCCCGCGACGTACCCACCGCCCCGATCCGGCACGCTTGCCGCGTGAGCTTCCAGGACGTGTGGCGCGACGTGTGGCGCGACGTGTGGCGCGACGTGTGGGGCGACGTAGTCGGCACGCAGCCGGCGCCGGCCGACGGCGTCGTCGTGGCGAGCGCCGCCGTCGCGCTCGCGCTGGTCGCGACGCCGTCGGCGTGGCGGCTGACCCGCCACGTGGTGACGATCGCCCACGAGGGCGCCCACGGCGTCGCAGCGCTGGCGACCGGCCGCTCGCTCTCGGGCATCCGGCTGCACTCCGACACCTCGGGTCTCACGGTCTCGCGCGGCAGGCCGCGCGGACCCGGGATGGTCGTGACGGCCGCCGCCGGGTACGTCGGACCGGCGCTGCTCGGCCTCGGCGCGGCCTACCTGCTGCATCGGCAGCACGCGCTGGCCGTGCTGTGGCTCGGCGTCCTGCTGCTCGCGCTGCTGCTGCTCCAGATCCGCAACTTCTTCGGGCTGTGGTCGGTCGGCGTCGCCGCCGTCGCGCTCTTCGCGGTGACGTGGTGGGGGAGCGGGATGGCGCAGTCGATCGCGGCGTACGTCGGAACGTGGTTCCTGCTGCTGGCGGCCCCGCGGCCGGTGCTGGAGCTCCAGTCGTTGCGGCGCCGCGGGCGGGCGCGGACCTCGGACGCCGACCAGCTGGCGCGGCTCACCCGGGTCCCGGGCGTCGTCTGGGTCGGGGTCTTCCTGGGCGCCACGCTGGGCTGTCTGGTGGTCGGGGCAGCGTGGCTGTTGGGTGGGGTCGTCTAGGTTCGAAGGGTGCGAATCGGCATCCACTACGCCAACTTCACCCATCCCGAGTGGGAGTCGCGGCTCGCCTCGCGGCTGACCGACACCGCCCGCGTCGCCGACCAGGGCGGCGTGTCGATGTTCACGGTCATGGACCACTACTTCCAGATGGAGATGCTCGGCGGCCCACCCGAGCCGATGCTGGAGGGCTACACGACCCTGGGCTATCTCGCCGGGGTCACGTCGGACGTGCGACTGAGCCTGCTCGTGACCGGCACGACGTACCGCCATCCCGGGCTGCTCGCGAAGATCGTCACCACCGTCGACGTGCTCTCGCAGGGCCGCGCGATGCTCGGCATCGGGGCCGCGTGGTACGACCGCGAGCACCGCGGACTCGGGGTGCCGTTCCCGGCCACCGCGGAGCGGTTCGAGCGGCTCGAGGAGACGCTGCAGATCGTGCGGCAGATGTGGAGCGACGACGACGGTGCGTACGACGGCAGGCACTACCAGCTGGCCGAGACCGTCTGCGTGCCGCCGCCGGTGCAGCAGCCGTGCCCACCGATCCTGATCGGCGGCAGCGGTGAGCGGAAGACCCTGCGCCTGGTCGCGCAGTACGCCGACGCCTGCAACATCTTCCGCGACGACGTCGACGGCACCCGGCACAAGCTCGACGTGCTGCGGCGGCACTGCGACGACGTCGGCCGCGACTACGAGAGCATCGACAAGACCATGCTCAGCGGCGGCGTCGACCCGGTCGTCGACCCCGACGGCTTCGTCAAGGAGATGTCGGTGTACGCCGACCTCGGCATCGGCCTCGTCACGCTGATGCCGCCCACCGAGGACCCGGTCGGGTGGACCGCCCGGGTCTGTGAGGACGTGCTGCCGAAGCTTGCCGACCTCTGACCGCCTCCTGCTCGCCGCGGGCGTGCTGCTGCTCGCGGGCTGCTCCGCGCCGTCCGAGGCACCGTCCGGGGCGCCGGCCGGTTCACGTGCTCCCGCCGAGCCGCGGCCCTCGGCGCAGGCCACGGTGGGCGCCGAGCCGGTCGAGGAGGCCGCGCTCCACTCCGACGGCACACCGCGCGGGGCCATGCTCACGATCCCGTCGATCCGGGTCCGCGGTCTGGCCGTGGTGCCCTACGTCGGCTGGACCGACGACGCCCCCGGCACGAGGATCCAGAACCGTGGCCGGGCCGCCAGTCCCCACGGGCCGCGCGGCGGCGTCGGGCCGGGCGGGATCGGCAACTACCAGGTGACCGCGCACCGACTGTCGTCGACGCGGGCCTTCGAGCAGCTGCCGTCGCTGCGCCGTGGCGACGTCGTGCACGTGGCGGCCGGGGGAGTGCGCTACACCTACCGGATCGTCGGCACCCGGGAGACGTCCTTCCGGCTGCCCGGCTCGCTGCGGGCACAGCGCGCCGCCGTTCCGGGTCGCCCGGGGGTGACGCCCACGCGCGCGATGATCACGCTCTCCACGTGTGCCACGCTCGAGGACCACGCCGCCGGCAACTGGTGGGCCGACCGGTTCGGCAACCCCGAGCACCGCATCGACAAGATCGGGGTGCTGGTGACCTCGACGCCGGTGTAGGACGAATCAGAGCACGACCTCGCCGTACATCTCGCCCAGCGGGTCGGAGATCAGCTCGACACGGGTGCCGTCGGGGTCGTGCAGGTAGATCGAGCTGCCGCTCTCGAGGAGGTACTCCACCCCGGCCTCGTCGAGCTTGGCCTTCAGGCGCTCCCAGCGCTCGGGCTCGACCGAGATCGCGAGGTGGTGGAGCCCGCCGAGCACCTCGGCGTACGCCCCGACGTCGAGTCCGGGGAAGTCGAAGAACGCGATGAGGTTGCCGTTGCCGATGTCGAAGAAGAAGTGGTTCGACCCCGCGTAGTCGCGGTTCTCGAAGATCTCCGTCAGCGGGAACTCCAGCAGTCCCTGGTAGAAGCGGACCGTCGTCTCGACGTCGGCGCAGACGATCGCGACGTGGTGGAGGCCGCGCGCCGACGAGGCCGGCCGGGACGCCTCCGGGGCGAGGTACGTCGAGCGGATGCGGTCGCGCGCGGCGTTGATGGCGTCCAGGTCGAGGTCCGGCATGGAGCGACCGTACTCCCGATCTCGACCATGCGAGGCCGCCACCGGCGGCGTGGGAGACGGCTGGCGCGGGAATACCCGGTGCACCGGGTATTCCCGCGCTTCTCGGGTGTTGCAACGCCCGAGAAGCGACAGAACCCCCCGAGAAGCAGGGCGGACGGCCCGTCGGGGGCCTACGGCCGTCACTTGACATAATGTCAGTTATCGGCGATCTATTCAGGCGGAGCGTCAGCGTCGACCCGGTGCATCGTCACTCGCCCGCATCCGGCCAGACGTGGACACGGTGGTCAGCGTTGCGCCCGTGGAGACGGCACGGCTGCCGCGGCTCTCGCGGACAGAGCACCCAGACCGTGCCGGCCCTCGCGCGGTAGAGACGCCACGGCGAGGACCCGGAGACGTCCGCCGCGGTGAGGCGGGTCCCGCCGCGCGCCGGCGGCCCCGGGTAGACCGTCAGCCCCTGCGCCAGGTCGGCGTCCTCGAGCACCTCGGCCGTGGCCTCGGCGTACAGCGCACGGCCGTGGTACGGAGGCACGGTGGAGTCGAAGACGACCAGGCTGACGGCCGGCTGCTGCGCCACGTGCTGCGAGTGTCGGGACTCCTGGGTCGACATCCAGTAGAAGTCGCAGAGACCGTCCGCGGTGAAGTAGACCGGTGAGGTCCACGGTCGCTGGTCCGGACCGACGGTGCCCAGCGTCAGGTACGCGTTCCGCGCCAGCAGGTCGGCCGCGTGCTCCACCAGGTCGTCCACGACATCCGTACTACCGCCGGCCGCGGGGATGGAGCAACAGGTCGACTACGGTCGGGCCATGCCTCATCCGCGGATGTTCGACGACGACGACCCGGTGCTCGGCCGTCTCCGCGAGCTGGCGCTCGCGCTCCCGGACGCCGCCGAGAAGGTCTCGCACGGCACGCCGGCGTTCTACACGACGAAGGTGTTCGCCTACTACGGCGGAAGCGTCAAGGTCGGCGACGGCCACGTGCGCCGCAGCGAGTCGGTGCTCGTGCTCGCCGACCCGGTCGAGCGGCCGGCGCTCGTCGAGGAGGACCGCTGCTTCCATCCCATGTACCTCGGCGTCTCCGGCTGGGTCGGCCTCGACCTCGACGGCGAGACCGACTGGGCCGAGGTCGCCGAGCTCGTCGAGACCTCCTACCGGCTGACCGCGGGCGTACGCCGGGTGCGGCTGCTGGACGCACGCACCTGACGGTTCAGCTCTCGACGTACTCAGCCAGGTGCTGCCCGGTGAGCGTCTTCTTCTTCGCGCCCACGAGGTCGGTCGGAGTGCCCTGGAAGACGATCCGCCCGCCGTCATGGCCGGCGCCCGGGCCGAGGTCGATGATCCAGTCGGCGTGCGCCATCACGGCCTGGTGGTGCTCGATGACGATGACCGACTTGCCCGACTCGACGAGGTTGTCGAGGAGGCCGAGCAGGTGGTCGACGTCGGCGAGGTGGAGGCCGCTGGTCGGCTCGTCGAGGACGTAGACGCCGCCCTTCTCCCCCATGTGCATCGCCAGCTTGAGGCGCTGACGCTCGCCGCCCGAGAGCGTGTTGAGGGGCTGCCCGAGCTTGAGGTAGCCGAGCCCGACGTCCTCCAGCCGGCCCAGGATCGACGCGGCCGCTGGTGTCTTGGCCTCCCCGGACGCGAAGAGCTCGTGGGCCTCGGCGACCGGGAGGTCGAGCACCTCGGCGATGTTGAGCCCGCCGAACCGCAGCTCCAGCACCGCCGCCTGGAAGCGCTTGCCGCCGCAGTCCTCGCAGGGGGTGGTCACCGTCTCCATGAACCCGAGCTCGGTGTAGATCATCCCGTTGCCCTTGCAGGTCGGGCACGCGCCCTCGGAGTTTGCCGAGAAGAGCGCCGGCTTGACCCCGTTGGCCTTCGCGAACGCCTTGCGGATCGGCTCGAGCAGGCCGGTGTACGTCGCGGGGTTGGACCGCCGCGAGCCCTTGATCGCGGACTGGTCGACGTAGACCACGCCGTCCTCCGCGGGGATGGATCCGTGGATCAGCGACGACTTGCCCGAGCCGGCGACGCCGGTGACCACGCACAGCACGCCGAGAGGTACGTCGACGTCGACGTCGCGCAGGTTGTGCTCGGTCGCGCCGCGGATCTCCAGGTGCCCCGACGGCGTGCGTACGTCGTCCTTGAGCCGTGCCCGGTGGCCGAGGTGTCTGCCCGTCAGGGTGTCGGAGGCCTTCAGCCCCTCGACGGTTCCCTCGAAGCAGACCGTCCCGCCCCCGGTGCCCGCCCCGGGGCCGAGGTCGACGACGTGGTCGGCGATCACGACGGTCTCCGGCTTGTGCTCGACGACCAGCACGGTGTTGCCCTTGTCGCGCAGGTCGAGCAGCAGCTTGTTCATCCGGGCGATGTCGTGCGGGTGCAGGCCGACCGTGGGCTCGTCGAAGACGTAGGTGACGTCGGTGAGCGCCGACCCCAGGTGGCGGACCATCTTGGTCCGCTGCGCCTCTCCCCCGGACAGCGTGCCCGACGGCCGGTCGAGCGAGAGGTACCCGAGGCCGATCTCGACGAAGGAGTCGAAGAGGTGCAGCAGGCTGCGGACGAGCGGCGCGACCCCCGGGTCGTCGATCCCGCGGACCCACTCGGCCGCGTCGGTGACCTGCATGGCGCAGACGTCGGCGATGCTGGCGCCGCCGATCTTCGAGGAGCGCGCCGACTCGTTGAGGCGGGTGCCGTCGCAGGCCGGGCAGGTCTTGAAGACCGCCGCGCGCTCGACGAAGGCCTTGATGTGCGGCTGCAGCGAGTCGACGTCCTTGCTGAACATCGACTTGCGGATCTTCGGGATCAGGCCGTCGTAGCTGACGTTGATGCCCTTGGCCTTGATCTTGGTCGTCTGCTTGTAGAGCAGGTCGTGGCGCTCCTTCTCGGAGTAGTCCTCGATCGGCTTCCGCGGGTCGACGAAGCCGGACTCGATGTAGGTCGCCACCATCCACCCGTCCGCGGTGTAGCCCGGCACCAGGATGGCGCCCTCGACCAGCGACTTGGACTCGTCGATGATGACCGACAGGTCGAGGTCGGAGATGGTGCCGCGGCCCTCGCACTCGGCGCACATGCCGCCGAGGTAGACGGCGTCCTGGACGATCTTCTTCTCCCCCTTCGGCCCGGTCATCACGCCACTGGCCCTGGTGGTGGGGATGTTGAACGAGAACGCCGTCGGCCCGCCGATGTAGGGCTTGCCGAGGCGGCTGAAGAGCGAGCGCAGCATCGCGTGGGCGTCGGTCACGGTGCCCAGCGTCGAGCGGGGGTTCGCGCCGAGCCGCTCCTGGTCGACCAGGATGGCGGTGGTCAGACCCTCGAGGACGTCGACCTCCGGCCGGGGCAGGTTGGGCATGAAGCCCTGCACGAACGTCGAGTAGGTCTCGTCGATCAACCTCCGCGACTCGGCCGCGATCGTCCCGAACACCAGGGAGCTCTTGCCGGAGCCGGAGACCCCCGTGAAGGCGGTCAGTCGTCGCTTGGGGATCTCGACGCTCACGTCTTTCAGGTTGTTGACCCGGGCGCCGGTGACGCGGATCAGGTCGTGACTGTCGGCCGTGCGCTGGGTCGCCATGCCTTGATTCTCTCCATCTCTCATACGACGCGGCGGCCCGCCTCATGAGCGGGCCGCCGGTGAACTGGGCGCGCGGTCAGTCCGACCCGGACTCCCACACGTATCCATCGGGGTCGGTGAAGCCGTCGGTCGAGGCGCGCACGACGAGCCGGTGCGAGCCACTCCCCTCGGTCGGCACGCCGGCGTCCTTCGCGGCGGCCTTGCGGGGGTAGAGCGCGACCTTGACGCGCGGCCCGGTCTCGAGCTCGGCGTACTTGCCGCCGAAGCTCTTGCCCACGCTCAAGCCCTGCTGCTCGTAGAAGTGCCGGCTCGCCTTCACGTCGTCGACGCCGAGCAGGATCACGACCTCCTCGAACTCCCGCGTTGCGGGGCCGGTGTCCTTCTTCGATTGGGAGACGACCTTCCAGAGCGTGCCGTCGGGCGCCTGCACGACGCCGCCGTAGCCCCAGAAGCTCTTGCGCACCGACTTCACCTCGGTGGCGCCGGCGTCGAGCGCGGCCCGGACGATGGCGTCGACCGTGCTCGGCTGGGCGGCGATCAGCGAGATCGAGTAGCCGCGGAACCCGTCGGTCGGTGAGTCCGACTGACGACTGCCGACGACGTCGCCGAGACCGAGCGCCGCGTGGAACGCGTCGGTCGCCGCCGGGTCGGAGGTCTCGATGACCAGGGAGTCGACCGTCACGGTCGTGGTGGTGCTCATGACGCCGCCTGGATGCGCAGCATGTTGCCGGCGGGGTCGCGGACGGCGCAGTCGCGCACGCCCCACGGCTGGTCGGTCGGCTCCTGGACGATGTCGACGTCGGCCGCCTGGAGCTCCTCGAACGTCGCGTCGAGGTCCTTGCTCGAGAAGAGCATGCTGCCGAAGGTGCCCTTCGCCATCATCTCGGTGATGACCTGCCGCTCTGCCTCGGTGATGCCCGGGTCGGCGCCCGGCGGGTAGAGCACGATGTTGACGGACGGCTGCTGGGACGAGCCCATGGTGAGCCACCGCTTGCCGTCGAAGCCGACGTCGTTGCGCAGCTCGAAGCCGAGCGTGTCGCGGTAGAACCGGAGCGCTGCCTCCGGATCGTCCTGCGGGAGGAACGTGGTGTGAAGGTTGATGTCCATGACCACGACCCTAGGGACGCGGCGCGAGGGGCGCTTCTCGATTCCTGACCGGTCTCGTGACCTTCTTGAACTCGATCGACGGGACGCCGGCCATGTCGTCCCGGGCGTGCCGCTTGTACTCGCTGGGCGGCATGCCCACGAGCTCGGCGAAGCGGGTGCTGAACGTGCCCAGCGACTGGCACCCGACCGCGAAGCAGACGTCGGTGACGCTCAGGTCGCCGCGGCGCAGCAGCGCCATGGCCCGCTCGATGCGGCGCGTCATCAGGTACGAGTACGGCGACTCGCCGTACGCCGCCTTGAACTGGCGGCTCAGGTGGCCGGCCGACATGTTGACGCCCCGGGCGAGGGCCTCGACGTCGAGGGGCTGGGCGTACTCCCGGTCCATCCGGTCACGCACCCGGCGCAGCAGGGCCAGGTCGCGCAGTCTGTCGGCGTCGCTGCTCACCCGGACGATCGTGCCACGGGCCGGGCGGAGTCGCCCGCCGGGCACCGGCGGCAGGAGCCCGGTGGCCCGGATGGGCCATGCGGCGCTCACCACATTGGGGCAATTCGCCCCCGTTCTTCGCGGAATCGGGAACCGCTGCCGATGACCATGGCACCGTCGAAGAGTCCGTATCACCACAACCGGAAGCCGGGGGGCACCGGGGCGGTACGGGAGGAGGCAGCACCATGTGGGACACCGTTCAGACCAACACCGTGCACCTGTCGCACGACATGCCGTGCCCGCGCTGCGGCCACGCGCCGCACACCTACCTCGCGTGTGGCGACGGCTGTGACTGCGAGCCGGCCATGACGCCGGGTCGCGCGGGGCACCTCGCCGCCTGAGCCTGCCTCAGCCTGCCTCAGCCGACGGGGTCGAGGGTCGCCTCGCGGCGGAGCCGGGGGCGCTCCGGATCGCCGTCGACGACCTGGCCGCTGACCCATCGCATCCGGATCCCGCGCGGGTCGAGCTCGAGGACCGCGAGGTTGTTGGCGTACCACGGGCCCTGGACCACCGCCCAGCGCAGCGGCTCCAGCGGCACCCGCCCGGCCAGCGACAGCAGCCGGCCGATCATCGCGGCGGGGCGCTTCGCGGCGATCCCGGTCAGCGACCGCATCGACCGCGGGAGCGGGTTCCGGATCGGTGAGCACACGGCCTGGAGGATCCGGCTCGCGACGGTGCCGTGCCGCGGCCACGCCTCGGCGAGGTAGCTGTGGTGCACGTCGCCGGACAGGAACGTGATCGTCCGCGGTGCCCGGCCGCGGCGTCCGCCCGCCACCTCGAGCAGGATCTCGGCGACGTCGCGGAAGCCGCGCTCGAAGGCCGCCCAGTGCTCGAGGTCCGCGCGCCGCCGGAAGAGCTCGCCCAGCCACTTCCCCGGGCGACCCCACGCACCCTCCGCGATCGCCTCGCCGAACGACTCGGCGTGATGCAGCCCCGGCGCGAGGAGGAACGGCAACGACGTGCCGACCAGCAGGTGCTCGACGTCGCCCCGCAGCTGCGCGTCGAGCCACATCAGCTCCCCCGGGTCGAGCATCGAGCGCCGGGCCGGCTCCAGCACGCGAGCGGCGCGCGAGTCCACGACCACCAGCCGCGCCTGGGTGTCGAAGTCGCGCGCGAAGCTCCACCGGTAGGTGTCGGGGTGCTGGTCGGCGCGGTCGGCGAGCGCGTCGAGAGCGTCGCTGACGTCGAGCTCGCCCGGACCGTCGTACGTCGAGATCCGCTTCCACAGCTCGTCGCCGCGCCGCTCGGTGGGTCCGAGGTTGCCGAGGTGCTGGTGCACCCAGTAGGCGGCCAGGCCGCCGACGACCCGGTCGTGCCACCAGTCGGTGGACTCCATGGCCTGCCGCCACGTCCACGACGTGTTCCAGTCGTCGCGGATGTCGTGGTCGTCGAAGATCATCGCGCTCGGCACCGTCGAGAGCAGCCATCGCAGGGCGGGCTCCGACCAGGCGAGGCGGTAGAGGCGGGCGTACTCCTCGTAGTCCCGGAGCTCGAACCATGGCGGCTGCTCGGGGTCGCGCCTCGCGGCGATGAAGTCGCGCATCGGGTCGCTGGTCTCGTCGGCGTAGACCTGGTCGCCGAGGAAGAGCGCGAGGTCGGGCCAGCGCTCCCCGGGATCCTCCGACCCGCTCTCGGTCAGGCCCGCCATGAACAGCGCGTATGCCCGCAGGGCGTCGACGCCGAAGGCGGCCGTGCCGTCCGCACCGTGGTCGACGCTGACGCGGCACGACCCGAACGCCAGGCGCAGCGGCTTGCCCGGCTCGAGCGTGGAGATCACCGACGGTGGGAAGTCCGCCAGCTCCGGGTCCGTCGAGGGCCAGACCTGCTCGCCGTCGACATGCACGACGTACGGCGTGATCGTGGCCGGCGCCAGCCCGTCGAGCTCGACGAGCGCGTAGTGGTGCCCGTGCGCGCCGAAGGTCCGGGCCGCGGCCCGGTGCTCGCCGGCGGTGACCGCCACCTCGCCGGGCGCGGCCGTCTCCACCCACACCGTCGCGGACGTGGCGTCGACGTACCGCAGCAGCGGGCCGAGGACGAGAGCGGTCATGTCCCGGACCTACCCAGTTGACGTCTCCACGATGCCCGTCGCGATGCCCGAAACGCCGCCCCTGCCGCGACGGAGCGCCGTCGGGGCAATAGGATTCGCACCATGGCGACTCCCGAGCGACGCACCGAGCCCGGCACCCCGGCAGTTCCCACCACGGCGCCCACTCCGACAGGCCCCGTGCCGGTGATGGCACCCTTCGGCTGGCTGCTGATCCTCTTCGCCGGCATCGGCCTGATCCTCGCGACCTGGCTCCTCTACGGCACGGGGTACGACGGCATGTGGGCCGGCTACCGCGACGGCGTCATCGGCACCGTCGTGGTGCTGTGCGCCATGGCCCTCAACACCACGCTCCCCCAGCAGCCGATCCTCGGCCTGGTCGGCCTGAGCGGCATCCTGCTGATCCTGTTCGCGGTCTTCCTCGAGAACGACACGGCCGTCTTCGTCGCCGAGCTCACGGCCGGGATCGCGCTCCTCGTCGGCGCCGGCCTCTACGCCTCGGGCCGCCGCGACTGAGGCTGCCCGCGCCGTACGCCGTCACGACACACCCGGGCCACCGCCCGTTTGTTGTGTTATCTCATATGTGAGTTACCGTGGCGGGCATGACCGAGGGCTACAAGAACCGCATCGGCAACCTCATCCGCGACGCCCGCAAGCACCGCGGGCTCACCCAGCACCAGCTGGCCGACCTGCTCGGCACCAGCCAGTCGGCGGTGAACCGGATCGAGAAGGGTCACCAGAACCTCTCCCTCGAGATGCTCGCCCGCATCGGTGCCGCGCTGGACTCCGAGATCGTCGCCGTCGGCGCCGGCCCCACCCACCTGCGCGTCACCGGCCCGACGACGCTGTCGGGTGAGATCGACGTCAAGACCTCCAAGAACGCCGGCGTCGCGCTGCTGTGCGCCACCCTGCTCAACCGCGGCCGCACGACGCTGCGCAAGGTCGCCCGCATCGAGGAGGTCAACCGGCTGCTGGAGGTGCTGGGCAGCCTGGGCGTCCAGTGCCGCTGGCTCAACGACGACAACGACCTCGAGATCGTCCCGCCGCGCGAGCTCGACCTCGGCAACATCGACGCCGCGGCAGCGCGTCGTACCCGCTCGATCATCATGTTCCTCGGCCCGCTGCTGCACCGCTCCGACACCTTCGAGCTGCCGTACGCCGGCGGCTGCGACCTCGGCACCCGCACGGTGGAGCCGCACATGTCCGCGCTGCGGCCCTTCGGCCTCGAGGTGAAGGCGACCGAGGGCCACTACCACGCCTCGGTCAACCGGGCGATCGAGCCGGACCGGCCCATCGTGCTCACCGAGCGTGGCGACACGGTCACCGAGAACGCGCTCATGGCCGCGGCACTGCACCCGGGCACGACGGTGATCCGCAACGCGTCGTCGAACTACATGGTCCAGGACCTGTGCTTCTTCCTGCAGCGTCTCGGCGTGCGGGTCGAGGGCGTCGGCACCACCACTCTGTCGGTCACCGGCCTGACGGAGATCGACGTCGACGTCGACTACGCCCCCAGCGAGGACCCGATCGAGGCGATGTCGCTGCTCGCGGCGGCGATCGTGACGAAGTCCGAGATCACGATCCGCCGGGTGCCGATCGAGTTCATGGAGATCGAGCTCGCGCTGCTCGAGGAGATGGGCCTGCGCTACGGCCGCTCGGAGGAGTACGTCGCGCTGAACGGCCACACCCGCCTGGTCGACATCACGACCCGGGCGTCGGAGCTGCACGCCCCGCTCGACAAGGTCCACCCGATGCCCTTCCCCGGCCTCAACATCGACAACCTGCCGTTCTTCGCGGTGATCGCGGCCGTCGCCGACGGCCAGACGCTCCTGCACGACTGGGTCTACGAGAACCGCGCGATCTACCTGACCGACCTCAACAAGCTCGGCGCGCGGGTCAAGCTCCTGGACCCGCACCGGGTGATGATCGAGGGCCCCACCAGCTTCAGCGGCACCGAGCTGGTCTGCCCACCGGCGCTGCGGCCCGCGGTGGTCATCCTGCTCGCCATGCTCGCGTCGAAGGGCACCTCGGTGCTGCGCTCGACGTACGTCATCCACCGGGGCTACGAGGACCTCGCCGAGCGGCTCAACCAGCTCGGCGCTCAGATCGAGACGTTCCGGGACATCTGAGCGCGCCGCGACCGAGCTTGCGAGGCCGCGGAGTGCCGCGCCAGGTCGAGGAGCCCCGCGGCTGAGGAACGAAGCCGCGACGGGCGTCTCGAGACCTCGGACGTGGTCTCGGGAGTCCGGTCTCGAAACCCCGCCGGTCGACCGGATCGAGTCGGCTGGGGTGGTATCGAGACGGTTGCTGCGCAACCTCCTCAACCACCGCGCAACGGCTCAGTGGAAGAGCGTCTCCACCCATGCCCGGGCGGGCGGCTTGCTGGCCGGCGGGGCGGTCATGTCGGGGGTGATGCGCGGCATCGGCGCCGTGTGCTGCCCGGCGTGGCGGTGCCAGTCGTTCTCGGACTCGATCAGGCCGCCGAGGTCGGCGCGCGCGAGGAAGACCCCGTGGCCGTCGGGACACACGTTGACCGCGCCGTCCTCGCCCAGGGAGGAGCTGAGGGCGCGCGACTCCATCTCGGCGCCGCATCGTGGACAGGTCAAGGTCTCCATGTCACGACGCTACCGCTCCCCCGGTGAGTGTCGGCGGTCCCGCGCCGGACGCACCCCTGCGCCTGCGCAGGTCCCGCCCGGCCAGGGTGGATACTGCCGCCTGTGACGACGCCACCGACCGGGTTCGCCTTCCTCGACTCGGTGCTCGACCGGCCGGGCCAGGTGCTGGCGTTCGCGCACCGCGGCGGCGCCTACCACCCGGAGGTCGAGGGGCTCGAGAACACCCTCGCGGCGTTCCGGCACGCCGTCGCACTCGGCTACGACTACCTCGAGACCGACGTCCACGTCACCCGTGACGGCGTGCTGCTCGCCTTCCACGACACCGTGCTCGACCGCGTGACCGACCGGCGCGGTGAGATCGCCAGCCTCAGCCACGCCGAGGTCCGCGAGGCCCTGGTCGGCGGCAGGGAGGCCGTGCCCGCGCTGGCGGACCTCTTCGACGCCTTCCCCGACGCGCGGTTCAACATCGACCTCAAGTCCGACGGCGCCGTCACCGCCCTCGCCGACTTCATCGACGCCCGCGCCGCCTGGGACCGGGTCCTGGTCGGATCGTTCTCGCGACGCCGTACGGCGCGGTTCCGGCGGCTCACCCACGGCCGCGTGCCGACGAGCGCGACGCCGGCCGAGGTCGTCGCGTTCCGGCTGCTGCCCAGCGCCCGGCTGGCCGCGCTGCTCTGCGGCGCCGCGGCGCTGCAGATCCCCCACCGGCGTGGCCCGCTCGTCGTCGCCACCGCCGGACTCGTCAGGCGAGC
Organism: Nocardioides sp. YIM 152315; assembly: GCF_029210375.1. GTDB lineage: Bacteria > Actinomycetota > Actinomycetes > Propionibacteriales > Nocardioidaceae > Nocardioides. The sequence goes on along the minus strand of NZ_JARGER010000012.1, from coordinate 130,143 downwards.
GCACGCGGCCGGACGGCACGTGCACGTGTGGACGGTCGACGAGGACGCCGAGATGCGGGCACTGCTCGACCGGGGCGTCGACGGGCTCTTCACCGACCGCACCGACATACTCAAGGCCGTCCTCGTCGAGCGAGGCCAGTGGACGGAGGAGCGATGACCGCAGCGGGCATCGACCCGGAGGTCCGGGTGCGGGAGCAGAAGGCGTGGTACTGGTACGACTGGGCCAACAGCGCCTACGTCACCACGACGGCCGCCGTGCTCTTCGCGCCGTACCTCACCTCGGTCGCCGAGAAGGCCGCGTGTGGCCGCGCCACCGACGAGGACGCCGGGTTCAAGTGCACCACCGACCTCCACGTGCTCGGCCTCGACGTCTCCGCCGGCTCGCTGGTCTTCTACATCGTCACGATCGCCACGATCATCTCGGCGGTCGTGCTGCCGATCGTCGGCGCGGTCGCCGACCGCAGCTCGAGCAAGCCGAGGCTGCTCGGCGGCTTCGCCTGGACCGGCAGCCTGCTGGCGGCCCTGATGTTCCTCGTGGCCGGCAGCAACTGGCAGCTGGGCGCGGTGCTGCTGCTGCTCGCCGCCCTCTGCCTGGGCTCGAGCCTCGTCGTCTACGACGCGATCCTCGTCGAGATCGCCGATCCGGACGAGCGGGACAAGGTCTCCTCGAAGGGCTGGGCGCTCGGCTACCTCGGCGGTGGCCTGCTGCTCGCGCTGAACTTCGTCCTGCTCACCGTGATGAGCGACAACACCGAGATGGCGGTCCGGATCAGCCTGCTGTCCGCCGGTGTGTGGTGGGCGGTCTTCACGATCATCCCGGTGCGCGGCATCCGCTCGCGGCCACCCGTGAACCCCGTCGGTGGGCAGGACGCGCAGCGCGGCGGCCTGGTGCGGGCGAGCTTCGGACAGCTGTGGCACACGCTCAGGGACCTGCGCGGCTACCCGGTCACGCTCACCTTCCTGGTCGCCTACCTCTTCTACAACGACGGCATCCAGACCGTCATCTACGCGGCCTCCGTCTACGGCGAGAAGCAGCTCGGCTTCGAGAAGAGCACCGTCCTGTTGGCGTTCCTGGTGGTGCAGTTCGTGGGCATCGCCGGTGCGCTCGGCTTCGGCCGGGTCGCCGGACGGTTCGGCGCCTACCGGGTGATCCTCACCGGGCTGTTCGTCTGGCTGGCCGTCGTCGTCGCCGGCTGGTTGACGCCGGCCGACAACCTGGTCCTGTTCCTGCTGCTCGCGGTCGGGATCGGTGTGGTCCTCGGCGGCACCCAGGCGCTGTCGAGGTCGTTCTACAGCCAGCTCATCCCGCGCGGCCGCGAGGCGGAGTACTTCTCGCTCTACCAGGCCTGCGAGCGCGGGACGAGCTGGATCGGCACGCTGATCTTCGGCCTCGTGCACCAGTGGACCGACTCCTACCGCCCGGCGCTGTTGGCGCTGATGGTGCTCTTCCTGCTCGGCATCGTGCTGCTGGTCAGGGTCGACCCCCGCCGCGGGATCAGCGAGGCCGGCAACGCGCTGCCGCAGGTCGTCTGACCCGAGCGGCCGCGCCCTGCCTGAGAAGACTCTGTGAAGGCGCCCACGCGTGGCGATTCCCGGAATCTTGCCTGGACCTCTACCGTTGATCGGGTTGAGAGCATGACGGGCGGGGTACACGATCCTCGAGACTCGCGCCACGGAGGGCGCGGCTCGTCTGTCTCGGACAGGCACATCGGGGGACAAGATTCGGGAGGTGGCTCATGGCGGAGCGCACACTGCGTGGAGCGCGGCTCGGGGGCCAGAGTTTCGAGGACGAGCGCGGCATCGAGTTCGCGGCTCGTCAGCAGGTCGGTTACCGGTGCCCGCAGGGGCACGAGTTCGAGATCACGATGTCGGTCGAGGCCGACGTCCCCGCCGTGTGGGAGTGCCCGCGCTGCGGCGCCGAGGCGCTCAGCGTCTCCGGCATCCAGCCCGAGGCGAAGGCCGAGAAGCCGGCCCGCACCCACTGGGACATGCTGCTCGAGCGGCGCTCGGAGAAGGAGCTCGAGGACATCCTCAAGGAGCGCCTCGAGCTGCTCCGCGGGGGCGAGATCGGCCCCGCACACCTCCACCGCGCCAGCCAGAAGAAGCGTCGCGCGGGCTGACACTCACCGGTCGTCGTCGACGACCTCGCCCCGGACCACGGGCCCCTCACCGGGCCCGGGGCCGGGGCCTCGTCGTGTCTGGGGCCCCGGACGACCCACGTCGAGGAAGCCGACCGACATCCGCCGGGCGACCGCGGCACCCAGCACCCGCCGGAAGACCGGCCGCGTGAACGGCAGGATCAGCAGGATGCCCACGACGTCGGTGAGGAAGCCCGGCGCGAGCATCAGGGTGCCGCCGACCAGGATCAGCGCCCCGTCGGCCAGCTCGGTGGCCGGCATCCGGCCGCTGTCGAGCGCCTCGCGCAGCACGCGCCAGGCCCGCGCGCCCTCGTGCTTGATCAGCCACGTGCCGAGCACGGCGTCGGCCACCAGCAGCAGGATCGTCCAGCCGGCGCCGATCACCTGACCGACCTGCACGAGGACGTAGATCTCGGCGAGCGGGACCAGGACGAAGAGGACGAAGAGGACCGCCTGCAGCGTGCGGCGGCTGCGGATCCCGGCCCCGGTCACCGGCCGACCCTCCGGCGTACCTGCGCCACCCGCTCGCGCACGCCCCACGCGGTGATCCGGCGCAGGGACTCGACGGCGATCGCGCCGCTCATCTTCGAGTCGCCGCGCACGCGCTCGACGAACTCGATGGGGACCTCGCGGACGGTGAGGCCCGCGTTGAGGGTCCGGGTGACCATGTCGGTCTGGAAGACGTACCCGGTCGACTGCACGGAGTCGAGGTCGATCTTCTCGAGCGTGGCCCGGCGGAAGAGCCGGTAGCCGGCCGTCGCGTCGCGGACCTGCACCCCGAGGAGGAGCCGGACGTAGAGGTTGCCGCCTCGGCTGAGCAGTTCGCGGCGGACCGGCCAGTTGGTGACCGCTCCCCCGGGCACCCAGCGGGAGCCGATCACGAGATCCGCGTCCGCGAGCGCCTCCAGGAGCCGGTCGAGCTGCTCCGGCTGGTGCGAGCCGTCGGCGTCCATCTCCCCGATGACGTCGTAGCCCGCGTCGAGGGCGACCCGGAAGCCGTGGAGGTACGCCGCGCCGAGGCCCTCCTTGCTGGTGCGGTGGACCACCCTCACGGCGGCGTCGGCGGCCGCGAGCCCGTCGGCGACCGCGCCGGTGCCGTCGGGCGAGTCGTCGTCGACGACCAGGACGTCGACGGTCGGCTGCGCGGCGCGGAGCCGACCGACGATCCAGGGCAGGTTCTCGGCCTCGTTGTAGGTCGGGATCACCATGACCACACGGCCCAGGCCGGCGACCGCATCTCGTGCTGGGTCCAGTTCTTCGGGGGTCACCGGTGCCGCCTGCTCACTCGCTCCTGCTCTCCTCGCCGCCGGCGACGCCGGTCGGCTGGGGGGTGTCCTCGGCCGCCTGCCGGGCACGGGTCCGACGATACGGGACCAGGGCCAACACGAGGCCCACCGCGGTCAGGCCGGCGAGGATCCGCCCTGACCACGGGCCGATCCGCACGGCGGGGGTGACCGACGACACCAGGTCGACCTGCTCGACGAGCGCGGCCTGGGTGCGCGGCTCGGCGCTCGCGACCACCGTGCCGTCGGGGGCGATCACGCCGGTCACGCCGTTCGTGGAGGCCACCACCAGCCAGCGCCCCGTCTCGATCGCGCGCAGCCGGGTGATCGCGAACTGCTGGTCGATCTGGTCGGTGTGGATGAACGTCGCGTTGCTGGTCTGGACCGTCAGCATCTCGGCTCCCCGCGAGACCTGGGCGTAGATGCCGTCGTCGTAGGCGACGTCGAAGCAGATCGAGTCCGCGACCCGGACGCCGGCGATGGTGAGGGGTTCGCTGCGGGTGCCGCTGAGCATGTCGCGCGGGATCTCGGCGAGCCGGCCGAACTGGCGGGTGAAGAACTGGCGTGCCGGGATGTACTCGCCGAACGGCACCGGGTGCCGCTTGGTGTAGCGGTCCCCGGCGCCGGTGACCGGGTCCCAGACGATGCCCTGGTTGAGCACGTGGTCGGGGCCGGCGTCGACGATGGCCCCGACCAGGATCGGTTCGCCGATCGCGTCGCTGGCCGCCAGGATCCCGGCGTTGGTCTGCTGGTCGCGGAACGGGTCGATCGCGGTGGAGTTCTCCGGCCAGACCACGAAGTCCGGTGCGGGCTCCCGGCCGGCGGCGACGTCGTCGGCGAGCCGGGTCGTGACGTCGACGTGGTTCTGCGTGACCTGGCGGTAGTCGTAGAGGATGTCGTCGCCGTCCCCGGGGACGTCCCCCTGGACGGCGGCCACGACCGCGGTCCCCGAACGCTCTCCCTGCCACGAGACCGCCACCGGCAGGAGCGAGACCGCCACCAGCCCGGCGAGCAGGCCGGCCGCCAACCGCCGCTCCCGGCCGCGCGCGACGACGAGCCACGCGAGGAGCGTGCCGCTGAGCGCCAGCACGAAGCTGACGCCCACCGAGCCGATCCAGGGCAGCGAGTCCGCGACGAACGTGTCGGCGGTGGCGAACGCCAGCCGCCCCCACGGCATCCCGCTGAACGGCCAGCCGCTGCGCCAGACCTCGATCGTCGTCCAGCCGGCCGCCACCCACAGCGGCCACCAGCGATGCCGGACGAGGACCGTGGTGAGCGAGCCGAGGAGGGCGATGAACACGGCCTCCACGGTCGCGAGCGCGAGCCAGGCGTCCGGGCCGACGGCGCGCATCCAGAACAGGTGCACCCACTGGAAGCCGATGCCGAACGCGAGGGCGGGGACCCACCCGCTGCGCAGCCGCAGCCCGCGGCAGCACAGCGCGAACCCGGCGATGCAGAGCGGGATCACGACCGGCTGGGCGACGGGCTCGAACGCGAGCGAGAGGCCCACGCCGCACAAGGCGGCCACCAGGATCCGTGGCAGCACGGCCCCGACGATATCTCCCGGAGGCGAAACGCTCCCCGGAAGGATCCCGCGCCCTTCGGACCAACCCGAACCCGACCGGCTGCCGGGGCCGTGCTGTTGTCTAGGGGACGCGGGTCCCTTCCGCGTCCGCTCTCGGGCTGACGGGCCGACCTCCGCGAACAGGGTCGGACGTGTGGGTGGCACGCCCACCCCCGACCCGGCCACTCGGACGTCGGTCCGTCAACCGCGATCTGCATGAACGGACCGCGCCACAGTGGTGCGCGATCCGCCCGCTGTCAACCGTCCGATGACCTGCACGGATGCGCGAAGCCGCAGGTCAGACAGGCCTGCGGCGGCGCGCGATCCGGTCAAAATTTTCCACGTTCGTCGGCGTGTCGGTGGCGACGCGCCGCGCTGGTCCGCCCGGGACCGCAGCGGCCGGCGCTCCCGCCCGCGGCGACGGGGCCGGCCCGGGCGCGTCGGCCGGCCCCTCGCCCGCCCATACTGTGGTCCACCGAGAGCGCCGAGAGCCCCGAGAGCCCCGAGAGCAAGGAGCCGACCGTGTCGGTCGAGACCGCAGCCGTCGAGTACGTCCGCGACGGGAACGTCGCGCGGATCCACCTCAACCGTCCGCACCGGCTCAACGCCGTGACGCCGGCGTTGACCGAGGGTCTGTCAGCCGCGCTGGCGCGTGCCGCGCGCGAGGGCGCGCGGGTGGTGGTGCTCGCCGGACGCGGCCGGGCCTTCTGCGCCGGACACGACCTCAAGGAGCCCGAGCCGGTGGAGACGCCGGCGCAGACCCGGGCGCGGCTCGAGGAGATCCAGGACGTCACCCGCCTGGTGCGGCGCTTCCCCGGCGCCGTGGTCGCCGCGGTCCACGGCTACGCGCTGGGCGCCGGCTGCGAGTTCGCGCTCGCCTGCGACGTCGTCGTCGCCAGCGAGGACGCGCAGTTCGGGTTCCCCGAGGTCGGGGTCGGCCTGAGCGTCACCGGCGGCGTCTCCAAGCTGCTGCCGGCGCTGGTCGGCTGGGCGAAGGCCAAGGAGCTGCTGCTTCTCGGCGATCGGGTCACCGGGGCGGAGGCCGGTCGGCTGGGCCTGGTCGCGCGCGTCGTGGTCCCCGGCGAGCACGAGACCGCCGCCCTCGAGCTGGCGCGGCGCCTGGCCGAGCGCCCGCCGCTGGCCCTGAGCCTCGCCAAGCAGGTGCTCGACCACGGCATCGACGCGACCCTGGAGGACGCGATGGTGCGCGAGGTCGACCACGCGATCCTCACCTCCCTCTCGGGTGAGAGCGCCGCGCCCACCGAGGCCTTCAACCGTGGGTGAGCGCACACTGGTCTCGCTCCTGGTCTGGGCCGAGGAGCGCTGGCCGGAGCGGTCGGCCTGGACGTTCGTGGCGGCCGACCGGTCCGAGCGGACGCTCACGTTCGCCGACGTGGGGGCCCGGACGGCGGCCCTGGCCCAGGCGCTGCGCGAACGCGGCGTGGCCGCGGGCGACCGGGTCGCGGTGATGCTCGACAACGAGCCGGAGTTCCCGCTGGTCTGGCTGGCGCTCGCCCGGCTCGGCGCGGCGATCGTGCCGCTGAACGTCCGCTACCGGACCGTCGACGCCCAGCACCTCCTCGACGACGCCGACGTGCGACTGGCGGTCACCTCCTCGGCGTACGCCGAGCGTCTGCGCGCGCTGGCGCCCGCGCCGGCGGTGGTGCTGGTCGACGCGCTGGAGCCGGATGGCGAGTTCGAGCAGGGCCCGGTCGACGCCGCGACGATCGTCAACGTCCAGTACACCTCGGGCACCACCGGTCGGCCCAAGGGCTGCCTGCTCTCCCACCGGTACTGGACGACGCTGGCCGCCAGCCTGGTCGAGGAGTTCCCGCGCATCACCTCCGACGACGTCATGCTCACCGCGCAGCCGTTCTTCTACCTCGACCCGATGTGGAACGTCGTCACCGCGCTGATGTCCGGCGCCCACCTGGTCGTCCTCGACGGCTTCCACCCCTCGAGCTTCTGGGAGGCGGTGCGCCGCCACGAGGTCACCTACTTCTACTGCCTCGCGGCGATGCCGACGCTGCTGCTGAAGATCCCGCCCGACCCCGCCGATCGGGACCACCGGGTGCGCGCGGTGCAGTGCTCGGCCATCCCCACCGCACTGCACTCGGACCTCGAGGAGCGGTGGGGCGTGCCCTGGTTCGAGGCGTTCGGCATGACCGAGACCGGCGCCGACCTCCGCGTCTCCCCCGCCGACCACGACGAGCTCGTCGGCACCGGCTGCCTGGGGCGCCCCGCCGCGCACCGCGAGGTGCGCATCGACGACGACGGCCAGATGTGGCTGCGGGGGCCCGGGATGATGGACGGCTACCTGGGCCACCCCGACCCGTTCGTCGGCGGCTGGTTCCCCACCGGGGACCTGGCGCGGCTCGACGACCGGGGCCGCGTCTACCTGACCGGGCGCCTGAAGGACATGATCCGCCGCAGCGGCGAGAACGTCGCGGCGCGCGAGGTCGAGGAGGTGCTGCTCGCCCACCCCGCGGTCCGGCTGGCCGCGGTGGTCGGCGTACCGGACGAGATCCGGGGCGAGGAGGTCAAGGCGTACGTCGTGGCACCGGGCGCGTCCTCCGAGGCCCTGACGGCGTGGTGCGAGGAGCGGCTCGCGGGGTTCAAGGTGCCGCGCCTCTGGGAGTTCCGCGACGACCTGCCTCTGACGCCGTCGCACCGGGTCGAGAAGAGCAAGCTGTGAAGGCGGACCTGCTGCTGACCAACGCCCGGGTGCGCACGCTCGAGGGGCCCGCCCACGACGACGTCGTGAGCGCCGTGGCGATCTGGCGCGACCGGGTCGTCGCCCTCGAGGAGGTGGCCGCCCACCGCACCGTCGACCTCGGTGGCGCCGTCGTCACTCCGGGCTTCCACGACGCGCACAACCACATGGCGTGGTACGGCCTCTCCCTGGCCGAGGTCGACCTCCGGGTGCCGACGCTCGACGCGCTCTACGACGCGATCGCGAGACGGGCCGCCGAGGCGCCCGAGGGCGAGTGGATCGTCGGGGCGGGGTACGACGAGAACAAGATCGGTGCGCACCCCGACCGCGACGCGCTCGACCGCGCCGCGCCGGGCCGGAACGTGTGGCTCAAGCACACCTCGGGCCACATGTGCGTGGTCAACGGGCCGCTGCTCGCGGAGCTCGGCATCGCCGAGGCCCCCGTCGACGTCCCCGGCGGCCTCGTGGTCACCGACGCGTCCGGCCGGCCGACCGGCCTGCTCCAGGAGCAGGCCCAGCAGCTGCTCAACCGGCTGGTCCTCCCCTACCCCGTCGACACGCTGGTCGACGCGATCGAGCGCGCCGGGGCGGTCTATCTGTCGCAGGGTCTCACCAGCGTCACGGAGGCGGGCGTCGGCGGCGGCTGGATCGGCAAGAGCCCGGTCGAGGTGGCGGCCTACCAGCGCGCCCGCGACCTGGGCCGGCTGCCGGTGCGGGTCGAGCTGATGGTGGCGGCCGACGTCCTGCACGAGCTCCCCGCGCACGAGTCCGACGACCTCACGCTCGGCCTGGACCTCGGCATCCGCACCGGCCTCGGCGACGACCGCCTGCGGATCGGTCCGGTGAAGATCTTCAGCGACGGCTCGCTCATCGGGCACACCTGCGCGATGACCGAGGACTTCGCCGACACCCCCGGCGAGCGCGGCTTCCTCCAGGGCGACGCCGCCGCGCTCCGAAGCCGGATCGTCGAGGCGCACCGCTCCGGCTGGCGGGTCGCGGCCCACGCGATCGGCGACGCCGCCATCGACCTCGTGCTCGACGCCGTCGAGGAGGCGCAGCGACGCTGGCCGCGGCCCGACGTGCGCCACCGCGTCGAGCACTTCGGGGTCTCCCGGCCCGACCAGGTCGCGCGCGCGGCCGCGCTCGGCGTCGTCCCGGTGCCCCAGGGCCGGTTCGTCGGCGAGATCGGCGACGGCATGCTCCGCGCGCTCGGCCCGGAGCGCGCCGGCTGGGCCTACCGCTACCGGTCGCTGCTCGACGCCGGCCTCACCCCGCCGGGCAGCTCCGACCGGCCGGTCGTCGACGGGGCGCCGCTGCGCGGGATGCACGACATGGTCAACCGGCTGACCGACGGTGGACTGCCCTGCGGCCCGGAGGAGGCGATCGGCGGCCTCGAGGCGCTCACGGCGTACACGCTCGGCTCGGCGTACGCCTCCCACGCGGAGCGCGACCGCGGCACGATCGCGGTCGGGAAGTACGCCGACCTCGCGGTGCTCTCCGACGACCCCGCTACCGTCGACCCGGCCGGGATCCGCGACATCGAGGTGCTCTCGACGGTGCTGGCCGGAGAGGTGGTCTGGGAGAGGTGAGCCTGGTCGACGCGTCGTCGCTGACGGCGGAACAGCGCGAGGACGTGCGCGCGATCTACGAGGGCGCGTTCCCGGCCGAGCTGCGCGCGCCCTTCGACGACCTCGCGGTCGACCGGATGCTCGTGCTGATCGACGACGAGGGACCGGCCGGGCTGGCGCTCGTGCGCGACCTCGCCGGGACGACGTGGACGTTCCTGCGCTACTACGCCGTCGGGCGTCGCGGCCGCGGCACCGGGTCGGCGATGTGGCGGCTGCTCACCGAGCGGCTCGCCGCCGACGGGCGCACCCGGCTCGTCTGGGACGTCGAGGACCCCGAGGAACCGGGCCTCTCCCCCGCGTCGGTGGACGAGCACCGCCGGCGGATCGTCTTCTACGAGCGCCTCGGCGGTCGGCTGCGGCCGGTGCGGGAGTACCTCCCCCCGCACGACGACGGCCACGCGCCGCGACTGCTGCTGATGGACACCCCGCTCGCCGACGAGCCGGAGCCCGCCCTGCGCGACCTGGTCGAGACCGTCTACCTGCGGCGGTACGGCGTCGCGGCCGACGACCCCGCGGTGCGCCGTACGTTGGCGGCCAGCGCGCTGCTCTGACCGCAGGATCTGCGGCGTTTCGTTTGCACGACCGCAAGATCCACGCCTACCCTCAGAGACATGAGCGAGCGCAGCGAGCGAATCATTCAACACGGCGCATCCCGAGCCTCAGGCGCGCACGGAGCGAAGCGAGTACGCGCATGAGCATCGAGACGTCCATCGCAGCGCTCGTCGAGGACCAGACCGGCCAGCCCTACCCCTACCGGCGCGCCGAGCTGGTCGAGCCCGACTGGACCCGCTTCCCGGGGTGGCGCGACGTCACGGCCGCCGAGTGGGAGTCCGTGCAGTGGCAGCGGGCCCACTGCGTGAAGAACCTCAAGCAGCTGCGCGAGCTGATGGGCGACCTGCTCGACGAGCGCTTCTACGCCGACCTCGAGCGCGACCAGGCCGAGCGGGCCACGATGTCGATGCTCGTGCCGCCGCAGATGATGAACACGATGGTGCCCACCTTCGTTCCGGGCGGTCCCGGGTCGATGACCGACGCCTTCTACGGCGACCCGATCCGGCACTACATGATCCCGGTGTTCTCCGACCGGCGCACCGACTGGCCGTCGCACCCACACGCCACCCGCGACTCGCTGCACGAGCACGACATGTGGGTGGCCGAGGGGCTCACCCACCGCTACCCCACGAAGGTGCTCGCCGAGCTGCTGCCGACCTGCCCGCAGTACTGCGGGCACTGCACCCGCATGGACCTGGTCGGCAACTCGACGCCGACCGTCGACAAGCTCAAGTTCGCCGGCAAGCCCCAGGACCGCCTCGGCACGATGCTCGACTACCTGCGTCGTACGCCGCAGGTCCGCGACGTCGTCGTCTCCGGTGGAGACGTGGCCAACATGCCGTGGCCGCGGCTGGAGGACTTCCTCACCCGGCTGCTCGAGATCGAGAACATCCGCGACATCCGGCTCGCGACCAAGGCGCTGATCGGGCTGCCCCAGCACTGGCTGCAGGACGACGTGGTCGACGGCGTCTCGCGGGTCGCCGGCCTCGCCCGCTCCCGCGGTGTCTCGCTCGCGATCCACACGCACGCCAACCACGCCAACTCGATCACCCCGCTGGTCGCGCGGGCGTCCGCGGCGATGCTCGAGGCGGGGGTCCGCGACGTGCGCAACCAGGGCGTGCTGCTCAACGGGGTCAACGCCGACCCGCACGCGCTGCTCGACCTCTGCTTCCGGCTGCTCGACGGCGCGCAGGTCATGCCCTACTACTTCTACATGTGCGACATGATCCCGTTCTCGGAGCACTGGCGGGTCTCGGTCGCCGACGCGCAGCGGCTGCAGCACCACATCATGGGCTACCTCCCGGGCTTCGCGACCCCGCGCATCGTGTGCGACGTCCCGTTCGTCGGCAAGCGCTGGGTGCACCAGCTGACGTCGTACGACGCCGAGCACGGCATCTCCTACTGGACGAAGAACTACCGCACCTCGATCGAGGCGGCGTCGGCCGACGCCCTCACCAGGACCTACGAGTACTACGACCCGATCCACACGCTGCCCGCTGCGGGGCAGGCGTGGTGGGCCTCCCACGCCGACCTCTCGGCCGCCGACCTGAAGGCGGCCGAGGTCGCCGAGGCGTCGCGTCGTACGGCGGCGCTGCAGGCCTGGTGAGCCGGCCGACGCCGGGTGGCGCACCACGTGTCACTCCTGGCGCGGGAATACCCGGTGCACCGAGTATTCATGGACCTCTGGGGCATTGCAACACCCGAGAAGCGAGGGAAGAACCCGAGAACCCCCGGCGCCTTCCGGACATGTCGACGTTTCGCCCACCCCGCCGGGGACGGCGTGGGCCGAGTCCGCACCGCCCGCAGAGGTGTCGGACGAGCCCGTGTCAGGTGACCGGTCGGCCCTCGTAGGGCGTGGACAGCACGATCGTGGTGCGCGTCGAGACGTTGGCCGCGGCGCGGATCCGGGCGAGCAGGTCCTCGAGGTCGGTCGGCGCGGCGACGCGGACCTTGAGGATGTAGGACTCGTCGCCGGCGACCGACCAGCAGGACTCGATCTCGGCGATCCCGCGCAGCCGCTCCGGGGAGTCGTCGGGCTGCGACGGATCGATGGCGCGGATCGAGATGAAGGCCGTGAGAGGCAGCCCGAGCTGCTCGTGGTCGATGCTCGCGCCGTACCCGCGGATCAGTCCGCGTTGCTCGAGCCGCTTGACCCGCTGGTGCACCGCGGACGTCGAGAGCCCGGTCGCCTTGCCCAGATCGGTGAAGGACATCCGGCCGTCGCTGGCGAGCAGCTCGAGGATCCTGCGGTCCGTGGCTTCGAGTTCGGACTGGCTCACGGCCGACAGACTAGCCGTGAAGTCGTGCGAGGATGCGGCGGTGACCGATTCGCAGTCCGGCCGGCTGATGCTCCTCGACAGCGCGTCGATGTACTTCCGCGCGTTCTTCGGCGTCCCCGAGATCAAGTCGCCGGACGGCACGCCGGTCAACGCGGTGCGGGGTTTCCTCGACTTCATCTCCCGGCTGGTCGCGGACTACCGGCCGAGCGACCTGGTCTGCTGCTGGGACAACGACTGGCGCCCGCAGTGGCGGGTCGACCTGCTGCCGTCCTACAAGGCGCACCGGGTGGTCGCTGAGCGCAACGGCGCCCCGGACGTCGAGGAGGTGCCGGACCCACTGGAGGTGCAGGTGCCGATCATCCTCGACGTGCTGGAGGCGTTCGGCCTGTGCGTGGCCGGTGTGGACGGCTACGAGGCCGACGACGTGATCGGGTCGTTCGCGACCCAGGCGCGGCAGCCGGTCGACGTCGTGACCGGCGACCGTGACCTCTTCCAGCTCGTCGACGACGCGCGCGACGTCCGGGTCCTCTACATCGCCCGCGGCGTCGGCAAGCACGAGCGTGTCACGAACGACTGGGTGCGCGAGAAGTACGGCATCGACGCTGCGCAGTACGCCGACTTCGCGACGCTGCGCGGCGACGCGTCGGACGGGCTCCCGGGGGTGGCGGGCATCGGCGAGAAGACCGCGGCCACGCTGCTCGGCCGGTTCGGCGACATGGACGGGATCGTCGCGGCCGCCGTGGACCCGGGCGCGGACATGGGCCCCGGACCGCGCGGGAAGATCAAGGCGGCGGCCGACTATCTCGAGGTCGCACCGCAGGTCGTCGCGGTCGCCCGGGACCTCGATCTCCGAGCGCCGGACACCCGGCTCCCCCGAGAGCCGCGGGACCTCGCGCGAGTGGCCGAGCTCGGCACGAGGTGGGGCATCGAGTCGCCGGTCCAGCGCCTGACCGAGGTGCTCTGCCGATAGCTGTCACCCTCGTTGGGACCGGACCGTAGCGTGGGCTCATGAGCCGCATCGCGATCGTCGGGGGCCACGGCCAGGTGGCCCGACAGCTGATTCCCGAGCTCCGCCGCACCGGGCACGACGTCGTCGCCCTGGTCCGACGGGAGGCCTACCGGGCCGACCTGGAGGACCTGGGCGCCGAGGTGCGCCTGCTCGACATCGAGACGCAGGACGCCTCGGCGTTCGCGGCGGCGTTCGCGGGCTGCGACGCGGTGGTCTTCGCCGCGGGTGGCGGACCGGACGGCAACATCGAGCGCAAGCGCACCGTGGACCTCGAGGGGTCGCTGAAGTCGATCGAGGGCGCCCGCTCGGCCGGGATCCGCCGCTTCGTCCAGGTGTCCGCCATCGGCGTCGACGACGCGCTGCCGCCCGACACGGGCGACGTCTGGCGGGCGTACGTCGAGGCCAAGCGTGATGCCGACGCGGCCCTGCGGTCCAGCGGCCTCGACTGGACGATCGTCCGCCCCGGCCGGCTGACCGACGACGCCGGCACCGGCCTGGTGAGCCTGGGGCCCGACGTGGTCCGGGGCGACGTCACGCGGGCGGACGTCGCCACCGTCCTGGCCGCGACCCTCGACGCGCCTGCCGCCATCGGGCAGCAGTGGAACCTCGTCAACGGTGACGTGGCGGTCCGGGACGCCATCGGCTGACCCGGTCAGGTCCTGACCACCGCAGGTCGCACGAGGGCGTAGAGCAACGGGTAGGTCAGGGTGATCGTGACCAGGTTGCGCAGCGCGAACGAGGTCATCGGTCCGGCGCGCGGGGCGTCGACGAGCCGCCCGACGCCGCGCGCGAGCTGGTCGAGGCCCACGCTGACCGCGGCGAGCAGGAGCGTTGCGATCAGCAGGCCGAGCAGGCACCGGTCCCAGTCGCGCCTCAGGTAGCGGCCGAGTGCCCGGATCGCCCCCCACCAGGTGGGCGCGGTCCCGGGGGGAGGGCGCTCGGAGCGCCACCCGAGGGCGACGACGAGCCCCAGCGACAGCATGCGGACGAGCCCGATGAGGGTCTCGGCGGGTCCCGAGACCAGGATGGCGCGGCCGGGATCCCCGGCGTAGAGCGTTCGCGCCGTCGCCGGGAGGGCGCCCAGCGCCAGCAGCAGGATCACGTGCTGACGCACGAACCCACCGGCCCAGGCGACGTCGGACCACGCCTCGAGGAACGCCTGCTTCACTGCGCGCGGTCCAGCTTCGTCAGCACCCGGCCCACCAGCGTCCGCGCCCAGGGGCGGTACCGCGTGTTCTGGAACGCCGCCGCGCGCCATCGCTCGCCGTCGCGCACCAGCACGTAGGTCACCGTGGAGAGGCGCTTGCCGGAGGGCTCGGGTCCCCTCTGCCATCGCATCACGATGCCGCCGATCGTGCAGACGACCGCGACGTCGTCGGTGAGGTGGCGCACCCCCGGCTCGCGATGCGTCATCCGCGAACCACGCATGATGCCCGCGAACAGCGCCCGGTGTCCGTCCGCGATCTGCCGGGCCCCGACCATCCGGGTCCCGTCGAAGGCGACGTAGTCGGCGTCGTCGGTGAAGAGTGCGGCGTACGCGTCGGCGTCACCCGCGGCCCAGGCCGCGGCCAGGCCGTCGATCACGTCACTCGGGTCGATGACGTCCATCTCGGTCTCCTCGGTCGGTGTGGGCGATGCCGGTGATCTCCACCGCCATCCGGGTGAGGCGGTCGTCCTCGAGGACGTCGAGGATCGTCGCGGCCAGGTCGGCGCGCGGGAGCACGGAGGCGCCCGTCGCGAAGTCGGCACCGTCGGGGGCGCGGACGACGGCGCCTCGGGCCGGCGCATCGACGAGCCTGGTGGGTCGCACGATGCGCCAGTCGAGCCCGGAGCCGCGAACGATCCGCTCCATCTCGCGTGCGTCCGCGAACGGATGACGCAGCACCGACCGGACCAAGGGCGCCAGCACGGGTGGCCGGGTCGCCACGAGCGCGTGACTGCTGGTGACGACCAGCCGTGACGTGCCGTGCTCCCCCATCGCAGCAACCAGGTGGCGGGCGACGGTCTGGTTGACGGTCGTACGTCGGACGCTTCCGCTCGCGACGATGGAGACCACGGCATCGTGATGAGCGACGGCCGCGGTGACCTCGTCACCTCGGAGGCCGTCGCCCCCGAGGACCGTCAACGCCGGGTGCTCGGTGGCGACCATCTCGGGGCGCCGGGCGAACCCGGTCACCCGATGTCCCCGCGCGAGCGCCTCGGCCACCACCAGCCGCCCGGTGCGGCCGGTCGCGCCGATCACCAGGATCCGGGCCGCCCTCACGAGGCCCCCTGCCCCGAGACGAGAACGATGGCGTACCCCTCGAGGACGGCGCAGACCGCCCAGAACAGCACTGAGAGAGCGCTCAGGGCGAGCGGCGAGTGCAGCACGTTGAACGGCCCCATGAGCTCCGCGAAGACGCCACCGAGCCAGATCACCAGCGCCATCCGCACGGCACGTCGGTGCGTGCCCGCGGGCCAGCCGGGCGAGAGAGCCCGGTAGAGGACGGCGTACGCGATGCCGAGGAGCAGCAACCCGCCCAGGATCAGCAGGGGCGTCTCGGTGATCCGTGGCAGCGGCTCGATCTCCTTCCACACCGCGATCACCTTCGCCGACTGTGTCTCGGGGTCGAACAACAGTCCCTGGCGACCTTCCTGCGCCCCACCGAGGAGCCGGAACGTCATGAAGGTGCCCAGCACGAAGGCCAGGCCGCCCGCGAGTCCGGCGAGGATCGTTCGCAGCGACGGGTTCATGTGCATCCCTTCCTATTTGATAAACATGGCAACTATGAGTGTGAACCGAAGCCGGGTGTCGCCACCCGGGTGTCGTCAGCCCGCGTCGGCCGGTCGTGCGAGTCGGTCCCGCCGACCCTCGGTGTCGCGCAACAGGCGCTCCAGTGACGCACGGAGCGCCTCGGACTCCGCGCTCCGGGGTCCGCCGAGCACGCGGAGCCGGTCGTCGTCGATCGCGCGCACCTGTGCCCGCGCGGCCCTCACCGCCGCGTCCCCGGCCGCGGTGATCTCCAGCTGTACGGCGCGGCTGTCGTCCGGATGGGTTGCGCGGCGCACCAGGCCGGACCTCTCGAGTGCGGTGACGAGCTTGGAGACGTACATCGGCTCCAGGCTCGCGAAGTCGGCCAGCTCGCGTTGGCTGGGACGCGCCCCGCCCGTGGTCAGTGCATGGAGCGAGGCGAGCACGGCGTACTGGGCAGAGGTGAGTCCGTGTGCGGCGAGCGCGCGGTCGAGCTCGGCACGCCAGCGCATCGCCAGGTGCCAGACCAGGAATCCCGCTGACGGCGGAGGGAGGTCACTGGGATGCACGAGCCGAGGAAACCACGAATTTGCTAACCATGGCAACTATATCCGGGGCTCGCACGGCGAAGCGCCCTACTCCTCGTCGTCGGCCAGGCTGGAGTAGGCCACGACGCCGCGCCGGAGCGCCGCGATGACCTGCCGCGCGGTCTCCCGCACCGGGCCCGGTCCGGCGGCGTCGGCGACCTGGCCGGCGAGGTCGACGAGCTGCTTCATCCAGCGCACGAAGTCGCCTGCCGCGAGGTCGCTCACCATCAGCACGTCGTCGAGGTCGTCGCCCTCCGCCCAGCGGAAGGCGACCCAGGCGAAGCCGAGGTCGGGCGCGCGCAGGAAGTCGAGCTTGTGGTCGCGCTCGAGAGCGTCGAGGCCGCCCCAGAGCTTCACCATCTCGCCGATCGCCTCCCGGATCGCCCCGCCGGGCAGGCGTGGCGAGGAGGCGTCGTCGGGGCGGCGGGCCTCGAACACCAGCACCGACAGCGCCGCGGCGAGCCCGGACGGCGACAGGTCGTCCCACAGCCCGAGGCGCATCGACTCCGCGGCGACGAGGTCCATGTCGGAGTAGAGCCGCATCAGGTGCCGGCCGCGATCGGTGATCGTGTCGCCCTCGAGGTAGTCGAGCGCGGTGAGCACGTCGCAGACGCGGTCGAACTGCCGCGCGACCGTGTTGGTGCGCTGCTCGACCCGCCTGCGCAGGGTCCGGGCGTCCTTGTCGAGCTTGATCCACCGCTCGGCCCAGCGGGCATGGTCCTCGCGGTCGGGGCAGTCGTGGCACGGGTGGGCGCGCAGCTCCGCCCGCAGCCGCGAGATCTCCTCGTCGGCGTGCGTCCGGGAGGCGTCGTGGTGCCGCCCGCCCTGCTTCGCGAGCCGCGGCGGCGCCAAGTCGTGGGTCTTCGACCGCAGCGCGGAGGCCAGGTCGCGCCGCATCTGCGGGTTGCGGCCGTTGAAGCTCTTCGGGATCCGCACCTTGCCCTGCGCCTCGACCGGCGCCGGGAAGTCGATCATCGCCAGGCGACGCGCCTGACGGTCGGACGTCACGACGTACGGTCGCGGCCCCTCCGGCGACCAGCCGGGGTCGACGACCACGGCCCAGCCTGCGAACTTGCCGGTCGGCACCATGATCACGTCGCCGGGCCGCAGCGCCCGCAGTGACTCGATCGCCTCCTCGCGGAGGTCGGCCTTCCGCGCCTTGCTGGCGCCCTTCTCGGCGTCGTTGATGCGGCGGCGGAGGTCGGCGTACTCCATGAAGTCGCCGCGGTCGCAGGTCGCCGCCTCGCGGTAGCCGTCGAGTGCCTCCTCTGCCTTGTGCAGCTGCCGTGCTAGCCCCACGACCGCCTTGTCTGCCTGGAACTGCGCGAACGACTGCTCCAGCAGCTCCCGCGACCGGGCCCGACCGAACTGGTGCACGAGGTTGACGGCCATGTTGTACGACGGGCGGAAGGACGACCGGAGCGGGTAGGTGCGCGTGGAGGCGAGGCCGGCGAGCTCGCGGGGGTTCATCCCTGGCTGCCAGAGCACGACGCCGTGGCCCTCGACGTCGAGTCCGCGGCGCCCGGCACGGCCCGTGAGCTGGGTGTACTCCCCCGGCGAGATCGCCGCATGGGTCTCGCCGTTCCACTTGTCGAGCTTCTCGATGACGACCGTGCGGGCCGGCATGTTGATGCCGAGCGCGAGGGTCTCGGTGGCGAAGACGACCTTGCACAGGCCGCGCACGAAGAGCTCCTCCACGCACTCCTTGAACGTCGGCAGCATGCCGGCGTGGTGGGCGGCGACGCCTCGCGTCAGGCCGTCGAGGAAGTCGTGGTAGCCGAGCACGTGCAGGTCCTCGGACGGGAGGTGGCCGCAGGCAGCCTCGACGAAGGTGTAGATCTCGTCGCGCTCCTCCGGTGTGGTGAGCCGGACGCCGGCGCTGAGGCACTGGGTGACGGCCGCGTCGCAGCCGACGCGGCTGAAGATGAAGACGATCGCCGGGAGCAGCCCCTCTCGGTCCAGCCGGTCGATCACGTCGACCCGGCTCGGGATCCAGACGCGGCGTCCGTTGCCGACGTTGTACTTGCTGGTGCCGCGGCGGTTGCGGTCGCGCGGCGACCGGCGGTCGCGCATGCGGGTGCTGGCCCAGTCGTCGCGGGCCACCTTGAGCAGCTCGTCGTTGACCGGGGCGCCCTCCTTGACGAAGCCGGCGGCCGCGTCGACGTCGGAGGAGGCGAAGAGGTCCAGCAGCCGCTTGCCGACCATGACGTGCTGGTAGAGGGGCACCGGACGGCGCTCCTCAACGATCACGGTGGTGTCCCCGCGGACCGTCTCCAGCCAGTCGCCGAACTCCTCGGCGTTCGACACGGTCGCGGACAGGGAGATCAGCGCGACCGAGTCCGGGAGGTGGATGATCACCTCCTCCCAGACCGCGCCGCGCTCGCGGTTGGCGAGGTAGTGCACCTCGTCCATCACGACGAAGCCGAGGCCGAGCAGGGTGCGCGACCCGGCGTAGAGCATGTTGCGCAGCACCTCGGTGGTCATGACCACGATCGGTGCCTCGCCGTTGACGACGTTGTCGCCGGTGAGCAGGCCGACCTGCTCGGGACCGTAGCGGTCGACGAGGTCGTTGAACTTCTGGTTCGACAGCGCCTTGATCGGGGTCGTGTAGAAGGCCTTGCGGCCGGTCTGGAGCGCCAGGTGCACGGCGAACTCGCCGACGATGGTCTTCCCCGACCCGGTCGGCGCCGCGACGAGCACGCCGCGGCCCTCCTCGATCGCCTCGCAGCCCCGCCGCTGGAAGTCGTCGAGGGGGAAGTCGTAGAGCCCGGCGAAGTCCTTGAGCACCGGGTGGTCTCGGTGCTTGCGGTAGTCGGCGTACCGCTCGGCCGGGGACAGCTCGCCGGTGCTCATCCGGGGTCCCCGGCGAGGCGTGGGCCGGAGGAGCGCAGCGGGGGAGGCACGCGGCTCGCTGGGGTGGTCATTGGGCCAGCCTAGGTGGCGGGTCAGCAGACGACGGTGAGGGCACCCGGCGCGCACTCGACGGTCAGCGGCAGCGCGCCGAAGCGCTCGCCGTCGGCGTACGACACGATGCCCGGGGCAGCGACGGTGACCGAGCGGACCCGATGGTGCTCGTAGGCGGGGTGGGTGACGTGGGTGCCCTTGAAGAGCTTGGGGTAGGTGCGGATCAGCCCGGGCTTGCTCATCGGCCTGATGACGACGACGTCGAGCAGGCCGTCGTCCAGGAGGGCGCCCTCGGTGATCCGCAGGCCGCCGCCGAACGACGGACCGTTGCCGACCGCGACCAGCATCGCCTCGAGGTGGCGGGTCTCGCCGTCGAGGTCGAGGGTGTACGGGATCGGCTCGAAGACGCGGAGCTCGGCCAGGGTCGCGATGTTGTAGCGCATCTGGCCCTTCGGCCAGGTCATCCGGTTGGCGCGCTCGTTGACGATCGCGTCGAAGCCGGCCGCGAGCACGGTCAGGTAGTGCTTGGCACCGCTGCGGGCGAGGTCGACGCGGCGCCGCCTGCCGGTCAGCAGCCGCTCGGTGGCCGCGCGGGGGTCCTTGCGGGGCAGGTCGAAGTAGCGGGCGACGTCGTTGCCGGTGCCGGCCGGGATCATGCCCAGCGCGGTCTCCGTGCCGGCGACCGCCTGCACGCCGAGGTGCGCCATGCCGTCGCCGCCGACCACCACGAGCGTGTCCACGCCGTCGGCGACGCAGCGGCGCGCCAGGTCGAGGCTCTCGTCGGCGTCGCGCCCTTCGAGTGTGCGGGGCATGACGCCGGCCTCCCGGAGCCTCGCGAGTGCCGCGTCCCGTGCCTTCGCCCCGCGCCCCTTCCCCGCCGTCGGGTTGGTGAGGAGCGCGATGTCGCCGGTGCCGGTCACGGCCGAAGAGTAGTGCGCGCGTCGCCGATCCGCAGCCGGACGGAGTACCGCTCCGCGGAGGCACCGACCGCACGGGCCAGCCGGCCGACGGCGTCGAGGACCCGGTCGGCGGAGAACGACGTGCCGGGCACCGCGAGCGTGAGCCGCCCGCCCCGCTCGACGAGGTGGACCTCGCCGTGCCGCCACGCCTGGTGGGAGGCGAGGCGTACGCCGTCGGAGGCGACCGGAGCCGGGTAGGCGTCGTCGACCGCGAGGAGGTCGCACGGGAGCGAGGCCTCTCCGTCCGCGTCGAGCTGGCCGGCGACGGCGTACCCGGTGCGGAGGCCGGCACGGGCCGTCCACGTCACGTCCGCGACGCCGAGCCAGTCGGGGAGGTCGAAGGGGTCGACCGCGGTCGGGCGGTCGGTCACAGGGGCGAGACCTCGTCGTCTGCCCAGTTGTCGGTGGACTCCTTGCCGCGCCTGCGGCGCCGGTCGATCAGCCGCGCCAGCAGCTCGGCGACGAAGAACAGCACCAGCATCGGCACCGCGAGGATCACCATCGAGAAGGGATCGGTCGACGGGGTCGCGACGGCCGCGAAGACGAACGTGCCGAGGACGATCCACGGCCGGTAGCGGCCCAGCGCCTTGCCCGAGATCACGCCGGCGAGGTTGAGCATGACGACGAAGAGCGGGATCTGGAAGGCGATCCCGAAGACGAGGAACATGCGGGCCAGGAACGAGAAGAACTTCGCGAAGTCGACCAGGTTGGTCGCCTCGGCCGGCGTGAAGCCGATGAGGACCTCGAGCGCCTTGGGCATCACGTAGTAGGCGAGCGCCACGCCGGCGAAGAACAGCGGACCGGCGATCGCCACGAAGATCCGCGACCACTTCTTCTCGCTCGGGTGCAGGCCCGGGAGGATGAACGCCCAGATCTGGTAGAGCCAGTAGGGGCTCGACACGATGACCGCGACGATGCCGCACAGCTTCAGCTGGAGCATCAGCGGGCCGGTGACGTCGTTGACGGTCAGCTCGGAGGTGACCTTGCCGTCGAGGCGCTCGACCGCGTCGTCGTACGGGACCCGGATCAGGTCCGCGAGCTGGTCGTAGAAGAAGAGCGCGACGCCGAAGACCACGACGAGCACCAGCACCGAGCGCAGCAGCCGCGCGCGCAGCTCCCGGAAGTGGTCGGAGAGCGCCATCCGTCCGTCGTCGCCGACGGGGTGGCGCGGCCGGACGGAGAAGTAGTCGAAGACAGCGGTGAGGGACACCTGCGGTGGTTGCTCAGGCGCCGTCGTTGCGGTGCAGCCGCTCGCGCTCCGCGTCGATCTCGGCCTGCTTCGCGTCGATCTCGGCCTGCTTGGCCTCGAGCTCGCGCTGGGCCTCGGTCTTCTCCGGGGCCTGGTCGTCGTCCATGAGGCCCTTGGTCTCCGCCTTGAAGATGCGCAGGGCGCGGCCGCTGCCACGCGCCAGCTCGGGGAGCTTGGCGGCGCCGAAGAGCAGGATGATGACGGCGAGGATGATGAGGAGCTCGGTCGTGCCGAGTCCAGCGATCAGCGGGTGCATGTCGTTCCTCACGTGCGAAGTTGGGCGGGTCCCATGGTAGCCCGGCTGGTGGTCAGATCGGCTCTGGGCCGTAGAGGCCGAGCGCGTCGCGGGCGGCCGCGACGTACGACGCGGCGTACTCGGGCGGCGCGACGACGCGTGCGTGAGGCGCCAGTCGGAGCAGCAGACGCTGCAGCCACCGCTCGTTGGCGATGACCAGATCGACCTCCAGGCGGCCGCCGCGCTTCGGGCGCACGGCCTCGACGGGGTAGTACTCCACCACCCAGCGGGCGGCGGGATCGAGCTCGATCGTCGCCAGCGTCGAGTCGGGCGAGCGCGGGAAGAAGCCCTCGTCGGCGAGGTCGCGGGGCGGCTCGGGGTCCGTCACGATCTCGCTGTCGAGCACCTCGGCGGCCTCGATCCGGTCGAGACGGAAGAGGCGCGGCGCCTCCGCGCCGTGGCACCACGCGTCCAGATAGGTGTAGCCGTGGGCGGTGACGATGCCCCGCGGGTCCACCACGCGCTCGGAGAGCTCGTCGCGGGAGGGCACGTAGTAGCGCAGTCGGAGCTGGCGGCGGGCGTCGGCTGCACGCCGCAGCTCGGCCTCCAGACGGACCAGGTCCGGGCCGCCGGGGATCTCGCCGGGGTCGATCCGCGGGGCGCCGGACCCGTGGGCGGCGGCCGCCTCGAGCTTGGCCAGGGCCCGGTCGACGACCGCGCGGGTGTCCTCCCCCGCGCTGCTGCGCAGCGCGCGCAGCGCGACGATGATCGCGGTCGCCTCGGTCGGCGTGAGCCGCAGCGGGCGCGCGAGGTAGTCGGCGTTCGTCACGCGGATGACGCCGTCACCCTCGGGCTCCTCCAGCGCGTCGAGGTCGACGTCGATGAGGTCGTCGGGGTAGCCGCCGGGCAGTCCGCACATGAGCAGGACCTTGAGGTCGGCGAGCACCTGGTCGGCGGGGACGCCGAGCGCCGTGGCCGCGTCGTCGAGGCGGACCTTGCCGCGGGCGTGCAGGAACGGCACCAGGGTGAGCAGCCGGGCGACCTGGTCCTTCGCGCCCGCCTGCTGGGGGGCGCTCACGCGGGGTCCCCGACGGCGCCCACGACGGCGCGGAGCCGGTCGACGACGAGCCTGCGGACCTCGTCCGGCGACTCGACGTAGACGTCGGCGCCGTAGCCGAGGAGCTCGTCGGCGACGTCGGATCCCCCTCGCGCCACCCGGACCCGGTCCCAGGCGGTGCGGTCGTCGGGTCCGCGCACGTCCGGCTCGACGGAGATCGCGTCGCGACGCAGCCCGCGGCCGGCGTCGCGTCGCACCAGCACGGCGGTCTCCCCCGTCGGTGGCGGTGGCGCCAGCCGCATCGCGGTGGCGCGGACGTCGGTGCCGGGCGGGACGTCGTACGAACCGGGCGAGCCGGCCTTGTGGGCCTCGCCCTGGACCCGGGAGAGGCGGAACACCCGTTCCTCACCGCGATCGGTGTCGAGGCCGACGACGTACCACCGGCCGGAGTAGCGGACGACGCCCCAGGGCTGGAGGTTGCGCGTCGACGCGCGGGTGGCGCCGGAGCGGCGGTACTCGAACCGCACCGGCGTGCGCTCCTGGGTCGCCTCCCAGAAGACGTCGAACGACGGCTCGTCGGCGGACAGCCGCGGCTCGGCGATGTCGAGGGCCGACTCGTCGATGTCGACCCCGAACGCGGCCAGCTTGCGCACCGCCTCGGTCGTCGCCTCCGCGAGCCTGGCGTGCTGCCAGACGCGGGTGGCGAGACCGATCACGGCCGCCTCGTCGGGCGCGAGCTCGATGTCGGGCAGCGAGAGCTGGTCGGGGCGGACCCGATAGCCGGGCTCGTCGTCGAAGTACACGTCGAGGCTGCCGACCTCGATCGGCACGCCGAGGCTGCGGAGCTCCTCCTTGTCGCGCTCGAACATCTTCTCGAACGCGTCGTTCGACATCCCCGGATAGAGGATGTCCCGGATCCGGTCCTTCGCGACGAAGTGTCGCTGGACCAGCAGCATGATGAGGAGATTGAGCAGGCGCTCGCTCTTCCTGCCCCTCGCAGCACTCATGCTGCAGATCCTTCCCGACGGATCAGGATGCGGCCAGGATGTCGGCCACGAAGTAGAGCGTGTCGGTGCCCTTGATCCCGGCCTGCGGGTTGCCCTTGCTGCCGTAGCCCCACTTCGGCGGGAGCGCCATGACGACCCGACTGCCGACCTTCTGGCCCACCAGCGTCTTGTCCCAGCCGGGCACGACCTGGCCGACGCCGATGGCGAACGACGCGGGCTCGCCGCTGTAGCTCTCGTCGAACGGCTCCTTGCCGCCGTAGACCTGGCCGACGTAGTTGACCGTGATCGTCTGGCCCTTCTCGACGACGTCGCCCTCGCCCTGGATCAGGGTCGCGGACTTCAGCTTGCCGTCGGGCTCGGGCGCCTTGGAGAAGTCGAGGCCGGTGATCTTGTCACCGTCGGTCGTCAGCTCGGGTGCCCACGCCGGGGCCTCCTGCTCGTCGCCCTCGGGCCCGTCGAGCACCACCGACTTCTCCATCAGGTCGACGACCAGCAGGACGGTGTCCTTGTTGCCGATCCCCATCTGGGCGTTGCCGGCCTCGCCGAACGCCTCCTCGGCGGTCGTCGTCACCGCGACCCGGGAGCCGACCGTCTGGTCGAGCAGCGCGTCCTTGAAGACCGGGCTGAGCGAGTCGCTGACCGGCACGGTCTGCGGCTGCTTGTCGTCGTAGGTCGAGTACGCCTTCTCCTGCGTCGTGCCGTTGCCGATCCAGATGTTGGCCACGACCTGGTCGCCGTCGGCGACCTCCTCGCCGTCACCCTCGGTGACGACCTCGGTGGCGGTGTCGTCGACGTCGAGCTCACCGTTCCACTCGACCTTGGGCGCCTTGCCGACGTCCCCGGTGACGGCGATGCCGTGCAGCGCCTCGCCGGAGCTCGACCCG
This sequence comes from Nocardioides sp. YIM 152315, assembly GCF_029210375.1. GTDB lineage: Bacteria > Actinomycetota > Actinomycetes > Propionibacteriales > Nocardioidaceae > Nocardioides. The sequence goes on along the minus strand of NZ_JARGER010000012.1, from coordinate 105,364 downwards.
CCGTTGTCGCCGCCCTCGTCGCCGCAGGCGACCAGCGTGGTGGCCAGCGCGATCGGCAGGAGCAGGGCGGGAAGGCGTCGGAGACGTCGTGACACGGTTCAACCTCGGGGCTCGGGTGCAGGTCTCAGTGCTGGCCTCGTGCACCAGCCCGGACACCCTAGCCGTCGAGCCTGAGGGGAACCTGACCGCGGCTCACATCCCGTCGATCAGGCGCTGCACGCGCTCGTCGTACGCCCGGAACGGGTCCTTGCACAAGACGGTGCGCTGCGCCTGGTCGTTGAGCTTGAGGTGCACCCAGTCGACGGTGAAGTCGCGCCGCCGCTCCTGGGCCCGGCGGATGAACTCGCCACGCAGGCGTGCCCGGGTGTTCTGCGGGGGCACCGACTTGGCCTCGAAGATCCTGAGGTCGCTCGCCACCCGGGCGACCGCGCCGCGCTTCTCGAGGAGGTAGTAGAGCCCGCGGCCGCGGTGGATGTCGTGGTAGGCCAGGTCGAGCTGGGCGATCCGCGGGTGGCCGAGCGGGAGGCCGTGCTTCGCCCGGTAGCGGTCGATCAGCTTCCACTTGATCACCCAGTCGATCTCGCGGTCGACGAGGCCGAGATCGTCGGACTCGACGGCCTTGAGGCCGCGCTCCCACAGATCGAGAGCCTGCTCGATGACCGGCGTGCTGATCTCGCGGCGGTCGACGAAGTCGCGAGCCTTGGCGAGGTACTCCTGCTGGATGTCCAGCGCGCTGGCCTCGCGCCCGTTCGCCAGGCGCACCTTGCGGCGTCCGGTGACGTCGTGGGAGATCTCACGGATGGCGCGGATCGGGTTCTCCATCGTGAGGTCGCGCATCACCACGCCCTCCTCGATCATCCGCAGCACGAGGTCGCAGCTGGCGACCTTCAGCATCGTGGTGGTCTCGCTCATGTTGGAGTCACCGACGATCACGTGCAGCCGGCGGTACTTCTCCGCGTCCGCGTGCGGCTCGTCGCGGGTGTTGATGATCGGGCGACTGCGCGTCGTGGCGCTGCTGACGCCCTCCCAGATGTGCTCGGCCCGCTGGGAGACGGAGTACGACGCGCCCCGCGGTGTCTGCGTGATCTTGCCGGCCCCGACGATGATCTGTCGGGTCACCAGGAACGGGATGAGCACGTCGGCGAGCCGCGAGAACTCGCCGGCGCGGCTGACCAGGTAGTTCTCGTGGCACCCGTAGGAGTTGCCCGCCGAGTCGGTGTTGTTCTTGAACAGGTAGATCTCGCCGGCGATGCCCTCGTCGTGGAGTCGCTGCTCGGCGTCGAGGAGGAGTCCCTCCAGGACGCGCTCCCCCGCCTTGTCGTGGGTGACCAGGTCGACGACGTCGTCGCACTCGGGCGTGGCGTACTCGGGGTGGCTGCCGACGTCGAGGTAGAGCCGCGCGCCGTTGCGGAGGAAGACGTTGCTGCTGCGCCCCCAGCTCACGACCTTGCGGAAGAGGTAGCGGGCCACCTCGTCGGGGCTCAGGCGGCGCTGCCCCTTGAACGTGCACGTCACGCCGTACTCGTTCTCGATCCCGAAGATCCGCCGGTCCACGAGGTCAGCCTAGGCGCAGCGTGGTGGTTCGCACCGCGATGACGCTCCCCGGACCGTTGAGATTCGGTATTCGAGGCCGCCTTCGCGATAGTCCGTCACGAACTGGTCGTCGATCGGGCGATCCGCAACCAGAACGTGACGGACTATCCGTCCGTCATGCTCAGACCGGGGCGATGGGGGGCTCGTCGGAGCCGTCGGAGCCGTCGGCACCGGGCCCACCTGCCGCGTCGGCGGGCGCGTGCTCGGCCGGGCCGCGCTCGCCGAGGAGCTCGTCGAGGCGGGCGGCGCGGAGCCGGGTGAACTTGCGCGGCTGCGACCGGGTCCGGTCCAGCACGGCGACCTCGAGGTCGGTCGCGGGGATGACCCGGTCGTCGGCGTCGGTGTGGCCGAGGGCGGCGACGGCGAGCCGCACGGCGTCAGCGAGGGAGGCACCCTCGGTGTACCGCTCCTCGAGGTACCCACCCACCACATCGGCGGCGCCGCCCATGACGGCGAACCCGTGCTCGTCGGCGACCTGACCGTCGTACGTCAGGCGGTAGAGCTGGTCGTCGGCCGCGGTGTCTCCGATCTCGGCGACGAAGAGCTCCACCTCGTAGGGCTTCTCACCACCGCTGGAGAAGATCGTGCCGAGGGTCTGGGCGTAGGCGTTCGCGAGACCGCGTCCGGTGACGTCGCGCCGGTCGTAGGCGTAGCCGCGCATGTCGGCCAGGCGTACGCCGGCGATCCGCAGGTTCTCGAACTCGTTGTAGCGCCCGACCGCGGCGAAGGCGATCCGGTCGTAGATCTCCGAGACCTTGTGGAGCGCCTGCGAGGGGTTCTCGGTCGCGAAGAGGACGCCGTCGGCGTGTTGGACCGCCACCACCGAGCGGCCGCGGCCGATGCCCTTGCGCGCGAAGTCGGCCCGGTCCTTCATCAGCTGCTCGGGCGAGACGTAGAAGGGCATGCTCATCAGGCCTGACCTCCTTCCACGAGCGGCGCGACGGGGCCGTCGGGCCGCGCCATCCGGCCGGCGATCACCTGGTCGGCGACTGCCGCGACGTCGGCGTCGGCGAGCCTGCGCCCGCCGTCGGCGGTGATCACCTGGACGACGGGGAAGATCCGCCGGGTCAGGTCGGGCCCACCCGTCGCCGAGTCGTCGTCGGCGGCGTCGTACAGCGCCTGCACGACGGCCGTCACGCAGCCGGACTCGTCGAGGTCGGCGCGATAGAGCTTCTTCAGCGACCCGCGGGCGAAGAGGGAGCCGGAGCCGACCGAGTGGAAGGCGGTCTCCTCGTAGCGGCCGCCCGTCACGTCGTAGCTGAAGATCCGGCCGCTGTCCGACGCCAGGTCGTAGCCGGCGAAGAGGGGCACGACCGCGAGCCCCTGCATCGCCATGCCGAGGTTGCCGCGGATCAACGCCGCGAGCCGGTTGGCCTTGCCGTCCATCGAGAGCGTGGTGCCCTCGATCTTCTCGTAGTGCTCGAGCTCGGTCTGGAAGAGCCGCACCATCTCGACCGCGATCCCGGCACTGCCGGCGATGCCGACGGCGGAGAACTCGTCGGCCGGGAAGACCTTCTCGATGTCGCGCTGCGCGATGATGTTGCCCATCGTCGCGCGGCGGTCACCTGCCATGACGACGCCGCCGCCGAACGTGGCCGCGACGATCGTGGTGCCGTGCGGCGCGAGGTCGCCGGCCTGGCCCCCTGCATGTCCCTGCGGTACTGCGCGGCGGCCGGGCAGCAGGTCGGGCGCCTGGTCGGCCAGGAAGTCCGAGAACGACGAGGTGCCCGGCTGCAGGAACGCCGCCGGGAGACGCGGATCCCTCATGCACGTACTCGCTTCGCTCCGTGCGCGCACGAGGCACGGAGGGTGCAGCTTGGGATGGTGGACTCGCTCCGCTCGCCCACTCCTACTCGCCGCCCTTCTGGATGAAGGACTTCACGAAGTCCTCGGCGTTGGTCTCGAGCACGTCGTCGATCTCGTCGAGAAGGTCGTCGACGTCGTTGTCGAGCGCGTCCTTGCGCTCGGCGACGTCGCTCTCCGGAGCGGTCTCGACGACCTCGTCGGTCTCCGAGGACTTCCGCGGTTGCTTCTGCTCCTGCGCCATGTCTCGACCCTACCCACTCAGCGGGTGAGAGCGGTGAACAACGCCTCCGCCGTCTCACACCGGTCGAGAAGCTCGCCGACGTGGGCCCGGCTGCCGCGCAGCGGATCCATCGTCGGCACCCGCTGGAGCGACTCCCGCCCCGGCAGGTCGAAGATCACCGAGTCCCACGACGCCGCGGCGACGTGCTCGGCGTACCTCTCGAGGCACCGGCCGCGGAAGTAGGCCCGGGTGTCCTCCGGCGGGTCGTGCATCGCGGCCTCGATCGACGGGTCGTCGAGCAGCCGCTCCATCCGGCCGCCGGCCACCAGTCGGTGGTAGAGCCCCTTCTCGGGCCGGATGTCGGAGTACTGGTAGTCGATCACCTGCAGCTTGGCGTCGTCCCAGGCGAGTCCGTCGCGCTGGCGGTACTGCTCCAGCAGCCGCAGCTTCGCGACCCAGTCGAGCTCCCCGGAGAGCGACATCGGGTCGCGCTCGAGCCGGTCGAGGACGGACTCCCAGCGGGCGAGCACGTCGACCGTCTGCGGGTCGGCGTCGGTGCCGTACCGATCCTCGACGTACTTCTTCGCCAGGTCGAGGTACTCGAGCTGCAGCTGGACGCCGGTGAGCTCACGCCCGTCGACCAGTCGCACCTTGTGCTGCAGCGACGAGTCGTGCGAGATCGCCCGCAGCCCGGCCACGGGCGCATCGACGGTCAGCTCGCTGGTGATGAACCGGTCCTCGATCATCGCCAGCACCAGGGCGGTCGTCCCGACCTTGAGGTACGTCGCGACCTCGGACAGGTTCGCGTCGCCGATGATGACGTGCAGGCGCCGGTACTTCTCCGGGTCGGCGTGCGGCTCGTCGCGGGTGTTGATGATCGGGCGCTTCAACGTGGTCTCGAGCCCGACCTCGACCTCGAAGAAGTCGGCGCGCTGGCTGATCTGGAAGCCGTGCTCGCGGCCGTCCTGGCCGATGCCGACGCGCCCGGACCCGCACACGACCTGCCGGCTCACGAAGAACGGCGTCAGGTGGCGCACGATGTCGCCGAACGGCGTCGAGCGGCGCATCAGGTAGTTCTCGTGGGCGCCGTACGACGCGCCCTTGTTGTCGGTGTTGTTCTTGTAGAGCACGATCGGCGTGCCGCCCGGCAGCTGTCCGGCCCGTCGGGACGCGTCGAGCATGACCAGCTCGCCGGCCTTGTCCCACCGGACGGCGTCGAGCGGGCCGGTGACCTCCGGCGTGGAGTACTCCGGGTGCGCGTGGTCGACGTAGAGGCGGGCGCCGTTGGTCAGGATGACGTTGGCGAGCCCCATGTCCTCGTCGGTGAGCTGGCTCGGGTCGGCCGTCTGGCGCGTCATGTCGAACCCGCGGGCGTCGCGCAGCGGCGACTCCTCCTCGAAGTCCCAGCGCGCGCGGCGTGCCTTCACGGTCGCCGACGCGTAGGCGTTCACGACCTGCGAGGACGCGACCATCGGGTTGGCCAGGGGCTGGCCCTGCACGGCGATGCCGTACTCAACCTCGGTCCCCATCACCCGTCGAACGCTCATGCACGGACTCGCTCGCTGCGCTCGCTCATGTCTCGAGCGTACGCGAGCGGAGCACGCCGTACCCTCGGGTCCATGGGCTGGTGGACCGACCGCGTCGTCCCGCATCTCGCCGATCGCTCCCTGTCGAGCCGGCCGGTGATGGAGCGGCGGGCGCGTGCGGTCGACGGTCTGGCCGGCCGGGTGCTCGAGATCGGCTTCGGGAGCGGCCGCAACGCGACGCTCTACCCCGACGCGGTGGTGAGCGTGGACGCCGTCGAGCCGTCCGACGTCGGCTGGCGGATGTCCGGCGAGCGACGGGCCGCCTCGCGCGTGCCGATCACGCGCGCCGGGCTCGACGGCCAGCGCCTCGAGGCCGAGGACGCGGCGTACGACGCGGTGCTGTCGACCTTCACCCTGTGCACCATCCCCGACGTGACGCGAGCCCTCGCCGAGGTACGCCGCGTGCTGCGCCCGGGAGGTAGCCTCCACTTCCTCGAGCACGGCCTGGCGCCGCAGGCGGGTGTCGCGGACTGGCAACGACGGCTCGACCCCGTCCAGCGACTCGTCGCGGGTGGGTGCAACCTGAGCCGCGACGTGCCGGGCCTCGTGACGACGACGGGGTTCACGATGGCCGACCTGGAGGCGTCGTACCTGCCCGGACCGGGTGTCGGCCGGCCGTGGACCTACCTGTACGCCGGGCGCGCCGTGGCACCCGCGTGAGCCTGCCGACGAGCGACGGCTCGGCGCGGGCGGTCTCGGCCGCCGAGGCGCTCGGCCTCGCGCACACGGTGACCAGGCACGGGCCCGTCCGCTCGCTCGCCGAGGCCGCCGCCGCGCGCGGGATCGAGCCGCACCAGCTGGTGAAGACGATGGTCGTCCGGGTCAGCGAGGGCGACCATCGGTTCGTGCTGGTGCCCGGCGACCGCGAGATCGCCTGGCCCCGGCTGCGCGCCCTGCTCGGGGTGAACCGGATCTCGATGCCGAGCGCGGCGGCGGCGTACGCCGTCACCGGCTACGAACGCGGCACCATCACGCCGTTGGGCAGCCTCGCGCCGCTGCCGGTCATCGCGGACTCGTCGATCTCTGGGACAATCAGCGTCGGCGGCGGCGAGCACGGCGTGGCGCTCACCGTCGAGGCGTCGGACCTCGTGGCGGCGCTCGACGCGACCGTGGCCGACGTGACCACGCCCACCGCGGGCGTGGACGGCTGAGGAGTGGAAGGGCAGGGATGGGCGGAGCGGTGAGGGCGCCGCGCGGGCTGCGCGCCCGCGGCGAGCTCGCCCGGCTGCGTCAGGAGAACGCCGCGCTGCGACGGCGGGTCGCGGCGCTCGAGGGCCGCGACGACCTGCGCTACCTCTTCGTGATGACCTACGGCCGGTCGGGGTCGACGCTCCTGCAGGGCGTCCTGAACGCCATCCCCGGCTACCTCATCCGCGGCGAGAACCGGCAGATGATGCGGCAGCTCTACGACTACCACCGGACCGGCGCCGAGGCACGCCGCGTGCAGCGAAAGGTGATGCGCCGCCTGACCGGCACCAACACGCCGACCGACCCGACCCGGCCGTTCTTCGGGATGGACGGCTACCCGACCAGGAGGTCGCTGGCCGGGTTCCGACGGCTGGCGCTCGAGACCATCCTGCGTCCGGAGCAGGACACCCGGGTCGTCGGGTTCAAGGAGATCCGCTGGGCGAGGGAGGACGCCGGCGAGTTCGTCGCCTGGCTCCGCGAGGTCTTCCCCGGCGCCCGCTTCGTGGTCAACACCCGCAACCACGACGACGTCGCCAAGAGCCTGTGGTGGGCCGAGGACCCGACCGCCCTCGAGCGCCTGAAGCGGGCCGAGGGACGGCTGCTCGCCCTCGCGGCCGAGCTGGGCGACGCGGCCTACCACGTGCGGTACGACGACTACGTGGCCGACCCTGCCGCCCTCGAGCCGTTCTTCACCTGGCTCGGCGAGCCCTTCGACGAGCAGCGGGTGCGCGAGGTCCTGGCGGTGCGGCACTCGCGCTGACCCTCGGGCGTGGAGCGGCTCCGGGTCGGGCGGTCGGCGCTCAGCTCACCGGAACGTGCCGCGGGTCATCCGCCAACTCAGGACGGCGGCGACGACCCCCAGCACCAGCACCACGGCCCAGAACGTCATGTCCCCACGGTGCCCGGTCGGCGCGCGGGCAAACGCCGCGTGACCCACAGGCGACCGACGGGGCGACCGACGGCAGGTCGACTACAGGTCGACTACAGGTACTGGCCGGTGTTGGCCACGGTGTCGATCGACCGCCCCGGCTCGGTGCCCTGCTTGCCGGTGATCAGCGTGCGGATGAACACGATCCGCTCGCCCTTCTTGCCGGAGATCCGGGCCCAGTCGTCGGGGTTGGTGGTGTTGGGCAGGTCCTCGTTCTCCTTGAACTCGTCGACGCACGCCTGGAGCAGGTGGGAGACCCGCAGGCCGTGCTGGTCGTGGTCGAGGAAATCCTTGATCGCCATCTTCTTGGAGCGGTCGACGATGTTCTGGATCATCGCCCCGGAGTTGAAGTCCTTGAAGTACAGGACCTCCTTGTCGCCGTTGGCGTAGGTGACCTCGAGGAACCGGTTCTCCTCGGTCTCGGTGTACATCCGCTCGACCGCGGCGCGGATCATGCCCGCCACGGTCGCGTCGCGGTCGCCTGCGAACTCCGCCAGGTCGTCGGCGTGCAGGGGCAGGCTGGCGGTGAGGTACTTGCTGAAGATGTCGCGCGCCGACTCGGCGTCGGGGCGCTCGATCTTGATCTTCACGTCGAGCCGGCCCGGCCGCAGGATCGCGGGGTCGATCATGTCCTCGCGGTTGGAGGCGCCGATCACCAGCACGTTCTCGAGCAGCTCCACGCCGTCGATCTCGCTGAGCAGCTGCGGGACGATCGTGTTCTCGACGTCGGAGGAGACGCCGGAGCCGCGGGTGCGGAACAGCGAGTCCATCTCGTCGAAGAAGACGATGACCGGCGTGCCGGTGCTCGCCTTCTCACGGGCCCGCTGGAAGACCAGCCGGATGTGGCGCTCGGTCTCCCCGACGTACTTGTTGAGCAGCTCCGGGCCCTTGATGTTGAGGAAGTAGGACTTCACCTCCTGGCCGGACCCGTCCTTGCCGTGCCGGGCCGCCACCTTCTTGGCGAGGGAGTTGGCGACGGCCTTCGCGATGAGCGTCTTGCCGCAGCCGGGCGGTCCGTAGAGCAGCACGCCCTTCGGCGGCTTGAGCTCGTGCTCCTTGAAGAGCTCGGGGTAGAGATACGGAAGCTCGACGGCGTCCTGGATCTGCTCGATCTGACCGGCGAGTCCGCCGATCGACTCGTAGGCGATGTCGGGAACCTCTTCGAGGATCAGCTCCTCGACCTCGGACTTCGGCACCTTCTCGTAGACGTAGCCCGCGCGCGAGTCGAGCAGCAGCGAGTCGCCGGCGCGGATCGTCTCGCCACGCAGCGGCTCGGCGAGGCGGACGACGCGCTCCTCGTCGGCGTTCGCGATGACCAGGGCCCGGTCGCCGTCGCCGAGGAGCTCCTTGAACATCACCACCTCGCCGACCTGCTCGAAGTCGAGGGCGGCGACGACGTTCAGGGCCTCGTTCAGCATGACCTCCTGGCCGCGCTGGAGGCCGTCGAGGTCGACGCTCGGGCTGACGTTCACGCGGAGCTTGCGGCCACCGGTGAAGACGTCGATGGAGTCGTCGTCGTTGCGGGCGAGGAAGGTGCCGAAGCCGGCGGGCGGCTGCGCCAGCCGGTCGACCTCCTCCTTGAGCTTCATGATCTGGTCGCGGGCCTCGCGCAGCGTCTGCGCCAGACGCTCGTTCTGCGCGTTGAGCCCGGCCAGCGAGCGCTGGGCATCGGCCAGCCGCAGCTCGAGGCCGCGCGACCCGGAGGGGCTCTCGCTCAGCCGGTACCGGAGGTCGGTGACCTCCGCTTCGAGGAGCCGAACCTGCTCGGCGAGCTCCTCGGGGCTGCGGCCCCCCGCCGTGGAAACGCCTTCGGATGTCGACATCAGCGCCACCTCCTGTCCTCCGGACACTACCCAAGTAGACCCGCGTCAGTACGTTTCATTTCCGGGGTTTGGTCACGATTTGGGAGCGGCGTGTTCTCCGACGGTCCAGCCGGGGCTCACTCGGCCGGATCGCCGGGTACGCCGGCGGGCCGCGGCCCGGTGTAGTCCGGGCCGTAGGCGCCCGGCGCCGGGCGGCGCCTCTTCAGCGGCGCCCGCTGGCCGGGGGCCATGCGCCGGGCGGTGACCAGGAAGGCAGTGTGCCCGATCATCTTGTGTCCCGGCCGCACGGCCAGGCCCTCGACGTGCCAGTCCCTGACCAGCGACTCCCACGCCTGGGGCTCGGTGAAGCCGCCGTGCACCCGGACGGTCTCCACGAACCGGGACAGCTGGGTCGTGGTCGCGACGTACGCGCAGACGATGCCGCCCGGCCACAGCGCGTCGGCCGCGGCGTCCAGGCACTCCCAGGGTGCGAGCATGTCGAGGATGATCCGGTCGCAGCGCTCCCCCGACGCCGGGAGCGCCTCGGCGAGGTCGCCGAGCGTCAGCCGCCACGCGGGGTGGGCCTCCCCCGCCGGTGCGCCGAAGAACTGCCCGACGTTGCGTCGCGCCACGTCGGCGAACTCCTCGCGCCGCTCGAAGGACGAGACCCGCCCGTAGGGTCCGACCGCCCGCAGCAGTGAGCAGGTCAGGGCTCCGGAGCCGACGCCCGCCTCGACCACGTGGGCGCCGGGGAAGATGTCGGCGAGCGCCACGATCTGGGCGGCGTCCTTCGGGTAGACCACGGCGGCGCCGCGCGGCATGGAGACCACGAACTCCGACAGCAGCGGCCGGAAGACGAGGTACTCCCCTCCCGCCGACGACGTCACGGTGAAGCCCTCCTCGCGGCCGATCAGCTCGTCGTGCTCGAAGTGACCGCGGTTGGAGAAGAACCGCTTCCCGGGCTCGAGGCAGATGTTGTGCCGCCGCCCCTTGCTGTCGGTCAGCCGCACCCACTCGCCCGCGCGCAGCGGTCCGCGGTGGACGCCGGACCAGGCCTCGGGGGCCACGTCGGGGGCGTTCGGCTGGGGCGCGGCGGGGGTGTCGGACACCCCCGGAACACTAGTGTCCGCCCGCCCGGAAGGCCCTATCGACGTCGGCGGTCGCGAGGACGCCGCAGATGCTGCCGTCGTCCTCGACCAGGAGGTACTCCGTCGCCGGTTGGCGGCTGATGGCGGTCACCAGCTCCTCGCCGGCGATGGCGGCCGGCAGCTGCAAGGCGTCGTCCAGCGTCCGCGCGACCGTGGACGTGGCCACCCACGGGCGACGGTCCTCGGGGGTGGCGTTGACGGCCGCCTCGCTGACGATGCCGACGGGGACGCCGCTCGACGTGACCGTGACGAGGCTGCCGGCCTCGGCCTCGCGCGCCCGGCGTACGGCCTCCGCCAGCGGGAGGTCGCCGGGGACGGCGAGGGTACGCCGCGCGAGCTGGCGCCCCACGAGTCGCGGGAGCCGGCTGCGGAGGCGAGCCGTGGACATGGCCGCCGTCGCTCCGGTCCAGAGGAAGGCCGCGACGATGAACGCCAGCGCGAAGTCCAGGATCGTCGTCTCGACGCCGGTGAGCTGCTCCTGGAACACCGGCCACAGGATGACCGCGCCGGCGGTCACCCGGCCGGTCCACCCCGCGACGATCGTGCCGCGGTGTGCATTGCCGGAGATCCGCCAGACCAGCGCCTTCAGCACCCGGCCGCCGTCCAGGGGCAGGCCGGGGACGAGGTTGAGCAGCCCGACGAGGAGGTTGGCGCCGGCCAGGCCCTCGACCGCCACCAGCAACAGCCCGTCGGGGGTCACGAACCACAGGGCGAGGGCGGCCAGTCCGACGGCGAGCGACGTGAGCGGCCCGACGACCGCGATCAGGAACTCCTGGCGCGGCTTGTGCGCCTCGCCCTCGATCGTGGTCATGCCGCCGAGGAAGTGCAGCGTGATCGATCCGACGGGGAACCCGAAGCGGCGGGCCATGATGGCGTGCGACGCCTCGTGCAGCAGCACCGACAGGTAGAGGATGACCGCGAACGCGAAGCCGGCGACGTACTTCCAGGCGCCCAGACCCGGCTCGGACGCCTCGATCCGTGGCGCGACGATGATCGCGATCAGGCCGGCGACCACGAACCACGAGGACGAGACGAGGACGTCGCTCCCGGCGACCGTGCCGATCCGGAAGGTGCCCGGGCGGCGGGCGGGCGAGTCGGGCACGTCTCGAGGCTAGCCGACCCCACCTCCGCCACCGACACCCAGGCGGCCGGCGCCTCCCGGCACTGTCTGTGGCCTCGCCTAGGGTGAGTTGCGTGAGCGTGGAGCAGGAGTCGCCGGCCGCGCGGGTCGGCACCCCCGTGGACGGCGTCGACGTGCTCGGGGCGCTGTCGCCGAGCAGGGCGGGCGACTTCATGACCTGCCCGCTGCTCTACCGCTTCCGGACCGTCGACAGGCTCCCGGAGCCGTCCTCCCCGGAGGCCGTGCGGGGCACGGTCGTCCACAAGGTGCTCGAGGACCTCTTCGACCTCCCCGCCGCAGACCGCACCCCGGACCGCGCGGAGGCGATGCTCGAGCCGGCCTGGGACGCGCTGGTCGAGCAGGAGCCGACCCTGCACGAGATGTTCGACGCGGCCGAGGGCCGCGAGGTGGCGTCGTGGCTCGCCTCGTGCCGCACGGTGCTGGCCCGCTACTTCACGCTCGAGGACCCGCGCCGGCTCGAGCCGGCGGAGCGTGAGCTGTACGTCGAGACCCTGCTCGACTCGAAGCTGCTGCTCCGGGGGTTCGTCGACCGGGTCGACGTCGCGCCGGACGGGGCGATCCGGATCGTCGACTACAAGACCGGGCCCTCGGTGAGCGAGCGCTTCGAGGGCAAGGCGCTCTTCCAGATGAAGTTCTACGCCCTGGTCATCTGGCGCACCCGCGGCGTGATCCCGGCGATGCTGCAGCTGGTCTACCTCGGCAACGGGGAGATCCTGCGCTACGTGCCCGACGAGGCCGACCTGCTGGCCACCCAGCGCAAGGTCGAGGCGATCTGGCAGGCCATCCGGCGCGCCGAGGAGTCCGGCGACTGGCGGCCGAGCCCCGGGCGACTGTGCTCGTGGTGCGCCCACCAGGCGATCTGCCCGGCGTACGGCGGCACGCCGCCGCCCCTCCCCGAGCGGGAGCCGGGCCCGGTGGACCAGGACGTCGCAGCCGAGTCCGACTGACGCGTCAGCGGGACTCCGACCAGACCGCCGCGAGGTCGATCCCCGCGAGCGTGTCGGCGAAGACCCGCCGCTCGCCCGCCAGCACCGGCACGTGGTTCTCGACGACGAGGACGAGGCAGCCGGCCGCCTCGGCCGACTTGGCGCCGGTGTTGGAGTCCTCGATGGCCAGGCAGTCGCCGGGCGCCAGGCCGAGCGCCGCGGCTGCCGTCAGGTAGGGCTCCGGGTGCGGCTTGCCGAACTCGACCTTGTCTCCGGTGACGATGACCCGGAACGTCTCGGGCGGCAGCTGGGCGAGGATCGGAGCGACGAAGCGCTCGTAGGACATGGTGACCAGTGCGCACGGCGTACCGGCGTCCGCCAGCCGCGCCAGGAGCTCGACGGCGCCCGGACGCCACGGCACCGAGTCCTGCACGCGCGCGACGACGCCGTCGAGGAGCTCCTCGACGATCCGCTCCGCGGGCACGTCGACGCCGAAGACCTCCGCGATGTAGCGGCCGGACTCCAGCAGGTCGTTGCCGACCAGCTTCAGCGCGTGCGCCTCGCTCCAGGTGCCGCCGTACTTCTCGGCGAGCGCGAACTCCGTCTCGATCCAGTACGGCTCGGTGTCGACGAGCGTCCCGTCCATGTCCCAGAGGACGGCGGCCGGTCGGGCGGCCTCACCAGTCGCGGTGCTCAGCGTGTCCTCCGAAGCGTCGGGTGGCGGTCGGCGTCCAATACACACTAAGCGGAGGCCACGACCGCGCCGTGACGCACCGCCCAGAGCCGCCCTGCGCGCCACTCGTCGTGGCCGACGCGCAGCAGCCGCCAGATCGCGACCGGCGTGCCGGCGCTCGTCTCCGGGTGACGCAGGCCGTGGTGGCGGCCGACCTCGTTGTTGCGCTGGTCGGCCGCGCTGTCGAGCGGTTGCCGGGAGTGCCGCTCGTGCTGGTCGGTGATCGCGGAGGCGATCGGCGCGTCGTACCGGGCGGCGAGCCAGGCGGAGAAGGCGAAGTGCCGCAGCGCGTTCTGGACTCGCGGGCGCCCACCGGCGCGCAGGGTGGCGAGCGCCAGGCACGTCGCGGCGACGGCGAGCACGCGCCAGCCCTCGAGGGCGCCGAGCCGCGACGAGGCGGAGCGGTACATCCCGGGCACGCCGGCGAGCACCACCCTCACGCTCAAGCGCGTACTCGCTTCGCTCCGTGCGCGCATGAGGCACCTGACGCTCTGCCTTGGATGATGGGCTCGCTGCGCTCGCTCACGCTCAGTCCTCGGGGTCGTAGCCGAGGTTGGCCGACAGCCAGCGCTCCGCCTCCGGCAGGGACCAGCCCTTGCGCTCGGCGTAGTCGGCGACCTGGTCGGGGGCGAGGCGTCCGACGACGAAGTACTGCGACTGCGGGTGCGAGAAGTACCAGCCCGAGACGGCGGCGCCCGGCCACATCGCCATCGACTCGGTGAGCTCGATGCCGGTGCTGGCCTGGACGTCCAGGAGACGCCACAGCGTCTGCTTCTCGGTGTGCTCGGGACAGGCCGGGTAGCCCGGAGCGGGCCGGACGCCGCGGTACTTCTCCGCGATCAGGTCCTCGTTGGCGAGCGTCTCGCCGGAGTCGTAGCCCCAGAACTCCGTGCGCACCCGCTGGTGCAGACGCTCGGCGAACGCCTCGGCCAAGCGGTCGGCGAGCGCCTCCAGCAGGATCGCGGAGTAGTCGTCGAGGTCGGCCTTGAACTTCAGGATCCGCTCCTGCGAGCCCAGCCCGGCCGTCACGGCGAAGGCGCCGACGTGGTCGGAGAGGCCGGTGTCCCGCGGGGCGACGAAGTCGCTGAGCGCCCGGTTGGGCACTCCCTCGCGGTGCTCGCCCTGCTGGCGCAGGTGGTGCAGGGTGGTCAGGACCTCCGAGCGCGTGTCGTCGGCGTACACCTCGACGTCGTCGCCGACGGCGTTCGCCGGGAACAGCCCGAGGACCGCGTTCGCGGTCAGCCACTTCTCCTCGACGATCCGGTCGAGCATCGCCTGCGCGTCGTCGTAGAGCCTGCGCGCCGCCTCCCCGGTCTGCGGGTTGTTGAGGATGTCGGGGAACCTGCCCTTCATCTCCCAGGCGTTGAAGAACGGCTGCCAGTCGATGAACTCGCGCAGCTCGCCGAGGTCGTAGTCCGAGAGCACGTGGACGCCGGGCCGGGCGGGGACGGGCGGGACGTAGCCGTCCCAGTCGACCGGGGTCCGGTTCTCACGCGCCGCCTCGAGGGAGACCAGGGGGCGGTCGTGCTTCGCGGCGTGCCGGGCCCGCAGCGCGTCGTAGTCCTCCTGGACGGTGGCCAGGAGCTTCTCGCGCTGGCGGTCGTCGAGCAGCGCGGCCGCGGTGGGGACCGAGCGGGAGGCGTCCTTGACCCAGACCACGGGTCCGTCGTACTTCCTGTCGACCTTGACCGCGGTGTGGGCGCGGGAGGTGGTGGCGCCGCCGATCAGCAACGGGATCGTGAGCCCCTGTCGCTGCATCTCCGTGGCGAAGTTGACCATCTCGTCCAGCGACGGGGTGATCAGCCCGGAGAGGCCGATGATGTCGGCGTCGTGCTCGGCGGCGGCGTCGAGAATCTTCTGCGCAGGCACCATCACCCCGAGGTCGATCACCTCGTAGTTGTTGCACTGCAGGACGACCCCGACGATGTTCTTGCCGATGTCGTGGACGTCGCCCTTCACGGTCGCCATCACGATGGTGCCGTTGGTGTCCTTCGCGGTCGCGAGCTCCGGGTTGTCGAGCTTCTCCTGCTCGATGAACGGGATCAGGTAGGCGACGGCCTTCTTCATCACCCGGGCGCTCTTGACCACCTGGGGCAGGAACATCTTGCCGGCGCCGAAGAGGTCGCCGACGACGTTCATGCCGTCCATCAGAGGGCCCTCGATGACCTCGATCGGCCGGCCTCCGCGGGCCGCGATCTCGAGCCGCAGCTCCTCGGCGTCCGACTCCGCGTAGGCGTCGATGCCCTTGACCAGGGCGTGGGTGATGCGCTCCGCGACGGGGAGCGAGCGCCACTCCTCCGCGGTGGCCTCGGTCTCCTCCCCCGCCTTGTTGTAGCCCTCGGCGATCTCGAGCAGGCGCTCGGCGGCGTCGGGGCGCCGGTTGAGCACGACGTCCTCGATCCGCTCGCGCAGCTCGGCGTCGACCTCGTCGTAGACGGCGAGCGCGCCCGCGTTGACGATGCCCATGTCGAGCCCGGCCGCGATCGCGTGGTAGAGGAACACGGCGTGGATCGCCTCGCGGACCGGGTTGTTGCCGCGGAAGGAGAAGCTCACGTTGGAGATGCCGCCCGAGACCTTGGCGCCCGGCAGGTTCTGCTTGATCCAGCGGGTGGCCTCGATGAAGTCCACGCCGTACGCCGCGTGCTCCTCGATGCCCGTCGCGACCGCGAAGACGTTGGGGTCGAAGATGACGTCCTCGGGCGGGAACCCGACCTCGTCGACGAGGATCCGGTAGGCCCGCTCGCAGATCGCCTTGCGGCGTTCGAGGTTGTCGGCCTGACCTTCCTCGTCGAAGGCCATCACGACCGCGGCCGCGCCGTACTTGCGGCACAGGCGGGCCTGCTCCCGGAACTTCTCCTCGCCCTCCTTCATGGAGATCGAGTTGACGATCGGCTTGCCCTGGATGTTCTTCAGACCGGCCTCGATGACCTCCCACTTGGAGGAGTCGACCATCACTGGGACCCGGCTGATGTCGGGCTCGCTGGCGATCAGCCGGGTGAACCGGTCCATCGCCGCGACGCCGTCGATCATGCCCTCGTCCATGTTGACGTCGATGACCTGGGCGCCGTTCTCGACCTGCTGGGCGGCGACGGACAGGGCGGTGTCGTAGTCGCCGGCCTTGATCAGGTTGCGGAACCGTGCCGAGCCGGTGATGTTGGTGCGCTCGCCGACGTTGACGAAGAGTGAGTCCTCGGTGATCGTGAGCGGCTCGAGCCCGGAGAGCCGCATGCCCGGGGCGAGCTCGGCGGGGGTACGGCGCGGCGTGCCGTCGACGGCGCGGGCGATCGCCGCGATGTGAGCGGGCGTGGTGCCGCAGCAGCCGCCCACGATGTTGACGAAGCCGGCCTCCGCGAACTCCCCGACGACGGCGGCGGTCTCCTCGGGCACCTCGTCGTACTCGCCGAACGCGTTGGGCAGGCCGGCGTTCGGGTAGCAGGACACGAAGGAGTCGGCGAGTCGCGCCAGCTCCGCGACGTACGGCCGCATCTCCTTCGCGCCGAGGGCGCAGTTGAGGCCGACGGCCAGCGGGCGGACGTGGCGCACGGAGTCCCAGAACGCCTCGGTCACCTGGCCGGACAGCGTGCGGCCGGAGGCGTCGGTGATGGTGCCGGAGACGATGACCGGCCACCGCCGGCCGTGCTCCTCGAAGAGCGACTCGACGGCGAAGATCGCTGCCTTCGCGTTCAGCGTGTCGAAGATCGTCTCGATCATCAGCAGGTCGACGCCGCCGTCGACGAGGCCGCGGGCGGCGTCGAGGTACGCCGCGACGAGGCGGTCGAACGAGACGTTGCGGGCCCCGGGGTCGTTGACGTCGGGCGAGATCGAGGCGGTCCGCGTCGTCGGCCCCAGCGCGCCCGCGACGTACCGCGGCCGGTCGGGGGTGCTGGCGGCGTCGGCCTCGCGACGCGCCAGGCGGGCCGACTCGAGGTTGAGCTCGTAGGCGAGCTCCTCCATGCCGTAGTCGGCGAGCGAGACCGCGTTGGCGTTGAAGGTGTTGGTCTCGATGATGTCGGCGCCCGCGTCGAGGTACTCGCGGTGGATGGCGGCGATGATCTCCGGCTGGGTGAGCGTCAACAGGTCGTTGTTGCCGACCAGGTCGCTCGGCCAGTCGGCGAACCGCTCGCCCCGGTAGCCCGCCTCGTCGGGACGGTCTCGCTGGATCGCCGTGCCCATGGCGCCGTCGAGCACCAGGATCCGCGCCTCGAGGGCGCGGGTGAGCTCCTCGGTGGCATCGGGCCGCAGGTGGCGGGACGGCGTCTGCCCAGCAGGCACGTGGTCTCCTCTCGAGCCGCCGACGGCGGCCAGGGATCAAGCCTAGGAACCCTGTCCACGTCGCGGACCGGTTATCCAGATCGTGGCACCGCGTCTCGGGGTGCCGGAAATCCTCGGCCACGTCGGCACGCGGTCTAGGCTGGAGGAGTGATCGAGCTGGAGGGCGTCCCCGACCTGGTCGACCCGGTCGTGATCGCGGCGTTCGAGGGTTGGAACGACGCAGCCGACGCCGCGTCGTCGGCCGTGGACCACCTCATCAAGGCGTGGGGTGCGCGGATCGTCGGGGTCATCGACCCGGAGGACTTCTACGACTTCCAGGTCAACCGGCCGGTCGTCGGCATCGACGACCAGGGACATCGCCGGATCACCTGGCCGAGCACGCAGATCGCCATCGCCTCTCCCCCGACGCTCGACCGCGACATCATCCTGCTGCGCGGGATCGAGCCCAACATGCGCTGGCGACAGTTCAGTGCCGAGCTGCTGGCGGCCTGCGAGGAGCTCGGCGCGCAGCTGGTCGTGACCCTGGGCGCCCTCCTGGCCGACACCCCGCACACCCGGCCGATCCCGGTGACCGGCACCGCCTCCGAGCCAGAGCTGATCGACCGGCTGAAGCTCGAGGAGTCGACGTACGAAGGACCGACGGGGATCGTGGGCGTCTTCCAGGACGCCTGCACGCAGCTGGACATGCCCGCGGTGTCCTACTGGGCGGCGGTGCCGCACTACGTCGCGCAGCCGCCGTGCCCCAAGGCGACGCTGGCGCTCATCGGCCAGCTCGAGGATCTCTTCGAGACGAGCATCCCGCTCGGTGACCTGCCCGAGGACGCCCGCGCCTGGGAGCGCGGGGTCGATGAGCTGGCCCAGGAGGACGAGGACGTCGCGGACTACGTGCGCTCGCTCGAGGAGACGCGGGACACCACCGACCTCCCCGAGGCGTCGGGTGAGGCGATCGCCCGGGAGTTCGAGCGATACCTCAAGCGCCGCCAGGGCGACGCCTAGAGGGAGAGGCCGAGGGCGGCGTCGAGGACTGCCCTCATCTGAGCGGCGGCGTCGGCGTCGGAGGTGTCGGCGAGGCCGTCGGTGCCGAGCGTGGACGCCACCCACCGGTCGACGGCGGCCGTGGCCCGGGGCGCGTCGAGGTCCGCGGCGAGCGCGTCGAGGACCTCGGCGACGACCGGGCCGGCGGGTGCGCCGGCGCCCAGCGAGAGTGCCCGACGCCAGCGGTCGAGGTCGTCGACCGCCGTCCACAGCTCGTCGTCGACCCACTCCCAGTCGGCGCGGTAGTGGTGGCGCAGCAGCGCGAGACGGATCGCCATCGGGTCGATGTCGCTGTTGCGCAGCGCCGAGACGAAGACCAGGTTGCCGCGCGACTTCGACATCTTCTCGCCGTCGTAGGCGACCATCCCGCCGTGGCTGTAGACCTGCGCGAACGGCGTACCGGGCACCGCCACCTGCGCGTGGCCGGCGCACATCTCGTGGTGCGGGAAGACCAGGTCGCTGCCCCCGCCCTGGACGTCGAAGGCACCGCCGAGGTGCCGCTGGGCGATCGCGGTGCACTCGACGTGCCACCCCGGACGCCCCGGACCCCAGGGACTCTCCCAGGACGGCTCGCCCTCCCGCTCACCGCGCCACACGACACAGTCGAGCGGGTCCTTCTTGCCGGGACGGTCGGGGTCTCCCCCGCGGTCGGCGTAGATCTCGAGCATCTGGTCGCGCGACCAGCCCGACTCGGCGCCGAACTGGGGGTCGGCGGTCACGGAGAAGTACAGGTCGTCGTCGACCCGGTAGACGGAGCCGGCGGACTCGAGCCGCTGGACCAGCTCGACGACCAGCGGGATGGACTCGACGGCGCCGACGTAGTGGTCCGGCGGGAGCACCCTGAGGGCGGCCATGTCGTGGCGGAAGAGCTCGGTCTCGCGCTCGGCCAGCTCCCGCCAGTCGACGTGGACCTTCGTGGCGCGCTCGAGCAGCGGGTCGTCGACGTCGGTGACGTTCTGGACGTAGACGACCTCGTGGCCCGCGTTGCGCCAGGCCCGGTTGAGCAGGTCGAACGCGACGTAGGTGTTGGCGTGCCCGAGGTGGGTGGCGTCGTACGGCGTGATGCCGCAGACGTACAGCCGGGCCGCGCCGTCCGGCGTGGTGGTGACCAGGGCACCCGACGGCGTGTCGTGGAGGGCCACCGGCGGGCCCGCCACGGGCAGGGTCGGGATCTCCGGGGACGGCCAGGCGCGCATGCCGGAAGCCTAGCGAGTGGGACTCAGAACGGCGGCCAGGGGATCGCCGGCCAGTCCCCGCGGGGCACCGGCAGCACGGCACGGTCGGCGAGCCGTCGGCAGCGGCGCCGCAGCGACTCGATCTCCGCGTCGGTGAGGTGCGCGGCGAGCCGGTCGCCGAGCGGACCGCACACGGCCGCTCGGGCGCGCTCGACCCCGGCCAGCTCCTCGTCGGTGAGCGCCTCCTCCTGCCAGCCCCACAGGACGGTGCGCAGCTTGTGGTCGGTGTGGAAGGTGACGCCGTGGTCGACGCCGTAGCGGTGCCCGTCGGCCATCTCGAGGACGTGTCCACCCTTGCGGTCGGCGTTGTTCGCGAGGATGTCGAACACCGCCATCCGGCGCAGTGCGCGGCTGTCCTCGTGGATCAGGGAGACCGGCCGGTCCTGCCCGTCGATGCCGTCGAACACGTGCCGCCACCCCTCCGGCACCTCGCCCTCGGGCACCAGCGTGACCGCGACCTGCTCGGGGTCGGGCTCCTGCCAGCGCTGCACCATCCCGCGTCCGTGCGGGCCGTCGCGCAGCCAGGTCGCGGGCACGACGTTCCAGCCGGTCGCCTCCGAGAGCAGGTACGCCGCGCGCTCCCTGTCGGCGAGGGTGCCCTCGGGGAAGTCCCAGAGCGGCCGCTCCCCCGCGATCGGCTTGTAGACCACCTTGGTGCCACCGATGTCGCCGAGGAAGGTGGCGTTGGAGGCGGGCATGATCCGCCCGTGCAGCGTGAGCTCGCCGTCGAGGAGCTCTGCGACGGGCTCCGCCGTCACGGGTCCCGCCGTCGGAATCCGTTCGCCCGCACGCACAGGTGGCCGTCGGGGTCGACCGGGTTGCCGCAGAAGGGGCAGTCGGGCCGCCCGGCGCCGAGCACCTGCTCGGCGCGCTTCACGAACGCACGGGCGACGCCCGCCGGGATGCGGACCAGGAACACCTCGTCCGGCTCGGGCTCCTCGAAGTCCTCGTCGAGCTGGTCGGGCGTGACGACGGCGGCCTCGGTGAACGGGAAGACCTCGATCACGACCCGCTCCGCATCGGGGTCCCACGACAGCGTCATGGTGCCGGCGCGGAACTCCTCCTCGATCGGCTGGTCCAGGGGCTCGGTGTCGTCGAGGCCGAGCGGCGCCATGGCGGGGACCGCCGCGTCGCCCTGCGTGCTGGCCAGCACCTCGTCGAGGAGCTCGTCGATGCGCTCGGCGAGCGCCTCCACCTGCTGCTTCTCCAGGGCGACGCTCACGAGTCGCGCGCCGTCCTTGGCCTGGAGGAAGAACGTGCGCTGTCCGGGCGGGCCGACCGTGCCCGCCACGAAGCGCTCGGGCGGGTCGAAGCCGTGGACCAGGGGTGCCATACGAGTCACCCTAGGCGGTCAGTGGGAGGGCGCCGAAGGGCCCGCGCCCCCGCCGACGACGGCGTCGTCCGACCGGCGTCTGCGGGTGCCCGTCTTCTTCGGTGGGGCCAGCCAGCCGAGGTCGCCGGAGTGGGTGTTGGTCGCGAGCACGTACGGCCGGCTGGGGGTGTACCGGACGATCGAGACCGACGCCGGGTCGACGTGCAGGCGCTGGAACAGGTCGAGGTGCATGCCGAGCGCGTCGGCGAGGATCGACTTGACGAGGTCGCCGTGGCTGACCGCCACCCAGACCGCGCCCGGCCCGTGCTCGGCCTCGACGAGCGCGTCGCGACGACGGACGGCCGCGACGGCGCGGGCCTGCATCGCGGTCATCGCCTCACCGCCCGGGAAGGTCACCGCCGACGGCTGCGTCTGCACCGTCGACCACAGCTTCTCCTTGACGAGCTCCTTGAGCGGTCGCCCCTGCCACTCGCCGTAGTCGCACTCGCTGAGGCCCCGGTCCGACGCCAGGCGGAGACCCTTGGGCTGGGCGGCGACGATGGCCTTGGCGGTCTGC
Source organism: Nocardioides sp. YIM 152315 (assembly GCF_029210375.1). Taxonomy (GTDB): domain Bacteria; phylum Actinomycetota; class Actinomycetes; order Propionibacteriales; family Nocardioidaceae; genus Nocardioides. The sequence continues at coordinate 83,862 of NZ_JARGER010000012.1, read as the reverse complement.
CGGCAGCGCTCGAGCGGGCTGGTCACGGCGGCGACGAGCGGGAGGACGGCGAGCCGCTCCGCCGTCCGCTGGGCCTGTGCGGTCCCGGCGTCGTCGAGCAGCACGCCGGGCAGCCGGCCCGCGAGCGTGCCGGCCGCGTTGGCCGTCGTCCGGCCGTGGCGGACCAGGATCACCGTTGCCATGTCGGGCACTGTAGAGGACCGGCCATGGGGCTACCGTGGCGTCGTGATCGTCGACTGCGCCCTCTACCGGGACGGGGCCCGTGTCGACAGCGACGGCGACTACGGCGCGCTGCACGCGCGAGCGAGCGATCCCGGCGACTTCGTCTGGGTCGGGCTGCACGAGCCGTCCGAGGACGAGCTCGCCGACGTGGCCCGGGTGTTCGGGCTGCACCAGCTGGCCGTGGAGGACGCCGTGAAGGCGCACCAGCGTCCGAAGCTCGAGCGGTACGACGACATGATGTTCATGGTGCTCAAGACGCTCTGGTACGTCGACGAGCACGACGCGGTGGAGACCGGGGAGATCGCGATGTTCGTCGGCTCCGGCTTCGTCGTCTCCGTCCGGCACGGCCGTGGCAACGAGCTGCACTCGGCCCGCCAGCAGCTCGAGTCGAGCGGGCGCGTGCTGGGCCACGGCCCCGGCGGCGTGCTGTACGCCGTGATCGACCGGGTCGTCGACGAGTACCTCGACGTCGTGGACGAGCTCGTCGTGGACGTCGACGAGATCGAGACGTCGGTCTTCTCCGACGACCGCACGAACGACTCCGCCCGGATCTACGTGCTCAAGCGCGAGCTGGCCGAGGTGCGACGTGCGGTCCTCCCGCTGCGCGAGCCGGTCGCCCGGATGGCGAGCGGTGGTGTCGAGACCGTGCCCGAGGACGCGAGACCCTTCTTCCGCGACGTCGCCGACCACCTCGCGCGGGCGGCGGAGACGGTGGACTCGCTCGACGGCCTGCTGTCGACGGCGTTCGACGCCCACCTCGCCCAGATCTCGGTGCAGCAGAACAGCGACATGCGCAAGATCTCCGCGTGGGTGGGCCTGGTGGCTCCCCCGACCCTGATCGCGGGCATCTACGGCATGAACTTCGACCACATGCCCGAGCTGGGGTGGAGCCTCGGCTACCCGTTCGCGCTGCTGCTGATGTTCGGGATCTCGGGCTTCCTGTGGGTGCTGTTCAAGCGCTCCGGCTGGTTGTGACCCTCAGGCGGCGATGACTCCGGCGGCGACGAGGATCAGCGTGCCCGCCCCGAGCGCGACCCGGTAGATGACGAACGGCGTGAACGAGTGCGTCGTGACGAACCGGAGCAGCCACGCGATCGCGGCGTACCCCACGACGAAGGCGGCGATCGTGGCGGCGACCGTCGGCCCCCAGCCGTAGAGGTTGTCGCCGTCGGGGATCTCCTGGAGCTCGAAGAGGCCGGCACCGATGACGGCGGGGATCGCCAGCAGGAACGCGTAGCGGGTGGCGGTCTCGCGCTCGTACCCGAGGAAGCGGCCCATCGAGAGCGTGGCGCCGGAGCGCGAGACGCCGGGGATCAGCGCGAGCGCCTGGGCGAGACCCATCAGGATCGCGTCGCGGAGCGAGAGCTGCTTGAGCGTCTTGGTGGTGCCTCCGACGCGGTCGGCGACGCCGAGCACGAGGCCCAGGACGATCAGCATCGTGCCGATCACCCAGAGGTTGCGGAAGTCCTCCTCGATCACGTCCTTGAAGGTGATGCCGAGGACGACGATCGGCAGCGAGCCGAGGATGATGAACCAGCCCATCCGGGCGTCGAGCTGCCCGCGGTACTCCGGACGGACGAGCGACTTCAGCCACACCGTGGCGATCCGCCAGATGTCGCGCCAGAAGAAGATGAGCACGGCGAGCTCGGTGCCGATCTGGACGACGGCGGTGAACGCGGCGCCGGGGTCGCCCCAGCCGAAGATCTCGGGGAAGATCCGCAGGTGCGCGCTGCTGGAGATCGGGAGGAACTCGGTCAGTCCCTGGATGATCCCGAGGACGACGGCCTGGAGGAAGTCCACCACGACGCGGAATCCTACGGGCGGCCGTCTGGCGTGCCGACGACGACCCGCGCGGCGGCGCCGACTACCTTGTCGCCATGCAGCAGCGGCGTGTCGGCTCGACCGGCCTGACGGTGTCCCGGCTCGGTCTCGGCACGATGACCTGGGGTCGGGACACCGACGAGCACGAGGCCAGGGACCAGCTGATCGCGTTCGCGGAGGCGGGCGGCACGCTGGTCGACACCGCCGCCGGCTACGGCAACGGCGCGTCCGAGGAGCTGATCGGCTCGCTGATCGGCGACGTGGTCGCCCGCGACGAGGTCGTGCTGGCGACCAAGGCCGGGATCAGCGCCCGGCACGGCGGTCGCTCCTACGACACCTCCCGCGGACACCTGCTCACCACGCTCGACGCCTCGCTGCGCCGGCTCGGCGCGGAGCACGTCGACCTGTGGCAGGTGCACATCTGGTCCGACGACGTCCCGCTCGAGGAGACCCTCGCGGCGCTCGACCGTGCCGTGACCACGGGGCGCGCGTCGTACGTCGGCGTCTCGAACTACGCCGGCTGGCAGACGGCGCGGGCGGCGACCTGGCAGCGCGCCGTACCCGGCCGGACGCCGCTGGCGAGCACGCAGGTGGAGTACTCGCTGCTCAACCGCGGCGTCGAGCAGGAGGTGCTGCCCGCGGCCGCTGCGTGCGGTCTCGGGGTGCTCCCGTGGTCGCCGCTGGGGCGCGGGGTGCTGACCGGGAAGTACCGCACCGGCACCCCGTCGGACTCGCGCGCCGCGACCAGCCACTTCGCCAACTTCGTGAACCCCTACCTCGACGAGCGGGGCGCGGGGATCGTCGAGGCGGTCGCCCGCGCCGCCGAGGGCCTGGGCTGGTCGGCGCTCGAGGTCGCGCTGACATGGGTGCGCGACCGCCCCGGGGTGACCGCCCCGATCGTCGGTGCCCGCACCGCAGCGCAGCTCCGCGGCGCCCTCGGCGTCGAGGAGCTGCAACTTCCTCCGGAGATCATCGCCGCGTTGGATGATGTCTCCAGCGACTGAGACCCGAGGGGGAACGTCATGAGTCGTGCGCATCGTCGCCCACCCGCCATCGGGGTGGAGTGGGAGTTCGACAAGGTGTCCTTCTCGCGGGACTTCTCCCGCAACGTGGTCACCAGGGCGCTCGTCGAGCGAGCCGAGCACGGCGGCTGGGAGCTCGACCGCGTGCGCATCACCGCCGACGGCACCAGGAGGGTCGTGCTGCGGCGCAAGATCATCCGGGCCGTGCGGACCGCCTAGCGGTCATCCCCGTCGATTCACCAACGGTCTACGCACCCAGCGCACGCACCTCGCTGCGTTGGCGACGCTCGGTAGACAACCCGGTATGCCGTCGCGCCGCCGCCTTGCGAGGCAACGCACGCTGAGCACGGATACCCCCGACGTATCGACGGGCACGACCACCAGTCAGACCTCGTCGAGGAAGCGATCGAAGACCCGTGCCCCGAAGGTGAGCGCGTCGACCGGCACCCGCTCGTCGACCCCGTGGAAGAGGGCGGTGAAGTCGAGGTCGGCCGGCAGCCGCAGCGGTGCGAACCCGTAGGAGCGCATGCCGAGCTTGCGGAAGTGCTTGGCGTCCGTGCCCCCGCTCATCAGGTACGGCGCGACGATCGCCTCGTCGTCCTCGGCCAGCAGGGAGCGGGTCATCGCGTCCACGAGGTCGCCGTCGTACGGCGTCTCCCAGGGCGGCTGGTTGCTCACGTAGTCGATGTCGATCCCGTCGCCCACGAGCTCGGCGATGGTCGCGAAGAACTCGTCCTCGTAGCCGGGCAGGAAGCGGCCGTCGACGTGCGCGGTGGCCTCGGAGGGGACGACGTTGACCTTGTAGCCCGCGCCGAGCATGGTCGGGTTGGCGGTGTTGCGGATGACGGCCCCCAGCATCCGGACCGCGCCGCCGAACTCCTCCACGAGCGCCTCGGCGTTGTCGGGCGTGGCCTCGGTCCCGGCGAGCTCGCCGACGGCTCCGAGCAGCGTCCGCATGGCGGGTGTGAGCCGGACCGGCCACTCGTGGGCACCGATCCGGGCGACGGCGGCGGACAGCGCGGTCACGGCGTTGTCGCCGTTGATCATCGAGCCATGGCCGGCGCGGCCGCGCGCGGTGAGCCGCATCCACGCCATGCCCTTCTCGGCGGCCTCGACGAGGTAGACGCGGCGCCCGCGGACGGTGGCGCTGAAGCCGCCGACCTCGCCGACCGCCTCCGCGCACCCCTCGAGCTCGTCGGCGTGCTTCTCGACGAGCACCTCGGCGCCGAGGTGCCCGCCCGCCTCCTCGTCGGCGGTGAAGCACAGCGTGATCGGCCGGTCCGGGATCCTGCCGGTGCGCTGCCGGTCGCGGACCACCGAGAGCAGGATCGCGTCGAAGTCCTTCATGTCGACGGCTCCGCGCCCCCACAGGTAGCCGTCCCGGATCTCACCCGAGAAGGGGTCCACTGCCCAGTCCTCGGCGGCGGCCGGCACGACGTCGAGGTGGCCGTGCAGCAGCAGTCCGTCGCGGTCGCTCGTGGTCTCACCCCACTGGGCCACGACCGACGTGCGGCCGGGCTCGGACTCGTAGAGGCGCGCCTCGATCCCGACCTCGTCGAGCAGAGCGGCGACGTGCTCCGCGGCCTTCCGCTCCCCCGGGCCGTCGCCGGTGGCGCCGTAGTTGGTGGTGTCGATCCGGATCAGGTCGCGGCACAGGTCGACGACCTCCGCGGCGGGGTCGGAGGACGGGGCCGGGGGCGGCTGCGCGGGTCCGTCGGTCATGGGCCCAGCATGTCACCGGTGGCAGTGGAAGCCACCCCGATCCCGATGCGGAACTTCGCTCCCGCCTTTGCTACTGTTCCACCGCACTCGTCCGGGTGGCGGAATTGGCAGACGCGCTAGCTTGAGGTGCTAGTGCCCGTATTAGGGCGTGGGGGTTCAAGTCCCCCCTCGGACACGCTTCTCCGAACCCCGCTTCGCACTGCGCGAAGCGGGGTTCTGCGTTTCCCGAGAACGCTGAGCGGGTCCCACATCGGCCCGGCGCCGGCCTGCAGGAATCGCGATCCGCGGCCGATGTCTCCTCCGACGCAACGGACCGCCGCGCCCCGCCCGCCGCACGGGCTGCTGCGCCGTGCTCGAGGGCCCCGGACGAACAACTCACACGTTTGTAATTTAACCCTCGCATTCGGGCGTGTCGCTTGACAAATTCCTTCACAAGTTCCCCACAAGCGCACTTTTGTCCCTAGACTCCCACCCGTGTCACACCGGAACCGCCTACGCGCACCACTGATCGCCGCCCTGCTGGCCGCGGTGATCAGCGGCCTCCCGGCGTACGCACCGGCCGCCTCGGCGGACCGCGGCAAGGACGCCGGGCCCGGGGCGAGCGACCGGCACGACCGGCGCGACGGGCAGGACGGGGCCGGCGGCAACACGAAGGCCGCGCTGCTCGAGCGCGAGCTCGCGGCCGCGGCCGACGGGCTCACCCGCTCTCGCGTGCGGTTCAAGAAGAGCGCGTACCTGTGCTACGGCTACCAGAACTGCGCCGATGCCGGCATGGGCAACGCCGGCTACGCGCAGGCGAACAAGAAGATGTACTGGCGCATGTACGCCGGACACAACTGCACCAACTACGCCGCCTACCGGATGGTGCAGAACGGCATGCCGAACGCGCGGCCGTGGTCCGGCGGTGGCAACGCGACGTACTGGGGCACCTCGGTCCCCGGACTCACCGACGGCAACCCGAGCGCCGGCGCCGTGGCCTGGTGGAAGGCCAACCAGGGCCCGGCCGGGTCGGCGGGCCACGTGGCGTACGTCGAGCAGGTCGTGTCGGCCGACGAGATCATCATCTCCCAGGACAGCTGGCGCGGGGACTTCTCATGGGCCCGCGTGACGCGGTCGAGCGGCAACTGGCCCAGCGGCTTCATCCACTTCACCGACCTCACCGTGCAGAACACCGCGGCCCCCGTCATCACCGGCGACCTGCGGGTGGGCACCCGCCTCACGGCATCGGCGGGCGGCTGGACGCCGGCCGCCGCCGCGGTGCGATACCAGTGGTTCGCGGACGGCCGGGCGATCAAGAAGGGCAAGAACGCGACGCTCGCGCTCGGCCGACGCCGCGTCGGCCAGGTGATCAGCGTGCAGGCCACGGCGAGCCGCAGCGGCTACAACGACCAGACCGCGTCGTCCGCCCCGACGGCGCCCGTCCGGCCCGGACTGCTCGGCAACACGGTGGCGCCGACGATCCGCGGGACCGCGAAGGTGCGGGGCACCCTCCGCCTCGGTACCGGCTCCTGGTCTCCGGTGCCCTCGGCCTACGCCTACACGTGGTACGCCGACGGCCAGCCGATCCCCGGCGCCACCGGAACCAGCCTGGCGCTCACCCCCGATCTCGCCGGCCGCACGATCGACGCGACGGTGACCGCGGGCCGCGCCGGGTTCTCCAACGCGGTCGCGCCGACCGCCACGATCGGTCCGATCGCCCCGGGCACCATCCGCGTGCGCAAGCAGCCGACGATCTCCGGCGCGGCCCGACCGGGCCGGACCCTGACCGTCGCCACGGGCAGCTACCGCCCCCGCGACGCGTCGACCGCCGTGCAGTGGCTGCGTGACGGCCAGCCGATCGCCGGGGCGACCGCCGCGACCTACACCCTCGCCGCGGGCGACCTCGGCTCCCGGATCTCCGCCAGCGTGACCGCGAGCCGGGCCGGCTACGCCGCCACCAGCCTCACCACGACCCCCACCGTGCGGGTGAAGGTCCTCCCCCGGATCAAGGTGCAGCGCGTCCAGCTGCGCCACGGCGTCCGCCTCGTGATCCACGTCGTCGCCCGCCACGTGCCGGTGGTGCAGGGCAAGGTCGCCGTTCGGGTCAAGGGCGGGTTCCGCGAGAAGGTCGCGCTCAACAAGCGTGGCGTGGCGCGGGTCGTGGTGACCGGGCTGAAGCAGGGCAGGCACCCTGCGCGGGTCGGCTTCACCGGGAGCGGCACGGTCTCGAAGTCGGTGCGCAAGGCCGCCATCCGGATGCCGGCGCCCAAGCGGCACTGAGTCCGCGCCTCCGGCTCCGGCCCTCGAGCGTGGGTCTGGGGCCCCTCGTGCCGCGGCTTCATCACGGGATGAAGGCGGATCCGCGCCTCCCTGGCCGAGTTCGGCAGGGAAACCGCGGGTTGATCGACATCCCCTGATGGAACGCGCAACCCGGGCCCGGGGGCGGAGTTTCATCAAGGGATGAAGGCGGACCCGCGCCTCCCTGGCCGAGTTCGGCAGGGGAACCGCGGGTTGATCCACATCCCTTGATGAAACCGCGGGGCGAGCGTGGGGGGGCGGGCGTGGGCGGCGGGCGGGCGCGTCGGGGGCGGGACCGCGGTGAGTTCACCGCAGGCGTGTCAGCCCTCGGGGTGGTAGCCGCACGCGTCGGAGGTCTTGACCGCCTTGCCCGGGTCGTCCTTCTCGCCGCCCTTGCCCTTGGGGCCGAGCGCCTTGTCGACCACCGACCGCATCCACTCGAAGTCGGGGTCGGCGGAGTAGAACCTCTCGGAGGAGACGAAGGCGATCGAGCGCATCTTCTTCTCCTTCACCTTCAGCGCCAGGTCGACGAACGCCGGCATCAGGTCGCGCGGCACGTCGGTGCGCAGGATCTCCTTGCCGGCCTTCGCGAGGTCCTGGTAGCGGCGCAGCACGTTGAGCGGATCGGCGGCGTCGACGATCGCGCTGACCATGCAGCGCTGGCGGAGCATGCGCTCGTAGTCGTCGGAGCCCCAGCGGCCGCGGGAGTACCACAGGGCGTGGAAGCCGTTGAGGTGCTGGTCGGGCCCCGGCTCGAGGTAGCCGGTCGGGGGGATGCCGGCGTCGGTGTTGCCGTTGATCGCGATCGGCTCGTTGATGTTGACCGTCACGCCGCCGATGGCGTCGACGAGCTGCTGGAAGCCGAGCAGGTTGATGAGGACGTAGTAGTCGACGTGGGTGCCCAGGCTGCCGGCGACGGCCTCCTTGATGGCGTCCGCACCCTCGTTCTCCGACTTGCCGAGGACCTTCGGGTAGAGCGCCGGCACCTGTCCGTAGATCGCGTTGAGCATCCAGCTCCCGGGGTCGCCCTCACCCCGGAAGCCGTCCGGGAACACGTCGTGCAGCGGGCTGTCCTCGGGGAACTGGGCGTTCATCATGTTGCGCGGCAGGCTGAACATCACCGCCTTGCCCTTGTGGGTGTCCATGCTGAGCAGGATCACCGAGTCGGTGCGGATGCCGGTCCGCCCGACTCCCCCGTCGCCGCCGAGCAGCAGCACGTTCACCCGGTCGCGGCCGCCCCACGGGTCGGCCTTGGTGACGTCATTCGGCGCCGTCGCCGTCTTCTCGTTGTCGAAGACGGTCGCGACCAGGTCCGCCTGGCTGTCGGCGATCCGCACGGCCTGCACCGCCGGGATGGCGCCGAGCACGCACAGGAGGCTCACGACCAGCACGCCGAGCGCCTTCTCCACGCGCGCCATGCCCAACGGCCGCACCATGAGGTACGTCGTGGCCACGACGAAGACCCACGCGGCGAGCACGGCGCCCAGCGCGAACCGTGCCACCCGCAGCCGGGTCGGGTCGAAGGCGAGGTCGACGGCGCGGGAGAGGTCGCCCACGTAGTAGGCCGCGGCGGCCAGCCCGACCAGGAACGGCACCAGCACGACGTAGCCGAGCCGACGCCGTGACCACAGGTAGCCGGCACCCGGGAGCACCGCGCCGAGCAGGGTGACGCCGAGGGCGCCGGCCAGGGTCCGGGTGCGCCGGAACCGGCGCGCTTTCGCGGCCCGGTGCCGACCCGCTCCCCCGCTCGTCCGGGCGCCCCCCGGGTGGTCTGCGGGCGCAGGCGGACCGACGGTCAACGTCATGCGCACCCTCCCGCCCGGAATTTCCCGGAGAGCACGGTACCAATGCACGAGCCGGTTGACGGGAATCCCGACGCCCCCGGTGCGGCTCGGCAGGCTCAGGCGGGGACGGACTCCTGCGCGGCGTACGTCGTGCCGCGCGGCTCGCGCACCCAGAGCATGCCGTTGCCGGCGGTCGCGCCCTGCGCCGCGAGCTCGCGCTTGAGCACCTTGTTGGTGGCGGTGCTCGGGAGATCCGGGGCGATGCGGACGTACCGCGGCCACGCCTTCGCCGACAGGTCCGGCTGCGCGGCCAGGAAGGCCTCGAGGTCCGCCGGCGTCAGCGTGGCGGCGTCGCGGAGCACGACAGCGGCCATCACCTGGTCGCCGACGCTCTCGTCGGGGACGGCGTACACCGCGACCCGGTTGACGGCCCCGAGCCGCTGCAGGACCCGTTCGATCGGGGCGGCCGCGAGGTTCTCGCCGTCGACGCGCATCCAGTCCGCGGTGCGGCCGGCGAGGTAGATCCACCCCTCGGCGTCGCGATAGGCGAGATCGCCCGACCAGTACATGCCGTGCCGCATCCGCTCGTCGTTGGCCGCCGGGTCGTTGTAGTAGCCGCTGAAGTAGCCGCCGCCGGTCGTGTTGACGAGCTCGCCCACGGCCGCGTCCGCGTTGACGAGCCTGCCGTCGCCGTCGAACTCCGCGACCGCGCGCTCGGTCACGGTCTCCGGGTCGTAGATCGCGACGCCCTCGAAGCCCTTGCCGATCGACCCCGGCGGCGTCCCGGGCTCGCGGGTGATGATGACGGCGAGCTCGGTGGACCCGAACCCGTCCCATACGGCACAGCCGAAGCGGCGGCCGAACTCGTCGATGTCGCGGTCGCTGGCCTCGTTGCCGAAGGCGACCCGCAGGGTGTTGTCCGCGTCGTCGGGCTGCTCCGGCGTGGCGAGCACGTAGGCGAGCGGCTTGCCGACGTAGTTCATGTACGTCACGCCGTGCTGCCGCACGTCGGTGAGGAATCGGGACGCGCTGAACCTCGCCGGCACGATCGTCGCGCCCGCGCAGACCGCCGGGCTCCAGCCTGCGACCACCGCGTTGGAGTGGAAGAGCGGCATGGCGACGTAGCAGACGTCGTCGGGGCCGAGCTCGAAGCGGCCCTGCAGGTTGAGCCCCGAGAAGAGCACCATCAGGTGGTTGACCTGGACGGCCTTCGGGTCGCCGCTGGTGCCGGAGGTGAAGATCATCATGAACGTGTCCATGGCCTCGACCTCGCGGTACGGCGCGAGCGGCCCGGCCGCGGCGAGGAGGTCGGCCCACTCCTGCGACGAGGTGTCGAGGACGCGTACGCCGTCGAGGTCGAGCCCGTCGAGGAGCGGCCGGTGCTCGGCATCGGTGACCAGCAGCTGGCACTCGGCGCGGCGCACGTCCTGGAGCAGGCCGTAGCCCCGACGGGTGTCGTTGATGCCGCAGAGGGTGTAGCCGCCCAGGGCGGCGGCCGCCATCGCGCGGAGCATGTCCGGGGTGTTGCCCAGCAGCGTGCCCACGTGCATCGGTCGGGCCCGGTCGGCGACGCCGAGCAGCGCGGCCGCGACGGCCGACGACTCCGCGACGTGCTCACGCCAGGTCGAGCTCTCCGCGCCCCACCGGATCGCGATGCCGTCGTCGTCGGCCCGCTCCCGCAGGAGCTGCTGGATCGTCTCGGACATGCCCTCTCCCCTCCCGGCTTGACGCGTGTCAAACTAGGCGACCGGGGGCTAGTCTGCAACACGTTCTAGTGACCGCGATCACCCTCCGGGAGGCCTGATGCCGAGTCGGTACGCCAGCCTCAGCCGGCCCGACCTGGCCACGCTCGTCCCCGAGCTGCTGCTCATCGGGCAGCTCATCGACCGCTCCGGGATGGCGTGGTGCATCGCGGCGTGGGGCCGGGAGGAGATGGCGCAGGTCGCCATCGAGGAGTGGGCGGGCTCGAGCCCCGTCTACACGCGGCGGATGCAGCGCGCGCTGCGCTACGAGGGCACCGACGTCGTCACGATCTTCAAGGGCCTCCAGCTGGACATCGGTGCGCCGCCGCAGTTCATGGACTTCCGCTACGACGTGCAGGACCCGTGGCACGGGACCTTCCACCTCGACCACTGCGGCGCCCTGATGGACGTCGAGCCCATGGGCGTGAGCTACGTCCGGTCGATGTGTCACGACATCGAGGACCCGACGTTCGACGCCACCGCCGTGGCCACCAACCCGAAGGCGCAGGTCCGGCCGGTCCACCGGCCGCCTCGGACACCGGCCGACCGGCACCCGCACTGCGCATGGACGGTCACCATCGACGAGTCGCACCCGGAGGTCACCCCGCTCCCGCCGTACCACGTGATCGCGAGGACCCGGGCCGCCGGCCTCGAGCTCGACCCGATCGACCCCGCCGACGAGGGGGCGGCCGACTACTCCGGGCCCCTCGTGTCCGACGTCGACTTCGCCGCGTTCTCGCACTCCGCGCTCGTCCGCATCGCCGACGAGGTGTGCCTGCAGATGCACCTGCTGAACCTGTCGTTCGTGCACGCCGTGCGGCGGCGCGCGACCGACGACGAGCAGGCGCTCGAGATCGCGACCAGGCAGCTGGTGGGCGTCGCCGGCATCGCCGCCGAGCGGATCGCCCGTGCGCTGCGCACCGACGACCCGATGCGGGTGCTGGAGCTGCACCCGCTGCTCAACCCGGCGGCGTACGTCGACGCGACCGTCGAGGGCACGACCCTGACCGTGCGGCCGTCGCCGGCCTGGGAGGACGCGGCGTGGATCGCGCTGTGCGGTCCGGCGCGGGTCCGGCCGTTGCAGGCGCTGCTGCGCGCGGTCGACCCGCACCTCGACGTCGAGGTCGAGGGGTCGCCCTGGAGGTGGACCGCGTCCGTCGTGCGCCGCGACGAGCCGGCACCTGAGGCCGACGAGGTCTCGGTGACCCGCCTCAGCACGGGCTCGTCCTTCGCCTTCGAGTCGCGCAGGTCGCTGCCGATCACCCCTGTGTGAGACTTTCCCCGTGCCCGTGACCCGTGGCTTCTTCGGCAAGAGGCGACCCGAGCGACCGGACCGGCTGCCACCCGGCCAGTACGACACCGGCAGCTCCTGGCCGACGCTGACCGCCGAGGCCACGCCGCAGCTCGACGTCGAGACCTGGACGATGACCGTCGACGGGTTGGTCGGTCGGCCGTCCAGCTGGTCCTGGCGCGAGATGCACGCGCTCCCGGAGTCGACGTACTTCGGGGACATCCACTGCGTGACGACCTGGTCGAAGTTCGACATGACGTTCCGCGGGGTCAGCGTCGACACCCTCCTCGAGATCGCGATGCCGCTGCCCGAGGCGCGGTTCGTGATGGCGCACTCGACGACCGGCTACACGACCAACCTGCCGCTCGAGGACGTCACCGGCGGCCGCGCGTGGGTCGTCTGGGAGGTCGACGGCCGGCCGCTCCCCCGGGGCCACGGCGGGCCGGTGCGGCTGCTGGTGCCGCACCTCTACTTCTGGAAGTCGGCGAAGTGGGTCACCCGGCTCGAGCTGATGGAGCGCGACCGCCCGGGGTTCTGGGAGCAGAACGGCTACCACGACCGCGGCGACCCCTGGCTCGAGCAGCGCTACCAGGGCGACCCGTGACCGACGCCCCCGCCGGAGGCTGGACGACCGGCACGATCATCGGGCTCGACCACCCCACGGACCGCCTCGTCCGGCTGCGTCTCCACGTCGAGGACCGGGTCGACCACCTCCCGGGCCAGCACTACGTCGTCCGCCTGCGGGCGCCCGACGACTACACCGCCCAGCGCTCCTACTCGGTCGCGTCCGACCCCGACGACCCGCTCCTGGAGCTGATGGTGGAGTGCCTCCCGGGCGGCGAGGTCTCGGGGCACCTGCACGACGTCGCCGAGGTGGGAGACGTGCTGGAGCTGCGCGGGCCGATCGGCGGCTGGTTCGTGTGGAAGGGGGACGTCCCCTCGGTGGCGATCGGCGGTGGATCCGGGGTCGTGCCGCTCGTCGCGATGGCGCGCCTCGCCCACCGCCTGGGCCTGCGCGACCGGCTCCGGATCGTCGCCCTCGCGCGCACCTGGGACGAGCTGCCGTACGCCGCCGAGCTGCAGCGCTACGGCGCCTTCATCGCCCTCACCCGCGAGAACCTCGGCGGCAGGGTCGCCGCGCCGCCCTACCACGACGAGCTCGCGCCGTACGTCGACGGCGCGGAGCGCGCCTACGTGTGCGGGTCGGTCGGCTTCGCGTCGTACGCGACGCGGCTGCTCGAGGAGACCGGGATGCGGACCGACGCGATCCGGGTCGAGCAGTTCGGTGAAACCGGGTGAGGGGCCGCGCGCGTCACCGCCCCTAGGATCGCCTCATGCTCATCATCGGTCTCATCCTGTTCGGCATGCTGATCGGCGCCGGTGCGCAGCTCGTCCTCGGCCGCGAGGGCGGGAGCGTCGACTGGACCATGGCGATCGTGGCCGGCCTGGTCGGCTCGTTCGTCGGCGGCCTGCTCATCAGCCTGCTCGCGGGCGACGGCATCGAGCTGCGGGCGAGCGGCATCATCGGCTCCCTCGTCGGCGCGCTCATCGTGACCGCGCTGTGGCGCTGGCTCGCGGGCCGCTCGAAGGCGGCGTGAGCACCGGTTGAGCGAGGCGTTCGGGCACTTCCGCGTCGGCTTCGTCACCGGCGCGACGCCGGACAAGTGGGCGCGCACGTGGCGGTCGCGCTACGCCCGCGACCCGCTGGAGCTCGTGCCGGTCGACGAGGCGGAGCAGGAGGCCCGGATCCGCGAGGGCACGCTCGACATGGCCCTGGTGCGGCTCCCGGTGGACCGCGAGGGACTGCACTGCATTCCGCTCTACGACGAGCTGCCGGTCGCCGTGATGGGCACCGAGCACCTGCTGACCCTCGCCGACGACGTGACGCTCGCCGACCTCGCCGACGAGCAGCTGGTGCTCCCCCACCGGTCCGGCTGGACCCCGGCCGCGCAGCAGCTCGCCTGGCCGCCGATGTCGGTCAAGGACGCCGTCGAGGTGGTCGCCTCCGGCACGGGCGTCGTGATCGTCCCGATGTCGGTCGCCCGGCTGCACCACCGCAAGGACGCGACCTACCGCGTCGTGACCGATCTGCCGCCCACCACGATCGGGCTCGCCTGGCTCGTCGACAACGACGATCCGTGGGTGCAGCGCTTCATCGGGATCGTGCGCGGCCGGACGGAGCGCAGCTCCCGCGGGTGACGCACACCGCGATGTTTGTCCCTCGATGTTCACCCGCGATGTTTTGTCCCGCGCGGCGGTCGGGTAGGGGTCCTTGGTGACTATCAAGCAGGATCGACCGTCCAAGCGCATGGCCGACGCCGTGAAGTCCCCTGCGGCGGACGTCGTCCCCCACCCGGCCCTGGACCAGCCGGTCGAGGAGGCAACGCCCGCGCGGCCGGGCCTCGACTGGCTCGTGTTCGGGGTCACCGCCGCGATCGCGGTCGCCTTCCTGATCTGGGGCTTCGTCAACACCAGCGGGCTCGCGGACGCCTCCAGCACCGCACTCACCTGGGTGATGGACGACATGGGCTGGCTGTTCGTCACCACGGCCAGCGCCTTCGTGGTGTTCGTGATCTGGCTCGCCGCCAGCAAGTTCGGCAACATCCCCCTGGGTCGCGACGACGAGGAGCCCGAGTTCCGGACCGTCTCGTGGATCGCCATGATGTTCAGCGCCGGGATGGGCATCGGCCTGATGTTCTACGGCGTCAGCGAGCCGATCAGCCACTTCGTGACCCCGCCGCCCGGCACCGGTGAGCCCGGCAACCCCGAGTCCGTCCAGAACGCCATGGCCACCACGCTCTTCCACTGGACCCTGCACCCGTGGGCGATCTACGCGGTCGTCGGCCTGGCGATCGCCTACGGCGTCTACCGCAAGGGGCGCCTGCAGCTCGTCTCGGCCGCGTTCGAGCCGCTGCTCGGCGACCGCGTCAACGGCGGGTGGGGCAAGGTCATCGACATGCTGGCGATCTTCGCCACGCTCTTCGGCTCGGCCGCGTCGCTGGGCCTCGGCGCGCTCCAGATCAGCAGCGGACTGGAGATCGTCGGCGGGATCGGCGAGGTCGGCAACGGCGTCCTCGTCGGCATCATCGCCGTGCTCACCGTCGCGTTCATCCTCTCGGCGGTCTCGGGCGTCGCGAAGGGCATCCAGTGGCTGTCGAACATCAACATGGTGCTCGCGATCGCGCTGGCGGTCTTCCTGTTCGTCGTCGGACCGACGGTGTTCATGCTCAACCTGGTCCCGACCTCGCTCGGCAGCTACATCGGTGACCTGCCGATGATGGCGGCCCGCACCGGCGCCGAGGGTGGCGACACCAACGCCTGGCTCGGCAGCTGGACCGTCTTCTACTGGGCGTGGTGGATCTCGTGGACGCCGTTCGTCGGCATGTTCATCGCGCGCATCTCGCGCGGCCGCACGGTGCGCCAGTTCGTGACCGGTGTGCTGCTGGTGCCGAGCCTGGTCAGCCTGGTCTGGTTCTGCGTCTTCGGCGGCGCCGCGATCGACCTGCAGGAAGCGGGCACCGACATCGCCGGGGCCGGCGGCGGCGCCGTGGAGTCGCAGCTGTTCACGACGCTCGAGTCGTTCCCCCTCTCCACCCTCACCAGCATCGTCGTGATGGTCCTGGTCGGCATCTTCTTCGTCTCCGGCGCCGACGCCGCCTCGATCGTCATGGGCACCCTGTCGGAGCGCGGGACCCAGCACCCGACCCGGCCCACGGTCATCTTCTGGGGTGTCGCGACCGGCGCGGTCGCCGCGGTGATGCTGCTCGTCGGCGGTGACGACGCCCTCACGGGCCTGCAGAACATCACGATCGTCGCCGCATTGCCGTTCGTACTGGTGATGATCGGCCTGGCCGTGGCGCTGGTGAAGGATCTCCGCTCCGACCCGCTGGTGGTCCGGCGCACCTATGCCAGGGAGGCCGTCGAGCAGGCCGTGGTCACCGGCGTCACCGCGCACGGCGACGACTTCGTGATCGCCGTGGACAAGGATCCGGAGAACTCGGCGGACTGGTCGGTCAGCTCCAGCTCGTCGCAAGAGGACGACCCTCGGTGAAGCCCGCGGTGCTCTGGACGCCGACGACCGCCCGCTCGTGGAGCTCCGCGAGCGAGGCGGCGCCGGCGTAGGTGCAAGCGGAGCGCACGCCGGAGCAGATCTGGTCCACGAGGTCCTCGACGCCCGGGCGGGCGGGGTCGAGGTACATCCGCGACGAGGAGATGCCCTCCTCGTAGAGCCCCTTGCGCGCGCGGTCGTACGCCGACTCGCCGGCCGTGCGGGTGGCGACGGCGCGGGCCGAGGCCATGCCGAAGGAGACCTTGAACGCCCGGCCGTCGGCGTCGTGCATGAGGTCGCCGGGCGACTCGTGGGTGCTGGCGAACCAGGAGCCCACCATCACCGAGGACGCCCCCGCCGCCAGGGCGAGTGCGACGTCGCGCGGGTGGCGGACGCCGCCGTCCGCCCAGACGTGCCGGCCGAGGTCGTGGGCCGCGGCGGCACACTCGAGGACCGCCGAGAACTGTGGGCGTCCGACGCCGGTCATCATCCGCGTCGTGCACATGGCGCCCGGCCCGACGCCGACCTTGACGATGTCGGCTCCGGCCTCGATCAGGGCGCGGGTGCCGTCGGCGGCGACCACGTTGCCGGCTACCACGGGCACCTGCGGGTCCAGCGCACGCACGGCGCGCAGGGTCTCGAGCATCCGGTCCTGGTGGCCGTGGGCGGTGTCGACGACGAGGCAGTCGACACCCGCGTCGAGCAGCTCCCGGGCCTTGGGCGCGGCGTCACCGCTCACGCCGACGGCCGCGGCGACCCGCAGCCCCCCGGTGGCGTCGACGGCCGGCGTGTAAAGGGTGGCACGCAGCGCGCCGGTGCGGGTCAGGACGCCGGCGAGCGTCCCGTCGGCCTCGACGGCGACCGCGAGGTCGGCGTGCGCGGCGTCGAGGGCGTCGAAGGCGACCCGTGGGTCGGCGTCGGCCCGGAGCCGGACCTCGACCGGGCGCATCACCTGTCCGACCTGGGCGAAGCGATCGACCTCGCTGCACTCGGCCTCGGTGACGATTCCGACCGGCGTGCGGTCGTCGACGACCGCCGCGCGGTGCGCGCGCTTCGGGATCAGGGCGAGCGCCTCGGCGACCGTCTGGTGCGGCGCGAGCTCGATCGGCGTGTCGAAGACGAGATGACGGGACTTCACCTGGGCGACGACGTCGGCGACGACCCCGGTCGGGATGTCCTGCGGGATGACCGCGATGCCTCCGCGGCGGGCGATCGTCTCGGCCATCCGCTTGCCGGAGATCGCGGTCATGTTCGCCACGACGAGCGGCACGGTCGCGCCGGTGCCGTCGGCGGTGGACAGGTCGACGTCGTAGCGGCTGGCGACCGCGGAGTGCCGCGGGACCATGAACACGTCGTCGTAGGTCAGGTCGTGCGCCGGAGGCGCCCCATCGAGGAACTGCACGTCGGACGAGTCTAGGGCGTGGCTGCTCTCTAGGGTGTGGGCATGCCGTACGTGGAACCGGGTGACACCTCCGAGCTGGCCGCCGCGGTCCGCAAGCAGTTCGAGCAGGCGTACGACGACTCGCCGGCCGTCGTCGCCCGTGCGCCGGGGCGGGTCAACCTGATCGGCGAGCACACCGACTACAACCGGGGCCTGGTGCTGCCGGTCGCGCTCCCCCACGCGACGTACGCCGCGGTGGCGCCCCGCTCCGACGGGGTCGTCCGGATCGCGAGTGGCGACTCCGGCTCGCCGTTCACCGGCACGATCGACGCGCTCGGCCCCGGACGGGTGGAGGGCTGGGCGACGTACGTCGGCGGCGTGCTGTGGGCCCTGCGCGAGGACGGGATCGACGTCCCCGGTGTCGACGTGCTCGTGCACGGAACCGTGCCCCTCGGCGCGGGCCTCTCGAGCTCGGCCGCCCTGGAGTGCTCGGTGGCGCTCGCCGCCTGTGCGGTTGCCGGCGTGGCGGACTCGCCGACGCTGCGCCAGCGTCTGGTCGCAGCCTGCATCCGGGCCGAGACCGAGGTGGCGGGAGCGCCGACGGGCGGGATGGACCAGACCGTGTCGTTGCTGGCGTCCGCGGGGCACGCGCTGCTGATCGACTTCGACGCTGGGGGCGACGCGACCGTGGACGTCTCGCTGCCGTTGTCGGCGGGAGGCCTGGCGCTGCTCGTGACCGACACGCGGGTGCAGCACGCGCTCGTCGACGGCGGGTACGCCGCGCGGCGGGCCGACTGCGAGGCCGCGGCAGCCGCGCTGGGCGTGGCGTCGCTGCGGCAGGCGCGCCGGTCCGACCTGGCGACCCTGGACGACGAGCGGGTGCGACGGCGGGCGACCCACGTCGTGACCGAGATCGAGCGGGTGTCGGCGACCGTCTCGGCCCTCGGCGGGTCGGAGTGGGACGAGGTCGGCCGGCTCTTCGCGGCCTCGCACGCCTCGATGCGGGACGACTTCGAGATCTCGTGCCCCGAGCTGGACCTCGCGGTCTCGACGGCGGTCTCGGCGGGCGCCACGGGCGCGCGGATGACCGGTGGCGGGTTCGGTGGCTCCTCGGTCGCACTCGTGCCGGTCGCACGGGTCGACGCCGTCGCGAACGCGATCGACACGGCCTTCGCCGGTGCCGGCTTCCGGGCGCCCCAGCACCTCCTCGCCGAGCCGTCCGGCGCGGCCGCGGTGGTCGGCTGAGCGTCGCGCGGGCCCGCGTGGTGACCGATCCGGGCGGATCGGGTACCGGCGGCGTGCTTGAATCCCCAGCAGGACATAACCGCACCAGTGCCGATCGCAGGAGGTCCGCGTGCACCGAGAACCGTTCGAGAAGCTCCAGGAGACCATCGCGGCAGCGGTGCGCGGCGCGGCCGCCGATCCGGCCGGGGCCGCCGGGAAGGCTGCCGGACAGGTCCGAGGGCTCCTCTCCGTGGGACTGACGGTCGTGGGCCAGGTCGCCGAGGCGGTCGCGGAGCGCCTCGGTCAGCAGCCGTCTCCTCCCCCGTCGGCGCCCCGTCGTCCGGCGGTCGGCCCGGAGGACGACGCGGCGACCCCGGCCGACGTGGCCAGGGTGGTCGAGATGAAGCCGAAGCCGCGTCCGCCGGCCAAGAAGGCGCCCGTCAAGAAGGCGCCCGTCAAGAAGGCACCGGTCAAGAAGGCGCCCGTCAAGAAGGCGCCCGTCAAGACGGCGCCCGCCAAGAAGGCGACCCCAAGCGGCAGGCTGCCCACGAAGAAGGCGCCGGCGAAGAAGGCGCCGGCGAAGAAGGCGTCCGCCAAGAAGGCGCCGGCCAAGAAGGCCACCCCGACCGCGGCCGAGGTCGTCGAGGAGACGTCGGTCACCACCCCGGTCGGCACGACCGGTGCCGACGTCGCCAGCAACCCGAGCACGACCGACACCGACCTGCAGCAGTCCGGCACCGAGCCGCTGATGGATCCGGCCACCACCAAGGGCGTCGCGAGCGAGGCCGAGAGGGGCGCGCGGGCAGCCGACCCCGAGAAGGGGTGACGACCACCCCCTACTTCAGCTCCGCGCTGGTCAGGCCCAGCACGCGGCGGGCGACGATCAGCTGCTGGATCTGCTGGGTGCCCTCGAAGATGTCCAGGATCTTGGAGTCACGGGCCCACTTCTCGAGCAGCTCCCCCTCGCTGTAGCCGACGGACCCGGCGAGCTCGACGCACGACAGCGTGATGTCGGAGCCGACCCGACCGGCCTTGGCCTTCGCCATCGACGCCTCCAGCGAGTTGGGCCGGCGGTTGTCGGCCATCCAGGCGGCCTGGAGCATGAGGAGGTACGCCGCCTCCCAGTCGGCCTCCATCTGGAGGAGCCTCGCGGCTGCCGCCGACTGCGTGATCGCCGGCCGGTCGTAGTCGACCTCCACGCCCGCCTGCGCGAGCAGCTCTCGGGTCAGGTCGAGCGCGGCGCGCGCGCAGCCGACGGCCATCGACGCGACCAGCGGGCGGGTGTTGTCGAAGGTCGCCATCGCGCCCGCGAAGCCCTGCTTGACGTCGATCCCGGGCGAGCCGAGGAGGTTCTCCGCCGGCACGCGGCAGTCCTCGAACCGGATGGTGGCGGTGTCGGAGGCCTTGATGCCGAGCTTGCGCTCCAGGCGCTCGACCGTCATGCCCGGGGTGCCCTTCGGCACCACGAACGACTTGATCGCCGCCCGCCCGAGCTCCCTGTCGAGCGTCGCCCACACGACGACGGCGTCGGCGCGGTCCCCGGACGTCACGAAGATCTTCTCGCCGTTGATCACGTAGCCGTCGCCGTCCCGCACGGCGGTCGTCCGGATGTTGGCCGAGTCGGACCCCGTGCCGGGCTCGGTGATCGCCATCGACGCCCACAGCCCGTCGAACCGCTCGTGCTGCTCCTCGTTCGCCACCGAGGCGATCGCGGAGTTGCCGAGGCCCTGGCGCGGCATCGACAGCAGCAGCCCGACGTCGCCCCAGCACATCTCGGCGATCGACATCACGGAGGCGAGGTTGGCGCCGTTCTTCACAGCGCCGTTCTTCACTGCGCCGTCGTCGATCGCCCCGTCGTCGCACTTCACGCCGGCCGCACCGGCCCCCTCGCTCGCGCCGGACTCCGAGAGCCCGTCGATCATCGCGGCGAGCATGTCGAGCTCCTTGGGGTACTCGTGCTCCGCGTTGTCGTACTTGCGCGAGATCGGCCGCAGCACGTTCATCGCGACCTGGTGGGCCTGCCCGACGAGCGGCTTGAACTTCCGGGGGTTGTCCAAAGAGATGGCCATCAGACCAGCACCCCGCCCTCCATGACGCCGATGGCCCGCAGGTCGCGGTACCACCGTTCGACCGGGTGCTCCTTGACGAATCCGTGCCCGCCGAGCAGCTGCACCCCGTCGAGCCCGATCTGCATGCCCCTGTCGGCGCACAGCCTGCGCGCCAGCGCGACCTCGCGGGCGACGTCCTTGCCGGCGGCCGCGCGGGAGGCGGCCTTCCAGGTCAGCAGCCGCATCGCCTGGAGCTCGATCGCCATGTTCGCGACCATGAACGCGACGGACTGGCGATGCGCGATCGGCTCGCCGAAGGCCTCGCGCTCCTTGACGTACGGCGTCACGTAGTCGAGCACGGCCTGGCCGACGCCGACACCGAGCGCGCACCAGGCGAGGCGGGACAGCCGCACGCACTCCACGTACGCCTGGGCGGACGTCGTGCCGTCGGTGCCGCCGAGGACGGCGTCCGCGGGCACGGTCACCTCGCGCAGGTGCAGCTTGCACAGACCGGCGGCCCGGACTCCCATCGCGGGGTCGGCCTCGATCTCGAGCCCGGCGGTCCCGCCCTCGACGAGGAAGAGCACCGGCCGCTCGTCGAGGGTCGCGCCCACGACGAAGAGCTCCGCGTCCGCACCTCGTGGCACCGCCGACTTCACGCCCTCGAGCACGAAGCCGTCGGCGGTGCGGGTGGCGCTGGTCGACGGACGCAGTGCGTCGAAGAGGACGGTCGGCTCGGTCAGGGCGAGCGCGGCCACGGGCGCGTCGCCGCCGGCGAACGCCGGGAGGTAGGTCTGCTGCTGGGCGTCGGTCCCCCAGAGCCCGATCGCGGTCGCGACGGCGCCCGGGGCCAGGGACGCGACGGCCAGCCCGAGGTCGCCCTTCGCGAGCGCCTCGGCGACCAGCGCGCCGGCGACCGCCGAGCGCTCCTGCGCGACGCCGCCGAGCGACTCGGGCAGGCCGAGGATCGGCAGCCCGACCTCGAGACCGGCCTTCAGCACGTCGTCGGGCGCCGCGCAGGCGTCGTCGGCCCCGGCGGCGGCGGGCCGCAGCACGTCGGTGGCGAGCTCGGTGACGACGTCGACGAGCAGCTGCTCGTCCTCCGACGGCGTCAGGTCGAAGACCCCGGTGCGCGGGGCGTCGGCCGGCCGCGCACCGGGGGTGCCCTTCGTGCCGCTCCGGTCGAAGGCCCGACTGGCCCTGGCGATCGTGCGGAACCCGCCGCGTGTGGCGGTGAAGACCGCCTGCTCGGTCTGCTTGCGGATGCCGAGTCGATCGAGGACGTCGCTCTGCGCGAGCCGGGCGAGAGCGGCGACGGCGTACCCGATCGGGTCACGCGACTCGGTCGTCGCCAGCCCGTGCCGGCCGCCGGGCCTGAGGCTCTGCAACAGCGTCATGTCGTCAATGTAACTCCGAGTTACACTGGGCGCTACGGTGCGCGCCGTGGATCGGATCACACGCTGGCTACGCTCCTCCTCATGTCGACTGCTGCCCCCTCCGACGAGCCGCTCGCGCCGCACGGCCCACTGCCGGCCGGCGGCACCGTCCGCCCGATGACCCGGTGGGGGACGCCGGTCATGCACCGGCCACAGCAGCAGGTCACGACGTACGACGACGCGCTCCGCGCGCTCGCCGCCGACATGGTCGCCACCATGTACGCCGCGGACGGGGTCGGCCTGGCCGCCTGCCAGGTCGGCGAGGACGTGGCCATGTTCGTGTTCGACTGCCCCGACGACGACGGCCGGCGAACGGTCGGCGTCGTCTGCAACCCGGTGCTCACGCTGCCGGAGGGCAGGGACCGCCACCTCGACGAGGGCGACGAGGGCTGCCTGTCCCTGCCGGGCGCGTTCGTCGAGTGCGCCCGACCCGACTTCGCGACCGTGACCGGCTCCGGCCTCGACGGCGAGCCGGTGTCGTTCTCCGGCACGGGACTGCTCGCGCGGTGCCTCCAGCACGAGACCGACCACACGCAGGGCACCGTCTTCGGCGACCGGCTCCCGACCAAGCTGCGCAAGAAGCTCCAGAAGGCGCACGAGAAGGCAGCCGAGAGCTATCCCGCCGGGTGGCCGGCCTCCTGAACGCTGGTCCCGTGCCTCAGCGGCGCGCCGTCACGTAGCAGGCGACCGCGGTGGCGGCGGCGACGTTGAGCGAGTCGATGCCGGCGGCCATCGGGATGATCGCGCGCCGGTCGGCGGACTGCTCCCAGCGAGGCGAGAGGCCGTGCCCCTCCGAGCCGAGGACGAGGGCGACCTTGTCGAGACCGTCGACGGCGTCCTCGATCGGGACGGCGTCGGGCGCGAGGGTCAGGGCCACCGTGGTGAAGCCCTCGGCCGAGAGGGAGGGAAGCGCGTCCGGCCACGACGGCAGCCGGGTCCACGGCGTCGTGAAGACCGCGCCCATCGACACCTTGATCGAGCGGCGGTAGAGCGGGTCCGCGCAGCGGGGTGCGAGCAGCACGGCGTCGAAGCCGAGCGCGGCGCCCGAGCGGAAGATCGCGCCCACGTTGGTGTGGTCGACGATCTCCTCGAGCACCAGCACCGACCGTGCGCCCGCGAGGACCCGTGCGACCGGCGGCAGCGGCAGCCGCTCCAGCGACGCCAGCGCGCCGCGGTGCACGTGGAAGCCCGTCACGGACTCGATCAGTGCCTCGGGCATGACGTAGCAGGGCGCGTCCGACGCGCCGAGCTCGGGCGAGAGGCCGTCGAGCCACCGGGGCGCCATCAGGAACGACCGTGGGGTGAAGCCGGCCGCGACGGCGCGGCGTACGACCTTCTCGCCCTCGGCCAGGAAGAGTCCGTGCTCGGCCTCGACGTGCTTGCGCAGGGACACGTCCCGCAGGTCGCGGTAGTCGGCCAGCCGCGGATCGGCCGGGTCGGTGATCTCGACGAGGGTCGCCATCAGGCGAAGCGCTCGGGATGCGCGACTCGTACGACGTCGCCGACCACGATGATGGCCGGCGGCCGTACCTCCTGCGCCGCGAGCTCGTCGGCGAGCGTGCCGAGGGTGGCGAGCACGGTCCGCTCCCCCGGCATGGTGCCGTCGCAGACGACCGCGACCGGTGTCGAGGCCGCGCGGCCGCCGGCGATCAGGGCCGAGGCGATCGCGGGTGCGTTCTCGACGGCCATCATCAGCACGACCGTGCCCGACATCGAGGCGACCGCCGCCCAGTTCGTCAGGGACTCGGGGTGGCCGGGCGGCAGGTGGCCGGAGATCACCGTGAACTCGTGTGCGACTCCCCGGTGCGTGACCGGGATGCCTGCGACCGCGGGTACGGCGACGGGGCTGCTGAGACCGGGGACCACCGTGACCGGCACGCCCGCCTCGCGGCACGCGATGACCTCCTCGTAGCCGCGGCCGAAGACGAAGTTGTCGCCGCCCTTGAAGCGCACCACCCGCTTGCCGGCGAGCGCGCGCTCGACGATGACCCGGTTGATCTCCTCCTGCTGGGCGCTGCGGCCGCGCGGCAGCTTCGCCACGTCGACGAGCTCGACGTCGGCGGGCAGGTCGCCGAGCAGCTCGCGCGGCGCGAGCCGGTCGGCGACCACGACGTCGGCGTCCATCAGTGCCTTCCGCCCGGCGATGCTGATCAGCTCCGGGTCGCCCGGGCCGCCGCCGACGAGCACGACGCCCGGGCTCCGCTGCCGGTGCCGCTGCGTGGCGATAGCCCCGTCGCGCATCTCCTCGACGATCTCGTCGCGGATCCGCGCGGAGCGTTGCGGCTCGCGGTTGGAGAGCACGGCGACGGTCACGCCGTCGTGCCGGCCGGTGGCGGGGGTCCAGGCCGTCGCGCGGGTGCCGTCGTCGGAGCGCACGCAGAAGATCCGCCGCTCCTCGGCCGCCGACGAGACCGCCTCGTTGACATCGCGGTCGGCGGTCGCCGCGATGCAGTACCACGTGTCGTCGAGGTCGGCCGCCTCGAAGCCGCGGTCGTGCCACGTGACCTCGCCGGCCCCGGCCAGGCCCTCGATCGCCGGCGTGACCTCCGGCGAGACCACGTGCACGTCGGCCCCGGCGGCGATCAGCGCCGGCACCCGGCGCTGCGCGACGTGGCCGCCGCCCACGACGACCACGCGCCGGTCGGCGAGGCGGAGGCCGGAGGGGTACGTCGTGTTGTCGTCCACCGCGCCATCATCCCGTGTGCGGCCGACCGCCCCTGGGCACGGGTTCGGTCACCGGACTACGTTCGGACCGACAGCACCCTTGCGATAGGAGCACCATGAGCCTCGACCGCCCGGTCACTCCGAATCCGTACGACCTGCTCCCCGCCGTACCGTCCTTCACGGTCACGAGCACCGACGTCGCCGACGGCCAACCGCTCCAGGACGACCAGGTCGCCGCCGCGGGCAACACGTCTCCGCAGCTCTCCTGGGAGGCCCCCGAGGGGACCAGGAGCTTCACCGTCACCTGCTTCGACCCGGACGCGCCGACGCCGAGCGGCTTCTGGCACTGGGTGCTGGTCGACCTTCCCGCCGACGTGACGTCGCTGGACGCCGGTGCGGGCGCCGAGGGCGCCGCGCTGCCGGGCGCGGCGTTCATGTGCCGCAACGACGGCGGCTCGAAGGCGTTCATGGGCGCCGCGCCGCCGGAGGGTGACCAGGTGCACCGCTACTTCTTCGTCGTGCACGCCGTCAAGGAGGAGACCCTCGGCGTCGACTCCGACGCCTCCGCAGCCGTCGTCTCCTTCAACCTGGCCTTCAAGACCGCCGCCCGCGCGATCATCCACGGTACCTACCGCCACTGAGACGCCGACCCGCCCGAAAGTTTCGGGCGGGTCAGCGCTCGGAGGCCCGGCGGAGCAGCTCCTCGAACGGCGTGACGGCGGCGAGCTCGTCCTCGACCGTGCGACGCCTGCTCACCGCGCTGTCGACGCGGCTGACCTTGCCGACCAGGGCGGCCAGCTCGCCCGCGGCCCGGGTGACCCGCGCGTCGAGGTCGGGGCCCGCGAAGTCGTCGGTCGCGGCGAAGACGCCGGTCGGCACGACGACGGCGCGCAGGTAGGCGAACAGCGGACGCAGCGCGTGCTCGAGCACCAGCGAGTGTCGGGCGGTGCCGGCCGTCGCCGCGACCAGCACCGGCGTGCCGTCGAGCGCGCCGGCCTCCAGGACGTCGAAGAACGTCTTGAAGAGGCCCGAGTACGACGCGGAGAAGACCGGCGTCACGACGACCAGCCCGTCGGCCCCGGCGACCGCCGTCTCCGCCGCCGCCAGCTCCGGCGCCGGGAAGCCGGTCAGGAGCTGGTCGGTCAGCTGGTGGGCGAGGTCGCGCAGCTCGACGTGGGTGACCTCCACGTCCTCGAGTGCCTCGACCGTCGCGGCCGTGAGCCGGTCGGCGAGCAGCTTGGTCGAGGACGGGTTGGAGAGCCCGGCGGAGACCACGACCAGCGACGTCATGCCTGCACCTCCTCGAGGTCCGAGCGACCGGTCACGTCGTCGGCGGCGGCGTAGACCGTCGAGTCCTTCGCACCGCCCGCGGCCGCGACCAGCGACGCGTGGGTCGGGGCGTCCGGCACGTTCGCGGGGCGGCCCTCGGCCATGCCCGCCCGCAGGTCCGGGAGGATCTCGCCGAGCAGGTCGAGCTGCTCGAGCACGGTCTTCAGCGGCAGGCCGGCGTGGTCGACCAGGAAGAGCTGGCGCTGGTAGTGACCGACGTAGTCACGGAACCCCAGCGTCCGCTCGAGCACCTGCTGCGGCGAGCCGACGGTCAGCGGCGTGGCCTCGGTGAAGTCCTCGAGCGACGGGCCGTGCCCGTAGACCGGCGCGTTGTCGAAGTACGGCCGGAACTCGTCCACGGCGTCCTGGCTGTTCCTCCGCATGAAGAACTGGCCGCCCAGGCCGACGATCGCCTCGTCGTACGCACCGTGGCCGTAGTGCTCGAAGCGGCGACGGTAGAGGTCGACCATCTGCTGGGTGTGGCCGGCCGGCCAGAAGATGTGGTTGTGGAAGAAGCCGTCGCCGTAGTACGCCGCCTGCTCGGCGATCTCGGGGCTGCGGATCGAGCCGTGCCAGACGAACGGGGGCACCCCGTCGAGCGGCCGCGGCGTCGACGTGTAGCCCTGCAGCGGCGTGCGGAAGCGTCCCTCCCAGCTCACGACGTCCTCGCTCCAGAGTCGGCGCAGCAGCGCGTAGTTCTCGACGGCCAGGTTGATGCCCTGGCGGATGTCCTTGCCGAACCACGGGTAGACCGGGCCGGTGTTGCCGCGGCCCATCATCAGGTCGACGCGGCCGTCGGTGAGGTGCTGGATCTTCGCGTAGTCCTCCGCGATCAGCACCGGGTCGGTGGTCGTGATCAGCGTCGTCGCCGTGGAGAGGACGATCCGCTCGGTCCTGGCGCCGATGTAGGCGAGCGTCGCGGTCGGGTTCGACGCGATGAACGGCGGGTTGTGGTGCTCGCCGGTGGCGAACACGTCCAGGCCGATGTCCTCCGCCTTCTGCGCGATCTCGATGGTGGCCTTGATCCGCTCGTGCTCGGTCGGCGTCCGTCCGGTCGTGGGGTCCGCCGTCACGTCGCCGACGCTGAAGATGCCGAACTGCATGACCGCTCATCTCCTGGTGTTGGTGGTTGAATTCCGAACTATCCCGCTCAACCACGGGAGCGGTCAGGCTATTCCGCGTGCGTGCGGGAGAGGATCAGCACGGCACGGTCGTCGTCGCCGCGCGGGACCTGCCGCAGGATCCGCCGGGCGGCGTCCGCGAAGCCGGTGGCCACGGCGTCCCGCGCCGCGCGGCGCAGCCAGGCGATCCCGTCGTCGAGGGTCGTCGTGCGCGACTCCACGACGCCGTCGGTGCAGAAGAGGAGCGCGTCCCCGGGGCCGAGCACGCCGGTCGAGCTGTGCAGCTCGGGGCGGCGCGTCACCCCCAGGGCCGTGCCGCGGGAGTTGTCGACCTCCCACTCCCCGGTCCGGCGTGACCAGCGCAGCGCCGGCGGGTGGCCGGCGCTGGTGACCGCGTACGCGCCGGTGTCGAGGTCGACGATCACGTGCACCGCCGTGGCGAACGACTCGTCGGAGAACTGACGCAGCAGGAAGCCGTTGGCCGCCTCGAGCAGGGCGAGCGGCGGCAGCGCCCCGATCAGGCCACCCAGCGCGCCGGCGAACTGCAGCGCCTGGGTCGCGGCGTCGACGCCCTTGCCGCACACGTCGACCAGGATCATCTCGAGGTGCCGGCCGTCGTCGTCGAGGTCGGCCACCAGGAAGTCGCCGGCGTACCCGGCTCCGTGGGCGGCCAGCATCGCCGACGGGCACTCCCAGCCGGTCGGCAGCGGCGGCACCTTGCCCTGCGCCTGGAGTCGGTCGCGCAGGTCCGCCAGCATCGCCTCGCCGAGTCCACCGGGGAGGCCGCTGCGCCGTCGGCTCGACTGGAAGAGCAGCAGCAGGACGGCGAGGACCATCGTGACCGCCGCCGTGACCCGCGCGCCGGTCCACGGCGCCTCGACCACGGCCGCGGTGATGGCCGCCGCGAGGGTGCCGGCGCAGAGCACCAGCATGGGCACGAAGCGGAGCAGGACCGCGCCCAGGAGCAGCCACACGAAGTACGCCGTGAGCGGCATCAGGTCGTAGTCGGTCAGCGACACCGCCAGCGAGGCTCCGACTCCGACGAGCAGCACGCCCAGGGCCCAGGCCTGGCCCCGAGCGCTCCCCGAGCGCCATGCGGCGACCCCGTTCACGAGGCCCGCGTGCCTCCGCGACCGCTGGGTCGTCGGGGTGGCAGCCACCACGCGAACCTATCCGCACGGCCGCGGCCGCGGCCCGATCGACACAATTCGATCACGGGCGGTCCGGTGTCATGCACTCGCTTGCACCGATTCCGGCACGCGGCCGTCGGATTCTTGCAACGGAGTGCGGGCACTTGCGGCGCGGATCGACTATCGTCGGGCCGGTGACGAGACGTCTGGCCGAGGTGGCGGCGCGCGCGGGCGTGAGCGAGGCGACGGTGAGCCGGGTGCTCAACAGCAAGCCCGGTGTCTCCGACGCCACCCGCGAGACCGTCCTCACGGCGCTCGACGTCCTGGGGTACGAGCGTCCGACCAAGCTCCGCGGCGAGCGGGCCCGCCTCGTCGGCCTGGTCCTGCCCGAGCTGCAGAACCCGATCTTCCCCGCGCTGGCGGAGGTGGTCGGCTCCCTGCTCGCGCAGCACGGCCTGACGCCGGTGCTCTGCACGCAGATCAACGAGGCCGGTGCGGAGGCGGCGTACGTCGACATGCTCCTCGACCAGCAGCAGGTCGCGGGCATCATCTTCGCCGGCGGCCTCTACAGCCAGGCGGAGGCCGACCACGAGCACTACCGCCGGCTGGCCCGGCGCAGACTCCCCGTCGTGCTGCTCAACGCCGGGATCGACGACATCCCCTTCCCCCGCATCGTCTGCGACGACGCGAGCGCCGTGGAGCAGGCGCTGGAGCACCTCCGCTCGCTCGGACACGAGCGGATCGGCTTCGTGCTCGGGCCGCGCGACCACCAGCCGTCGGTCCGCAAGCTCGCGGCCGCCCACGCCGTGCTCGCCGCCGAGGGCGCCCCGCTCGCCGACGCGCTCGTCGTCCACACCCAGTTCTCCCTCCAGAGCGGCCAGGCCGGCGCCACGACGCTGATCGGTCGCGGCGCCACCGCGCTCGTCTGCGCCAGCGACCCGCTCGCGCTGGGTGCGATCAAGGCGGTCCGTCGCTCGGGACGCCGGGTGCCCGACGACGTCTCCGTGATCGGGTACGACGACTCGGCGTTCATGTCCGCGGTGGAGCCACCGCTGACCACCGTGCGGCAGCCGATCGAGGCGATGGGCCGCGCCGCCGTCACCGCCCTCCTGGCCCAGCTCCGTGGCGACGAGCCCGTCGCCGACGAGCTGCTCTTCGAGCCGGAGCTGGTGGTGCGACGCTCCACCCGGCCCGCAACGGCGGCGCCGTCGCTTGCAGGATCTGCAAGGTAATTACGTTCTGTCGAGTTCTTGCAACAGCCTGCAAGCACTCCTAGCGTTCCCGTCGCCGTCACCCCTGTGATGGCGACCACAACCGGGAGCGAGGCCGTGACACGTGAGCACCGACTGGTGGCGGGGCGCCGCCATCTACCAGGTCTATCCGCGCAGCTTCGGGGACGCGAACGGCGACGGCTCCGGCGACCTCGCCGGGGTCCGCACCCGGCTCGCCTACCTGGCCGGCCTCGGCGTCGACGCCCTCTGGTTCACGCCGTGGTACCCCTCCCCGATGGCCGACGGCGGGTACGACGTCGCCGACTACCGCGCCATCGACCCGCTCTTCGGCGACCTCGCCGAGGCGGAGGCGCTGATCCGTGACGCCGCCGCCGTCGGCGTCCGCACGATCATCGACGTGGTCCCCAACCACGTCTCCGACCAGCACGTCTGGTTCGGGGCGGCGCTGGCGGCCGGGCGGGGCGCGCCCGAGCGGGAGCGGTTCTGGTTCCGCGACGGCCGCGGAACCGACGGCGAGCTGCCGCCCAACGGCTGGATCTCGGAGTTCGGGGGATCCGCCTGGTCGCGCGTCACCGGTCCCGACGGGCGGCCCGAGCAGTGGTACCTCCACCTCTTCGCCCCCGGCCAGCCCGACCTCAACTGGGGTCATCCCGAGGTGGTGGCCGAGCACGAGGAGATCCTGCGGTTCTGGTTCGACCGTGGCGTCGCCGGCATCCGCATCGACTCGGCCGCCCTGGTCGCCAAGGACGAGCGGCTCCCCGACGTACCCGGCACCCCGCACCGCGGCGAGCACCCGTACGTCGACCGCGAGGACCTCCAGGGCATCTACCGCTCCTGGCGACGCATCGCCGAGAGCTACGGCCCGGACCGGGTGCTGATCGGCGAGATCTGGCTGCCCGACGCGGAGCGGTTCGCCCGCTACCTGCGCCCGGGCGTCCTGCACTCGGCCTTCAACTTCGACTTCATGGCCGCCCCCTGGGACGGCAAGGCGCTGCGGGTGTCGATCGAGCAGACCCTCGACGTCCACGACCGCGTCGGCGCGCCCGCCACCTGGGTGCTCTCCAACCACGACGTGACCCGCCCGGTGACGCGCTACGGCCGCGAGGACACCGCCTTCGCCTTCGACACCAAGCGGTTCGGCACACCGACCGATCTGGCGCTCGGCACCCGCCGCGCCCGGGCCGCGGCGCTGCTCGCCATGGCCCTCCCGGGCGCGTTCTACCTCTTCCAGGGCGAGGAGCTCGGGCTGCCCGAGGCCGACATCCCGATCGACCGCATCGAGGACCCGATGCACGCACGGTCGGGAGGACTCGACCCGGGCCGGGACGGCTGTCGCGTGCCGTTCCCGTGGTCGGGCACGGAGCCGCCGTACGGCTTCAGCCCGCGCCCGGTCGAGACCTGGCTGCCCCAGCCGGTCGACTGGGGCAGCAGGACGGCGGCGGCGCAGGCCGGCGACCCCGGTTCGATGCTGTCGCTCTACCGGACCGCGCTGCGGCTGCGCCGCGACCGCCCCGATCTCGGGGCGGGGGACGGCGCGGGCCGCTTCGCGTGGCTCGACCTGGGACCCGACGTCCTCGCGTTCGCCCGCGGCGACCGCTTCGTCTCCGTCACCTCCTTCTCGGGCGGCCCGGTCGACCTGCCTGCGCACGCCCGGGTGCTGCTCACCAGCTCGCCGCTGGAGGACGGCCGCCTGCCGTCCGACGCCACGGCGTGGCTCGACCTCGGCTGATCCCGCACCACGAGCACTCACACCACCACCCGCACCACCCATCCACCAAGGAGTCACCCATGAGGAACCACCGACGGCGCGGGTTCACCGCGCTGGCGACCATCGCCTCGCTCGCCACCGTGTCCGCGCTCGCCGCCGCCTGCGGGAGCGACGACGCCGACCAGGAGGGCGACGGCAAGGTGCACATCACCGTCGAGGGCTGGCGACCCGGCGACGAGCAGGGCACCATCGACGCGGTCGAGAAGCAGGCCGGGGCGTTCATGAAGGAGAACCCCGACATCGTCGTCGAGCCGGTGGAGTGGGAGTGGAACGCCGAGACGTTCGCGACCCAGCTCGCCGGCGGCCAGCTGCCGACGTCGTTCCGGGTGCCGTTCACCGACACCTTGGGGCTCGCGGAGCGCCAGCAGATCGCCGACGTGACCGACTACGTCGACGACCTGCCCTACGCCGAGGACTTCAACCCGAGCGTCCTCGCGGCCGCCCAGGGCACCGACGGCAGGACCTACGGCCTCCCCACCGACGTCTACGGCGTCGGACTGCACTACAACCGCGACCTCTTCGAACAGGCCGGGCTCGACCCCGACGACCCGCCGACCACCTGGGACGAGGTGCGGGAGGACGCGGAGGCGATCGCCGAGGCGACCGGCAAGGCGGGATACGTGCAGATGTCCACCAACAACACCGGCGGCTGGATGCTGACGACGCTGACGTACGCCCTGGGCGGACGGATCGAGTCCGAGGACGGCACCCAGGCGTCGGTTGACAACGACGCCACCCGCGAGGGCCTCCAACTGCTGCACGACATGCGGTGGGAGGACGACTCCATGGGCAAGAACACCAACTTCGAGTGGGGCACGATCAACGAGGCGTTCGCCGCCGGCAAGGTCGGCATGTACATGTCCGGGTCCGACGTCTACAACGCCCTCGTGACGACCAACCAGATCGACCCCGCGTCGTACGGGCTCGCGGCGCTGCCTCTCGGCGACGGCGCCGACGTCGGCATCCTCGGCGGCGGCTCGGTCGCAGCGGTGAGCGCCAAGGCCTCGCCGGAGGAGCAGGAGGCGGCGGTGAAGTGGAACGACTTCTACCGCGAGCGCAAGAACTACGACCCCGACGCGGCCGTCGCCGACGCGTTGGTGCTCGCCGAGAGCGACCAGCCGATCGGCACGCCGACCCTCCCGATCTTCGACCAGGAGACGTGGCAGACCGTGGAGGACGCCAAGGCGGAGTACGTCAACGTGCCGCGGGAGCAGATGACGTCGTTCACCGAGGGCGTCTTCGACCAGGCGCTCGTCCCCGAGCCGGCCGCCCACACCCAGGAGGTCTACGCGATCCTCGACTCGGTCGTGCAGAAGGTGCTCACCGACGAGGGCGCCGACATCGACGCGCTGCTGGCGGAGGCCGACGACAAGGCGCAGGCACTGCTCGGCTGACCGACCTCCGGGCCGGCCGGCGTCCCTCCTCGACGACACCGGCCGGCCCGGGCCCCATGCACGTGAAAGGTGCTCATGTCCACGCTTCTGGCACGCGCCCGTGGCTCCGCCGCGACGGTCGTGTTCCTGCTGCCGATGCTCCTCGTCTTCGGCCTCTTCTCGTGGTGGCCGATCGTCCGCTCGTTCGTGATGAGCCTGCAGCAGACCAACCTGGTGACGCCGGCCGAGTTCGTCGGCCTCGACAACTTCCGGGCGGTGCTCGACGACCCGCTGCTGACCACCGCGGCGCAGAACACGCTGTGGTTCGCCCTGCTGGCGCTGGTCTTCGGCTATCCGGTGCCGCTCGTCCTGGCCGTCGTGATGAGCGACGTCCGCCGGGCCCGCGGCCTCTACTCCATGCTCGCCTACCTGCCCGTCGTGGTCCCCCCGGCGGTGGCCGTGCTGCTGTGGCGGTTCTTCTACGACGCCGAGCCGACCGGCGTCTTCAACACGATCCTCGGCTGGTTCGGCCTCGGACCGGTGCCCTGGCTGGAGGACCCGTCGTGGGCGATGCCGTCGCTGGTGCTCGAGGCCACCTGGGCGGCGGCCGGTGGCACGGTCATCATCTACCTGGCGGCACTGGTCTCGGTCCCTCCCGAGCTGTACGACGCGGCCGAGGTCGACGGCGCCGGCATCCTCGCCAAGGTCTGGCACGTCACGCTCCCCCACCTGCGCGGCATCATGCTGATCACGCTGATCCTGCAGATCATCGGGACGTCGCAGGTCTTCCTCGAGCCCTACCTCTTCACCGACGGCGGTCCCGACAACGCGACGCTGACGATCCTGCTGCTCGTCTACGACTACGCCTTCGCCAACACCACCGGCGGCGACTACGGCAAGGCGACGGCGCTCAGCCTGATGCTCGCTGGTGCCCTCGCCGTCCTGTCCGTCGTCTACTTCCGCCTGACCCGGAGGTGGTCGGAGTGAGCACCCTCGTCCAGCGCACGCCCGCGACCGAGCCCGAGCCGGCGCCCGACCTGGCCGGGCCGCAGCGGCCACCGCGCCGCCGACGTACGGCGCCGGAGGGCGAGTCGCGCACGATCACCTCGGCGTTCGAGCGCCGTCGCCCGGCGACCCGGGCGGCGCGCGTCGTCCTCAACGGCGGGCTGCTGGTCTTCCTGCTGATCGTCTGCCTCGGCCCGATCCTCTGGCTCGCGAAGTCGGCGATCACGCCGACCCAGGACACCCTCCGCGACCCTCTTGCGCTGTGGCCGAACGGCGTCGACTGGACCAACCTGCGCACCGCGTGGGTCGAGATCGACCTCCGGCTATACTTCTGGAACACGGTCGTCATCGCGCTCGGGTCCTGGGCGACCCAGATGGTCGTCGCGGTCACCGGCGGGTACGTGCTGTCGATCCTGCGGCCGCGCGGGTCGCGGGTGCTCTACGGGCTGGTGCTGTCGACGATGTTCGTGCCGGCGGTGGTGCTGCTGGTGCCGCTCTACCTGACCGTGCTCGACCTGCCGTTCACCCACTGGAACCTCGTCAACACCTTCTGGGGCGCGTTCCTCCCCGCCGGGGCGTCGGCCTTCAACGTCGCGCTGGTCAAGCGCTTCTTCGACAACCTGCCGCGCGAGCTGATCGACGCGGCCCGGGTCGACGGGTGCGGGGACTTCCGGCTCTTCTTCGGCATCGTCCTGCCGATGTCGCGGCCGGTCCTCGGCGTGGTCTCGGTCTTCGCTGTGCTCGCGGCCTGGAAGGACTTCGTCTGGCCGCTGGTGGTGCTGCCCGACCCGGCCAAGCAGCCCCTGTCGGTCCGCCTCCCCCGCCTCGCGGCCGTCACCGAGCTCGACGTCGTGCTCGCCGCGCTGCTGATCTCGTGCGCGCTGCCGATCGCCTTCTTCCTGGTCTTCCAGCGGCTCTTCCTGCGGGGTGGCCTGGAGGGCGCGGTGAAGGGCTGAGCGCCGTCAGGTCCGACCCAGCCCCAGTCGCCCCGCCAGCGCGGCCGCCTCGGCGCGGTTGCCCACGGCGAGCTTCGTCAGGATGTTGGAGACGTGGTGCTCGGCCGTCTTGCGGCTGATGAAGAGGGCGGCGGCGATCTCGGGGTTGCTGCGTCCGCCGGCGACCAGCACCAGCACCTCCATCTCGCGATCGCTGAGGGTGGCCAGGGCGGTCGGCGCGGCTCGGCCGAGGGACGCAGGCCCGGCGAGGGCGCGCGTGCGGGCGGCCTGGTAGGGGCAGCCGAGCCGGTCGAAGCGGTCGGCGAGCTGCGCGAACCCCTCCGTCGTCCCGCGCGCGAGGTCGGCGGCCCGGCCCAACATCAGCTCGGCGATGCCGTTGCCGCGGGTGGCGCCGGCCGCGAGCGCGAGCCGCTCGTCGAGGTCGGTCGCGTCCGTGAGGACCCCGGCCTCGGCCCACAGCGCGGCGTACCACGGCAGCCAGAGCTGCTGGTGCCACCGCTGCCCGCGTGGCACGTCGTCGGGCCGGAAGGCGAGCCGGGAGCGGGCCCGGTCGGGCCAGCCGCGGTCGAGGAGGTAGACGGCGTCGAGGGCCGCCGGCCACACGAGGCCCGGGAGGTCGTACCCGCGACGGTCGCGGGACAGCTGGCGGGTCAGGGCCACCCACTCGTCGCGTCCGGCGTCGTCGCCCAGCACGCCGTGCACCATGGCCACGGCGTACGCCGACGGCGCGAAGTTGTTCACGACCGGCCGTCCTGCTCGCTCCCAGGAGCTGCGGAAGGCCACCCCGTCGCGGACGACGTCGTCGAACCGCCCGGCCAGCGCCTCGAGCTCGAGCTTGCGGGCCAGCCCGATCTGCGGCTCCTCGCGGAGGAAGGGCAGGGCGGCCAGCGCGTCCGCGTGCTCCAGGCCCTCGCGCAGCAGCCCCGACGACAGGCAGACGTGCGCACCCATCAGGCTGGCGTCGGCGTGGTCCATGCCGCTGACGGCGTCCACCGGCACGGTCGCCATGCCCGCGAGGCGGGTCACGACCGCGGCGTACGCCGAGGCGAGGTCACCGGCCTGGAGATGCGCCGCGCAGAGCTGGTCGAGGGCACTGTCGACCAGCAGCGGATCGCCCACGGCTCGGGCGACGTCGACGGCCCGCTGCGAGTCGGCGACGACCCGCGCGCGATCGCCACGAGACACCTCCGCCACCACGACGGCCGCCTCCACGATCGCGGAGCCGGCGCCGAGCTCGCGGGCCCTCTCGAGCAGGGCATCGGTCTCGGCGGTGTCCGCCGGACGGTTCATGGTGCCCTCGTGCCGGTGCCACCAGGTCGCGACGTGGCACAGGTAGAGGGCGGCGGCGACGTCGTCCCCGCTCTCGTGCGCCGACTCCACCGCGCGCTCGCACAGCGCCACCGCCTCGCTGCCGACGTACCTGGCGAGCGCCGCCCGCGCCGCCCGGAAGAGCGCCTCGTGTCGCGTCGTGGGTGACCCGGTCAGGTCGGCGACCTGGACGTGACGCTGCTGGGCCTCACCCGGTCGACCCCGCTCGAAGACCACCGTCGCGAGGAGGTCGGCGAGCTCGGCGGAGGCAGCCCAGGCCAGGGCGGCACGGGCGTCGTCGAGGATCAGGTCCAGCTCGTCGCACCACTCGGCGTCGCCGGGGATCCGCGCGACGAGCCGACGCAGCGCACCCCGGCACCAGTCGAGGTGTCGCACCCGGATCGCGTCGGCCTCGCCCAGCTCGACCGAACGCTCGACGGCGTACTGCCGGATGGTCTCGAGCATCCGGTAGCGCGTGGGCCGACCGGGCCGCAGCGCGACCAGGCTCCAGTCCACGAGGCGTGCCAGGAGGTCGACCACCTGCACGGCGGGCCCCTCCACGATCTGCGCCGCGGCGTCGAGGTCGAACGGCGCCGCGAACACCGCCGTCGTCCGGAGCACCGCCTGCTCCTGCTCGTCGAGGAGGTGGTAGCTCCAGTCGACCGCGGCGCGCAGCGACCCGTGCCGGTCGTCGGTGGGGTTTGCGTAGCTCAGGACGTCCAGACCCCGGCGCAGCGCCAGGCACAGTCCGTCGAGCCCGAAGCTGGGTGCGCGGGCGGCGGCGAGCTCGATGGCGAGGGCCGTCCCGTCGAGCAGCCGGCAGATGGTGCGCACCGTCTCGACGTCCGCGTCGGTCAGGGCGCCGGTGGCCCCACTGGCCGCCATCCGCGCCTCGAAGAGCGCGACGGCGTCGCCCTCGTCGACGGAGAGGCCCGGCACGGCGTACACCGACTCCCCGGCCAGGTGCAGGCGGATCCTGCTGGTCGCCAGGATCCGCAGCTCCGGGCAGGCGCGGAGCAGCTCGGTCACGGCGGCCCGGGCTCCGCCCAGCAGGTGCTCGCAGTTGTCGAGGACGACGAGCACACGGCGGTGGCGCAGGGTGGCGGTCAACGACTCGAGCCGGGTCGACCGCGCGCGCTCGGGCACGCCCACGGCGTCGGCGATCGCGGGGACGACCATGTCGTCGTCGGTCACGGTCACCAGGTCGACGAAGGCGACGCCGTCGGCGAACTGCGCCGCGACGTCCTCCGCGACCGCCAGGCACAGCCGGGTCTTGCCGACCCCGCCCGGCCCGGTGGCGGTCACGAGGCGGTCACGGCGTACGACGCCGGCGAGTGCCGCGCGCTCCGTCGATCGGCCGACGAACGCGGTGAGCGTGCCCGGCAGTGCGGCGAGCTCCAGCGCGTCCGCGCCCATGGCGGGATTGTGACACGGCCGGAGCCCGCACGCAGTGACTCGCTCAGGCGCCTGCCTGCGCGGCGGAGTGGGGGCCGAACTCGTGGGCGACCACCGAGACCGTGTTGGCCGGGAACCCTCCGCGCCGGGCGTGCTCGAGGACCGTCGCGACATCGTCGGTCTCGTGGACACAGTAGATCTTGTCGCCCGCGACGTAGCTGTTGACCCACGTGTAGGGCACGTCGAGCTCCGCGACGACGTCGTTCGAAGCCTGGGCGATGCCCGCCAGCTCGGCGGGCGTGAGCATGCTCGCGCCCGGGATCTCGCGCTCGATGATGAATCTCGTCATGGTCGTCTCCTGGGGTGTGGACCGCCGGCACGGTGCCGACGGCCCGTTCAGGATCCGGCGGGGGCCGGGCCAGCCGCAGCGGGCAGGTGCCCCATTCGCTCCCCCATTCGCGTGCCGTCCTCCGGCATGGGTGAGCGCCGGCCACGGTCACGGCTCGGCCAGGACGACGTTCACGTCGGTGACCTGGCCGACGTCGTTCACCCAGAGCTGCACGGCCCAGTAGTCCACACACGTGCGCGGCCCGCTCGGCGTGAGGGTGACCGACCTCCCGGACGGCCCGTGGGCGGGATGGGCGCAGGGATGGGACGGCGGGTGCCTGGTGACAACGATCCGCCCGTCGTACCCGCTCAGCAGGTCGACGGCCGAGAACGGGCAGAGCGCGCCGGCGTACGGCCCGCCGTCCGGGCAGGTGCGCCACTCCTCGCGGCGGCCGGCGTCGTGGTTGGACAGCACCTCGGTCAACCGGCCGCCCAGGTAGAGGTTCACGGGGGTGTCGATCGGCGGGGACGTCGCCTCGCCGCGCGCGAAGCGCAGGAACAGGCGGGCGGTGCGCTCCCGGTCGGCCGTGACGGTCGTCGCGGTCGGAGCGTCGCGAGGCGAGGGAGCCGAGGCGGACGCCGCCGCCTCCTGAGCGGACCGCCCGCGAGCCTCCTCCCGCACGTCCGGCGCGCACCCGGCCACCGCCAGCGCCAGCACGACGATCATCCAGGTCCGCACCGCGGCCACCTCCTCGTTCGCGGGTACGACGCGACGGGCGGCGGATCGGTTGTCAGGTCATCCGAGCGGGGCCTTCAGCGATGCGCGTACGGCGTACCGCTCTCCGGCGACGTCGACCTCGAAGGCCCCGTCCGACAGCCAGTCGCTGGTGACCGGGCCGTCGCGCCGCACGTAGCCGAGACCCACGCTCGAGCCGACCGTCTCGCCCCACGCGGCGCTGGTGACCTGGCCGATCGGTGCGCCGTCGCGCAGCAGCAGCTCGCCACCCCACAGCATCGGCTCGGGCGACGACACCACCAGTGACACGAGCCGCCGTCGCGGGCCACCCCCGGCGAGCGCCTCCCGGTGGGCGCCGAGCGCCACCCGCCCCAGGAAGTCCTTGGTGCCGCGCAGGGCCGTCGCGAAGACCAGGCCGGCCTCGACCGGGCCGACGTCGGGCGTGAGCTCGCGGCCGAAGGCGCGGTAGCCCTTCTCCAGGCGCAGCGACTCGATCGCGTAGTAGCCGGCCGGCACCGCACCGGCCGCCGAGATCGCGTCGTGGGCCGCGAGCGCGGCGCCGACCGGCACGAGGAGCTCCCAGCCGAGCTCGCCGACGTAGGTCATCCGGGTCGCGCGCAGGCGCACGCCGGCGACGGTCACCTCCCGGCTGGTGGCGAAGGGGAAGCCGTCCTCCGACCAGTCGTCGTCCGACAGCCCGGTGAGCAGGGACCGGGAGCGCGGCCCCATGACGCCGAGCACGGCGTACCGCTCGGTGACGTCCTCCGCCGGGACCCCGTGGCGGGCGAGCCAGTCGAGGTCGCGGACCGTGGTCGCGGAGCTCGAGACGAGCAGGAAGGAGTCGTCGCCGGTCCGGGTCACGGTCAGGTCGGCCTCGTAGGTGCCGCGCTCGTTGAGGAAGGGCGTGTAGACGCAGTGCCCGACCGGCACGTCGACGTCGGCGGCGCACACCCACTGCAGCCCGGCGAGCGCGGACGGCCCGGCGACGACGTACTTGGAGAACGACGTCTGGTCGAAGACCGCCACGTCCGTCCGCGTCGCCCGCTGCTCGACCGCGGATGCCGTCAGCCACGCGGGCTTGCCCCAGGTGTACTCGAGCGCCGGGGCGAAGACGTTGGGCCGCTCCCAGCCCATCCGGGTGCCGAAGAGCGCGCCCGCCTCCGCCAGCCGGACGTGCAACGGCGACGTGCGCTGCGGCCGGCCCGACTCGAGCTCCCGGTTGGGCCAGGGGACGGCGTAGTGCAGCCCGAGCACCTCCGAGACCCGTGAGCGCAGCCAGTCATGGTCGCCGTGGAACGGCGCGAAGCGGCGTACGTCGACCGCCACCAGGTCGTCCTGCGGCTCCCCCGCCACGATCCACTCGGCGAGCGCGCGGCCCGCGCCGCCGGCCGAGGCGATGCCCACGGAGTTGAAGCCCGCACCCACGAAGAAGCCGCGCAGGCCCGGCGCCTCGCCGAGCAGGAACTGGTTGTCGGGCGTGAACGACTCGGGACCGTTGTAGAACTTGCGGACCCCGGTCTCCTCCAGCGCCGGCACCCGGAGCAGCGCCTGGTCCATGAGCACCGAGAAGTGGTCCCAGTCCTCCTCGAGCAGCTGGAACTCGAAGGGATGGGGCAGGTCGTCGGGCGAACGCCACGGCTTGGCCTCGGGCTCGAAGCCGCCGACGACCAGGCCGCCGGTCTCCTCCTTGAAGTAGGTCCAGCCATCGGGGTCGCGCATGATCGGCAGGTCCGGGTGCGCGCCCGGCACCGCCTCGGTGACGACGTAGAAGTGCTCGGCCGAGTGCAGCGGCACGGTGGCGCCCACCAGGTCGCCCAGCGCCTTGGCCCACTGGCCCGCGCAGTTGACGACCACCTCGGACTCGATGTCGCCCCGGTCGGTCCGCACGCCCGTCACGCGGCCGTGGTCCGTGTCGAAGCCGGTCACCCTCACCCGCTCCACGATCCGGGCGCCGCGCTGCCGCGCACCGCGGGCCAGCGACTGGGTCAGGTCTGCCGGGTTGACCTTGCCGTCCCCGGGCAGCCAG
This sequence comes from Nocardioides sp. YIM 152315, assembly GCF_029210375.1. Classification (GTDB taxonomy): domain Bacteria; phylum Actinomycetota; class Actinomycetes; order Propionibacteriales; family Nocardioidaceae; genus Nocardioides. The sequence goes on along the minus strand of NZ_JARGER010000012.1, from coordinate 43,474 downwards.
AGCGCACCCAGCAGGTCGGCCACCTGCATCGGCGGCCACAGCTCCTCCGCCCGGTCCGGTGTGACCAGCTCGCAGGGCATGTCGTAGGCGACCGCGTTGGCGGCGGTACGACGCAGCTGGACCATCCGGTCCTCCGTGCGTGCGACGATCACGCCGCCGACGTCGCGGTAGCCCGTGGCCAGCCCGGTCTCGGCCTCCAGCGAGGCGTAGAGCTCGGCGGAGTACTGCACCAGACGGGTCCCGCTCTCCGACGCCCGCAGCGGCCCGACCAGCCCCGCGGCGTGCCACGTGGTGCCGCACGACAGCGTCCCCTGCTCCAGCAGCAGCACGTCGGTCCACCCGAGCTTCGTCAGGTGGTAGGCCACCGAGCAGCCGATCACGCCGCCGCCCACGATGACGACCCGTGCGCGGGACGGAAGGTGGTTTCGAGACGGTTGCTGCGCAACCTCCTCAACCACCGTGTCCCCGGTGGTTGAGGAAGGCGCGCTAGCGCCGGTCTCGAAGCCACCGGCCGCCTCAACCACCGCTGACCTCCTCGAGCAGCCGGGTGAGGTCGGGGCCGCGGAAGGTCGCGGCGGCCTTCTCGTAGCGCTCGGCCCCCCAGCCGCGGAAGTCGAACTCGATCGGGCTGGCCGCCGCCTGGATGAACCCCCACAGCGCCCAGCCGTACTCGCTGCACAGCATCTGCAGACGCACCCGGGCCAGGTCGGCGCGGCGGGGCGAGCCGAAGTACGCCGCGGCGTACGCCTCGACCTGCTCGGGTGAGAAGTTGCACTCGGTGGCGGTGTTGCCGAGCTCGAAGCAGGGGTCGTTGTTGCCGGAGTACTCGTAGTCGATCAGCCAGACCCGGCTGCCGTCGTCGATGAAGTTGGCGGCGAGCAGGTCGTTGTTGCACGGCACCGTCGGCCGGTGGGTGCTGCCCAGGGCGCGGCGCACGTCGGCCCATGCAGGCGCGTGGTCGTCGTAGCCGGGCGGCAGCCAGTAGCCGTGCTCGCGCACGGTGCGCAGGTAGGTCGCCTGCCGCGCGAACATGTCGAACCCACCTGCGAACCGCGGCCCGGCGTGAAGTCGCCGGGTCGCCTCGGCCGCGCGACGCAGCACGTCCGGGTCGGTGAGGTCCGGGTCCTCGAGCGACCGGCCGGGGAGGAACTCGATGACCAGCAGCGCGAGGTCGGGGCGGTACTCCAGCACGCGCGGCCCGGCACCGGCGTCGGCGGCCGACGCCGTGTTGGCGGCCTCCGCGTCGCGGTCGATCCCGAGCAGGGTCGCGTCGCCGAGCGCCCAGCGCACGACCAGGTCGAGTGGGCCGTCGGGGTGGTCGTCGTCGGTGACGACGTGCAGGTTGCGGTTGGTGAGGCCGCCCGGGAGGTCGGACACACGCCACGACCGCCCCGCCAGGCAGGCGAGGCGGTCGAGAGCCGGGGCCGTCACCGTCAGTCGTCGAACGCCTCGACGACCGCCTGGTCGATGGTGTGCTTGGGACCCTTGAACCAGTGTCGCGCCGAGGCGAACCACCAGATCGTCAGCACCACCAGGGCGCCCACCGTCACGATCGGAGCGTAGTTGACGAACTTCCACTCGAACTCGTCCCGGAACGGGTTGGCGGCCGGCGTCGTCGGCATCATCAGGAAGACGCAGACGATGACGATCTCCGCCACGGCGATGGGGTTCATCCACTTGTACTTCGACCCGTTGTTCCACGAGCCGAGCTCGAACCGGTCGCCGTGCCGCCAGCGCAGGAAGATCGGGATCGCGAACGCGAGGTAGAGCCCGATCACCGCGATCGAGGTGACGGCGTAGAACGCGAGCGGCACCGGGGTGCCGTTGACGTCGACCTCGATCAGCGCCGGGAGGGTCAGCACCGCGGCGGCGACACCGACGAAGACGACGGCGTTGGCGGGGACCCGGGTGCGGGTCAGGCGCTGCAGGGTCGGCGAACCGGGGATCGCCCCGTCGCGGCTGAACGCGAACGTCATCCGCGAGGCCGAGGTCATGCACGAGGTCGCGCAGAAGAACTGGGCGGAGGCGGAGATGAACAGCACGAACGTCGCCCAGTTCTGCCCGAGCGCGGCCAGGAAGATGGGCTGCACGCCTCCACCCGCGAGGGCGTTGTCGGGCTGGCCGGCCTCGTTGTTCGGGATGGCGAAGACGACGCAGAGCAGCAGGATGTAGCCGCCGAGGACGGAGTAGAAGATCGAGCGCCAGATGCCCTTCGCCGCCGCCTTGGACGCCTCGGCGGTCTCCTCCGAGAGGTGGGCGCAGGCGTCGAAGCCGGTGATCGTGTACTGGGTGAGCAGGAAGCCGAAGGGCACGATCGCGAACCAGAACGCCAGGTTGGTGGTGCTGCCGTCGGCGTAGCCGGAGTTGTTGAAGCGCTCGGTGAACACGTAGCTGAAGCTCTGGTGCTGGTCGGGCACGAAGATCAGCACCAGGACGATCAGGCTGGCGCCGACGACGTGCCACCACACCGAGACGTTGTTCATGATCGCCATCAGGTGGCTGCTGAAGATGTTGAGCACCGAGGCCAGGGCCAGCACGACGACGAAGATCAGGAACACCCTCGTGAGCGAGTAGTCGGCGGCGAAGGACTCCGAGTAGGTGCTGACGGTGAGGTCGATGAACGTCGCGCAGCCGTAGGAGACGCCGGCGGTCACGGCGACCAGGCCGATCAGGTTGAGCCAGCCGGTGAAGAAGCCGGCCGCCGGCCCGCCGAGCTTGGACGCCCACCAGTAGATGCCACCCGACGTCGGGTAGGCAGACACCAGCTCGGACATCGTGAAGCCGATGATCAGGATGAACGCGCCGAGGATCGGCCACGACCAGGAGATCGAGATCGGCCCGCCGTTGTTGAAGCCTGCTCCGAAGTTCGTGAAGCAGCCGGCCAGGATCGAGATGATCGAGAACGAGATCGCGAAGTTCGAGAACCCCGACCAGGACCGGTTCAGGTCCTGCTTGTACCCGAGGCGCGCCAGGTGCTTCTCGTCGTCGCTGAGCTCGGGAACGGGATGAGTCGGGACGGGCTCGTGTGCTTCGGGCATCAGGCACCCCTCCGGGAGTTCGCGCGAATGTGAACCGGACGCTAGACCCGGCCGGAACGGGGTGTAAAGACGTGGCCGCAAAAATGGTATGAACTCAGACCATTGGTGTCATTGACGCGACCGGTCGTGAACCGAAGGATGTGTGCGTGACCGCCTCCCCCGAACCGCACCTGCCGGGCGCGGTGCTGCGGCCGGTGCGCGGGCACCACGCGTTCGAGGCGTGCGTCGAGCAGCTCGGCACGGCGATCCGGCTCGGCGTCTACCCGCTCGGCACGACGCTCCCCGCGGAGCGCGACCTCGCCGCGATCCTGCACGTCTCGCGTGCGACGCTGCGCGAGGCGATCGTCGCGCTGCGCCAGGCCGGACTCGTCGAGACCAGGCGAGGCCGCGGCGGCGGCACCGTCGTCACGTTGAAGCCCCGCACCCCCTCCGCCCGGGCGGCGGCTCGGATCTCCGCGGAGCGACGCCACGACTGGCTCGACGCCCTCGAGTACCGGCGCATCGTCGAGCCGGGCGCGGCGTACCTCGCGGCGCGCAACCGTCCCGTCGGCGTACGCCGCGAGCAGCTCGAGCAGGCGCACGCCGAGGTGGCCGCGGCCCGCAAGCCGGCCGCGCACCGGCAGGCCGACTCCCGCTTCCACCTGACGGTCGCGTCGCTCGCGGACTCGGCCCGGGTGATCGAGGCGGTCACCTCGGTGCAGTCGACGCTGCACGAGATGCTGCTGGCGATCCCGGTCCTCGGCACCAACATCGCCCACTCCGACCTCCAGCACGCCGCCCTGGCCAAGGCGATCGTCGCCGGCAAGCCGGAGCGGGCGCGCCAGGTGATGGAAGAGCACTGCGACGACACGTCCGCGCTGCTGCGCGGCCTGGTGGGATAGGAGTCCCCGTGATGGAACCGCGCAACGACCGGCACCTCTCGATGGAGCAGCTGCTCTCGCTCATCGAGGCGGGCGAGATCGACACCGTCGTCGTGGCCTTCACCGACATGCAGGGGCGGCTCCAGGGCAAGCGTCTGCACGGCCGCTACTTCGCCGACGTCGTCGTCGAGCACGGCACGGAGGGCTGCAACTACCTGCTCGCCGTGGACGTCGACATGAACACCGTCGACGGCTACGCCATCTCCTCGTGGGAGAAGGGGTACGGCGACATGGAGCTGGTCCTCGACGACCGGACGATCCGCGTGCTGACGCACCTCCCCGCGACCGCGATGGTCCAGTGCGACCTGGTCTGGCCGGCGGACCACGCTCCGGTCGCGCAGTCGCCACGGTCGATCCTGAGGCGCCAGCTCGACCGCGTCGCGGAGCGCGGCTGGCAGGCGCTGGCCGGCACGGAGCTCGAGTTCATCGCGTTCGACACGACGTACGAGGCCGCCCACGCGGCGCGCTACCACGACCTGACGCCGGCCAACCAGTACAACGTCGACTACTCGATCCTCGGCACCAGCCGCGTCGAGCCACTGCTGCGCGCGGTCCGCAACACCATGTACGACGCCGGCCTCGACGTCGAGGGTGCCAAGGGAGAGTGCAACCTCGGGCAGCACGAGATCGGCTTCCTGTACGCCGAGGCGCTCGCGACGGCCGACAACCACGTGGTCTACAAGACCGTCGCCAAGGAGGTCGCGGCCCAGCAGGGCAAGGCGATCACGTTCATGGCGAAGTACAACGAGCGCGAGGGGAGCTCGTGCCACATCCACCTCTCGCTGCGCGGCCAGGAGGGAGAGCTCGTCTTCTGGGACGCCGACCGGGGCGAGCGGACCGCGCTCTACGACCACTTCGTCGCGGGCGTGCTGGCGACCGCCGCCGACTTCACCCTGCTCTACGCACCGAACATCAACTCCTACAAGCGGTTCGCGGACGGGTCGTTCGCGCCGACGACGATCGCGTGGGGGCTCGACAACCGCACCTGCGCCGTCCGCCTGGTCGGCCGCGGCGCGGGCGCCCGGATGGAGAACCGCATCCCCGGCGCCGACGTGAACCCCTACCTGGCACTGGCCGCGATGCTCGCCGGAGGACTGCACGGCATCGACCACGAGCTCCGTCTCGAGCCCGCCCTCGAGGGCAACGCCTACACGTCCGGCCGGGCGAAGGTGCCGGCGACGCTCGGTGACGCGCGCGCGGCGTTCGTGTCGTCGGCCGTCGCGCGGGCAGCCCTGGGCGACGACGTCGTCGACCACTACGTCAACATGGCCGACGTCGAGCTGGCGGCGTACAACGCGGCCGTCACCGACTGGGAGCTCTTCCGCGGATTCGAGAGGCTGTAAGTGAGCGACACCCACACCGTCATCAACCCGGCGACCGCGACCCCGGTCACCGAGGTCCGTCTCGCCACCGCCGACGAGGCGGACGCGTCGATCGAGGCCGCCCACGCGGCGTTCCCGGCCTGGCGGGCGATGGCGCCCGGCGAGCGCGCCGGCCTGCTGCGGCGCTTCGCCGCCGTGGTCGACGCGCACGTCGACGAGCTCGCCGAGATCGAGGTGCGCAACGCGGGGCACACCTGGGGCAACGCCCGCTGGGAGGCCGGCAACGTCCGCGACTGCCTCAACTACTACGCCGGCGCGCCCGAGCGGCTCTTCGGCCGGCAGATCCCCGTGCCCGGCGGCGTGGACGTCACCTTCCACGAGCCGCTCGGCGTGGTCGGGATCATCGTGCCCTGGAACTTCCCGATGCCCATCGCCGGCTGGGGACTCGCACCCGCGCTCGCCGCCGGCAACACCGTCGTGCTCAAGCCCGCCGAGCTGACGCCGCTCACCGCGATCCGCATCGGCGAGCTCGCGCTGGAGGCGGGGCTGCCCGAGCACGTGCTGACGGTCATCCCGGGCAAGGGCTCGGTGGTCGGGGAGCGGTTCGTGACGCACCCGCTGGTGCGCAAGGTCTGCTTCACCGGGTCGACCGAGGTCGGGAAGCGCATCATGGCGGGCTGCGCCGAGCAGGTGAAGCGGGTGACGCTCGAGCTCGGCGGCAAGAGCTCCAACATCGTCTTCGCCGACGCCGACGTCGCGGCGGCAGCGGCCAGCGCGCCGTACGCAGTCTTCGACAACGCCGGCCAGGACTGCTGTGCGCGGTCGCGGATCCTCGTCGAGCGCTCGGCGTACGACAAGTTCCTGTCGCACCTGGAGCCGGCGGTCTCCGCGCTCCGGGTGCTGGACCCGAGCGACGAGTCGTCGGAGATGGGTCCGCTGATCTCGGCGCAGCAGAGGACGACGGTGACGGCGTACCTCGACGAGGTCTCGGTCGCGTTCTCGGGCTCGGCACCCGGCGGCGCGGGCTACTGGGTCGCCCCGTCGGTCGTGACCGTCGACGACCCCGGCACCAGGATCTGGCGCGAGGAGGTCTTCGGCCCGGTCGTGGCGGTGATGCCGTTCGACGACGAGGCCGATGCGGTCGCGAAGGCCAACGACACCGAGTACGGCCTGTCCGGCTCGATCTTCACCACCGACCTGGCCCGCGGACTGAGGGTCGCGCGGGCCGTCGAGGCCGGCAACCTCAGCGTCAACTCGCACGCGTCGGTGCGCTACTGGACGCCGTTCGGCGGCTACAAGCAGTCCGGGCTCGGCCGGGAGCTCGGCCCGGACGCCCCGATGGCGTTCACCGAGGAGAAGAACGTCTTCATCGCACACTAGGAGGACCCACGCGGAATACCCGGTGCACCGGGTATTCCCACACTTCTCGGGGGTTGCAACGGCCCAGAAGTGACAGAAGAGCCTGAGAAGTAGCGAACGAGAGAGGCACGAACGTGGCAGGACGCATCCAGGACCGGGTGGCGGTCGTCACCGGCGGCTGCTCGGGCATCGGGCTCGCGACGGTCCAGCGCTTCGTCGAGGAGGGCGCGAAGGTCGTCATCGGCGACATCGACGACGAGCGAGGGCACCAGCTAGTGGGCCAGCTGGGGGGCGAGGGCGTCGCGACGTACGTGCACGTCGACGTGACCTCCAAGGAGGAGGTCGACGCGCTCTTCAGCACCGCGAAGGACACCTACGGGTCGGTCGACATCGCGTTCAACAACGCCGGCATCAGCCCGCCCGAGGACGACTCGATCCTCGACACCGACCTCGACGCGTGGCGCCGGGTGCAGGAGGTCAACCTGACCTCGGTCTACCTGTGCTGCAAGGCCGCGCTCCCCCACATGCTCGAGCAGGGCAGGGGCTCGATCATCAACACCGCGTCGTTCGTCGCGGTCATGGGCGCGGCCACCTCGCAGATCTCCTACTCGGCGTCCAAGGGCGGCGTGCTGTCGATGACCCGGGAGCTCGGCGTGCAGTTCGCGCGGCAGGGCGTGCGGGTCAACGCGCTGTGCCCCGGCCCGGTCAACACACCGCTGCTGCAGGAGCTCTTCGCCAAGGACGCCGAACGCGCCGCGCGCCGGCTCGTGCACGTGCCGATGGGGCGCTTCGGCGAACCCGAGGAGATGGCCGCCGCGGTGCTCTTCCTGGCCTCCGACGACTCGTCGTTCATGACGGCCAGCACGTTCCTCGTCGACGGAGGCATCTCCGGGGCCTACGTCACGCCGCTGTGAGCGCCGCACGATGACCGCGCCGCTGATCGGCCTCACCACCTACCGCGAGGTCGCCGCCTGGGGCGTCTGGCAGCAGCGCGCCGACCTGCTGCCGACCCAGTACGCCGCCGCGGTCGAGGAGACCGGCGGCGTACCCGTCCTGCTGCCACCCGTGACCCCGGCCGCGGCGGCGGAGGCCGTCGTCGCCCGGCTCGACGGCCTGGTCGTCAGCGGCGGCGCCGACGTCGACCCGGAGCGGTACGCCGAGGCGCCGCACCCCCGCACGACGGGCTGGCGCCCCGACCGGGACGCGTGGGAGGTCGCGCTCCTGGACGCCGCCGAGGCGGCCGGGCTGCCCGTGCTCGGCGTCTGCCGCGGCATGCAGGTGATGGCGGTGCGCTCCGGTGGCGCGCTCGACCAGCACCTCCCCGACCTGGTCGACCACGAGCGGCACTCCCCCGGCGGCGACGAGTTCGGGGCGATCGAGGTGACCACGACGCCCGGCACCCGGGTCGCCGCGCTGCTCGGCGACCGCCTCTCGGTCAACTGCCACCACCACCAGTCGGTGCGCACGCACCCGGGATTCGAGGCGACGGCGCACGCGTCGGACGGGACCGTCGAGGCGATCGAGCTCAGTCACCAGGGCCAGGGCGACCGGTTCTGCATCGGCGTGCAGTGGCACCCCGAGACGGCCGCCGACGTCGGCCTGCTCGCCGGCCTCGTCCGCGCCGCCGCCGCCTATGCCGCCACCTACGCTGGGAGCCGATGAGGCTCTCCCGCCGTCACGACCCGATCCTGGTCAGCGCCCACCGGTGCCTGACCCGCGACGCCATCGAGGCGGCCCTGCGGCTCGGCGTCGACTACGTGGAGTTCGACCTCCAGCGGTGCGCCGACGGCACGCTCGTGGTGCACCACGACCCCGTCGATGCACCTCCACGCGGTGCGCTGACCTTCGACGACGCGCTCGACCTGCTGACCGGTCGCAGCCGCGCCCACCTCGACGTGAAATTCGTCGGTGACGGCGTGGTCGACGCGGTGGCCCACGCGGTGGCGCGCCTCGGCACCGACCGCCTCATCGTCACCACGCTCGACGACCGGTCGGTCGCCGCGGTCCGTGACTGGTCGGACCGGCACGCCCCGGCGCTGCTGGTCGGGCTGTCCCTCGGCCGCGGTGTCACCGGGTCGCCGGTGCTGCGCCAGATCGGCATCCGGGTCTCCGAGCTCTGGCCCGGACGGCGCTACGGGCGGTCGCGGGCCAACCTGGTGGTCGCCCACCACTGGCTCGCCCGACTCACCGTCGCCCGGTTCGCCCGCCGCCACCGCCTTCCGCTGCTGGTGTGGACCGTCGACACCGCGCCGTCGCTGCGCCACTGGACCCGCACCGGCCGCGCGTGGCTGGTCACCACGAACCACCCCGACCTCGCCCTGCGCCTGCGTCGTCCTGAGAGACTTGCGCCATGACCACCCGGTTGAGTCGCAGCGTGTTCGACGAGCTGGTCCCCGACGTGCTGGGCGAGCCCTACCTCGCCGAGACGATCACGCTGCCGCCCGACGACGAGGGCGCGGTCGTCGCGACCCTCGTCGTACGACGTGCGACCGAGCCGACCGGACGCGCGGTGCTGCACGTCCACGGCTTCTGCGACTACTTCTTCCAGACGGCGTACGCCGAGTGGTGGAACGAGCGCGGCTACGACTTCTACGCGCTCGACCTGCGCAAGTACGGCCGGTCGCTGCGGCCGCACCAGACGCCCAACTACGTCACGGACCTGCGCGAGCACTTCCCGGAGCTCGACTCGGCGTACCTGCGCGTCACCGGCCGGGACGGGCACGACCACGTCGTCATCAGCGCCCACTCCACCGGCGGCCTCATCGTGTCGCTGTGGGCCAACGAGCGCCGCAGCCAGGACCGCCCGCTCGACCTCGCGGGCATGGTGCTCAACTCGCCCTGGCTCGACATGCAGGGCGGCGCGTTCGTCCGCGGACTCGGCACGTCGGTCGTCAAGCAGGTCGGGGCGCGGCGCCCGAAGCGGCTGATCCCGCGCACGATCGAGGGTCACTACGGCCGCAGCCTGCACGCCGACCACGCCGGAGAGTGGACGTTCAACACCGACTGGAAGCCGCTCGACTCCTTCCCGGTCACCTTCGGGTGGCTGCGCGCGATCAGGCTCGGGCACGACGAGCTGCACCGTGGCCTCGACGTCGGGTGCCCGGTGCTCGTGCTGTCGTCGTCGGGCACGCGCTGGCCCAAGGAGATGGGGCCCGACGCGCACAGCTACGACATCGTGCTCGAGGTGCCGCAGATCCGGCAGTGGGCCACCGCGCTCGGCAGCCACGTCACGTACGCCGCCATCGAGGGCGCCCGGCACGACGTCATCCTCTCGCTCCCGGAGCCCCGGGAGAAGGCGTACGCCGAGCTCCACCGGTGGATGTCGACCTACGTCGACTGAGCACTGGCGCCGCTCAGAAGGCCGCGCCGTCGAAACGCTCTCGCGTGACGAACTCCTCGACCGGGCGGCGCCTGAGCTTCGTCAGCTGCTTGACGGGCCTGCCGAGCGGGAGGACGGCGGCGACGGCGTACTGCTCCGGGATGCCGAGGAGCTCGCGCACGGCCGGCTCCTCCGCGACCGCCATCGTGGTGATCGTGCCGCCGAAGCCCTCGTTGCGGGCGGCGAGCAACACGTTCCACACGAGGGGGTAGACCGAGGCGCCGCTGACCACGCCGACCCGGTCGAGATGCTGGTCGAGAGCCGCCACGACGCCGAGGTCGACGCAGACGACGAGGACGGCGGCCGCGGTGAGCACCGGCCCGGTGAAGTGCTCCGGCACCTCGGTGGCGGCGATCTCGTCAGGTCCCGGACGGGGTGGCTCCAAGGGGTTCCACGGGCTCTGCCCGGCCTTGATCTGGGCGACGTAGCGGCGGACCGCCGGCGCGTTGAGCTCGGCCAGGCGCTCGCGGGTCCCCCGGTCGCGGACGACGATGACGTGCGTGCCCTGCCGGTTGCCGCCGCTCGGGGCGAAGCGCGCGTGGTCGAGGATCCGGTGCAGGATCTCGTCGGGCAGCGGGTCGCCGGTGAACTCCCGCACGGCCGCCGTCGAGCGCATCACGTCGTACAGGTCCATGGAGCGAGCCTGTCACGGCCGGCGTCGGCGGGCGACCGCTACGGTGCACGACATGAACCCTGTGACCGGCCTGTCCATCGGGCGCATCGCCGTCGGCACCGCGGCGTTCGTGAACCCGGAGCTCGGAGCGCGGATGTTCCAGCTCGACCCGGCGAGCAACCCGCAGCTCCCCTACGTCACCCGCCTCTTCGGCTCTCGCGAGATCGCCCTCGGAGTGGTGACGCTGCTGGCCCGCGGCCGGCGGGCCCAGCGTGGCCTGATCGGCCTCGGCGTCCTGGTCGACGCCGGCGATGCCGCCGCCGGGTACCTCGCCCTGCAGGACGGCTCGCTCACCCGGAAGTCGGCGATGGCCATGATCGGGCCCGCCCTCGGTGCCGTCGGGTCCGGGATCGTGGGCCTCGTCAAGAGCTGAGTCGCCGCCGGGATCACCCGAGCAGGAACGCCGCCAGCGCGACGGTGCCGACGAGCACGATGGCGATCCGCAGGCCCAGCGGCGGCAGGCGTCGGCCGACGAGGCCGCCGAGCTGGCCACCGAGGACCGAGCCGACGCCGATCAGGAGCACCACCCACCAGTCGACCTCGGCGACCACCACGAAGATCAGGCCGGCCACGGCGTTCACGATCGCCGCGAGGACGTTCTTGACCGCGTTCAGCCGCTGCAGCGCCTCGTCGATGCCCGTGCCGAGCACGGCCATGAGGAGCACGCCCTGCGCGGCGCCGAAGTAGCCGCCGTAGACGCCCGTGGCCATGACCCCGGGCCAGACCCACCACGTGCCGTGGTGGGGCGTCCCGCCGGCGGCTTCGTGGCGGCGGGCGACCCACGCCGAGATGCGCGGCTGGAGGACCACGAGCACCAGGCCGAGCAGGATCAGCGCCGGCACGATCGCCTCGAACGCGCCCTCCGGCAGCACGAGGAGCAGCACGGCGCCCGCCGTACCCCCGACGAGCGAGGCGACGGCGAGGCGCCGCACCCGCGACCGTTGGCCCCTGAGCTCGCGGCGGTAGGCGATCGCGCCGGAGATCGAGCCGGGCACGAGCCCGATCGTGTTGGAGACGTTCGCGGTCACCGGCGGCACGCCGAAGGCCAGCAACGTGGGGAACGTGATGAGCGTCCCGGACCCGACGACCGTGTTGATGGTCCCGGCCGCGACCCCCGCGAGCAGGATCGCGACGACCTCGAAGAACGTCACTGGTCGGGCGGCACCTCACCGGGGTCGACCGCCGGGTCGGTCTCGGTCGGCGTCGCGCTCCGACCGGGGTTCGCCGCGCTGGCGGCCTCGGCGATCGCTGCCTCGACCGCTGCGCTGGTCTCGCGCAGCTGCGGGTCCGTCGCGGGCTCCCTCGGGGTCGACGGCCCCATGTCGACCCGCTTGATCGGCCCGTCCACCTGCTGCGGGATCCCCTGCAGGCTGTTCATCGTCGAGCCGAGGCCCTCGAGGGCCTTGCCGATCTCGCTCGGCACGATCCACACCTTGTTGGCGTCGCCCTCGGCGATCTTGGGCATCATCTGGAGGTACTGGTAGGCCAGCAGCGACTGGTCCGGCTGCCCGTCGTGGATGGCCTGGAACACGGTCTGGATCGCCTGCCCCTCGCCCTGCGCGCGCAGGATCGCGGACTCCCGCTCGGCCTGGGCCCGCAGGATCTGGGACTCGCGATCGCCCTCGGCGTTCAGGATCGAGGACTGCTTGTTGCCCTCCGCGGTGAGGATCGCGGACTGCCGCTGTCCCTCGGCGGTCAGGATGAGCGCCCGCTTGTCGCGGTCGGCGCGCATCTGCTTCTCCATCGCGTCCTTGATCGACGGCGGCGGGTCGATGCCCTTGATCTCGACCCGGTTGACGCGGATGCCCCACTTGCCGGTGGCCTCGTCGAGGACGCCGCGCAGGCCGTTGTTGATCTCCTCGCGGCTGGTCAGGGTCTGCTCGAGGTCCATGCCGCCGACGATGTTGCGCAGCGTCGTCATCGTCAGCTGCTCGACCGCCTGGATGTAGTTGGAGATCTCGTACGTCGCGGCGATCGGGTCGGTCACCTGGAAGTAGATGACGGTGTCGATCGAGACCGTCAGGTTGTCCTCGGTGATCACCGGCTGCGGGGGGAAGCTCACGACCTGCTCGCGCAGGTCGATCAGGTAGCGCACCCGGTCGACGAACGGCACGACGACGTTGAGGCCGGCCGGGAGCGTCTTGAGGTACTTCCCGAACCGCTCGACGACCCCGGCCCGCGCCTGCGGGACGATCCGGATCGTCTTGGCCAGGAGCACCACGACGAACAGCAACAGCAGCGCCAGCAGGATCAGCAGGGCGAGTTCCATGGCGGACTCCTTCGTCGGTTCGGTCGGTCGGGACTAGCTGTCGAGCTCGGGGATCGGGTGGACGTACGCCGTGGCGCCGCGGATCTCGAAGACCTCCACGGTGGTCCCCGGCTCGATCGTCACGTGCTCGTCGTACGGCGCGGCGCTCCAGGTCTCGCCGGCCAGCGAGATCCGGCCCACGGACAGGCCGGTGATGCGCTCGGTCACGGTGGCGCGCTGGCCGACCAGCTTGCCGGTGCCGAGCACGAGGTCAGGACCCTGGTGCAGCCTCGCGACGAGCGAGGGCCGCACGACGGCCAGCATCCCGATCGCGACGACCGCGGCCACGACGAGCTGGAGCACGATCGCACCACCCGCCGCCGCCGTCACGGCGCCACCGAGGGCACCGACGGCGAGCATGACCAGCACGAGGTCGAGGCTGAGCAGCTCGGCGATCCCGAGGAACGCCGCCACCCCGAGCCACGCGGCCCACGCATGGTCCCCCAGCCAGTCCATGCCTGAACCCTATCTGTGCCGTGTCCGCCGGCGCGCGGCCCACCGCCCGTCCTCGTGCGTGAGGACCAGCGGCATGCCGAAGGTCGACGACAGGTTCGCGGCGGTGACGACCTCCTCGATGGGACCTGCCGACACGACCTCACCACGACGCAGCAGCATCGCGTGGGTGAAGCCGGGCGGGATCTCCTCGACGTGGTGCGAGACCAGGACGGTCGCCGGCGACGCCGGATCCGCGGCGAGCACCGACAGCGTCGACACCAGGTCCTCGCGCCCGCCCAGGTCGAGCCCGGCCGCCGGCTCGTCCAGCAGGAGCAGCTCCGGGTCGGCCATCAGCGCACGGGCGATCTGCACCCGCTTGCGCTCACCCTCGCTGAGCGTGCCGAAGGAGCGGTCGACCAGGTGGACGGCGCCGACCTCGGTGAGCAGGTCGGTGGCCCGGTCGTGGTCGAGCGCGTCGTACGCCTCGCGCCACCGGCCGATCACGCCGTACGACGCCGACACGACCACGTCGTGCACGCGCTCGGGCCGCGGGATGCGCTCGGCGAGCGCCGCGCTGGTGATGCCGATGCGCGGCCGGAGCTCGAAGACGTCGACCGTCCCGAGCACCTCGTCGAGGATGCCCGCGACGCCGGAGGTCGGGTGCATCTGCGCGCTGGCGACCTGCAGCAGCGTGGTCTTGCCGGCGCCGTTCGGCCCCAGGACCACCCAGCGCTCGTCGTCCTCGACGCGCCAGCTCACCCGCTCGAGCAGGGTTGCCTGTCCGCGCCGGATCGTGACCTCGACGAAGTCCAGGACGGCGCTCATGCCGGACACCATATCCAGTGGACGATGACCGTCCGCAGCGTATCGTCACGGGCCGTGACGACACCGCTTCCGGCCGCGGCCAGGCTCGCCTGGTGGGGTACGGCGTGGCTGCGCGGCCACGCCGTCGCCGACCTGGTGGTCGACGCGGTCATCGACACGGATGCCACCCACACGTTCGCGCGCCTGCCCGGTGCCGAGGGCACCGAGACGCTCGTCGCCGGGCTCGCCCGCCTGCGGTCGACGGGCGCGACCGCGCTCGGCGCGGCGTTCCCCGTGGAGGGAGATCCGGCGGGCCTCGGCGGGCCTACGGCGTTCAACGCCGACGCTCTCGAGGTCGGCCAGGCCGTCGTGGCCGTCGACGCGGACCTGGGGCTGGTGCCGCGTCGCACCGGTGCCGCGGTCGCATGGGTCGCCCAGCCGGCCGACCGCCGTCAGCTGGTCGACGTCGGCGAGGCCGATCGCGGACTCCGCGCGGCGTTGCTCGCGACCGCCGCGGCGTTGGCGGACCTCGACGTCGCCCGGTGGCGGCCCGAGGTCGCCGACCGACTGATGAACCTGCGGCACCTCGACGTCCCCACCGCGCCGCCGGGCGTGCCGGGGCGCTGCGTCGAGCTCGCGGCCCGCGGCCTGCAGGCGACCGGCATCGTCGACCTCGCGCTCGAGGACGAGGGCGGGTCGGTCACGGTCCACGAGGAGCGGGCCCGTCGCGACGCGCTCCTGCCGCTGCAGCGTGCGGGCCGGCACGCGCTCGTCGCCGCGTGCTCGCCCGAGGTCTGGCCGCCCGCCTGAGGCGGCCGCTCTCTTCAGCAGTCAGGCGTGGGCCCAGACGCCCAGCTCGTTGCCGCTCGGGTCGGTGAAGTGGAAGCGCCGCCCGCCCGGGAACTCGTAGGGACCCTCTACCACCTCCCCTCCGGCGGCTCGGACGGCGTCGACCGTGGCATCGAGGTCGTCGGAGAAGAGCAGCACGAGCGCGCCACCGCGGCCCGCCTGCCCGGCCCGGTTGAGGCCGCCCACCTCGCCGTCGCCGTCGGGAGCGACGATGCCGGCGTAGTCGGGACCGTAGTCGTTGAACCGCCAGCCGAACGCGGACTGGTAAAACGCCCGGGTCGCCGCCAGCCGCGGGGCGCCGAGCTCGAGGTAGTCGATCGCGTGATGGATGTTGGCCATGGACCCAGCATGGACGCCTCCACCGACAATGGCGCGGCCAGCGATAGCCTCGCGCTTGAGATGAACCTCGCGAAGCCAGAGACCCTCCTGATCACCCTGACCGGCAAGGACCGACCTGGTGTGACGTCGGCGGTGTTCGGCGCGCTCGCGAGCGCCGGCCTCGAGGTCGTCGACATCGAGCAGATCGTGCTGCGCGGCCGGCTCGTGCTCGGCGTGCTGGTCACCACGCCCCGCAATCTGGCGCGCGTGCGGGCCGCCGTCGAGGACACCGCAGCAGCGCTCGGCATGGACGTCGACGTCGAGACCGGTGTCGGCGACAACAGGGCGAGGAGCGCCGGCCGGTCGCACGTCACGGTCATCGGCCTCCCGCTCCGGGCCGCGGCGATGGCCGCGATCGCCGGACGCATCGCCGACGCCGGGGCCAACATCGACCGCATCGAGCGGATGGCCCGCTACCCGGTCACCGCGATCGACCTGCACGTCTCCGGCGTCGCGACCGACGCGCTGCGCACCGTGCTCGCTCCCGAGGCCGCCGAGCACGGGATCGACGTGGCCGTGCAACCCGCCAACCTCATGCGGCGCGGCACCCGCCTCATCGTGATGGACGTCGACTCGACCCTGGTCCAGGGCGAGGTCATCGAGATGCTCGCGGCCCATGCCGGCTGCGAGGCCGAGGTCACCCGCGTGACCGAGTCGGCGATGCGGGGCGAGATCGACTTCGAGGAGTCCCTGCGGTCCCGCGTCGCCCTGCTGGCGGGCGTGCCGCAGCGAGCGCTCGACGAGGTCTACGACGCGATCGAGCTCGCCCCGGGTGCGCGGACCATGGTCCGCACGCTGCGTCGACTCGGCTACCGGTTCGCGATCGTCTCGGGCGGCTTCAGCCAGATCACCGACCGCCTCGCCGCCGACCTCGGCATCCACTTCGCCCGCGCCAACGAGCTCGAGATCGTCGACGACCACCTCACGGGTCGCATCGTCGGGCCGGTCGTCGACCGCGCCGGCAAGGCCGCCGCACTGCGGGAGTTCGCCGCCGAGATCGGCGTGCCGGAGGCCGCGACCATCGCGATCGGCGACGGCGCCAACGACCTCGACATGCTCAACGCCGCCGGCCTCGGCATCGCCTACAACGCCAAGCCGATGGTCCGCGACGCCGTGGACACCTCGGTCAACGTGCCCTACCTCGACGCGATCATGTACCTGCTCGGCATCTCCCGCGAGGAGGTCGTGGCCGCCGACGCCGAGGCCGGGATCGTCACGCCGGCGCCGCCGGTCTGAGCCTGGGGCTCAGCCGCGACCGACGTGGAACGCCTCCAGCCGGGCGGAACCCTCGCCGAGGTCCGGCCACGCGCCGTCGTACGAGAAGACCGCGACCGCGCTCGTCGGGAACTCCGAGGCCATCGCCGTGCCCGCCTCGACCGAGCCGGTGCCGTCGTCGAGGAGCTGCGCGAGGTAGGCCATGGTCGGGTTGTGGCCGACCACGAGCAGTGCGGACGCCTCCGAGGGCACCAGCCGGATGATGTCGAAGGCAGCGTCGGGGCCGGCGTCGTACAGGCCCCGGTCGAGGTCCGGGTCGAGCGACCAGCCGGCGCCCGACGCCACGGCCTCCCAGGTCTCCCGGGTGCGCAGCGCGGCCGACACGAGAGCGTGGTCGGGGACGAAGCCGGAGGACGACAGCCAGGCGCCCGCGGCGGCCGCGTCGCCGCGCCCCCGCTCGGCCAGCGGCCGCTCGAAGTCGGTCGGGCCGTCCTGCTCGGCCTTCGCGTGTCGCATCACGACCAGCCGCCGCGCCATGGCCTCAGGCTCCCATGGCGTGGAACCCGCCGTCGACGTGCACGATCTCGCCCGTGGTGGCCGGGAAGAAGTCCGAGAGCAGCGCGCACACGGCCTTCGCGGTCGGCGTGTGGTCGGTGTTGTCCCAGCCGAGCGGCGACCGGTCGCTCCACATCGACTCGAGCTCCTCGAACCCGGGGATCGCCTTCGCGGCGAGCGTCTTCAGCGGACCGGCCGAGACCAGGTTGACCCGGATGCCCTCCGGTCCCAGGTCGCGGGCCAGGTAGCGGGAGCAGGACTCCAGGCCGGCCTTCGCGACGCCCATCCAGTCGTACGCCGGCCACGCCACGGTCGCGTCGAAGGTCATGCCGACCACCGAGCCACCGTCGGCCATCAGCGGTCGGCACGCCTGGGTCAGCGACATGAGGGAGTACGCCGACACCTGCACCGCCTGGGCGACGTCCGCCCACGGACCGGTGAGGAACCTGCCGCCGAGCAGCGTCTCGGGATTGCCGTACGCGATGGAGTGCACGATGCCGTCGAGCCCGTCGACGTGCTCGCGCACCTGGGCCTCGAGCCCGGCGAGGTGCGCCTCGTCCGTGACGTCGAGCTCCAGCACCGGCGGCTCGACGGGGAGCCGCTTGGCGATGCGCCGGGTGATGCCGAGGGCGCGCCCGAAGTTGGAGATCAGCACGGTCGCGCCCTGCTCCTGCGCCACCTTCGCGGTCGCGAAGCCGATCGAGCTGTCCATCGTCACGCCTGCGACGAGGATGCGCTTGCCCTCGAGGATGCCTGCCATGTCTTCAGTGCCCCATTCCGAGTCCACCGTCGACCGGGATCACGGCCCCGGTGACGTACGCCGCGCCGGGGCCGGTCAGCCACAGCACCGTCTCCGCGATCTCGTCGACCGCGCCGTACCGTCCCAGCGGCACCTGCGCGAGGATCGCCGCCTTCTGGTCGTCCGTGAGCACCCCGGTCATGTCGGTCTCGATGAAGCCGGGCGCCACGACGTTCGCCGTGATCGACCGGGACCCGAGCTCGCGGGCGATGGAGCGGGCCATGCCCACCAGGCCCGCCTTCGAGGCCGCGTAGTTGACCTGGCCGGCGGACCCGAGGAGGCCCACGACCGAGGAGATGAGGACGATCCGTCCGCGGCGCAGCCGCAGCATGCCCTTCGACGCCCGCTTGGCGACCCGGAACGAGCCGGTCAGGTTGGTGTCGATCACCGAGGACCAGTCGTCGTCCGACATCCGCAGCAGCAGCGTGTCGGCCGTGATGCCCGCGTTGGCGACCAGGACCTCGACGGGACCGTGCGCCTCCTCGATCTGCGTGAACGCGGCCTCGACCTGCTCGGTGTCGGTGATGTCGCACCGCACGTCGAGGGTGCCCTCCGGCCCGCCGCCGCTGCGGGTGGTCACCGCGACCCGGTCGCCGTTCGCGACGTACGCCTCGGCGATCGCGCGGCCGATGCCGCGGTTGCCGCCGGTGACGAGCACTGACCTCGGCTCCTGGGCTCTCTCGTCTGCTGGGCTCACGTCAGGTGACGCTAGCGACTACCGATCAGTAGGCCGAAAGAGGCCCGGGCGGATCAGTCGTCCTCGAGGCGGAATCCGACCTTCATGCCGACCTGGAAGTGCTCGACGGTGCCGTCCTTGATCTGCCCGCGGACCTGGGTCACCTCGAACCAGTCGAGGTGGCGCAGGGTGCGCGAGGCGCGCTCGACGCCGTTGCGGACGGCGGCGTCGATGCCGTCCGGGGACGTGCCGACGATCTCGGTGACGCGGTAGGTGCGGTTCGTCATGCCCCCGAGCGTAGCGAGGGCGCCGCCGACGTACGATGGATCAATGGCCAGGGACGTGCATCGACACGGCACCCGCCACGGCAGCCGGCACGACGACGAGGCGGTGCGGATCACGACGGCCGCCACCAGTCGGGAGGCCGAGATCGCCGGACGGCAGCGCCGCTATGTCGTGTCGATGGCCATCCGTACCGTCTGCTTCGTGGCGGCCGTCGTCGTCGGCCCCGGGGTGCTGCGGTGGGTGCTGGTCGCCGCCGCGCTGCTCCTCCCGTACGTCGCCGTGGTGATGGCGAACGCCGTCCGGACCAAGGACGACGGGTTCTCCCTACCCAATCAGCAGTATGTCCGCGAGCTCGAGGAGCGCCCTGAGCGCGACACTCCGCCGTGAGGTCGTCCGGCTCCTTGACTTCACCCCACCGGGTGACAGAATCCGAGGCGCGAGTCGGGTCTCCCCCGTCCTGGCTCGTCGTGGTGCCGGACGGCTTCCCCCGTGGCTGTCTGGCACCACTTCATTTCAGGAGGCATCGTGACCGAGGCCGAAGGCCCCGACGTCTGCTCGGCGAAGGGCTGCCAGGCCCCCGCCGCGTGGGAGCTCCAGTGGAACAACCCCAAGCTCCACACCACCGACCGGCGCAAGGTCTGGCTCGCCTGTGACGAGCACCGGGAGTCGCTCTCCGACTTCCTCGCCGCTCGGCAGTTCCTCAAGGACGTCGTGCCGCACTGACGGGGGCTGCGATCGGCGCGTCCGACGTCACCCGCCGATGGCGGACATCGGGCGGTCGGGCTGCAGGAACGTCGGGTCGTCGATGCCGTGGCCGGCCCGCTTGCCGCGCATCGCCACGATCCAGCGCTCGGCGATCTCCTCGTCGGTGGCGTCGCCGCGCAGAGCCGCCCGCAGGTCGGACTCCTCACGCGCGAAGAGGCAGTTGCGGATCTGTCCGTCGGCGGTCAGGCGCACCCGGTCGCAGTCGCCGCAGAAGGGCCGGGTGACCGACGCGATCACGCCGACGGTGCCCGGACCCCCGTCGACGTGGAAGAGCTCCGCCGGGGCGCTCCCGCGCGGCTCGTCGACCGGCGAGAGCACGAACTCGGCGTCGAGGGCCGCGAAGATCTCGTCGGCCGTCACCATCCCCTCGCGCGACCAGCGGTGCTGGGCGTCGAGCGGCATCTGCTCGATGAACCGCAGCTCGTAGCCCTCGTCGAGGGCCCAGCGCAGCAGCTCCGGCGCCTGGTCGTCGTTGAGGCCGCGCATCAGCACGGCGTTGACCTTCACCGGGCCGAGACCGGCGGCCCGCGCCGCCTCGAGGCCCGCGAGCACGTCGTGCAACCGGTCGCGACGGGTGATGGCGAGGAAGCTCTCGGGGCGGATGCTGTCGAGGCTGACGTTGACCCGGTCGAGCCCGGCGGCGGCGAGCGTCGTCGCGGTGCGGGCCAGGCCGAGCGCGTTGGTCGTCAGGGAGGTCTCGACGCCGAGCTCGTGCGTGCGCCGCACGATGTCGACGAGGCCCCGGCGTACCAGCGGCTCGCCGCCGGTGAAGCGCACCTCGCGGATGCCGAGCATCTCCACGCCGATCCGGACCAGCCGGACGACCTCGTCGTCGGTCAGCACCGTCTCGTCGGGCAGCCAGTCGAGGCCCTCGGCGGGCATGCAGTAGGAGCAGCGCAGGTTGCACCGATCGGTCAGCGAGACCCGCAGATCGGTCGCCACGCGGCCGTACCGGTCCTCCAGTCGTCTCTCCACCCCTCCGAGTCTAGGGTGCACCCGGTCGCCGGATAGCCTCGTGGGGTGCGGTCATGGCGGTTCCTGCTCAGCCGACGGTGGCTGACCTTCGGCGCCATCGTCGTGCTGCTGTGCTACGCGGCGTGGTGGCTCGGGCAGTGGCAGTTCCACCGGCTGGAGGAGCGCAAGGAGAGCAACGCCGTCGTGCGTGCCAACGAGGACCGGGCGCCGTCGCCCGTCGGCGACGTGCTCGCGCCGGGACGGCCGGTCACCGAGGACGACGAGTGGCGCCAGGTCACCGCGACGGGGAAGTACGACGTCGACGACACCATCATCGTCCGTTACCGCACCCGCGACGGGCAGTCGGGCATCGACGTCGTCGTCCCCCTCGTCACCGGCGACGGTGCCACTCTCCTCGTCGACCGGGGCTGGATGGCGACCGACAACCAGGGCGCCGAGCCGGACGACGTACCCACCCCGCCCGGCGGCGAGGTGACGGTCGAGGGCTGGGCACGCGCGGACGGCACGGGCGAGAGCACGGCCGTCAGCGGGCGCTCCACCCGGGCGATCTCGAGCGAGCGGATCGGCGCGGCCATCGGGGCGGAGGTGTACGGCGGCTTCGTGGTGCTGGAGTCCGAGGACGGCGAGCCGGCCGCCGGGCTCGAGCCTGTCGAGCTGCCCGAGCTCAACAACGGACCCCACTTCTTCTACGGCCTCCAGTGGTGGTTCTTCGGCCTGCTCGCGGTCGTCGGGTTCGGCTACCTCGCCTGGGACGAGCGGCGCACCCGCCGTTCCGGCGACGCCGACGACTCGCCGGAGCAGGAGGGCGGTGAGCGCAAGCGGAGGCGTGCGGCGCGCAACGCCCGCAAGCAGCAGGTGAAGGCGGCCTACCAGCGGGCGTACGACGACGAGCGCGCCGCGCGCGCGGCTCACAGGGCCCGGACCATGCCCCCGTCGACCGGCAGCATCGAGCCCGAGACGAACGACGCGGCCGGCGACAGCACGAAGGCGGCCACCCGGTCGAACTCCTCCGGCTCGCCGTAGGCCGTGTGGATCAGCTCCGCGCCTGCTACGCGACGCACGCTGGCTGCGTCGAGCTCCGTGAGCCGCTCGGTGCCGGCGTCCGGGCCGCCCGCAGCTTCATCAAGGGATGAAGGTCGACCCGCGGTTCCCGGGGTGAGCTCGGCGAGGGAAGCGCGACCTCGCCGACAACCCTTGATGAAACCGCAAGCGCGCCCCGACCGAGCGCGCCCCGACGCCGCCGAGGACCGCGCCGCCGACCAGTCGTACAGCGTCGGGCGACTCAGCTACACGGGCACCGGCGGGTCGGCGATGAACTGCGTGCGGTAGAGGTCGGCGTAGAGGCCGCCCTCGGCCAGCAGCCGGGCGTGGGTGCCGCGCTGCACGATGCGGCCGTCGTCGACCACGAGGATCTGGTCGGCGTTGCGCACGGTGGAGAGCCGGTGCGCGATGACCAGCGACGTGCGCCCCTCGAGGGCCGCGTCGAGGGCGCGCTGGACGGCGGCCTCCGACTCGCTGTCGAGGTGCGCGGTCGCCTCGTCGAGCACCACGATCGCGGGCGCCTTCAGCAGCAGGCGCGCGATCGCCAGCCGCTGCCGCTCGCCACCGGAGAGACGGTAGCCGCGGTCGCCGACGACGGTGTCCAGGCCGTCGGGGAGGGTGCGGACCAGGGTCGCGACCTGAGCCGCCTCCAAGGCGTCCCAGACCTGCTGCTCGGTCGCGCCTGGGCGGGCGTAGAGGAGGTTCTCGCGGATCGTGTCGTGGAACATGTGGGCGTCCTGGGTCACGTAGCCGACGACGTCCTCGAGCGAGTCGAGCGCGACGTCGCGTACGTCGTGCCCGCCCACGCGGACCGCGCCGTCGCCGACGTCGTAGAGCCGCGCCACGAGATGCGTGATCGTCGTCTTCCCGGCGCCCGACGGACCGACGAGGGCGACCATCTCGCCCGGCTCCGCGGTGAACGTGATGTCGCTCAGGACCTGTCCGCCGTCGCGGCTGTCGGTGCGCGCGATGGCCTCGAGCGATCTCAAGGAGACGTCGTCGGCGCGTGGGTAGCTGAACGCCACGTGGTCGAACTCCAGGCGTCCGGTCGTGCGCGGCAGGACGAGGGCGTCCGGCTTCTCCCGGATCAGCGACGGCAGGTCGAGCACCTCGAAGACCCGCTCGAAGCTGACCAGCGCGGTCATCACGTCGATGCGGACGTTGGAGAGGCCCTGGAGCGGACCGAGCAGCCGGACCAGGAGCGTCGCGAGGGCGAGGAGCGTGCCGACGGTCAGCACGCCGTCGAGGGCGAGGTGGCCGCCGACGCCGTACACCAGCGCCGTCGCGAGCGCCGGCACCGCGAGCATCGCGGCCATGAACACACGCTGGATCAGGGCGATGCGCACGCCGAGGTCACGCACGACCGACGCCTTCGCGGCGAAGACGTCGTCCTCCTCGTCGCGGCGGCCGAAGAGCTTGAGCAGCATCGCCCCGCCGACGTTGAACCGCTCGGTCATGGCGTTGCCGAGGTCGGCGTTGCCGTCCATCTGCGTGCGCGTCAGCCCGGCCAGCCGGTTGCCGACCCAGCGCGAGCACACGTAGAGGAGCGGGAAGAGGACGAGGCACAGCAGCGTGATCTGCCAGCTCAGCGCGATCATCGCCACGCCGACCACGGCGACGGAGATGAGGTTGGAGACCGCGCCCGAGAGGGTTGACGTGAAGGCACGCTGGGCACCGATCACGTCGTTGTTGAGCCGGGAGACCAACGCACCGGTCTGCGTGCGCGTGAAGAACGCCAGCGACTGCCGCTGGACGTGGCCGAACACCTGGGTGCGCAGGTCATAGATGAGGCCCTCGCCGATGCGCGAGGAGAGCCAGCCGACCAGCACAGTGAGCAGTGCGTCGAAGACGGCGACCGCGGCCATCGCGAGCGCCAGCGTGGTGACCAGGCCGCCGTCGCCGGCGAGGATCCCGTCGTCCACGATGCGCTGCACGAGCAACGGCGAGACGACGACGAGACCGGCGTCGACCACGGTCAGCAGCAGGAAGAACGCGATCAGGCGCCGGTGCGGCGCGGCGTACGCGAGGACGCGGCGCACGGTGCCCCGGGCGAGGGGCTGCTCGACGGCGCTGCGATCGGCGCGCATCGACCGGAACGCCGGTCCCATTCCCATTCCCGACACGATGCCCTCCTTCGTCAGCCTCCCATGAGGGACGCCAGCTCCCGGAACCTCCGGACCTGGGCCTCCCGCTCGAGGCGGCGCTGCTCGTCGAGGGTGCGGTCGGCGGCCCCCTGCAGCAGTGCCTTGGTCTCGCTCACCGCGCCGGCCATCGGAGCGGTCAGGGCGCCGACGAGGTCCGCGACGGTGGCGTCCAGCTCGGCGGCAGGTACGGCGGTCAGTGCGAGCCCGATGTCGACGGCCTCCCGCGCGCCCACCATCCGCGCCGTGGCGCAGATCTCCAACGCCCTGGCGTACCCAACGCACTCGACGAGCGGCTTTGTTCCCGTCAGGTCGGGCACCAGGCCGAGCGCGGACTCCTTCATGCACAGCTGGGCGTCGTCGGCGAGCACGCGCAGGTCGCACGAGAGCGCCAGCTGGAAGCCGGCGCCGATCGCATAGCCCTGCACCGCCGCGATCGAGACGAACCGCGGGTCGCGCAGGAACGTGAAGCCCCGCTGGTAGGCGTCGACGGTCGCCGAGACCTCGTCGTCGGAGAGCGCGAGGAGTCCGGCGACCGACTCCTCGCCGGAGGTGTTCGTCGGGTCGAGCATCGCGCGGTCCAGGCCCGCCGAGAACGATTGCCCCGCCCCCGTCACGAGCACGACCCGTACGTCGTCGGGAAGGGCTGCCCCGACGTCGGCGAGCGCACGCCACATGGTCGGCGTCTGGGCGTTGCGTACGTCGGGGCGGTGCAGCGTGATCGTGGCGACCGGACCGGCCACGTCGTACCTCAGGCCGGCCTCGAGCAGGATGTCGGCGTCCATCGTGGTCATGGTCCGCAGACTAGACCGCGGCACCGTCAGGCCAGCGACACCAGTTCGGCGTAGTCGGCGTTCCAGAGATCCTCGACACCATCGGGCAGGATCAGCACCCGGTCGGGCTCGAGCGCGAAGACCGCCCCCTCGTCGTGGGTGACCAGCACGATCGCGCCCTCGTAGCTGCGGATCGCGGCCAGCACCTCCTCGCGCGAGGCGGGATCGAGGTTGTTGGTGGGCTCGTCGAGCAGCAGCACGTTGGCGCTCGAGACGACCAGGCTCGCCAGGGCCAGCCGCGTCTTCTCGCCGCCGGAGAGCACCTGGGCGGGCTTGTGCGCATCCTCGCCGGAGAAGAGGAACGAGCCGAGGACCGAGCGGGCCTCGGTGTCGGTGAGCTGGGGCGCGGCGCTCTGCATGTTCTCGAGCACGGTGCGCTCGACGTCGAGGGTCTCGTGCTCCTGCGCGTAGTAGCCGATCTTGAGGCCGTGGCCGGGCACGACCGCGCCGGTGTCGGGCCGGTCGATGCCGGCGAGGATCCGCAGCAGCGTCGTCTTGCCCGCCCCGTTGAGGCCGAGGATGACGACGCGGGAGCCCTTGTCGATCGCGAGGTCGACGTCGGTGAAGACCTCGAGCGAGCCGTAGGACTTCGACAGCTCCGCGGCCGTGAGCGGTGTCTTGCCGCACGGCGCGGGCTTCGGGAAGGCGATCCGGGCCACCTTGTCGGACTGCCGCTCCCCCTCGACACCGGCCAGCAGCCGCTCGGCACGCTTGAGCATGTTCTGTGCGGCGGTGGCCTTGGTGGCCTTGGCGCGCATCTTGTTGGCCTGGTCGGTGAGCGTCTTCGCCTTGTTCTCGGCGTTCATCCGCTCGCGCTTGCGGCGCTTCTCGTCGGTCTCGCGCTGCTGGAGGTAGGCCTTCCAGCCCATGTTGTAGACGTCGATCTCGGCGCGGTTGGCGTCGAGGTGGAGGACCTTGTTGACGGTCTCCTCGAGCAGCCCGGTGTCGTGGCTGATCACGATGAGCCCGCCCTTGTGGGCCTTGAGGAAGTCGCGCAGCCAGAGGATCGAGTCGGCGTCGAGGTGGTTGGTGGGCTCGTCGAGCAGCAGCGTCTCGGCGCCGGAGAAGAGGATGCGCGCCAGCTCGACCCGGCGGCGCTGACCTCCGGAGAGCGTCTTCAACGGCTGGCCGAGGAGGCGGTCCTCGATGCCGAGGCTGTGCGCGATCTGCGCGGCCTCGGACTCGGCGGCGTACCCACCGCCGGCGTGCAGCTCGGCGTCGGCCCGCTCGTAGCGACGCATCGCCCTCTCGCGCACCTTGGGGTCGTCGCTGGCCATCTGCGCCTCGGCCTGACGGAGGCCGCGTACGGCGGCGTCGAGGCCGCGCGCGGAGAGGATCCGGTCGCGGGCCAGGACCTCGGGGTCGCCGATCCGCGGGTCCTGCGGGAGGTACCCGACGTCGCCGGTCGTCTGCACGCTGCCGGATGCGGGCAGCGCCTCGCCCGCGAGGATCTTGGTGAGCGTCGTCTTGCCGGCGCCGTTGCGGCCGACCAGGCCGACCTTGTCGCCGGCGGCGACCCGGAAGCTGACGTCCTCCATGAGCAGGCGCGCGCCCGCCCGGACCTCGAGCTGGTGGGTGGTGATCATGAGGATTGAAGTCTAGTTGTGGGTACGGTCCCGGCTGACATCGGCGGCGCGGAGGTGGACGGAGGGCGCTCATGCGCTTCAACCCCAAGGCCCGGCTGGACACACGGCGTACGTCGGACGCCGGCCCGATGGGCGACACCGACCACCTTCACCGGCTGACGTCAGGTGGTGTCGGGCGGTCGCGGACCCACGGCGGGCGCCGGCCACGAGACCGTAGCGTCGAGGTCGCCGCCGGCCCGGAGCGCCGCGGCCACGTCGGCGATCACCCGCGAGCGGACCTCGATCGCGGCGTCCGGGGCGTGCCAGACGTGGAGCCGGAAGACGACCCGGCGGGGACTGACGTTCATGAGCCGGACGGCCGGCGCCGGGGACCCGAGCACGCCGTGGCCGGCGACGGCGGCGACCCGCGCGGACTCGGGAGCGGCGAGGAGGTCGGCGTCCGCTCCCGTGGCGGTCACGCTGACCTCGATCTCCGACCGGGTCGTCCCGTGGGTCGAGAAGTTCAGGAGCGGGCTGTCGAGCACCTCGGAGTTCGGCAGGTACACGGTGACGCCGTCGGCCGTCCGGATCACCACGCTCCGCATGTTCAGGTCGACGACGTGCCCGCGGTGGCCCGACGACTCGATGAGATCGCCCAGCTTGAGGGTGCGCCGGCTCTGGAGCACCAGGCCTGCCCCGAAGCTGTCGGCGATGCCGCGGCCGATCAGGACCAGCGCACCGAGCACCAGCAGCAGGGCGACCAGGACCGGCTTGATCGGCGCGCCGAGGACGCTCAGGGCGACGCCGACGCCGAGGAGGTAGATCGCGTACCGCACCACCCGCGCGACACCCACGACGGCGTCGCGGGAGAGGCCGCCGACGCGTTCCCCGATCCGCAGCGTCGCGCGCACGGCGTACCGCGCCAGGAGCAGGGTCGCGACGACCACGACGGCCGCCCAGAGCACGGTCCACCCGTCGAGGTCGAGGTCGCCGAGTGGGGTCTTCACCGCCCACGGGAGGGTTGTCATCGGCGCTGCACCAGGGCCTCGATGTGTGGGAACTGCCGCTGCAGCGCGCGCAGGTGCGGCGCGACGGCGGGATGCCGGAACTTCCCGGCCAGCGCTCCCTCGCCCCGTGCGGCCCGCGCCAGCGCCCACTCGGCGCGGTTCAGCACGGTGTAGACGGCAGCGACCCGGGCACCGAGGGTCACCTCCTCCCGGGTCGCCAGCCCGTCGGGCAGTCCCATCAGGTACGCGTCCACGAGGGGCTCCAGCTCCTCGCGGGCGGCGAGGGCGTAGTAGCCGAGGTCGGCGCCGACCGGTCCCGTCCCGAGCGTCGCCCAGTCGATGGCGACGACGTCGTCGCCGTCGCGACCGAGCAGGTTGGCCGGTACGGCGTCGCCGTGCTGCGGGACCTGCACCAACGCGTCCGCGGCCGCCAGCAGCTCGGCGCGCCGGATCCACAGGTGGTCGGAGACGTCGGCGACCGTGGTGCGCGCGAGCGTCTGCCAGCCTCCGTTGCGCTCGACGCGCGCCAGCCGGTCGCGCAGCTGGTTGCGGGCGAGCCAGGGCGCGGCCGCGAGATGGGCGCCGGCGAAGCGGCCGAGCGCGTGGGCGGCGAAGAGTCCGGTGGTCGCGGCGTCCTCGACCCACTCCTCGACGATGGTGAGCCCCTCGTCGTCCTCCTCGACGGCGGCCGACCCCGGTGCGCGCAGGCCCGGCGTCGAGGCGACGGTCCCGGCGGTGATGACGTCCGCGGGCCGCCGCCAGTAGGCGAAGTGGCGCGGGTCGGACAGCTGTGGGGCATCGCCGGGCGCCGGTGCGGCGAGCCGCTTGACGACGACCGGCTGCGCACCGAGCACGGTCCTCCAGACGCCAACCGTCGAGGCGCCACCACCGCCGGGCAGTGGGTGCCACCCGGGTTCGGGCTGCCACATGTCCCGCACGCTAGTGCACGTCGCGCCGCGCGAAGGCCACCTGACCCACGACACTCAGGACGAGCGCGACTCCGACGAGCGCCAGCGCCGGAGCCCAGTCGAACGACTCCGCCGGGACCATCGGGAGGTGCTCGAACGGCGAGACGTCCTGGAGCCACTGCGGCAGCCCGAAGAGCTCGCCGAAGAGCATCACCACCGCCGCGAACACCAGCGGCACCCACGCGAGCACCGACCAGCGCGGCAGCGCGCCGTACAAGACCCGCGCGACGCCGCTGAGCACGAGCACCGGGCCGACGTACTGGAGCACCGGCCAGGTGATGTCCCACGCCGCGTCGCCGTCGCCGGTCACCATCAGGTAGCCGGCACCCAGCCCGACACCCGAACCCACGAGCACCAGCACGGTCCCCGCGACCGTGACGACGACGTGGCCGAGCAGCCAGCGCCGGCGCGGCAGCGCCGTCGCGAGCACGACCTCGAGGTGGCCGTTCTCCTCCTCGCCGCGCGGCCGCAGCGCCGAGGAGATCGCGCCGCCGGCGGCCACCACGGCGAGCATCAGCACGGCCGTGCCGTAGAAGCCGGTGGCGAGGTCGGTGCCGGCCTGGGCGAACATCTCCTGGGACACGTCGGACTCCCCCAGCAGCGACTCGACGTCGTCGCCGATCGCGCCGTACGCGAGGCCGAAGAAGAAGAGGCCGGCCGTCCAGCCGATCACCGCGCCGCGCTGCAGCCGCCAGGCCAGGCCCCCGCCACTGCGCAACCCGTACGGCGCCCGCGGGCGGCCCGGCCGGGCCGCGACCATCCCGGAGCCGTAGTCCCGGCGACCGAACAGCGCGTACGCCGAGGCGACGGCGGACGCCGCGCCGGCGAGCATCAGCAGCGCCGGCCACCAGCGCAGGCCGGAGAACTGGTGCATCGCCTGGTACCAGCCGATCGGCGAGATCCAGCTCAGCACCCCGTTGCCGACGTCGCCGATCGCACGCAGGACGTAGGCGACCGCGATGACGCCGCCGGCGATGCCGTACGCCGAGCGGGTGCTCGCGGTGACCTGCATCGCGACCAGCGCCGTGCCGGTGAAGACCCAGCCGCAGGCCGTCACGCCCAGCCCGAGGCCGAGGGAGTCGGCACCGGCCAGGCCGTAGGCCGTGAGCGAGACGGAGACCAGCAGCCCGAGCACGAGGTTGGCGAGCGCGGCGACCAGCGCGGCCGCGGTCATCGGCGCGTAGCGGCCGACGGCCGAGGCCCGCAGCAGCTCGTCGCGGCCGCTCTCCTCCTCGACGCGGGTGTGCCGGCCGACGAGGAACATGCTCATCAGGCCGGCGACGATCGCCCCGAACGCCGTGGTCTGCCACGCCGTCTGGCCGCCGAGGGTGTCGAGCGCCCGCGCCGGGCCAGCCATCGCGATGAACGCGGCGTTGGACGACGCGCTGGCCGCGGCCGCGTCGTAGTCGGCCTGCGTGGTGTAGAGCCCGTCGACGCTGTAGACGGTCGCGACGTAGAGAGTCGTGCCGCCGAGCACCCACCACAGCAGCATCCAGCGGTCGCGCCGCAGGAAGGTGAGCAGGAACGTCGCCGTGCCGGTCACGACGCGTCCGGCTCGATCTCGTCGCCGTAGTGGCGCAGGAAGAGCTCCTCCAGGGTCGGCGGCTGGCTCGTGAGCGTGCGTACGCCGCCGGCGACGAGCAGCTGCAACGCGCCGTCGAGCCGGGCGGTGTCGACCTGGAAGCGCACCCGGGTGCCCTCGACGACGAGGTCGTGGACTCCGGGCGCGGCGTCGAGCCCGTCGACGGGGCGGGTGAGCTCGGCGCTGACCGAGGTCCGCGTGAGGTGCCGCAGCTCGGCGAGCGTGCCGCTCTCGACGACCTTGCCGGCGCGGATGATGCTCACCCGGTCGCCGAGCTCCTCCACCTCCGCGAGGATGTGGCTGCTCAGCAGCACGGCGTGGCCGCGGTCGCGGAACGCGTCGACGTACCGCTGGAAGACCGACTCCATCAGCGGATCGAGACCCGAGGTCGGCTCGTCGAGCACGAGCAGGTCGACGTCGGAGGCGAGCGCGGCCACCAGGGCGACCTTCTGCCGGTTGCCCTTCGAGTAGGCCCGGCCCTTCTTGCGCGGGTCGAGCTCGAAGGCGTCGACCAGGTCGGCGCGTCGCGTCTCGTCGAGGCCGCCGCGCAACCGGCCGAGCAGGTCGATGACCTCTCCCCCGGTCAGGTTCGGCCACAGGTTGACGTCGCCGGGCACGTAGGCGAGCCGACGGTGCAGGTCGGCGGCCTGGCGCCACGGGTCACCGCCGAAGAGCCGGACGTCGCCGCCGTCCTTGCGGAGCAGGCCGAGCAGCACCCGGATCGTGGTCGACTTGCCCGCGCCGTTCGGTCCGAGGAAGCCGTGCACCTCCCCCGCGCCCACCTGGAGGTCGAGCCCGTCGAGGGCGCGGAAGCTCCCGAACCTCTTCACCAGCCCGCTGACGTCGATGACGTTCGCATCGGTCACGCCCCGACCCTACCTCGTGTTCAGAGAATTCTGAATCTTGTAGACTGCGCGCATGTCGGACGAACGCCACCGGGCCGTCGAGCGGGTCGGCGCGGCCCTGACCGCCGCCGGACTCGCCCGCCTGCCCGCCAGGGTGTTCGCCGCCCTGCTCGTCGACGACGACGGACGGATGACGTCGGCGGAGCTGGTGGAGGAGCTCGCGATCAGCCCGGCCGCGGTGTCCGGGTCGGTGCGCGTGCTGGAGCAGCTGGGCTGGAGTCGCCGCGAGCGTGAGCGCGGCTCCCGCCGCGACTTGTACGCCGTCGACGACGACGCCTGGCGCAGCGCACTGCTGCAGGGTGACCAGACGTACGCCGCGATCGAGGCGGCGTTCGCGGCGGCCGCCTCGGGGGCGTCCCCCGCGGCCCGCGACCGCCTCGAGCTCTCCCGCGAGTTCCTGGTCTTCGTGCGCGAGGAGCTGGGCACCCTGGCCGAGCGATGGGAGGCCCGCAAGCGCGACCTCGGCCACTGAGACCCGCGAACGCGGTCAGGCGTTCTGCACCGCGATCCGCGCCGCGCACGCGTCGACCACGGCCTGCTCGAGCACGCCGCGCCGCGGATCCGGCACGGCCAGCCAGGATCCGGCGACGGGCAGCGCGCGCAGCCGCGGGTCCGCCAGCACCTCCTCGACCGCCGCCCGGTCCCCGCCGGTGACCACCGGGCCGGTGAGCCCGCCCAGGATCCGCGCGGCGTGGTCGGCCGCGGCCTCGAACGCCCGTCGCGCCTGGTTGTCCCGGCGCCGCGCGAACCGCTGCTGGCTCTGGCCGCCGGCCTTCGTGCGGCCCTGCACGTGCCGCTGACCCACCTTGCTCGAGACGACCTCCGTGCCCCGCAGCCGGGCGACCGCGAACCCGCCCTTGCGGACCAGCAGCACTCCCCAGTCGTCGGGCACGCCGATCGCCGCCGCGAACGACTCGGCGTCCGCCGGACCGGCGTACGTGCACCCGAACGGCAGTCGGGCCGCGAACGTCGAGCCGTCGTCGGCGACGCCCGCGAGCGCGCCGTCGGCGGTCGACAGCGTCGCCGGCCCGTGGCGCACGGCGAAGTTCGAGACCCAGCGGGTCACGCGATCCGCGGGCACCACGACGTCCATGCACCCGACGCTAGCGGCCGGCCGGGGGAACGGCCCCCGCGTGTCGCGAGCGGCTCGGGCCTCAGACGTTGAACCCGAGGGCCCGCAGCTGCTCGCGGCCGTCCTCGGTGATCTTGTCCGGGCCCCACGGGGGCATCCACACCCAGTTGATGAGGACGTCGTTGACCATGCCCTCCAGGGCGCCGTTGGTCTGGTCCTGGATCACGTCGGTGAGCGGGCAGGCCGCCGACGTCAGCGTCATGTCGAGCACGACGTTGGTGTCCTCGTCGACGTGCACGCCGTAGACCAGGCCGAGGTCGACGACGTTGATGCCGAGCTCGGGGTCGACGACGTCCTTCATCGCCTCGGTCACGTCCTCGACGGTCACGGTCGAGGTCCCGACGCCGCCGGTGGCCTCCGGCACCTCGGGGAGATCGGAATGGTCAGCCATGAGAGTCCTCCAGGGATCGGGCGGTGGCGTCCTTCCAGGCCATCCACGAGAGCAGGGCACACTTCACGCGTGCGGGGAACTTCGCGACGCCGGCGAACGCGATGGCGTCCTCCAGCACCTCCTCGTCGGGCTCCACGGCGCCCTTGCCCTGCATCAGGGTCAGGAACGTCTCGTGGATCGACATCGCCTCCTCGACCGGCTTGCCGATGACGAGGTCGGTCAGCACGGAGGCGGATGCCTGCGAGATCGAGCAGCCGACGGAGTCGTAGGACACGTCGGCGACGGTGCCGTCGCTGACGTGGACGCGGAGCGTCACCTCGTCGCCGCAGGTCGGGTTGACGTGGTGGACCTCCGCCTCGAAGGGCTCCCGCAGGCCCTTGTGGTGGGGGTTCTTGTAGTGGTCCAGGATGATCTCCTGGTAGAGCGCATCGAGTTGCTGGGACATCGCTCAACCCAACTTGAAGTAGGAGCGGGTGTATTCCAGGCCCTCGACCAGCGCGTCGACCTCGGCCGGCGTCGTGTAGAGGTACGACGACATCCGCGTCGAGCTCTGCACCCCGAACCGGGCGTGCGCGGGCTTGGCGCAGTGGTGGCCCGCCCGGATCGCGACGCCCCGCGAGTCGAGGACCTGCGCCACGTCGTGCGGGTGCACGCCGTCGATCTCGAACGAGATCGCTCCCCCGCGCTCGGTCGCGTCGAGCGGGCCCAGCACGGTCAGGCCGGGCACGGTCCGCAGCCCCTCGAGCGCGTACGCCGTGATCGCCTGCTCGTGGCGGTGGATCGCGTCCATGCCGATGTGCGACAGGTAGTCGACCGCGGCGCCGAGCCCGACGGCCTCGACGATCGGCGGCGTGCCGGCCTCGAAGCGGTGCGGCGCCGACGCGTACGTCGAGCGCGCCATCGTCACCGTCTCGATCATCTCGCCGCCACCGTGGAACGGCGGGAGCCCGTTGAGCAGCTCCTCCCTGCCCCACAGGACGCCGACGCCGGTCGGGCCGACCACCTTGTGGCCGGTGAAGACCAGGAAGTCGCAGCCGGTCGCGGCCACGTCGACGGGCAGCTGCGGCGCCGCCTGGGAGGCGTCGATGACCGAGTGGGCACCGAACGCCTTCGCACGCGCCACGAGGTCGGTGACGGGGTTGATGGTGCCGAGCATGTTGGAGACCCAGGTGAAGGCGACCACCTTGGTGTGCTCGTCGATCAGGGCGTCGGCGTTCGACAGGTCGAGCCTCCCGTCGTCGGTGAGCCCGAACCACCGCAACTCGGCGCCCGACCGCTCACACGCGAGCTGCCACGACACGATGTTGGAGTGGTGCTCCATCTCGGTGATCACGACGTTGTCGCCGGGGCCGAGGTCGAGGGTGCGCGCCAGCAGGTTCAGCGCCTCGGTGGCGTTCTTGGTGAACACCACCTCGTTGCGCGACGGCGCGTTGATGAAGGCCGCGACCTTGTCGCGCGCGCCCTCGAACGCCTCGGTCGACTCCGCGCCCAGCGCGTGCATCGCCCGGGCGACGTTGGCGTTGTGCCGCTCGAGGTGGTCGACCATCGTGTCGATGACGACCTGCGGCTTCTGCGAGGTGTTGGCGCTGTCGAGGTAGACCAGCGGCCGGCCGTCCGCGACCGACCGGCTGAGGATCGGGAAGTCGGCTCGGATCACCTCCAGCTCGGGGAGGAGGCCGGCCAGCTGGGTCGTGGTCATGTCAGACCGCCGCCCCGACGTACTTCTCGTAGCCGTTGGCCTCCAGCTCCTCGGCCAGCTCCGGACCGCCGGACTCGGCGACCCTGCCGTCAACGAAGACGTGCACGCGGTCGGGCTCGATGTAGCGCAGGATCCGCGTGTAGTGGGTGATCAGCAGGACGCCCTTGCCCTCCTGCGCGCGGAACCGGTTGACACCGTCGGCGACGATCTTGAGCGCGTCGATGTCGAGGCCGGAGTCGGTCTCGTCGAGCACCGCGACCTTGGGGTTCAGCAGCTCGAGCTGGGCGATCTCGTGGCGCTTCTTCTCGCCACCGGAGAAGCCCTCGTTAACCGACCGCTGCGAGAACGTCGGGTCGAGGTTGAGGCTGCCGAGGGCGGTGTTGACGTCCTTGACCCAGGTGCGCAGCTTGGGCGCCTCGCCGTCGATGGCGGTCTTCGCGGTCCGCAGGAAGTTCGCGACCGAGACCCCCGGCACCTCGACGGGGTACTGCATCGCGAGGAAGAGGCCCGCGCGCGCCCGCTCGTCGACGGACATCGCCAGCACGTCCTCGCCGTCGAGCGTGACCGAGCCACCGGTGACGGTGTACTTCGGGTGCCCTGCGACGGAGTACGCCAGGGTCGACTTGCCGGAGCCGTTGGGGCCCATGATCGCGTGCGTCTCGCCGTCCTCGATGGTCAGCGTGACGCCCTTGAGGATCTCCTTGGGACCGTCCTCGGTGGTGACCGAGACGTGCAGGTCCTTGATCTCCAGAGTGCTCATGACGGGGCCCCCGCAAAGTTGTTCGCGGAGGAGTGAAGCGGGGGAAGCGAAGAAGTTTGTGGGGTGGTCATGTGGGGGTGACTCCGTTCAGCGTGGTGGTCGTGTCTACGTAGATGTCACTGGTGCCGTCAGGATTGGCGCGGACCTCGATCGGGAACGTCGCGACGGGCTCGGTGGCCGGGAGGCCGGTGGGCTTGCCGGTGCGCAGGTCGAAGCGCGAGCCGTGCAGCCAGCACTCGACGGTGCAGTCCTCGACGTCGCCCTCGCTCAGCGGGACGGCTGCGTGGGAGCAGAGGTCCTGGAGGGCGAAGTAGTCGCCGTCGTGGCCGGCGATCGCGACGTCGTACTCCCCGATCGTGACGCCGAGCGCCTCGTCGGTGGGCACCTCCGTGATCGCGCAGGCTCGCTCGAAGCTCATGCGGAGGCGTCCTTGAGGAGGTTCTTCGCGAGCTCCGCCTCGACGGTCTGGAGCAGCTGCTCCTCGACCGACGGGATGCCCACCTTGCGGATCAGGTCGTTGAAGAAGCCGTGCACGACCAGGCGGTGCGCCTCCTTCTCCGAGACGCCGCGCGAGCGCAGGTAGAACAGCTGCTCGTCGTCGAAGCGCGCCGTGGCGGATGCGTGGCCCGCGCCCTCGATCTCGCCGGTCTCGATCTCGAGGTTCGGCACCGAGTCGGCCTGGCAGCCGTCGGAGAGGACCAGGTTGCGGTTCTCCTCGTAGGTCT
The DNA here is from genome assembly GCF_029210375.1 of Nocardioides sp. YIM 152315. GTDB lineage: Bacteria > Actinomycetota > Actinomycetes > Propionibacteriales > Nocardioidaceae > Nocardioides. The sequence continues at coordinate 7,990 of NZ_JARGER010000012.1, read as the reverse complement.
CGATGCCCTCGGCGACCTTGCGGATCAGCACGTTGCCGATCCACACGGTGTGCGCGCCCTCGCCCTGCAGCGCCCCCTTGTAGAGCACGTGGCTCTTGGTCTTCGGCGCGTTGTGGTCGGCGAAGAGCCGGTGCTCGAGGTGCTGGCCCTCGTCGGCGAAGTAGAGGCCGAGCAGCTCCGCGTCGCCGCCCGGGCCGGCGTACTCGACGTTGGCGTGCATGCGCACCACGTCGCCGCCGAACGAGACGGAGGTGTGCTTCACCGTCGCGTCGCGGCCGACCCGGATGGCGTCGCGGCCGAGGTGGACGGCGTCGTCGTCCCAGTCCTGCAGCGACAGCACGTTGGCCACGGCACCGTCGCCGACCAGGACGGTCGTGAGGGCGGAGTAGCGCGCGGAGCCGGTGTGCACGATCGCGACCGTCGCCTGCGCGTGCCGGCCGACGCGGACGAGCAGCCGGCCCCAGACCAGGTCGTCGATCGACTCGCCGTGCAGACGCAGCACGATCGGCTCGGCGACCTCGGCCTCGGCCGGGACGTCGAGCAGGACGGCACCGCCCGCCTGCGCGGCGGCCAGCGCGGAGGGCCGGTCGTTGGGCGCGAGCTCACCGATCTCGCGCGCCTCCTCGGCGGAGATCTCGGTGAGCGTCACGCCCTCCGGCAGGGTCGTCGTCCACGTGAGGCGGGCGTCGGACGCCTCGCCGTCGAGGATCCCGCGCAGCCGCCGGAGCGGCGTGAAGCGCCAGATCTCCTCGCGACCGGTCGGCACCGGGTGGTCCGCCAGGTCGTACGACGCGGGCGGGTTGAGATGGCTCTCGATCCGGTCCATCTCGAGAGCGTCAGCGACAGCAGTCACTACCCGACTGCTCCTTCCATTTGCAGTTCGATCAGGCGGTTGAGCTCGAGGGCGTACTCCATCGGGAGCTCCTTGGCGATCGGCTCCACGAAGCCGCGGACGATCATCGCCATCGCCTCGTCCTCCTGCATGCCTCGCGACATGAGGTAGAAGAGCTGGTCGTCGGAGACCTTCGAGACGCTCGCCTCGTGGCCCATGGACACGTCGTCCTCGCGGATGTCGACGTAGGGGTAGGTGTCCGAGCGGCTGACCTGGTCGACCAGCAGCGCGTCGCACAGCACGTTGGACTTCGAGCCGTGGGCGCCCTCGTTGACCTGGATCAGGCCGCGGTACGACGTACGCCCACCACCCCGAGCGACCGACTTCGACAGGATCGAGCTCGAGGTGTGCGGCGCGGCGTGCACCATCTTGGCGCCCGCGTCCTGGTGCTGGCCCTCGCCGGCGAACGCGATCGACAGCGTCTCGCCCTTGGCGTGCTCGCCCATCAGGTAGACGGCGGGGTACTTCATCGTCACCTTGGAGCCGATGTTGCCGTCGACCCACTCCATGGTCGCGCCGGCCTCGCAGGTCGCGCGCTTGGTGACGAGGTTGTAGACGTTGTTGGACCAGTTCTGGATGGTCGTGTAGCGGCAGCGGCCGCCCTTCTTCACGATGATCTCGACCACCGCGGAGTGCAGCGAGTCGGAGCTGTAGATCGGCGCCGTGCAGCCCTCGACGTAGTGCACGTAGGCGTCCTCGTCGACGATGATCAGCGTCCGCTCGAACTGACCCATGTTCTCGGTGTTGATCCGGAAGTAGGCCTGCAGCGGGATGTCGACGTGCACGCCCTTCGGCACGTAGATGAACGAGCCGCCCGACCACACCGAGGTGTTGAGGGCGGCGAACTTGTTGTCGCCGACCGGGATGACGGTGCCGAAGTACTCCTTGAAGAGGTCCTCGTGCTCCTTCAGCGCGGTGTCGGTGTCGAGGAAGACGACGCCCTGCTCCTCCAGGTCCTCGCGGATCTGGTGGTAGACGACCTCCGACTCGTACTGCGCGGCGACACCCGCGACGAGGCGCTGCTTCTCCGCCTCCGGGATGCCGAGCTTGTCGTAGGTGTTCTTGATGTCCTCGGGGAGCTCCTCCCACGAGGTCGCCTGCTTCTCCGTGGAGCGCACGAAGTACTTGATGTTGTCGAAGTCGATCGCCGACAGGTCCGAGCCCCACGTCGGCATCGGCTTGCGGTCGAAGAGCTTGAGGCCCTTCAGGCGCAGGTCGAGCATCCACTGCGGCTCGCTCTTCTTGGCCGAGATGTCGCGGACGACGTCCTCGTTGAGCCCGCGCTTGGCCGCGGCGCCGGCGTCGTCCTTGTCGGCCCAGCCGAACTCGTAGCGACCGATGCCCTGGAGTTCCGGGTTGAGTTCTTCGATCGAGGTCATCAGCTGACCCGCTCCTTCTTCTTGTCGGAAACCGTGGGGACGTGCGGGATGCAGGTGGTGCAGACCCCGTCGCCGTGGGCGATGGTGGCCAGGCGCTGCACGTGCCGGCCGAGGACCTGGCTGATCGCCTCGGTCTCCGCCTCGCACAGCTGCGGGAACTCGTGCGCGACGTGCGAGACCGGGCAGTGCTGCTGGCACAGCTGCTCCCCGATCGGCAGGTCGCGCACGGACGCGGCGTACCCCTCGTCGGAGAAGATCCTCGCCAGGATCTCGGCCGAGCCGAGCTCGGGGTGCTCCGCGCGGATCCCTTCGAACCGCTCTCCGATGAACGCCACGCGGCGGGTGGCGAATTCCCGGACGGCGTCGTCGCCGCCGGTCTCGCGGAGGAACCGCAGCGCCTGCACGGCGAGGTCGTCGTACTGCTGGTCGAAGCCGTCGCGGCCGGACTCCGTCAGGGCGAAGACCTTGGCCGGTCGACCGCGGCCCCGGGTGGCCTGGCTGCGCGGCTCGCGCGCCTCGACGGCGCCCTCCTCGAGCAGCTGGTCGAGGTGGCGGCGTACGGCGGCGGGGGTCAGGTCGAGCCGCTCCGCGAGCGCCGCGGCCGTCGAGGGTCCGTTGACGAGGATCGACCGCGCCACGCGCTGCCGCGTCGGCTGGTCGTGCCCCGCTCCCTCGGGAGCGAGGGGAGCCTCGTCGAATTCCACAACACCAGTGTGCCGTTATTGATTTGGCCGCTTCAAGTAAGGCCCACCTAACCCGCGCCGAAGCGGAGACCCCGTCCAGCTGCACCGTAACCTCGGCTCCATGCCGGGATCTGTGCTGGGAACCATGGTGCGCAGGGTCGAGGACCCCGAACTGCTCGTGGGGGCCTCGACCTACGTCGACAACGACCAGTCCCCGGGCGTGCTGCACGCGGCCTTCGTCCGCAGCCCGCTCGCGCACGCGGTCGTCGCGAGCATCGACACCACCGAGGCCGCGGCGGCGCCGGGCGTGGTCGGGGTCTTCACGGCGGCCGACCTCGGCGACGGCGCGGTGCCGCCCTTCGCCGTCGTCAACCCGGCCGTCGAGCGGCACGCCCTGGCGACCGACAAGGTCCGCTACGTCGGCGATCCGGTCGCGCTCGTCGTCGCCGAGACCCGTGCGCAGGCCGTGGACGCCGTCGAGCTGGTCGAGGTCGACTACGACGACCTGCCCGCCGTCGTCGACATGGAACGGGCCCTGGAGCCGGGCGCGCCCCTGCAGTTCGAAGAGCTCGGCTCCAACGTCGCCGCGTCCCGCAAGGACGACGACCAGGACGACCCGTGGGAGGGGGCCGCGCATGTCGTCCGGGTGCGCATGGAGAACCAGCGCGTCGCGACCGCGCCGATCGAGGGCCACGCGATCCTGGTGCGTCCCGGCGCGGACGAGGTGACCGTGCACGTCGCGACCCAGCAACCGCACGGCGCGCGGGACCAGGTCGCCGCCTTCACCGGCCTCGACCCCGATCGGGTCCGGGTGGTGGCCCCGCACGTCGGGGGTGCGTTCGGCGGCAAGGCCGGCGTCACCGCCGAGCACCTCGCGGTGGTCGCGGCCGCTCGCCTGCTCGCGCAGCCGGTGAAGTGGGCCGAGACCCGGTCGGAGACCATGCTCTCGATGCACAGCCGCGGTCAGGTGCAGTACGCCGAGCTCGGCCTCGACGCCGACGCCCGGATCCTCGGGATGCGGCTCCGGCTCGTGGGCGACTGCGGCGCGTACGCCGGCTTCGGCGGGTCGTTCGTGCTCGGGGGGACACGCCTGATGTCGACCGGCGTCTACCGGGTGCCGCGGTTCGTCTACGCCGCGATCGCGGCGCTCACCAACACCGCGCCGATGGGCGCGTTCCGCGGAGCGGGCCGGCCCGAGGCGGCCGCGCTCGTGGAGCGGCTCATGGACGTCGCCGCGGCCGAGGTGGGCCTCGCGCCCGAGGAGCTCCGTCGCCGCAACCTGATCCAGCCCGACGATTTCCCGTACCGCACCGCGACCGGCGCACGCTACGACGTCGGCGACTACGACCTCCCGCTTCGCGAGGCCCTGCGCATCGCCGACGTCGACGGCGCGCGGGCCGAGCAGCGGCGGCGCCGCGAGGCGGGCGAGGTGCGGCAGCTGGGGATCGGCATCGCGACGTACGTCGAGATCACGGGGTTCGCGGGCACGGAGTTCGGCTCGGTCGAGGTGCACGACGACGGCACCGCGACCGTGATGGCCGGCACGTCGGCGCACGGTCAGGGCCACGCGACGTCCTTCGCGATGCTGGTCTCCGACCGGCTCGGGATCCCCATGGACCGGATCCGCTTCGTGCAGTCCGACACGGCCGTCGTCCGCTCCGGCGGCGGCACCGGCGGGTCCCGGTCGCTGCAGCTCGGCGGGTCCGCGATCGATCGCGCCGCGACCAAGGTCGCCGACAAGGCGCGCGCCGTGGCGGCGGGTCTCCTCGAGGCCGATCCGGCCGACGTCGAGGTCGTCGACGGTACCTTCGCGGTCCGCGGCACGGGCGTGCGCGTCTCGTGGCCCGCGGTCGCCGCCGAGGCCCACCGCGACCACGGCGGCCTGACCGACGTCGACGACTTCTCGACCGACGAGGCGACCTTCCCCTTCGGCGCGCACGTCTCGATCGTCGAGGTCGACACCGAGACCGGTCACGTACGCCCGCTGCGACACGTCGCCGTCGACGACTGCGGCCGGATCCTGAACCCGCTGCTGGTCCAGGGGCAGCAGCACGGCGGGGTGCTCCAGGGCGTCTCCCAGGCGCTGTGGGAGCACTTCGAGTACGACGAGGAGGGCACGCCGCTCACCTCGACGTTCGTCGACTACGCGATCCCGACGGCGGCCGACGCGATCGCCTGGGAGGTGTCCAGCACCGAGACCCCCACCCCGATCAACCCGCTCGGGGCCAAGGGCATCGGCGAGTCCGCCACGATCGGCTCGACACCCGCCGTCCAGAACGCCGTCGTCGACGCGCTCGGCCACCTCGGCGTACGCCACCTCGACCTGCCCTGCACCCCCCAGCGGGTCTGGCGCGCCGTCGAGCAGGCGCGCGCCGGCACCCTGCCGGAGCTGTGGCGCGAGCCACCCGCTGCCTTCGACCGGATCCCGTCGGACTCGGCGGGATCATCGGTGACCGAGGGCGCCGACGTGTGAGCCAGCGCTCATTCCTAGACTTCTCGCGTGCCCGCTGACCCCGCTCCTGCTGTCGAGGTCGACGGTCTGGTGATGCGCTACGGCGACAAGGTCGCCGTCGACGGGCTGTCGTTGACCGTGGAGCGGGCGACGATCACCGCGGTGCTCGGCCCCAACGGAGCCGGCAAGACCACGACGCTCGAGACCTGCGAGGGCTACCGGCGACCGCACCGTGGCGCGGTCCGCGTGCTCGGCCTCGATCCGGTGCGCGACCGGCGCGACCTGCTGCCGCGCATCGGCGTGATGCTGCAGGGCGGGGGCGCCTGGAGCGGCGTGCGCGCCATGGAGATGCTCGACCACGTCGCCCGCCTGCACGCGCACCCGCTCGACACGGGGATGCTGTCCGAGCGGCTCGGCCTGGGCGAGTGCGGGCGTACGCCGTACCGCCGCCTGTCCGGCGGTCAGCAGCAGCGGCTCGGACTGGCGATGGCCCTCGTCGGTCGCCCCGAGATCGCGTTCGTCGACGAGCCCACGGCAGGGATGGATCCGCAGGCGCGCCGGACGACGTGGGAGCTCCTCGACGAGCTGCGCCGCGACGGCGTCACGGTCGTGCTGACGACGCACTACCTGGACGAGGCGGAGCAGCTGGCCGACCAGGTGCACATCATCGACCGCGGTCGCCTGATCGCCTCGGGCACACCGGAGGAGCTGACCCGCGGCTCGTCGGCGACGGTGCGCCTCGTCGTCGACCAGGAGCTCCCCGTGGACGCCGAGTCCGCGCTGCGCAGCTCCGTCGCCCGGTGGAGCACCGAGCACGGCGTCGGGGTGCGCTCGATCAGCTTCGGCTCCCGCACCCTCGAAGACGTCTTCCTGGAGCTCACCGGGCGGGGTCTCGGACATGAGTGAGCTCGACTTCACGCCCCGGCCGGGCGGTGCGACGCTCCGACGTCAGGTGCTCGCCCAGGCGCGGATGGAGGCGCGGCTGATGCTCCGCAACGGCGAGCAGCTGCTGCTCGCCGTGGTGGTCCCGGTGCTCGTGCTGATCGGCGGCGTGACCGCCGGGGAGCACCTCGCGCTCGACCTCGAGACGTCCCGCCCCCTCGTCGACATCTTCACGCCCGGCGTCCTCGCGCTCGCAGTGATGTCGACGTCCTTCACGTCCCTGGCGATCGCCACCGGCTTCGAGCGGCGGTACGGCGTGATCAAGCGCCTCGGGAGCTCGCCGCTCCCCCGCTCGGGACTGCTGGCCGGCAAGGTCGGCGCCCTGCTCATGGTGCAGCTGCTGCAGGTGATCGTGATCGGCGCCGTCGGCCAGCTGCTCGGCTGGACGCCGGAGCCCGGGGTGCTCGGTGTCGCGCTCGCGATCCTCCTCGGCACCGCCGCGTTCGCGTCGCTGGGGCTCTTCGTCGCCGGGGTGCTCCGCGCCGAGGCGACCCTCGCCGTCGCCAACCTGGTCTACCTGCTGCTGATGGCCGGCGGCGGTGTCGTGCTGCCCCTGAGCGCGTACGGCGCGTTCGGCGACGTCGTCCGGTGGCTGCCCTCCGGCGCACTCGGCGAGGCGATGCGCACGGCGTTCCTGGACGGCGGTGTCGCGTGGCGCGACCTCGGCGTACTCATCATCTGGGCCGTGCTGGGCACGGCACTCACGGCGAGGACCTTCAAGTGGGAGTGACGTCACGGGTGTGGCAGCGGGTGCGCCGGCTCGACGAGTGGCTCGTCGGGTGGGCGTGGGCGTCGATCGTCGGGAACTGCCTGCTCGTCGTGACCGGCGGCGTGGTGCGCCTCACCGACTCGGGGCTGGGCTGCCCCACCTGGCCCCGGTGCACGGACGAGTCGTTCACCCCCCACGGTGCCTACGACGTGCACTCGGCGATCGAGTTCGGCAACCGGCTCCTCACCTGGGTCCTGGTCGCGATCGCCGTCGCCACCTTCGTCGCCGCATGGCAGTCGCGCCGCCGCGACCTGCGCACGCTGGCGCTCGTCATCGCGCTCGGCATCCCGGCCCAGGCCGTCATCGGCGGCATCACCGTGCTCACCGACCTGAACCCGTGGATCGTCTCGCTCCACCTGCTGTGCTCGTTGGCCATCATCAACGTGGCCGTCCTGCTGCTCCAGCGCGTGCGTCGACCTGCTCCCGAGGCATCCCTCCGCGGCCCGCTGCTGTGGCATGCCTGGGGGACGTTCGGCGCCGCCTGGGCGGTCCTCTACGTCGGCACGGTCGTCACCGGCGCCGGTCCGCACGCGGGCGACGCGGGCTCCGCCCGCAACGGGCTCGACCCGCTGCAGTGGAGCCAGGTGCACGCCGACCTGGTCTTCCTGCTGCTCGGGCTCACCATCGGCCTCCTGCTGGCCGCCCTCGCGACCCGGCAGCCCCGGCGGACCGTCGTCGCGGTCGCGGTGCTCCTCGGCGTCGAGCTGGCGCAGGGACTGATCGGCTTCGTGCAGTACTTCACCGACCTCCCGATCGTGCTCGTGGGCTTCCACATGCTCGGCGCCGCCGCCACCGCCGCGACCGTCACCTGGGCGTTGCTCCAGGTGCGAGAGCCCGTCCGCGACTGACCCCGCGCCCGCCCGGTGCAGCGGG
>NZ_JARGER010000011.1 GCF_029210375.1 Nocardioides sp. YIM 152315 | reverse complement strand
GGAGCCTGGTACGGCGCGGGTCCCTGGCGCGGCGGGCCGTTGCGGGTCAGCAGCCACAACGCGACCAGCGCGACGATCGCGAGCGGCCAGGGGAACCAGAAGGCGCCCCAGCTGTCGCCGATCAGGGCCAGCGCGGCGAGCGCGCCGACGATGACGAGCGCGACCGTGCGGCTCTTCTCGTCCAGGTTGAACGGCGCGCGGTCCGCGCCGTCCTCGGGCACCAGCAGCCAGCAGGCGCCGTACAGGATCAGGCCGGCGCCGCCGAAGAACACCAGCACCACGAACGCGACCCGCAGGATCAGCGGATCGACGTCGAGGTGGCGGCCGAGGCCGCCCGCCACGCCGGCGACCTTGCGGTCGGTGATCGAGCGGCGCAGGCGACCCAGGTTGCGCATCTCGTCTCGGGTGACGCGCGGGCCGCTGCCGGGGTCGGGCTGCGGCGGAGGTGGTGCTTCGGGTGGTGTCGTGGTCATGCGGGGTCCTCGCGGAATTGTGGGCTGGAGGAGCGAAGCGGGGGAAGTCCGCTTCGTGGGGTGCTCATGGCACCAAGCCTGCGTCGTCCGACGCCCGCGAACCATCGGGGACGCCCCTGATCCTCGAGACGGCCGCCGTGGCGGCGCTCAGGGTCGGGCCGGGGTTCGCCCTCATGGTCCGGGCCCTCGCGCTGTGTGACGATTGACCCCGAGATGAGCAGCACACACGGCACCGCGTTCGAGGACGGTGCGCACCCCACGACACGGGAGCCTCGCCGCGCCGCCCGCGACACGCAGGAGCCGATCCTCGGCGGCGTGGCCTCCGGGCTGGCGCGCCACCTCGCCGTCCCGGTGCTCTGGGTGCGCGCCGGCTTCGTGCTGGCGGCGTTCCTCGGCGGCTTCGGCGTCATCTTCTACGCCGCGCTGTGGTGGATGCTGCCCTCGGACCAGCACTTCGAGACGGCCGCGCCCGGCATCGAGAGCGCGACCAGGGGCGGGCGCCGCCCTGGCCGCATCCGCCGGCTCGGCGACGTCGGCCCGGCGATCGCGCTCGCCGCCCTCGGCCTGGGGGCGATCCTCCTCCTGGAGGCCGTGCTCGGCCGCGGTGCCGTCTTCTGGCCGCTGCTCATCGGCGTCGGCGGCATCGCCCTGCTGTGGCGGCAGGCCGACGAGGCGCAGCGGGAGCGGTGGCTCGACAGCACCGGCCGGATCGCCCCGATGCGGGTCGTCTTCGGCAACGGGGGCTGGGCGTCGTACGCCCGCGTCGCCGCCGGTGTCGGCCTGATCGTGCTCGCCCTCGTCCTCTACTCCGCGCACGGCGGCTCGCTCTCGATCGCCCGCGACATCCTGGTCGCGACGCTGTTGACCATCGTCGGCCTCGCGATCGTGATCGGGCCGTGGGTGCACCGTCTGGCCACCGACCTCTCCGACGAGCGCGCCGAGCGCGTGCGCACCCAGGAGCGCGCCGACGTGGCCGCGCACCTCCACGACTCGGTCCTCCAGACGCTGGCGCTGATCCAGAAGAACTCCGACGACCCCACCACCGTGGCCCGGCTCGCGCGCGCCCAGGAGCGCGACCTCCGGTCGTGGCTCTACGCCGGTGAGTCCACCGACGAGCGCACGGTCGCCAGCGCGCTGCGCGGAGTCGCCGCGCGCGTCGAGGACGAGTACGGCGTGTCCGTCGAGGTCGTCACGGTCGGCGACTGCGACTTCGACGAGCTGCTCCGGCCGATCGTCAACGCGACCGGCGAGGCCGTCACCAACGCCGCGAAGCACGCCGGCACCGGCAAGGTCGACGTGTACGCCGAGATCACCGACGCGGCGGTCGACGTCTTCGTCCGCGACCGCGGCCGCGGGTTCGACCCCGAGACGATCGGCACCGACCGGTACGGCGTACGCCACAGCATCGTCGACCGCATGCAACGTCACGGCGGGTCGTCCGACATCCGCTCGACACCGGGGGAGGGGACCGAGGTGCGCCTGCACCTGCCCCGCCCCGCCCGACAGGAGGAGAACCACCATGGCCACGGCTGAGCGGAAGGGCCCCGTGAGCGTCGTCATCGTCGACGACCACGCGATGTTCCGGCGCGGTGTGCGAGCCGAGCTCGAGAGCGCCGGCAGGGGCCAGGTGGCGATCCTCGCCGAGGCCGCCGACGTCGACGAGGCGATCGCCGCCGTCGGCGAGCACCGCCCCGACGTGGTGCTGCTCGACGTGCACCTGCCCGGAGGCGGCGGCGCCGAGGTGATGCGACGGGTCACCGCCGGCGGCGGCGCGCCCGAGACCCGCTACCTCGCGCTCTCGGTGAGCGACGCCGCCGAGGACGTCATCGGCACGATCCGCGGCGGCGCCCGCGGCTACGTCACCAAGACGATCACCGGACCGGAGCTGGTCCAGGCCATCGGCCGGGTCGCCGAGGGGGACGCCGTGTTCTCGCCGCGGCTGGCCGGCTTCGTGCTCGACGCCTTCTCCGGCTCGATCGACGTGGCGGCCGTCGACGAGGACCTCGACCGCCTCACCGAGCGCGAGCGTGAGGTGATGCGCCTGATCGCCAGGGGCTACGCCTACAAGGAGGTCGCGAAGGAGCTCTTCATCTCCATCAAGACCGTCGAGACCCACATGTCGAGCGTGCTGCGCAAGCTGCAGCTCTCGTCGCGGCACGAGCTGACCCGTTGGGCCTCGGACCGCCGGCTCCTCTGAGAGCGCTCTCGTTTCGCCCCTGCGGACACCGGGTACCGCGGGAGCCATGACTGCGGCAACCGAACGCGAGCCCGACGTCGACGAGTCCGGCCTCAAGCGCACCATCACCGGACGCCAGCTCTTCTTCTACACGCTGGGGGACGTCCTCGGGTCGGGGATCTACGTCCTGATCGGCCTCGTCGCGGCCGCCGTCGGCGGCGCGTTCTGGATCGCGTTCGCGGTCGGTGTCGCGATCGCGGCCATCACCGGCAGCGCTTACGCAGAGCTCGTCACGAAGTACCCCAAGGCCGCCGGTGCCGCGCTCTACGTCAACAAGGCGTTCGGCAGCAAGGCGCTGGCCTTCCTCGTCACGGTCTCCTTCCTCTCGGCCAGCTTCGCGGCGGCCGGGTCGCTGGCGAGCGGCTTCGCGCAGTACTTCGCCGAGCTCTGGCCCGGACCGCCCGCGCTGGTCGTGATGCTGGTCTTCCTGGCGGCGCTCACCGTCATCAACTACATCGGCATCACCGAGTCGGTCGTGATCAACATGGTCATGGCGTTCGTGGAGATCGCGGGACTCGCGATCATCATGTTCACCGGCGCCTGGTACCTCGCGGAGGGCCACGGCAACTTCGGTGAGCTCGTCGACTTCTCCGCCACCGGCAACCCGGCGCTCGCGGTGCTCGCCGGCGTCGCGCTCTCGTTCTTCGCGATGACCGGCTTCGAGAACACCGCGAACGTCGCGGAGGAGACCATCGACCCGCACCGCTCCTTCCCGCGCTCGCTGATCGGCGGCATGGTCGTGGCCGGCGTGGTCTACGTGCTCGTCTCGATCACGGCTGCCCTGACGGTGCCCACCGACACACTCGCCGGATCCGACGCGGCGCTGCTCGAGGTCATCGAGGAGGGCATCCTGCCGATCTCGACCGGCTTCATGAGCAACCTCTTCGCGGTGATCGCGATGATCGCGATCACCAACACCACGCTGGTCGCCGTCGTCACGCAGCCGCGCATCCTCTACGGGATGGCCAACGAGGACGTCGTACCGGCGGTGTTCAAGCGGCTGCACTCCGGCCGGCGCAGCCCGTGGGTCGGGCTGATCTTCAGCGCGGTCGTCGTGGCGACGCTGCTGGTCGTCGGGACCGCCCTGACGCAGGCCGGGTCCGGGCTCGACCTGGTCGCCCGCCTCGCGACGGTCACGGTGCTCTTCCTGCTCTTCATCTACGCCCTGGTCATCGTCTCGGCGCTCAAGCTGCGCGGCCACGAGGAGGACGAGCGGACCTTCCGGGCCAACACCCCGCTGCTGGTCGTCGGCCTGGTCGGCAACATCGCGATCTTCGGCTGGTCGGTCTACGACGACCCGACGTCCCTGCTGTGGTGTGCCGGGCTCGTCGCCGTCGGCCTGGTGCTCTTCGCGATCGAGTTCTTCTTCGGCGGCCAGGACCGCCCCGAGGGCGCCGAGCGGGGCGACCCGAGCCTCAAGGTCTGAGCCGGGCCCGTCTAGGGTCGGGGCCATGGAGTTCCTGCGGCACCTGCTGCTCGTCGTCCACCTGCTCGGCTTCGCCGCCCTCGTCGGCGGGCTCCTCGTCCAGGCCCGCGACCCGGAGAAGAGGGTCAACGGCTTGATGCGCGACGGCGCCGGCACGGCCTTCGTCGCCGGTCTCCTCCTGGTCGGGGTGCTCGAGGCCGACGGCTCGCCCGACCACGCGAAGATCGCTGTCAAGGCGATCATCGGCCTGGTGATCCTGGTGCTGGTGATGGCGAACCTCCGCAAGGACCGCATCGCCACCGGCCTGTGGGCGCTGCTCCTCCTGCTCAGCGTCGCCAACGTCTGCGTCGCGGTCTTCTGGAGCCCGGTCCACACCTGACCTGCGGGGCCGTGTGTGCACGCGGTGACGGCCCCGGCCACCGGCCGTCGTCGTTTCATCAAGGGATGAAGGTCGCCCCGCGGTTCCCTCGGCGGGCTCGGCCAGGGAAGCGCGGCCTCGCCTTCATCCCTTGATGAAGCCGCGCCCCGGCCGACCCGCCGCCACTGACCCGCGCCCGGCCGACCCGCGCCCGGCTCGGCCGCTCCGCAACCCAACCCTCAGGTCGTCCCACGAGCGGCCGATATGCCTCGTCGAACGGGTCGTACGACGGAAGGCAACGCCAGTGGATGAGATGGACGAGATCGTTCAGGAGTTCCTCGTGGAGAGTCACGAGAACCTGGACCAGCTCGACCGCGACCTGGTCGCGCTCGAGCGCGAGCCCGGCTCGCGCGACCTGCTCGGCAGCATCTTCCGCACGATCCACACGATCAAGGGCACGAGCGGCTTCCTCGCCTTCGGCAAGCTGGAGTCGGTGACCCACGTCGGCGAGAACCTGCTCGCCCGGCTCCGCGACGGCAAGATGTCGATGACCCCGCGGACCACCGACGTGCTGCTCGCGATGGTGGACACCGTGCGCGACCTGCTGTCGGCTATCGAGCAGCAGGGCAACGAGGGTGACGCCGACGTGAGCGCCGTCGTCGAGCAGATCACCGCGCTCCTGGAGGGCAACGAGCCGGCGCTGGAGGTCGTCCCCGCCGCCGTCGTCGACGCCGCGGCCGTCGAGCCCGTCGAGGCCGTGACGGTCGAGCCCGTCGTACCCGAGCCGGTCGCCGAGGTGCCCGCGCCGGTCGCCGTGCCCGTGGTGGAGGCCGTGCCGGACGCCACGACCCCCGTGGCCGAGCACCCGGAGGAGCCCACCACTCGGCGCAGCGTCGCCGACTCCTCGATCCGCGTGGACGTGGACCTGCTCGACACGCTCATGCAGCTGGTCGGCGAGCTCGTCCTCACCCGCAACCAGATCGTCCGGCAGGCCGGTGACCAGCGCGACGTCGAGCTGAGCCGTTCGGCCCAGCGCCTCAACCTGATCGCATCGGAGCTGCAGGAGGGGGTCATGAAGACCCGCATGCAGCCCATCGACAACCTCTGGGCCAAGCTGCCGCGCGTCGTCCGCGACCTCGGCGCCCACTGCGGCAAGCAGGTCACCCTGTCGATGGTCGGCAAGGAGACCGAGCTGGACCGCTCGCTGCTCGAGGCCGTCAAGGACCCGCTGACGCACCTGGTCCGCAACGCCGTCGACCACGGCCTGGAGACCCCCGAGGTCCGCGCCGCGGCCGGCAAGCCGGCCGAGGGCGTCCTCACGCTCCGCGCCTACCACGAGGGCGGCCAGGTGGTCGTCGAGGTCAGCGACGACGGTGCCGGCATCGACGCGGACCGGATCGCGGCGAAGGCGCTCGACCGTGGCCTGCGCACGGCCGGTCAGCTCGCCCAGATGACGCCGACCGACGTCCTCCAGCTGATCTTCCTCCCCGGCTTCTCCACCGCGGCCGCGGTGACGAACGTGTCCGGCCGCGGGGTCGGCATGGACGTCGTGAAGACCAACATCGAGGGCATCGGCGGCACGATCGAGGTCGAGTCCGTCGTCGGCCGGGGCACCACCTGCCGGCTGCGCATCCCGCTCACGCTGGCGATCGTCCCGGCGCTGACCGTGGAGTGCGCCGGTGACCGGTACGCCATCCCGCAGCTGAGCCTGCTCGAGCTGGTCGCGCTCGACGCCGACCGGGCCGCCCACGCGGTCGAGGACGTCAACGGCGCCTCCGTCTACCGCCTGCGCGGCTCCCTGCTCCCGCTGGTCCGGCTGACCGACGTCCTCGGCGTCGAGTCCGACCGTTCCGACGGCCACGTGCTGATCGCGGTCCTCCAGGCGGAGGGCAAGCGGTTCGGTCTGGTGATCGACCGCGTCCTCTCGACCGAGGAGATCGTGGTCAAGCCGCTCGGCTCGCAGCTGAAGGCGATCGGCACCTACTCCGGTGCCACGATCCTCGGCGACGGCCGGGTCGCGCTGATCCTCGACGTACAGGCCCTGGCCCGCCGCGTCCTCAACATGGACGCCCTGGACCAGGAGGACGATGCGGGCGAGGACTCGCGTGCCGCTGGCGGCGAGAACCTGCGCCTGCTGGTCGCCGGCCTGGGCGAGGGCCGCAAGGTCGCGATCCCGCTGTCGTCGGTCACCCGCCTCGAGAACTTCGACCGCTCCGCCCTGGAGCGCGTCGGCAACCGCGAGGTGGTGCAGTACCGCGGCGGCATCCTGCCGGTCGTCCGCCTGAACAACTACTACGGCGTCATGAGCGACCGCGACGGCGAGGAGCTGGTGGTCGTCATCTACACCGTCGGCGACCGCAGCGTCGCCCTGGTCGTCGACGAGATCGTCGACATCGTCGACGAGGTCACCGAGTTCCACGACGAGGTCACCGACCACGGCGTCCTCGGCTCGACGCTCGTCCGCGACCGCATCGTCGAGGTCCTCGACGTCCGCGCCGCGATCATGTCGGCCGACCCCACCTTCTACACCGACCACGAGATGCCCGAGCTCCTGGAGGCGATGTGAGCGCCCGACTTGTCACCTTCACCCTCGACGGGCGCCTGTACGGCGTCGACGTCAACGCGGTGCAGGAGGTGTTGCGCGGGCAGCCGCAGACGCGGATCCCGCTCGCTCCCGACACGGTCTCCGGACTCATCAACCTGCGCGGCCAGGTGATGAGCGCGGTCGAGCTGCGCGCGCGCCTCGGCCTTCCGGACCGGCAGGTCGACCAGGAGCCGATGCTCGTGGTCGTCCGGGTCGCCGGAGAGACCATCGCCCTGCTCGTGGACACGATCGGCGCCGTGATGGACGTCGACGACGACCAGTTCGAGCTGCCGCCCGACACGCTCGCCGGCCCGGCCCGCGAGTTCCTGTTCGGCGCCTACAAGCTCGACAACCAGCTCCTGCTCGCCCTCGACGTCGACCGCGCCGCGGCCGCTTGAGTCTTCGCACCACCCCGACCGCTCTCCGGAGCCAACCGAAGCGAGGAACGCCATGTCACCTGCCATCTCCTGGACCGTGGGCCGCCGGCTCGCGGCGCTCAGCGGCATCGGGGCCGCCACCACCGTGCTCGTCGCGGGGGTCGCGTACTCGGGCTTCCGCGGACTCGACTCCGACGCCGAGCACCTGCAGAAGTACGAGGACGCGCGGTCGATCATGCACGCGCTCGACACCCGTTCGAGCGAGCTGAAGGTCACCGGGCTGAAGTCGGTCGCCTACGAGGACAACGCCGAGTTCGCGGACGAGCTCGGGGAGGACGCCGGGACGATCACCGCGCTGATGGACGAGCTCGCCGCCCTCGATCTCGGGGCATCGGACGAGGAGGCGGAGCAGTTCAACCAGGCGTGGACGACGTACATCGCCGCGATCACCGACTTCGTCGACGCCGCGGTCGCCGACCGCGAGGCGGCGCAGGCCGACGTGGACCAGGTCCAGAAGGCCAACGACAAGATGGACGAGCTGCTCTCCGGTGCGATCGAGTCGATGGAGGCCGAGGCCCAGGCCGCCCGCGACGAAGCAGCCGACACTCGCTCCCGGGCGCTGCTGCTCCTCTGGGCTGCCGCCGCGCTCGGGCTGGCGGCGCTGGTCGCGCTCGCGTTCCTGATCTCCCGCTCGATCACGCGGCCGCTGCGCGGCAGCGTCGACGCCCTCACCCGGTTCGCCGACGGCGACCTGACCCAGCGCGTCGAGGAGAGGTCGGCGGCCGAGCTCGGTGAGCTGGAGCGGGCCCTGAACCAGTCGATCGGCTCCGTCGCCGCCGTCGTGGCGACCGTGCAGGACTCCGCGGACGCGGTGGCTGCGGCGTCGGAGGAGTTGTCGGCGTCCTCGCAGCAGATCGCGGCGGGTGCGGAGGAGACCTCGGTGCAGGCCGGGGTGGTCTCGGGTGCGGCCGAGGAGGTCTCGCGCAACGTGCAGACGGTTGCGGCGGGCTCGGAGCAGATGGGTGCCTCGATCCGGGAGATCGCGACGTCGGCGAACGACGCGGCGCGGGTGGCCTCGCAGGCGGTGACGATGGCCGAGACCACCAACGACTCGGTCTCGCGGCTGGGGGTGTCGAGCCAGGAGATCGGCAACGTGGTCAAGACGATCACCTCGATCGCGGAGCAGACGAACCTGCTGGCGCTGAACGCGACCATCGAGGCCGCGCGTGCGGGTGAGGCCGGCAAGGGGTTCGCGGTGGTCGCCAACGAGGTCAAGGAGCTGGCGCAGGAGACCGCGCGGGCGACCGAGGACATCGCGCGTCGGGTGGAGGCGATCCAGGCCGACACCACCGGCGCCGTCGAGGCGATCGGTGAGATCTCGGAGATCATCGCCTCGATCAACGACTACCAGCTCACCATCGCCTCGGCGGTGGAGGAGCAGACCGCGACCACCAACGAGATGTCGCGCAACGTCGCCGAGGCCTCCACCGGCTCGGGCGAGATCGCCACCAACATCAGCGGCGTCGCGACGGCGTCCACGACCACCACCCAGGCGGTCAACCAGACCCTGGCCGCGATCGGCGAGCTGGCTGTCATGGCCGCGGGCCTGCGCACCGAGATCTCCCGCTTCCGCACTAACTGACCACCCTGATCGTCGAGGACCCACGTGATGAAGAAGCTCCGCAACCTGACCGTCGCCCAGCGTCTCGCCGGCGTCGCGGCGGTCAGTGCCCTGACGATCGTCGCCCTCGGCGCCGTGGCCGTCTCGGGTGTCAGCACGATGCACGACAGCGTGGACCAGCAGAACCGCCTCGCGACGGCTGCCGGCATGCTGGAGGGCCTCCAGACCGCCGGCTCCCACCTCGCGACCGACGCCGCGCTCGCCGCGACGCTCGAGGACCCCTCCGACGTACCGGCCGCGGTCCAGGCGCACGTCGGCGAGCTCCAGGGGACCGCCGAGGCGCTCGGGGCCGCCGACCTGACCGGCACCAAGCTCGAGCTCACCGACGACACCAACGACGAGTTCGCGAAGACGATCGAGGACTACGTCACCGCGGTCGGCACGTTCGTCGAGTCGGCCATGACCGATCAGGCCGCCGCGCGGGCACAGCTGCCGAAGTTCATGAAGCAGGCGCAGCAGTACGACCAGTACACCGGTTCCGCGGCGGACATGCTGGTCGAGACGACCGGCGCCTACTCGGCGGACCTCGACGCGACGCGGAGCCGGGTCTACTGGTCGACGATCGGAGTGGCGGTGGCCGGACTCGTGCTGGTCGTCGCCCTGACCCTGCTCGTGGCTCGCTCGATCGTCGCCCCGCTGCGCAGCAGCGTGCGCGTCCTCGGCGCCTTCGCCTCGGGTGACCTCTCCCAGCGGGCCGAGGAGAGGTCGGCGGCCGAGCTCGGTGAGCTGGAGCGGGCCCTGAACCAGTCGATCGGCTCCGTCGCCGCCGTCGTGGCGACCGTGCAGGACTCCGCGGACGCGGTGGCTGCGGCGTCGGAGGAGTTGTCGGCGTCCTCGCAGCAGATCGCGGCGGGTGCGGAGGAGACCTCGGTGCAGGCCGGGGTGGTCTCGGGTGCGGCCGAGGAGGTCTCGCGCAACGTGCAGACGGTTGCGGCGGGCTCGGAGCAGATGGGTGCCTCGATCCGGGAGATCGCGACGTCGGCGAACGACGCGGCGCGGGTGGCCTCGCAGGCGGTGACGATGGCCGAGACCACCAACGACTCGGTCTCGCGGCTGGGGGTGTCGAGCCAGGAGATCGGCAACGTGGTCAAGACGATCACCTCGATCGCGGAGCAGACGAACCTGCTGGCGCTGAACGCGACCATCGAGGCCGCGCGTGCGGGTGAGGCCGGCAAGGGGTTCGCGGTGGTCGCCAACGAGGTCAAGGAGCTGGCGCAGGAGACCGCGCGGGCGACCGAGGACATCGCGCGTCGGGTGGAGGCGATCCAGGCCGACACCACCGGCGCCGTCGAGGCGATCGGTGAGATCTCGGAGATCATCGCCTCGATCAACGACTACCAGCTCACCATCGCCTCGGCGGTGGAGGAGCAGACCGCGACCACCAACGAGATGTCGCGCAACGTCGCCGAGGCCTCCACCGGCTCGAACGAGATCGCCACCAACATCAGCGGGGTGGCAACGGCCGCGTCCACCACGACGGACTCCGTCACCCAGACCCTCGCGGCGATCGGCGAGCTCGCTCAGATGTCCGCCGAGCTGCGCAGCGAGATCTCGCGCTTTCAGTTCTGATCGGTCGGTGGGCTTCTTCAAGGCTTCAGCAAGCAGCTGACCACCGCGACCGGGCCGCGGCTACGATCGTCGGGTGGCGTACTCGGTCGTGGGCGGCCCGGCCCTCGGGTTCGACCTCGCCCGCCTCTCCGGCGGCGCGCAGGTCGCCGGTGTGCTGCGGCTCGCGCTCGCGGCCGGGCCCAACGACCTCGACCGGCTGGCCGGCTCTCACCCGGGGGCCGGGGTCCGCGAGGAGTGGCGCCGGGCCTACGTTCCCGCGACCGACACCGAGTCCGTCGTGGCGACACTGCCGCTCGCCGGCGCCGCGCTCGAGGAGGCGGCGTCCGGGGAGACGGCCCTGCTGCGCCGCCTGGAGACGAGCCTGCTCGGCGATGCCCACGCCCTGGACCGGATGGTCCGGCGCGACCTGCTGGACTGGACCTGGCTGCACAGCGGGCCGGTCGCGGTCCAGGACCCGGCCGCCTCGCTCGCCGCCGACGTGCTCGCCGACGCCGCCACCAGCGCCTACCTGCGCGACCGGCTCGCTCCCGAGCTGCGTCGCGCCATGGCCGCCCCGTTCGTGAAGTCGGGGCTGGCCGGAGCGCCGGACCTCCACACCGGGCTCCCCGGACTCGACGAGCGGCTGGCGACGTTCGCCGCCGCCGACGAGGAGGTACGACGGGCCTGGCGTCGGGTCGTCGACGAGCAGCGGGTCCACACCGCGCAGTGGGCCCCGGCGATGCACCAGGCGACCTGGGCGCTCTCCCTCTCCGAGCGGCTGCGCCCGGCCTGCGACGCCCAGCTCGCGGGCGTGATGGCCTTCGCCCGCGCGGGCTTCACCGGCCGCGACGCGGCGTACGGCGTCTGGAACGCGTGGTCCGGTGTCGTGCAGGCCAGCCTGGTGACCGACCTGCTTCCCGCGGACGACGCCACGGTGCTGCTGCGCGTGTGGAACGCGGTGCACGCTTCACCCGCAGACTGATCGCGACGGTCTCTCAGGTCGCGAGCGCCACGGCCGATCAACCCTTCACCTGTCACGGGGGCAGGCTGACAGTGAAGGACGTTAGATGGCGCGGATCCGAGTGCTCGTGGTCGATGACTCGGTCGTGATCCGCAAGCTGGTCTCCGACCTGCTCTCCGAGGATCCGGACATCGAGGTCGTCGGCACCGCGGTCAACGGTCGGGCCGGCGTCCAGAAGGTCGCACTGCTCGAGCCCGACCTGGTGACGATGGACATCGAGATGCCGGAGCTCGACGGCATCGGGGCGGTCCGCCAGATCCGGGCGACCGGCAACCGGGTGCCCGTCATCATGTTCAGCACGCTGACCGAGCGGGGCGCGGTCGCCACGCTCGAGGCGCTGGCCGCCGGCGCCTCGGACTACGTGCCGAAGCCGGCGAACGTCGGCAGCGTCGGCCGCTCCATGGAGCAGGTGCGCGAGGCGCTGATCCCGCGGATCAAGTCGCTCGTGCCTCGGGCGGGCGCCCGGCCGACCCACGTCGGCACCGGTGGGTCGGTGCCGCCGACCGCCGCGCCGACCCTCCGGGCCCCGGCGCCGCCGCCGGTCGGTGGCCACAGGCTCCTCGTCATCGGTTCGTCGACCGGTGGTCCCGAGGCACTGAACACCCTGCTCTCCGGGCTCCAGCCGCTCCCGGTGCCGATCGCGGTCGTGCAGCACATGCCGCCGGTCTTCACCCGCCAGTTCGCCGCGCGCCTGGACCGTCAGCTCCCGTTCGAGGTCACCGAGGCCGCCGACGGTCAGGTCCTGCGCCCCGGCACGGTGTGCATCGCTCCCGGCGACTTCCACCTGGAGATCGTCGTGGAGGGCCGCTCCTTCGTCGCCCGGCTCAACCAGGCGCCGCCCGAGAACTACTGCCGACCCGCCGTCGACGTGCTGTTCCGCAGCGCCGCCGCGGTCGCCGGCCCCGCCGTCCTCGGCGTGGTGCTCACCGGCATGGGGTCCGACGGCTGCAAGGGCGCCCGGGACCTCGTCGACCGGGGCGGCAGCGTCCTCGCCCAGGACCAGGCGACCTCGGTCGTCTGGGGGATGCCCGGCGCGGTCACGACCGCCGGGCTCGCCGAGCGCGTGCTGCCCCTGGGCGACATCCCCGGCGAGATCAACCGTCGCGTGGGCCAGCCGGCCCGTGCTACCGCATTCACCACACCAGCAGGAGGGACCCGGTGACGATCGGGACGCAAGCCTTCGCCTTCGTCCGCGAGCTCGTCCGCGCAGAGAGCGCGATCGTGCTCGAGACCGGCAAGGAGTACCTCGTCGAGTCGCGGCTGGTCCCACTGGCTCGCGCGGCCGGCCACCCCGACGTCGACGCGTACGTCGCCGACCTCTCGAAGCGGCGGACCCCCGCCGCGCTCAAGCAGGTCGTCGAGGCACTCACGACCAACGAGACGTCGTGGTTCCGCGACTCGGACCCGTTCACGGCGCTGCGGCAGTCGGTGTTCCCCGCACTCGCCAAGACCCGCTCGAACCGCACCATCCGGATCTGGGCGGGCGCGTGCTCGAGCGGCCAGGAGCCGTACAGCATCGTCATGACGGCCCTCGACACCCCGGAGCTCGCGGGATGGAGGGTCGAGGTGGTCGCCACCGACCTGTCCGACGAGATGCTGGACCGCGCCCGCAAGGGCGAGTACTCGCAGCTGGAGGTCAACCGGGGCCTCCCGGCGACGACGATGGTCCGCCACTTCGAGCGCTCCGGCCTCAGCTGGCGGATCAACCAGTCGATCAGGGACCGCGTGGAGTTCCGTCACCTCAACCTGACCCGGCCCCTTCCGCCGATGGGCCGGTTCGACGTGGTGTTCCTCCGCAACGTGCTCATCTACTTCGACCTGCCGACCAAGCGTGACGTGCTCAAGCGCGTGCGCCAGGTGATGGCGCCCGACGGCCACCTCTTCCTGGGGGCGGCCGAGATGACCATGGGCGTCGACGACGCCTGGGAGCGGGTGCCGGCGGGACGGTCTTCGGTGTACCGGATCAGAGAGGAACAACGCACATGCGTGCCGTGATTGTCGATGACTCCCGAGCGATGCGCCGGATCGTCGGCCGCATCCTCGGGGACGCGGGCTACGAGATCTCCGAGGCCGGCGACGGCCTGGAGGCCCTCGCGGTGCTGGAAGGGCTCGAGAGCCCGCCCGAGCTCGCCTGTGTCGACTGGAACATGCCGGTGATGGACGGACTGACCTTCATCACCGAGGTCCGCAAGCGGCCCGAGTGGCGCTCCATCACGCTGATGATGGTGACCACCGAGAGCGAGCAGGACCGCATCGTCCGCGCCCTGGCGGCCGGAGCCCACGAGTACCTCATCAAGCCGTTCACCGGTGAGGCCATGCTCGAGAAGCTCGACCTGCTCGGGCTTCTCCCGACGTCGACAGGGGTCTGACATGACCAGCGCAAGCGCACCCGACGAGGCGCTCGTCCTCGCCGCCATCGAGCAGGTGTGGGGATCGATGCTCTACGCCTCCGCCGAGCCCTGGCCCGCCGACCGGCCCGCCGAGTTCGAGTCCGGCCTCCAGGCCCAGATCGAGCTGCGCGGCGAGTGGAACGGCCGTCTGGTGCTCACCTGCGACAGCGAGGTGGCGACCCAGATCGCCGGCGCGATGCTCGGCGTCGGCCCCGACGAGGGCCTCGAGCAGCCCGACGTCCACGACGCGGTGGGCGAGGTGCTCAATGTCGTCGGGGGGAGCGTGAAGGGGGCCCTGCCGGGTACCTCGGCACTGGGCCTGCCCGGCGTCTCCGAGGTCACCGCGGTGCCCTCACGTGGTGAGTCGTTCGTCGTCTCCTGGGGCGACGCACCCGTCTACGTCCAGATCGTCCCGGACGCCGCCTGAGCGGCGCCCGGGAACACCAAGCAGCGAGTCAGAAGGAAGATCATGAAGATCCTCATCGCCGACGACAGCAGGGTCATGCGCCAGATCGTGCTGCGCACGATGCGCCAGGCCGGCTTCGGTCACCACGACTTCGTCGAGGCGTCGGACGGCGCCGAGGCCCTGGACCTGGTCGCGAGCGAGTCTCCCGACCTGGTCCTCTCGGACTGGAACATGCCCAACAAGACCGGCATCGAGCTGCTCCGCGCCTTGCGGGTCACCGGCAACCCGGTCCCCTTCGGGTTCGTGACCTCCGAGGGCTCCGACGAGATGCGGCAGACCGCCCAGGAGGCGGGCGCGATGTTCCTCATCGCCAAGCCCTTCACGTCCGACACCTTCGAGTCCGAGCTCTCCGGAATGCTGAGCTGAGGCCGCCATGCTTCCCAGCCGCAAGGACATCAAGGACCTCTTCGCCGGCCTGCTCGGCCGCGACGTCGAGCTGACCGACGGGAAGCCCGTCGACATCGGCATTCCCAAGCCGATCGTCGCGTCGTACGTCGACGACGTCCACAACCTCCGCGCCGTCGCGGTGATGAGCTTCGGTCTCGCCGCTCGCTCGGGCGCCGCGATCGCGCTGATCCCCAAGGGCGCGGCGGAGGCCGCCGAGGAGGACCGGGTGCTGCCGGTCAACCTCTTCGAGAACGCCTCGGAGATCTGCAACGTCCTCGCCGCGCCGCTGGGCGACGCGATGGGCACTCACCTGCGGCTGTCGGAGACGTTCGCTCCGTCGGACTCGGTCCCGCCCCAGGTCCTCTCGGTGGCGGCCCAGGCCGGTGCGCGCGAGGACGTGGTGCTGGAGATCTCGGGCTACGGCGCGGGCGGGCTCTCCGTCGTCGCCGTCGTCTGACCGGCCCGTCGCGGCCGACCCCGTCACTGGGGGAGCCCACACGTAGGCTGGGCGACGAGATGAGCACGTCGATCCCGCTGCCCGGCCTGGAGTCCGTCGCACCCGCCGACCCGCCGGCCCGTCGCGGTCCGAGCCGCGACGAGCTGCTCGAGGGGCTCAACGAGCCGCAGCGGGCCGCCGTGGTGCACGAGGGCGCGCCGCTGCTCATCGTCGCCGGCGCCGGCTCGGGCAAGACCCGGGTGCTCACCCGACGGATCGCGTGGCTGATCTCCGAGCGTCGGGCCCACCCCGGGTCGATCCTGGCGATCACGTTCACCAACAAGGCCGCCGCCGAGATGAAGGAGCGGGTCGAGGACCTCGTCGGCCGCCGCGCCCGCATCATGTGGGTGTCGACCTTCCACTCCGCATGCGTGCGCATCCTGCGCAAGGAGGCCGACAAGCTCGGCTACAAGTCCAACTTCTCCATCTACGACGCCGCCGACCAGAAGCGCCTGATGACGCTGGTCGCCAACGACCTCGACCTCGATCCCCGCCGCTACCAGCCGGGCGCGCTGCTGCACTGGGTCTCCAACCAGAAGAACGAGCTGCGCGACCCCGAGGACGCCGCCAAGGACGCCCGCAACGCGCTCGAGGAGACGTACGCCGCGGCGTACACGACCTATCAGCGCCGGCTGCGCGAGGCCAACGCGCTCGACTTCGACGACCTGATCATGTCGACCGTGCACCTGTTCCAGGCGTTCCCTGAGGTCAAGGAGACCTACCGGCGCCGGTTCCGGCACGTGCTGGTCGACGAGTACCAGGACACCAACCACGCGCAGTACGCGCTCATCCACCAGCTCTGCGCGGACCCGATGGACCCAGACGGCTCGCAGCTCGACCTCACGGCCGAGCGCGTCGAGCCCGCCGAGCTGATGGTGGTCGGCGACGCCGACCAGTCGATCTACGCCTTCCGGGGCGCCAACATCCGCAACATCCTCGACTTCGAGCAGGACTTCCCCGACGCCACCTCGATCCTGCTCGAGCAGAACTACCGCTCCACCCAGACGATCCTCAACGCCGCCAACGCGGTGATCGGGCACAACAAGGGCCGCAAGGACAAGCGGCTGTGGTCGGACGCCGGCGACGGCGAGCGGATCGTCGGGTACGTCGCCGACGACGAGCACGACGAGGCGCGGTTCATCTCCGAGGAGATCGACAAGCTCACCGACGCGGACGCCTACCGGCCCGGCGACGTCGCGGTCTTCTACCGCACCAACGCCCAGTCGCGCGTCTTCGAGGAGATCTTCATCCGCACCGGGATGCCCTACAAGGTCGTGGGGGGCGTCCGGTTCTACGAGCGGCGCGAGGTGCGCGACGCGCTCGCCTACCTGCGGATGCTGGTCAACCCGGCCGACCAGGTCTCGCTGCGCCGGATCCTCAACACGCCGAAGCGCGGCATCGGCGACCGGGCGGTCGAGTGCGTCAACGCCCTCGCCGAGCGCGATCGGACCACGTTCTGGGAGGCGCTGCGCCGCGCGCAGGACGCGCCCGGGCTGGCGACCCGGTCGCTCACCCAGATCCAGAGCTTCGTGGCGCTGGTCGAGGAGCTGCAGTCGATGGTCGACGGGGGCGAGCGCCCCGACGTCATCCTGGAGACGACGCTGGCCCGCTCGGGCTACCTCACCGCGCTGGAGGAGAGCGACGACCCGCAGGACGAGACGCGTCTCGAGAACCTCGCCGAGCTGGTCGCCGTCGCTCGCGAGTTCGCCGACGACCCCGTCGCCGGCCCGTCCGCGGACCCGGCCGACGTCGACGCCGGCACCGTGGCTCCGGGGCTGGCCGACTTCCTGGAGCGGGTCGCGCTGGTCGCCGACGCCGACCAGATCCCCGACGACGATCCTGAGGACTCGGGGGTCGTCACGCTGATGACGCTGCACACCGCCAAGGGCCTGGAGTTCCCGGTCGTCTTCCTCACCGGCCTCGAGGACGGCGTCTTCCCGCACGCCCGGTCGCTCGGCGACCAGCCGGAGCTCGAGGAGGAGCGGCGGCTGGCGTACGTCGGGCTGACCCGCGCCCGCGAGCGGCTCTACATCTCGCGTGCGGTCGTCCGCTCGGCGTGGGGCGCGCCGTCGCACAACCCCGGCTCCCGCTTCCTCGACGAGCTGCCGATCGACCTCGTCGACTGGAGGCGCACCGAGGCGTCCCAGACCCGCTGGGGCCGGCCCGACCTCAGCGGCGGGTCGACCCGGCTCGGCGCGCCCACCGCCGCCGGTCGGCGCAACTTCTCCGCCGCCGCCGTCCGGGCCGACGCCGCCGCCCGGGCCAAGCCGGCACGGGAGATCCCGAGCCTCGAGCCCGGCGACCGGGTGCTGCACGACTCCTTCGGCATGGGGACCGTCGTCGCGCTGGAGGGCGTGGGGGAGAAGTCGGTCGCGTCGATCGACTTCGGCTCCGAGGGCGTCAAGCGGCTGCTGCTGCGCTACGCACCGGTCGAGAAGCTCTGACGAGCGGAGTCGACGGACTCGACCACCGGTCTCGGCTCAGGGTGTCACGCCGTGCACGACCATCGCGGCGTACGGGTCGACCGGGTCGCCGCCGCCGGGGCGCACCTCGAGGTGCAGGTGCGGGCCGGTGACGTGACCGGTGGAGCCGACCGAGCCGATCGGGTCGCCGGCGTGGACCTCCTGGCCCTCGCTGACGGTGTAGGAGGTCTGGTGGCAGTACCAGAGTTCGGTGCCGTCATCGAGCGTGATGACGGTCTTGTTGCCGTAGGCGCCGTCGTAGCCGACGGAGGTCACGACGCCGTTGGCGACGGCGTGGATGGGGGTGCCGCTGGGCGCGGCGAAGTCGAGGCCGGTGTGGTAGTGCGCCCACAGGCCGTAGTCACCGAACCGGGCGGTGAGATGGTAGCCCGCGACCGGGACGACCCACTGGTTGAGGCGCAGCTTGGCGGCCTGGTGCTCGATCTGGCTGGCGTACTTCTTCAGCGCGGCGTTGCGCTCACGGTTCTGCGCCTCGGCCTCGTCAACGAGCTCGGCGTCGGCGTCGTCGGCGAGCGCGTCGCGGCGGGAGTCGCGGCTGATGGTGCGCCGGTCGAGCAGGCTGACGCTCGCGACCTGACTGGCGCCGCTGAGGGCGCTCGCCTGGGTGAAGCGGGACGAGTCGTCCCCGAGCCCACCGTTCGCGGTGACCGCGCCGCCGACGGAGACCGCGAGGGCGGCGAGGCCGAGCAGCACGGGGGCCGACGGGAGGCCCTTGAAGAGCGGCCCGCGCGACGAGCTGCGGCGGGCGCCGGGCCGCGACGGCGCGGTGCGGGGGGTCTGTGCGGCCCGCACGCCGGCGATGCGAGAGGTCTGGTAGACGACCGGACGGTCGGTCAGCACCTCCGGCACGTCGCGGGTGACCGGCAGGACGAGCGTCTCCTCGTCCGCGTCGAGGACGGGCGCGGGGGTCGCGGTCGAGCGGGCGACGGAGCGGCGGCCGGGCTTCTCGGCCCGCCGTTTGCCGACGGCCGTGCTGGCTACCGGGGTCGGGAGGTCCGAGGGACGGCGGCGCGGGCCGCGGCGTTCCGCTCGGTGGTTACCCATGGATGTGCTTCTCCGCTGCTCGGGGTTCAGACGGCGAGGCCCGACTGTAACGGACCGGTCACGGGGTCGGGAAACCACCCCGCGAACTTGTGGACGAAATTTGTCGGTACACGCTCCCATCGACATTGCTTCACGAGAGAGATCGGCCGCTGGGCCCCGCCTGAAACCCATTCGTGTCGACTTTTTACCGTGGCCCCGCCCACGTGGCGCGTCTCACCCCTCGGCTAGCCTCCCGTCATGAGCACGTCAGGGGCGCGTCGGATCCGCATCGTGGTGGGCAAGCCGGGCCTCGACGGTCACGACCGGGGAGCGAAGATCGTGGCGCGCGCGCTGCGCGACGCGGGTCACGAGGTGGTCTACACCGGTCTCCACCAGACCCCCGAGCAGATCGTGGAGACCGCGATCCAGGAGGACGCCGACCTGATCGGCCTCTCGGTCCTGTCCGGGGCGCACATGACGCTCTTCCGACGCCTCGTCGAGCTGCTCGCCGAGCGCGACGCGTCCGACATCGTCGTCTTCGGGGGCGGGATCATCCCGGAGGAGGACATCCCAGTGCTCGAGGAGATCGGTGTCGCCAAGGTGTTCACCCCGGGCGCGCCCACGGGCGAGATCACCGGCTGGGTCGCGGAGCACTTCGCCGACTGAACGAGGTCCCGCGTCGTGCCGGACGTCACGTCGGCCCGCCCTCGTCGTACTCCGCCGCACCGGTCTAAGGTGCGAAGGACACCCCGAGCATGTGGCGCCCCCCGGGATCGGCAGGGTGCGCGCCCGCTCGCTCCGACAAAGAGGACTTGGTGGATCAGTGGATCTGATGGAGTACCAGGCGAAGGAGCTCTTCGCCAAGCATGGTGTGACCACGACGCTCGGCGTCGTCGTCGAGACCGCGGAGGCTGCCAAGGCCGCCGCCGAGAAGCTCGGCGGCGTGACGGTCATCAAGGCGCAGGTCAAGGCCGGCGGCCGAGGCAAGGCCGGTGGCGTGAAGATCGCCAAGACCGCCGACGAGGCGCACCAGCACGCGTCGAACATCCTGGGCATGGAGATCAAGGGCCTCACGGTCAACCGGGTGCTGGTCACCCCGGCCACGCCCCCGGAGGAGGAGTACTACTTCTCCTTCCTGCTCGACCGGGCCAACCGTCGCTACCTGTGCATCGCGTCCGTCGAGGGCGGCGTCGAGATCGAGGAGGTCGCCAAGACCAACCCCGACGCCGTCAAGCAGATCCCGGTCGACCCCGGTGCGGGCGTCGACGAGGCCAAGGCCCGTGAGATCGCGACCGAGGCGAAGTTCCCCGAGCCCGTCTTCGAGCAGGCCGTGGCGATGATCGAGTCGCTCTACAAGGTCTTCGTCGAGGAGGACGCCACGCTCGTCGAGGTCAACCCGCTCGCGCGGCTGGCCGGTGACAAGCTGGAGGCGCTCGACGGCAAGGTGTCGCTCGACGACAACGCGTCCGAGGTCCGGCACCCCGACCACGAGGGGTTCGTGATCCGCGAGGAGGAGGACCAGCTCGAGGCGAAGGCCAAGGACAAGGGCCTCAACTACGTCAAGCTCGACGGCCAGGTCGGCATCATCGGCAACGGCGCGGGCCTGGTCATGTCGACCCTCGACGTGGTCGCGTACGCCGGTGAGAAGCACGGCGGCGTCAAGCCCGCCAACTTCCTCGACATCGGCGGCGGCGCCAACGCCCAGGTGATGGCCGACGGCCTCGACGTGATCCTCGGCGACCCGCAGGTCAAGAGCGTGTTCGTCAACGTGTTCGGCGGCATCACCGCATGCGACGAGGTCGCCAACGGCATCAAGGGCGCGCTCGAGATCCTCGGGTCCGACGCGACCAAGCCGCTCGTCGTACGCCTCGACGGCAACAACGTCGCGCAGGGCCGCGCGATCCTCGACGAGCTGAACCACCCGCTCGTCACGCAGGTGGACACGATGGACGGTGCGGCCGACAAGGCCGCCGAGCTGGCCAATTCGGGCAAGCAGAGCGCGTAAGGACGACGAAGCAGATGAGCATCTACCTGAACAAGGACTCGAAGATCATCGTCCAGGGCATGACGGGCGGGATGGGCTCCAAGCACACCACCCTCATGCTCGACGCCGGCTCCAACATCGTCGGCGGCGTCAACGCGCGCAAGGCCGGCACCAGCGTCGAGCTCGGTGGCAAGGAGCTGCCGGTCTTCGGCAGCGTCAAGGAGGCGATGGCCGAGACCGGCGCGGACGTGTCGGTCGTGTTCGTGCCGCCGGTCTTCACCAAGGACGCCTGCATCGAGGCCATCGACGCCGGCATCGGCCTGCTCGTCGTCATCACCGAGGGCGTGCCGGTCCAGGACAGCGCCGAGGTGTGGTCCTACCTCCAGGGCAAGGACACCCGGATGATCGGCCCCAACTGCCCGGGCATCATCACGCCCGAGGAGTCGCTCGCCGGCATCACTCCGCACACCATCGCGGGCAAGGGCCCGGTCGGCCTCGTGTCGAAGTCGGGCACGCTGACCTACCAGATGATGTACGAGCTGAAGGACTACGGGTTCTCGACGGCCATCGGCATCGGCGGCGACCCGATCATCGGCACCACGCACATCGACGCCCTCGCGGCGTTCGAGGCGGACCCGGAGACCAAGGCGATCGTGATGATCGGCGAGATCGGCGGCGACGCCGAGGAGCGGGCCGCGGCGTACATCAAGGACAACGTGACCAAGCCGGTCGTCGGGTACGTCGCGGGCTTCACCGCCCCGGAGGGCAAGACGATGGGCCACGCGGGCGCCATCGTCTCCGGCTCCTCCGGCACCGCGCAGGCCAAGAAGGAGGCCCTCGAGGCCGTCGGCGTGAAGGTCGGCAAGACGCCGTCCGAGACCGCCGACCTCATGCGGGAGATCCTCAAGGCCCTCTGAGCATCCACCGACGCCGACCCGCCCGAAACTTTCGGGCGGGTCGGCGTTCATTTCAGCAGGGGTCGGCCGAGAAGACGCACATCGCGTCGACGGTGCCCCCCGACTTCTCCTCGAGCAGGTCGGCAGTCTGCTGCACGACGTCGGGGTCGCCGCCTCCCATCGCGTACGTCGAGTCCAGCAGCAGCGCGTTGCCGACGCGGACGACGCGGTGCACGAACATGTCGCCCGCGTCGCTCATGTGGTCGGCGTAGACGAGCGTGTCGTCGTCCGAGGAGATCACCTCCGCGGACCGGCCCTCGCCCTCCGACGCGATCACGCACGCCTGCACCTGCGCGGTCTGCGACTGCATCGCCAGTCCGGCGGCACGCTCCGACGGGTACAGCGCGAGGGTGCGCTCCTGGCCGCCCTCGCTCTCCCCGGTGTACGTCGCCTGCTGCACGTCGGTCGTCTCGGCCGGCGTCCAGCCCTCGCCGTCGCAGACGTCGACGGCCTGCGGCTCGTAGCCGGCGCGTGCCTCGACGGGGGAGCCGTCGTGGCCGTTGGTCTCCGGCAGCCCGGAGGTGAGCGGGAAGTCGGGGGGGATCGTCGTCACCCAGGTGACCGCGGTGGCGGTGGGGGTCTCGGCGGGATCGGGGGTGCCGCCGGCGTCGCCGGTCCCGGAGGCGGCCAGGGCGATCGGCGTCGCGACGAGCGCGACGGCGGCAACCGCGCCGACCGTGGCGAGGGCCGTGTTGCGGCGGCGCATCCGGGTGCCGCGGCGGCGTACCTCTGCGGCGGGGAGCGGGGTCATGGTGAGTCCTGGGGCGGAGAAGTTGTCGAGCTCGTCCAGCGGGTCAGGCATGGCTCAGTCCTTCCTCGTCGGCGAGCAGGGCGGCCAGAGCCGCGCGGCCCCGGCTGAGCCGGGCCTTGATGGTTCCCTCGGGGACGCCCACCTCGCGGGCGACGTCGTGGACGGGCAGGTCGGCGATGTGGTGGAGCACCAGCGCCTGGCGCTGCGCCTCGGGGAGCTGCTTGAGCGCGGCCACCAGGGCGACGTGCGCCTCGCTGGGAGCGGCGGCCTCGAGGGTGGGACCGACCGCCCGGTCGGTCGGCCGCCTGCCGCGCTGGGTGCGCCGCCAGCGGCTCACCGCCAGTCGGTACGCCGTGGTGCGCACCCACGCCTCGGGGTGCTCGGCCCTCTCGAGCTTCCTGCGGTGTGCCCAGGCGCGGACGAACGCCTCCTGGACGCACTCCTGCGCCTCGTCGCGGTTGGCGATCATGGCGTACACCTGGCCCGTGATCCGCTGGAACGACGCGGTGTAGAAGTCGTCGAACTCGCGTTCGTCCATCGACCCTGGTCCCGTCTTCGTCTGATCGGCAGGGTTGCCGATCGTGAGGGATACGCCCGGACTGGAGCCACGGTTGCACGCGCGCGAGGAAAACCTGGACAGGCGCAGCGTCAGGGGCGGGGCATCTCCTCGAGCCGGTCCAGGGCGCGCTCGGCGAGGGTCAGGAAGTCGTCGGAGGGGATGGTCACGTCCTTGACCGGCACGAACCCGACCTGCGCGACGGCGGTGCCGTCGCGCAGCACGCCCATCAGGAAGCTGATCGACTTCTCGTCGGTGACCTCGGTGGTGACCCGCCAGACGGTCAGCTCGCGGTCGCCGCGGCGTTCCTCGCGAAGGCGGGTGACCTCGGTGCCCATCTGCTTCTTCGAGCAGCTCGCGAGCCGGTCGCGGACGTCGGAGACGAACTCCTTCGCCTTCTTCGACCGCATCGTGGCGACGGTCTCGGTGAGCCCGAACTCGCTCGGCAGCTTTGCCTCGGGGATGAGGAACGTGCGGGTGAGGTTGTTGGTGATCCCGTCGCCGGTGAAGTCGGCGTTGTCGCAGTGGGTCGCGGCCGCGTTGTCGAGGGCACGGCGGGGCTCGGTGCCGACCCACGGCTGCCGCACCCGGGTGGCCGGCGGGAGGTCGACCTCGGCCAGCATGCCGGGGACCACGCCGACCGGGACGGGCGAGCTCTTCTTCGTCGACGACCCGGTCGAGCAGGCGCCGCCCTCCGGCAGCTCGCACAGGCGGTCGACGCCCTTGGAGAGCAGCCTGGCGACGGCACGCGGGCGCGGACCGTCGTCGCCGGGGGTGCGGGCGACCGTCGTCGTGGTGAAGCTGCCGGTGCGGGCGACCCCCGCGAGCAGGCGGGCGTCGGGGTCGCCCCAGGTGCGCAGCTCGAAGACCACGGCCTCGTCACCGACGTCCGGCACGGCGTACGTCGTGAGCAGCTGCGCGCGGTCGTCGCGGCAGTCGGCGAACCAGTGGGCCGCCACGTCGTAGGCCCGGCCCGCAGCCCGCTCGGTCGGCGCGGCCTCGGCCGCCTGGACGACGGCGGTCCGGTCGGACCTGCGGACCGACGTGCCGGGGTCGAACACCCGGACCAGCGCCGCATCGGGGCGGTTGCGCGGCACGGCGTACCGGGTCTCCTGGCAGGTCATCACCAGGCCGTCGCCCGTGGAGTTGTCGTCGGTGCTGGCGACGCTCCACGCCCGGTCGACGTCGGAGCCTGCCACGGTGCGCGCGACGTCGTCGCCGTCGAGCAGCGACTCCTCGGGCAGCGCCACCGGCTCGCGCTCCTCGGCGCCGGTCGGGGAGCCCGCGATGCGCTCGCCCGCGAGCGTCGGGCGCACGCCGTCGGCATCGGTGACGAGGGTGCCGGTGACGACCATGACCGCGGCCGTGGCGGCGACGCCGATGACGGTGTGGGTACGCCGCCGGGTGGCTCCGGCGCGGCGCAGGATCGTGGCGCGTGGCCAGCGGACGTTCTCGACGTGCGCGCCCACCGCCTCGAGCATGCCGCGCACGCTCGTGGTCGGGATCCCGCGCTGCAGCGCGAAGGTGGCCGTCGCGGTCTGGAGTTCGCGCTCCGCCTCGGTCCGGGGGAGCCCGACCTCCCGGGCCATCGCGCTCAGCGAGGCGCTCGTGAGCTCGGTGACGAGCAGCACACGACGTGGGGTCATCGAGAGCTTCGCCAGGGCGTCGAGCGTCGCCTTCACCTCGGGTCCGATGCTCTTCTCGCGGTGCCAGAGCTTGGCGGTGTGCCGCCGCTGCGCGTGTCGGCAGGCGTGCTCGCGGACCCACGCCTCGGGGTCCTCGAGCCGGGAGACCTTGCGCCAGTGGTGCCACGCGACGACGAAGGCGTCACGGACCGCCGCGCGGGAGGACGGGAGGTCGCCAGTGAGGCAGTACGTCAGCAGCAGCAGGCGGGTGCGGACGTCCCTGTAGAACTGGTCGAACTCGTCGGGCTCCCTCATGGCGGCCTCCACGGTAACGCCCGGCGCACATCGGCGCCGATTCGGCGTGTGCGCCCGGATCCGGCGTACGCCGGGAGCGATGATGGCCCCACCATGACCTCGCTGTTGCCCGGCCCGCTCTCGGCCGGACCCGCCTCCGGCCGGAGCAGCGCCGACCGCGGGCACCGGTCGCCGCTGGTCCCGGTCGCGCTCCTCGGTGGAGCGGCCGCGGCGGGGGCGGTCCTCCTCGTCTGCCTCGCCCTCGGGGTCGTGGGCTGGTTCCTCTCCGACGCCGGCGCCCACGGGACCCCGAGCGACGGACTGCGCGTGGGGGCGCTCGGGTGGCTGCTCGCACACGGGTCGGGCGTCCACGTCGACGGTGTCGCGGTCACGATCGTGCCGCTCGGGCTCTCCGCGCTCTGCGCGTGGTCGGCGTGGCGCATCGGCCACCGGGTCGGCGACGCGATCTCCGGACACGGTCCGGACGCCGACCGGATCGCCGACGGCGAGCGCGACTGGACCGTCCCGACCGCTGCGGCGTCGTTCTCCGGCGGCTACCTCGCCGTGGCCGTCGCCACGGGATTGCTGGCGTCGTCCGCCAGCACCGCACCCTCGCTGGCCCGGGTCGTGGTGTGGTCGATCGTGCTGTGCGCCGCGTTCGGCTGGACCGGCATCGCCACCGGCTCCGGCCGGCTCGCGATCTGGGCCGCCGCGGTGCCGCCCTGGCTGCGGGCCGGGCTGGCGGGCGGCCTGCGCATCCTCGGGACGTTCCTGGTCGCCTCGACGCTCCTCTTCCTCGTCGCGCTTGCCGTCGACCTCGGTACGGCGGTCAACGTGATGTCCCAGCTCCACGCCGGGGCCGGCGACGCGAGCGTCTACACCGTCCTCACCGCGACCCTGGTGCCCAACGCCGCGGTCTACGCCGGCAGCTACCTGCTCGGTCCGGGCTTCGTCGTCGGCGCCGGCACCCTGGTCTCGCCGTCGCTGGTCTCGCTCGGCCCGGTCCCGATGTTCCCGCTGCTCGCCGCGCTGCCCGACAACGGCGCCACGCCGGTGTGGGCGACGTACCTCATCGCCGCCCCGCCCCTGGTCGCCGCCGCGGCCGCCGCCTGGGCGCAGCGCCGCCGCCCGACCGTGCGCTGGGAGGAGGGCGCCCTGCGCGGCTGCGTCGGCGGCGTGCTCGCGGGCGTGCTGCTCGGCGTCGTCACCGCGGTCTCCGGGGGAGCGGCGGGCCCGGGCCGGATGCGCGAGATCGGGCCCGACGCCATGGACGTGATGGTCCACGCCGTCACGGCGTTCGGCATCGGCGGTGTCGTCGGCGGGCTCGCGATGACGTGGTGGCAGCGTCGCGCCACCGCCTCCCGGCACCCCTAGACTCCCTCGCGTGTCGCACACCGAGCCCGCTGCCCTGGTCGTCCTCGTGTCCGGGAGCGGCACCAACCTCCAGGCGCTCCTCGACGCGTGCGCGGACCCGGCGTACGGCGCGCGCGTGGTCGCCGTCGGCGCCGATCGTCACGGCATCGAGGGCCTGGCGCGTGCGGAACGGGCCGGCGTCCCGACGTTCGCGCTGCAGGTCAAGGACTTCGACTCCCGGGAGGAGTGGGACGCGGCGCTGGCCGGCGCGGTCGCGGCGTACGACCCCGACATCATCGTCTCCGCGGGCTTCATGAAGCTCCTCGGCAGCACGTTCCTCGCGTTGTACGGCGGGAAGGTGGTCAACACCCATCCGGCGCTGTCGCCGTCGTTCCCCGGCATGCGCGGCCCGGCCGACGCGCTGGCGTACGGCGTGAAGGTCACCGGCGCGACGCTCTTCGTCGTCGACCCGGGCATCGACACCGGACCGATCGTCGCGCAGGCCGCCGTCGAGGTCGTCGACGGCGACACCGAGGAGACGCTCCACGAGCGGATCAAGGTGGCCGAGCGGACCATGCTCGTCGACTCGGTCGGGCGGATGGCGCGGGAGGGCTTCGTGGTCGAGGGACGCCGCGTCCGCTTCGGCGGGCTGGTCGACTAGTCTCGGGATCACACGACTGGCGCAGGTGGGCAACCACCGGGGAGTGACGTCGGGAGCATCGTCCGCCTGGGTGCTTCCAGCTGTCCGTTCCAACGCTTCGCAGGAGTGTCCGTGTCCGATCACCGCATCCCGATCAAGCGCGCCCTCGTCTCCGTCTACGACAAGTCCGGCCTCGAGGACCTGGTCCGCGGTCTCCACGACGCCGGCGTCGAGCTCGTGTCGACCGGCGGCTCCGCCGCGCTGATCGGCGGGCTCGGCCTGCCGGTCACGAAGGTCGAGGACCTCACCGGCTTCCCCGAGTGCCTCGACGGCCGCGTCAAGACGCTGCACCCGAGGGTGCACGCCGGCATCCTGGCCGACCGCCGCCTCGACTCCCACGTCGAGCAGCTCGCCGAGCTCGGCGTCGAGCCCTTCGACCTGGTCGTGTCGAACCTCTACCCCTTCGTGCAGGCCGTCGCGTCCGGTGCGACCCCCGACGAGTGTGTCGAGCAGATCGACATCGGTGGCCCGTCGATGGTCCGCGCGGCCGCCAAGAACCACCCCTCGGTCGCGATCGTCACCTCGCCCGCCAGCTACCCGGCCGTGCTCGAGGCGGTCGCCGCGGGCGGCTTCACGCTCGCCCAGCGGCAGCGGCTCGCCGCCGAGGCGTTCGTGCACACCGCGACGTACGACGTCGCCGTCGCGTCGTGGATGGGCAACGTGCTGACCGACACCTCAGACGGCGAGGGGTTCCCCGCGTGGGTGGGTGGCACCTGGGACAAGTCGACCGCGCTGCGCTACGGCGAGAACCCGCACCAGCCGGCCGCTCTCTATCTCAACGGGTTCGGCACCGGGCTCGCGCAGGCCGAGCAGCTGCACGGCAAGGAGATGTCCTACAACAACTACGTGGACGCCGACGCGGCCCGGCGAGCGGCGTACGGCTTCGACGAGCCGGCCGTCGCGATCATCAAGCACGCGAACCCCTGCGGGATCGCCGTCGGCGCCGACGTCGCCGAGGCGCACCGCAGGGCCCACGAGTGCGACCCGGTCTCCGCGTTCGGCGGCGTGATCGCGGTCAACCGGCCGGTGTCGGTGGAGATGGCGCGCCAGGTGGCCGAGGTGTTCACCGAGGTCATCGTCGCGCCGGCGTACGACGAAGGCGCCGTCGAGGCGCTCCAGGGCAAGAAGAACATCCGGATCCTGGTCTGCGAGCCGCTGGGTCGCGGCGAGGTCGAGATGCGCCCGGTCTCCGGCGGCCTGCTGATGCAGCAGCGGGACTACGTCGACGCCCCCGGTGACGACCCCGCGTCCTGGACGCTCGCGACCGGAGAGGCCGCCTCGTCCGAGGTGCTGGCCGACCTGGCCTTCGCCTGGAAGGCGAGTCGGTCGGTGAAGTCCAACGCGATCCTGCTGGCGAAGGACGGCGCGTCCGTCGGCGTCGGCATGGGACAGGTCAACCGCGTCGACTCCTGCAGGCTCGCCGTCGAGCGGGCGGGGGAGCGGGCCGCCGGGTCGGTCGCGGCCTCGGACGCGTTCTTCCCGTTCGACGACGGTCCGCAGATCCTCATCGACGCCGGTGTCGCCGCGATCGTGCAGCCCGGCGGCTCGGTGCGCGACGAGCTGACGATCGAGGCGTGCGCCAAGGCCGGGATCACGATGTACTTCACCGGCACGCGGCACTTCTTCCACTGATCGGGGACGCGGAGCGGACCCGATCGTCGGTGGTTGAGCAGCGACGGAGCGTGTCGAAACCCGTCAACTCGCTGAACACCTGCCGCGCTGGGCAATGAAAGGATGCAGGACGTGACCGCACAGAAGCTGGACGGCTCCGCCACGCTCAAGGCGATCAAGGCCGAGCTCACCGAGCGGGTGGCCAAGCTGCGCGAGCGCGGCGTGGTGCCGGGGCTCGGCACCGTGCTCGTCGGCGACGACCCGGGCTCGCACTGGTACGTCGGCGCCAAGCACAAGGACTGCGCCGAGATCGGCATCGAGTCGATCCGGGTCGACCTGCCCGCGACGGCGACCCAGGCTGAGGTCGAGGCCGAGATCGACCGGCTGAACGCCGACCCGGCGTGCACCGGCTTCCTCGTCCAGCAGCCGACCGGGCTCGACGAGTTCCGGCTGCTCTCCCGTGTCGACCCCGACAAGGACGTCGACGGCCTGCACCCCACGAACCTCGGCAGGCTCGTGCTCGGCGAGCCGGGTCCGTTGCCGTGCACCCCGATCGGCTGCATCGAGCTGCTGCGTCGGCACGGTGTGGAGCTGAAGGGTGCGGAGGTGGTCGTCGTGGGCCGCGGCATCACGGTCGGCCGCCCGCTGGGGCTGCTGCTCACCCGCCGCAGCGAGAACTCCACCGTCACGCTGTGCCACACCGGCACCCGCGACCTCGCCGCCCACACCCGCAACGCCGACGTCGTCGTGGCCGCTGCCGGTGTGCCGGGGATCATCACGGCCGACATGGTGCGGCCGGGCGCCGCCGTACTCGACGTCGGTGTCTCCCGCGTCGACGGCAAGATCGCCGGCGACGTCGCCGACGACGTCTGGGACGTCGCCGCCTGGGTTTCACCGAACCCCGGGGGCGTCGGCCCGATGACCCGCGCGATGCTGCTCTCCAACATCGTGGCCGCAGCCGAGCGTCAGGCGTCGTGAGCGACCCGGAGCAGCCGCTCGGGCAGTCGCACGAGCCCGACGAGGAGGAGCCCGCGTCCGCGGAGGACACCGGGGACGGAGAGCCCCGGCGCTACCCCTCGACCATCGGAGGCGCGTTCTACCTGGCCGTGCTGGCCGTCGTGGCGATCGCGATCGGGGTCGTGACGACGGGGGAGTGGCGCGCCGGCATCCGCTGGTTCGGGGGTGCGTTGATCATCGCCGCCGTCATCCGCGCCGTGCTGCCGGCCAAGGACGCCGGCATGCTCGCCGTGCGCGCCCGGTGGTGGGACTGCACGCTCCTCGTCGGCACCGGCGCCGCGCTCATCTTCCTGGCCGGCTCGATCCCCGACCAGCCGCTGTAGACGACGGTCAGATGAGGCCGAGCTCCGTGACGGCCTCGCGCTCCTCGGCGAGCTCCGCGGTGGAGGCGTCGATCCGGGCCCGGGAGAAGTCGTCGATCTCGAGACCCTGGACGATCTCCCAGTCGCCGTCCTTCGTGGTGACGGGGAACGACGAGATCAGGCCCTCGGGCACGCCGTAGGAGCCGTCCGAGACGACGGCCATCGAGACCCAGTCGCCCGCGGCCGAGCCGAGCAGCCAGTCGCGCGCGGCGTCGACGGTGGCCGAGGCGGCCGAGGCGGCCGACGAGGAGCCGCGGGCCTCGATGATCGCCGCACCGCGCTTGGCGACGGTGGGGATGAAGGTGTCCTCGATCCAGGCCTGGTCGTCCACGGCCTCGGCGGCGTTCTTGCCGGCGATCTCGGCGTGGAAGATGTCGGGGTACTGCGTGGCGGAGTGGTTGCCCCAGATCGTCATCTTCTTGATGTCGGTGACGGCCGCGCCCGTCCTGGCGGCCAGCTGCGAGATCGCGCGGTTGTGGTCGAGGCGGGTCAGCGCGGAGAACCGCTCGCGCGGGATGTCGGGCGCGTTGGTCATCGCGATCAGCGCGTTGGTGTTGGCCGGGTTGCCGGTGACCCCGACGCGGATGTCGTCGGCGGCGACCTTGTTGAGCGCCTTGCCCTGCGCGGTGAAGATCGCGCCGTTGGCCGACAGCAGGTCGCCGCGCTCCATGCCCGCCGTGCGCGGACGGGCGCCGACCAGCAGGGCCAGGTTCGCGCCGTCGAAGATCGTCTCCGCGTCGTCGCCGATCTCGACGCCGGCGAGGTTCGGGAACGCGCAGTCGTCGAGCTCCATCACGACACCCTCGAGCGCCTTGAGGGCCGGCGTGATCTCGAGCAGCCGCAGCTCGATCGGGCGGTCGCCCAGGAGCGAGCCGCTCGCGAGGCGGAACAGCAGGCTGTAGCCGATCTGGCCGGCGGCGCCGGTGACGGCGACCTTCAACGGGGTTGAGCTCACGACGGACTCCTTGGCACACGTGGACGAGGGTGGACGAGGAAGGTGGGATTTCCGGCTCCCGACGCTAGCAGCGCCCGGCCCCCCTGCGATGCTGGGGTCCATGACCGTGCGGGCGCCCAGGATCGTGGCGTTCGTCACCGTCGTCGCGGCCGCTCTCGCCGGCTGCGGCACGGCGTCGGACCCGAGTCCGCCGAGCGGCGTCGACCAGCTGGTCATCCCGACGCCGAGCCCCGACCCCGACGACTTCGTCGCCGGGGTCGACAACGCGTGGCTGCCGCTGCCGCCCGGCCGCACCTGGATCTACCAGGTCGTCGACGCCCGCGGCGTCCACCGGCTCACCATGACGGTGGCCGACGGTCCGCAGGTCGCCGGCGTCGACACCACGGCGCGCGTGACGACCGAGCGCGGGCAGACCACGACGGACTGGTTCGCCCAGGACGACCAGGGCAACGTCTGGTGGTTCGGCCGCGACGGGGAGTGGGAGGCCGGGACGGATGGCGCCGAGGCGGGGCTCGCCATGCCCGACCGTCCGCGCGTCGGCGACGGCTTCCGTACGGCGTATCTGCCCGGTGTCGTCGAGGACGTCGTCACCGTGACCGCCGTCGACGAGACGGTCACGGTCCCCGCCGGCTCGTACGACGACCTCGTCGCGACCCTCGAGACCTCGGAGCGCGAGCCGGGCGCGCGGCAGCGCTACTGGGCGCGCGGCACCGGCCTGGTCGAGGAGGACGGCACCGGCCGGGTGCTCCGCCTCGCGACGGTCAGCGGCTGAGCGACCTCACGCGTGCGGCGGCCGGATCTGGGTGCCGCCGTCGCCCGGGTCGCCCTCGGGCCACTCGCTCGACTCGGGCGCCCGCTCCGCGGCGCTGGCCTCCTCGGCGGCAGCGGCCTGCTCCGCCTCCTGCTGGGCGCGCCACTGCTCCGGCGTCGAGCCCACCGGGTGCCACTGCTGGCCGACCGGGTCCCACTGCCAGCCGTCCTGGACGATCGGCTCGGCGACCGCCGGCTCCTGGTTCCACTGCTGCTGGTACTGGTCGGGCGCGGCGTACCCGGGGGCCTGCGCCGCCGTGCGTGGCCGGCCGAACCGGAGCCCGGAGCCCGCGACGACCTCGCCGACGCGACCGAAGAGCAGCGGGTAGGCGAGGCCCGCGACCGCCGCACCGATCAGTGGGGCGAGGATGAACAGCCACAGCTGCTCGATGGCGTCGGCGCCGGCGAAGAGCGCGGGGCCGATCGAGCGGGCGGGGTTGACCGAGGTGCCGGTGGCGGGGATCGCGACGAAGTGGATGGCCGCGAGCGTGAAGCCGATCGCGAGCGGGGCGAGGGCCGGGTGCTCGTTGCGCTCGTCAGTCACGGCCAGGATCACGGTCACGAAGACCGCGGTCAGGACGAGCTCGAGCAGGAACGCCGCCCAGCCGGCGTACCCGCTGCCGACGTCGCCGAAGGCGTTCTGGCCCATGTTGCCCTCGGCGTCGAAGTTGTCGAAGCCCTGCAGCAGCAGGAAGAGCAGCAGAGCGCCGAGGACGGCACCGACGAGCTGGGCGAGGATGTAGAAGCCCACCTCGCGCCAGGCCATCCGGCCACCGACTCCGGCGCCGACGGACACCGCCGGGTTGAAGTGGCCACCGGAGACCCGTCCGAAGGCGTAGACCATCACCATGACGGCGACGCCGAAGGTGAGGCCGACCGTGGTGACGGTCGACGGCAGCAGCCGGCCGTCGTTCGCGGCCTGCGCGGTGCCGTAGACCACGACGGATCCGCAGCCGAAGAACACGAGCACGAACGTCCCGATGACCTCGGCGGTCAGCTTCTGCTGGATGGTGGGCTCGGACATGGCATCTGCTCCCTCGTGGCGCCCCCCGCGGGCGCGGCGACAGCACCTTACCCACGCCCACCCCTCGGTAGACCTCACCCGAACCGGGTGCAAAGGTGGACGGGTCGACCCCGTCAGGTATCTTGACGTCAAGGAAGTTTCGGGCCCCGCTCAGCGCCACGCCGTCCGGCCCTACGCCGTCCAGCCCTACGCCGTCCAGCACAGGAGACGCAGAACCCTCATGGCCAAGATCATCTACACGCACACGGACGAGGCGCCGCTGCTCGCGACGTACTCCTTCCTCCCGATCGTGCAGGCGTACGCCGGCCGGGCGGGCGTCGACATCGACACCCGCGACATCTCGCTGAGCGGCCGGATCCTCGGCGCTTTCGGGATCGTCGACGACGCGCTGGCCGAGCTCGGCGACCTCGCCAAGACGCCCGAGGCCAACATCATCAAGCTCCCGAACATCTCCGCCTCGGTGCCGCAGCTCAAGGCCGCGATCAAGGAGCTGCAGGAGCAGGGCCACGCGATCCCCGACTACCCGGAGAGCCCCTCGACCGACGAGGAGAAGGAGACCCGGGCCACCTACGACAAGGTCAAGGGCTCGGCCGTCAACCCGGTCCTGCGCGAGGGCAACTCCGACCGCCGCGCGCCCGCCTCGGTCAAGAACTACGCGAAGACCCACCCCCACCGGATGGGCGCCTGGAGCTCCGACTCCAAGACCAACGTCGCGACCATGGGCCAGCACGACTTCCGCTCCAACGAGAAGTCGGTCGTCGTCCCGGCCGACGACACCCTGACCATCAAGCACGTCGGCGCCGACGGCACCGAGATGGTGCTCAAGGACGGCATCGGGGTGCTCGCCGGCGAGGTCGTCGACGGCACGTTCATGGACGTCGCCGCGCTGCGCCGCTTCCTCACCGAGCAGATCGCCCGCGCCAAGGCCGAGGACGTGCTGTTCTCGGTGCACCTCAAGGCCACGATGATGAAGGTCTCCGACCCGATCATCTTCGGTCACGTCGTCCAGGCGTTCTTCCCGACGCTCTTCGAGCAGTACGGCGCACCGCTGGCTGCCGCGGGCATCTCGCCCAACGACGGGCTGGGTGGGCTGCTCACGGCGGCCGAGAAGCTGCCGGAGGGCGGGGCCATCAAGGCGGCCGTCGAGGCCGGCCTGGCCGAGGGACCGAAGATGGCGATGGTCGACTCCGACCGCGGCATCACCAACCTGCACGTCCCCTCCGACGTCATCATCGACGCGTCGATGCCGGCGATGATCCGCACCAGCGGCCACATGTGGGGTCCCGACGGCGACGAGGCCGACACCCTCGCGGTGATCCCGGACTCGTCCTACGCAGGCGTCTACCAGACCGTCATCGACGACTGCCGCGCCCACGGCGCCTTCGACCCGGCCACCATGGGCTCGGTGCCCAACGTGGGCCTGATGGCCCAGGCCGCCGAGGAGTACGGCTCCCACGACAAGACCTTCGAGGTCCCGGCCGCCGGACAGGTCCAGGTCGTCAACGCCGCCGGCGACGTGCTCATCGAGCACGACGTGCAGCCGGGCGACATCTGGCGTGCGTGCCAGACCAAGGACGCCCCGATCCGCGACTGGGTCAAGCTCGCCGTCGCGCGGGCCCGCGCCACCGGCGCCCCGGCCGTCTTCTGGCTCGACCGGACCCGGGCCCACGACGCGAACCTGATCGCGAAGGTCGACGAGTACCTGCCCGAGCACGACACGACCGGCCTGACCATCGAGATCATGTCCCCGGCCGAGGCCACGGCGTACTCGCTGGAGCGCATCCGCCGGGGCGAGGACACCATCTCGGTGACCGGCAACGTGCTGCGCGACTACAACACCGACCTCTTCCCGATCCTCGAGCTCGGCACCTCGGCGAAGATGCTCTCCGTCGTCCCGCTGATGAACGGCGGCGGCCTCTTCGAGACCGGCGCGGGAGGCTCGGCGCCCAAGCACGTGCAGCAACTGGTCAAGGAGAACTACCTGCGCTGGGACAGCCTGGGCGAGTTCTTCGCGCTGGTGCCCTCGCTGGAGCTGTACGCCGAGCAGGCCGGCACCCCGGCCGCGACGGTGCTCGCGGAAACCCTCGACCGGGCGACCGGCACCTTCCTCAACGAGGACAAGTCCCCGACCCGGCGGCTGGGCGGCATCGACAACCGCGGCTCGCACTTCTACCTCGCGCTCTTCTGGGCCCAGGAGCTCGCGCAGCAGACCGACGACGCCGACCTCGCTGCCGTCTTCAAGCCGCTGGCGGACACGCTCGCCGCGAACGAGCAGACGATCGTGGACGAGCTGATCGCGGTGCAGGGCTCGCCGGCCGACATCGGGGGCTACTACCGGCCCGACGACGCCAAGGCCGACGCGGTGATGCGCCCCTCGGCGACGCTCAACGAGGCGCTGGCTTCCCTTGCCTGACATCCAGGACGAGGTCCACCCCGGCCAGGCCCACTGGGACCAGCGGCCGGCGCTGGGACGCCGGGGCATGGTGCTCATGGC
This sequence comes from Nocardioides sp. YIM 152315, assembly GCF_029210375.1. Classification (GTDB taxonomy): domain Bacteria; phylum Actinomycetota; class Actinomycetes; order Propionibacteriales; family Nocardioidaceae; genus Nocardioides. The sequence goes on along the minus strand of NZ_JARGER010000011.1, from coordinate 20,312 downwards.
CGGCGTCGTGGTCGTGATCGCGGCGGCGGCCTTCGGCATCGTGTCGCTGGTCTCGCAGGGCTCCGACACCCAGGCGTCGGCGATCAGGGTGCCCACGTCGGGATGGATCTCCGGCCAGGAGGAGGGCACCGAGACGATCCGCGGCACGCTCTCGGTCGACGAGCGGCACTGCGTCTACCTCGAGACCGGCACCGGCGAGAAGGTCTTCCCGGTGTGGCCGGCCGGGTTCTACGGCCGCCTCGACGGCGCCGGCAACGTGCGCCTCTACGACGGGGCCGACGAGCTGGTCGCCCGGGACGGCGCCGCCCTCCAGGCGTCGGGGACCTTCCAGTCCGCGGCGCAGTACGCCGGCGAGCCGTGCCTCCCCGGCGAGGGCGACGTGGCCGTCGTGCAGTCGGAGGTCACTGTCCTTCCGTGACCCCTCGTGCGAGGGTGGCAGGGCACGGACTGCCGATCGCAGGAGGTCACGATGACGGACCACGCGACACCTCCGACCGCGACCTCCGCGGCTCCCCTCAAGGAGGTGCCCGAGCAGCTGCGCAGCGATCGGGGCCTGCCGGTCGTCGGCCGGATCTTCGAGTACGCCCGGGACCCGGTCGCGCTCTTCCGGCACCAGTGGGAGACCTACGGACCGGTCTCGCCCTTCAGCGCGGTCGTCGACAGCGCCGTCGTGCTCCTCGGTCCGGACGCGTGCGAGCAGGCACTCCGCAACGCCGACAAGGCGTTCGCCAACGAGCCGGCGTGGGGGCGGATCGTCGGCCCCTTCTTCAACCGCGGGCTGATGCTGCTCGACTTCGACGAGCACCACGCCCACCGGCGGATTCTGCAGGAGGCGTTCACCCGCGACCGGCTCTCGGCGTACGCCGAGCGGATGCATCCGGCCATCGCCGAGGGCATGGCGTCGTGGGGCACCGAGCCCGGCTTCAGGGCCTACCCCGCGCTCAAGCAGCTCACGCTCGACATCGCGGCCGACATCTTCATGGGCGGCGCCGACGCCACGAGTCGTGCGGAGATGGACCGCGTCAACAAGGCGTTCATCGCCTGCGTCCAGGCAGCGGCCGGCATCGTCCGCGCCGACGTGCCGTTCACCCGGTGGGGGCGCGCCTACCGCGGTCGGAGGGTGCTCGAGGAGTTCCTGCGCGGCTACCTGCCGGCGAAGCGGGCGGCGCGCACCGACGACATCTTCTCCGTGCTCTGCCACATCGAGACCGAGGACGGCGAGCGCTTCGGCGACGACGACGTCGTCAACCACATGATCTTCCTGATGATGGCCGCGCACGACACGTCGACGATCACGACCTCCACGATGCTGCAGTACCTCGGCCAGCACCCGGAGTGGCAGGAGCGCTGCCGCGCGGAGGCGCTCGAGCTCGGCCCGGAGCCGACCCTCGCCGAGCTCGAGGGGCTGCAGGCGGTCGACCTCGTGATGAAGGAGGCCCTGCGGCTGCGGGCGCCGGTCCCGATCCTCGTGCGCAAGACCGTCAAGGAGACCGCCGTCCAGGGCTATCGGATCCCCGCCGAGACCCACGTCATGGTCGGGGTGCAGTGGTCGCACCTGATGGAGGAGCACTGGACCGACCCGATGGCGTTCGACCCCGACCGCTTCTCACCCGACCGGCGCGAGGACAAGTCACACCGCTACGCCTGGGAGCCGTTCGGCGGGGGCGTGCACAAGTGCATCGGCCTCTACTTCGCGGGCATGGAGGTCAAGGCGATCCTGCACCGGCTGCTGCGCGGCTACCGCTGGAGCGTGGACCCTGGGTACGTCGCGCCGCTCGACCACCACTCGCTGCCGTTCCCGAAGGACGGGCAGCCGATCGACCTGGTCCGCACCGCGTAGGCCCGGACCGGCTCACTCGTAGCGGAAGGTCGACACGACGTCCTTGAGCTCCGCGGACATCCGCGACAGCTCGGCGACCGCGCCGTTGAGCTCCTGCGCCCCCTGGGAGGTGACCTGGCTGGCCGCGGCGACCCGACCGATGGTGGCCGCGATCTCCCCGGAGCCGGTGGCGGCGTCGCCCACGTTGCGGTTCATCTCCTGGGTGGTGAGGGTCTGCTCCTCGACCGCGGCAGCGATCGTGGTCTGCGAGTCGCTGATGCGGCCGACGACGGCACCGATCTGGTGGATCGCGTCGACGGCACCCGCCGCGTCCGACTGGATCGCACCGACCCGGCGGGCGATGTCGTCGGTCGCCCGGGCGGTCTCCTGGGCCAGCTCCTTGACCTCGTTGGCGACCACGGCGAAGCCCTTGCCGGCCTCGCCGGCACGGGCGGCCTCGATGGTGGCGTTGAGGGCGAGCAGGTTGGTCTGCTCGGCGATCGAAGTGATCGTCTTGACCACGTTGCCGATCTCCTGGCTGGAGGTGCCGAGCCGGGTCACCGTCTCGCCGGTGCGCCCGGCGGTCTCGACGGCCTCGGTGGCGACCCCGGCGGCGTCGTGGGCGCTCCGGGCGATCTCCTGGATCGACGCGCCCATCTCCTCCGAGCCGGCGGCGACGGTCTGGACGTTGTGGGAGACCGCGTCGGCGGCCGTGCTGACCACCCGGGCCTCGGCGGACGCCTGCTCGGCGGACCCGGAGATCGTGCCGGCGGTCGCCGTGATCTGCTCGGCGGCGGTCGCGACGGTCGTCGCCGACTGGGCCACCGTGGAGACGATGCCGCGCAGCGAACCCATCGTCGAGTCGAACGCCCGGGCGAGGTGGCCGATCTCGTCGCGCTGCTCGATGCCGGGCGACGCGGTCAGGTCGCCCTCGGCGACGCGGTCGATCGCGTCGACGCACCGGCGCAGCGGGCGCACGATCGACCGGGTGACGGCCACGCCCGCGGCGATCGCGAGGCCGAGCGCGAGCAGGGCGGCGACCACCATGATGGCCATCGCGCGCTGCGCGACGTCGTCCGCGTGCTCGTGCAGCGCGTGCGCACGGTGGTCGACCGAGGACACCAGCTCGTCGGTCGTCTCGAGGAGCGCCGCCCACGAGGTGGCGAGAGCGCCGCTGTTGAGGACCTTGAAGGCCTGGTACATGTCACCCGGACCCGCGGTCGTGCGCAGCTGCTCGGTCCAGGCGTCGGTCGCCGCGAAGTAGTCGTCCCACTGCTGGCGCATCGTCGCGAGGTCCGCGCGCTCGCCCTCGGACATCACGCCCGTGTCGATGCCGTCGAGCACGGCGTACACGTTCTCGCGCGACTCGATCAGGCCCGACATGTTGTCGGCGTCCGGCTCGACGGCCTGGGCCGGGCTGGACGCCGTCGCCTCGGAGTAGATGTAGCCCTGCCAGCCGCTGACGTCGGAGTCCAGGAAGCGGAGCTCCTTGACGTCGTCACGCATCGCGGCGAGCCGCTGCTGGTCGTCGCCGAGCGCGACCTGCTGGCGGGCCGCGTTGATGCCGGTGGCCGCGACGACCGCCACGAGGAGGCAGATCAGGGCGAAGGCGACCGCGAGTCGCCGTCCGATCGACAGGTGGTGCATGAGCGTGCGCATGGTTGCCGTTCTGCGTCGAAGATGGGTGCAAGACCTTGTGATCGACCGGTTCGCGAGGTACTTGAACACTTCAGGAATACCTCCGGAGGGCGGGCTGGTTGCAGACTGGAGACCACCCGACGAGAGCTGCGTACGCCGTCAGCCGCGATCCGACCAGACACCGGAAGGTCCCGCCCCCTGTGACGACGACTGCACCCACCCCTGCCGCGACCGACCGGTCGCCGACGCCCGCGAGCCACTACCGGCTCGCGGTCCTCGCCCTGGCGATCGGTGGCTTCGCGATCGGCACCACCGAGTTCGTGACGATGGGCCTGCTCCCGCAGGTCGCCGACGGTGTCGGCATCTCGATCCCGCAGGCCGGTCACGTCATCTCGGCGTACGCGCTCGGCGTCGTCGTCGGCGCACCGGTGATCGCCGTCTTCGGGGCGAAGCTGCCGCGTCGCGCGCTCCTCGTCGGCCTGATGGCGGCGTACGCCGCGTTCAACGTGCTCAGCGCGCTCGCCGACAGCTACGGCGTGCTGTTCGCCGCTCGGTTCCTCGACGGGCTGCCGCACGGTGCCTACTTCGGGGTGGCGTCGCTGGTCGCCGCCGACCTGGCCGCCCCCGGCCGCCGCGGGCGCGCGGTCGCGAGCGTGATGCTCGGCCTGTCCGTCGCGAACGTCGTCGGCGTGCCCGCCGCCACCTGGCTCGGCCAGCAGGTCGGCTGGCGCGCGGCGTACCTCTCCACCGCGGGGCTCGCCCTGGTCACCGTGCTGATGGTGCTGACCTTCGTGCCCCGCGTGCCCGGCGACCCCGAGGCGACGGGGCGGCGGGAGATGCTGTTCTTCCGCAACGGCCAGGCGCTGCTCACCCTCCTCGCGGGTGCCGTCGGCTTCGGTGGGCTCTTCGCCGTGTACTCCTACATCGCACCGACCGTCACCGACGTGGGCGGCCTGTCCGAGTCGGCCGTGCCGGTCTTCACGGCGGCCTTCGGCGTCGGCATGGTCGCGGGCACCTGGCTCGCGGGTCGGCTCGCCGAGTGGTCGGTCTTCCGCACGCTGATCTGGTCGGGCGCCGCCTCCGGGCTCGTGATGCTGGTCGTCTGGGCGGTCGCGCCGTACGGCTGGTGGTTGCTGCCGGTGATCTTCCTGGTGACCGCGACCGGTTCGGTGCTCGTGGTGAACCTGCAGCTGCGGCTGATGTCGGTCTCCGGCAAGGCGCAGACGCTCGGCGCCGCGATGAACCACGCGTCGCTCAACATCGCCAACGCGCTCGGCGCGTGGCTGGGCGGCCTCGTGATCGCTGCCGGTCACGGCTACCGCGCGCCGGCCCTCGTGGGGGCTGCACTCTCGGTGGCCGGCATCGCCGTGCTGTTCTGGTCGGCTGCGCTGCACCGCCGGACCGGCTGACCCTGCCGCGCCCGCCGTAGCTCCATCCGGAAGAATGACCGCCATGTCCACCACGACCGCCTCCGAGGTCGCGCTGTCGGCGCAGGGCTCCGGCACCTCCCGGCCCCGCGTGCTCTCCGGCATCCAGCCGACGGCCGACTCGTTCCACTTCGGCAACTACCTCGGCGCGCTGCGGCAGTGGGTGGACCTGCAGCAGGACTACCAGCCGTTCTTCTTCATCGCCGACCTGCACGCGATCACGGTGGAGCAGGACCCGAAGGTGCTCCGCGAGCGGACGCTGCGCGCGGCCGCGCAGCTGCTCGCGATGGGCATCGACCCCGACCGCTCGGCGATCTTCGTGCAGTCCCAGGTGCCCGAGCACGCCCAGCTCGGCTGGGTGCTCCAATGCCTGACCGGCTTCGGCGAGGCGCGCCGGATGACGCAGTTCAAGGACAAGTCCGCGAGGGGCGGCGAGGGCGCGGCCAGCGTCGGCCTCTTCACCTACCCGGTCCTCCAGGCCGCCGACATCCTGCTCTACCGGCCCCACTACGTGCCGGTCGGCGAGGACCAGCGCCAGCACCTCGAGCTGACCCGCGACCTCGCCCAGCGCTTCAACAGCCGCTACAAGAAGACGTTCCGGCTGCCGGAGCCCTACATCCTGAAGGCGACCGCGAAGATCACCGACCTCCAGGACCCGACCGCGAAGATGTCGAAGTCGGCCTCCTCCCCGTCCGGCATCGTCGAGATGCTCGACGACCCCAGGATCTCCGCCAAGAAGATCCGCTCGGCGGTCACCGACTCCGGGTCCGAGATCCACTTCGACCCCGACGCGAAGCCCGGCGTCAGCAACCTCTTGACGATCTACTCCGCGCTGACGGGCCGCTCGACCGCCGATCTCGAGGCCGAGTACGCCGGCCGCGGGTACGGCGACCTCAAGAAGGACCTGGCCGAGGTCGTGATCGACTTCGTCACGCCGTTCCGCACGCGCACGCTCGAGCTGCTCGACGACCAGTCCTACCTCACCGACGTGCTCCGGCGCGGTGCCGAGCAGGCCGGCGCGGTCGCCGCCGGCACGCTGCGCGACGTCTACCAGCGGGTCGGCTTCGTGGCGGCGGCCCAGTAGGGTCCGAGAATGCCGACGATTGGAGTGGCGGTCGCGATCCCGGAGCCCTGGGCGACCGAGCTGCAGGACTACCGGACCTCCGTCGGCGACGTCACGGCGGCGATGATCCCGACCCACATCACGTTGGTCCCCCCCACGGAGATCGCGGCGGCCGACCTCCCCGGCGTCGAGCAGCACCTGGCTCGGGCCGCCGCCGACCTCGACAGCTTCCGCGTCCACCTGCGTGGCACGGGCACGTTCCGGCCGATCTCGCCGGTGGTCTTCGTGACCCTCGTCGAGGGCATCTCGCACTGCGAACGACTCGCCGACGCCGTACGCAGCGGGCCGCTCGACGTGGTGCTCGAGCACCCCTACCACCCGCACGTCACCATCGCCCACCACCTCGAGGACGCGCTGCTCGACCGGGCCTTCGCGGAGCTGGCCGGCTTCGAGTGCGAGTTCCTGGTCGGGGAGTTCCACCTCTACGTGCACGACGAGGCCATCGGCTGGCAGCCGACGCGGCAGTTCTCGCTGGCGGCCGCGGAGTCCTGACGTGCCGGCTCTCGGGGAGCGGGTGGCGCGGGTCCGGCGACGGAGCCCGCTGGTCGACCACGTCGTCAGGGTGCAGGAGCACTACTCGGGGGTGCAGGCGGGTCAGCAGGCCGGTGCGGTCACCTACTTCGCGTTCCTCTCCTTCTTCCCCGTGCTGGCGCTGGCGTTCTTCGTGGTCGGCTGGCTGGCGAAGGTGTGGGACGAGGCCGACGAGAACCTCACCGAGGCGCTGGACGCCGTCATGCCGGGGCTGATCGGGACCGGTGACACCCAGGTGCAGATCAGCGACATCGAGCGGGCGGCCGGCGCTGTCGGGATCATCGGCGCGGTCGTGCTGCTCTACTCCGGGCTCGGGTGGCTGGCGGCGATGCGCAGCGCGCTGCAGACCGTCTTCGAGGTGCCGGCGAGGGAGCAGCCGAGCTTCGTCCTCGGCAAGCTCCGCGACCTCGCCACGCTCGGCGTCATCGGTGTGATCCTGCTCGTGTCGGTCGCCGTCGCCGGGCTGGTCGGCGGGTTCTCCGACCAGGTGCTGGACTGGCTCGGCCTCGACGACGAGCTCGGCTGGCTGGTCCGGCTGCTCACCGTCGTGCTGGGGTTCCTCGCGAACATGCTGCTCTTCTTCGTCATGTTCGTGCTGCTCGCCGACCCGCACACCCCGCGCCGGTCGTTGTGGTCCGGCGCCCTCCTGGGCGCGATCGGGTTCGAGGTGCTCAAGCAGGTCTCCGGGCTGCTGATCCGGCTGACCCAGGGCAGCCCCGCCTTCCAGGCCTTCGGCATCGCGCTGATCGTGCTCGTGTGGATCAGCTACTTCTCCCAGCTCGTGCTCTACGCCGCTGCCTGGGCGCACACCTCGCCCGCCGCTCGGGCGGCCCGGCCGGTCCCCGTGGCGGCGCCGGTCGCGGGCCCGCCGTCGCCGCCGGTGCGGCGTCCCGACGTCGAGCACCCGTGGGCGGCGCCGTACGCTGCGGGCGCGGCCACCATGCTCGGCCTGGTGGCCGTGGTCCGCCGGTTCTCGAGAAGGAGCAGATGACAGTGGGACGCAAGACGGGCTGGTTCCTCGTCGCCGTGGCGGCGTGGAGCTTCCTGACCTGGACCATGTTCGCCCGCAACCTGTACGACGCGCACGCCTCCGGCGAGGACCGCCCGCAGGGCTACTGGATCGCCCACACCGGCCTGATCGTCGTGAACCTGTGCCTGGGCGTCGTCTTCGCCGTGCTCGGCGTCAGGGGGCTGCGCAAGCGCGCCTGACCGCCCGGGTCGGCCCGGGACCGGCCTGGGGTCGGCCCCGCGGTCGGCGCTTCATCAGGGGATGAAGGCGATACCGCGCTTCCCTCGGCGAGTTCACCCCGGGAAGCGCGGCTTGACCGTCGTCCCTTGATGAATCCGCGCCCGGTTGGGGGGCGAAACTCCACCCTCATCCCGTGATGAACCTGCGGGCGGTGCGGGCGCGGCGGCCGCCTCGGCTCAGTGTCCGTGGCGCAGGGCGGCGTGCAGGTCCCAGTTGAGGCGGGAGATCACGTCGAGCGGGATCTCCTTGGGGCAGGCCGCGGTGCACTCGCCGATGTTGGTGCAGCCGCCGAAGCCCTCGGCGTCGTGCTGGGCGACCATGCCGACGACCCGACTGTCGCGCTCGGGCTGTCCCTGCGGCAGCTCGCCCAGGTGGGTGACCTTCGCACCCATGAAGAGCGAGGCCGAGCCGTTCGGGCAGGCCGCGACGCACGCGCCGCACCCGATGCAGGTGGCCACGTTGAACGCGCGGACGGCGTCGTCGCGGGGGACGGGCACCGAGTGCGCCTCCGGTGCGGAGCCGGTGTTGACCGAGATGTAGCCGCCGGCCTGGATGATCCGGTCGAACGCGCCGCGGTCGACGACGAGGTCCTTGACGACCGGGAAGGCGTCGGCGCGCCACGGCTCGATGACGATCTCGTCGCCGTCCTTGAAGGACCGCATGTGCAGCTGGCAGGTCGTGGTGACCTCGGGGCCGTGCGCCTGGCCGTTGATCATCAGGCCGCACATGCCGCAGATGCCCTCGCGGCAGTCGGAGTCGAACGCGACGGGGTCCTCGCCCCTGGCGACGAGGTCCTCGTTGAGGACGTCCAGCATCTCGAGGAACGACATGTCCTCGGAGACGCCGTCCAGCTCGTAGGTGTGCATCGCGCCCTGCGACGCGGCGTCCGGCTGGCGCCAGATCTTGAGGGTCACCTTCATCGGGGCCCCCGCGCAAGCATGCTCCGCACGAGTGAAGCGAGTCCCTGCAGGGTTTCGTGGGGTGAATTCATTACTTGTAGCTCCGCTGCTTCATCTCGATGGCCGTGTAGACGAGGTCTTCCTTGTGCAGGACGGGCAGTCCCATCCCGCCGGAGTCGGGGTCGCTGCCGAACTCCCAGGCCGCGACGTACGCGAACTGGTCGTCATGGCGCAGGGCCTCGCCGTCCTCGGTCTGCGACTCGGCGCGGAAGTGGCCGCCGCAGGACTCGCGACGGTTGAGCGCGTCGATGCACATCAGCTCGCCGAGCTCGAGGAAGTCGGCCACCCGGCCGGCCTTCTCCAGCGACTGGTTGAGGCTCTCGGCGGTGCCGAGGACCTTCACGTTGCGCCAGAAGTCGTCGCGGAGGGTGCGGATCAGGTCGATGGCCTTCCTCAGGCCGTCCTCGCTCCGCTCCATGCCGCAGTACTCCCACATGATGTTGCCGAGCTCGCGGTGGTAGGAGTCGACGCTGCGGGTGCCGTTGGTGGACAGGAGGTGGTCGACCCGCGACTGCACGGACCGCCGGGCCTCGACGACGGCTGGGTGCGACTCGTCGATCTTCTCGAACGGTCCGTCCACGAGGTAGTCGCGGATGGTGTGCGGCAGCACGAAGTAGCCGTCGGCGAGGCCCTGCATCAGCGCGGACGCGCCGAGGCGGTTGGCGCCGTGGTCGGAGAAGTTCGCCTCGCCGGTCACGAACAGGCCGGGGATCGACGACTGCAGGTCGTAGTCGACCCACAGGCCGCCCATGACGTAGTGGACCGCCGGGTAGATCCGCATCGGCGTCTCGTAGGGGTTCTCGCCCGTGATCCGGGCGTACATGTCGAAGAGGTTGCCGTACTTCTCCTCGACGGCGTCGCGGCCCAGACGCTCGATCGCCGCGCCGAAGTCGAGGTAGACGCCCCGGCGTACGCCGTCGACCTCCGGTCCGACGCCGCGACCCTCGTCGCAGACGTTCTTCGCCGCGCGCGAGGCGATGTCGCGGGGCACCAGGTTGCCGAAGGACGGGTAGATCCGCTCCAGGTAGTAGTCGCGGTCGGCCTCGGGGATCTGACGCGGGTCCTTGTCGCAGTCCGCCTTGCTCTTCGGCACCCAGATCCGGCCGTCGTTGCGCAGCGACTCCGACATCAGCGTCAGCTTCGACTGGTGCGAGCCGGTGACGGGGATGCAGGTCGGGTGGATCTGCGTGTAGCAGGGGTTGGCCATGTAGGCGCCCTTGCGGTGCGCGCGCCAGCTCGCGGTGACGTTGGAGCCCATGGCGTTGGTCGACAGGTAGAAGACGTTGCCGTAGCCGCCGCTGGCGAGCACGACCGCGTCGGCGAGGTGCGTCTGGATCTCACCGGTGACCAGGTCGCGGGCGACGATGCCGCGCGCCTTGCCGTCGACCACGATCAGCTCGAGCATCTCGTGGCGGGTGAACTGCTCGACGGTGCCGGCCGCGACCTGGCGCTCCATCGCCTGGTAGGCGCCGATCAGCAGCTGCTGGCCGGTCTGGCCGCGGGCGTAGAACGTGCGGGAGACCTGGACGCCGCCGAACGAGCGGTTGTCGAGGAGGCCGCCGTACTCGCGGGCGAACGGGACGCCCTGCGCGACGCACTGGTCGATGATGTTGGTGCTGACCTCGGCGAGCCGGTAGACGTTCGACTCCCGGGAGCGGTAGTCGCCGCCCTTGACGGTGTCATAGAAGAGGCGGTGGACGGAGTCGCCGTCCTCCTTGTAGTTCTTCGCGGCGTTGATGCCGCCCTGCGCGGCGATCGAGTGCGCGCGGCGCGGGGAGTCCTGGTAGCAGAAGGACTTCACGTTGTAGCCGGCCTCGCCGAGCGTCGCGGCCGCGGAGCCGCCGGCCAGGCCGGTGCCGACGATGATGATGTCGAGCTTGCGGCGGTTGGCGGGGTTGACGAGGCGGGCCTCGAACTTGCGGGTCTGCCAGCGCTCGGAGATCGGGCCCTCGGGCGACTTCGTGTCGCTGATCGGGTCACCCGGCGTGTAGTAGCCGACCGCGTCGTCGCCGTGCTCGGCAGGGGCGTCGTGGGAGGGGTCGCCCGTCAGCGTGGTGTCAGGCATGTCGGTCATGTGCTGCCCCTTACTTGGAGATGACGCCCGCGAGGACGAAGATCGGGACGAGGGAGAAGCCGCCGGCGATGACGACCGCGAGGATCCAGCCGAGTGCCTTGGCGTTGCGGCGTGCCCGCGCGTTGTTGGTCAGGCCGAGCGTCTGGGCGGCGCTCCAGGTGCCGTGGTGCAGGTGCAGGGCCAGCGCGAACATGGCCAGCAGGTAGATGACCGTCATCCACCAGGTGTCGAAGGTGTCGACGAGCAGGTTGTACGGGTCGTTGGTCTCCCCGCCCGCGACGTTGACCTTGCCGATCGTGAAGTTGATCAGGTGCCAGATCACGAACAGGAGGATGGCGACACCGCCCCAGCGCATCCAGCGCGAGGAGAACGACGAGGCGAGGTTCTTCTTCACCACGTACCTCTGGCTGCGCGCGTGGATGGCCCGGTGCCCGAGTCGGACCGCGGCGTACACGTGGACGACCAGCGCCACGATCAGCACCGCGCGCATGATCCAGAGGAAGCCCTCGTAGGGGAGCATCGGCTCGCCCAGCGTGCGCAGGTGGTGCGCGTACTCGTTGTAGGCGTCGTGGCCCGCGAAGGCCTTGAGGTTGCCGTACATGTGCGCGAGCACGTACAGGATGAAGACGAGGCCGCTCGCGGCCATCAGGAGCTTGAGTGTGATGGTGGAGCGCGACGCCCGCGCACCGGTCACCAAGGTCGTCGTTGCCACGAAGGGCCACGCTACCCCGGGTGGAAGCGCTATCAGTCCGTGGGTGAGTGTGACTTAGAGCGCGTTGCCGGATGAGCCCGATTTCGCCCGGTCGGCACAATGGCGGGGACCGGCCGGACCGCGCGAGAGGACCAGATGCACCGTTCGATCGTGGTGACCGCCGCGTCCGCCGTCGTGGTCGCCGTGGCAGTGGTGAGTGTGGTGACGGTCGTCTGGGAGGGCAACCCGCGCCCCGGCCCCGGGCCGGAGGCGGCCCACACCCAGGTCCGGGTCTCGGCACCTCAGACCCGGATGCCGGGAGAGACGTTCCGCGTGCGGGGGGTCGCGAGTGTCGAGGGCGCGTCGTTCACGGGGCTACCGGTCGGCCTGCAACGGCAGGACGCGACCGGTGCGTGGTCGGACGTCGGCGAGGTCGACACCGTTCATCACGGCCACTACGCCTTCCCCGAGGTGACGCTCGACCAGTTCGACGGCACGTCGACCTTCCGCACGTACGTCGACCCGGGTCTCACCGACGAGCCGGTCTACTCCGACCCCGTCCAGGTGAGGTACGTCCCGCAGACGGTCCGCATCGAGGTGCAGCCCCGGCTGATCGCCCCCGGCGTCGACCCGGAGGCGCTGTCGGTGGCCGCGGCGCGGGCGGTGGTGACCGTCTCGCCGGCTCGCGCCGAGCGACCGATCGACGTCTACGTCCGTGCCGCGGGGAGCCAGGACGCATGGCAGCCCATGACGTCACTGACCACGGACGACTCCGGCCAGGCCTACTTCCGGGCCTGGGGGGCGCAGGAGTACCGCGCCGTGGCGCACGCGTGGCACGGGGTCGCTGAGGCCACCAGCCTGTCGGCCGAGCTGGCCGACACGCCGGCCGGCGCCCCGACGTTCGTCGACGAGTTCGACACCTTCGACCCGGCCAAGTGGGTCGACCGGCCCGGCCAGGACGTGTACGGCGTGGCTCCGCAGATGATGTGCGAGAAGGCCTCCGCTGCGGCCCGCAGTGTCGCGAACGGCGTCCTGACCCTCGGCGTGCTGCCCGACCCCGAGGCGCCCGGTCCGTGCACGTCGGCCGACCCCGCGGACGGCCAGCTCCAGCACCTGCTCCAGGGGCACGTCCAGACCACCTCGTTCACCCAGGCGCGGGGCTGGTTCGTGGCGCGGGTGAAGTTCCAGACCGCGCGGGCCGGCAGCTACGGCGCCTTCTGGCTCAGTGCCGAGGGCTACGGCCGCGGCCGGGCGGAGGTCGACGTCGCGGAGTTCAACGGCCGCACGATCTGGGGCGACAGCATCACCGCCAACTGGGACGGTGACGGCAGCCCGCTGCGATCCAGCCCCCAGAAGTTCGCGTTCCCGAGCCCGCTGAGCGGGGCGGAGTACCCCGTGCCGGCCGAGCTCCAGAGCCCGAGCGAGGCCTTCCACGTGTACGCGGTGCACTGGACCCATCTCGGCTACGACTTCTACTACGACGGCAACCTGGTCGCCTCGCTGCAGGACCAGAGCGCCTACAAGCCCAGCCGCGTGATCCTGAGCAACCTGACGCGGGACTGGAACCAGAAGAACATGCGCGACCTGTCCGACCCGGAGCATGCCGTCGAGCAGCAGATCTACGTCGACTGGGTGGCCGTCTACGAGGACTGACCGCGGAACCGGTTCTCGAGATCTTCGGTGTGGCCCCTTTCACAACCGGCGACGACTGTGCAGACTGCACTGGCACCCGACCCACCGGAGGTGGCGATGGCGTCGACCGACGCGCGAGAGACCAGAGCAACGCAGGGGTCAGCAGGATCGACAGGTGTGAATGGCCCCACCCGGGCCCGGATCGGGGTGAAGACGCTCCGCACCGACACGTGGTGGCTCTACCCGGCAACGACGTTCGTGGTCTTCGCCGCGTTCGTCGTCTACGCGACCTGGCGCGCGTTCGCCGGTGACAACTACTTCTCGGAGCCCTACCTCTCGCCGTTCTACTCGCCCTGCCTCACCGACTCGTGCATCGAGGGGTCGTCGGACTTCGGGCAGCCGTTCAGCTGGTGGAACCTCTCGCCGGCGCTGCTCATCCTGATCTTCCCGCTCGGCTTCCGGCTGACCTGCTACTACTACCGGAAGGCCTACTACCGGGCGTTCTGGCTCTCACCGCCGGCCTGCGCGGTCGCCGAGCCGCACGGCAAGTACACCGGCGAGACCCGCCTCCCGCTGATCCTGCAGAACATCCACCGCTGGTTCTGGTACGCCGCGGTGCTGGTCGCCTGCGTCCTGACCTTCGACACGGTGCTGGCGTTCCGGCCGGCCGAGGGCGAGTCGGACGGGATCCACATGGGGCTCGGCACGGTGCTGATGCTGATCAACATCGTGCTGATCTGGCTGTACACGCTCTCGTGCCACTCCTGCCGCCACATCACCGGCGGCCGGCTGCGGCACTTCTCGAAGCACCCGGTGCGCTACCGGATGTGGACCTTCGTCTCGAAGCTCAACGCCCGGCACGGGACCTACGCCTGGTACTCCCTCTTCTCGGTGGCCCTGGTCGACCTCTACGTCTACCTGCTGGCGACCGGCGCCTTCGACGACCCGCGATTCTTCTGATCCTCCGAGGAGCTGAGCATTTCCGATGAGTGACCGGCACCCCATGACAGGCAACGAGATGTCCGGCGCCAGTGAGGGCGGCATGGAGCGGCACGAGTACGACGTGGTCGTGGTCGGCGCCGGCGGAGCGGGGCTCCGCGCGGCGATCGCCGCCCACGAGGCGGGCGCGCGCACCGCGGTCGTCTGCAAGTCGCTGCTCGGCAAGGCCCACACGGTGATGGCCGAGGGCGGCATCGCGGCGGCGATGGGCAACCGCTGGCCCGAGGACAACTGGGAGGTGCACTTCCGCGACACCATGCGTGGCGGGAAGATGCTCAACAACTGGCGGATGGCGCAGCTGCATGCGCAGGAGGCGCCCGAGCGGGTGCAGGAGCTCGAGGACTGGGGCGCGCTCTTCGACCGCACCGACGACGGATTGATCTCGCAGCGCGACTTCGGCGGCCACAAGTACGCCCGGCTCGCGCACGTGGGCGACCGCACCGGCCTCGAGATGATCCGCACCCTCCAACAGCGCACCGTGCAACTCGGCATCGACGTGTTCATGGAGTGCACGATCACCGAGCTGCTGAAGGACGCCGACCGGGTCAGCGGCGCGTTCGGCTACTGGCGCGAGACCGGCCGCTTCGTCGCGTTCGAGGCGCCGACGGTGATCCTCGCGACCGGCGGCATCGGCAAGTCCTTCAAGGTGACGTCGAACTCCTGGGAGTACACCGGCGACGGCCACGCGCTCGCGCTCCGTGCGGGCGCCGCGCTGATCAACATGGAGTTCGTGCAGTTCCACCCGACCGGCATGGTCTGGCCACCCTCGGTGAAGGGCCTGCTGGTCACCGAGTCGGTGCGCGGAGACGGCGGGATCCTGCGCAACTCCGAGGGCAAGCGCTTCATGTTCGACTACATCCCGGAGTTCTTCAAGGCGGAGACGGCCGATACCGAGGAGGAGGCCGACCGCTGGTACGAGGACAAGAAGAACAACCGCCGCCCGCCCGAGCTGCTGCCGCGTGACGAGGTGGCGCGCGCGATCAACTCCGAGATCAAGGCGGGCCGCGGGTCACCGCACGGTGGCGTCTTCCTCGACATCGCGTCGCGCCGGTCGCCGGAGTTCATCCGCAAGCGGCTGCCCTCGATGTACCACCAGTTCAAGGAGCTCGCCGACGTCGACATCACCCAGGAGGCGATGGAGATCGGGCCGACCTGCCACTACGTGATGGGCGGCGTCGAGGTCGACGCGGACACCCAGGAGAGCGCGGTCACCGGGCTGTACGCCGTCGGCGAGTGCTCCGGCGGCATGCACGGCTCCAACCGGCTGGGCGGCAACTCGCTCGGTGACCTGCTGGTGTTCGGCAAGCGCGCGGGCGAGCACGCGGCGTCGTCCGCCGCCGGACTGTCGGCGCGGCCGGCGGTCCGCGAGGACGACGTGAAGGCCGCGAAGACGAGCGCGCTCGCGCCCTTCGAGGTCTCTGCTGGATCCGGGGGAGGCGGAGAGAACCCGTACACCATCCAGCAGGACCTCCAGCAGTCGATGAACGACCTGGTCGGCATCATCCGCACCGCCGCGGAGCTCGAGAAGTCGCTGCGCGAGATCGAGCTCTTCAAGGAGCGGGCGAAGGCGATGGTCGTGGAGGGGCACCGGCAGTACAACCCGGGCTGGCACCTCTCGATCGACCTGCGCAACATGCTGCTCGTCTCGGAGGCGGTCGCGAAGGCGGCGCTGGCGCGTGAGGAGTCGCGCGGCGGCCACACCCGCGACGACTTCCCCCTGACGGACAACGAGGTGTGGGGCACCAAGAACCTCGTCGTCAGCCTCGACGCCGACGGCACCGGCGTGGACCTGTCCGAGAAGCCGCTGCCGGTGATGCCGGGCGAGCTCGAGAAGTACTTCGACTGAGGAGGACCGACATGGGCTACACGCTGAAGATGCGGGTCTGGCGCGGCGACCAGTCGGGCGGCGACCTCGGCGACTACGAGGTCGAGGTGTCCGAGGGCGAGGTCGTCCTCGACGCCCTCCACCGGCTGCAGGCCACCCAGGCGGGTGATCTCGCGATCCGCTGGAACTGCAAGGCCGGCAAGTGCGGCTCCTGCTCCGCCGAGATCAACGGTCGACCCAGGCTGATGTGCATGACGCGACTGTCGGACTTCGAGCCGGAGGAGACGATCACGGTCACCCCGATGCGGGCCTTCCCCGTCATCCGCGACCTCGTGACCGACGTGTCGTACAACTACGAGAAGGCCAAGGAGCTCCCGTATGCCGAGCTCGGGCCGCGCGACGCCGACGGCAAGCGCCGGATGGCGCAGATCGACGTCGAACGCGGCCAGGAGTTCCGCAAGTGCATCGAGTGCTTCCTGTGCCAGGACACCTGCCATGTCGTGCGTGACCACGAGGAGAACAAGCCCGCGTTCGCCGGGCCGCGGTTCTTCCTGCGGTACGCCGAGCTCGACAT
This sequence comes from Nocardioides sp. YIM 152315, assembly GCF_029210375.1. GTDB lineage: Bacteria > Actinomycetota > Actinomycetes > Propionibacteriales > Nocardioidaceae > Nocardioides. The sequence goes on along the minus strand of NZ_JARGER010000011.1, from coordinate 3,771 downwards.
GCACCCCCTCGACACCCACGACCGGCGCAAGCTGGCGCAGGAGGCCGCGGGCATCGGGATGTGCAACATCACCAAGTGCTGCACGGAGGTCTGCCCCGAGGGGATCAGGATCACCGACAACGCGATCATCCCGATGAAGGAGCGTGTCGCCGACCGCAAGTACGACCCCTTGGTCTGGCTCGGCAACAAGATCGGCCTCCGCAACCGCGACAACGACGGCCGGACCGAGGTCTAGTGCATGCCTGTCAGCATATGCTGACAGGCATGAGGACTTCGGTGGAGGCGCACGATGGGGACGGCGGCGGCGTCGTGGCGGAGCTGGCGGCCGTCGCGGAGGCCAAACGGGAGCTGGCTCGACGCGAGGAGGTCGCGGTTCGACGGGCCCGACACCAGGGTCTGAGCTGGGCCGAGATCGGAACCTTGCTCGGTGTCACGCGACAAACCATGCACCGCAAGTACCGCAAGGTCGGCTGACGTCCGCGGACTGCCTGTCACGTCCTGCGGTGGAACCGGACCTTCCGGTGGGGAGGTAGGCGGTGTCGTAGCTCGGGTCGTGGGCGCGGTTGTGCTCGTCCACACCGCTATCGGTGTCCTGTGGAGGGGTGGTTTCGAGACAGGCGCCAGGGCGCCTTCCTCAACCACCGTGACGCTCGGGTGGTTTCGAGACAGGCGCCTTCCTCAACCACCGACGCCAGGGCTGGCGCCTTCCTCGACCATCTGACCGCCGCCGCGCCGCGTCAGCTCAGCATCGCGACGAACGCCTTCGACACGACGTACGTCGCGCCGCCGAGCGCGGCCGCGACCAGGGCCGTCACGAGCAGGATCGTCAGGACCGCGCGCAGGGCGGCCCGCCAGCGAGTCGGCTCGCCCTCCGTGTCCCGGCCCCGCGGCCGGTGTGCGATGACCGTCATGTCGATCGTCTCCCTCCCGAGTCGAAGATCGATCCGGATCCAGCATGGGCCCCGTTCGATCCCGTGTCTTCGCCTGCACCGGGTGAGACGCGCCCACGGGTGGTCCGGTTGTAACCTCGCGACCAGTCGAGTCGGGGAGGGTGTGTGGTCAGGGGACGTCCAGCGCGTGCCGTGCTGGCGACCCTCGCGGTCGGAGCGCTGGCCGTCGTCGGCATCGACGACCCGAGCCGGGTGCCCGAGTCGGCCCGGGCCGTGCTGACCCCCACGCCGACGCCGGCCTTCGAGCGACCGGTGCAGAGGCCGAACATCCTCATGGTGACCGTCGACGACCTCGCCGCCGCCGACATGCCGTACCTGCCGCGGGTCCGCCGACTGATGGAGGGCGGAGGAGTGGCCTTCGCCGACGGCATCGCGCCCTCGCCGATGTGCGTGCCGGCGCGGGCGTCGCTGCTCACCGGGCAGTACGCCCACAACCACGGCGCCAAGACTGTGCGCGGCCCCGCCGGCGGCTACCAGGCGCGCGACTGGGACGAACGAGACACGATCGCCACGGCGCTGCAGGATGCGGACTACGACACGCTCTTCACCGGGAAGTACCTCAACGGCTACGGGAAGGCCGGCACCGCCCGCGAGGTCCCACCCGGCTGGACCGACTGGCGCGCGACGCCCGACCCCTCGACGTACCGCTTCTTCGACCAGCGCCTCAGCATCAACCACCGGCTGGAGCGCCAGCAGGGCTACACGACCGACGTGATGACCGCCCAGGCGGAGGAGATGATCGGCGAGCGCCGCGACAAGCCGTGGTTCGCGTGGGTCAACTACGTCGCTCCGCACGTCGGCGGGCCGGTCGACGCGGAGGCGCCGCGCAAGAAGTACGCCGGGACCCCCCAGGGCCGGTTCAAGTCCACCGTGCCCGATCCGGACGACGTCGGCCACTACCAGGACGTCCCACTGCCGAGGACGCCGAACTCGTTCCCGGACGGCGACCCCGATGTGCCGGCGTACGCGCCGGCGAACGTCCGTCAGTTCACCGCCGCGGACAAGGTCGCGCTGGACACCGTCTACCAGCGCCGCATCGAGGCGGCGCGCGGCCTCGACCGGGCCGTCGCCCGGCTCTTCCGCCAGCTCCGGACGACCGGGCAGCTGGACGAGACGCTGGTGATCTTCACCTCCGACAACGGCTACGCGATCGGCAACCACAACCTCAACGGCAAGCTCTACCACTACGACGAGTCGGTGCGGATCCCCGTCCTGATGCGCGGTCCGGGCCTCCCGAGCGGCGTCACCGTGCCGACCGCGGTGACCAACCCCGACCTCGCCGCGACCATCCTCGCCGCGGCCGGTGTCGAGCCGCCGCGGCCCCTCGACGGCGTCGACATCCTGCCGTGGGTCGACGCACCCGCCCAGGTGCGGGTGGTACCGATCGAGGCCTACCAGGTGGCGGGCACCCAGCGCATCTACTTCGGCGTCCGGGTGGGCGCCTGGACCTACGTCCGCTACCGCAAGGGCGGCCAGGAGCTCTACGACCGCTCCCGCGACCCCTACGAGATCCACAACCTGGCGCGCGTGCAGGAGTACGCCGCGGTGCGCAAGGCGCTCGCCTCCTTGGCGAAGCGCTACCGCGGGTGCGCGGGGGACACCTGCCCGAAGGGGTTCTACGCGGCCGACGAGCTCTCCGACCTGCTGGAGTCGGCCGATGCCTGAGGATTTCTGGGCCGGCTTCGGCCTCGATCCCCGACGTCCGGAGCACGCGCGGATCCGGGCGACCGACGCCGACCGCGAGCGTGCGGGCGACCTCTTCGCCGCGGCGTACGCCGACGGGCGCCTCGACCGCGGCGAGCTCGACGTCCGCACGGCGGAGGTCGCCGGCCCGGTCACGCTCGGCACGCTCCTGCACCTGCTCTCCGACCTCGAGCCGGTGCGCGCCGCGCCGACCGGCCGCACCCGGCGCCCGACCGTCCGCGAGCTGCTCGCGTTCGTCGTGTGCAGCGCCGCGTGCGTGCTGCTGTGGTGGCTGACCGGCCGCGGCTTCTTCTGGCCGCTGTGGGTCGTCGTCTTCACCGGGCTCCCGCCGCTGGCGACGCTGGTCGCGGGCCGGCCGGTGGGAGCACCCGACCGCGGGAAAGGTCACACTCTGTAGCAGACGTCCCGGGCCGCTTCTATCGTTCGCCCCATGACCGAACGTGTCGACGGCGGCCTGGACGAGCCCGAGGAGCTGGAGCCCGAGCAGGGCTCGCTGGACCTGGCGGACCCGTCCGACTCCTGGACGGTGGCCGACTGGGAGGAGCAGGCGGCGGCCGTGCTGCGCAAGGGCCGGCGCCTGGGCGAGGGCGACGCCGACGCGCTCGTGTGGGACAAGCTCACCCGGCGCACGCTCGACGGCATCGAGGTCACCCCGCTCGGCATCCCGGCGCTGGTGGCCGAGCTCAGCACGAGCGGACGGCCCACCCGTCGGGGCGACTGGGACGTGCGTGCCCTCGTCGTCGGGGACGACGCCCGGCTCGCCAACGAGGAGGCCCTCGTCGACCTCGACGGAGGCGTGAGCAGCCTGTGGGTGCGGGGCGACGCCGACTACGCGACGGTGCTCGACGGCGTGCTGCTCGACCTCGCCCCGGTCGTCCTCGACGGCGGCGACCCGCGGGCCTTCCTGGCGTACGCCGAGGGCCGCGAGCTGCATCCCGAGACGAACCTCGGCGTCCCGGCGGCGGACGCCACCGCTGACGTCGCGAACACGGCGAAGGACCGCGGCATTCGCGCGTTCGTCGTCGACGCCAGCAGGATCCACGACCAGGGCGCCTCTGACCCGGATCCGCAGGTAGGCGGGCGGCGCTTCGGGGTGTGAACGCAACAAGTGCCCTTC
>NZ_JARGER010000010.1 GCF_029210375.1 Nocardioides sp. YIM 152315 | reverse complement strand
GACTCCACGCCCACCACCGCACCCGCTGGACCGACGGCGGCACCACCAACCTCGACAACGGCGCCAGCCTCTGCCACCGGCACCACAACCGAGCCCACGACCCCAGCTACGACACCACGTACCTCCCCACCGGCAAGGTCCAGTTCCACCGACGCAGCTGACCGCGACCGCGAGCGTCTTGCACACCGAACGCCACGCCCGGCGATGCCCAGCAGGCGCGCGTCCTCGCTGCCGTCGGCCGTTGCCGGTCGTGGTGAGCGAGAGTGCGAGGACGCGTCCGCCGTCCTTGGTCGCGACGGCGAGGGTGCGGTACCGGGCGTGCTGCCGCTCTCGCCGTAGACGACCGTGCCGTGAGGCAGGGCATGCGCTCGGGCCGGCGCCGAAGGTGCGGCGACCGCGGCAATCGGGTCCGCCGATCACGTCGTTGTCACCGCACGCCGTTCACGTTCAGGCGCAGCGTGTAGAGCGCGCTGGTGGCCGTGACGAAGAGGTGGTTGCGCCTGGGGCCCCCGAAGCAGACGTTCGACACGACTTCCGGCACGCACAGCTTGCCGAGCAGCTCCCCGCCAGGGTGGAAGACGTGCACGCCGTCGTGCGTGGCGGCCCAGATCCGACCCTCGGTGTCGAGCCGCAGACCGTCGAACGAGCCGGCTGTGCACTCGGCCAGCACCCCGCCGCCGCTCAGTCGCCCGGAGCGGCCGACGTCGAACACGCGCAGGTGACGTTCACGGGTGTCGGCGACGTAGAGGTGCGACTCGTCTGCCGAGAACGCCAGGCCGTTCGGGCGGACGAAGTCGTCGGCGACGACCTCCACGGCGCCCGACGGGTCGATCCGGTAGACGTGGCACCCGTCGATCTCGGCGTCGGCACGGACTCCCTCGTAGTCGCTGTCGATGCCGTAGCTGGGGTCGGTGAACCACACCGAGCCGTCGCTGTGCTCGACGACGTCGTTGGGGCTGTTCAGCCGCTTCCCGTCGTGCCGCTCGGCGAGCACGGTCAGGGCTCCGTCGGCTTCGGTGCGCACGACTCGACGGTTCCCCTGCTCGCACGTGATCAGCCGCCCGGTCCGGTCCAGCGTGTGGCCGTTGGCGAATCCCGCCGGCGCGCGGAAGATCCCGACCCTGCCCGTGGTCTCGTCCCACCGCAGCACCCGGTCGTTGGGGATGTCGCTGAAGACCAGCGAGCGCCAGGCGGGGACGTAGGTGGGTCCCTCCAGCCAGCGGCCGGCGGTGAAGATGCGCTCCATCCACTCGTCGCCGTCCACCTTCGCGAACGTCGGGTCGTACCGCTCCCAGTGCGTCGGCACGGGAGCGGCGAGCTCCAGCCGCGGCTCGATCATGTGGTGCCACCTCTCGTCTTGTCGGTCGTCGTGCCGGTTCGCTCGTCCGCGGCGGCTCCACCCGCGTCCGCGGAGAGCATCAGCAGCCGGGTGAGCAGGTCGGCGGCCTGCGCGACCTGCTCACGATCACCGCTGACGAGCAGGTCGAGGAGCAGCCCTCGTGCCGCCCCGAGGGCCAGTCGGGCATGGGTCGTGGCCTGTGCCTCCGGGATGCCCAGCCCCCGGCAGAGCTCGGTGACCGAGGGCAGCCAGGCGGCGATCAGCTCCTCGCGCAGGGCCGCGGCGTGCTCCTTGCCCTGCATGGCGTGCGCGGTGAGCTCGAAGAAGAGCGGGCCGTAGCGCAGCGTCGCCTCGACGGTGTCCTCCCAATAGCCGACGGCGGCCTCGCGCAGCGGCAGTTCCGCGTCGTACGTCGCCCTCATGGCCGCGCGCTGGCGCGCCTCGACCTCGCGCGTCACCTCGGTCAACAGGCCCTCGCGTGACCCGAAGTGGTAGATCAACATCCGGTGGCTGCTGCCGACCGCATCGGCGATCCCGCGCAGGCTCGTGTCGCCGATGCCATGGCGACCGAGGTGGTCGATCACGGCATCGAGCAGACGGTCGCGCGACGACGTGCTCGAGCTGCCTGTGGACGGCGGGTCACTCGGCGGGCGTGCCGGTGACACGCTTCTCCAGACCCTGCGCCTCCAGCTCGATGTAGCGCTGGGTGAGCCGCCGCCACGCCAGGGCGGCGACGGCGCCGACCGGACCCAGCTGCTCGATGCTGAGAGTGACCGTCGAGCCGCCGCCGTCGGGGACCACCACGTGGCGGGCGATCGTCCTCAGTCCTGGCCCCGTCGCCTCCCAGGTGAAGCTGCGGCCGTCGACGACCTCGGTCACCTGCCAGAGCGCCTGCGGCAACCTGGGCTGGCGCACCTTGGCCCGCCATCCGACGCGAAGCGGTCCGTCGTCGAGCCGCTCGACGGATCGGACGGTCGGAGTCCAGTCGGGCCAGCGAGCGACGTCGACGAGCACCTCCCACACCGCCGAGGGCGGCGCATCGACATGCCTGCGGGTCTCCATCAGCCGGTTCATGTACCAAATGGTACAGCACGCCGTCTCGGGCGTCAGAGGGACGTCACCGCCCTCGCCGCCGCCCGCGGCGCGAGCGATCGTCGACAGGGTGACCCAGCCGTCGCCCTGCTCGGTCGAGGTGCCGTCACCCACGGGGATGCTCGCGGACGTGAACCCGACCCGCCAGCTCAGTGCCTTGCCGAAGACGTCGGTCGCGCTGATGGCGATCTCGTGGGACCCGGCGGCGAGGCCGGCGCCGACGCGCTGGCCGGGCTGGATCGGCTCGCCGTCGAGCTCGTACCGCCAGCCGGTCGCGCTCGCCCGGTGCCGGACCTCGGTCTCGAACTCGACCGGCGACGTCAGGGAGGCGCCCTGCGCCGGCACGGTGGAGACCAGGTCGACCTGCGCGTTGCAGACCTCCCCGAGCGCGGCGATGCTCGGAGACGTAGAGGGAGACGCCCCCGGCCTCCTTGTCGGAGCAGAAATCCATCTCCTTCTCCACCGGCATCGCGCGGTCGACGCGGAAGACGCACTCGACGGTGAACCCGTCGGCGAGCCGGGGCCACTCGTCGGCGAAGCCGGCGAACGAGACGGCGTCGTCGCTCCCGTCCACCGTCATCGTGTCGACGTCGAGGTCGGCGTCGTGGCCGTACGTCGGCGCGCCCCACGTCGTCGGCTCCATGCCGGAGACGTGCTCGGTGGGCACGCCGGCGGCGAAGTCGACGGCCAGGACGTCCGCCTCCGGCGGAGCCGGGGCGGCGGTCCGGACCGCGGCCTGGACGGCCGGGGCGGGGGTGGCAAGCAGTCCGGCGCCCATCAGCGCCAGTCCCAGGCTGACGGCCGCGGCGCGTGGCCACAGCCGTCCCGGGCCTGCGCCGCGACCGGCAGCCTTCGCCCGCTGCGCGCCGCCCATCACGCACTCTCGCTGCGTTGCCGTCGCTCGGAAGACGGTTCGGTATGACTTCGCTCCGGCGCCTTGCGAGAGCACGCGCTGGACGACGCTCGCAGGGCAAGGGCTACCAGTCGCGGCACAGGTCGTGATCTCACGACTTCTCCTTCTGTCGAGGGCGAGTGGGGCCTTCGCGGCGCCCGCCGTCCGATATTTCTGACGGCGCGTGAACCCCGCGTCGGGCCCGGTCGACGGCTGGTGGCCCGGCACGTGAACCTCCGGTGTTCGTCCTCAGGTCGGCGCCGCACCGGTCGAGGGGCCGTGCCCGGCGGCGGGGTGTAACGCGATCGAGCTCTCGGACGCTCTTGGTGGTGAGACGCGACGGACGACCGAGGAGGCAGGACATGACCGGAGCACGCGGGTCGTTCCGCGCGTCCACCCGCTCCCGCGTGCGGAGGGGCGTCGTCGTCACCGCGCTCGTCGCCTCCTCGCTCGTCGGGTCAGGGGCGGCCGGAGCCGTGACCGGTGCGTCGGCAGGGGCGTCGACAGCAGCGCCGACCGCGGCCCCGGCCGCCACCTCGATCTCGATCAGGACCGTGCAGCCGTCCGTCGCGCCGGGCCGGACCGGGGCGGTCGTCGGCAACCTGCAGGTGGAGGGACTGCCGGCCGAGGGACGCGAGCTCGCCCTCGAGGCGCGCGCGAGGGGCGAGGCGACGTTCACGCCCGTCGGGACCGCCCTCGCCGGCAGCAGGGGCAACGTCCGCCTGGTGGTGCGGCCCGAGGTGACCACGCGCTACCGCTGGGCCTACGCCGGCGACACGGACGCCCAGCCGCGGCTCAGCGGCGTGGCGACGCTGCGCGTGCGCACCTCGGAGCGCCCGCAGCGGCGGCACGCGACGACCCTCTCGGCCCGCGCCGTCAAGGGCGTCGTCGGTGCCGGCCGACGCGCGGTGCTGCGCGGCACGCTCCGCGCGTCGCACACCGTGCTGCCGGGGAAGTCCGTCGTGCTGCTCTCCCGCACCGCGACCGAGCCGGAGTGGCAGTTCGTCACCAGCAAGCGCACCGGTCGCGAGGGCCGGATCCGCTTCGGCGTCCGGCCGCGAGTGCAGACGACCTACCAGCTCGGGTACGCCGGCTCCGCGACGTTCCGCCCCACGACCAGCGCGATCGTCGACGTCGACGTCCGACCGACGGTGACGATCATCGCCGAGCCGCCGCAGGTCCAGCCCGGGGAGAGCACGCTGGTCGCGGGCAGCGTGGTCCACGGCGAGAGCCCGGTCGCGGGGGCGACCGTCGAGCTGAGGGAGCGCACGCAGCCGAGCACGCGTTGGCAGGTCGCGGACACCTCCGTGAGTGCCGCCGACGGCACCGTGTCGTTCACGGTCACCCCGGAGGGCACCACCCGCTACCGGCTGCGGGTCGTGCCGGCGGCCGGCCTTCCGTCTGGACGCAGCCGCGCCGTCGAGGTGCAGGTGCGGGCACCGGACACCGGTTACCGTCGGTCGTACGCCGGCGTGCGCGTCGTCGCCCCCGGCGGGGCGGCGCGGACCGGATGAGGCCGACCGGTGACAACCCTGGGAGCTGAGCTGGACGCGAGCGACGATCGGCGCCTGCCGCGCGGACACGGGACGACGCCGTCCCGCGCCCGCCCGACGGCGCAGGTCGTGGAGCTCGACGAGTTCCGGGACCGCGACGAGCCGATGTCCGACCTCGAGCACGCCCTGGTGGCCGCGCGGGCCGGCGACGAGGTGGGGTTCGCGGCGCTGTGGCGGGACCTGCACCCCCGGCTGATCCGCTACCTGCGTGTGCGCGGCGACGACGGGGCCGAGGACCTCGCCGCCGAGACCTGGATGCACGTGGTGAAGGGGCTCGCGGCGTTCGAGGGTGGGATGGCGGAGTTCCGCGCCTGGCTGTTCACGATCGCGCGGCACCGGGCGATCGACCAGGGGCGGGCCCGTTCTCGGGGGCTCAGCGTCGTGCCGGTCGCCGATCCCGGCGAGGCGGTCGGCCGGGAGTCGACGGCCCCGAGCGCCGAGGACGACGCGGTCGAGAACGACGCCACCGCGGCGGCCCTCCGGCTGGTGGCCACGCTGCCGCCCGCGCAGGCCGAGATGGTGATGCTGCGGGTCGTGGCCGGCCTCGACGTCGCAGACGTGGCGAGGCTGGTCGACAAGAGACCGGGCGCCGTACGAGTAGGCGTCCATCGAGCACTGAAGACCCTGTCCCGGACCGCCGGGCACGAACCGGAAGGAGGCGAAGCGCGATGAGTGGCGAGACGAACGACGAGACGCCGCTGGAGCGCGCGCTGCGCGCGCCCGGTTCGCCCGCCGAGCTCTCCGAGGAGGCGCGGTACGTCGACATGTTCCGCGCCGCCCGTTCGGAGCACGCCGTGCCGCCCGTGGCCGCGGCCTCGTCCGGTGGTGCCCGTCGCGCGGTGGTGCGCCGCCTCGGCGCGGGCTCCTCGCTGGCCGTGGTCTTCGCGGTGGCGAGCGCCGGCGTCGCCGCGGCGTACGCGAGCAGCCTGCCGGACCCCGTCCAGAGCGTGTTCCACTCGGTGCTGGCCCCGATCGGCGTCCCGCCGGCGGAGTCCCAGCGGCGCGTGCAGGCGCCCCAGGCGCGGTCCACCCCGGAGCCGACCCCGCCCGACGCGTCCGCCGCGCCCGGGCCGTCGTCGTCGCCGGAGTCCCAGCCGTCGGTCTCGCCGTCGCAGCTGCCGTCGGGCTCGGCCTCGCCCACCGACGACGCGTCGCCGTCCGCGGACCCGAGCGACAGCACGTCCCCGACCGACCAGACGTCGCCGACCGCCACGCCCTCCGGGTCGCCCACGGCGTCGCCGACCGACCCGACTGCGTCGCCGACCACGACTCCGACGCCCACCCCGACCCCCACGCCCACCCCGACGCCCACCCCGACGCCCACCACGACTCCGACGCCCACCCCGACCCCCACGCCGCCGGTCGTCACGCCGGCCTCGGTCGACATCGTCTCCGCGGGTGCCGGCCAGCGGGTGGCGCCGGGGGGCACCGCCGTCGTCACCGGCGGGGTCGCCGCCGCCGACGGCGCTCCGGTCCCCGACGTCGCGGTGGTGCTCCAGGGCCGGGGGACCAGCGGGTGGCACCGCATCGCCGTGGCTCGCACGGCGGCCGACGGCTCGGTCTCGGTCACGACGGGCCCGCTGCAGCAGAGCACCGCCGTCCGGCTACGCGCCGGCGGAGTGCGCAGCACGGCCTGGCGGATCGAGGTGCAGCCGACGCTGGTCCTGTCGGCGCAGGCGTCCGGCGCGGTGACGACCCTGGACGTCGCCGCGTCGGGCGCCCGTGCGGGCGACTCGGTGGTGCTGCTGGTCCGCCGCGACGGCGCGCTGGTCCAGCAGGCGCGGGCCGCTCTCGACGGCTCCGGGCACGCTCGCTTCGACGTGCCGTCGCCGGTCCGGACGACCCGCTACGTCGTGCGCCTGCCGCGGACGTCGACCCACGCCTTCGCCTCGGCCCGGATCGCGGTGGACCCGCCCATGACGCCGCCGACCGCGACGCCCTGACGGGCCCCGGGCGCAGGCCCGGTCAGTCGCGCAGCAGCAGCTTGACCGCGACCTCGATCTGCTGCCCGGTCTCGGCGGCGGAGGTGCGGCCGGTGACCCAGCCCACCAGCGCGGAGAGCCAGACGTCGCCGATGACGCGGGCGATGGCGACGTCCTCCTCGGTGAGCTCGTCGTGGCCCTCGGGGTACATGGCGCGGGTCAGCATCGAGGTGAGCAGCATGCCGACCTGGTGGATCTCGGCCGCGACGGAGGCGTCGGCGAACATGAACGCGCGGGTGAGCGCCTCGGTCAGCTGCGGGTCGCTCTGCATGCCTCGCGTGGTGCCCTTGAGGACGCTGATCACCCGGTCGGCGGTCGTCTCGCCCTCGACCGGCCGGTCCCGCGTCGCCGCCTCGGTGCGCTCGAACTCGCGCTGCAGCGCGGAGACCAGCAGGTGGATCTTGGAGGGGAAGTAGCGGTAGAGCGTGCCGAGGGCCACGTCGGCCCGGTCGGCGACCGCGCGCATCTGGACGGCGTCGAAGCCGCCCTGGGACGCGAGCTGGATCGTGGCGTCGAGGATGCGCTTGCGTCGGTCGCGCTGCGCGGCCGAGCCGAGATCATCCACTGCCAGCGAGTTGGCGGTGCTCACACGGTCCCCCATGTCTCCTGGATGCGGCGGTGTCGGAACCCACTGAGTCTAGGAGGACTCCGGAGCTACCCGTCGGTACCAACGCCACACTTGCCGGTCTAGGCTAGCAATCCATGGTCTAAAATAGGAACACGTTCCACTTTGGCTGGCTCGGCGTGTCATCGCATCCGGCCCACTAGAAGCCCCCGGGATCGCCGGCGGGAGCAGGCAAGGGAAAGAGGATGCGGATGCGAGTCGCGTTGCTGTCCTATCGGAGCAAGCCGCACTGCGGAGGCCAGGGCATCTACATCCGCCATCTGAGTCGCGAGCTGACCAATCTCGGTCACTCGGTCGAGGTGTTCTCCGGGCAGCCCTACCCCGAGCTCGACCCGGGCGTGACGCTGACGAGGCTGCCGAGCCTCGACCTCTACCGCGAGCCGGACCCCTTCCGGGTGCCGAGGCTCAAGGAGTTCCGCGACCGCATCGACGTCGAGGAGTTCGCCACGATGTGCGTGGCGGGCTTCCCCGAGCCCAAGACGTTCAGCCTGCGCGCCGTACGCGCGCTCCGCGACCGCGTCGACGACTTCGACATCGTCCACGACAACCAGGTGCTCGGCTACGGCATGCTGGAGATCGAGAAGCTCGGGCTGCCGCTGATCACCACCCTGCACCACCCGATCAGCTACGACCGGCGCATCGACATCAGGTCGACCAGGAACCCGTGGCGCAAGCTCACGCTCTCCCGCTGGTACGGCTTCGTGAGGATGCAGGCGCGGGTGGCGCGGCGGGCGCGCAAGGTCCTCACGCCCTCCGAGACCTCCCGGCGCGACATCGCCCGTGACTTCGGCGTCGACCCCGCGCGGATGCAGGTGATCCTGCTCGGCGTCGACGACGTCTTCGTGCCGCCGACCAAGCCCCGGGTGCCGGGCCGGATCATGGCGATGGCCAGCGCCGACGCCCCGATGAAGGGCATCGCCACGCTGCTCGAGGCGTTCGCCAAGCTGCGTACCGAGCGCGACGTGGAGCTCTTCCTGGTCACGAAGCCGAAGCCCGGCGGCCGCACGGAGCGGCTCATCGACAAGCTCTCGATCGGCGACTCCGTACGCTTCGTGCACGGTGTCAGCGACGCCGAGCTCGTCGAGCTGATGGGGTCGGCCGAGGTGGCGTGCGTGCCGTCGCTCTACGAGGGGTTCTCGCTCCCGACCGCGGAGCTGATGGCCTGCGGCACCGCGCTGGTCGTCTCCGACGCGGGCGCGATCCCCGAGGTCGTCGGCCCCGACGGGCTCTGCGCCGACCTCGTCACGCCCGGCGACGTCGGCGAGCTCGAGCACGCCATCGCCGCGCTGCTCGACGACCACGAGCGACGGGAGCGGTACGGCGCCGCCGGTCGTCGCCGGGTCGAGGAGATGTTCAGCTGGCGTGCCGTGGCCCAGAAGGTCGCCGCGGCGTACGAGGAAGTGATCGAGGACTACCGAGAGGACAGCAGTGCTCACCGTTGACTTCGACCGGCTCGGGCTGCTCCCGGGCGACCGCGTGCTCGACATGGGCTGCGGTGGCGGTCGGCATGCGTTCGAGATGTACCGACGCGGCGCCGACGTGGTCGCCTTCGACATGGACGCCGACGAGCTGGCCGGGGTGCTGGAGATCTTCGGCGCCATGAAGGAGCAGGGCGAGGTCCCCGAGGGTGCGAACGCGGACATCAAGCAGGGCGACGCGCTCGAGCTGCCCTTCGCGGACGGTGAGTTCGACCGGATCGTGGCGGCCGAGGTGCTCGAGCACATCCACGCCGACGTCGACGCGATCAAGGAGCTGGTCCGGGTGCTGCGGCCGGGCGGCACGATGGCGATCACGGTGCCGCGCTGGCTCCCCGAGGTGATCAACTGGCGACTCTCTCACCCCTACCACAACGCCGCAGGCGGCCACATCCGGATCTACACAGACCTGGAGCTGGTCGACAAGGTGACCAAGGCCGGGCGGTTCAACGACGGCACGCCGGGCGACGCGATGGTCTTCGAGGGCAAGGACTACGCCCACGGCCTGCACGCGCCCTACTGGTGGATCAAGTGCGCCGTCGGGGTGGAGAACGACGACCATCCGCTCGCGAAGGCGTACCACAAGCTGCTGGTGTGGGAGATCATGAAGCAGCCCACGACGCTCCGGGTCGCCGCCAGGGTGCTCGACCCGCTCATCGGCAAGAGCATGGTGCTCTACTTCCGCAAGCCCGAAGCGCTTTCATGAGGGACCCGCTCGCGCAGCTTCCGTACGTCGAGGGCATCCTCTCCGCCGAGCAGGTGGCGGCGACCGCGGCTTCCATCGTGGCCATGCAGGAGCCCTGGGGCGCGGTGCCGTGGACGGTCGGCGAGCACGTCGACATGTGGAACCACGTCGAGGCCGCCATGGCGATGCTCGTCGGCGGCGAGGTCGAGGCCGCGGAGCGCGCCTACGCGTGGATGCCGGCGCTCCAGCACGCCGAGGGCTCGTTCCCGATGAAGATCGTGAACGGCGTGCCCGAGGACGACCGCGGCGACGTCAACATGACGGCGTACCTCGCGGTCGGCGTCTGGCACCACTGGCTGGTCCGTCGCGACATCGGCTTCGTCCGGCACTACTGGCCGACGGTGCGCGCCGCGCTCGACTGGGTGGTCTCCCAGCAGGTGGCGTGGGGCGGCATCAACTACACGCCGACCGAGGACTACTGCCTGCTCACGGGCTGCTCGAGCATCTACCAGTCGCTGCGCGCGGGCGTCGCGCTCGCGGACCTGCTCGACGACCCGCAGCCCGAGTGGGAGCTCGCCGGCGGCCGGCTGGGCCACGCCGTGCGCGAGCACCGCGACCTGTTCGAGGACAAGTCGACCTACTCGATGGACTGGTACTACCCGGTGCTGGGCGGGGCGGTGCGCGGTCGCGACGCGTTCGAGCTGCTCGACCGCCGGTGGGACGACTTCGTCGTGCCGGGGCTCGGGATCCACTGCGTGGACACCAACCCCTGGGTCACCGGCGCCGAGACCTGCGAGCTCGCGATGGCGCTCGACCTGCTCGGCGACCACCGTCGCGCCCTGGCACTGCTCGCGGACGTGCAGCACCTGCGGGAGGACGACGGGCGCTACTGGACCGGCTGGGTCTACGGCGAGGGCGAGGCCGACCCCGAGACCGGCGAGCCGCGCAACGTGCACTGGCCCGTGGAGCACACGACGTACACCGCGGCCGCGGTGATCCTCGCGGTCGACGCCCTCGGCGAGGTCGCGGGGCACAGCACGGCAGGGTCGGGGATCATGCGGGGCACCTCGCTGGCGCCGCACTTCGCCGAGCTCGCGCTCGAGTGCGGCTGCCCCTCGGCCGACTCCGTCTCAGTCCAGTAGGTCGCCGGCGTCCCCGGACGTCCGCCGCAGCACCCGCATCGAGCCCAGTGCCTCCACCTCGGTGAAGGCGCCGCCCTCCAGCGCGCGGAGGAAGACGTGGTACGGCGGCTGCCCGCCGTCGGACGGGTCGGGGAACACGTCGTGGATGACGAGCAGCCCGTCGCGCACGAGCCAGTGCGCCCAGCCGGTGTAGTCGTTCTGCGCGTGCACCTCGGCGTGCCCGCCGTCGATGAACAGCAGCGACAGGGGAGTGCGCCAGTGCGCGCTCACCGTGGTGCTCCTGCCGATCACGGCGACGACCCGGTCCTCGAGCCCGGCGCGGGCGATGGTCCTGCGGAACACCGGCAGCGTGTCCATCAGCCCGAACTCGGCGTCGACCAGCGACGCGTCGTGGTGCTCCCAGCCCGCCTGGTTCTCCTCCGACCCACGGTGGTGGTCGACGGTGAACACGACCGCCTGGGGCCCGCCCACCTCGCGCGCCGCGGCACCGAGGTAGATCGCGGACTTGCCGCAGTACGTCCCGACCTCGAGCACCGGCCCGTGGGGCAGCCGGTCGAGCGCGTAGCGGTGCAGCAGCATCCCCTCGTCCTCGGGCATGAAGCCCTTGGCGGCCACGGCGTGGTCGATCCAGTCGGTGCTCACGGCGAGAACTCTAGTAGGATTGGAACACGTTCTAGTTTCTCGGTGGCCGAGGCGGGCGTGCTGCGCCCGCCTCGAGACCACTCGCCTGGAGGGGTACATGTCCATCGGCATCTCCGACGAGCACCTCGAGCTGGCCGCAAGCCTGCGCAAGTGGGCCGCCGACCTGAAGGGCCGCGAGCTCGCTCGTGCGGCCGAGGGCGACGTCGGCGAGCGGTTCGGCCGGGTCTGGCAGGCCGTCCGGGACATGGACGTCCACGCGATCGCGGCGCCCGAGTCCGCCGGTGGTGGGGGTGGCACCGTGCTCGACCAGGCGGTCGCGCTCGAGGCCTGTGCGCACGAGCTGGTGCCGGGTGGATTGCTCGGCGCGGCCATCGGCTCGACGCTGACCGGACGGCCCGGCCGCTACGGCGTGCAGGTCCGGCCGGGCGGCGCGGTGTGGGACGGCGGCACGGCCGACGAGGTCCTCGGGCCCGACGGGAGCTTCTTCGTGGGCGAGGTGCGGCCCGAGGCGGGGCTGGATCTCGGCGCGCGGCACGGCCGTGTCGTCGAGCCGCGCGCGGTCGAGGCGGACGAGCGGGTCCGACGTACGGCGATCACCCTGGCCGCCGCCGAGGCTGCCGGCGTAGCACGATGGTGCCTGTCGACCGCGGTCGAGTACGCGAAGGTACGCGAGCAGTTCGGGCAGAGGATCGGTGCGTTCCAGGCCGTCAAGCATCTGTGCGCGGAGATGCTCGAGACGGCGGAGGCGGTGACGGCGGCCGCGTGGGACGCGGCCTCGGCCGCGGACGCCCGCGACGAGGACCAGTGGGAGTTCGCCGCCGCCGTGGCGCACGCGACCTGCTTCGACGGGGCGGTCGAGGTCGCGAAGGCGTGCATCCAGGTGCTCGGCGGGATCGGCTTCACCTTCGAGCACGACGCCCACCTCTACCTGCGCCGGGCGCTCGCGCTGCGGGCGCTGGTCGGCGACGGCGACGCGGCCGCCGAGCGGCTCACCGCGGCGGCGGTCGACGGCGTACGTCGTCGCGTGCACCTCGACCTCGAGGGCCGGGACGGGCCGATCCGCGACGACGTTCGGGCGACCGTCGAGCGGATCGCGCAGCTGCCCGAGGAGCAGCGCCGAGCGGCGTACGTCGAGACCGGCTACCTCACGCCCCACTGGCCGGCGCCGTACGGGCTCGGCGCCGACGCGGTCACCCAGATCGTCATCGACCAGGAGCTCGCGCGCTCCGGTCTGAGCCGACCCGACCTCGTGATCGCCGCCTGGGCGCTGCCCACGATCCTCGAGCACGGCACCGACGCGCAGCGCGAGCGGTTCGTGAAGCCCTCGCTGCTGGGGGATCTGGTGTGGTGCCAGCTGTTCTCCGAGCCGGGCGCCGGCTCCGACCTGGCGTCGTTGCGAACCCGCGCGTCCCGGGTCGACGGCGGCTGGCGGCTGTCGGGGCAGAAGGTCTGGAACTCGGTCGCGGAGCGCGCCGACTGGGGCATCTGCCTGGCGCGCACCGATCCGGACGCGCCCAAGCACCGGGGCATCAGCTACTTCCTGGTCGACATGCGGAACAGTCCCGGCATCGACGTGCGCCCGCTGCGCGAGATCACCGGCAAGGCGCTCTTCAACGAGGTGTTCCTCGACGACGTGTTCGTGCCCGACGAGATGGTCGTGGGCGACGTCGACGACGGCTGGCGACTGGCCCGCACGACGCTGGCCAACGAGCGGGTCGCGATGGCCGGCAGTCGACTGTCGACGAGCACCGAGCGCGCGGTCGAGCTCGCCACCGCCGGCGTCACGCCCGCCCAGCAGGTGGCGGTCGGCCACTCGATCGCGTCGTCGACGGTCTGCTCGCTGCTCGGCGTCCGGGCCACTCTGCGCTCCCTCGCCGGCCGGGGACCCGGCCCGGAGTCGAGCGTGGCCAAGCTGCTCGGCGTACGCAACCGGCAGGACGGCGCCGAGCTGGTCGTCTCCCTGCACGGCGACGACGTGCTGCTCGACGCGTCGGACGAGGTACGCCGCGACGTCTGGGAGATGCTCAACACCCGGTGCCTGTCGATCGCGGGCGGCACGACCCAGATCCTCCGGAACGTCGCCGGAGAGCGGATCCTCGGGCTGCCGCGCCAACCCCGCACCGTTCACCGCTGACACGGCACGGAGGCGATCATTGAGGAAGGGCATGGGGCTCTCACCGCCTCACATGCGACGGTGGAACTGGACCTTCCCGGTGGGCAGGTAGGTCGTGTCGTAGCTCGAATCGTGGGCGCGGTTGTGGTGCCAGTGGCACAGGGGACACCGCGTTGTCGAGGCTGGTGGTTCCTCCGTCGCTCCAGCGGGTGCGGTGGTGGGCGTGGAGGCCGGTGGTGTGGTCGCAGCCCTCGGCGGTGCAGCCGTGGTCGCGGAGGAGCATCGCGACCCGC
>NZ_JARGER010000001.1 GCF_029210375.1 Nocardioides sp. YIM 152315 | reverse complement strand
TGGGCGATGACGAGGACCTGTTTGAAGGCGTGGTCGACGTCGATCTTGTAGAAGACCTTGTCCACGTGGACGGTGCCGCCGGTGCTGACCTTCCGGATGCGGGTGTCGGCCGGCAGGTCGGCCGGCGGCGGTGGTTGCGGATGCTTGTACCGCTGCGGCACGGGCCGGTCGAACCATGGCGTCTGGTCCGTGCGGGGGCGGGGCGGGTCGGCCTTCGGTGTCGCTTCCCACGCCGCCAACGGTGTGACGCGGCCCGGTAGTCCTTGGTGCGGACGTTCGGTGTTGTAGATGTGGTCGAAGGCGTCGACCTGGGCCTGGAGCTCGGTCAGCGATTCGGCGAGCGGCTGCTTGTCGAGGTAGCGGAACAGGGTCTGGTGGAAGCGTTCGTTCTTGCCCTGGGTGGTCGGCTTGTACGGCTTCCCGGTGATCGGCTCGACCCCGAGTCGGGATACGTGGTCGACGAGTTGGCCCAGGTACCCGCGCCGGGACGGGTTGAGCGCGAGTCCGTTATCGGACAGCAGGCGTTGCGGGACACCGTGGGCGGCAATGGCCTTGTCCACCACTGTGATCGCATCTATGACGGTCTCGCCCCAGGCGACGTGGGAGGCGACCGCGTAGCGGGAGTGGTCGTCGATGAGCTGGAAGATCACGCACTTGCGCCCGCCGGTCAGGACGTACTCGGTCGCATCCAGCTGCCAGCAGGCATTCGGGGCGGGGTAGACGAACCGCCGCCACGCCGAACGGGGTCGCTTCTTCGGCTCGAATCGGGCGACGCCGGCCTCGCGGAAGATCCGGGCCAGCGAGGCTACCGATGGCACCTGCTCCAGGCCCATCGCTCGCATCTTGTCGTGCACGCTGATCGGCCCGTGGTCCAGCCCGGAGGCCTCCAGCGCCGCACGAACCCCGATCGCCTGCTTCCTGACCTCCTCGGTCAGCTTCGTCGGAGTGGCCTTGGGTCGACGGCTCCGGGGTTCGAGGACCGCGGCCGGACCCTCGGTCTTGGCGCGCTTGCGCAGCTCGTAGAAGGACTTGCGGGAGATGCCGTGCTCGGCACAGAACGTCGAGACCGCCCCGCGGGGCGCGTCCTCGGGCCACTGAGAGATCGCGAGACGGACACGGGGATCGATGGGTTCACTGGCAGCCACCGCCGAAGCCTCGGGGCAGAAGTGTCACCACCAAGACGATTCAAAGTGTCACCGATGTCCTGATGCAGATTCGTCACCGATGTCCTGCGACATGACA